>NZ_JAKVIR010000033.1 GCF_022601975.1 Pontibacter sp. E15-1
ACTCGCCTGCAAGGGACTTGCACCCTCTGGAATAATTTGATACCTTCAGTATCAGGTGCCCATACTGGGCGCACACACTGTATAAACAGCATACTTCGGCCGGCGGCCTCGCACGTTGTTTATACTAACCGGTTGAGCAATTTTAAAAAAACGTATCGTACTGAAATAGTATGAGAAGCAAACAAACAAAACGAATACTCAGAATAGTATTTATTATTGCAAGCATAAGCTCTTTGGCGTTTGTACCATGGATTTTAGTACGGGCTTGGATATTACCACTTCCTGATACGGTCCAAGAACAAGTAAATGAAGCAATTGGGGATGGACTTGATGGAATGATTGTATACGTGGACCAGGCTGGGAAGCCACCGGAGCTTTATGCCGCTGGCTGGCATGATCGAAAAAATAAAATTCCTTCCGACCCGAAAGCCTTATTCAAGATCGGCAGTATCAGCAAGTTATATGTTGCTGTTGCTGTCGCAAAATTAGTAAATGACAAACATTTGTCATTGGATAAAACGCTCGCTGATTACTTTCCAGAACTTGTGGGGAGGATTGAAAATGCCGATAAAATTACTTTGAGAATGATGGTGCAGCATCGAAGTGGCATTCCCAATTTTACCGACACCCCTGGCTATTGGGAAGCCCCACCGAAAGCCAATAGCGAAAACCTTGAATTGGTACTTGATAAGCCCGCTGATTTTGAACCTGATAAAAAATATAGTTATTCAAATACGAATTATTTATTGATTGGCGAAATCCTTGATAAAACTTTGGGATATAGTCATCACCAATATATCAAAAGGGAAATTTTGATACCGCTTGAGCTGAACAATACTTACAGTTTACTAAGTGAAGTGGATTTAGACGATGTTATGAGTGGGTATTCCGTAGGTTATGATGGCGATTTAAAGTATAATGATTTTATAAACTCTAGCGGCTCAATGGTAGCTACAGCAAAGGATGTGGGAATATTCCTGAGGGCATTGAACGATGGCTCTTTGCTAAATGATAATGAGCAAGCTATTTATTCATCTATTTATAAATATGAACATACAGGGTTATTGCCAGGATACTCTAGTATTGCCAAGTATCACAAAGATATTGATACAGTCGTTGTTCAATTTGTAAATACAAGTGGTGGAACCACTTGGAATTTATCGGAAATCGTATATAACCGAATTGTAAAAATAGTGAGAAGTAAAAAAAGCTCATAACCGAGTGGATAGCTGACAGCCAATTGACTGCCAATGCATCCCTCAAACCTTGTACATTAGAGATTAGCATTTAGCAATTCTTTAACCATTGTATTCACCGTTACCGCTTTAATCAGGATCGGGCTTTAAGCCCTGTCTAAAGATGCAAATGAAAGGTTAGTTTTTCTTTCGCTTGCGGGCCAACCTCTAGCCTGACAACTCTGGAAGCATTGCTATTACCCTGCTGTTAACGGCATTGCTTAAGACTAAAGAGCCACCTAGAAAGGATTTTCTGAAAGGGATAAATCTTTCTAACCATTTGGGTAAATCTCCCTTATAAATCGCAAAATACCGGGATAAAAAAGCAAAAACAATCCTGGTCAACTACACCAATAAAACATTGAGTCAAGTAAGCTGAACGGTCTTATCGCCTCTTTTTTCCTGCAAGCTAAAAAAAATCTACCGCAAACTTGTCTCACTTGTGTGACATTTATATATTTGTCTCACATTTGAGACATTATGAGTAGTACCAAAGGAAAAATTATATCGGCTGCAATTAAAGCTTTTAGTAGAAACCCTTCTGCTCCTATGGAGGAAATTGCAGAATCAATAAATCTGAGCAGAAGAACACTCCACCGGTATTTTAGTACTAGATCTGAGCTTATAACTGATATTGTCAAACACGCAAGCAATATTTGTTTACTAAAAACTAAAGAATCAATACAATCTTCCGATTACCCAATTAATCAGCTCAAAGCTATGTTTTTGAGTGATATTGAAAGTGGCTATCAGTTTCGGTTTTTATATAAATACAGAGACAATTATCAAGGCATGGAAGAAGAATCTAAAGAGTTTGAAGAAATGATGCAGATTTTTAGAGAGTTATTAAAAACGCTTCAAGTCAATAAACTTGTCCATCCTCAACTAACATTAGATTGGATAGAAAGACTCTACTTTTCCACCATCGACGCTGCAATAAACCTTATTATTGAAGACTACTCCAAACAACAAGAAGTATCTGAAATGGCTTGGATCTCCTATTTCAATGCTGTTATAGGTCAATCAAATTAACATGAAGTGTAATAATTTATCATACAAGGGACATTAGCAAGAACTGAATTATTGATAATCCCAAATTTGACATTTGAGGGCGCCTAAAAAGAAAAATTCATTTGACTAAATAGGAAAATATGGAGTATGAAATTATAATTGTGGGTGGTGGTCCAGCTGGTATGAGTGCCGCGCTAGTTTTGGGGCGAAGCAGAATAAAAACATTGCTTTTGAATACGGAAAACCCAAGAAACATGGTAACAACGTATTCACATGGATTTCTAACACAAGATGGGAAACATCCGCGTGAGATATTTAGAATAGCTAAACAGCAACTAACTAAGTATCCAAGTGTAAACTACAAAAAGGAAAAAGCAATAGATGTAAAATCAGAAAATGGCAGTTTCTCAGTAAGCACTGAAAATAACACATACAGCGCAAAGAGGGTGATCATTGCAACAGGGCATAAAGACAATATTAGCTCAATTGGAATTGAAGGACTAACGGAGGTATATGGTAAATCAGTTTATCCTTGCCCATTTTGTGATGGTTTTGAAATGGCAGATAAAAAATTAGCCGTGATTAGTGATGCCAATATGGCTCCGATGTTTTCCAAAACTATCTCTCATTGGTCGAAGGATGTGATCGTTTTTACCAATGGAGAACACATTTCTGACAAAGGGATGGTATTAAATCTCCAAAAGAATGGTGTTTCTATCGTTGAGAAGAAAATTCACAAACTCATTTCAAAAGGAGGCATACTTACAGGAATTGAACTTGAAGATGGTTCTATCATTGATAGAGAAGGTGGCTTTTTACCAGATACAAATTCAACTGAAAGCACCGATTTTGCAAAGAGAATGAATGTACCTACTGAAATTGGTCTTTTTGGTATGACATACTACAAAGTAGATGAAAATAAAGAAACGGATATTAAGGGTATTTATATCGTAGGCGATGCAAGAACCAGATGGAGCGGGGTAGCATCATCTGTTGCCGAAGGAAGCGAAGTTGCAGAGGCAATTACGCATCAAATAATCGAAGAGAAATGGAAATAATTATAGAGTAGGTAAATAAAATTTGCTTCATCTAAAGTAGCCAACTGGTAACAAGGTATAAGAATTAAATTTCGGCTGCGGCTTGCTCACCTCATGTACCAAACTTTACCCGTCATTATGATAGATGAAGAAAGGCTGCAGATAAAAATAATCAACCTCAAACCAGCCAAGCCTATATATAAAGAGCCCGGCCGCAATTAACTGCAGCCGGGCTCACTTTATATATCAAGGAATGTTGGATTACATATCCAGTACAAGGGCAAAAATGAGCGGTGCCACAATCGTCGCGTCTGATTCGATTACGAACTTTGGCGTGTCTTTGCCCAGCTTGCCCCAGGTGATTTTCTCGTTCGGCACAGCCCCGGAGTAAGAGCCATAGCTCGTGGTGGAGTCTGAGATTTGCGCAAAGTAACCCCACAATGGAACACCCGTACGCTGCAGATCCTGATGTAGCATCGGCACCACGCAAATCGGGAAGTCGCCGGCTATACCGCCGCCAATCTGGAAAAACCCGATTTTAGACGCTTCTGTGGCTGTGTTGGTATAGAATTCCGCCAGTTCGATCATGTACTGTATACCGGTTTTAACCGTATGCACATTTTTAACGTCGCCGCTGATAACGTGGCTGGCATAGATATTCCCGAGCGTGGAGTCTTCCCACCCAGGGCAAATGATGGGCAAGTTCTTTTTAGCGGCTTCCAACATCCAGCTGTCCTTTGGATCGATCTGGTAATACTGCTCCAGTTCTCCTGACAGCAGGATCTGGTAGAAAAACTCGTGTGGGAAGTAAGCCTCCCCCGCTTGGTCAGCCTTCTCCCAGAACTTCAATACCGTGTGCTCCAGGCGGCGCATGGCCTCCTCCTCAGGGATGCAGGTGTCTGTCACGCGGTTCATATGACGCTCGAGCAGCGCCTCTTCATCGGCGGCAGACAACTCCCGGTAATGCGGCACGCGCTCGTAAAAATCGTGGGCCACCAGGTTAAAGATATCCTCCTCCAGGTTTGCGCCCGTGCAGGAAATAGCGTGCACTTTATCCTGACGGATCATCTCGGCGAGAATAATGCCCATCTCCGCGGTAGACATAGCGCCTGCCAGCGTGATCATCATTTTGCCACCGTCTGCCAAGTGCTTCTTGTATCCTTCGGCAGCGTCGATCAGTGCGGCTGCGTTAAAATGCCTGTAATGTTTTTTTAGAAAATCTGATACCTCCATAGTTGTTCGTTTTGTTCTGGCTCCTACGCTGCAAAGCAGTTTTGGCGGCAAGTTAGTCAATTTCGTTTTGCGTTGCTTCTTATTCGTTTTTCGCGTGCTGATTGTTCCGAAAACACGCCATGGCCCCATCAATTGTTTTCTGCAACTGATGAGGCCATACTTAGTTGAAGAGCGGAAGCCTTAGCTCGCCGGTTTCTCAATAATAAGGTTGTGATTGGTATAAATACAGATGTCGGCCGCGATGTTCAGGGCCTCTCGCACCATCTCCTCGGCAGAAAGGTGCGGTGCGTGCTTTTTCAGGGCAAGTGCGGCGGCATGGGCATACATACTGCCAGAGCCGATAGCTGCAATCTGATTGTCCGGTTCCAGCACATCGCCTGTGCCCGAAATAATCAGCAGCTCGTCTTTGTTGGCCACCACCATCATGGCCTCCAGCTTGCGCAGGTATTGGTCTTTTCGCCAGTCTTTTGCCAGTTCGATGGCGGCGCGCTTCATGTTGCTTTGGTAAGCTCCCAGCTTTTCTTCGAATCGTTCCAGGAGCGTAAAGGCATCGGCTGTGGAACCGGCAAAGCCCGTCACTATCTTGCCGTCAAGCAGCTTCCGGATCTTTTTCACGTTGCTCTTGGCAATGTGCTTGTCCATGGTTGCCTGTCCGTCGGCACCCAGTGCCACTTCGCCGTTATGGTAAATCCCACATACCGTGGTTGATCTTATTTTCGTCATCGGATTTAGAAATTGTACAGGTGATACAAATGCAAAGGCCCAAAAATAGGACCTGCGCTACTTCGCTTTCTGGTGCTCAAAACAAACGCCAACCTCATGCTTTGTGCCAAATTGGCCGGAACAAGTGCCTGGTAACAGTGCATAGAATACAAAATGAGTTTCGGGCTAAAATCCTGGTTGCACTCGGTACGCTTAAAAGCTCCGCTGTTATAGAAAAATCTATTATATTATAATACTATATAACATTACTAAATTACTTTCGTTTATCGTAATTATTGTATATATTATAACAATAATTTAATCTTTAACTTGCTATTCTTCGAAACACGCACACATGGGGCCAGGGGTATACATCAACTTAACTAAAAAGCACGCGGTTACATTATTGATTACGTTGCTCTTATTTGAAATTATTTTTGCTGTGGTATTTCTTGCTGGACCTGTTTTAGGCTTACCTGATTACCTTATCCGCCTTTTCGACCTGGACGGGGAGGCAAACATTCCTGCCTGGTTCTCTTCTACACAGTTGTTTGTTGTTGGTGCCCTGTTTCTCCTCTCTCCCAACTGGCACAAAGCAAGTCAGCTTGCCAACCCATGGTTTTTACTATTGGTCGGGCTTGGTTTCGTGTTCTTGTCTTTAGACGAGTCCGCTGTTATACATGAGCGCGTGACGAAGGCCTTGAAGGACAATGAGTGGGCTCCCAGATTCAAAGGAGGCCACGGCATCTGGATCTCGATCTATTTTTCTTTTGCCACACTCATCGTCTTGGTAGGTGTGCGTACCATCCTTTCTTTCTTCAAGGTATACCCTATTCAGAGTGTCATACTGGCCGCTGGCCTGGCTTGCTTCCTGATTGGAGGAGTGGGTATGGAAGTGCTGAGTTATTGGTATTTACGAACTGCCGAAAACGCACAACTCTACAGCATTGAAGTTGTGATAGAGGAGTTTCTTGAAATGGCGGGCATTAGCACGATCCTTTATGGTAGCCTCTTATGCGCCATGAGAGAACCAACACCGTTATCTGACCATGCCATGAAAAAACAATATATTGAAAACACGGCATTAGTCACGAAGTGATACCCTTATCTAACTGATTTTGCTTAGGTATAAACAAGCGTTCGTTTAGAAAGGGTATAAAATCACCTACTTATACCATTAAATTGGTAAGAGAGGTTGTTGCTCAAATATCAGTTCATCGTACTATACAACTTCAATTCACCCCAAATTTAAAAAGGCTCCCATTTCTTGGGAGCCTTTTTAAATTTGCATAGTTGCGAACTCAGGTGTTTTATACTAAAATTCTCACCGGGTTCTCCAGCAGATTCTTGAACGTTTGCAGGAATGCCGAACCTACTGCACCATCCACTACGCGGTGGTCACAGGATAGCGTCACTTTCATCACGTTGCCTATTCTGATCTCCCCGTTCTTCACCACTGGCGTTTGCTTGATACCGCCCACGGCCATGATACAGGCATCAGGTGGGTTGATGATCGCAGTGAACTCTTCGATACCGAACATACCCAGGTTAGAGATGGTGAAGGTGCTTCCCTCCCAATCCGAAGGCTGCAGCTTTTTGCTCTTTGCCTTGCCGCCCAGGTCTTTCACTTCAGCAGAGATCGCAGAAAGCGATTTGAAGTCTGCGTTGCGTACCACTGGCACCAGCAGGCCATCTTCTACGGCTACTGCCACACCAATGTTGATATGCTTGTTGTACCGGATTCTGTCGCCGAGCCAGGAGGTATTCACATCCGGGTGTAGCCGGAGTGCGGCAGCGGCGGCTTTGATGACCAGGTCGTTGAACGAAACCTTTACCGGAGATACCTCATTCATGCTGACACGCGCTTCGATGGCCTTGTCCATGTCAATCTCCATGGTCAGGTAGAAGTGCGGGGCCGTGAACAGGCTCTCTGAAAGACGGCGGGCAATCACCTTGCGCATCTGCGACACGTTCACCTCTTCGTATGCCTCAGACGGAACGCCCGGGATGGCGGCAGCCTGCGGCGCAGCAGTTTTTGAAACCGCCTGCTGTGGAGCGGCTGCGGCTGGCGAGAAGCTTTCGATGTCTCGCATCACGATGCGGCCACCCTCGCCTGTGCCTTTAATTTGCGAGATGTTATACCCCTTGTCCTGCGCCATTTTCTTGGCAAGCGGAGAGGCTTTCACGCGGCCATTGTCAGAAACGGCACTTGATTCGGCTTCATCCTTACCCGGAACCTGCGTTTCTTCCACTTCTGCGGAAGTCACTGCATCGGCACTGGTTTCTATGGCTTCGTCTGTCTTAGCGTTTTCCTGGCGCGACTGCTTGTTTGAGGAGGCGGCTTCCAGTAATGCTTTGTAGTTGGCACCTTCCTCGCCAATGATGGCAATAATGGCATCCACAGCCACGGAGTCGCCTTCATTCACACCGAGGTATAACAGGGTGCCGTCTTCGTATGATTCCAACTCCATGGTCGCCTTGTCGGTTTCCACTTCCGCCAGTATATCACCGGACTTCACTTTGTCTCCCTGCTTTTTCTGCCAGCTTACCAGCACACCTTCTGTCATGGTGTCGCTCATCTTGGGCATGCGTATAATATTTGCCTTGATGCTGCTCACGTCCACGGATGGCTTTGCGGGGGCTTCTTCTTTCGCTGCGGCGGGCTTGGTTTCAGCCGGCTTCTCTTCCGTTGACTTCTCCTCTTCCTTGGCTTCGGGTTTTGCGGCAGGTTGGCCTCCGCCTTTCAGTTCCTCGAGCAGTTCGGTTATATCTTCGCCTTCCTTGCCAAGAATAGCGATTACCGCATCCACGGGCACGGCATCGCCCTTTTTGGGCCCGATGTACAGGAGTGTGCCATCCTCGTAAGATTCCAGCTCCATGGTAGCCTTATCGGTTTCTACCTCAGCCAAGGTATCGCCGGAGCTTACCTTATCGCCTTCTTTCTTCAGCCAAGATGCAATCACCCCCTCAGTCATCGTGTCGCTCATCTTGGGCATTCTTATAACTTCAGCCATAAATTTCGTCTTATTTTATTCGCCCAATTGGTCTTCGTATTATCAGCCCAAATTTAGATTTAAAAATATTTTATTCAAACTATATGCTTCTAAATTGTTAAAAGCCTTAAAATGGGCCTAGGCATCCCGCAAATGGGATACGTCGCAATATTTCTTCACTGTGAACATGGAGCCGGTGTGCTCCAGCTCGTAAAGACACAGGTTCAGGTGCTCAAAGTTATCCATGCAGCTGAGCGGATAATTGAGCAGGTTGCAAAGCATGATGCGCATCGCGCGGCCATGCATGCAGATCAGGATGGTTTCCTCTTCTGGGCGGCTCAGCATCAGTTCTATGAATGGCTTCTGCCGGGCGGCCACCACCACCGGGCTTTCTCCCCCTTCGATGGAGGCATCGCAGTCTCCGTCTCGCCAGGTCTGCAGCATGTCGGCGTAGTACTGATCCTCCTCGGGTGTCATGTGGGTTCCCTCGCGCACGCCCCAGTGGATCTCGTTCAGCCCGGCGTGCTTCTCGTGCGGCAGGCCAAGGTCCAGAAACCCCTGCACCGACTGGATGCTCCGCTGCAGGGTGGAAGTATACACTTTGTCGAACGGGACATCTTTGTAGCGCTCAAAAAACTGAATGGCCTGGCGCTGTCCGGTCGCGTTTAAAGAGGAGTCGATGCCGCTGCCCTGCACAATGCTCTGCAGATTATAGTCGGTTTGTCCGTGCCGGATGAGGTATACTTTCTTACTACTCAAAATTCTTCTACTTTTGCTTTTTTACTTCTACAATTCCCTAAAGTACGCATCTATGTCGGCACTCAAAAACTTTACCCCGTCAGAACAGATAAAAGAGTGGTGCAAAAACACCATGATAGACTATCTGGGCATCGAAGTGACAGAAATCGGCGACAAATACATTTGCGGCAGAATGCCCGTAGATCACCGGACGCACCAGCCGATGGGCCTGTTGCACGGAGGCGCATCGGTGGTGCTGGCGGAGTCTTTGGCCAGCATGGGTGCGGCCCTTCAGGTGGATTTAACAAAAAAGGCCTGCGTTGGTTTAGAAATTAACGCAAATCACATGCGTGCCGTGCGCGAGGGCTGGGTATATGCCAGGGCCACCGCGACACATGTGGGGCGCACTACCCAGGTATGGGAAACCCGGATCACGAATGAGGCTGGCGACCTGGTTTGCATCAGCCGCATGACCGTGGCCATCATAGACAAAAACTAACATGCAGACACAAGAGGCGCTTTATACCTCAGGCAACGCCCTATCTGGTGATACCCCGGGCGGGTTCTCCCTACAGCAGATTTTCAGGGCAGCGATGGCGCAGCACCACGCTGTAGCGGTATGGCGCTTGCCCAATGCCGAGGTAACGCATGCCTGTGTTTCGTTGCTGCCAGGCATGGTGGTGCCCCAGCCAAACCTGGAGCACAGCCCATTCGGGTTCCTGCTCTGCCCCTTTGTGGCGGATGCGCAGCACGATAACCTGTTCATCAAAGGAGACCTTTCCTACAACACCGGTTTGTGCCAGCTAACGGCCGCGCCGGGCACACCGGAAACGGTGGCAAGCGCTTTCCGGAAAGTGGCATCTGAAACAACGGACAACAACTGGCACCCAGCGCCACCCGCCTCCCAACATTCGTATCAGCAAGAGGCCTCTTTCAAGGCGGCGGTAGCGAGGGCGGTGGAAGCTATCCGGGCAGGTGAAATGGAGAAGGTGGTGATGTCGCGCAATTACCTGGAGCCGCTCCCCCCCGCCTTCGACCCGATCGTGGCACTGGAGGCCATGCTGCAGGTATACCCCAGAGCGTTTGTCTCGCTGGTATCCATACCTGGAGTTGGCACCTGGATGGGCGCCTCGCCGGAGATACTGGTCAGCGTAGACGAGGAAAAGGTGTTTCGCACGGTGGCGCTGGCTGGCACGCAGCCAGCTGCAGGCACCACCTCGGTGGCAAACGCCAGCTGGCGACAGAAAGAGATTGAGGAACAGGCCATGGTGGAGCGTTATATCCTGAAATGCTTTAAGGCCCTGCGCCTCCGCGACTATACAGAAGTAGGCCCCCGCACAGTGGTGGCAGGCAACCTGATGCACCTCCGCACCGACTTTAAGGTGAACCTAAAGGAGGTGGACTTCCCTACCCTGGGGTCTGACATGCTGCAGCTGTTGCATCCCACCTCCGCTGTCTGTGGCCTGCCCAAAGAACCCTCTTTGCAGTTTATACAAGACAACGAGGGGTATGATCGCAGCTTTTACAGTGGCTATTTGGGGCCCGTAAACAGCACCAACGGGACGCATCTGTATGTGAATCTCCGCTGCATGGAGATTCTGGCTCGGCATGCCATACTGTATGCTGGAGCCGGTATCACGGCAGAATCAGACCCAGCACATGAGTGGCAGGAAACGCAGCACAAGATGCAGACCATGCGCCGCATCCTAACCAATGTCCATTGATCGCTTTTTTGCAGGCACGTTGTTGTGCTATTATCTTGCCTGAAGGTATATAACTTTCGCCCCGTACGGGGTATAAAATGTGTAGTGAAAGCACTTTCAGTTAAACTCAAAGATCAAACCGAACACCATACCATATGATTTTACAGCCAGTTGTGAATATTGCTGAGATTTGCGCGCGCAAAGGCGTGCAGCAGGTAGTACTTTCGCCTGGCTCGCGGTGTGCCCCCCTGACATTGGCCTTTGCGCGCCATCCAAAGCTTTCGGTCCGCACTGTCAGCGACGAGCGCGCCGCGGCTTTCATTGGCCTGGGTATGGCTCAGAAAACGGGCAGCCCGACCGTACTGGTCTGCACGTCCGGCACAGCTGCGCTTAACTACGCACCTGCGGTTGCCGAGGCTTATTTTCAGCAGGTGCCGCTGCTCATTCTAACTGCCGACCGGCCCCCGGAGTGGATTGACCAGTTGGATGGACAAACCATTCGGCAGGAACAGGTATATGGGCGTCACATCAAAGAGAGCTACACATTCCCGGTAGATTTCGATCACCCCGACGCCGTGTGGCATAGCGAGCGCCTTGTGTCTGAAGCCCTGAACAAGGCCATTGCTTTCCCGCCCGGACCTGTGCATATCAACATTCCTTTGCGCGAGCCCTTTTACCCAGCCCCGGGTGAAGCTCTGGTTTACAGCGAAGGCGTTAAAATAATTGAGGAAGAGGCGAGTATCCAAACACTCGGTCCGGATATACTAGCCAAACTCCGACGGGAATTTCACCAGTATGAGCGCATCCTGGTTGTGGCGGGTCAGGGCGACTACGATGCCTTGCTGCTCCCCGTGCTGGAAACCTTTGCACAGACAACAGGCGCGGTGATTGTCGGCGACATCATCAGCAACACGCAGCAATCCGCTCTGGTTATCAGGCATCAGGACACTCTCCTCTCCTGCCAGGATGACCAGCAGCTCGCCTTGCTTCGGCCAGACTTACTCGTGACGTTTGGCAAGTCTATCATGTCCAAAAGCCTGAAGGTATACCTCCGAAAGCACCCGCCCAAGGCACATTGGCACCTCCAGCCAGCCGGGCAAGTGGCCGACACCTTTCAGTCGCTGACTAAAATCGTCCGCTGCAGTCCACGCTATTTCTTTACAACTGTTCCGGAACGTCAGGCATTCTCGCTGACCTATTTACATGCCTGGCAGGGTATGGAGAGACGCGCAGAAAACTTCCTTGAGGAGTATGTTCCCGCGTCAGGGTATAACGAGCTTCACCTTGTGCGCCAGATTTTGCGGCACTTGCCAGCGCATAGTAACCTGCATTTGGCCAATAGTATGGCGGTGCGGTATGCCAACATCCTGGCCCTAAAGCCAGCGCAGCAGGTACAGGTATACGCTAACCGGGGCACTAGCGGCATTGATGGCAGTACGAGCACGGCAGTCGGTTGCGCCCTGGTGAGTACGCAACCAACGGTTCTGATTACCGGCGACCTCGCTTTCTTCTATGACCGGAATGCGCTTTGGCACAACTACTTACCTCAGAACCTGCGCATCGTGCTGCTGAACAACCACGCCGGCGGGATTTTCAGGTTGATTGACGGCCCCAGACAGCAACCTGAACTGGCCCCCTACTTCGAAACACATCAGGCCCTGGATGCCCGAAACACAGCCCGCGATTTCAAGATGCGCTATACCGCCGTCACGACACTTGCCGAACTCTCCGAGGCCCTCCCTGCTTTCTTCTCCCCAACAGCCGGGGCCGCGATCCTCGAAGTGTTTACTGACAGTGCGCTGAATGCCAAGGCTTTCAGCGAGTATAAACAAGCGGCAGGCAAGCTGTTTTCGGGGATATAAATGTTGCCTATACGCTGCTTTGTGTTATACCTCTTTTAGGGCAGCTCTTCTTGCCCCCACGCCACGTTTCAAAAGAATGGAGAACGTGAGCGGCCATCCCAAGGATGCCAGGGAGTAAACCTATGCTTTAAGTTGACCATCCTATCCTGGTTAATCGTATATTTATATATAGAAGCTTGGTTTCACTTTATACTTTCCACATGGACGCAGCACACCAAATCGTTTCCGAAGAGCGCGTTAACAGCGCCAACAACCCTGTCTGGATGGATGGCCTACGCATTTTGCTGGGCCTTTTTCTGTTTATAAAGGGGATAATGTTTCTGGAGCATACCAGCGATGTGTTTCAGATTTTCAGCGCAAGCCAGGATATTTTGACTTTGAAGAAAGCCACAATTCTAACTAGCAGCGTGCACATTGTGGGCGGGCTGATGATTGCCTGTGGATGCCTGACGCGCCTTGCCCTGTTGTGCCAGATCCCGATCCTGATCGGTGCCATGCTCATTGTAAACCCGCAGCGCGGTATAAATGCGTCCAACACCGAACTCTGGCTCTCTATTGCTGTAACCGGATTGCTGCTTTTTTTCATGGTGGTGGGCCCAGGCCGATACTCGGTAGACAACCTGGTGCTGCGTCAAAAGAAGCACTAGCATTTCCTGACGCGTTGATAAAGATGCCGCAGCAGGTTTCAGTTCTCACGCGCTTCCCGATGCCTTGTCTACAACGGAATAGCAAGTTTGTCATTTCTCAGAAAACAACCTCAAATTCGTCCTAAATATATATATTCTCGTTTAAAAAGGTATAAAACAAGTAGTTAACTTAACCCCTACAGTTATGAACCTGACTCAAAACATGAATCACATGGAGCATTGGGCCGATAAGCATCATCCGCTCTGGATCGACATTGTGCGTATTGGGCTTGGGCTGTTTCTATTCGTGAAAGGGGTCCTGTTTATCCAGGACACAAGTGCCCTGATGGCCATCATGCAGAATAGTGAATTTCCGTGGGTGTCTGCCGGGCTTGCCCATTATGTCGCGCTGGTCCATCTGGCGGGCGGCTTGATGATCGCAATGGGGCTCAAAACCCGAATCGCTGTGTTGTTTCAGTTGCCTATCCTGCTCGGCGCTGTTTTCTTCATTAATCCCGACAGGGGTTTCTACTCCCAAAACACAGAGCTGTGGTCGTCCATCATTGTGCTGCTGTTGCTGATATTTTTCCTGATATTCGGTTCAGGCCGCTTCTCCGCCGATTATAAGATGCGGGAATACAAAAACGACCCCTTATTTTAAAGAGTCACTTATCTCCTTTTGAAAGTAAATCGCATTTCATACATGCGGCTAACCATTAGGCACAAATAAAAAATAGTATAACGTTATACGTTTAATTATAACGTAGACAAGCGCTCTTGATTGACCAAAGATGTTGCGTTCCGGATATAATGGTAGGCAGCATATAAATTTAAAAACAGGCAAGCAGTCAACACTGCTTGCCTGTTTGCTTTTTGGACAGATTGAGAGAGAAAATTTCTTCAAATCGTATCCTAAAATGTTAAAATAGCGATGAATCACTTATATTTCAGGTACGAACATTAACAATCTAGAACCATGGCGGAAAAGTATCTTCTCCTGAACGGCAATAAATTTTATTACGATGAGATTGCAGCCTATTCGTTTCGGAACAGCATCCCGCTAAACGGGTATGAGACAAAAACGCTGGAATTCTGCAACCAATGGCTGAACGGGGTGCAGGAATTCCCGATGCATACGTCCGGGTCTACAGGTTTGCCGAAGCCAATTTCCCTCACACGAAGTCAGCTAGAGGCAAGCGCCCGACGCACCATTAAACTGCTTCAGCTAAAAGCCGGCAATTGTGCGTTCATCTGCCTGAATACCGATTTTATCGCGGGTATGATGATGCTAGTACGTGGTTTTATGGCTGATTTGCAAATGACTATCGTCGCGCCGATAAGCAACCCGCTGACATTGGTAAGCCGGGAGGAAAGGATTGATTTTGCCTCGTTCGTTCCTTTGCAGCTGCATACCATACTGCACGACACGCCGGAAGCATTGCCGCAGTTAAACCGTATGAAAGGAATATTGGTGGGCGGTGCACCTGTCAATCCTGCTCAGCAACGGGAACTTCAGCGTGTCGAGGCTCCGATATACCTGACCTACGGTATGACGGAAACAGCGTCTCATATTGCCGTGCGCCGCATCAACGGGCCCAAGGCAACGGATTATTACGAGGTGCTCGACAACATCAAAATCGGCATCGACAAGCGCGGCTGCCTGACCATACAGGGGGACATTACCAATCAGGAATTGCTGTTTACCAACGATATCGTGGAGCTGCTTACCCCTACCCACTTTCGCTGGATAGGCCGGGCAGACAACACCATTAACACCGGAGGCGTGAAAGTGCAGGTGGAGAAAGTTGAGGTGGCCGTAGCGGAAGCCCTGAGCGAAAACGAGCAGCCTCCCCGTTTTTTTGTTGCTGCGCAACCCGACGAAGTGCTCGGCGAGAAAATTGTGCTGATTATGGAGGGGAAACAACACACAGAGGCCGCCGAAGAGGCGCTTTTTGCCAAGCTCCAGCATGCACTCAAAAAGTTTGAGTTGCCTAAACAAATTTTCTACAGCGCCTCTTTCTCTGAGACGGCTACAGGAAAACTGTCGCGACCGAATACCCTGCGCAAGCTGGGACTGCAAGCAGACTAGCCACTACGCTACAGCAACCTGTAGACGTAAAATACACACCAGACATTCTATACCATATGCGCCTTCTTCGCGACAGTGCTTTTTTGCTGCTCTTCCTGCTTGGGTTTAACAGTTGTACGGGCAGAGTATTTTCATCTAAGGCCCCAATTGTGCTGCAGAAGGCCTGGGCCTCAGACAACACCCTCCGTACCCCCGAGTCTGCGTTGTATGCCCCAGCGGAACGGGCCATCTATGTCAGCAACATCAACGCGCATTCTGGGAAGGCAAAAGACGGCGACGGATTTATTTCCAGGCTGAATGCCGACGGCAAGATGGAGCAGTTGCACTGGGCCGCTGGACTGAACGATCCGCACGGCATCGCATTGTATAATCGTGTGCTGTATGTAGCGGACATTGATGAAATTGTGGCCATATCCACTCAAACGGGGGCAATTTTGGGCAAGTACAAGGCCGATGGCGCAGAATATCTGAATGATGTGGCCGTAGACAGCAAGGGAACCGTTTATGTGTCTGACATGAAGCAAAAACGCATTTATCAGCTCCAAAACGGTCGGGTAAGCACCTGGGTAAACAATACCCGGCGGGAACAACCGAATGGACTGTTTGTGAAGGATGACCGACTCGTTGTTGCCTTCAACAGTAGCGGCAATGTCCGCTTCATCAATCTGGACACACGGAATTTCACGAATTGGACGGAAGGGATTCCTTCAGCGGATGGCATCGCAGAGCTGAGCAACGGGAATTTCCTGATCTCGAGTTGGGAAGGGGAAATTTTTTATGTGAACAAGAAAGGAAGAAAATGGCAGGTGCTCGATACCCGAAGCGAGAAGATAAACTCCGCCGACATCAGCTTCGACTATGACTCAGGGATTTTGCTTATACCTACCTTCAAAGACAATAGAGTGCTTGCTTACAGAGTTTTAGCCCGGTAGCTCTATATGAAATCTGTCATTAGAAGTCATACAGAAATTGGCAGGGATGAAATTTCACTACAGCAAATCATACCCCTCTTGTAGCGCTTGTACACACATTCAAGAATTCATGTATCCATATGTATAGTAAATTTCTGGCCCCAAAACTGCATATACGCTGCCGTACCCATACTTTCACAGAAAAGCTGATGATGACAAAACAAATGCATACCCTGATTTTAGCAGTAGCCCTGCCCCTCGCCGCTGGATTTTATACCTCGTCCTTTGCACAAAATAAACCTTCCAGACTCGCGCCACAACAGAAGCAGCAGGTTTTGGTTAGCGCAAATTCATCTCTTGATCAACAATTGGAAACGCTTTCGGGCATTCAATTATACCCCGCCCAAAAAGGCACCTATGAGCTCCGGTTCGAGCAGGACCTGAAAGAAAACGCTGTGCTGGAGGTGAAAAACAAATCCGGGAAATTAGTGTTCCGAAAGCCAGTGAGTATCGCGAAGAATGAGTCTGTTTGGCGGTATAATATGGGCAAACTCAAACCAGACACCTATCTAATTGAAGTCGTTACAAGCGACACGACCTACTGGACAAAATTCAAAGTTGGCAAATAACAGCTTATACCCCAATGCAAACTCTATTCAGTAAGCCTACTGCTACATCCCAACGTATAAAATTCTTTTACTAAACCACAAAAAAGCGCCCTTATCCTGACAGTTTATGATAACTCCAGGATAAGGGCGCTTCTGTTTACAGACTGAAAGCGAGTCGGTTAGGCGGTCATCAGCGTGTTCACGATATAATCGTGGCTTTGGCGAATGCTCTTGTACGGATCCATACCCTCGGCGAAGTTTTCCTGCTCTACATAAATGTGCTCTACCTGAGCCATTTCTTTCGAGAAGATGGATTTATAGTCAATGCTGCCACTTCCAATCTCAGTGTTCAGTGTCCGGTCGTTTTTGTCCATGTCCTTCACATGCCACATCACAAACCGGCCCGGGTGCTCCTGCATCATGGCCACGGGGTCCTTCTCCCCTCTATCTACCCAATAAAGGTCCAGTTCCATCTTCACCAGCTCGGGGTCTGTCTCTTTCAGCAAAATATCATACCCGGTCATGTCGCCGAATTGCTGAAACTCAAAGTCATGGTTATGATACGCCAGTTTCATACCGGCCTTCTGGCACTCTGTTGCGGCCTCGTTCATGCGCTTCGCCAGTTTTTTGTAATCATCTGCACTTGTACGAAGCTTGTCGCCCAGGTATGGAATCACGATATAGGATTGGCCAATCGCTTTGCCTGCCTCAATATAAGACTGCAGCAGCTCGGGGTTTTCGCCAGACAGGTAGGGGTCCATACCGTAATGCCCGCTCGGAGACACCAGGTCATGCGACTTCAGCAGCTCTCCGAACGCGTTGGCATCCAGGCCAAAGTAACCGTTTTCTTTGGAGTAGCCGTATGTTTCCACCTTTTTATACCCGGCTTCCGCCACTTTCGCGATAACGCCTTTCACATCCTTCTGGATCATGTCCCGCAGAGAGTACAACTGAATACCGATGGCAGCACCGGAAGCGGCCATCGCCTGGTTTTCGGCATTCTCTGTTCCCGTTGCGTCCTCGGCTTTTTCGGAATTAGAACTGCACGAGACAATGGCAGGAGCCATAAAAACACCTGCTGATAGTAAACCAGCTTGTCGGAGGAAAGATCGTCTTTTATTCATTCGTTTGTATATAAGTTTTGGTTTAGGTTTAGGTTCGCAATGGGTTATACATCACATACTTTAACGGCCTGCCGCAAGGAGGCCATCTTGTCATTCTGCACTGGTATAAACTCTTGGGCCACAAAGCCTTTAAATCCTGTTTCTTTGATGGCACGCATGATGGCGGGGTAGAATAACTCCTGCGTCTCATCAATTTCGTGGCGGCCGGGCACACCCGCGGTATGATAATGCGCAATGTACGGGTGACTGTCTTTAATCGTGCGGATCACGTCTCCCTCATCAATCTGCATGTGGTAAATATCGTACAGTAGCTTGAAGTTTTCGGAGCCTGTCCGCTTTGCCAGCTCTACGCCCCACGCGGTATGGTCGCACATATAATCCTTATGGTCGATTTTGCTGTTGAGCAGTTCCATCACCAACACCACATTGTGCTTTTCGGCCAGAGGCAAGACTTTTTTCAACCCTTCCGCACAATTCTGCAGCCCGGTTTCATCGTCCATGCCATTGCGGTTCCCGCTGAAACAAATCAGGTTCTTATACCCTGCCTTGCTCACCAAAGGGATCATCTCAGAATAGTTCTTGATCAATTGGTCGTGATACTGCGGGTGGTTCCAGCCTTCTGTCAGGCTGATCTCCGCGCCATTGCACATCGTCGACTGCAGTCCGTATTTCTTCAGGGTCGGCCAGTCTTTTGGCCCTACCAGGTCAATCCCCTTGATCCCCATTTCTTTGGCGGCGGCGCACAAGGCATCTACTGTCATGTCGTTAAAGCACCAGCGGCACACCGCATGGTTGATGTTGCCAGCCAGCTTGGCGGTGGCTTTGCTTTCGGCATATGCTGTAAGCGGTGATAACATACCTGAAGTTGTGATGGCTGCAGTGCCTGCTAAAACGTTTTTCAAAACTTTTCTTCGGTTTGGATGCTGAGGCATGACGGTATAAGGGTTTAAACTGATTTACTTAGGAAAGTTGGTTTACTTGTCGTTGCCCTGCAGGCCCGGTGGTTAAGGGTTGGGCCACCTCCTGTGGTTGGGTCACTTTATCCCGAAACAACAGCAGGAAGAGCAGCAGCACGCCAGCGGCGATTGCCGCAGGGATAAGCCAGATCGACTGCCAATCGTGGCCGCCACCCGTCGTCTGGAAAGCATCCACGATGACACCGGATAGCAGGGAGCCGAGCAGCATGCCCACGCCATACGTTGCCAGCGTGATCATACCCTGCGCGGCACTCTTAAAGCGCTCCCCCGCCAGTTTATCGGTATAAATCTGCCCGGTCACAAAAAAGAAATCATAACAGATGCCGTGCAGGACGATGCCCCCGATCAGCATCCAGTAATTCGAATCTGCGTTGCCATAGGCGAAAAACACGTAGCGCAGCACCCAGGCAAACATACCGATGGCCAGCATCTTCTTCACGCCCAGCCGGACAAAGAAAAGCGGCATCAGCAGCATGAACAGTAATTCTGACATCTGCCCCATCGACTGCTTCCCGGCGGCGGCGTCCACACCCAGCTCATTCAGAAATGGGTTGGTAAAGTTGTAATAAAACGCCAGCGGGATACAGATGGCCACAGAAGCCAGAAAGAAGGTAAGGTAAGAGCGGTTCTTTAACAGGCCAAAGGCTTCCAGTCCGAGCATCTCCCCAAGGGTGGCTTTCTCTGCGCCTTTGATGGGCGGCGTGTCCGGCAGGGTGAAACTGAAAACACCCAGAATGCCAGCGGCAATGGAAGCCATCCTGAAGGTTAACACCAGGCTTCCGGATTGTTCCCAATTAAGCCAGCCGATGATCAGTCCCGCCACAATCCAGCCCAATGTGCCCAACACCCTGATCTGCGGAAACTCCTTGCTTGGGTTTTGCATCTGCCGGAAAGAGACAGAGTTTACCAGCGCGAGCGTCGGCATGTACAGGATCATGTATACCAGGATGGTCGGATAGAAACTGTCAAAATCCGCCACCGACGAAGCATACCAAAGCAGGGCGGCCCCGATCAGGTGCAGTATGCCCAGAATGCGTTGGGCCGGAAAAAAACGGTCTGCAATCAGGCCAATGATAAACGGTGCTACAATCGCACCGATAGACTGGGTAAGAAAGGCAACCCCCACCTGTGTGGCGGAGGTTTCCAGTTCAGACAGCAGATAGGTGCCGAGCGTCACAAACCAAGCTCCCCAGATAAAAAACTGCAGGAACATCATAAATGACAACTTGACTCGGGTAATCAGCTGCATAGAATAAGTTTAATGAGACATTAATCAAAGGGAAGGCAGCTTGTCATGCTGCCTTCCCTTTGTCGTTCAGCGCTTTCCCCCAACTCCGCCCATAGGGGAACAATCCACCAAATGAGAAGCGCTGCACAATCGGAATGATCAGCGTGTCGGCTGCTTAAAGTTCCTGGATCATGATATTCTTATACCATACCGCGTTTCCGTGATCCTGAAGGGCGATTTTACCGGATTTAAATGTGCCCCAGTCAGGCATTTCGGCAAACTTGCTTCCGGTAACCATGGTTTTCCAGTTGTCGTCCCAGAGCGTCGTCGTCACCACCTTGGTGCCGTTCTGGAAAAGCTCCAGCGTGCCGTCTTTGCTGATGATCTCAACATGGTTCCACTCTCCGGCGGGTTTCACTGTTTCCGGGCTGCTCGCCACCAGGTCGTACAGGTCTCCGGCGCGGTGCTTGTTTATTTTCGCGTCCGGGTGGCCATCATTGTCCAGTACCTGCATCTCCAGGCCTGTGTTATAGGTGTTCTGATATTTGGCTGGTTCCTCCTGCACATAGAAAATGATCCCGCTGTTGCCGTTCTTGGCTATTTTCCAGTCCAATTTCAGGTGGAAATCATCGTAAGCATTGTCCGTAACCAAATCACCTCCCCCTTGTCCGTCAGATTTCGCGGAGGGGTCCAGGTAAAGGGCACCTTCGTCAATTTTCCAGGCCTTCCCTACTGCGTCCTGGCCGTATGTATGCCAGCCTTGTATGGATTGCCCGTCAAACAGAGTGGTCCACTCCGCTTCGGCAGGCGTAGCTTCGGTGTTTTCCTCGCTCATGGTTGTTTCAGTATCTGTGGTGGACGATTGGCACGAAAACAGCGCGGCCAACGCGCAAAAGGCAAAAGCATTTCGGATCATAGTTCTATTTTCTTAGTGAAAGTACATATTTAGCCATTTCTTTGGCATCCTCCTCCGACACGTTCGGGTGCGGTGTCATCGGGATCTGGCCCCATACCCCGGAACCGCCCTTGATGATCTTGCCAGCCAGGTAGTCAACATTCTTGTCGTTGTACTCATACTTGGCAGCTACTTCCTCATACCCTGGCCCAACCAGTTTCTTGTCCACTTGATGGCAGGAAAGGCAGTCGGACATGGCGATCAGATTTTTGCCTTTCTCGGTGTCAGTAGCAGCGGTGGCGGCAGGCACGCTGGCGGTTCTGTCGGTTCCGATGTCGTTGATGCTGGTGTCTACCTCCGACTGGCGCGTGGCTGCGCTTATCTCTGCGTCGGAAGTCGAGTTATCGTAGTATGCTTCGCCTTCGGACTTGTTTTCAGAATTGTTGCAAGCGGCGAAGAGCGCACAGCAGCCAAAAACTAATAAAATCTTTTTCATAATAGAGCGTGTAAAGAGTGTGGTTTAATTTAAACCCAATATAGTGCGATTTTTGGCTTCATCTATGCCTGTGGCCGCAAAATCGTCAAAAGCCTTTTCGGTAACCCTGATGATATGGTCTTTGATGAAGACTGCCCCCTCGCGCGCGCCGTCTTCCGGGTGCTTCAAAGCACACTCCCATTCCAGCACGGCCCAACCTTTAAAGTCATGGGCGGTCAGCTTACTGAAGATTGACCTGAAATCTACCTGCCCATCGCCCAGCGAGCGGAAGCGACCCGCCCTGTTTACCCAGTTTTGGTAGCCGCCATACACGCCCTGCCGCCCGGTCGGGTTAAACTCCGCGTCCTTGACATGGAACATCTTGATGCGCTCGTGGTAGATATCGATGTACTCGAGATAATCCAGGCACTGCAGCACGAAGTGAGACGGGTCGTAAAGAAGACAGGCCCGCGGATGATTTTTCACTTCCTCCAGGAACATCTCGTACGTGACACCGTCATGCAGGTCCTCGCCCGGATGTATTTCATAGCACAGGTCCACGCCTGCTTCGTCAAAGGCATTCAGTATCGGGGTCCAGCGTTTTCCGAGCTCTTTGAAACCGGCTTCCACCAGTCCCGCAGGGCGCTGAGGCCAAGGGTATACGGTATGCCAGAGTAAAGCTCCGCTAAAAGTGGCATGCGCCTGCAGGCCCAGATTTTGAGAAGCCTTGGCGGCGTACTTCAGCTGCTGTACCGCCCAATCGGTGCGGGCTTTCGGGTTGTTGTGGTATGCCTCGGGCGCAAAGCCATCGAAAAGGGTGTCGTAGGCCGGGTTCACGGCAACCAGCTGCCCATGCAGGTGGCTGGAAAGCTCGGTGATCTTCAGCCCCTGGCCCTCTACCACGCCCTTGATCTCGTCGGCATACGTCTTGCTTTCGGCGGCTTTCTGCACATCAAAGTACTTGCTGTCCCAGGTCGGGATCTGCACGCCTTCGTAGCCGAGGCTCTTTGCCCAGCGGCATATGTTCTCCAGTGTGTCAAAGGGCGGCTGATCGCCCAGGAATTGCGCCAGAAAAAGCGCTGGTCCTTGTATCGTTGTCATAGTCTTAGATTGTAAAGTCAGTCCATTTTTGGTTGGATTGGCCGGAGGCAATCACATTTTCAATAAAAGCCATACCGCGCACGCCATCTTCTATACCCGGGTAGTCCTGCCACTCAGGCTGCGGCTCCTCACCTTTCAGGCGTGCCTGCACGCACAAGGCGAAGTTGCGGTATAGGTTGGCGAACGCTTCCAGATAGCCCTCCGGATGTCCGCCGGGAGTGCGCGTGTTGTGCTGCGCGTAAGAGCTGAGGTAGTTGCCACCGCCTGTGCGGTAAATCTCATTCGGACGGTCAAGCCATTTCACCTGTAGGGTGTTGGCATCTTCCTGCTGCCATTCAAGGCCGCCTTTTTCGCCGTATACCCGGATACGCACGTTATTCTCCTCTCCTGCGGCCACCTGCGTGGCCACCAATACGCCGCTGGCGCCGTTGTCGAACTTGAGCAGCGCGGCACCGTCGTCGTCCAGCTGGCGGCCATCAACCACTACATTAATGTCGGCGTTTATTTTGGTTACAGCCAGGCCACTTACGTACTCGGCAAGGTTAAAGGCATGCGTCCCGATATCGCCCATGGCACCGGCGATGCCGCTTTGCTTAGGATCGGTGCGCCAGGAAGCCTGCTTGTTTTCGCCCCCCTCCTCGAAGGTGCTCAGCCAGCCCTGCGGGTACTCCACATACACTTTCCGGATCTGGCCCAGTTTGCCGGACGCCACCAGTTGGCGCGCCTCTTTCACCATCGGGTACCCGGTATAGGTATGGGTCAGGCAGAAAAGCATTCCGCTGCGCTCCTGCACGTCGCGCAATTGGAGGGCCTCTTCCAGCGAGAAGGTCATGGGTTTGTCCAGAATCACATGAAAGCCGCTTTCCAGCGCCATCTTGGCTGGCTCGAAATGCACGTGGTTTGGCGTGACGATGCTGATGACCTGCACGCGCTGCGCTTCTGGCAACTGCTGCTCTTTCTCGAACAGCTCTTTATAAGAGGCATACACCCGCTCCGGGGCTATACCCAACATCTCGCCACTGGCTTTCGATTTTTCCGCGTTGCTGCTAAAGGCACCGCATACCAACTCATAGGCATTGTCTAGCTGGGCCGCTATCCGGTGTACTCCGCCAATAAAGGCACCCTGACCACCGCCAATCATGCCCAATCTTAATTTCTGATGCATCAAAAAAATATTGAATGAGAAATCTAGTCTTATTTTGTGTTTGCTAAATGGTTTTTGCAACCTGAACCCAAATCTGAAGCAACCATAACTGTCGCATGGCAGACCTGCGGGTTATACCTCAGGTCGCCCAAGCTCTGTCGCCTTTTTTGTAGGGCATGCAGCCGTCGTAGCGGCCTGGCACTGGCTCGTAGCGCAAGGCCTGGGTGGCCCCGATCTCCGAGGAGAAATAACCCAACAGCGTCAGTTCCTTCATCATCCGGAAATAATGGTTCGGGTCCGCGGGCTTCTTGGTGCGCATGTGCTCGTTCTGCTCTTTGTCTAGGGCAGTGAGGAGTTCGGTGCGCTGCTTGGCATCCAGTTTCATAAAGTCCTTGTTAAACTTGTCGTCACTGGCTTTGTCCAGCTTCGACAAACCCTCCAGGAAGATCTTCTGGTCTTCGGGTGCATAGCAATCGCGCACCATCACCGCCATGAACTCTCCCACGTTGGCCGCTTTGGCCCCCGGGGTATTGGTCGTAGGCAGGATCGTGTCAGCCACCTCGTTGAGGAATGCCAGCTGCTCCGGTTTAAAAAGGTCGCTTACGTCTTTCGACTTGGTGGTGCAGGCTACCAGGAGATCGGCGCTGATAAGCGTCCCTCCCATCAGCCAGGCAACGGCCGTTACTGCTTCGCGTCTGTTCATATATCTTTAAAATGACAGCTTAAAAAATTCAGGTTATACTTGGTATGCAACTGGTATGGCTGCAGTAATTTAAAACTGTTAAGCGCCAAGACTCCAGCCATTTCGGTAGTCTCGCTTCACGAACTGGTTTACCTCATCAAAATTCGTGATGCGCATGTTGGTGTTATCCCAGAGCAGCTTTACCGATCTGCCCGGATAATCATACCCCTCACCGGAGGCCTTCGGTTTGCGGATATCATACCCCCGGATGGCCAGGTTCGCCATGAGCAAGGCCTCGGTTAAAGGGCCAGAGATTTCAAATGGTGCGCTAAGTTGCTTTTTGCCGTAACCGGCCAGGCAGCCTTCCACCCACTGGGCGTAATGCCCTTTGGCGCCTTCGGGTACGCGTGCATACTTTTGCGGCACCGTCACTTCGGTGGTACGGGAGGTAGGCAACAGCCTGGGGTTCTCGGCATAAGTGCTGGCCATCATTTTGCCTTTGGTGCCGACAAACAGGATGCCATTGCCCCCATCGCCGAAGATCTCGTTCGGGCCAAGCTCCTCAGGGCGCTCCGGCTGTATGCCGCCGTCCATCCAATGGATTTTCACCGGCCCTTTCGTGCGGGCTGATTTCGGGAAGTTGAGCACCACATGGCTGGAGGGCGGGCAACTGTCCGGGAAGTAGCCGCGCTTAAACTCATCCACGTACACACTGCCCACACTTGCCTGAACGTCAGCGGCATATTGAAGCCCCAACACACTGAATGGCGCCTCGATCAGATGGCATCCCATATCCCCCAGGGCTCCGGTACCGTAGTCCCACCAGCCGCGCCAGTTAAACGGCACCAGCTTCTCCACATAGTCTTTGTACGGCGCGGTGCCGAGCCACAGGTCCCAGTTCAGCTCCTTCGGAACTTCTGCCGGTGTTGCCGGCCACGGAATTCCCTGCGGCCAAACCGGTCGGTCTGTCCAGCAGTATACAGTGTCCACTTCGCCGATAATACCGGCGTCATACCATTCGCGCAGTTGCCGCACACCGTCGCCGGAGGCACCCTGGTTTCCCATCTGCGTCACGACTTTGTAGCGCTTGGCTGCGTTGGTCAGGGCGCGGGCCTCGTAAAGGTCATGCGTCAGCGGCTTTTGCACGTACACGTGCTTGCCCAGTTGCATGGCGGCCATAGCCTGTACGGCGTGGTTATGGTCTGGGGTGGACACGGAGACAGCATCGATGTGCTTCGCCTCCTTATCCAGCATTTCGCGGTAATCTTTGTAGTACTTGGCTTTTGGGAAATTTTTGATGGACGTGGCGGCCCTGCGGTCATCCACGTCGCAGAGATAGGCAATTTCTGCCTTCCCGCTCTGGTGGAAACTGGCCAGGTCGCTTTGCCCCTTGCCGCCCACGCCAATGCCCGCAATCACCAGTTTATCACTGGGAGCCACAAAGCCCACCCCTCCCAGCACGTGGCGGGGTACGATGAGGAAACTGGCCGCTGTAACGGCGCCCGCTTTGAGAAAATTTCTGCGCGAGCTACTTGCTGCTGAATTATCTGCTTTTTTCTCTGACATAGCTTACATTAGGTTAGGTACGCCTCACTGATATTTATTTCACCTTCATTGCCCTGTAAAAGCAACGCCTTGCCCGACCTGATGCCGGGCAAGGCGCATGGCTATAAGTTTTGGCGCTTGAGTTCTCCCACGGCGTGGTCCACGGCGCGTGCCGTAAGGGCCATGTACGTGAGCGACGGGTTTTGGCAGCCGGCGGAAGTCATGCAGGCGCCGTCTGTCACGTACACGTTCTGCGCATCCCATACCTGGTTGTTGCCGTTCAGCACCGATGTTTTCGGGTCGCGGCCCATGCGGGCGGTTCCCATTTCATGGATTCCCTGGCCGAGGCCGTAATCCGCATCGTAAGTGTTCACGTTCTTCAACCCGGCGATCTCCAGCATCTCCTTGGCGTCGTTCTTCATGTCCTGGCGCATCTTGCGCTCATTTTCCTTTATCTCGGCATCGATGGCAAGCACGGGCAGGCCCCACTTGTCTTTCACGCTCTTGTCCAGGCTTATTTTGTTCTCATGGTATGGCAGCGTCTCGCCAAAGCCGTTTATACCCATCGTCCAGGCACCCGGCTCCGTCAGGGCATCCTTAAAGTCGCCGCCGATGTTCATCTCGGCAATCTCGCGGCTCCAGCCCTCACGGCCAGCACTGCCCTGGTAACCAAACCCACGGATGTAATCCCGCTTGTCGTCGCCGATGTTGCGGAAACGCGGGATGTAGATGCCGTTCGGGCGGCGACCATAGTAATATTTGTCTTCATACCCCTCTACCGTTCCGGAGGCACCTACCTTAAAGTGGTGGTCCATCAGGTTATGGCCCAGTTCCCCGCTGCTGCTTCCCAGTCCGCCTTCCCATACATCGGTGGCAGAGTTCATCAGCATCCAGGTCGAGTTCAGAGAGGAGGCGTTCAGGAAGATCACCTTGGCGAAGTACTCATACGTCTGGTTGGTTTCGGCATCCAGCACCTCCACGCCTTTTGCCTTTTTGGTGTCTTTGTCATAAATCACCTTGGTCACGATAGAAAAAGGACGAAGGGTGAGGTTGCCAGTGGCCATGGCGGCGGGCATGGTGGCCGATTGTGTGCTGAAATAGGCCCCAAAAGGGCAGCCGAGCCAGCATTTGTTGCGGTACTGGCAGTTGGTGCGGTCGTGGTGTGGCTGCGTGATGTTGGCCACGCGGCCGATAATCATGTGGCGATTGTTGTTATAATGTTTCTTGAGGCGGGCCGCCACGTCTTTTTCCACGCAGTTCAGCTCCATGGGAGGCATGAAATCGCCGTCGGGTAAGTGCGGGATATTCTCTTTGGAGCCGCTTATACCGGCAAATTTCTCCACGTAGCTGTACCACGGCGCAATTTCGTTGTAGCGGATGGGCCAGTCCACGGCCACGCCATCCTTCATGTTGGCCTCAAAGTCGAGGTCGCTCAGGCGGTAGCTCTGGCGGCCCCACATCAGCGAGCGCCCGCCCACCTGGTACCCACGGTACCAGTCGAAGCGCTTCACCTCAACATATGGATTGTCTTTGTCGTTGGCCCAAAAATCGAGGTTGCGCTCGTTCAGCACATAATCCCGCTTTAGAACAGGGTTGTTTTTGATCATTTCCTGGGTACGACCACCCGCATGCGGAAACTCCCAGGGATCTTTATTGGCGTTGGTATAGTCCTTCACATGCTCGACGTTCCGGCCACGCTCCAGTAGTATAGTTTTAAGTCCTTTTTGGGTGAGTTCTTTTGCAGCCCAGCCGCCAGAAATTCCGGAGCCTACAACAATCGCATCATATACATTTTCAGCCATGATTCAGGATGATTAGCTATTATAAGGTTCAGCACATTTTTGCCCCAATCTTTTGGAGCTTATTGTCAATTATTCATTCCTCCACCAATATGTTTAGAAATGATCGAATAAGTATAAAGTTTAATTCTAATATAAGCAAGTTATAACTGTAAATACTGAAAATTATAGTTGAGTACTCACTCCTTGTAAAAAAGCACTTTGCTGCATTTTTCCGATATGGTCTAAAACATGAGAAACCGGGCCAATGCTGATGTATTGCGAAGTATGTACAGGGGTATAAATCTGCCCAATCAGGCAAATACCAGCTAACGATGAACCACTTATACCTTCCCTGGGCCGCAAGAGTGAGCCGATACTTATCTAAAACAGCGCTGCACTCCGCTGCTGAAGCACGGCCCATGTTATCCTCGCTGTTTAGACATAACACATATAGCCTGCTCAAGACCCGGATTTTGCCCTGTTTTTGTGGCGCTGGCTGAATGGTAAAGTAGCAATAAAAAAAGCCTCGCAGGTATACACTACCCACAAGGCTTTCAAAATGCTGTTTCAAAATATCAGTCGTTCCAGTCTCCCATTTTCCCGAGCTGGTAATCCCGGAAGGCTTCGCGAATCTCCTGCTCCGTGTTCATCACAAACGGGCCATGCGACACGACGGGCTCGTTGAACGGCAGGGCATGGCCGAAAAGCAGTACAGCGGCTTCTGTCGCCTCCACGTTGATGTCCTCCCCCTCGTTTTCAAACTCAACCAGATGCAGCTTGTCTACTGACCGCCCGTTTACGGTGACCTTGCCCCGTACCACATAGAAAAAGACGTTGTGTGCCGCTGGCACCTGCACGGTAAAGCTGCTGGCGGCCTGCATGTCTACACTGCTCATCATGATCCCGCCGAGCGACTTGATGGGACCTTCTGTATCGCCCCAGCGCCCAGAAATCACATTTATTTGCACACGGCCCTCGTCTTCGGTAGCCGATGGAATTTCGTGCTGCTGGAGGCCCACGTAGCTTGGGGGCACCATTTTATACCTGGCGGGCAGGTTGAGCCATAGCTGCAGAATTTCCAGCGGACCGCCTTCGCGCTTAAACGTATCCGAGGAAACCTCCGCATGGATCAGTCCGGAGCCAGCCGTCATCCACTGCACCCCGCCTTTATTGATCACGCTTTTGCCTCCCCCCGTGTCCTGGTGCAGGATATCGCCTTCCAGGATGAAGGTGAGCGTTTCAAACCCCCGGTGTGGGTGCGGGCCAAATGGCAGGCCTTTGTTATTCGGGTCATAGGTTTGCGGCCCGTGGTGGTTCAGGAAGAGGAAAGGGTCAATATACTCTACCGCGGAGGTGGGCAGGGCACGGTACGTCACCAGATCATCGATGGGCGCGCTCACGGCCTCATGTACTTGTTTGATTTTCTTTGTTTTCATGGTAGTGGTGTATGGGATCTTATATTCGTTGTTATAACGTAACTTTTTATAACAAGATGGGGACGGGACGCTGCTTACGCAAACAAATCGGAGGAAAGATACCGGTCGCCGCGGTCGCAGATGATGCATACCACCACGCCTTCCTCCAGTTCCTCTATGAGGCGGGTGGCGGCAAACACAGCCCCGCCGCTGCTCATACCGGCAAACACGCCTTCTTCCTTGGCCAGCCTGCGCGTCATGGCCGTGGCATCGGCCGCCGACACGTCCAGAGTGCGGTCCACGCGCTCCTTTTCAAAAATTTTGGGCAGGTACTCTTGCGGCCAGCGCCTGATACCCGGTATCTGGGATCCCTCCACTGGTTGCGTGCCCACAATCTGCACTTCCGGGCGCTGCTCCTTCAGATACCGTGACACGCCCATGATGGTGCCCGTGGTGCCCATGGAAGACACAAAGTGCGTCACTTTCCCGTCGGTGTCGCGCCAGATTTCGGGGCCGGTGGTATGGTAGTGGGCCAAATAGTTGTCGGGGTTGGCAAACTGGTTAAGCAGCAGGTACCCTCCCTGCGCCACTTTCTCGTTCACGTAGTCTATGGCCCCCTCCATCGAGTGCTCTGCCGGCGTAAGCGTGACTTTGGCGCCATAGGCCTCCATGGTCAGCACCCGCTCCCGGGTGGCATTGTCGGGCATCACCAGCTCAATCTCCGCGTTAAACAGGCGCGCGATCATGGCCAGTGCGATACCGGTGTTGCCGCTTGTCGCCTCAATCAGCCTGGTGCCCGGCTGTAGCTCGCCCCGATCCAGGGCACCCTTTATCATGCCGTAGGCGGCACGGTCTTTCACGCTGCCGCCGGGGTTGTTCCCCTCCAGCTTGGCGTATAACTTCACGCCGGGTTTGGTATTTATATGTGTCAGCTCCACCAGCGGGGTGTTGCCGATAAAATCAAGTAACGTTGCCATATAGCTGCGAATTGATAAGTCTGTTACGAAGGTATGAGTTGCTTAACATGGAAGCAAAAATAAAATCCCGCCAGGCATTTCAGCTTTGGCGGGATTCGTTCAGGTATAGGCCAGGTGCCTAGGATTTTAAAGCGTCCAGCAGCTTCTCTGCGGCAGCCTCAGACGAGGCAGGGTTTTGTCCAGTGATCAGCAGGCCGTCCTGCAGCACATAGCTCCCCCAGTCGCTTCCATTGCTGTATACACCACCCAGCTCCTTCAGTTTGTCTTCCAGCAGAAAGGGCACCACGTCTGTCAGTTGCACGGCCTCTTCCTCTGTGTTTGTGAATCCGGTTACTTTCTTGCCCTTCACGAGCGGATCGCCGTTGGCGGCTTTCACGTGCTTCAGGGCTGCAGGAGCGTGGCACACCAGAGCCAGCGGCTTGTGCTGCGCATGGAAAGTCTCCAGCAGGTTGATAGAGTCTTTATCCTCGGCGAGGTCCCACATCGGGCCATGGCCGCCCGGATAGAACACCGCGTCAAAATCGGCGGCCTTCACCTCGCTCAACTTATGCGTTTTGCTGAGCTTGCTTTGCAGTTCCTTGTCTTGGTCAAACCGCTTGGTCGCCTCCGTCTGAAAATCAGGCTGGGTGCTTTTCGGGTCGATCGGGGGCTGTCCGCCTTTAGGGGAAGCCAACGTGACCGCTACGCCTGCATCCGCTAGTTTATAGTATGGCGCGGCAAATTCTTCAACCCAAAAACCTGTCTTCTCCCCAGTGTCGCCCAGTTTGTCGTGTGATGTTAATACAATTAATACTTTCATATACTTTCGTTATTTACTTCTGTTAGTGGCCTTCGCCACCTGTTCGTTACACGCGCTTGCCCCGGTCAGGGTTTTGCATGGATGCTGCTTTAACAGCGCATACCGGAAAATGTTATTCCTACTTATCGCGATACCCTGGTAGCAGCATGCTGTATCTCCGCAAGTTTTCTCCGCCATACTCACATCCCAAGCCCGCTGCGTGCCGTGTGCCTTCTATACCCTCAGGTATAAAGGGTATACCTTTGAAGAACAAAAAATGCCCCTGCCAACAGCATATGTTGACAGGGGCATTTCTTAAAATTCCGCGTTACCCTAGTTAGCAGTTACGCGCCAGATAATGCCTCCTTCGTCATCAGCCACCAGCATCGATCCATCGGGCATGACTTCAATGCCTACGGGTCGGCCGTATACCTCATTCTTGCTGGCATCGGCAATAAAGCCCGTCAGAAAATCCTCTGGCTTGCCGCTGGGCTGACCGTTCTGAAAGGGCACGAAGACCACTTTATACCCGGCAAAATTCGAGCGGTTCCAGGAGCCGTGCTGCCCAATAAAAGCGCCATTTTTGTATTTAGCCGGAAAGGCACTACCCTGATAGAATGCCAGTCCTAAAGACGCCGTGTGCGCCCCAAGCGGCACGTCCGGCACGATCGCTTTTTGCACCAACTCAGGACGCTCGCCCTGGCGGCGCGGGTCTACGTGCTGGCCGTAGTATGAATAAGGCCAGCCATAAAAGGCCCCCTCTTTCACACCTGTCATATAGTCGGGCACCAGTTCGTCGCCTATCTCATCGCGCTCGTTCACCGCTGTCCAGAGCACGTTAGAGCCGGGCGCCCAGTCCATACCCACCGGGTTGCGCAGCCCGCTGGCATATACGCGCTCCCCTGTTCCGTCCGGGTTGATCTCCAGGATGTTTGCCCTGCGCACTTCCTTGTCCATGCCATACTCACCCACGTTGCTGGCTGACCCCACCGATACGTAGATTTTGGTACCCGCGGGGTTGGCGATGATGTTGCGCGTCCAGTGGTGGTTGTAGCCGCCTGCGGGCAGGCTGATTAGTTGCTCGGCTTTCGCATCCATCTTCGTCTGTCCGGCCTTGTAGGGGTAGCGCACCAGCTTGTCTACCTCCGCCACATAAAAGTAATCGCCCAGCACCAGGATGCCATACGGTTGGTTCAGGCCCGATAAAAACACCTCGCGGGTGTCTGGCTTTCCGTCGTTGTCCGAGTCGCGGAGGAGCGTGATCTGGTTGGCGCTTTTCTCCTTGTCGTCCGTTTCCGCGACGAAAACATCCTTGTTCGGGGCGATGTATATCCGGCGCGGGTGCTTCAGGTCGGTGGCGAAGCGCTCCACTTTAAACCCTGTTGGGGCCACGGGGGCTTTGTCTGCCGGCCACCCGATGGTTTGGCTGCGTTTGGCAGCCCGATGGGTAGTGTCCGGGGCTGGCAGGACCAGGCTTGGGTCGGTGGCCGTGCGTACGGTGTCGGCGTCAGGGCTAAAGGTGGTGGACGCGGTTTGTCCCTCCTGCTGTGCAGACTCCTGCGCACTGTTGCAGCCCCATAAGGCCGAGGCGGCCAAAAATGCCAGTAGCGGAGCGCTGCGTCGTGTTTGTTTCAATTGTATCATAGTGTTATTGCTTGTTTGAGTTGCTAGTATACGGGAGGTTTGCGCAAAATGTCCTGTTGCATGTGCGAACTCCGCTGGCCATACCCCCTACAAATGCATCTTTTGCAATAGACCACCAAAACCGGCTCCGCTGGCAGGGCATCACTGAGTTTCAGGCGCTGTTTTGTACCTTTGCCCAGTAATGCACCTTTCCGTGAGCCAGCCCATCCGAAAAATCATTCACGTCGACATGGACGCCTTCTTCGCGTCGGTGGAGCAGCGCGACAACCCGGAGCTGCGCGGCAAACCCGTGGCGGTGGGCGGCTCCAGGCAGCGCGGCGTGGTGGCGGCGGCAAGCTACGAGGCCCGCAGGTATGGCGTGCACTCAGCTCTTTCCTCCAAAATCGCCGCACAGCGCTGCCCACACCTGATCTTTGTGAAAGCCCGCTTCGAGGTATACAGCGCTGTTTCCCGCCAGATCCGTGAGATTTTCCAATCCTATACCGACCTGGTGGAGCCGCTCTCGCTGGATGAGGCCTACCTGGATGTGACCGAAAACAAGATCGGGATGCCCTCAGCCACAATTATCGCGCAGGAGATCCGGAAGCGCATTTTCGAGGAGACTGGCCTGACGGCCTCGGCGGGCGTTTCCTATAACAAGTTCCTGGCAAAAATAGCCTCTGACTACAACAAGCCGGACGGCTTCACGCTCATCACTCCCGACAAAGCTGAGGTTTTGGTGGCGGGCCTGGCCATCGAGAAGTTTCATGGCATCGGCAAAGTGACGGCCGCCAAAATGCAGCAAATGGGCATCCTGACCGGGGCCGACCTGCGCGCGCGCTCCGAGCAGGAGCTGGTCCGCAACTTCGGGAAAGTGGGTCTGTATTACTACCGGATCTCCCGCGCCCAGGACTTCAGGGAGGTGCAGCCACACCGCATCCGGAAGTCCATTGGCTCAGAGCGCACCTTCGACGTGGACCTGATCGAGGAGCACGACATGCTGCTGCAACTGGACAGGCTGTGCCTGGAGGTGGCCCAGGACATGGAGCGGCTAAAGGCCACTGCTAAAACCCTCACGCTCAAGATCAAGTACTTCGACTTTGCCCAAAACACCCGCAGCAAGACTTTTCTGAGCGAGTTCAGCAGCGCCGATGCCCTCTACGTAATTGCCCGTGATCTGCTGCGCGCGCCCCAGCTTCCCCCCTACCCGGTGCGGTTGCTCGGGGTCACGGTCAGTAGCCTGCTTTACCAGCACGACCGGCTGCAGGAGGGCTATCAGTTCACCCTTGAGTTCTGAGTGCAGCCCAGCGTACACAATTTCTGCTACCCATATCGGGTAACTTTGCGCGGAAGCTATACCCAGGAGCCTGGCGCCATAAGTTGCAGCAAAACGGATGCGCCCGGCTGGCCAAAAAGGACTGAATGGGGTGCGTTTATACCCCGCTTTAGCAGACACCTGAAGAAAGATGCTGCAGTATGTTGCGGTATTGTCAGGAAAATCAAATATTTAAAGTACCTTTGTGGCCCATAAGGCTTAACCCAAACTTATGGCTACTAAATACATTTTCGTTACAGGCGGCGTAACTTCCTCCCTTGGTAAAGGCATCATTTCCGCCTCTCTTGCTAAACTGCTACAGGCAAGAGGCTTCTCTGTAACTATTCAGAAATTCGACCCTTACATCAATATCGACCCGGGTACCCTGAACCCCTACGAGCACGGAGAGTGCTTCGTGACGGAGGACGGCGCAGAGACTGACCTTGACCTGGGCCATTACGAGCGTTTCCTCAACACACCCACATCACAGGCAAACAACGTCACCACGGGCCGCATCTACAACCACGTCATCACTCAGGAGCGTGCCGGTGCCTATTTGGGCAAGACGGTGCAGGTGATTCCGCATATCACGGATGAGATCAAGCGCCGCATGCTGCTGCTGGGCGATACGGGCGAGTTTGACATCGTGATCACGGAGCTGGGTGGCTGCGTGGGCGATATCGAGTCGTTGCCGTTTATTGAGGCCCTGCGCCAGCTGCGCTGGGAACTCGGCGTGCACGAGACCTGCGTGATCCACCTGACCCTGGTACCCTACCTGCGTGCCGCCGGTGAGCTGAAAACCAAGCCAACCCAGCACTCGGTGCGTGCCCTGTCTGAGGCAGGCGTGCAGCCCGACATCCTGGTATGCCGCTCTGAGCACTCTATTCCGGCGGAGATGCGCCGAAAGATCGCCCTGTTCTGTAACGTGAAGACCAACTCGGTGATCGAGTCGCTAGACGCGGAGACCATCTATGACGTGCCGCTGCTGATGCGCAAGGAGAAGCTGGACGAGCGCGTGATCAGCAAGCTGAAGCTGCCGCACAAGATGGAGCCAAACCTGGACAGCTGGAAAGAGTTTCTGGGCCGCCTGAAGAACCCGACCGCCGAGGTGAATATCGCCCTGGTGGGAAAATACGTGGAGCTGCCGGATGCCTACAAATCCATCATTGAGTCTTTTGTGCACGCGGGCTCCGCCAACGAGTGCAAGGTGAATATCAAAACTTTCCAGTCGGAGAACATCGCCACAGAGAACGTGGCCTCGCTGCTGCAGCAGATGGACGGCGTGCTGGTGGCCCCCGGCTTTGGCGAGCGCGGCTTTAAAGGAAAGCTGGAAGCGATCAAGTTCGTGCGCGAAAACAATATCCCGTTCCTGGGCATCTGCCTGGGCATGCAGTGCGCCGCCGTGGAGTTTGCGCGCAATGTACTGCAACTGGAGGGAGCCGCCTCCACCGAAATGGACCCGAACACGCCATACCCCATCATCGACATGATGGAAGATCAGAAACAAGTGACCCAAATGGGTGGAACTATGCGATTAGGTTCCTATACTTGTGAACTAAAAAAGGGCTCCAAGGCTTATTCTGTATATGGCAAGCCCAAGATTTCGGAGCGCCATCGCCATCGTTACGAGTTCAATAACAAGTTCTTAGCTGACTTTGAGCAGGCCGGAATGCTTGCCTCTGGCATCAACCCCGACACGGGCCTGGTGGAGGTGATCGAGCTGCAAAACCACCCGTGGTTTGTGGCGGCACAGTACCATCCGGAGCTAAAAAGCACGGCCCTGGCCCCCCACCCGCTTTTTGTTAAGTTTGTGAAAGCGGCCATTAACTACGCTAAATCTAATTAAGCACAATACACACAATCACAATTCAACTACGAGTAAATGGATAGAAATCAAGCAATTGGCTTTGGATTGATTGCCATACTGCTGCTGGCTTACTCCTTCTTCTTTTCGGCGAAGGATGAGCCCGTGAAGCAAACGGCACTGCAGGAAACGGCCAAGGTAGCACCGCTGCAAGCAACAGACACAGTGGTGGCCGACGACTCGCTGGCTCAGGCCAACAGAGCCAACGCTCTGGGCGCTTTTGGCGCTGCCGCAAACGGAGAGGCAACCACCACCATACTGGAAAACGAGAACATCCGGGTGACCTTCAGCTCCAAAGGCGGTCAGGTGGAGGAAGTGCTCCTCAAGAACTACAAAACCTACCTGGACGAGCCGCTGGTGCTCTTCGACAGCGAAAGCAGCAAGACGGATGTGGCGTTCCGCACCAACGACGGGAAAACGGTAAACCTCTCTGATCTGTACTTCACGCCCTCTGACGCGAAAAGCGTAAAGGGCAAAGATGATGTGACCGGCAAGACGATCACCTTCAGGGCCCAGTTGGGCAACGGCCAATACATCGAGCAGGCCTATACCCTCTTCGACGAGAGCTTTATGTTGGGGTATAACCTGGACTTTAAGGGACTGGACAGCCAGATCAGCGGCAACACCATGACCTTTACCTGGAGCGACCAACTCAAGCAGCTCGAGCGCGACATCAATCAGAACCGCCAGAAGTCAACCATCAACTATTATACGTCAGACGAGTCTTTCGAAAAGCTTTCTATCTCGGAGGGGACGGAGACCGAAACCATCGAGCAGCCCATCAAATGGGTGGCTAACAAGCAGAACTTCTTTACGGCCGGAATCATTGCCACCAATCAGTTCGCCGGCGCGAAATTGGAGTCGACTGTTGACCCGGCTGACTCGTCGGTGGTGAAGACGCTGGCTTCTCAGATTCTGATCCCGACGCAGGACGTGCTGTCGGGCAAGGGCGAGTTCATGTTCTACTTCGGCCCCAACGACTACAAGATACTCAAGCACATCGGGTATGATTTTGACCACAACCTGGACCTGGGCTGGGGCATTTTCTCCTACGTAAACAAGTGGCTCATCATCCCGGCCTTCGACTTTTTGGAGAATTACTTCAGCAGCTACGGCATCATCATCATCCTGCTGGTGCTCTACATCAAAACCATCCTCTTCCCGCTGACTTACAAGTCGTATGTGTCGATGGCAAAGATGAAGGTGCTGAAGCCGGAGATCGACGCGATTAAAGAGCGCAACGAGGGCGACATGCAGAAATCGCAGATGGAGACGATGAAGCTTTACTCGGAGATGGGCGTGAACCCCGTCAGCGGCTGTATCCCGATGCTGCTGCAGATCCCGATCCTGTTTGCGATGTTCAACTTCTTTCCGAACTCCATCGAGCTGCGCCAGGAAGCTTTCCTGTGGGCTACAGACCTCTCCACTTACGATATCTTCGCGAAGCTGCCGTTTACCATACCGTTTTATGGTGACCACGTGAGTATGTTCACGCTCCTGATGACGGGCTCCACGATCCTGTATACCTGGTCGAACAACCAGGTGAACACCATGCAGGGCCCGATGAAGTTCTACAGCTACCTGATGCCGCTTATCTTCATGTTCGTGCTGAACTCATACCCTGCAGGTCTTTCGTTCTACTACTTCATGTCGAACATCGTGACCTTTGGCCAGCAGGCCGCCATCCGCAAGTTTGTGGATGAGGGCAAGATCCGGGCGAGACTGGAAGAGAACAAGCACAAGATCAAGGAGAAAAAGAAATCAGGCGGCCCCTCTTTCACAGAGCGGATGCAGGAGGCCATGCGTCAGGCATCTGACAAAGAGCAGCAGAAGCGCAAGGCTAAAAAATAACACAGTGCTTCTCATACCCAAAGGCCTCTCCCTACCCGGAGAGGCCTTTTTTTTGGCTGCAGCCGCCGCCCATGCGTATGTAAGGCTATGTCATACCCACGAACACTGCAAAACTTTATGGCGCTTGCAGCGCTCAGCGCTGCCATGCTCAGCTGCCAGCCGCGCTCCGAAGAAGAGGAGAACAAAGCCAGCACCCACCCAAAACTGGAAAAGCAACTGGCCCGGAAAGATGTGAAAATGCCCGTAACGGGCGAGGGAAATGCGGACCTATACCAACGTTACCGCATCACGATGGAGCAATACCATACCAGCGGAGAGCACGACGTGCACGATATGTACAGCGGCCGCATGGCTCCTCTGGACGTGAAGAGTCACCCGGATGCGCGCACGCACCGCATTGTCCTGACAGAAGCCTTGCAGGAGGGCGTGAACTTTGCCGGAAAGTATACCATTGTTTCGGTAGAGTGCGGAGCGAATTGCCAGACGCATTATGTGATCGACCGCCAGAGCGGAAAAGTGCTGGACAAGCTGCAAGGGCACGGCAGTGCCAGTTACAGCCCCAATAGCCGTCTTTTTGTGCTGGATGCCCCCGACTCTACCGTGAATTTCTCGACCTGTCCCGATTGCCAGCCGAAGGCATACACGTTCCGTGAAGGCCACTTTATACCCTTACAAACCGAAACGCCATGAGCAAGACCCGACACAGTATAAACCGAGGGCGCAGCCACAGCTGGCTTTTATTGCTGCTGCTCGCCCTGATGGCGGCGGGATGCTCCAAAAGCGCCGCCCGGCAACAGGCCACAACCGGGCAAAAGCCTGCCGAGCCAGTGCTGCTCTTCCAGAAAACACCTTGCCTGGGTCTCTGCCCGGCTTATAACGCTACCATCTATCAGAACGGACAGGTGGCGTACGTGCCTTTCCGGAACGCGCTGGCTCAGGATACCCTGCAGCTGCAGCTTACGCCGCAGGAGGTGCAACAGTTCACGCAGAAACTGAATGACCTGGCGTATACAACCCTCCAAAAAAGCTATTTATCCGACTGGTCCGACATCTCTTCCACATACCTCACTTTCTATGCGCAAGGCAAGCAGACGAAACGGGTGAAGCATGAGGAAGGCGGGCCCGAGCGCCTTATTCAGTTCATCGCGTGGCTCGACGAACTGCTGCAGCGGCACGCAAAAGACAAAAGCAACCCGACCTATTAAATGACAGAAAGCCTGATGTATAACCGGGCTACAGTTTGCGGACCCGCTCCAGGTTCAGGGTGTTCATAGGGTTTGGCTCCAGACCCACGATGTTCGGTTGCGTGAGCCGGACCACTTCATCATAAAACAACACGATAACCGGGCACTCCTCCACCACGATCTGATCCATCTGCTGGTACAGGCTCCAGCGTTTTTTCACATCCCGCTCTAGCTTGGCCTGCTCATACAGCTGGTCGAAGGCCGCATTGCTGAAATGCGTCTTGTTAGGCCCGGCAGGAGAGAAATTCTTGCTGTAAAAGAGCGCAAGGTAGTTCTCCGCATCCGGGTAGTCGCCCAGCCACGATTTCATGAAGAAAGGTGCGCGGCCGTTGTCCACGGTCTCCTGGTGCGCCGGGGCCTGGTTGATGTCGATTTGCACCTGCGCCCCTACCTCCGCCCATTTCTTCTGCATGTACTCCGCCAGTTCCTTGTGCTCCTGAACTGTGCTCAGCCGCATCTGCAAGGGATGTTGCGCACTGTACCCAGCCGCTTGCAACAGAGCGATGGCCTTGCCGGGGTTATAGGCATACCCTCGCACGAGGCTGTCGTTGTAAGAAGGCAGCGAGGGAGGCACCATCCCTGAATGGCCGGCAATCCCGATGTTGTTGCGGAAATAGGCGATCATCTCTTTCTTGTTGATGGCATAGTTCAGGGCTTGCCGCACACGTTTGTCGCGCAGAGCGGGGTTTGCCTCCTTCAGCTTCGCGGAATCCAGCTGAAACCCAATGTACTCGGTGTTCAGGTAGGGTACCTTTTGCACCGTGAACTTGTCTTTGAAATCCTCCTGCACGGTACCGTCGTTGTTGAGAATCAGGTCGCGGGAGCCTTCTTTTATACCCGACAGAAAGTCCAGCTTCCCTTGCATAAAGGTCAGGAACTCAGACTTCTTATCGGTGATGAATGAAACCTGCACTGCATCCAGGTATGGGAGCCGCTTGCCCGCCGCGTCCACTTTCCAGTAGCTAGGGTTTCGGAGCATCACGATGGCGTTTCCCTCGTCCCAGAGATTGAACCGGAAAGGGCCGGTGCCCACCGGGTTCGCCCTGAAGTCCTTGCCATACCGCATGACAGCCTCGCGGGGCACCACGTAGGCATAGGGCATGGTCAGGATCTCAAGGAAGGCGATAAACGGGGCTTGCAGGTATACCCGGAAGGTACTGTCGTTCAAAGCCAGAAAGGCCGTGTCGGAGATGGCGCCCGTGGCATCCGCCAGCACTTTGTCGTTGAACACCCAGGCGCCGGTGCTGGCCGTGGCGGGGTCCACGATGCGGTGGAAGCTGTAGGCAAAATCCTGCGCCCTGACCCTCCGGCCCTTGCCCCCCGGAAAGGCCTCACTGTCATGGAAATACACATCGTCGCGCAGATGAAAGGTATAGGCCATACCGTCGGGCGACACTTCCCAGCTTTTGGCGATGGCAGGGCCTGTTTTCAGCTCCTGATCCAGCTCCACCAGGCCGTTGTAAAGCTGGGTAGTGGCCCAGATGTTGGCCTGGTTGCGGGCAAAGGCCGGATCCAGCGACGTGAGCGCCTCCGCCTGATTATACCGAAACACTTTTTTATCCGTTTTACTTTCGCCAGCCTCAGTGCAGGAGGCAAAAAGGCCCACGAGTATGTATAAAAATATGCTGTGTGTACTAACTTGCATCCGTCTTTGTGGGCAAAAAAATGTATCTTTGTGCAAGGACCGGGCATCTTGCGCGGGCCGCCAAAACACTAAAATAGCAACATTATGAATATAACGTACTACGGACAGTCTTGCTTCTTATTTGAAATTGACGGGCATCGCGTGTTGTTCGATCCCTTCATTTCGGGAAATGAGCTTGCCTCCCAGATAGACGTTTCGGCCATAAAGGCAGACTTCATCCTGCTCTCGCACGGCCACCAGGACCACGTGCTTGATGCCGAGCAGATAGCGCGCGCCAACAACGCCACGATAGTGGCCATCCATGAAATTGCCAGCTGGTATGGCAGCAAGGGAATCGAGAAGACGCACCCGATGAACATCGGCGGCAAAGTAACCCTACCCTTCGGCACCGTGAAGATGGTGACCGCCATCCACTCCAGCACCCTGCCCGACGGAACGAGCGGCGGGGTGGCGGCGGGCTTTGTAGTGGAAACCGAGCACAAAACGTTTTACTTTGCCGGCGACACGGCCCTCACCTACGACATGAAGCTGATTCCGGAGCAGTATGACCTGGATTTTGCGTTGCTGCCGATTGGTGATAACTTTACCATGGACATACACGATGCCGTGCTGGCTGCCGATTTTGTGCAGACAGACACGTTCATCGGGATGCACTATGACACCTTCCCCTACATCGAGATAGACCTGGAGGAGGCGAAGGAAGTGGCCAAACTGGCCGATAAAGAACTTATACTAATGGAGATAGGTCAGACGATTGACCTATAAGGCTTGAATGGGAAAAATAATTGCGGTTGCAAACCAAAAGGGTGGCGTTGGCAAAACCACCACGGCCATTAACCTGGCAGCGAGTTTGGCAGCATTTGAATATAAAACGTTACTTGTTGACGCGGACCCGCAGGCAAACGCCACCTCGGGCCTTGGGTTTGACCCCGACACCATCACCAGCAGCATATATGAGTGCATGGTGGATGACGTGAAGGTGGAGGACATTATCCTGCAGTCGCCCAACATCGCGTACCTGGATCTCATCCCCTCCCACATCGACCTGGTCGGGGCTGAGGTGGAGATGATCACCGTGCCGAACAGGGAGGAAAAGATGCGTGAGGCGCTTCGCCCCCTCAAGGAGCGCTATGACTTCATCATCATAGACTGCTCACCCTCACTGGGTTTGATCACGGTGAACTCCCTGACCGCCGCCGACTCGGTGGTGATCCCGGTGCAGTGCGAGTACTTTGCGCTGGAGGGGCTTGGCAAGTTGCTGAACACGATCAAGATCATACAGTCGCGCCTGAACATGGACCTGGCGATTGAGGGCATACTCCTGACGATGTATGACGTGCGCCTGCGCCTGAGCAACCAGGTGGTGGAAGAGGTGAAAACGCACTTTCAGCAGATGGTGTTCGAAACGATCATCCCGCGCAACGTCAAGCTGAGCGAATCGCCGAGCTTTGGCATACCTGCCCTCCTGCACGACGCAGAGAGCAAGGGAGCCCTGAGTTACCTGAACTTGGCCCGTGAAATTGCAGAGAAAAACAGCGTCGCGCTGGAAAAATAACACCTTACGAGTACATGTCTGACAACAAGAATTCAGCAGCCAAACGCAAAGGAGGCCTCGGCAGGGGCCTCGGCTCCCTATTGGAGGGAAATAAGTATACCGGCAAAACCGAATCTTCCACGCTAAACGAAGTTAATACCATCGCAGACATCGCCATAGACCAGATCCAGACCAACCCATACCAGCCCCGGACACATTTTGACCAGGGGGCACTGGAGGAACTGGCCGAGTCCATCAAAGTACAGGGTATCATCCAACCGATCACGGTGCGGCAGCTCGACCAGAACACTTACCAGCTGATTTCGGGAGAGCGACGGTACCAGGCCTCTAAAATCGCGGGGCTCAAAGAAATACCGGCCTACATCCGCAAGGCCGACGACCAGCAGATGCTGGAGATGGCCCTGATCGAGAACATCCAGCGGGAAAACCTGAATGCCATCGAGATCGCCCTCTCCTACCAGCGCCTCCTCTCGGAGTGCAGCCTGAAGCAGGAAGAACTCGGCGAGCGCGTCGGCAAGAAGCGCACCACGGTTACCAACTACCTGCGCCTACTCAAGCTGCCACCGGATATTCAGATCGGCCTCCGCGACAACCTCATCAGCATGGGCCATGCCCGCGCCCTCATCAACATCAACACAGTAGAGCAGCAGCTGGACGTATACAAAGAGGTGGTGGCCAAAGAGTTATCCGTGCGCAAAGTGGAGGAACTGGTCCGCAACCTCCAAAATGCTAACAAGAAACCGGATGCCCAGCAGAAGCTGAGCTTCAACAAATACGACGAAGAGCTGAAAGGCGTGGAAACGAAGCTTTCCTCCCAGTTCGGCACTAAAATACTGGTTAAGGCCAATAACGAGGGAAAAGGGGAAATCAAGATCCCGTTCCTGACAGTGGAAGAGCTTAACCGGATTCTGGAGATTTTAAATTACTAACACTGCACGATGAGGCTACAGGCTGGCTTTTTGTTTTTGCTGCTGGGTATACTGTTGTACCTCGCACCTGCCACCGGATATGGGCAGGTGATTACCGAAGGGCCCGACTCTGTGCTTGTAGAAGTGCCTGACACGCTGACAAAAAAAGAGGGCTTCTTCCTGGCCAACTTTAAGGTGAGCAGCTTAAAAGACCTGGACCGCCCCACCAAAGCCGCGCTTTGGGCCGCAGCCATACCTGGTGCCGGCCAGTTTTACAACAAATCCTATTGGAAGATGCCACTTGTCTACGCCATGGGTGCGGTGCTGGGATATTATCTTATCTACAACAACAACCAATACCAGAGTTACCGTGTGGCCCTTATTAAGCGCATAGACGGTGACTCGACCACCGTGGATGAATATGCCAATCACTCCACCCTGGGTGTACAGAACGGCACGGAGCCGGGCTCTTTTGCTGTCCGCAATCTTGAATACCGCCGAGATGGTTACCGCCGCAACCGCGACTTGACCATCCTGCTTTCGATTGGGGCATATGGCCTGCAGATTGCAGAAGCCTACGTGCACGCGCACCTGAAGGAGTTTGACGTGAGCGACGACCTGGCCTTGCGGATGCAGCCGAACCTTATACCGGTTGCAGGCACTCCCACTGGCATCACGCCAGCCCTGACCTTAACACTTTATACCCGATCTAAATGAGAATTTTATTGATTGGCTACGGTAAAATGGGTAAAACCATTGAGCAGACCGCCCTGGCGAAAGGCCACGAAATTGTTGGCCGAGTAGACCACGAAAACGCCGAGGAGTTGCGCAACTTCACTGCCGAAAACACGGATGTGGCGATTGAATTTACGCACCCTGAGTCGGCTTTTGGCAACGTGAGCTATTGCCTGGTGCATGGCATACCCGTTGTATCGGGGTCCACGGGCTGGCTGGACCGGTTTGAGGAGGCGGTTTCGCTGTGCCTGAAGCAGAACGGCGCGTTTTTCTACGCATCCAACTACAGCGTGGGCGTCAACCTGTTCTTCCATTTCAACGAGTATATCGCCACCAAAATGCAAGCCTACCCGGAATATTCCGTTCATGTAAAGGAAGTGCATCACCTGCAGAAAGTGGACAAGCCCAGCGGAACCGGTATTACGGCGGCAGAGGGGATATTGGCCAGCTACCCGAATTTGGAGGGCTGGGTGTCTGACAATCCGGAAGAAAAAACTAAATTAAACATCGTCTCGGAGCGTGCGCCGGATGTGGTGGGCACCCATATCGTGACGTACAGCTCTGAGATCGACCAGATTGAACTTGGCCACGTGGCCCACAGCCGTGCTGGTTTTGCCGAAGGTGCCGTGATGGCCGCCGCCTGGCTCGTAGACCGCAAAGGCGTGTATGGCATGAAAGACATGCTGAACCTGTAAACCCATAGCTCTTGCTGATGAACGTAAAATTTTGGGAGAAAGCCCCTCAGGAAAAATCCCCAAAGAAAAAGAAAAGCTTTGCCCGGGAGTGGGGTGATGCCATCCTGTTTGCCGTGGTGGCGGCCAGCCTGATCCGTTGGGCTACCTTTGAGGCCTACACCATCCCCACCCCGTCCATGGAAAAATCACTGCTGGTGGGCGACTTCCTGTTTGTGAGCAAGCTGCACTACGGCCCCCGCACCCCCATGACGCCCTTGCAGGTTCCGCTCACGCACCAAACCATCTGGGGTACCAACATCCCCTCCTACTCAGACGCCATACAGTTGATGCCGCACCGCCTGCCGGGCTTCTCTGAGGTGAAGCGCTTCGACGTGGTCGTGTTTAACTACCCGCCTGAGTCGCAGCACCCCGCTGACCTGCGCACCAACTACATCAAGCGGGCCATCGGCCTGCCCGGTGACTCGCTTGCGGTGAAAGACATGCAGGTATACATCAACGGGAAGGCCATCGAAAACCCTGCGGGCATGCAGTATAAGTACCTGCTAGTGCCTAAAACGCAACTGTCTCAGAAATTTTTCCAGGACCGCAACATCAACCTGAACGATCTTTATACCTATGACAACGGGTATGCCGTGGATGCCTCCCCGGAACTGGCGGCTGAGATGGCTAAGCTGGACTTTATGAAGGATGTGATCCTGATGAAAGATCTCCCCGGCAAAGGCGACCCACAGGTTTTCCCGCATGTGCCCAGCATGTATGACTGGAACAAGGACAACTTCGGCGCGCTATACATCCCGAAAGAAGGCGCCACGGTGGCCATCACGCCCAAAACGCTGCCTCTTTACGAAAAGGTGATTCTGGGATATGAGCACAACGACGATGCAGCCGTGCGCGACGGAAAACTCTTTATTGATGGCAAGGAGGTGAACCAGTATACCTTCAAGCAGAACTACTACTTTATGATGGGCGACAACCGCCATAACTCGCTGGATTCCCGGTTTTGGGGCTTTGTGCCGGAAGACCATATCGTGGGCAAGGCCGTGATGATCTGGATGTCTACGAACCCGGAAGGCACCTTCCTCGACAGAATACGCTGGAGCCGAATCTTCAAGTCAATCGAATAGATCGGACCTCCATCTAGCACAAGCAGCCAGCCTCCACGACTGGCTGCTTTTTTTATGCCCCTTCCCAGGTGCACTTGCATCCCAAAACAACCACTTTAGCACAAGTGCGTTAGGCTAAGGTAACTTCGCGGCTTCCACGCCGCCTCTAAAGCATACCCCTACCCGAAAGTCTTATGGAGCACATCAGGTTATACATAGAATACACTGCCCGGGGTATAGAGGCAGTCGGGGTGCTCATCATCTCTATCGGGGCCGCCATAGCGCTTTTCAAGTTCGTTTTCCCTGGAATTCAATCAAAGGAAAGGTCATACAAACAGTTGCGGCTGGATCTAGGGAAGGCCATTTTGCTGGGGCTGGAGATTTTGGTGGCAGCCGATATCATCGCCACCGTCGTGACAGAGCCCACGCTTGATCGGGTACTGACACTGGCCCTGATCGTGCTGATCAGAACATTCCTGAGCATCTCGCTGCAGGTTGAGTTGGAAGGCAAGTTCCCGTGGCAACCCGCCAAAGACACTGAGTAGTCTGCCTCAATGCCATACCCCACAGCATATCCCTTTGACAACCAGTGTTTAAAGTAAACAATCTATATATCGATTAGCATTTTGATTGCGTAATAGTACATTAACAGCGTGTGTACTGCTGGCCAATGCATGTTCACCTGCATTCCAGAACGATTGACACGAAAGTACTAAGCCTACCCTAATGCTTCGAAAGACGGTATATAAACAGGTTTTTGTAGTGCTGATAGGGCTCCTGATAGTGGGTGCCATCCTTTACAGGCATCTATACCAAAGGGGCTTTCTGGAAGGCTACTATACTGTGGGCGTGCTCATCAATTACAACGAGCTCAAGGGGAATGACCTGGAGGTGATGCAAAACATCATTCAGAAAAGAGTTACCATTCTAAACCAACAGGGTGGAATTCTGGGGAAGGAAGTGCGTGTGAAGTACCTCGACGACGGAGGCGACCCTGAAATTGCGAAGAAGGTAGTGGCCGAAACCATCGAGGACCCTACCCTGATCGGCTATGTGGGGAGTTGGAGCTCAACCAGGTCGAAAGCGGTGGCAGAGTTGGTGGGGCCAGCCCGCATTCCGTTTATCGGGGGGTATGCCCTGACACCCCTTTTCGAGGAGTACCCGAACATGTTCACGGCCGAAAAGGGGATTAACGACGTTGCAGCGCGCTTTGAGAAATTCCTGGAAGACAGGTTCAGACGCACCGCCTTTATAGGTATGACAGGCGATTTATACTCCGCGGCGCTTTTGCAGAAGCTTTGTGACCAGCAACTCAAAGACACTACGGCACATGTGGTGATGGAAAAATGGCTCCCGGAAGGGCACCTCTTTGACCAAGGGGGAGTTGACTCGCTGGCGGCAACACTCATAGCCACCAAGGCAGACTTTTTGCTGCTGTCGTTCCGGAGCGGAATTACCTCGACCTTTATCCCGTTGCTCAGACAAGCCGGCGTTCAGATTCCCATTTTCACCGCGCTCGGCGACCTCGGCCAGGTGATCGGACAATCAGAGGGGAACAATCTCGGGGAGCTTTACGACCTGAACGTGATCGGTATACCTGGCACGTATAACCTGCGGCTGCAGGAGCAAATCCCATCTTTTATACAGGACGTGACCCCCGGAGAAACCCTGGAGTTCCAGTTGAGCTTCAGTGCCCGCATCGCAGACAGCATTGGGTTGCTGGCCGCCGCCGCGGCTATCGGCGAAACTGCTGACACTTCGGAGAACGCTACCAAAGAATTAATCATCAGCGGCCTGCAGAAATACGTGGGGGGAGGCCTGATTTACCGGGGCTGGTTCGACGACTGGTTTTTTAACGCAGACAGGGCCATTGCCGGAGACGTACTCCTGGCCTGGAAGCCCGCTTTGCTCACCCGGCATATACTGGCACCCGATCAGTTCATCTGGATAAACGATACGCTGCGACAGGTGCCCGTTTTTTTCACGCATATGGATATGGTGCAGTTAAACCAGGTAAATGACCCTGAAGGCAGCTTCTACGCTACGTTTTATCTGGAAATCACCTCCATAATTCCTGTTGACATTGCGCGGATAGACTTTACGAACGCTGCCAGAAGCGAGACAAGCCACGAATACCTGCTGGATATCAAACCGATTAGCTTTAGAAAAATACCGGGCAAAAAACCGCTCTACAACTATATGTTTCGGGTATCGGGTAAGTTCCTGTTTGAGCCGGACCTGAAAAACTATCCGTTCGACAAGCAAAAGTTCCCCATCCAGCTTCAGCCGGCCAATGCCACAAATCCTTTTTTTATCCAGCCGTCCACCACCGCCCTAAACGACTCCTTATTTGAGACAGATGGCTGGCACTACCGCAATCAGTATGTGGGGTATGCCCACGACATCATCAGTTACTATAACTCTTTTAATGACCAGCAACGAAACCAGCCCTTTTACAAGTTCAGTTATACCTATGTCATGTCCAGGGCCAGGGTCGACTTTTTCCTGAAAGTGCTTACCCCGCTTCTGGTTATTCTGGTGGTAACCTATTTTTCGGTGTTCATCCCCTTAAGCAGGGTCGAAACGCTGGAGGCCATACAGGTCACTTCGCTACTCGCATCAATCGCCCTGTACTTTTCCGCCTACAAACCAGAGATGGAGCACGCCACAATCTCCGATAAAATCTTCATCTTCACCTACATCATGATTACCTCACTGATCGGGACTTCCATCCTACAGTTTGTTAAACGGAAAAAATACGATACCGAGAGCAAGATTGCCAAAATCTACCAGCGCTATATATACCCAGCCATAATTTTGATCATCACGCTGTTTCTTGTTCTATAAAGTGAATAGTCGGAGTTAGGTCCGTGGCTTGAGAAGGCTCATGACATTTTCTGGTGGACGGCCCAGTATGGCTTTCGTTTCCGTCATGACGATGGGCCGCTCGATAAGCACTGGATTTTCGACCATAATCTGAACCCACTCGTCATCGGAGCGGCTTTTGCCCTTGTGGTTATCCTTGTACAGTGGCTCGCCTTTCCGGAGCAGTTGCTCAGCCGGTATACCCAGCTTATTCAAAACATCCTTCAGATCGGCAGCGGTGGGCGGGTTTTTCAGATACTCGATCACCTCCACCTCTTGCGCGGCCTCTTTGATCAGGTCCAGTGTCTGGCGGCTTTTGCTGCAGCGCGGATTATGGTATATTTTTAACATGGTCAGTTGGGTAATTTATGAACTACCGGAAAGTATACATCCAATTGTCCTTGAATTCACGTCGGACTTACATTTTAGAAAAAAGGCTACCAGTCTATGGGCTGCATGCCGTGCTCCTGCAGGTATTTATTCGCCTTGCTAAAATGGTGGTTGCCGAAGAAGCCTCGGTCTGCGGCGAAAGGTGATGGATGAGCCGCACGCAGCACCAGGTGCTTGCTTTCGTCTATAAATGCGCCTTTCTTCTGGGCATATGCTCCCCACAGCATAAACACCACATGCTCTTTCAGGTCGTTTACTTTCTGCACCACCACATCGGTAAACTCCTCCCAGCCCTTCTTTTGGTGCGAGCCAGCCGTCGCGGCCCGTACGGTGAGCGTGGCGTTCAGGAGCAGCACCCCTTGCTCTGCCCAGCGCTCCAGGTTGCCGGTGGCAGGCATGTCTTTGTCAAGGTCGTTTTTGATCTCCTTGAAGATATTGAGCAGCGAGGGAGGGATACGCACTTTTTCGCTCACCGAGAAAGCCAGGCCGTTCGCCTGGTTTGGCCCATGGTATGGGTCCTGGCCAAGAATCACCACTTTCACCTCCTCGAAAGGGCATTTCTCGAAAGCGCTGAAGATTTGGCTCCCCGGGGGATAAACTTTTTGAGAGGTGTATTCGTCTTTAACAAAAGACACAAGATTTTTGAAATAAGGTTTTTCAAATTCATCTTGCAGTACATTTTGCCAGCTTTCTTCTATCTTTACATTCATGCTGATTTGAGCTTGCGGGTTTAGATAAGCATACAGTGCCATTGAAGGAACAAGCAGCCGCTTCTTTGGTTGCTAAGTATACAAAAAACTCTGGAACATGGATACAAAAACAACTGAAGGTGTAAAAGTAACAGTTACGGCCAATTACCTTCCCGACTATTCCAGCCCAGTGCAGCAGCATTTCGTTTTTGCTTATAAGATCAGGATCGACAACCACAGCGAGTTTACCGTGAAGCTGCTGCGCCGCCACTGGCATATACACGATGCGACAGGCGTTGTGCGCGAAGTGGAGGGCGAAGGCGTGGTGGGCCAGCAACCCGTGCTGGAGCCCGGCGAAATGCACGAGTATGTGTCGGGGTGCAACCTCAAAACAGGCATCGGCAAGATGCGTGGCACCTACCTGATGGAGCGCATTATCGATGGCCGCCAATTTTACGTGACGATCCCTGAGTTTACCCTGGTGGTGCCTTACAAACTCAACTAAACCCTGCAGGACTTGCCCCAACCGGGGACTTATGCCTCGTCCTGCGCTCATAAGCCTAACCGCATACCTGTGTCCCCTTTCCGACTAGCCGCTGACTACCTGCTTTACCGGGCGCGGGCGTTTAAACTGCACGGCGTTCATTCTCCTTTTATCTTTAGCCTATACCACCATGTGCTGCGGCACACCGGCTATTTTCCTGCGTACAGCCGGGTAGAGACGCTGCGAAACAGACTCCTGAAAGAGAAGCGCACGTTGCAGGTGACCGATTTAGGGGCTGGCTCTAAAAACATTAACTTTCGGAAGCGCCGAATTAAGGACATTGCCCGGACCTCGGCCAAACCCATGAAATACGGACAGTTGCTCTTCCGGCTGGTTAACCACTTTCAGCCGGAAACGATCTTTGAACTGGGCACTTCGCTGGGCATTACAACTGCATACCTGGGAGAGGCGCGGCGGCAGGCCGCAACGTATACCTTCGAGGGCTGCCCCAACATTGCGGGAGTGGCCCGGCAAAACTTTAAGGCCCTTGGCCTGAAGCACATCACCTTAATAGAAGGCAACCTGGACGATACCCTGGAAAAGCAACTGCAGCAAACAGCCAGATTGGATTTTGTTTTCTTCGATGGCAATCATCGCTACGCGCCTACCATGCGTTACTTCAAAAGCTGCCTGACCAGGCACCACGAGCACAGTGTGTTCGTATTGGACGATATTTACTGGTCGGCAGAGATGAAGCGGGCCTGGAAAGAGATTAAACAGCACCCGCAGGTGATGCAGACAGTAGACCTGTTTTTTGTCGGGCTGGTTTTCTTCCGATCCTCGCAGCCCAAGGAACATTTTACACTGAGTTTTTAATCAGAACAGCTCGGGTGAGGCATGAAAATCATACCTCGCCCGAGCTGTTAGTTTTTTAACGATCCGTTTAGCGAATGGCCTGCCGGATGCGGATCAGTTTGGTGAGCAGTTCCTCCAGCTGATCTAAGGGCAGCATGTTGGCGCCGTCTGACTTGGCAACACTGGGCTTCGGGTGCGTTTCGATGAACAGGCCGTCTGCGCCCACAGCGATGGCTGCTTTGGCGATCGTTTCGATCAGCGCCGGTTTGCCTCCTGTTACGCCAGAGCTTTGGTTGGGCTGCTGCAACGAGTGCGTCACGTCCATTACCACCGGAGCGCCGATGCTTTGCATTTCCGGCAGGTTCCGGAAGTCAACCACCAGATCGGAATAGCCGAAGGAATTGCCCCGGTCGGTGAGGATCACTTTCTGATTTCCGGAATCGTGGATCTTCTCCACGGCAAAGCGCATGGCCGCCCCCGACAGAAACTGCCCTTTCTTGATGTTCACTACCTTGCCTGTCTCCGCCGCCGCAATCAGAAGGTCGGTTTGGCGGCACAGAAAGGCTGGTATCTGCAGCACGTCCACATACGCGGCCGCCATGGCAGCCTCAGCCGTCTCGTGGATATCCGTGACGGTGGGCACGTCAAATTCCTGGCCTACCTTCTGCAGGATTTTTAGCGCCTTTTCGTCGCCGATGCCGGTGAAGGAGTCGAGGCGCGAGCGGTTCGCCTTGCGGTATGATCCCTTGAAAATCAAAGGCACCTGCAGTTTGTCAGTCAGTTCTTTCAGGCGGGCCGCAATTTGCATGGCCATCTCCTCCCCCTCTATGGCGCACGGACCGGCCATCAGAAAGAAATTGCCGCTATCGGTATGTTTCAGTTTCGGAATATCAAACATGAGCTTTTTTGTTATCAGTTTCTATAAGGTAGCGTAAAGGTACGACTTCAATCACGAATTAAGAATTCAGAAAGAAAGGGTATAACGTTTCAAAAAGAACGCGCTCCCGATGCCGGTTCATTAGGTATAAACGCAGCACTACTTTTTCTGGAGAAGCATGAAGAGCTCCCTTCCCTGCCGGGCGGGCAATGAATTGGTAGCAGTTTCGAAATGGATAAAATCAAAAAAAGGTTCGAAATAGCCTATATACTCCTCGCGAGTGCCGCCAAAGGGCGGACCGGCCTGGGCAAACGTCGTGTTGAACAGCAGACCAACTAACTTACCGCCCGGCTGCAGCAGGTTGGCGCACTGCCGGGCATATCGTGGCCGCAACGTCGGGTCGAGGGCGCAGAAGAAAGTTTGCTCCACGAGCAGGTCATACCCTCCCTCCAGCGAAAAAAAATCCTGTTGCAGCAACTGCTCCTTCGGGAAATCAGGTACGCGCGCGGAAAATTGCCGCAGCGGGGCCTCTGCTACATCGGCCACGTATACCTGCCCAAAGCCTTGTCTGTAAAGGTATTCGGCCTCATAAGCGTTGCCGCACCCCGGGATGAGGATGCGCAGCTGCTTTTCCCGGAGCTGGTCAAAATAGTGTTTGAGAGGCGGTGTAACGTCTCCGGCATCCCATCCCGTCTGGCCGCTCAGGTAGCGCGCCTCCCAGTAAGCGGCATCAAATTGTTCTCCCATCCTTTTAGTTTCCTTCTGCAAAAGCTTTATATTTGATACTTGCGCGCACGGCCGTATTGCCGGATTGGTGCGGCTATACCCTAAAATTAACGGATTAAACAACTAAACCATACCTATGTCAGCTAACACGCCTGAAAACCGAAGCAACAAAAAGCTTTTAATTGGTGGCCTGCTAATCGTTTTGATCAGCATAAACGGCATTCTGATTTACATGAACTATCAGAAAAAGGAGAAAACGGAAGAGCAAGCCGCGATTATCCTCGAAAAGAACACCGAACTTGAAAATCAAATCAAGGTATACGAAGCGCTGAAGTCGGACTTCGAGCGGCAAAGCCAGGAACTGCAGGCCATGGGCCTGGAGAATGATTCGCTGGAAAGCAAGATAGCCGCCATTGCCTCTGACCTGAATGAGTTGCGCGGTTTCCGGAAAAGCAGCTACAGCCTGACAGACCAGCGCCGCTTCCGCGACAGGGCCTCTGTGTTTGAGCAGCAACTGAAGCAAAAGGATGAGGAAATCGTGAAGCTGAAAGCCGACAACGAAGTGCTTTTTACGGAGAACACCACTCTCAAAAACACCCAGACGCAACTGGCCGATAGCCTGACCACCGTTAAATCCAGCAATCAGAACCTGACCGAGAAGGTGAAGCTTGCCTCCCGACTTGAGGCGCAAGGCCTGAACGTGAACATCATCAACCAGCGCGGCAAGGAGAAAGAGGACTCTGACAATGAGTTCCGTGCCAAGCGCGTGGAGAAAATTCGCGTAGAGTTTAAGCTGGCGAAAAACGACGTGGCTGCAAAAGAGCCGAAAACGGTGTACATGCGCCTGATCGAGCCTGACGGTGCTGCGCTGTATAACCTGGCCACTGGCTCCGGTTCCTTTAAGATAGACGGCGATGACATGTACTATACCGCCAAGCGCGACTTTGTTTTCGACAACTCGCAGCAGCAACTAAGCTTTACATACAACAAAAACGCGGAGTATAAAAAAGGCCAGCATGTTGTAGAATTGTACACAGATGGGTTTATGATTGGTAAAACCACTTTTGTACTGAAGTAATTCATACCCCCATACCTTAACAAAAAGGCCCTGCGCGTACGTAGGGCCTTTTTGCTTTTATAAGCTGTGTGTTGAGTGCTTATACCATTAACGAATGGATTTAGCGTATTAATGTATTTTCGTACAGAATAACCCACCCCTACCCCTCCCAAGCTAATCTTGTGGGGAAAAACAGGACGCATTTAAAGCATCAAAATCCATTGTCATTCTGTAAAGAATCTTGTTGGAAATAGAGGGCCCCTACCCCCGGGTGGTTAAGCAATTGCGGCTTGCCCACAAGATCCTTTCAGGATGACAAAAAAGGAAGTAGCATGGATGATTTTAGGTGTTCGAAAGCTTCTAAATTTTTCCCTACAAGATTAGCTCCCAAGAGGGCTTCTACCCCCACGAGGGGAATTCTGATATTTGAAAGGCAAGGCTGTATGCGCGCATCAATTGCTGCCGAGAGATTTATATACCTGCCGCCGCTTCGTCCAGCAGCATCCGCCGATCCTGGATCACCTTGAAACTTTCTACCATTTTTACAGATTCCTGCACATCTTCCGTGAAGATAGCCACGATGGTTCCGGGTCCGGCGTTTTCGAGGGCATAGGCAATGGCGCGCATCTCCTCAGGGATCAGTTTGACCGGTTTGCCCGGGGCAGCCTCTTCTATACCCTTTATAAGCGGACCCGTGATCTCTGCTGCGGTTTTGCCCCGCAGGTCAGCATCGAGGCGCACGATCACTTCGTCAAACACCTGCCCCGCCACCTGGCCAAGCTCGTAAAAATCCTGCTCGCGCCGGTCTCCCACTCCCGCTACAATACCAACTTTTCTGGTCGCATCAAGGCTATTAATGTAGTCGCCAACGGCCTTCAGGCCACCCACATTATGGGCGTAGTCTACCAGCACCTCAAAATCAGGGAACTTGAACAGGTTCATGCGACCCGGTGTTTTCACCGGCGACGGGATAAAGGTACGCAGTGCGGTTTTGATGGCATCGATATCGAAATGTGAGATATAGCCCGCAAGCGCCGCCGCCAGAATATTCTCGATGTTGAATTTTGCCTTCCCGCCAAACGTGAGCGGCACGTCGGCCACGCGGTCGATCCTGATCTTGTAACTGTTCTTGAAAATGGAAATATAGCCGTTCTCGAACACGGCGGCCAGCCCTCCCGCCGCAATGTGCTTCACGATGCGGGCGTTGTTCTCATCCATACTGAAAAACGCAACCTTGCAGGTCAGGTCTTCGGCCATGGCATACACCAGGTCATCGTCAGCGTTGAGCACGGCATACCCTTCTTTGCTCACGCTTTTCGGAATCACCGCCTTCACCTTCGCCAACTCCTCCAGGGTATGGATGTCGCGCAGTCCCAGGTGATCCGAGCTGACATTGGTCACGATACCGATATCGCATTGCTGAAAGCCCAGGCCAGACCGCAATAAGCCGCCGCGTGCGCACTCCAGCACCGCGAAATTCACGGTAGGGTCTTTCAGCACGAACTCTGCGCTATAGGAGCCAGTGGTATCTCCCTTCTCCAGCATCTTGTCTTGTATGTAAATGCCATCGGTGGTGGTATAGCCTACCTGATAGCCCTGGGCTTTCACCATATGGGCCAGCAGGCGCGTGGTGGTGGTTTTTCCGTTGGTGCCAGTCACGGCAATAATAGGGATACGGGCAGGCAGGTTGCGCGGAAACAGCATGTCCAGCACAGGCTCGGCCACGTTGCGCGGCAGGCCAAATGTGGGCGAGATGTGCATCCTGAAGCCCGGTGCCGCGTTTACCTCCAGCACAGCGCCTCGGGTTTCGTTCAGGGGGATGGCAATGTCGGTGGTCATCACGTCGATGCCGCAGATATCCAGACCGATCAAACCCGCGATGCGCTCCGCCATCAGGATGTTGTAGGGGTCCACGAGATCCGTCACATCTGTGGCTGTGCCCCCGGTGCTGATGTTAGCCGTGCTTTTCAGGTATAGCTCCCTCCCTTCTTCCAGCACAGAACTGGTGGTCAGGTCCAGACTTTTGAGGATACGGGCCGTGTGTTTGTCTATCTTGATCCTGGTGAGGGCCTTCTCGTGCCCGATACCGCGTCTTGGGTCACTGTTTTCGCGCTCTATCAGCTGGCCAATAGTGGATATGCCGTCTCCTGTTACCATGGCGGGCGTGCGCTTGGCGGCAGCCACAAACTTGCCGTGGATCACCAGTATCCGGAAGTCAAATCCCTCAATAAACTGCTCCACAATAACGCCGGAAGAGTATTTCTGCGCGTCGGCCATACCCTTTTGCGCGTCTTTCAGGGATTTGATGTTGATGGTCGCCCCTTTGCCGTGGTTCCCGTCCAGTGGCTTGGTCACCAGCGGGAAACCCAGCCAGTCTGCCGCTTTCCGGAGCTCCTCAGTGGTATACACGGTGGTGCCTTTGGGTACCGGTATACCGGCATCCTGCAGCATGTCCTTCGTGGCGTTTTTGTCGCAGGCAATCTCCACGGCGAAGCATGCGGTGCGGCACGTCATGGTGGCCTGTATGCGTTTCTGGTATTTGCCATACCCCAGCTGAATAAGCGAGTGGCGGTTAAGGCGGATATAGGGTATGCCACGACTGACAGCCTCCGAGATGATGGCATAGGTGCTTGGGCCAAAGTACTCGTCCTCCCGGATATCGTGTAGGCGACTGATGTCGTCGCTAAGCTTATAGGACTCCCCGCGGGCCAGCGCCTCTGTGATTCGGACGGCGGCGTATGCGGCGTATTCCCCGGCCCGCTCCTCCTGGTATGAGAAAACCACGATCATGTGCCCTTCCTCGTGCGCAGGGTAACAGCGTCCGTAGCCGCTTTCCATACCCGCCATCGTTTGCAGCTCGAGGGCCACATGCTGCACCACATGCGCGAAAGTGGTGCCCTGCTCTATGGTGTTGAAGAAGCCGCCCTCTATACCCTCTGTGGAGCGATGTAGCACAAGGCCGGGCATTTTTTTCTTTAGCCTGGGCAGGAACTGCGGGAAATCAGAGGTGAGTTTTGAATTGAGGTCTTCCAGCGCCAGCTTGATGACGATAATCTTGGGATGCTTCACAGACCAGTAATTGGGTCCGCGCATCACACGCAAATCTATAATCTTCATGAGTTTTCAGCTCGGTAAGCTTTCTTTAATCTGTTTAAGCAACATATGGCGGCTATTCGAAGTCTCACAGTGTAAGAGTTGGGCAAGCGGTTTCCATACCCTGATTGTAGATTTGAGTACGGATTCAGGTGCTAAAGGATTACAGGCAAATTCGAAAATGCAACGGCTGAGCGAAGATTCCGTTGGCTGCCTTGTGCAAGAGATCCGGCTGAGAGGTATGATTTTTAAAACAAAAATCCCCGCCAAGCGAACTTAGCGGGGATTTGAGGTAACGAGCGGATTCGAACCGCTGTAGCAGCTTTTGCAGAGCTGAGCCTAGCCACTCGGCCACGTTACCGTGTGATTGGGAGTGCAAACATACGCAGAAAAGTAGCTTTGTCAAACTCCACGGGATATTTTTTTGGTCTGACTATGATCCGCTTTGCCTTAAGCGCTGGTATTGTTGGGGTTAGCCTAGTTGTTGCGCTATCTGTTTTTTTCAGCTCGGGCGAGCTACTTCCTGATGGATGGCAAGACCTGGCTAAGCATACCCCTCTCCGTTCAGCCGGTTACGCCCCGAAACGCAGGATTTCCGCTGTCGGGTTGCCGCAGCATGTTGGCTGGAGGCTGGCCAGTATATAACCAGTCTAAAAAAGGGGCTTTTCAGGCCCCTTTTTTAATAAAATGGAAAGTGTTTTCTTAATTTGGCTGAGGCGTCATCCGGAGGTATGGCTTTATCTCGGTATGCCCTTTCGGGAACAAAGCGGGTATTTCCTCATTGGTAACGGACGGCGAAATCACGCAGTCATCACCGTTTTTCCAGTTGGCTGGCGTCGCCACTTTATGGTACGCCGTCAACTGAAGCGAGTCAATAACGCGCAGCAGCTCGTCAAAATTGCGACCCGTAGAAGCAGGGTATACTATGATCAATTTGACCTTCTTATCTGGCCCTATCACAAACACCGACCGCACGGTCAGTTGGTCGTTTGCATTCGGGTGGATCATGTCATAGAGCATGGAAACCTTTCGGTCTTCATCTGCAATAATCGGGAAGTTGACGGTTGTGTTTTGCGTCTCGTTGATGTCTTTTACCCAATCTTTGTGTGACGCGATGCCATCGACACTCAGGGCAATCACCTTCACGTTGCGCTTATCGAACTCAGCCTTGTACTTGGCCACGGTTCCTAGCTCTGTGGTACAAACCGGGGTATAATCGGCAGGGTGCGAAAACAGGATGCCCCAGCTGTCGCCGAGCCACTCATGAAAGTTAATCTCCCCTTCCGTGGATTGTGCTGTAAAGTTTGGAGCTTCATCTCCTAATCTGATTGTAGACATAGTTTTATCTGGTTTAGTAGAAACGTAATGCTTTCAATAATTTAACGTCGGTTTAGCGCTTTATGTATGTGATAGAAAGCTTATACTCAGAAAAGAGCACTCAGCGCATTCTCAAAACGCATGTTTCGCCTCCAGAAATGAAATTTAAACGTGCGCTTAAATTCAATGGCTATTCCTCTGATGATTTGTGAGCACTTCCTTCACCGATGTCCAGTGTATGGCAGGATAGCGGTTATTGTCTAGCGAAGACATTCTTGATCGTTCATCTACCATGTTCTGCATATATTGCATTCCTTGCCAGGCAGGGTATAGATTCTCTTTTCCAGGCGCGGCCAGGCGTGCCATGCTGATAATTATGCCGAGTAGACCCTTTCCTCCAGCACGGAGAAGCCGAAACTTTTCACCGGTTATCTCGCGCATAATCGCTTGTATATGCCTGGGGCTGACCTGATCGCCCGCAATTCGTAAAAAACGAGGAGTCGACGGGTCCAGAGCGGCATTAGCTGTATATTCAGCTGTGTTATCCATTGTCGTGAAGTTCCAGCGATAATCAGCATTTCTCCAATAAACAACCAGTTTCTGCTTAAAATGAATTACAGGCATCTGATCTGTCAGCAACTCTGCAAAAGCGCCATTAAAAATTGTAGTTGCTGAAATAGCAGTCTTATCAAGGTACTCATGAAACTCACGTCGCCAATCTAAGTTACGGTTTTCGCCATCGGTAAATTTCGTGAAGTCTAATGAATAATCTGAGGGTATAAAGCGGGGAACGCCTGCCGCAATGGCTGCGTCCAGCAAAACCTTTTGGGCAACTACAATTACCTCACGCAGCCCGGATAGCGCCGACACGACACACGACGCACCCAGGCAAGCAGTTGTCAGCTCTCCCACATTCCAATGAGTTACCCTGAACACTTTTGCGCCAAGATTCTCCAGTCGGTTAATGGTTTCACTGTCGCTGCTTGAGCGAACAAGCGCATGCACCTGAGCATTTTTATCAAGCAGAGCCTTTACAATTCTTTCCCCAAGATTCCCTGTCGCTCCAGCAATCACTATTATTTTGCTCATATATCTTTTTCCCTGTCTATATATAATTGATTTCCAAGTATTTGATTAGATGAAAAAGCTAAAGACGTTAAGTTTTAAGTGCTCCTGATACACATTAAAGCAAACTTTAAGCGGAGACATTGTTCAAAGTATTCTCTTATCAGTCTCTATTATAGCATATTCAAAATTGTCTGACCAACCAGATTTCAGTGGTAGCACCTGTCTTTTTCGTCCCTCTCTACGCATTCCTACTTTCTCTAGAACCTTAATAGACCCAATATTGTCAACGGCACAACCTGCTTCTATTTTATGCAGTTTTAGCTCCTTAAACCCAAAGTCAAGTATTCTGTTTAAAGCTTCTGTTCCAAAACCATTACCCCAATAGTTGGAATGCAATTTATACCATACTTCACCCCTACTGTATTTAGGGTTGCCCAATTTTAAAGCAATCAAGCCCAAGAAATTATTATTGGTTTTTAGTACGATGGCAAAGATGTAATTCTCTGTCTCTTGCTTTTGATTGTCAATCACCCAGGCATTAATCACTGACTTAGTCTCGTTTAGATTTTCAGGTATTCCCAAGGTGTTAAACTCGTCAGTTTCAGGTAATAAATGAAGATTATGAACGGCTGTCAAATCAGAATCCTTAACTAACCTAAGTTTAAGCCTTGCAGTTTGTAATTCTATTTTATTCATGAATTGATGTTTAGCACACCGGCTGGGCGAAGCTGTGCTTTATTGCTTTATAGCTTTTGTCATGCTCTCGTACGCTATCAAAAGCTAATTAGAACGTTTCCTGTTTTCTGACCCTTCATTACATATTCGTAAGCCCTGGATCACTTTCCAGCCGGTTTTCAAATCACTTCCATGCTGCCACTGCTTTACCAGTTCAGGCTTTGTAATTGCGGCCCAAACCGTTTAAGGTGCAGCTTTTATTTTCAATTTCGAAATATTCGTTGCCATATTTTTCAGAATTTGTTTTCAGTTCTCAGCTGATGTTTTGTGAATGAAAAGCAGCAGGTATCTAAGCACTAACTACTCGGCTTCTTACTGGCTTATATTTTAAGATTATTCTTTCGTTTTAATAATTAATCCGCTATTTTTCATATTCACTCTGTTGTCCGTTGGCTTCTTTAATTCAAAAACAAAGCAACTAGTGCCATTGAATTGCCTTTCTTCCACAAACTCGAATCCCATTCTCTCATAAAATCTATGCGCTTTACTATTGCTCTTGAGCGGGTCAATCAAAACTCCGTTTACAGTAGGCACTTCGAAACATGTTTCAATTGCTAGCTGCATCATTACTGTCCCATATCCTTTGTTCAAATCAGTTTCTTCACCAATCCAAATATCGATTGCCCTTTTATTCTGTTCTACTTTTTCCCAATAATGAGTTTCTTCTTCGTAAGGGTCAATAATTTGGATAAAACCAATTGGCCTATCATCCAATTCAGCAATTAATTGCTCCCGCCATTCCGGATTGCGATTAAGTTCTAACTCCCAATTCCAATCGTCATCTGGGTCACAGTCAATTACGTGTTTTTTGGTGTCCCAATACTTAAGTAATTCTAAGTCGTGTATTGTAACTTTTCTTAGCTTAATCATTTGGCATTAGTTCTATTCAGCCTGCGTTAAACGGATTTGTATAAGCGATTGCGAGGCTTAGGCTGTAGTATGGCTTATACACAATGCGAGCGCCCAGCATGGCACGAGTACTATTTCGAAAGAAATATAATCAGATTATCCAGAGGGTGCAAATCCCTTATCGGCGAGTGGGTGAAGCCAATAAGCCCCGAAATAATTGGGATCTTCGACAAGTTGGAAGGGCGTGAGCGGTGAGGTATGTACTGGGTTATTGGCTTTTGTTCTTTATTGTATTTTTCTTTATATCAAAATAAGAAGCAAAGCCAATCTCTGGTTCTCCATTTTCTCTATGCTTCAAAATGATTTTATCATTCCATATGAAAACAGTATCAGGAATAAAACTATTGTCATACACTTTGTCTAGAAAGATGAGTTTATCACCAATCAATTTATACTTGCCTATATATTCTTTATCGCCAAACATGTGAGAAGACACCATTTCAAATTTCTGATTTTCTCTTAGCGTTAAATGCATGTAGGACAAATCATCCTTTAAAGTAGCCTGCAAGACAATTTTGCTTTTAAGCAACTCTGACTTTAGTAGCTCACCTAATCCTATTGCAGAAAGTGCAATCAATCCACAGGTCAAGCCAACCCTGCTATGGTAAACTATTGCCCAGGCAAAAATCAAGAAAGTTAAAAGCCCAGAAATAACAAGAGGAACTAAGGCTATTATCCAAAGTTGCTTAAATAACTGTTCTTGAAATGTATAGCTAATTAGAAATATTAAGGTGGATATGACCACAGCTATTTCAAATACCTTCAGTTTTACTTTCATAATTATCAATACCGCATAACGTATTTGTTTAACGAAAGTGGCGTGGAGTAGGGTCGTGAACTTGTCGGCTTTGATGTTGTTAACTTAGAGTCTAAAATAGCACTTTTCGCCACATTACCCGCTATTTTCCGTTAAACGATGTTGTGTGCCGTAACTTATTTAATTTGATACTCCACGTATAAAGTTGAATTTATGCTAACGGTTCCTTTGCTAATGTTAATTGATTGATTTTGCGCCGAGGTTTCTACTGCTTCTTCGTAAGAAGCATCTTTCGATTCAAAAGTTTGAGGTAAAGAAGAAGAAATTTCGACGTTTCCAATTTTTAGAATCTCTTTTTTAGATTCTGGCAATTCTATCAATAACTTATCAGCTAAAACACTTGCCTTTTTCAACGCGTCTACATATGCCTCATTCTTTAAACTATCTATTTTAGAATGCGAATAAGAAAGTCCGCCCAAATCAAGGTTTCTATTTTCAAGAAGTTCAGAATAAATTTCATCAAGTTTGTCAATGTCACGAATAGTTATAAACATCATTGTAGAACTATTATAACCTTGAAATACTCTGGTGTTTTTAGCCCAAGTGTAACTTTTGTTCATGTTTACTGAAGTCGTTAGGATATCATCTTTGTTGATTCCAAAAGAAATGAGTTTACTATTCAATTCATTAGTTTTATCGACAAGGCATTTTTTTGAAAGCTTTACAGAATTTTCAAGACAATTCAAATTAATATAAAAAGTAGCTAGGTCAGGTAAAGTTTCTATTTGACCGTAAGACTTAATCATTATTGTTTTAAATTTTGATCTCTCATCATGCGAATTGCTCTGACAACCGAATAATAGAATGAAGCTTAAAATTCCGAATATTGTTTTCATTTTCTGTCGTTTTTATGGTACCCAACGGCTTGTATAAAAGGCGAACGAGGCTTAGCCGAAGTGTGGCTTATATACCTTGTTGGCAGCTGCCATTCTTTTATTTTTCAATTGAGTACTATTGCTTTAGCACTTGAAACTTCAGCCTTAGTTCTTTTAGTACTCTTTCAGGGTCTGTACTTATTATGTGCCGAAAAGTCTTTGAGCTGGTTAAGGTGAAACATACTTTGCTTCCATCCTGAAATTTAATGCAGTATTTCAGGGGCATAATTGCTTGCTCTATAGTCTTATATTCAGCTATTGGCTTAACCTTAACACTAAACAACTTCTTTACTATAATAATTTTTCCTTCTAAGTATAAGTCAGCATAAGTATAGGCATATCTTACCACAAGTATACTTGAAACTAAAAAAGCCAACAGAAAAATTACTCCTTCAAAACTGAAGTTTTTGGTGATGATAATGTAGAGTAAAAATAAGCATAGAGGAACAAAGAAGATTAGCGCCAATGCATGCCCAATCACAGCAAAGCCACCACTAATTTTTTCTCTTTTCATTTCTATTTCTATTCTTTCTATGCTTACTAATTACGATTACTGTAAAAATAGTAGCTTTGGTTTGTGATTAGCTTTCAGAGGCTATTATTTTTTACAACTTGTTACCGGCTGAGCTTTCAGCATTTATATTAATTCGATCTAAAATGCTCATCCAGAAAATTGAATACTTTATCAAAATACTTTTTTGTATCATGATGCTTTCCGTCGAATAAATAGTTTTCATAATAATATTTTAAATTGTTCTCTCTCAATCTATTTTCAATTTGATTTGACATATACCCTGACGGCCAAAGTTCATCATTCTTTGCCGATAGCAATAAAATTGGACCATTAATTTTTTCCACCTTTATAACACCATTTAATGTTTTTTCCTGTTCTTCAATAATAATTTCACTTATTCTTTGTGAGTCACCTTGTAAAGAAGCCCAGAAGGCTTTAAAAGGTATTTTCATATAGGGTATTTCTTTGTCATTATATGTCCATGCTGATGTGTTTGCTGTCAGGGTTTGAGCTGGAAAACTCACATTGGATGGCACCAATGCTACCACTGCATTAATATCCTTATACCTACTTGCTATATTAAGTACAAGTTCTCCGCCTCTTGAACTTCCAAGAAGCGCAATTCTGTTCTCATTGATTTCTGGCCTCCTGCTTACCTTTTTTATGGTATCATATATTGCATTAATTGAAATCCTGTCAAGCTTTTCAGGTGTGTTCTTTGTATTAAAATATCCAATTGATAGAACAGCATAGCCTTTTTCAACAAACTTGTTTCTCATTTCCAACCAATAATCCTCAGTCCATGTATTACCACCTTGACTGCCTCCAAAAGCCACAATTAATGGTTGATTAACTGAATCTCCAACAAATAGTTGAGCGTCAATTTTACCATGGTTTTCAGATAAGGGAGGATTATAGAGATTGAAGAAAAGGACTACTCCAATTATAAGAATAATGATTACAGTAATTACGGTAACAAGTAATCGTTTTATCAAAGCCCTCCGGTTTTTATTTTTGATCTTCATTTATCAAGTACATATATGGTTTGCCGGTACGTGTTGGTATAGCAGATGGTAAGGCGTCAGCCGAAGTATGACTGCTATACTTTGTTGGCAAGTGTTTTTATTCTTCTGACCCTGATGATTCTGGCAGGCTAAATCCATACATAAACTTCATCAAGTGACCGCCAGAGCTTTCTAGTCCCACTATGTCTATGAGTTCTTCGAAGTAGGTGCATATCCTTTCTCTATCTTCAGTATCCAAGTTCATGTATACATCAGAAAACCTTACAAGGCCTACTTCTATCTTGTTTTGGTACTCTTTATCTGTTGGGTTCTTGCCCTCTGCTACTGCCCTGAAATCATCTGCTGCTTTATTGATTTTCTCTGTTAGTGCAGGCCGCATGTTAGGGTTAGTAATACCTGGATAGAAGAATGTGCTCTCTTCCACGAACTTTTCCTTCTTTTTAAATTCTTCGAACTTAGTCATGGCATTTTCAGGAGTTCTTATTTGTGTCTGCCCACATGCAGAAAAAGATAAGCAAACAAATAAGATCAGTAGATATTTATTCATTCTTTAAATTTTAGCCCAACGTTACTCGTGCAGCCGAAGCCCGAAGCATAGCGAGGGTTAAGGCTGAACTTTGCTGCCAGAAGGAGATTTAACTCTTGCTTTATTTCTTCTTATCCCGATATTTCTCTGACTCTGATATTACATTTTCAGAGTCAAAACCATCAAAATAAATGCTACATAAGCACCCAAAACATAAACCCAAGAAAGTGTCTCTGTAAATTTATCCCGTAAATACCTTTCTTTGAAATTGTCAAATATCTTAAGGTACCTGTTACCACCAATGAACCATAACCAATTGAGTGCTACGAAAACAAAGCCCAGAGAGAGGAGATATTTTTTTTCTAATTCTGGCATTTCTCCATAAGTATAGAAGTAAACTAAAGCAGTAAAAGTAAAAAGATAAAGTTGACTTGATACCCCCACTATTCCAGAGGCGGTCAGCCAAGGAATATCATTTCCATACCTTCCATTTTTATAGTAGCGCTTGAAAACATGAAAGAATATCAGGTTATACCATGTCATTTTCGGTTGTTTCCTTTTCTCTTTTTATAACTTCTATTTCTGGCAACGTGCTGGTATATGAGGTATTTATACCTTATATACTTTGTTGTATGGGCTTGTTTTTAGTTCTTCTTTACTCTTTTCTTGAACAGCAACACTATGCCTGTATAAGTCAAAAATGCAATTATCAAACAGAAAATCCAGTCTTCAAGCTTATATGGATTCAATTGGTAATGACCATGAGAACCTGCTATCATTCCAGCAATGAGAAAGAAAGCTAACAATAGAAATAGAACTCCGAGTGATTTCCTGCCCATTAATTTATATGTTCTTAGCTTTCCCTATACCTGCTTAGCTTAGCACTTCTTATTGCCAAGCATCTGCCAACTGGCTTATTGCAAAGAGAAAGAATATTATAGCTATTGCAAGAACTACAAAGGCTAAAATTGTTAAGGCTTTGAAAAGCTGTTTCAATATTTCTTTCATACTTTCAATCCCATACAACGGCTTGGCTAAGGCACGCCTAAGTGTGCTTTAGCTCTTGTTGGCAAGTGTGTTTTTCCTTCAATAACTCTTCAGCCGCCATGACTGCTTCTTTTCTATATCCTTTCATCGAAATCTTCTCCACAAGCTCTTGTTCAGAATAATTCTTAAACTTTTGCTTAAAGCTCTCCACTTCTTGCCGTATCTGGCTTTCAATTTCCGTCTGTGTTAACTCTTCTTCGACAGTTTTATTTAAGTCAGGCAGAAATTTATACTGGGTCTCAGTTTCCTTGATAGGTGGGTTTATCGGGTCGAGTATAAGAGATGTTAGCAAGAAAACGGCACTATCATGGGTGACCAACTTTAAGTATCCGTACTTTCTCCATGGAAGAGTGAACCAGTTCTGCTCCCAATCTGGAAGTCGGTAATCCCGCTGGACTACCCTTATCACTTGCTTTACATCAGAGGCAAGTATAACATGTCTGCCTTTTTTGTCCGTTACTGTTATCAGCTGCTTTTCTTTGTCTACTTCTACAATTGTTCTTCTATTAGTTATATAATAAGCAATGTGTAAGTAAAAAGCTGGTAGAAAGGAAACGAGACAACCCCCAAGCATGAACAGGTAAAAGCCTAACTCTGACAGCAGACTACTCCCCTTAATCCAATGGAATGCAAAAACCATAAGATAGCCAGCTAATACTCTAACTCCGTTCGAGATAGACCTTAACTGATACTTCTTATTTATTTGTAAGACTTCTTTCATTAATATTTTTGCCAACGGCTAGTACAGGCTGCCAGTGAGGCGTAGCCGAATATGGAGCCTGTGCCGTGTTGGCAGAAGGATTTCTTAAACTTTTTCAATAGTGAATGTGTTGCACTATCCGTTCCAAGTTTTATAATACCTCGGCAAAATCAGACCACAAGTTAAGTTTAAGAGTAATAACCTAAAAAGTGGAAAGATGAAAAAAGTAAGGAG
>NZ_JAKVIR010000034.1 GCF_022601975.1 Pontibacter sp. E15-1
TAGTTGACACCGGTGGTGCGGAGAAACTCCGCTGGCCTTTTTGCTAATTCCGTCGCTGTTTTCATCGCTTTTCCTCCATAAACTACTAAAAACGTTTATTTGGAAAGATGTCTATTTTAAAACAGCTTCTAAGAGATTTCACCGGTCGCTCTTTTCTTGTTGTTTAGTCCTATAGAATTTGCGGCAGTGACCTTTTCACGGTTCACTATGCATCGGTTTGAATTCCGCCAGCCCATCCTCCTTCCCGTACCACTTCCTCTTGAACCAGAAGGCAACATTGACCAGCAGAATCAGCGCAGGCACCTCCACCAGCGGACCGATTACGCCAGCGAAGGCCTGCCCGGAGTTGATCCCGAAAATGCCGATAGCAACGGCTATAGCCAGCTCAAAATTGTTGCCCGTGGCGGTGAAGGAGATGGCGGTGTTTCTGGAGTAGTCAGCGCCAAGCTTCTTAGCAAGGATGAAGCTGATGACGAACATAATGGTGAAGTACAGCACCAGCGGAATGGCTATCTTCACTACATCAAACGGAATCTGCACGATCAACTCCCCCTTCAGGCTGAACATCAGTGCGATAGTGAACAAAAGGGCAATGAGCGTGATCGGTGAAATGAGGGGGATGTACTTGTTGTTGAACCATTCCAGCCCCTTGAGCCGAATCAACCCGTAGCGGCTCAGCACGCCCGCAAAAAAAGGGATGCCCAGATATATGAGCACGCTCTCCGTAATCTGCCCGATGGTGATGTTAATCTCACTGCTCTCGACCCCGAAGTATGGCGGCAGGACCGAGATGAACAGGTAGGCATACAGGCTGTAAAAGAAAATCTGGAAGACGCTGTTAAGCGCCACCAGCCCTGCGGCATACTCCCTGTTGCCCCCCGCCAACTCATTCCATACCATGACCATGGCGATGCACCGGGCAATGCCAATGAGTATCAGCCCCACCATATACTCCGGCTGGTCATGGAAGAAGAGTATCGCCAGAAAGAACATCAGCAGTGGCCCAATGACCCAATTGAGCAGCAGCGAGATGCTCAGAATCTTCACGTTTCGGAACACCTCCCCCATCTTCTCATAGCGCACCTTCGCCAGCGGCGGGTACATCATCAGGATCAGCCCGATTGCCAGCGGCACGTTGGTGGTCCCGCTGGAAAGGGAGTTGATGAACCCGGAAGACTCGGGCAGGAAGTACCCGATACCCACGCCAAGGAACATGGCCAGGAATATCCAGAGGGTCAGATAGCGGTCAAAGAACCGTAGTTTTTTCCGCTGGTGGGTGGGGGCACAGTTAGGAGCACTCATATCTTATCTCTTTTAACAACCTTTTCTCAAGTTCTCTGCATACTCGTTGGGCAGAATGCTTTCCTCAACGGCTCTTGCCGCCTTCTCAAAGTCGTATTTGAAGCGGATGAACTCCACCTGCACGCTTTCCTTGTCAAGCACGGAACTGTTGTCTTTTATTGTGAGCATCACATAGCCCCCACGGTTGTCCCCGTCCTTGGGCTTACCCACCGAGCCGATATTGATGGCGTGGCGGAAATGGCTTTGCCCTTCCTCTCCTGAATCCAGTATCCGGTGGTAGGGCTTGTGCGTGTGCCCGAAGCACATGATGTCGGCATCCGCATCTTTCATGATGCGCAGCAGGCTCTTCTCGTCCCTGTCCTCAAAGAGGTACTCGTTTATCTTCCTCGGGCTTCCGTGCACGAGCAGCAGGTTCAGCTTGTCTTCGTTCAACTGGTACTCCACCCGGATGTGGGCGGGCAGCGTGCGCAGGTACTGGCGCTGCTCAGCCTTGATGATTTCGTTGGTGAAGGAGATGGAGACGGAGCCGTTGGACTTGTCCTGATCGGTCTTGTAGGCGCAGCCGCACTCGTTGCTCATTCTCCCGATGCCAAAATCGTAGTTTCCAGCAATGGCGGGGATGTTGCGTTTCTTGATTTCGTCCACTACCTCGTTTGCCCAGATGTTGTAGCCCACTAGGTCCCCGAGGCAGTAAATGAAATCGGGCTTCCGGGAATCCACATCGGCAAAGAAAGCCTCCAAGGCAGGGAGGTTGGCGTGTATGTCGCTGAACAGCGCTATCTTACTCATAGTGTCTTATGTAGTTGATATGAAGCGTTATTTAGCAGTAGCCGCCACCAGGCGTGCAGGCGTTGCCGGTTGAAATTACGTGAAGTTGTTCCAGTGGAATACCGCACTTGTCTAGCGCAAGGCAGTTGGTCGTCTTGGCCAACAGCACGAAGCTTTTGCCGTCAAAGCCGAGGTCGTACCTGCCGATGGTCTGGCTCTGGTACTCTACTTCAATTTCCAAGTCCTCCATGCCCAGGGGCCTTCTCGGACAGGGCGATGATGTCCAGCAGCTTCTGCGGCTTCAACCGGTGGTCGAAGTCGTTGGCGTTCCAAAGCTGGAAGTTGACGGCCTTCTCGTTTCGCACGGTGGCCCCGCAGTCGATGAAGCGCTTGGTGATAATACCCACCTCGGTAACGTGGAAGTTCTCCGGAACCTTTGTTCCGTTCTCCAATTCGAAACGCACTGTCTCGGCAGATTGCAGGATGTTTTTTACTTCTGATAGTTTCATGGTATTGATATTTAACAACAGTTTGACTGCTGGCTTTTGACGCCAGCAAGGACGTTTGAGAAATAGGCTGCGAAGGTCTCGAAGGCACTTTCGTCCAGGCAGTAGCAGACAGCCGCCCCCTCCACCGTGCCCTTGATGATACCAGCGTTTTTGAGTTCTTTCAGGTGCTGCGAGACCGTTGCCTGCGCCAGGGGCAGTTCGTTCACTAGGTCCCCGCAAATGCATGCCCTCACTTTGAGCAGGTGCTCGATGATGGCCACCCTGGCCGGGTGTCCCAGGGCCTTCAACAGCAGGGCTGTCTTATTCTGGCTCTCTGTAAAAAACTCTGTTTTGGTCAGACCCATAATTACCATCGTATTATTGCAATAATACGATGGTAATTCTATATGATCAAATAATTTGATGTTTTGTGATTGTTATGATTTGCCTTAATGGCTTTAGGAGCACTAAGAAGTAAACTATCGTAGTCTTTTGGCTACCATTCGATACCACGGCTTTAATAGGGGAGTCAATGGCAGCAACAAAGCGCAACGGCTTGGTTGCTGCCGTTTGCAGTAAATCCCGCTCCCCTTTCCGGGACAGTGGCCTGTGGGAAACTCGCCGCCGTCAGGCTGGGACACGGTTGCAAAATGTTATTTCCGGATTGCAGACAGTTGCTTTTAGATGCCATCTCGCTATCTTTTTGCTAGCTGAGCGATGGCTTCCAACAGGCGCGACGCGGGTGCCGATACACTCCGGCCGCCGAGAAAGCGTCAATATACCTGTTTTCTGTCGTCTGAGCCGCATCCTGTCACCGGCACTGCACTGATACCCGCTGACGTTTTCTGCGCAGCGGCTTGGGGCATGGCCAGTGCCGATCTGTCCCATGGTAGCCGACAGTTGCTTTCTGATGAAATCTCTGGCTATCATATAAGGAACCATAGCGAATTGCCTTTTCAGGGCCACCAATATTCCTGGCACAGCCACGCCTTCCTGACTATGCCGCCAGTTGAGTGGGCTCCAGAAGAAAAACAATCTTCCAGCCTCCTAAGGCATAGATGTGGAGCACGGCCTGAGCTGCGATCGGGGGCTGCGATCGGGGGCGCTCATGTGCGGGCGCAAGAAGTCGCGCATACTGGGCTCGCTCTGGAAAATGTCCGTCACCCTTGTTGGGGTGAACCGGCTCCAGAACAGCATGTGCCCCACAAAGCCATTTTCCCGCTGCATGGCAAAAAGGCTCTGCATGCACCTCTTTGCCATCTGGTGGTCTCCCAGCGCCGTCATGGTGTACACATGGAAGCAGGTGTCCCAGAAGTACTGGAAAGGATACCTGGACTTGCCGGGCTTCATGTAGTGGTATTCAGTACCGTACTCTTTCGAGTAGCCGCTTATCGTATTTCTCTCCAGCAGCTCTTTTGCCTGCTGCCGAATTTGCTGGTCGGTCATAATAGACTCCTGCTTTTCTATTTCACATACTTATCCCACAAGCCATATTTTTCCGTTATAACGCCACGCGGGAAGGAAAGCACCGCGACTAAAAGCCCCGCAACAGCGCTGCTGATATTCAGGGCCAGTGTGCTGTCCTCCACAAACCAGGGCCAAACGGCTACCGCTAGGCCGAGCGGCACATTCAGGTAGCGCCCCGCCCGTATCACTTCTCCCATGCAGGTCACGGCTACCACCACAATTAGCGCACCGCCCATGTGGTTGATGTCAGCTGCCGTGGCCTTGATAGGTATCCCCAGGACACCCGGGGCAAACATCAGCCAAAGACCTACGGCCGTGGCCAGCACCAAAGCCCAGGGAAAGCTCATCCCCCAGATGGAGGCCCGGAACACCTTGCCTGGCTTTTGCGGAAACTCCATGATCTCTGGGGAGCGTTCATCCTGGTTCTGCTCAAAAGGCTTGCCCCCCTTCCAGAACACCTCCCACAGGTTGTCTCCCCGGCGCTTTGCCTGCACCATGTGCTGCCCCATGGCCGTCACTTCATCCAGCTGCAGCGGAATCATGGGAAGCATGACAGCGGCGGTTACCAAACAAAGGGTGCACCAGGCGCCCACGGCCAAAGGCTGCGAGATAACCAGGAAAATGCTTACAAATCCTAAAGGAATAACCAGGATGCTAAAGAAGAGCACCATCCAGGGCATGGTGCGCCAGCGGGAGGGACCACCCATATAGCCCATCAAAAACTCCAGGGTGTAGGCCAGTGAGCCAAGTGCCGCATCGGAAACAGGCCAGGCGTGCGACATGTCAGAGTTGAGCACCTCCCGTGTGCTGCTGCCGAAGAAAGGGTCCCAGGCATGGTCAATGTAGCCCAGTTGAAAGGCGCCCATGTAGCGGGATGCCAGCCAGCCGACGAAGGCCAGCACGATCATGATCCAGCGCTGCGGCCAGCTGGAGGGGTTGTAGCTCCAGCCCGGCGGCTTCTCCGAGCCCATCTTCATAAACATGATCATGTTGGGCATGCCGGGAATGAGAACGGTCAGGGCAATGACCAGGGCACCTACTAGCGTACCATTTAAATACGCCAACTCAGAGGGGGACCAGAAGAGCAGGGGCGCCATGCTCAGCCAGATACCGATAAAGCAGCAGATCCAGAGACTGTAGGGACGGTTGGGGGTCAGGGAGCGCCAACCGAAGAAGATCAACCCAAGGCCGCTGATGATGTCGCTCCACTTCATGAAGCTGATCCGCTGCTCAAGGCTCAGCCACACTTCGCGTCCGCCGCTGGGCTCGGCCACCGCCCTCCCATAGTCGAAGGTCAGTGGGGATATCACCATCCAGATGCCGAAGATAACAAGCGCCCAGTACACCCAAAGCGTCTGCATGTGGTGCATGTGGAGCATCTTGCTCCGCATGTCATCCGACATCATCATGCTGTTGTCCCCGCCCTTGTCATGCTGCTGCCCCCCGTGCTGCATTTGCATTTCGGCCATAGGGCGCGTAACACCCCTCTTGCCCATGCCACCGCCTTTCATTCCATCATTGCCATTACCATTGTACATTTCTTCCATAGTTTTCTATTTAAAAGTAAGGGGATGATATCTTTAACCTACTTTCTAATCCTTCTTTTGCTCTAAAGAAGCTGGCAGGTCCAGGTTGTTTTCCTCGTACCATCCTATAGGGTCTACCTTGAGTCTGGCAATGATGGCGGGCAGGGTATCGAGCAGCCGGTGCCGGGGCTCCCAGCCCAGCAGGTCGCGGGCCCGAGAAATGTCCAGTTCGTAATGGTCGTCGGCCCGGTCAATCATCCAGGGCTTAATGAAGGCATCCCCGAAGAGGTTCATGCCGTACGCACCTGCTTTGGCAAGCGGGGCCGGGACTTCATAGGTTTCCCACTCCTCCCCGTGAACAAGATACCCAATCTTCTCCTGCAGGTCCTGATAGCTTGGCGTCTCCGGCTCCCCGATGTTGATGGCTACTTCATCTGGAAGGACGCTTCTTCGCTCTACTGTCTTCTCCAGGGCGTCCACCAGGTCCTCCAGGTGCAGAAACACGTTACCATGGGAAGTATCCCCGGAATAGAAGTGGCTTGTAAACTGTTTCTCGTAGATGCGTTGTATCTGATGGGCAATAGGAATAGAATGCCCCTCATTGTCATAAACACCGGCAATACGCAACAGCGCTGCTTTCATGCAGCCCCTGTACTCTCGAATCACATTTTCAGTGTCAACCTTTGATTCGGGGTAGTCCCACTTCGGCTCTAAAGGGCAGTCTTCGCTTATCTTTTGCCCTGGAGAGGTGGGCTTGTAAATCAGGTTGGTGCTGGAGAAAATGAACTGTTCTACTTCAAAATCCTGCAGTACGCGCAGCAGATTTTCCGTGCCCTTTACTGTGATCTTCTCGTACAGCGGGCTCGGCTTTCCTGAGAAATCGTAATAGGCCGCCAGGTGAATGACAGCCGCTATCTTATTTCCGTAGCCATAACGAACACGTTCCATGGCCGCCCTGATACTGTCTTCAGAGGTAATGTCGTAACACACGCACTCCGCCTCCCTGGGCGGAAAAGGGTAGCCCGTGTTGTCCAAACCTATGACGCGATATTTCTCTGCCAACCGTTTGATAATACTAGTCCCTATGAGACCGCTGCTTCCTGTGACTATAATAGTCTCTTTTCCTGAGTTTCGTGCGCCTGAATTATTGATTTGATTCATAATATCCTATGATTAAAGAAGAATAAACAGAAAATTCAGAAGGCTCAGCTTCTGTACTTACAAAAAACAAAATGTTTAGGGCCGGTGAGAAACAACAACTAACTGGAATTTGACCTAAATAAAATTTTCAAACCGCTGCTTCGCTGACTTTATAAAGCCACACCGGTACCCCCATACCTTAGCGGTATTATCTCCACCCTAAACCCTAGTTGCCTTTTTCCCGGTTCATCAGCAGCATGGGCAGGACGCAGGCCAGTACCAGCAGGAGCAGCAGTCAGGTGCCCCAGTTCCCGTATCCCTTTATGCCTAACAGTGGCAGCCCGAAGACCAGCGCCACTGCCACCAGGCACCCTATCAATACCCACTTCATCATACTCACCATGCCTATTTGTTTTTATTGGTTTTGGGATGTTTGTAATCCAGGTGAGCTTTCATGTTACTACTCTCCTTGGCTTTGCCGGTCCCGGTCGGTTGTCCCTGCCCTTTCATCTCCTGCATCATGCCCTTCATCTTGTCGCTACCCATCATCATCATGCACATCTTCTTGCACACAGCGTTGTCACCTTCCGCCTTGTCCATCATGGAGCTCATCATCATATCCATCATGTGGGGATTCTTCATCATCATAGAACTCATCATATTGCAGGTGGCCGTGTCACTTTCCGTCGCCTGCATCATGTGCTGCATCATCATGGATGAGCCATCGCCCTCTGCCATCATCCGCTTCATAAGCTCAGCCCGCATTTCCCGGTCATTTAAGATGGCAGAGAAGATCTGTTCTTTCCTCTGTTCATCTTTAAGCATCTTGGTGGCATCAGCCGTTTTCTGCGCCAGAGCGGTGCCGATAGTTATGAATACCACTATTAAGGAGAGAACCGATTTTTGAATTGTGTTTTTCATAGTTTATAGCATGTATGGTTAAAGTATAAAGTACTGCCTCGGGGAATGTTCTTTCCTTTTTGTTCTGTTCTTAAGCCCACCTTTTCAGGGACAGGCTTATAAAAGCTTTGAATCCGCTTTGGCCTTCAAAAGCCAGCAGAGGGGCTATGGGGTGTATTCCCATCACAGTCCCTCGCTTTTAGCTTTTAACAGCAACCGCCGGAACGCTTCGGCTTGTCCGACTCTGTGTCTTCGCGGCTTCCTAACTTGAAGCCGGCCTTCTCCACCGCCTGCTGCATCTGCTCAGGCGTTACCGCATTTGGGTCATAGGCCACGGCGACCGATGCGTCGGCAAGGCTTACCTCCGCCGACTTCACGCCCTCTAGCTTCGTCAGAGAGAGCTGCACGCCGTTGGCGCACCCGCCGCAGGTCATGCCCTCCACGGGAAAAGTTTCTTTTACTAAACTGCCATTTTGGCCTCCATTATCTTTTAGCTTTTCATTTTCCATGATTGTTATGTTTAGGTTTAACTTTTTGAAATATTTAACTGCCTTAGCAGCCGGGCGTTTAAAATCCCTCACAGCCTCCCCCAGGTCATAGACGGGGGCGCCGATAGACTTCTCCAAGATACTGGCCCCGATGGCTGACCGATAGCCACTCGCGCAGTGGACTACTGCGGGCTTGTCTGAGCCGATCTCGGCTGCCCTGTCACGCAGCTCCGGCAAGGGGATGTGAGTAGCCTGGTTGAAGATACTTTCCTCCTTTACTTCAGAGGCGTTTCGGAGATCCACGATAAGGAAACCCTGCGGGTGCTCCAGGAACTTATCGAGGTCTATCTCTGGGCTGCGCTGCTGCCCGTAGGTGGGTGCCTGCAGGGTCCCTTTGATGTTCTGTTCGTAGCCGATCTTAGCCGCCTTCCGAATCAGGTCTTCCTGGGCCTGCTCACTTTCCGCCAGCAGGTAAAACTCCTCCTCCGGTCCGACGAGGGAACCCAGCCATGCTTCGAACTTTTCCCCGTCCATTATATTGATGGCGCCGGGGAGGTGCCCCATCTTGAACTGCCGCTGCGGGCGCGCATCCACCAGTAAGACCTCCTTCTGCAGTGAAGCATACTTATTTAGCCGGGGCACGGCCTCCACGCCGGAACAGAGGGCTCCGGCACCCTTTTGGTTCAAAGCCATGGCATGGCTGAAGTACCTGGGGATGTAAGGCTGTTCCTCCAGGAGCACTCGGACAAAGGCTTCCTCCGACATGGGCTGAAGTGCGTAATTGTGCGCGGCCTCCTGCCCTATTGTGCTGTAAAGGTCGCTGCTGATGCTTTTCCCGCAGAGGGAGCCTGGACCGTGCGCCGGATAGACCTTCACGTCCCTGTCTAGCCGCATGAGCACCTGGCGGGTGGAGCGGTAGAGCTGCCTTGCCATTTCCACCCGCTTTGTGTGAGCATTACCGTTGTCCTCACGCAGGTCCGGCCTGCCCACGTCTCCCACGAACAGGGTATCCCCCGTGAATACGGCCTGAGCCTTTCCCTGCTCATCCGTCAAAAGAACGCTGATGCTGTCCGGCGAGTGGCCGGGCGTGTTGAGGGCCATGAGCCGTAACTTTCCCACGGCGATTTGGTCGCCCTGATCAAACGCTATGTATGGGTAGGTGGCTTCTGCCAGTTTACTGACACAGATGGGAGCGCTTGCTCTGTGGTGAATCTCAAGGTGGCCACTTACGAAATCCTCGTGCAGATGCGTCTCCACGACTGCCATGATCCTTGCCCCGTGCTTTTCAGCAAAGTCCAGGTATGGCTGCGGGTCCCGGGCAGGATCCACCAGCGCAACCTGCTTGTCGCTTAGCACCGCATAGGAGGCATGCGCCAGGCCCTCGTCATAAAATCTTTGAATACGCATTGTTTTGTCTAACTTAGGGTAAAGCACTTCATTCTCTACTGCTACTTGTCTTTGTCTCTTTGCAGTATGGCTTTCCGCTCCTCGTATTCCTGGGTTGTCATCTTCCCACCGGCGTATTTCTTTCGAAGAATGTCCAAAGGGGTTTCTCTGTACACCCTTGTCCGTGACGTAGGGAAGAAGAAGATGGCAAAGATCAAAACGATCCATATGATCCACCAGACCATGTTCATTCCCATCACATGATATTCATTATCCATGTCTACTTACTTTATAAGTTTAATACCAGGCTTATTCTATTGCCTTTGCCTCCCTTGTTCCTGTTTTTCCGGGAAGCTTCATTCGCAGATGCATGGCAGTTTATCTATGACCACTTGATGGATACTTAAAAGTCTTTGCCTTCAGCCGCAGGCTGTTGGTCACCACCGATACCGAGCTAAAGGCCATGGCGGCAGCGGCGAACATCGGGTTCAGCAGAAAACCCGTGAAAGGGTACAGCACCCCTGCTGCGATTGGGATACCGACCAGGTTGTAGATGAAGGCCCAGAACAGATTTTGCCGGATCGTTTTCACCGTCTCTTTGGAGAGCCTTATCGCAGTCACGATATCCTCCAAATCTCCTTTGATAAGCGTAATCTCGGCGCTCTCTATGGCAATATCCGTCCCCGTTCCCATGGCAATGCCCACATCTGCCTGCGCCAAGGCCGGGGAGTCGTTGATGCCGTCCCCCACCATGGCCACCTTCAGGCCACTGGCCTGAAGGTCTTTGATATAGGCAGCTTTATCGGCAGGTAACACCTCCGCCTGAATATGGTCCACCCGGGCCTGCCGACCGATGGCCTCCGCTGTCTGGCGGTTATCACCCGTGAGCATATGCACCGCCAGCCCCATCTGCTGCAGGGCGGCGATGGCCGCCTTGGAGGTTTCCTTGATGGTGTCCGCTATGGCGATGACGGCGACGGCTTCTTGGTCCTGCCCCACGTAGATGATGGTCTTGGCCTCTCGGCTCAGCTTCTCCACCTTCATTTGCAGAAAGGGAGGGACCGCTACTAGGTTTTCATCCAGAAGCCTCCTGTTGCCGACCAGGTACCGCTTGCCGTTGTAACTTGCCTTTACGCCTTTCCCTGTGACGCTGTCAAAGCTGTCCAGGGAAACGGCTTCAGGGCTTTCCGTCTTCAGGTGGTTGACGACGGCCAGTGCAAGCGGGTGCTCCGACCGGGTTTCCATGGCATATACAACGTGGGAGACCTCTTGCCTTCCTTCCGGCGGAAGATCCCAGAGCACGTCGGTCACCTCTGGCTTGCCCTGCGTGATGGTGCCTGTTTTGTCTAAGACGATGGCATTGAGCTTGTGCGCCAGCTCCAGGCTCTCGGCATTCTTGATCAGGATGCCGTTCTCCGCCCCCTTGCCGATGCCCACCATGATGGCGGTGGGGGTCGCCAGCCCCAGGGCGCAGGGGCAGGCAATGATAAGCACAGTGACCGCGGCGATGATGGCGTAGGTAATCTGGGGCTCCGGCCCCCACACGCTCCAAACGATGAAGCTCAGGATAGCGATCACAATCACAATCGGAACGAACACGGCCGATATACTGTCGGCAAGCTTTTGTATAGGCGCCTTGCTTCCCTGCGCCTCCTGCACCAGCTTGATGATTTGGGCCAGCATAGTCTCGCTGCCCACCCGCTCGGCCACCATCTTAAAGCTGCCTGTCTTGTTGATGGTTGCTCCAATGACCCCGTCACCGGCTTCTTTTTCGACTGGAATGGACTCTCCCGTAATCATACTCTCGTCAAGGACTGATTTCCCCTCCGTAATTTTTCCGTCTACCGGCACCTTCTCTCCGGGCCTGATCAAGATGGTGTCCCCTTTCTGTACCTCCCCTATCGGAATCTCCAGCTCCGTGCCCCCGCGGATGACCCTGGCGGTTTTCACCCCCAGGTTGATGAGTTTCTTGATAGCGGCGGAGGTGCGTGACTTGGCCCTTTCCTCAAAATACCTACCCAGCAGTATCAGGGCAACGATGACGGCGGCTACCTCATAGTACACGTGCGGCTCCAGCCCTCTGCTTCGCAGGTAACCCGGGAAAAAGGTGTTGAAGGCACTGAACAGAAAGGCAGCCCCCGTGCCTAGTGCAATCAGCGTGTCCATGTTGGCAGTAAGGTGCCTGGCCCGCTTATAGGCAATAACGAAAAAATCTTTGCCGCTCCAGAAGATAACGGGGATGCTTAAGGCTAGCATGATCCATTCCGCATAAGGAATTCCGGGAAAAAGCATGGCGATCAGAAGCACAGGGATGGAAAGCACCGTGGCCACAACTAATTTAAGCATGGCCTTACGTAACTTCGCTTCTTCTCTCTCTTCCCGGCTTTCCTCACCTGCCTTATCGGGCACTACCAGGCTGTAGCCGATTTCTGCGACGGCCGCCTGCATCTTCTCGGGCGTGGCCAACTCCGGCTCATGCTCCACCAGCACGCTGGCATCCGCGAAGTTCACGCTGGCAGACCTCACACCCTCCACATGAGACAGTATGCTCTCGACGCTGCTGGCGCAGGAGGCGCAGGTCATACCCTCGATTTCGTATCTGTCTTTAACTGTTGGTTTTCCTAGTACATCTTCCATATATAAACCAGTTTATAAAAGGTTTCCGTGGCTACGGTATTTATAGCAGGAAGTCAATTAAAAATCCCCTTTACTTCCCCACACGCCAGCATTTGCTGCCCCATATAAGGGTTACTGATTCCCTTTGCCTCACTTAGCCAATAGGCCCCTTTGCTGTCGTTTGCCACCGGGCAGTACTGCACGTACAGTGTCTGCCGGCCTGTGCCGTAGGCCTCCGCCGCCTTACCATGGCCTGGGAGATAAACACTAAATTTTCTCTTCTCTCCTTTATACTTTTGGCCTCTTTACAAAGCTCCACATGGTCCATCAGGAAAAACTGCTTTTCCTTCCCGAAATCATGGGCGCTTCCCGTAAGTAACCCGTCGTTTACATCAAGTAGTGCTGCCATCATATTTGTACTGGCACGCTCCACCTCCTTTTGATCTTGTGCCACCAGGCTTTCATTTAGAGCGAGGTAAGCATCTACAACCCTGTTGAGCTGCTGCTTAAACGCTGCCAGGGCTTCCTGGTCAAAGTCCAAGGTATCCCCTTCTACAAATTCGGTGATCGGAATCTGGTTGTTCCTCATAGAGTCATGGATGGTCTCATAGTGCATACCCTTGTTCTCATGAGCTTCCATTGGATCGGCTTCATTCCCTGCCACCTTTTTTTTACTGTCACACGCTGTTAGAAACACTAGCATCAAGGCAGTAACCGCTATAGAGAATGGCTTTATCAGTATCTTTCCCATTCTGCTGTATTGCTTCAGTGAATTGTTGTCTGTCCTTTTGATTCTTAGAAGCTGTTCTAATTTAACCTCATCGGCTACGGACATGGGCTTACATAATTGGGAGAAGAACTTACATAGCTTACCCTGAAAAATTAAAAAGCCTGCCCATACAGGCAGACTTTTCAGGTTTATACATACTTACTTTTTTAAATCCCGCTGGAGTATTTCTCTGCGCTCTTCATAAGCTTCGGTGCTCATCTCCACAGAGGCGTATTTCTTGCGCAGCACGTCTAGCGGGCTTTCTTTTCCTCCGTCCTTAAACGGAGAGAAGAGCTCATAAAGGAGGATAAACACAATGCCCGCGAAAAGAAGCGTACAAAGGAAACTATATCCGAAAAATTCCATTTTTATAGTTATTTTGGTTTAACACCTATTATTTTAATTTGTCTGCCTGTAGCACTCGGTGTGTTTAGGGAAGGCAGTGGAAGGCGGCCAGACAAACAGCTAAAGCAAGCCAGCACCTCCCACTATTTTCACTTCTTTAGATCTTCCTATTTAAGGTAATTCCGAAATGCCCTGTTTTTTGGCGAGCCCGATAGTCTTCGGTTCCGACTAAAGTTTTTGGCTCTTCGGCTCAACGGCTTTGCCCTTCTTCCCGTCCATCTTCATATTCCCGTCCATCTTCATGTCTCCGTCTTTCATGTCGCCCATCATCTTGGCGCACATGGCCTGCATGTCTTTGCTCTCCATCATGGCCATGCAACAGGACTTCTTGCCTTTGTCTTCCTGTTGCGGTTTGTTCCCTTGCGAAAACACGTTGAATGAGAACACCATCAGGAAAGCCACGGAAAGGGCGGTAAGTACAATCTTCATCTTAGTCTTCATAATCTTTATATAAATTTTTAAAGTTGATTATCCGAACGTCTACCTTGGCGTTCTTATATGGTAAACCCCGAAAAAGGCCTAATCGTTGTACAGGATTCCGGATGAAATGTACAAGATTTTGCCTCACACTTTATCTAAAGAACTTCTCTCCCTGTTCCCGGAATCCTTATACTGGTTCACCGTCAGACCCGTCACGGACTTGAATTGGTTGGAAAGGTGGTGTACGCTGCTGTAACCGAGCTTGCGGGCTATCTCGCTCAGGTTCATTTCCCCGTACTCCAGCAGTTCCTTCACCTTTTCTATTTTCTGGAGGATAAGGTACTTCTCAATCGTTACGCCCTCCCGTTTGGAGAACGTCTTGCTCAGGCTACTATAGGACTGGCCGACCCGCTGGGCGATGTAGTCCGAGTTGCGGAGGTTGGTGGTCACGTTACCCTGCACAAGGTCCAGCACGGCAAGCTTCACCTGCTCTGCCAGTAACTCGTCCTTGTCCTGGATCAACTCAAAGCCATGCTTTGCCAACACCTGCTTCACAGCGGCCATATCCACCTGTCCGTGGCCGAATATCGTGATCTCCCCGAGCCTGTCAATCTCGAACACAACGCCTAGCGCCTCCATCTCGCTGCTGATCACGGTGATGCAGCGGGGGCATACCATATTTTTAACTTGAAAAGTGGTTCCTTGCATAAGTTTCTAATTATTGTTCTCCAAAAGAATTCTCCCCCTTAAGCAGTACATCCATGTCGTGCATCAGCTGATCCACTTCCTCGGCCTTAGTGCCGTCGTAGTGGCCCCTCACCCTGCGTAGAGAGTCAACCAGGAGAAAAGCGCCGCTATGCACCGCACCGCCGGGTGCGGCCTCATCTTCCATGGCACTCACCATGTAACTGTTTTGGGCAATGTCAAAGATGGCGTCCCTGTCACCGGTTATAAAGTGCCACCTGTCAGCGTCAACGCCGAGCCGGTTGGCATATTCCCTCAACACAGCCACGGTATCGTGCGCCGGGTCAATGGAATGGGACAGGAACTTTACATGCGGGTTGCCCTCGTACTTGTCATACACGCGGAGCATCTGGCTTTTCATTTTAGGGCAGATGGTGGGGCAGGTGGTGAAAAAGAAGTCAGCCACGTAGATACCGCCTTCAAAGGTCTGCGGCGTTACCAGAGAGCTGTCCTGGTCAACAAAGGCGAAGTCTGGAATCGTATGATAAAGCGTGTCCCCCGCCTGTACTTCTTTATTTCCCAGGATAGGAAGGGACTTTTCCTCTTTATTTTCCTGGCACGAAAAAAGCGTCACCAGCACAAAAAACAGACTGAGGGAGAGGCTGTGTTTAATATTCATTGGTTGCATTATCTATAGGTAAGTTCAACTGATTAAAGCTTGGATTTGGCAGCGGCCTCACTGGCCTCTATTTTTTCTTTTACCTGGAGTATCTCTTTTTTCTTCAGCTCCAGGTACCCCAGGGCCTTGACTTTTTCCATTGTCTGGTCCGGGTCCTGGTAGGTGTGCATCCACTCCATCATGGCCTCGTCAGCCTCCTCCAGCTGCTTTATGGTGAGTTGTAAAGCCATTGCGTTCTCTTTGCTGTCGGCATCTGCCGTATCCAGCTGTACCGCCTTTTCCTTCAGCTGCTTTTTTAGGTGCATCAATGTTCCGAGCCAGGACATGGTCTCATCGTGCACGGCCATTACCTCCTGTTTTAAGGTCTCCACCTCATCCTGTGCCGTCTCCCTATTCTCCGCAGCAGATGTCTGCTGCTGATTGCAGGACAACAGGGAAAAAGCAGGAAGGAGCATTATCAGAAATGGGTACAGGTACTTAAAGTCTTTCCTTTTCATCTTAAGCTTTCTCGTGGGATATAAGAAAAGGCAGGGGCTTTGCTGCCCCTGCCTTCTCAGGTTTATTTTCTTTCGTACTGGCAGCAGCCGGGCAGGCTGTCGTAGGCCTCATCTGTGGCCTTTACCTGCGCTGTGTCATGCCCCACGCTGGCGACCTGCTTCTGTATGTCGGCCTCCGATACTTTGGCCGGGTCGTACTTCACGGAAAGGGCTGTTGACTCCACGTCCCACACTGCTGATTGAACCCCTTCCAGGCCTAGAGCGGCTTTTTCGATGCGCTTCTTGCACATCCCGCACTTGCCGTTCACGTTAAACGTAGCGCTTTCCGCGGCCTGGGCCGTTGCGTTCTGCTTTGTGTTTTGGGTATCCTGCGCCTGTGCTGAAACAGAGGCAAAGGAGCCGAACATAAGGGCGGTAATCAAAATATTCTTTCTCATGCTATAGGTTAATTGCTCGTTAAAATTCACTAAACCTACTATAAGGTTTCTTCAACTGATCCGCAGCCAGGCATTTTCTGCCCCATGAAGGGGTTGCTTACCTTCTCCTCAAAACTTAGCCAGTTAGCGCCCTGTCCCCCCAGTGCCATCGGGCAGTGCTGCCAGTAAAGGGTCTTGCCACTTACCTCGTTGCTCTTCACTACCTCATATAGCTGCCGTGACAGCTGGGCAAAAGCCTGCCGCTGAGCCGCGATGTCTTGCGCATCGGCTATCTGGCTGGCGCTTTCCCTTAGCTGGTTGCGCTGCGCTTCGGTTAGCTCGCTGCCCTCCAGCCCTTTCTGCATATCAGATGCCGCCTGTTTTACCTGCTCATAATTATCGGTTACCAAGGCGTTCTTGATGCCGATGTACGCCACCACAAACGCCGGCTCACCTGCTGTACTTACAGCCGCTACCCCGTTTTCCTGCTGCATCATATCTATGCCATCCATGTTACCCATGCTTTCCATGCCGTCAGCCATGCCCATGTTTTCGGTTTTCTCAGCAGTTTCCTGCTGCCCATTACCACAGGCTGTCATAAAGGCCAGCAATATGATCGCTACGCTCATTGATCCCCTTTTTAAATTGTACTTATTCATCTTTTGAAATTTAAGTTGTGTAAAATAATTTATGGTTTTATTACGTCTTTTACCTCTCCGCACGTGCGCATCTTCGCTGCCATGAACGGGTTTTGGATCTCTTTTGCCTCACTCAGCCAGTAGGCTCCCTCGCCACCTTTGGCCATCGGGCAAAAGTCCACGTACAGCGTTTGCCGTGCCCCGAACGCCTCCACTATCTTGATGAGCGGCTGGGACAGGAAGATGAAGTTCTCGCGTTTCCCCTCGATGGTGTTTGCCTCCTTGCAAAGCTTGGTATGCTGGAACAAGAAGCTTTTCTTCTCCTCCCAGAAGGCCTTCGCGTCTCCCTTCAGCAGTTTATCATCCACCTTGTTGAGGGCAGCCAGAAGGGCTGTGCTATACTTGGCGGTCTCTTTTTCATCTGCTTCCACCAGGGCTTCTTTCAGCATAAGGTAGGCGTCCACCACCTCGTTCAATTGCTTCTTGAAAGCAGCCGGAACCTGATTCCGCAGGTCAACCGCATCCCCCTCCACGAATTTCGATGTTGAGGTCTGCGATAGATTCGCCTCGGTTCCCGGCATATCCATTCCCGGCATTCCGGCCATGGCACCACCTGCGGCCCCAGGATCAGCGTTCGGGTTCATCATGCTCACCTTGCCCTGCAGCTGGGCTGCGGCGTCCACCTGGAACACGCCGTTAGTGACGACTTCCTCCCCTGCTTTGAGACCGCTGTTCACCACATACACCCCTCCCGCCTCAGGGCCCAGTTCCACTTCACGGAACTCGAAAGTCGGCTGCTCAAAAGCAGGGTTTTTCACGTACACGACGGCTCTTTTCCCCGTCCACAGCACAGCCGTCCTCGGGATCATAAGGGCACTGGCAGATACGTCCAGTTCGCTCTGAAGCACGCCCTGTGCAAACATGTCGGGCTTTAGCTTCCCGTTCGCATTCTTCACCTCCGTCCGTACAGAGGCCGCGCGTGTGCCGGGGTTAATAACCGGGTCAATGAAAGTGACCCTGCTGAGAAATGTTTCCTCAGGGATGGACGGGACCGTGAAGCGCACCTCATCGCCCACTTCTATCCAGGGCAGGTCACTTTCATAGGCGTCAAACAGCACCCACAGGTTGCCCAGGCCTGTCACCTGAAAGAGGGGCTGCCCTTCGCTCACGTATTCCCCCACATTCACGTTTTTGGCCACGACGGTGCCGGACTGCGTTGCATAGATGTTCAGATTGTCCTGTAGCTTTCCGCCGCTTGCAATGCGGCGGATCTGCGCATCGGAAATATTCCAGAGCTTAAGCTTCCGTACAGCGGACTCATAGAACGAGGGATTGGTCTCCCGGAGTCGCCCAGCTACCTGCAACTCCTTCTGTGCCGTGATCAGGTCAGGGGAGTAGATGCTGGCAAGGAGCTGCCCCTTCTTTACCTCCTGCCCCGTGAAGTTCACGTAGAGCCGCTCAACACGGCCGGGAAAACGGGCTGTGATGTCGCCAACGGCAGTCTCTTCGGCCTTTACCTTTCCGGGTAGGTGTATTTCTTTCGTAGGTTCCGCCCGCTGTACAACTGTGGTTTGCACGTTCGCCAGTTGGATGGCCGCTTCCGTCATTTGGATCTCTTTGATTGAGACAGTGGCTCCTCCCCCCTCCTTCAGGGGGATGAGGTCCATGCCGCAGATCGGGCATTGCCCTGGTTCGTTCATCCGAATCTGCGGGTGCATGGCGCAGGTCCAGATGGTATCTTCGCCCTCCTCCCCGTGCGTATGGGCGAGGTCTGTTCCCTCCCCTGTTTCAGGGGCCCCCGACGCTCCGCCGAAGAACATCCACCCCAGCAGAAGACCGAGCACCAAAAAGCCCAGCCCAAAATACCATGTTCTTTTATCTATTTTCTGTCTCATAATCGCTTCCCATTAAGTAGTTGATAGTATAAACCTGATTGTTCAGGGATGTTCGGGCCTCAGCCAGCTCCAGACGGTAATTGAGCAGTTGCCGCTCCATGCGCAGCACTTCCTCGAAACTGTTCCTGCCCGTGGAGAACTCCGTTTGCAGGAGAGAGAAGGCCTCCTCAGCCAGGCTGGAGAGCCTTTTATACAGCGCCACCTGCCTTCTGGCGTTCAGCAGGTCCCTGTATTCTTCCTCCAGCTCAGTCAGCAGTTGGTTCTCCAGGTTCTCCCTGCGAAGCCCCACAGCCTCTTTCTCCAGTTGAGCCTCCTTTTGCATAGCCTTGTACTTCTTCCGGTAGATGGGCACCCTAACACCTACCTGCGGAAAAATGACTGCATCCTGCCCGTTGTCGGGCAGTTCTATGCCGCTTCTGGCTGCGATGCTAGTGTAACTCCCTCCTACCGTAAAGGATGGTAGTCCCATTTTCTTGGCCACCTCCACCTGGTTCTCATACACCTGAGCCTCCTGCCGGAGCTGCTCGAGCCGTGGGTTCTGCGCCAGCAGGGTGCTGTAAATCGTCTCCTTTTCCAGCAGCAGCTCCTCTTCCCACAGGGAGTCCGGGAAGCTGATTGGTTCCTGCAGGTCCGTATTCAGCAGTTGCTCGAACCTTGTCACCAATGGCTTTCTGCTATCCTCCAGGTATTCCAGCCTGCTGCGCAGCTCCTCCTCCTCTATCTCCACCTGCAGCACGGAAGAAAGTCCCGCCTGGTCTGTCTCAAAGTATACCTGCGCCAGCTCCTTGAAGGAGTTGAGTATCTCCAGGTTCTCCTCTGTGATGCGGGTGGCTACCTGCAGGTAGTTCAGGTCATTATAAGTAACCCTTATATCCCGGTATAGCTCCAGTTTAGCCTCTTCAAAGGCCTGTAGCCTCACTTTGGCTCGCTGGGCGGCCACCCGCTCTTGCGCCTCCAGCGTTCCGAACCAAGGAAACAATTGGCTTGCTGCGAAAGAGGCGCGTTGCGCGCCCACGCGTGTCTCGACAGGCTGAAGGAAATAGGCAAAACTTACCTGTGGGTCGGGCAGCGCCCCTGCCTGTGGCACCTGTTCCAGCGCCGCCAGATACTCTGTGAACAGCGCTTTGAGCATTGGGTTGTTCCCTGCCCCCTGTACCAGGTACTTGTCAAGCGGCCTTTCTTCCTGCGCCTGCAAAAGCAGGGGAGAGAAAACCATACTGAAGGTGAGAAGCCAATGCGTTATATTTTTATATCCTTTATTTTTCATGATGCTTTTACTAATGCTTTTGGTTTTGCCCACTTTCTCTCCTGCCACATGCTGTAGAGCACCGGCACCACAAACATGGTGATGGACTGAATAAACATACCCCCGAACGTCGGGATGGCCATCGGAATCATAATGTCAGAGCCTTTACCGGTAGAGGTCAGCACCGGCAGCAAGGCAATAATGGTGGTGGCGGTGGTCATCACGGCAGGCCGCACACGCTGGCTTCCGGCCATGACAACGGCTCTTCGGATGGAGTCCCGGTCGGTGGTGTCCTCCCTTGCGAACACCTGTTTGAGATAAGTGCCCATCAGCACGCCGTCGTCGGTGGCTACCCCGAAGAGGGCGATAAAGCCTACCCAAACGGCCACGCTCAGGTTGACAGGGCGTATCTGGAACACCTCCCGCATGTTCTCCCCGAAAAGATTGAAGTCCAGGAACCAGCCCTGGTTGTAGAGCCACAGCAGGATAAACCCGCCGGAGAAGGCGACAAAAACGCCGGAGAAAGCCATGAGGGTGGGCTGCACCTCCCCGAACTGGAAGTAGAGCAGCAGAAAGATAGCCAGCAGGCTGATCGGGATGACTATAGACAGGGTCTTTGCCGCCCTGAGCTGGTTTTCGTAGTTGCCTGCGAACTTGTAGCTTACGCCCGCCGGAACCTCGAACGCACCGGAGGCGATTTTCTCGTTGATGACTTCCTGTGCTTTCTCCACGACCTCTACCTCAGCAAAGCCTTCCTCTTTGTCGAAAATGACGTATCCGAGCAGGTAGGTGTCCTCGCTTTTGATGTTCTGCGGGCCCTGCACATAGTTTATATCCGCCAGCTGCCCCAGGGGCACCTGCGCTCCCGTTGGGGTAGGCACTAGCAGGCCTTTTACATCCTCCGGGTTATCCCTGAACTCCCGGGCGTAGCGCACCCGAACGGCGTAGCGCTCGCGGTCCTCCACGGTGGTGGTCATTTCCATGCCACCGATGGCCGCACTGATGATTCGCTGCACATCCGCGATGGAGAGGCCGTAACGGGCAATGACCTGCCGGTTGATGTCGATCTCCATGTAGGGCTTGCCCACCACGCGGTCCGCAAAAACGGAGGCGTCCTTCACCCCGGGCACTTCCTTGAGGATGTTCTCCATCTGCAGGCCCACCTTTTCGATGGTCTTCAGGTCAGGGCCGAATACTTTCAGGCCCATGGGCGCCCGCATACCGGTTGAGAGCATAATCAGGCGTGTGGCAATAGGCTGCAACTTCGGGGCCGAGGTCATACCCGGCAGGTTAGAGGCGGCCACGATCTCCTCCCAGATGTCGTCCGGGGACTGGATATGGTCGCGCCACTGGCGGAAGTACTCTCCGCTGCGGTCCGGAACCAGCAGGGAAACGTCTAGGTCCGCGCGTTCCATGGTCTCGGGATCGAAAACCTCCCCGTTCTGGAGCACGTACTTGCCCTCGTCATTCACCTGGAAGGCGACGCGGTATCCATCCTGGTCCCGCACATACTCTGACTTATAATTGATGACGTTCTCGTACATGGAGATTGGCGCAGGGTCGAGGGCCGTGGCCGCGCGGCCCCATTTCCCGACCGTAACGTCCACCTCGGGAATGGCCGTCACCAGCATGTCGAGCTGGCGGATGGTCTCGATGTTCTCCTCCACGCCGGAATGCGGCATGGTGGAAGGCATCAGCAGGAAGGTGCCCTCGTTTAACGGAGGCATAAACTCCTCTCCTGCCCCTGGAAAGGTCTCGCTGACAGCCACCCAGGCGCCTGTCTCCCGCACATTCCACCCCAGCTTCTCCGACCCGGCGGCCGCAAAGCTAAAGACCTTATCAAATCCCTGCCAGGCGAACAGGCCGAACATGACAATGAAAATCGGGATAGAGAGGAACTTCCACTTGTTATCCAGACACCAGGAAAGAATAGGTTGGTAATATTTCACCATAGAAAGCAGGATGCCCAGCACAAGCGCTATGACACCTGCCACGAAAATGAGATTGGTGCCATAGCTATGGCCGGCGCCCAGCGGCAGCCACTCCCTTGTCAGGAAGTAAAGCACTCCCACGAGCACGATACCAATGTTTATGTAATTGGCGTATTGCTTTTTGCCTTCAGGCCAGGAAGGCTCCAGCAGGTTGTTCACTCCTAGGGCAAGAAGCACAATGCCAGCCCAGGGTACATAGAATAGCACTAGCACGCCTAAAGCGAGGAGGCTGAAGTTCCAGATTCTCCTTGCTCTGCGTTTGCCAAACTCCAGGGAGAACAGCGCATGCGCGAGCGCAGGAATCACCACTATGCCCACAAACAAGGCCGCTAAAAGCGCAAAGGTCTTAGTGAAGGCAAGGGGGCCGAACAGTTTCCCTTCCTGCCCCGTCATGGCGAAAACAGGAATGAAGCTGATAACGGTTGTGGCAAGGGCCGTCAGCACGGCAGAGGCTATCTCGATTGTGCCTTCGTATATGACCTCCAGTTTAGGCCGGCCCTCGTTTTCAGGCATCTCCAGGTGGCGGATGATATTTTCGGTGAAAATGACACCCACATCCAGCATCACCCCAATAGCAATGGCGATACCGGAAAGGGCCACAATGTTAGCATCGACCCCGGCGTAGCGCATCACGATAAAGGTCATAAGCACCCCGATGGGGAGCAGACTCGAGATGAGGATAGAGGCGCGCAAGTTCAGCACCAGAATAACCACCACAATGATACTGATGAGTATCTCCAGCGTGAGTGCCTCCTCCAGCGTGCCCAGCGTTTCGTAGATAAGGCCCGTGCGGTCATAAAAGGGAACCACCGTTACCTTGGAGACGGTGCCGTCCGGCAGCACCTTGCTCGGCAGGCCAGGCGCCATCTCCTCAATCTGTTCCTTCACGTTATTGATCACCGCAAGCGGGTTGGAGCCATAACGTGCCACCACAACGCCTCCCGTGGCTTCGGCACCGCCTTTGTCCAGGCCACCGCGCCGGGTGGCGGGCCCCATGTGTGCGTGGGCGACATCCTTCAGCCGGATCGGCGTATTATCGTTCACGGCCACTACCGCCTCTTCCAGGTCATCAATGCTCTCGATGTAACCAAGGCCACGCACCAGGTACTCTGCTTTGTTGAACTCGATGGTTCGGGCTCCCACATCCTGGTTGCTCTCCTGCACAGCCTGCATGATCTGGCTCACGTTCACATTGTGGCTCTTCATGGCGATGGGGTCGATGTCGACCTGATACTCCTTGATGTACCCTCCGATAGAGGCCACCTCGGACACACCCTCAGCGGATGCAAGAGAGTACTTTACGTAAAAGTCCTGGATGGAACGCAGTTCCTGCGGGTCCCAACCGCCCGTGGGCTCCCCTGTCTCTGGGTTTCTGCCCTCCAAGGTGTACCAGTATACCTGGCCCAGCGCCGTGGCGTCAGGCCCGAGTGCTGGCTGTACGCCTTCGGGCAAGGTGCCGGAAGGCAAAGAGTTGAGTTTCTCCAGAATCCTGGAACGGCTCCAGTAAAACTCCACATCCTCCTCAAAAATGATGTAGATGCTGGAAACACCAAAAATAGAGCTGCTACGGATGGTTTTTACGCCTGGAACCCCTAAAAGGGCTGTGGTAAGCGGATAGGTTACCTGGTCTTCGATGTCCTGCGGGGACTTCCCCATCCACTCTGTATAAACAATCTGCTGGTTTTCCCCAATGTCCGGGATTGCATCGACCGGCACGGGGTCCCTGGGAACCAAATCACTCTCCCAGTTAAAGGGAGCAGTAGAGATACCCCAGATTACAAAAGCGACAGTCAGTAAGGCTGTCACCAGCTTATTTTCTAAAAAAAACCTAATTATTTTGTTAAGCATAGTTGTTTCTTGTTGTAAAGGAACAGACAACATGGCTCTGTAAAGACAAAGCCATAGGCTACCAACCCCTTATGAAGACTGTGCCTACAGAACTTCGCAAGGATGTGCCTACAAGAGTATAACTATGCTTTAAATAAGGAAAGACTGAACCTTGATGAAGATATCAGATTCAGCTAAAGGAGGCTGTTTGGAGTGAAATAAAAGTTTTTTGGACGGCTCGTCCAGAAGCAGAGCAAGCCGCAATTCATTGATGAGGCTAACGAATACGAACTGCAGTGGGGGGGTAAACTTGATGACCTGCTGATCGAGCTGAAAATCATCCTCAACCGAGACGTGATCAGTGTCGCTGTGACAGTCGCAGTCAGCAGGCATGCTACCTGGGTCGCAGCATGGCTTTGTATCTGCTGCTCCTACCGAAACACTTGCCAGGACCTCTCCACAAAAATGCTTCGTCACAGCATACCCCGCCGTGCTAAGGAGCAAGGAGATGACTAAGACGATATGTAAAAGATGACGCACTTCTTGTTTTTTTCATGTCCAACGCGATACGTCTGGAAATGGTTTCTGTTATCTTCTTTTGGAAGAGGTAATGGTGAACAATATGCAAAGGTACCCCAAAAAAGGATTTTATCCAAATACCTTGTACAAAACAAAGACATAACAAAGGTAAACCTATTTGTGCGATGAATCAGAGCTATAGATCAGCTTGGTTTGCCTCTAAGCTGTGTAATAGCTTTCCTGGCACCTTTTAGTGATAAATTCAGCTGTATTTAAATCTTGACTCCCTGTGGTAAAACTTTGCACGAACCCGGAGGGTAGTAAAGGATTAACTTTAGAAGGAGTGGATGTTCGCGTGTGCAAGGACAGTGGCAACAAACTTTTCAATGCCATTTTGCCTGAAAGTTAGCTATTGGCGGTGACGGGTCATGCAGCAAAGCAAAAAGAATCACAGGTTTATTCTTTGGATGATATGCAGTCCCTCTATCTTACCTTTTACTAAACCATCAATGACCATGGGTGAGCAGTATAGTGGCAATACAAAAGGGAGAGGAGTGATTGTCTTTTCTGCCTGGATCTTTGCAGTTGGCTTTTTGGTGAACCTAGTTTGGGAAAACGCGCAAGCCTTTCTTTATGTCAGCTACGGCGGCTTTTGGAAGCACTTCTGGGTCTGCTTTATCGCCTCTATCATAGACGGCTTGGTGATACTACTGGTTTACCTCGTTCTTGCCCTCTTGTATAAGGACATTTACTGGCCCAGGCACAACATGTTTGTACGGTATGCTCTTGTAGCGCTGGTCGGAGGGGCACTCGCTGTGGGCTTTGAGCTGTGGGCACTGGCAACCGGTGAGTGGAATTATACCGCATTGATGCCGGTAGTTCCGGGCCTGGAGGTAGGCCTATCCCCGCTTGCTCAGCTGATGGTGCTGCCTATCCTCTCCTATCATATAAGTCTACGCATGACCAGCAAGTAGATTTGAAATATGTGAAAGCTTGCTTATCGTACGCAGGAATTTTCGATACACCTCATAGCTCCTGGGCCTCGCGTGCGTCAGCCTCCGGGTAGTGGTTGATAAAAGGGGTGGCCACAAGGAAAAAGTCTACTCCCGCGATTGCTTTCACCTTTGCGCCCAACCGGAACCTGCCTCTGGGGAAGCAGCATGAAGCCGATGTCTCCCAGCAGCAAGGTGACGACGGGTTGCTTTAGTAATGCCAGGCCCCCAGGCGGTGCCTATGTTGGAAAGGGCCAGCAGGAGCAGTTTGCCGCGCTTTGATGCATAAGGGTTGCCCTTGAAATAGTCGGGCAGTACCTTTGTGTGGTCTGGAATCAGGTCAATGACCTATCGCATTTGCTCTCACAGCTAAGGTTGGGATCTGGAAAGCAGAATAACACAATTTTGTCTAATTATATATATTATTTTATATCTAATTATTTAAACATAGACTGCCCTCGATTCGCTATTGAGCATAACTAGCAAGTTAACAGGGTCGTGTTTACCTGAAGGTAAGAGGATTATAGCCTTCATAGCACACAGCCATGAACTCCGCGTTAGGCACCTGTCTTCTCAACCACATAGTTTAGGACGTCCCACTCGTCTGCTCCTTCGGGGAGATCTCTTTCGGCTATCTGAACCAGCCTTTCCTCTCTGTTTGACATCGACAGCATGATTATGTGCATCCTAAAATATTCCCTGTCATCTATTTCAAACTCTGGATTTGATTTGTCTTTGTAGGCTTTCCACCTTTTGAGCCAATAGTCATCTTTGATCATCTTCTCCTCGAAGAGTATCTGCATGCCAAGGTGCTGCATCATCCGCTCAAACGCTTCCTTAGGGCCGAATTCATAGACCCGTCCGCCCAGAGGCGTAGCCTCATACGCTTCTCTGGTGGAAAAGCCCTTGGGTAAAAGTAACTCTAAGTGCTTGGCCTGCAAATCTTCGTAGGGAACCATCCTATACATGGCTTCAACTATGATGTGCTCGGCGAGCAGCAGCATGAGTGAGAATCTGTCAACGAGGGACTTGAAGAACAGCTCTTCATTCTCATGGATGATCTCGTAAACAGGGATATCCAATAGCCGAGAGATGCTGATCAGCTTCTCGTAAGGAAGGCCGGTGCTGCCGGACTCCAGCTTGCTATAAGTGGACCTGGCCATCTACAGTTTGTCTGCCATGCTACTTTGCGTGATCTTCTTGCTTTTGCGGATCCTTTTGATAGTTTGGTTTATTTCCATGGTTGCTTTTTGAACAAATAAAGCGGGCCCATGGCAGACGGTAAAAAATGTTCTCTTTATTCATTTTTTACCGTCTGTTTGTTACACATTAATATATAACAGACAGATAATCTAATGTCAGCTGATAGGCGCAATTATGTTTAATAGAAGCAGCTAAAACATGCGCCCTCGCGCAAATGGTGGCTCAGCTCGCTAAAGCGCAGCTAGGGAAAAGTTGTTTAAGGAAAGTGGGTATAGGCCTTTTATCTACCTGCTCAGGTCATTACCGGTTCACCGCCCCTCCGCTCCGGGCTCTATTTCTGGTGTAGTTGGTCGAAATGGCTATTGTACTCACAGTGTGAGTACTCTTCAGATTCAAGCCCACTCCTTTGCGAAGGCTCTCCGCCACAAAATTTTAAACAAATAATTTGCAGGCCACCCCCCTACCCCAATTATATTTCACAAAATTGAAAAACATGCTACAAAAGGACTTGACTAGGGATATTAAAACCAGGTTGAACACCATCAAGGGACAACTGGACGGTATTATCAAAATGCTTGACAATGACAGAGCCCCTGAAGAGGTGCTGGTGCAGTTCAAGGCGGCTGGCAAAGCACTTAGCACCGCTCAATTCCTGCTGCTGGACGAGACTTTCAGAAAGTCCCTGGCCGCTAAGTTGTCAGAGACAATGGAAGCCTGCCCAGGAGACTGCGGGCAGGAAAACACCATAGAGCTGCTACGGAAGCAGTTTCCCGACCTGAACCATGATGAGCTGACAGCCAAAATGAAGGAGATTCAGGCGGTATATGACCAGATAAAGGAAAACCAGCAAAAAAGTTAGCTGCAATTGTTTGGAGCCCACCCCCGCCCCGACTGTAGCTTTGTTTAAAATTAGAATTTACGACTATGGCAAAGAGAAAAATAGAGTTGTTCACCGCAGGCTGCCCTGTTTGTGAGCCAGTAGTGGAAATGGTACAGTCAATGGCCTGTGAATCCTGTGACGTAACAATTTACAACCTCGCGGAACAGTGCGACACGAAAGAGTGCGTCAGCAAAGTGAAAGAGTATAACATTACCTCCCTTCCAGCGGTGGTAGTGAACGGAGAGCTGCTCTCCTGCTGCGCAGGCAGGGGGGTAAGCCGAGAGCAATTAGAAGCCGCCGGGATTGGCAACCCCGCTTAAACCGTTTGGATCAATAAACCCAAAACCATAAGCCATGAAAAAAATCAGCCAAGAAATGCAGTCCTGCATAGATTCCTGTTACAGTGCAGTTACAGCCAGCAGAGTTTGCTTAGACGAGCACCTGGGAGAGCCTGACATGAAGAGATGCCACAAGTTGTGTCTGGACACGATTGCCATTGCCACCGCCTGTGCAGGCATGTGCGCAGCCAAGTCAGACTATGTGGGGCAGGTAAGCAGGGTGTGCGCCCAGGTATGCAGGGATTGCGCAGATGAGTGCGCCAAGTTCAATAGCGAAGTGTGCCGGGAGTGCGCTCAAATTTGTAGGGAGTGTGCCGACAAATGCGAGGCGATGGCTGCTTAAATCCACAGGCAAGGTACGGTTGCTTTGTATAACCAGCTTTGTTGCCTGCCCGACAGAGCGCTTAATGATTGATATTATGAAACGTAGACTATTTGGACTTGTGACCGCCGCGGCGATTTTTGCAGGCGGTGCGGCTTTCGCCTTTGGCGGGGGCGAGGCGGAGTGCCCGTTGAAGGGGACGCCGGACTGCCCGTTAACAGAGAAAACGGCGGAAGTGCCTGATTGCTGCAGGTAAAAGTAAAAACAGGGAAAAGGAGAGAGCGGCTACATGGGCCGCTCTCTCCTTTTTCACAGGTTCATATGCCAGGGGGCCACGCGGGTGGGGCAGGGCAGCAAGCGTGCCGTACACAAAGCAACAGGTTTCGGAGCCGCTGCCCCATACAATGTGCATGAAACGGCTTTATTATGACAAAGGCCTGACAGGGGCCGGGTGGGCCGGGACTGCTCTTCTTTGCGGTGTCCCTCGGTCAGGCCTTCTGCCGCGCAGCCTCCACACAAGGAAGCCGGAAACAGCCAGAATGCCTGGCAGCATGCCAAAGGAACTGTAAAGCAGCTTCACCCACAGCCCTGCATAATCGCCAAAGTGCAGCGGCTTGAGTACCGTCACCCACCTCCTGTGCCAGGGCGTGTCCCGCACGAAGCTTGTCCCCTTCACCTTGCCTGTGCTTAAATCCACCTGCAGGCTGCTGTAGGTGGCGCCGTAGTAGGCAGGGTCTGAGTTCAGCCTCCCAAGCACGGAGAGGGTTCCGCCGGAGAAGCGCAGGTAGTTGACCTCGAAGCTCGGGTAGTCCTCCTTTACCTGCCTGAGCACAGCATCCACAGAGACCGTGGCTGGGGAATCATCCTCTACCGTGCTGCTCGGGGCAAGGGCGCTCTGCACAATGGTGAAGGCGATGTAGGTGCCGGTGACGCTGATTATCAGGTTGAACACCAGGCTCCACACCCCCACCACCCGGTGCAGGCCGGAGAAAAAAGAGCGCCTGCTCTTAAAGGACACGCGCTGCCTGAAGGAAAGCACCCTCAGGATAGACCTGCGGTAGAGAAGGAAGCCGGTGAGGGTCAGCAGGATGAGGGCGATGCCGCCCAGAAGCACGATTATCTTACCTGCCGTCCCTGACAGCAGGTTATAGTGGATGTCCAGCAACACGTGCACCAGGCGCTTTTCTGCGTGCCGCACCGTCGCCATCGTCTGGCCTGTCTCCGGGTGCACAAAGACCCACCGCCGGGAGCCACCCTCGCGCAGCTCATACTTCAGGGCCTCCAGCGGCCCCTCCGGCAGGCCAGGCACCCGGATGTCAGCGCCGGGGTTCTCCTCCCTGATGCGCCCAAGGGAACTGTCTATCCTCAGCCCGGAGGCAGGCTCCTCCAGAGTGGACAGGTGCGCGAACTGCGCGTGGTCAATGTCGTGGTGGAACACCAGCACCGAGCCCGTGAGGCTTGAGACAAGGAGAAACACCCCCGCCGCCAGCCCCAGCCAGTGATGGAGGGAGAATGCCCTTTGAACAGTGTTCCTCTGATTCTTTTGCCGCTTATTCATCTTCTTGAGCTGATTTTAATCACCTGCCGTCAACTGACCACCACAGGGGGAAGGCTCGCAACAAAACTAAGGGGAAATCAAAACAAGACAAAGGTTGTTTAGAATTAATCTAAATAAAGGTTTGGGTTTTTGCAATTCGTTCTTACTTTTGCCCATATCGATTATTTATAATTATTCTAAATAACAAAATTATGAAGAGAATTTTATCGCTACTGATCGCTTGCATCTGCCTTTCGGTCAGCGCCATTGCGCAGACGGGTAGCATCAGGGGAACAGTATTCGACACAAACAGGGAGCCTGTTCCATTCAGCAGCGTGTTTCTGCAAGGCACGAACACCGGTGCCACCACCGACGAAGAGGGGGCCTTTGTCCTGGAGGGGGTGAAGCCCGGCGAGCACCGCCTGGTGGTCTCGGCCGTGGGTTTCCAGCGGGAGTCAGTCACCGTGCGGGTAACAGAAGGAGAAGCATCCGGGGTGCGGGTGAGCCTGGAGCAGGCCCAGCAGGGGCTGAGCGAGGTGGTGGTCTCGGCCAGCCGCACGCCCGAGACCATCGACCAGGTTCCCTCCTCCATCACCGTGCTCTCCAGGAAGGCGATAGAGGAGGACATGCTGGTGAGCAGCAACCTGACCGACATCCTGAGCAACAGAGTGCCGGGCCTCGCGCCCAGCACGGGCACCAGCAGCAACTGGGGCCAGACCCTGCGGGGCAGGGCCATGCTGGTGATGATCGACGGGGTGCCGCAGTCCACGCCGCTTCGTAATGGCGCGGTGGACCTGCGCGCCCTGGACCCGGACGCCGTCGAGCGGATCGAGGTGATCAAGGGGGCCACCGCCATTTACGGCAACGGAGCCGCCGGAGGGCTCATCAACTACATCACCAGGACGCCGCGCCAGCAGAAGGCGCTCTCTTCCAGAACCACTGTCGGCACGGGCGGCTCCCTGGTGGAGGCAGACAACAGCATCGGGGCCAGGGTGAGCCAGATGTTCTATGGCAAGACCGGCAAGTTCGACTACGTGGTGAGCGGTGCCTATGAGCAGACGGGGGAGTGGAAGGACGCCGAGGGCGATGTGCTCCCGCCGGATTACGGCCTGGGGGAGACAGACTCCTACAACGGCTTTGTGAAGCTGGGCTACGATTTCACGCCTTTCAACCGCCTGCAGCTGACCTACAACTACTACAGCAGCGAGCAGAAGACGAACTACCTCCCCGAGTACGGCAATTACGAGACCAGGCAGAAGACAAGAGCCGTGCTGGGCGAGACGCAGGGCGTTCCGCAGGGCGTCAGGGGTAACCACAACCTGAGCCTGCGCCTCTCCGGCGAGCACGCCTTCCTGAACAGCCGCTACGAGGCGGATGCCTATTACCAAGCAGTGGACAACGTGTTCTTCTGGTCCCCCGTCTTCGAGAACGGCGGCCAGTCGATGATCTCCTCAGAGAAGAAAGGCGCCCGGATCCTGTTCAGCACGCCCTACAAAATAAGCGGCAGCCTGGACGGAGACGTCACCTACGGCTTGGACGTGCTCAACGACATCACCTCTCAGCCGCTGGTAGACGGCAGGACGTGGGTGCCGGAGATGGACATGCTCAACCTGGCCCCTTTCGTGCAGCTTAAAACCACAATCGCAGAGGACCTCATATTCAAGGGTGGCTTCAGAGTGGAGAAAGTGAGCATCTCCGTGGATGACTATACCACCCTGCGAACGGTGAACACGAAGACCGGGGAAATTGACAACCCGGGCTTTGCCGTGAAGGGCGGCGAACTCGGCTACAACGCCTACCTGTTCAACACCGGCCTGCGCTACAACAGGAGCGCGTACTTCACCCCCTACGCCAGCTTCTCGCAGGGTTTCTCTGTGGCCGACATCGGTGTGCTGCTGCGTTCGGCGAGGGTGGACGACATCGGCAAGATCAGCACCGAGGCCATCGTGATCAACAACTACGAGGCGGGCTTTGTGAGCAAGCTCGGCAAGCTGCGGCTGGAGGGAGTCGGTTTTGTGAGCACCTCCGAGTTGGGGGCGAGCGGCCTCTACAAGGACGGCGTGTTCGTGGTGATACGCACGCCGGAGCGGATCCACGGCTTCGAGGCGACGGCCGACGCGGCGGTGCTGGAGAACCTCTCCATAGGGGCGACTTTCTCCTATGTGGAGGGAAAGATAGATGCAAATGAAAACGGCAGTTTCAAGGATGAAGAGGACGTGTACCTGGGCGGTGAGCGGATATCCCCTCCCAAATACACGGCTTACCTGCGCTACGCGCTGCTGGAAAACAGGCTGTTGTTCAACCTGCAGTACACGGGTATTGGCGCAAGGGAAAGGTTCGAATTGAACGAGAAAGGCACCTACAGCTTCTACCAGGGGCCGGTGGAGCCTTACCGGCTGGTGAACCTGTCGGCCAGTTACAGGCTCACCAAGAGCACTTCCTTCAACGTGGGGGTGGAGAACCTGCTCAACGAGGACTACTTCCCCGCCCGCTCCCAGTGGTTCACGGGAACGAACCTGTACACGAAGGGCAAGGGGGCTGCCTTCAATGTCTCTATGGTTGTAGAGTTATAGTAAGTGTTCGTTAGTGAGAAAGCAGAGTCCTGTCATTGAAGGGCTCTGCTTACTTTACCAGAATATGGGCACTAAATGTACTTAGGCCGCGGTTTGTTGGCTCCCTCCTGAAGCTCTTTCCGGGCAAGCTGCGGAGACAGGCAAGCTGTAGTTTCTGACAATTAATTCATCTGACAGGACAGTAGCGTCCTCAACAAAAAAGCTTTATGTGCGATACCCGAACCCTGAGCAGTAGAAACAGTGTCTGTGTCAGCCACTGCGTGGGCTGTAAGTTCATTTACCTGTGGCATAATAACCTGATCATGAACTTTACCCCGGAGCAGTTCCATTCCTTCAGAAACCTTATCAGCGGCTATGACTTTGACGAGGGTGCCGTGCCTTTCCCGGACGGGGCGGAGCGCATCATGGTGCGCATGCCGAGCAAGGATATAAGTATGGCCTTTATGGAAGAGGAGTGGGAGCGCCTCAAGGAAGTAGTTGAGGAGGCGCTCTACATGCGGGAGGTGTATGAGCTGCTTGGATAGCTTAATTACCAAGCAGAAACAAGCTCTCAGGTGAGAGCTAAAACAAGGGTTGCACAACATGCTTCAGTGGATATGCTTCTGTATGCACTTATCTATCGCTTCTTGGCTTTCGCTGGCTGGGTACATCACTTTGAATTTCCGGAGTTGCTATCCCGGGTGTCAAAGTATCAGCCGCTACGATTAGCTGAAAAAGTGGCGGCACTGCTTTTGTCCCATATAGAAGAGCGATGAACAAAGGGCCGCCGCTTGCGCCTGCCTATCTCATTACTGTATCATGTCCATAAATTGGGAGTACCTCTAAAAGGCCCTGTTTATCGTAACGAAGCTTATGGGACGCTGTATTGCTACTCAGAAAATGCTTTGTGTCATTTCTAATAGATTGATAGAGGTTACATAGGGCTCAAGCGCCCTTCTGCTGTCCAGGCCCCGTACCAGACTTATAAAATCAGTCTGTGGGTTAGACCATACCCCAGCGAAGAAGCTTCCCATGTCATATATCTCAATATGATACCCCCTTCTGCCGCGGTGGGCCAGCAAAGCGCCGTGCGCCCAAACGATTTCCAATCTTCCGGCTAAGGAATGGCTGTTGAAGAGGGAGAGGTTCATGACACCTATACGTAAGATAGGAAAAGGGAAGCCAGTCTTACAGGCATACAGCTTTATCCCTGAATAGGGGCTGTGATGCTAATCTTTTGGCCCGATAACGGAAGTTATGTTCACCAGAATCTGTTAGTAGTTCCTTGCTGCCTGGCTGTTGCTAATCGTTGCTCTGACGTAGTTGACGTTCGTTGCCGGTATCAGAGGTGCGGTTGATGCCCTTGTCACTGCGTTTTCGCCTGCCTACCGCAAACGTATCTTATCTACCCCAATCTGCTTCGGTACTCGCTCGGTGTAGCGCCCAACAGCTTTTTCACATAGCGGGTAAAAAACGAGCGGCTGCTAAATTCCATCTCATGGGCAATCTCGGAGATGTTGAGGTTCTTGTTTTGCAGAAGGAGGAGGATACGCTCCCTGGCGAAGCGCTGGATCCATCCGGAAGCCGTGACACCGGATGAGTTCTTGCAAACCAGGTTGAGGTACTTGGGGGTGATGTTCAATTGATTGCTGTAAAACTGCACTTCGCGCTCCGTCATGCAGTGCTCCTGTGCCAACTGCATGAACCGCTCGTACAAGGTTCCGGTTTGCAGACTGTGTCTCCGTCTTTCGTACTCGTTGGCGAAGATGTGCCACATGTCGAGGATAAACAGTTGCATCTGCAAGCTCAGGGCTTCCTCGTAAAAGCGGTGATCGGTTTCCGAAAAGCGGTCATGCAGCCACTTGAAGTTCGAAAGGATTCTCTGCCTGTCATTCTTGCCATGCAACGTTTTGACCGGATAGACCCTGGAGTGCAGAAGGGCATTGATACTCCAGCTTTGGTCGGGCATGTTATTGTTCAAAAAATCTTTTTCCACCAGCAACACTGTTGCCTTGAAGCCTTTTGAAGGCTGCAAATCTGAAAGTCTGCTTCCGGCAAACCAGAACAGGAATTCCCCTCTCTTGCATTCCATCTGCAGGTCATTGAAGGTAAACCTGATGCTCCCGCGGTGACAAAATAAATGGGTATGATAAAGCTTTTCAAAATGACCGGGGAAGTCATTGATACTCAATGTTTCCAATAAAATAACTATCGGTTGTTCTTTACTTGACATCGGATTCCGTCTTTCTGCTAATATAAGTGATATTTGACACTATTGAAGAATAATGCGTAACAATTTGAAATCGGTTATTCTTTAACTTTGTAAATGTCAATATGATACAGTATGAAAGCATCCGACAAAGACATTTTCGAACGATTGAGAAAGAGGGAAACAATAAGCCCGAATGATCCGCAGAGTGGCAGAATGCTTGAAGCATCCTATGCTACGATGGAATTGGTTCAGAGAATGAACAATTCCAGCAACCCGGAGGAGATCAGAAGCATTCTGGGTCAGATCACGGAAAGTGAGATCGATGCGTCAACGGCCGTGTTTCCACCCCTGTACATCAACTACGGCAAGAACACCAAGATCGGGAAAAACGTGTTCATCAACTTTGGCTGCACTTTCCTGGACCTGGGCGGCATCACCATCGAGGATAATGTGCTGCTGGCGCCCGGTGTGAAATTGCTCTCAGAGAGCCATCCGCTTTCCCCCGAAGACAGGCAGTCGCTTGTACCGAAACCCATTCACGTCAAGCGAAACGCCTGGATTGGTGCAAACGCGACGATTCTTCAAGGGGTCACGGTCGGGGAAAACGCTGTCGTCGCGGCCGGTGCGGTTGTGTCAAAGGATGTGCCCGCCAATGCAGTTGTGAGCGGGATTCCCGCCAAATTTATCAAATCAATCGAGTAGTCACATTCCGTTCGGCCCCATGGTCGGACCGTCAAACTTAAAGAGACATGAAAAAAACAGCAGTATTAGTGGTTGCCTCCCTCATGATTTTGGGGCAGGCTTATGCCCAAGCAAAGCCAAGGGTAAAAACAGAAGAGACCAAGACAGTGAAAGAGAAAGCTACAACAGAGCATTATACATTTCCATTGAGCGACAAGGTGACCCGCCAGGAGGTAACGTTCAAAAACCGGTATGGAATCACGATCGCAGCCGATTTATACCTGCCTAAAAACATTGGCAGTGCGCCTTTGGCGGCCCTTGCCATTAGCGGCCCGTTTGGTGCGGTGAAAGAACAGTCTTCCGGGCTGTATGCCCAAGCTATGGCCGAGCGTGGTTTTGCCGCGCTCGCCTTTGACCCGTCTTATACCGGCGAGAGCGGAGGGGAACCCCGCCATGTGGCCTCTCCGGACATCAACACGGAGGATTTCAGCGCGGCCGTGGACTTTCTGGGGCTGCAGCCTTCGGTTGACCGGAACCGCATCGGCATCATCGGAATCTGTGGTTGGGCCGGCATGGCGCTGAACGCTGTCGCCGTGGACAAACGCGTCAAAGCCGTCGCCACCACCAGTATGTATGATATGTCGCGGGTGATGGCAAAGGGCTATAATGATGCAGTGACCCTTGAGCAGCGCACCAAAGCGCTGGAGCAAATGGGCCAGCAGCGTTGGGCCGATGCAGAGAAGGGCACACCCGCTCCATCCACCAATAACCTACCCGAAAAGCTGCAGGGCAACGAACCCCAGTTCGTGGTTGATTATTTCAATTATTACAAAACCCCGCGCGGTTTTCATCCCAATTCGATCAATTCAAACGGTGCCTGGACGGCGACCAGTCCGCTGTCGTTCATGAATATGCCGCTGCTGACCTACATAAAGGAAATCTCCCCCCGTCCGGTTTTGCTGATTGCCGGTGAAAAAGCACACTCCCGTTATTTCAGTGAAGATGCTTACAAGGCAGCAGCCGGGCAGAAGGAGCTAATGATTATTCCAAATGCCACTCACGTTGATTTATACGACAAGACAGATATAATTCCATTTGATAAACTAACATCATTCTTCAACGAACACCTGAAAACGGAGAAGGCAGCCCAGGCAGAGAGGGCAAAGGGAATTGGTGCTGCAAATGGAAAATAGGCAAACACTTAAAATGAACAGCATGAGACTATCAATGATGACAGGCATTGCTCTTTACAGCATGCTAACCACAGGCTGTAATGAGCAGACTACAGCGCAAACAGATAAGCAGACAACTGCAGGAGTAGAAGTGCAAAGCATCTTTCCAAAAGGTGAAAAAGGTTCTTCGGAGTATTTCACGGGCAACGCTTATGCAAACGCGCTGGTTCCTGCGGATTCCACCTATGCTACGCTGGTAGGCAACGTTTATTTCGAGCCTGGTGCCAGAAGCAACTGGCACAGGCATCCGGCCGGACAAATCCTGATCATCACAGATGGGGTGGGGTACCATCAGATAAAGGGGCAGGCGCGGCAAACCATGAGAAAGGGAGATGTTATTCAGTGTCCGCCCAATACGGTTCATTGGCATGGAGCCAGCCCGGATACAGGCCTGCAGCAGCTATACATCATACCCAATACAGAGAAAGGTATTGTGGAGTGGATGGAGCCCGTGACAGATATTCAATATCGAAACGCTGATTAAAATGAAACATTTGCTCATTCTTCTCATTTCCGTGGTATCACTAAACGTTCCGGGAGCTTGTAAGGAAGACAAAATTGTCAACACGGTAACTGGTGATATTCCCGATGATCCAGTGAAAAACACGACAGGAAATCAGATGAAAATCATTATTGGATCAAAGACATTTGAAGCAACACTTGTCGATAACGAGGCGGTAACAGCACTAAAAGGGATGCTGCCACTCACGTTGGATATGAGCGAGCTGAACGGCAATGAGAAATTATTCCGTTTACAGAAAAACCTGCCTGAAAAAGCCTCCAATCCAGGCACTATCCAGGCGGGTGATTTGATGCTCTGGGGTTCTAATACGCTGGTGCTCTTTTATGAGGCATTTCCTACTTCCTACAGCTACACCCGCATAGGGCGCATAAACGATCCTGCTGGTCTTGCCCAGGCAGTTGGTTCTGGGAGTGTAAAGGTGACTTTCGAAATAGAGTAGTGTCTTGTCCTACTATAGGTTGACAGTTTTTGATGCTAAACCCTTTTCCTAGAGTTTACACCATACACCTCATCCTGCCCCTCTTTTGCCGGTCTTGATGTGGGGGATAGGCAGCCGCCAGCCTACTTTACCTTTATCCTCTTGCTTTCATATGAATCGAGAATGTGTAAACTTATCTCAGGACGAGGTGCGCGCGCGGGTTTATGTCTCAAAATACCCCGGAATAACGAGATTAGATAGGCTACTTGATAAGCAACTTATGGGTTGTGCTTTAAAAAGTATGATGGATTGAGAAAGAGATAGCAGCGGAGTTGTTAGAAAAGGATGTGTGTGTTGGAAATCCAGATCTATTGTCCCCACTGCTACAGTTATAGCGTAGTCAAAAACGGTAAAAAGGTTACAGGCCAGCAGAACTTTAAGTGCAAGCAATGCGGTAAGCAGTTCCTGCACGAGTATCTGTACTGGGGAGCCGACCCGGCCAACAAGCGGCTGATGAGCCGCATGCTGGTGCGGGGCTCAGGCGTGAGTGACATTGCCCATGTCCTGGGTGTGAGCCAGGTTTGTGTGCTGCGGCACCTGCAGCGGCTGGCCGGGCAGGCAGGCGCGGCGGTCAGTAAGGGGCCTTATGACAGGCTGCAAATAGATGAGCTATGGAGCTATGTGGGCAACAAGAAGCGCAAGCGCTGGTTTGTGTACGCCTACTGCCCCGAGGGCAAGGAAATTGTGGCCATGGTTTGCGGCTCGAGGAGCGCTGCAACCGTCAGAAAGCTCTGCCGAAAGCTCGAGGGCCTGCAGGTCAACTGGTTCTGCACCGACAAATGGAGGGCGTTCGCCAAGGTGCTGCCTTACGAAAAGCACCTGATAGGCAAGAGGTTCACCAAGGCTATTGAAGGTGTGAACACGGCCCTTAGGCTCAGAAACAGAAGAATGAACCGGAAGACAACCTGCTTCTCAAAGCAGGAAGCAAATCATATGTACGCTATGAACATAACTATCAGCTATTTTAACCATCATACTTTTTAAAGCACTACCAACTTATGAAAGTAGCCGATTAAAAGAGCTGTGGGGACTGGTGAGCTCTCGAATTTGGAGGTCTTGTGATTGCTTTTGCCGGTGCTACGCCGGTTTCCCAACTGCACAGGTGCGGTTGGGAAACAATAGCCATTAGGCCCTAAAACCATTAGCTGGCCAATTAGTGGCCAATTCGGCCAATTAACGGCCAATTACCTGGCCATTTCATATTTAGAGCCACGGCCATGGCCCGTGTGGGTGAAGATGGCCAGGTCCACCAACTGCTGCAGCTCCTCGGTGGCCGTGGTCTTGCCAACGCCGTTGATGCGCTGGTACTGGGAGTTGTTAATGGTGCCGTGCTCCCTGGTATGGGCAACGGCTTTCAGCTGCCTGTCATTGAGGCCTGCCTTTGCCAGTTGCTCCTCGCTCAGTTGGTCCTTGTAGAGCGTGATCAGGAAGCCACCATCCTGCTCCCGCATCTCCGGCTCAGGAAGCCCGGCCTCCCTGCAGGCCTCCAGTATCTTGAGAGTACCCCTCCCCCAAGAATCGATGTAGCCCCCCTTGAAGCAGACATCCGCGATGACGGGGTTGCGGGGGCGGGAGGGGTGCTGCCTTTTCAGCGCCTCCAGCGAGAGGCCCTCCGGCAGAAACCCCTCGTTCCAGATGCTGATCTTGTCGTCATACACTCTGATCTGCACTGTGCTGCCCATGTAGTTTCGGTGCACCAGGGCGTTGAGCAGCATCTCCCGGATGGCGGCAACCGGGTACTCGTCCTTTTCGACGCGCTGCAGCCCCTCAAAGTCAATGGGCTTGGTCAGGAACTTCTGGTTCAGCTGGGCCGTCACCTCAGCGAGCAGCTGGATGAGGTTCCCCTCTGCCACCTCCTGAAACCTCAGGTCCGCGTCGTCTTTCCCGAAGCGCCCCATCTTCACGGCCATGTTCGGGTAGAACCGGCCCGGGTCCTTGCCGAACAGGATGATAGCCGCCCGCTTGAGCTGGCCATCTTTAGAGAGGCGCAGCTTCTCAAGCAGCTCCCCGAGGCTTAAGCCAGACACATCCGGCATGCGGCCCGCTTTCACAGCGTCACCCAGGAACTTGTTCACGCTGGCTGGATCTATGTCTTCGGGCGTGGCGGAGGGATCCATCACATCGTCCCAGGTCTTGCCGGACTTCCTAAGCAGGAACTCCGTCAGGGAGTGGCCCGTCAGCTCTGTGGTGGTGGTGCCGCTGCGGTAGTAGTACCTTCCGCGCAGGGAGACGGCGACCGAGTAAGGCGGTGTGACTATTTCAATGTAATGGCTTCCGTCCTCCTGGCGAAGGTTCACCTCCACCAGGATGCCCAGCTGGTTCTTTACCTTCTGCGGGATGCTGTCCATCAGGCTCTTGAAGTCCGGCAGGTGCATCACCTTGCCATTGTCATCCTTGCCGATGAAGATGGTGCCGCCCTGCGCGTTGGCAAAGCCGCAGATGCCTTTCAGGTAGTCGTCGTGCCAGCTCTGCTTGTACTCGATGTTGTGTTGTTCGGGCATCGGGAAAGGTGTAGTCTCATTCTTTACTTCCCAAAGATACAAAACATGCTGCTTGGGTTGGGCAGAAGTTAGCCGCTCTGTCTTCTAAAGCAGAATGGGTCTTGTTTATTCGATAGAGAAATAGCTATATTGATAGTACTGCACGTGCGCCAGACAGGGACATTTTTGCACTTTGGAGCACTACGACCCTTGGGGACTCAACTTAACCGGCATCGAGCGGCAGAATACGCCCGACCACCTCTTCCAGTACAACGGGAAAGAGAGGCAACAAGAGCTTGGCCTGAACTGGATGGACTACGGGGCCAGGATGTATGATGCCCAGATCGGCAGGTGGCACGTGGTGGATCCGCTGGGTGAATTGGGGAGAAGGCATTCACCTTACAACTACGCCCTTAATAATCCGATCCGTTTTATTGATCCAGATGGCATGTGGCCAAGCAGCTTTAATAAAGAGGAGCCTATGGACTTTCCTAAAGGTAGTTCGCCGCATGACCGAAGTAGGTTTGATGGTACTGATAAGTTTGATGACGGTAGTAGCAGTCAAAAATTTGATCTGAGGGAAGATGGGCCACGCTATATAGCAGGAAATGGAGATGATCCTAAAAAGAAAAAGGGGGCGCAGGCTGGCGCGCCACCTTCTTATACGCCACCTCCCAAGAATGGGCTTCCTGGATTCCCTGATGCAGAGAGAGTAAAACCTAAAGGTGGTCGTCCAAGATGGAAGCTGCCAAACGGAGATATTATAGAATGGGATGGGCAGCACCGAGAGTTAGAAAGATATAATAAAAGAGGTAAGCACATTGGGGTTTGGAATCCTGACGGAGAAATGATAAAGGATCCAGTAGATGATAGAAGTATAGAGCCTATTGTGAGCCCTGACCCTTGGTATAAACCTAGTGCTAAGACAATAGAAAAAACTTTAATATATGGAACTGTGGCAGTAGGAGTAGGGATTATAGTATTTGATATACTTACAGTACCTTCAGGAGAAGGTCTCATAGGTGTACAGATGATAGGAGCAGCTTTAGCTAAGTAGTTGTAAAATAATCAAATACACCTAATTGAAATATTAAAAGGCATATAAAAATCTCTAAATTATGTGTGATAAATTGAAAGAATTTGCTTCGGAAGACTTTGAAAACATCGATACGCCAATTCTCTACGTTAATAAATTTAACGAATATGGAATCAAAATTATGGATGGGGGAAATTCATCAATTAAAATTCAATATTGTCCTTGGTGTGGAGAACGACTACCTGAATCAAAAAGAGACCAATGGTTTGATGAACTTGAAAGCTTGGGAATAAACGATCCTTGGAGTTAGAATATTCCTAGTAAATATCAGACTGATGAATGGTATAAAGGGTAATTAAGTTTTCTTGAACCCTAGCCGGTGCGGGCTTGGAGACCGTATTCTCATTCCCGTATAATAGCAAAAGCCGTAATGCTATTGGGGTGTGGCGTGCCGCTCAAGCTTTCAAGCGTTACCAGGTTTCTACATATCATGGAGTCTTTCGATTTTACCCTGGCCGTCTCAAGCAGGCCACCCCCTCGCAGAATGGGCGGATTAGATTGAAAAGCTCCTCCTGAGGGAGTGTAAATTAAACTGTGTCACCTCCATATTTCAATTTACTGGCCCTTTTGCTGTTCTGGCGTGAGTCCTTACAGCAAAAGGGCCAAACTTTTGAAGCGCGTCTCACTTCAAGTCCAGCTGCATGCGCTCCCCGAACCAGATGGCCAGTTGCTGGGCCGTCTGGCTCCAGTTGGCAAGCGGCATGACCCACTTTCGGCTGATGTTCTGGTGGGCCAGGTAAATGAGCTTCAGCAGGGCCATGTCCGAGGGGAAAGCCCCCTTTGTCTTGGTCACCTTACGGACCTGACGGTGAAAGCCCTCGATGGTGTTGGTGGTATAGATCAACCTTCGTATCGGCTCAGTATACTTAAAGTACGTGCTCAGCTTGTCCCAGTTCCGTTGCCAGCTCTCGATGACCTTCGGGTACTTTCTGCCCCACTTCTCTTCCAGCTCCAACAACCTTAGCTCGGCCAGTTCCTTTGTCTCTGCCCGGTACACGGGCTTTAGATCCCGGACGAACTCCTTCTGGTCTTTGGAGGCCACGTACTTGAGGCTGTTACGAATCTGGTGGACAATGCAGCTCTGCACCTCGGCTTGGGGAAAGACTGTGGCAATGGCCTCAGCAAAGCCCTTCAGGTTATCGATGCAGGCAATGAGCATGTCCCGAACGCCCCGTTGCTGCAAGTCTGTCAAGACTGAGAGCCAGAAGGCAGCCCCCTCGCTCTCGGAGACGTACACGCCCAAGAGCTCCTTGTGGCCGTGGCGGTCGATGCCCAGGATGTTATAGACGGCCCGGCTGACCACGCCCCCCTCCTGGCGCACCTTGTAGTGCATGGCGTCCAGCCAGACGATGCAGTAGAGCGCGTCCAGCGGCCGTGCCTGCCACTCCTTCACCTGGGGCACGATCTTCTCTGTTAGGGCCGAGAGCGTGTCGTGCGAGATGTCCATGTCGTACATCTCCTTGAGGTGCGAGGAGATGTCCCGCAGGCTCATGCCCAGCCCGTACATGCTCAAAATGCGGGGCTCCAGGTTCTCGGCCAGCACCGTCTCCCGCTTTCGGATGATCTGCGGCTCGAAGCCAGCGGAGCGGTCGCGGGATGACTCCACCTCGATCACGCCGTCTGAGGTACGCACCTGTTTGATGACTTTGCCGTTGCGGCGGTTGCCTTTGGCCCGCTGCTCAGCGTCCAGATGGACTTCCATCTCCGCGTCCAGGGCGGCCTCCAGGAAGTGTTTCAGCAGGGGCCCCAGGGCGCCGTCTTTGCCGAAGGTGGGTTTGCCGCTCCGGAACTCTTCCAGGAACCGGCGCTTGATCTTCTCCAGATCCAGTTGGGTTTTGTTTTCCATTTTAGCTGCGTTAAAGGTAGTACTCGAATCCCTTTGACACAGTTTATCTTACAGCCTCCCTCCTGATAAAACAGGCACTTCATTCAAATGGTGATTCCGGCTTCGACGCGGGTTCTAAAGACCTTGTCTTGCCACAACGGGTCGCTTTCTAAGAGCGGCTAAGCTCTTTTACATCCACCTCTTCCCTGTACACATTCTTAAACCTGTCCGTCGCCTGCACCGTCACACGCTGGACAGCGTCTGATAATTTGGCGAAGAACATATGGTCTGTAAGCTGCGGCTCTACCCACTTGTGCTTGGCTGGCTTGTCCATGCCTAAGTGTAGCTTCACCGACAGCGGGTCCAGGGCCGTTTCGCGCTGCATTTCTCCCATTGGCTTGCCGTCCTCCAGCCACTCCACTTTCCACTCCGGGTCCCAGTTCCATATGTTAACCGCCAGGTGCTCTGGTTTTTCTTTCACGGCACCCACCGGATAAACACGCATCTGGTGTGTTTTCTCCTTGCCCACTGTTTTGTAGTACCACTGCAGGTCACTCCCATTCACCTCATACACGCCATAGCCGCTCGGAGTGCCGTCGAAACAAATAGGGCCCGTCCACCAGGCGCCGCACACCGTTCCGTGCACGTGCTCCACAAGATTTTCCCCGGTTATGAGCTTCTCATTGAAGTGCGTGTGCCCCGACATAATGTGCGCTTTGTAAGGCTGTAGCAGGCGGTATAACTCGCGGCGGTTGGACACCACGCCTCCTATTGGCTCCTCCTTCTCCTGGTTACGTACATGCTGCTGCGCATAGGCCGGAATGTGCAGGCTCACCACCACGGTGGCACCCGGCTTTACATGCGCAAGGTCCTGCTCCAGCCACGCCAGCTGGCGCTCTGTGATGTAGCCGATGTATTTTTTAGCTGTGCCGATGAAGAACACATCGTCCAGCACGACATAGTGCACCTGGCCACGGTTAAAAGAGTAATAGGTAGGGCCGAACAGGCTTTTAAACGTCTCTGTGGACAAGTCATCGGTGCGGGCATCAAGGTCCATGTCGTGGTTGCCGATTACCTGAAAAAAAGGAACACCCGTCGCAGCAACACCTGCTTTGTAATCATCAAACAATTCGAATTTATCCCACACCAAATCACCGCAGCCGATACCATGGAACAGGGCATTCTTGCCGTAGCTGTCTATTAACTTCCGGGTATCCGGGGCAGAGGTAGCCTTAAACACTTCCGCATCGGCCTTGGAGATCATCTGCGGATCGGCCCACACGACAAAGTTGTGCTTCGCATCCTCCTGCCCAAGTTTCTTCAGTTCAAAATCTGCCTTAAAGCGGCCCCGTGCAGGCGCTATACGCTTGTAAAAACGGGCCACGCCATTTTCGTTCGCAAACTCATATCCCCGTGGCACGGAGAGGTACACAAAATCTGCGCTGGCGTTGCTTGCCAGCTCGTAATTACCTTTTGCGTCTGTCAGCGTGACGTTGGTGCCGTCGGTTACGGCAACACCCGAAACGCCTTTGCCCTGGGCCAGCACTTTTCCAGAGAGGCTTATAACAGAGAGGTCTTTGCCTTTAGCAGGCACCGTAGGAGCCGCCTGCAGGGCGCTGACATCAAACGTCAAGCCTGCCATGCCCGCAAGCCCCAGCGATTTCAGGAAAGTTCTTCTTTTCTGTGACATAGTGATATGTTTGAAAGGACTTTGATTCTGAAGCAGCATCGCAAGGCTTTGGAAGGCCTTGCGATGCTTTCATTATTAAATGAATAGCAGGTCTACTTTTCCCACCACACTTTTGTGTTGATGGCGTCTCCACCCATGGCTTCCACTGCTTTCCGGTAATTGGCGCTGTTGCTAACCTGCACTGAAGACGGGTATTTGAAGCGCACGGGCACCATCTTGTCATTCAGCATTGCCTCTGTTTTCGGTAAAACAGGCAAGCCTGTGCGGCGGTACTCAAACCACTGCTGGTAATCGGTAAAGTAGAGGGCATAGTATTTCTGCAGCATGATGCGCTCCAGGGTACCATCATAGGCCGCCGCAGGGTTCTCAAAGTAATCAGCAGGCACCTCAATACCCCACTGCCTGATAGCCGCCTTCACCCCATTCTCATAATGCGTCTGCGCATCTGCGCTGAGAATGCTTTTCTGCGCCAGCTCGGCCTTGATGAACTCGACCTCTGCATAACCCATTATCACAGCAATCATAGGAGCCGTCACCAGCTCGATGTTAAGGTCGGACGGGATAAAATCAAACTGCGCATCGTTCCCGGCGTAACCGCTCGGAATACCCTTGTAGCCGATGGAAGTCACGCCGTCTGTCATCCTGGCCTCTCCTACAAATCTTTCCCGGCGGGGGTCGCTCAAGTCATTCAGGTTATCCAGGAAGAACGCAGCTGCGGCTCGCCCTGTCCGGAAGTCGACGGCGCGGCCCCATGGCGACACAAGCGGCGGAACGCCAGAAACCTGCAGTATCGCGGCCTCTTCGTTTTTGGTGAACACGGGGTATTCTGCCGGGTTATTAATAATCTGCGCCATTTTGTTAAAAGAATCCATCTCTTCACGTTTCGAGACCCTTAGCAGCAACCTCAGGCGCAGCGAATTACAGAAGCGCTGCCAGTTCTCCACCTTGTTCCCGTACAGGATATCCGTGCCGTAAATCATATCCCTGGAGGTGTCAAACAAGCCATTGGCGGTTTCCAAGTCGCTGAGGATGGTCATGTAGATTTCCTGTTGCGTGTCGAAGGCCGGGTAGAAAATTCCCTCATCCCCTCGGCCTGCCTCCACCATCGGCACATCTCCGAAGCTGTCGGTCAGCAGGGAGTAAACCCAGGCGTTCAGGGTCAGTGCAATCGCCTCGTAGTTGGGGTCCTGGGCCTCAACTGCCGCGGCACGCATCTCCCTGATGTTGGTGAGCCAGCGGTAGTAGGTGCTCCAGGTAGAACTGCCGGCATTGTCGCCGATGTCGTAGCGGTGCTCCCCCCCTGACGGGCTTGGGAAGGGAAGCGACACCTGCATGATCTCGAAGGTAAACGCAGCGCTCCTGGAGGTGTTGAAGCTGGCCATTTCATAGATGATGGGATTGAGCAGCGTACCGGGGCTGATTTTCTCAATCCTGTTCGGATCTAAGTTAATCTTTTCAAAGTCGTCGGTACACGAAACGCCGGCGCAGCTAAGCGCTAAAAATAAAACGAATGTTTTCTTTATGTTCATCATGATCTTTCTGTTAGAAGGAACCGCCAGTAAAAGAACTCCGCTACTGGCAGCCCTGTAAAGGATGGCTGTTACCTGGTGCTGGTTAAGTTAAAGTTTCAGAGTCACGTTTACCCCATAGGTTCTGGTGGAAGGCATCTGGCCAATCTCGACACCAGGCATAATGGAAGAGCCGTTCAGCGCTGCTGTCTCCGGGTCGAACATCGGGAAATTGGTGAGCATAGCCAGGTCACGCCCGTAAAGCGCGACACTTGCACCGTTCAGGAAGTTGGCCCTCGACAGCAGCGATGCAGGAAGGCTATACTCCAGGCGCACTTCCCTCAGCTTCATGAAAGAGGCGTCGAAAGAGTTAGACTCCACGTTGGCGCGGCGGTAGTAGCGCCTGTAGTATTGGAGCGGGCTTACCTGGGTGGTGTTGGGGGAGTAGGTGCCATCACTGTTTTCTACGACACCCCCACCCACGATATATCCTTCTTCACGGCCTTCCAGCGTGTGCTTCAGCTTGCCCTGCTCCGACATTTTGTGGTGGGTCTGCGAGTACACGATACCCCCGTACTGACCGTCTACCAGAAAGCTGAACCGGATGTTTTTGTAGGTGAACGCATTCGAGAGCCCGCCTTTCCAGTCGGCATAGGCATTGCCGATGTACTGTACCTCATCAGGGTAGGCAGGAAGGCCGCTCTTGTCGTACACAATCTGGCCGTCAGGGCTCCTGACAAAGCCATAGCCGTATATATCGCCTGTCGTGCCGCCGACTTTGGCTATAATGGTTGCCTGGCCGCCGGAGGCAATTACCTGCTCGTCCTCTATGCCTCCTGCCAGCTCCAGTACCTCGTTGTCATTCTTGGCCCAAGTTAGAGTAGTGCTCCACCTAAAGTTTGTGTTATCGATAGGTCTGGCATTGAGCACCAGCTCAACGCCCTGGTTGCGGACCTCCCCAGCGTTCAGCACAGCCCTGCTGTACCCCGTGGTCTGGTCAAGCGGCACGTCCAGTATCTGGTTGCGGGTAAAGCTCCTGTACAGCGTTACATCCATCCCGATTCGGCCCTTGGAGAGCATGTACTCCAGCCCTGCCTCGTAGCTGGTGGTAATCTCCGGCTTAAAGTCGACGTTGTGCAAGGTGGTGGGCACCGAGCCGGAACCTGCGAACTCACTCTGCCCGTAGTATTTCCTGGTCTTGTAGGGGTCTGTGTCGTTACCCACCTGCGCTGCCGACAGCCTTAGCTTAGCAAAAGAGATTTGCCGCGGCAATTTTATCAGGTCTGTCAGGATGAAACTCGAGCTGATAGAGGGATAGAAGAAAGCGTTATTCTGCGCCGGTAGCGTACTCGACCAGTCGTTACGGCCAGTCAGGTCAACAAAGATTTTGTCTTCGTAAGAGAAGGACGCTAAAGCATACAGGCTGTTGACTCTCTTGTTGCTGTGTCGGGTGGTCATCATGGGGTTGCTGATACCGTTCGAGAGCTTGTATACTCCAGGAATCACCAGACCATCTATCACACCGTTGGTGCCCCTGTACTTGCGGCTCATCCTGTTACCTCCAACCGAGGCCCTCACGTCTACCTTACTTCCGATTTTATCCCGGTAGGTCAGCAGGGCGTCCGTGTTCGTTTCGAAATCGAAAATGCCTTGCTCCTTGTAGTATCCGTATTGGAAGTTAGCGGTACTGAACGGGCGGCGCTGCTCCCTGTCTTCGCTGCTCAGGTCTATTCCTGAGCGCACCATCAGGTCCAGCTTTGGGGAAAACTCATACGTTGCCGAGAGGTTACCGACGGTCGCGTAGCTGTTCAGCGCGTTTGTCATTTCATAAGCGATGACATAAGGGTTATCGATGTAGGAGCTGAACGGGTGTATCTGGTCAATTTGCTCCTGCCCTGCTTTCCACCTTGGCTCGTACCAGGCCAGATCCACGTTAGGGTTCTGGAAGATCATAAAGTAAGAGATCGACTGGTTGTTGTAACCTGTAGCCGGCAGGTTGTCGCTTTTCTTGTTGGTGAAGTTTACTTTTGAGTTGAGCCGGAGCTTATCCGAAGCTGTATAGTTCAGGCTGAGTGCAGCCGTGATACGCTCGTAGCCGGTGTTGGGCATGATCCACTCGTTTTTAGAGTGGGTGACAGAGGCACGGGCGGAACCCTTTTCGTTCCCTCCTTCCACGGCTACATTATTGGTGATGGTGGAGCCGGTTCTGAAGAAGCCTTTCACATTATCTTTATAAGGCCTCCACAGACGCCGCTCTGCTGATTGGCCTTCGAGGGCCGGGTCGTACTGGTGGTAGTACTGGCCTTCGAACTTGGGGCCATAGGCACTACTGGTACTGCCTGTGTTACCGCCGTCTTCTGAGGCCCTGTAAGAGTAATAAGGTTCTCCTGCCTTGTTTTTGTTCTCAGTGCCCTGTCCGTACTCATGCTGGAAATCAGGCCACTTCAGCACATCGTTGAAGCTGATGCTGGTGTTCACAGTTACACCAATTCCTTTCGTCTTGCGCGCGCCTGACTTCGTGGTGATAATCAAGGCACCGTTGGCGGCACGGCTCCCGTAGAGGGCAGCCGCGCCTGGTCCCTTTAGCACAGTGATGCTTTCAATGTCATCGGGGTTGATGTCGGCAATACCGTTCCCGAAGTCTATCGGTACATCGTTTCCGGTGCCTGCTCCATAAGCGCTGCCTACGCCCGAGCTGGTCATGTCGCTGTTCATAGGCACGCCGTCCAGCACGATCAGCGCGTTGTTTCCATCAGGGTTTAGGGAGTTATCGCCCCGGAGCGAAACCCTTGTCGAGTTTATCGGACCGGAGCCAGGCGAGACAAGGCTCAGGCCGGCCACCTTGCCCGACAGGGCCTGCACAAAGTTGTTGGAGCGGGCCCTGTTCAGGCTCTCTCCGGAAACGGTTTGGGTGGCATAGCCGAGGGCCTTCTGCTCCCGCTCAATCCCCAGGGCCGTGACCACCACCTCCTGCAGCATTTTGTCATCCTCCTGCAGCTCCACATCAATCGTTGAGTTGCCGCTGTACGGCACTTCTGTTGGCTTGAAGCCTATAAATCGGAAGACCAGCACATCCTGTGGCGTCAGTGCTTTTGGTGAAGTAAAGCTGTATGTCCCGTCGACGTTGGTGGATGTGCCGAGGGTGGTGCCTTTCAGAAGCACCGTGACACCTGGCAGAGGTGCCCCCCCGCTATCAGTCACTGTGCCCTGCACGGCGTTCGACTGCGCAAATGCGCTGTAGCAACATAATAGCCAGACAAGAGTTGCTGCCACATATTTGCCAGTATCTTTCGTAAATGTAGAGTACATAAGCTTTGCTTTTTGTTCTCTGCAAAGCTACTCTCAAGAAGTTAAGCCCGGGTTACTGGCAGTTTATGGAAAGGTTAAGAGTTGGCTTCTTCTGAGCCGACACAAGCACCGTTTTCAACTATTCATCTGACATTATAGGCCCTTGAGGTGTGTCGAAACTGACGGACAGTAAACTTGCTTAGTGGTTGTAAAGTTAACTGTTCTTTTCATAGTTCATCGGGCTCAGGTAGCCTAAAGCGGAATGCCTTCTTCTGGTGTTGTGGTACATCTCGATGTACTCGAAGATTTCCGTCTGGGCATCCTGCCTGTTTTCAAAGGCCCCTCCCTCCAGCAGCTCTGCTTTAAACCTACTGAAGCAGGACTCCATGAAGGCATTGTCGTAGGCGTTGCCGGCTCGGCTCATGCTTTGCCATTCTTGAGGATGGTTTTGATTTCCTGGGTCAGGTGACAGGGAGAGCGCCTTTACTATAGCTCTGCCACCATGATGTTGCGGAAGTCAATGCTCATCTCATTGCCGGGATGCAGTTGCAGGCCGATCGGCCCTTTATCGGGGACATGTTCTGAAGTGTAGGTCATCACCTCTTGCCCGTTGAGCCACACGACATACTCCTTGCCCTGGGCCTGTATCCTCATGGTGTTCCAATCATCGCCTCTCAGCAGGCCCTCAACGCCTTCCGCCTCTACCGGATAGCCTTTCCCGGGGATGTACGGAGAGCCGGTCATGTCTCGCTTCAGCGATCCGGATATACCGATCTGAATCTGCTCCTTTTCGTTTCGCAAGAAGATGCCCGAATCTACCGTGCCCGCCCCCATTCTAAAGTCTGCCTGCAGGGTGAAATCGCGGTATTCTTTCTCTGTCCAAAGAATAGAGCCCTTTTTAGCGGGGCCGCTTTTTACCGAGAGCACGCCCTTGCCGGCACGCCACCAGATGTTGTTTTCCGGCTCCACCCAGCCCTTTAGGTTCTTCCCGTTAAAGATCCTCTTCCATTCCGGTTCCTGCGCGGGGCCCAGGGCCGATGTGAAAAGCAGTATGATTACTACAAGCAGTTTTGTTCCCATGATGTTGCATTTAGCAGTCATAGAGACCGCGTGGTTCAGAAATCCGAGGAGCAGCAAGGGTTAAGCCTGAATCCCGCTGATTTAATGATGCGCGAGACACACAGACCCTCATTTCCAGCAATGCGCTGAATTTCATGGTGCCTGATTCAGAGTTTGCCCTACTCAATATAAGGAAATATATAGCATCCTCAGCCTTTCTTGCTTTCTTTGATTCTGCAAGATTCTGTCTCGGCATTCCCCAATTTGCTGAAACGCCTGAAGGCAGCCTCCGCTGTAGCGGGACGGCTCTGTTTCTGGCATTCGACAGAGGAGCATGGGAGCAACAAATACCGGCAACAGAAAGCAACGCTTCGCCACCGTGGGACAGACCGACACTGGCCGTGTCCCGAACCGCCGCGCAAAGTTCCGGCAGCCAGAATGCTGGCTACCTCAAGACAGCCCGGAAACGCCTCAGGCTGTCGGAAAGCATGTGTGTTAATCTGTATGCCTCACTCCGTGTCGTGCGCCATTGCTCAGCTGATACGTTGCCAACAAAAAGCAACGTTTCGCAACGCAATAGTGACCCAGCGCGAGCTCCTGCCTATTGATGGGCTGTCCCGTAAAATTGGGGAATTATGATACAGGCTATAGCAGGATTAGACACATTATATACGGTTATAAAAATGAGGGGTGACATAAAGTTCAATGCGATATTATAAAAGTTATACAACTTCTACTGTATCACATTCATAACAGTGCCGTATTAGCATTGGCATAGCTCTCGCCTTGCCTCTCCATTAATTTAATCTAAGAAAATGCATGAATCATCAGGAACTACAGCCCTGCGTCAAACAAAGACGCAAATCTTCCTCCGTTTCCTGAGGTTCGGCTTCCTTGCCTGGGGAGGTCCGGTGGCCCAGATCGCCATGCTTAGGCGGGAGCTGGTGGAAGAGGAAGCGTGGGTGTCCAAAGAGCGGTTCAACCGGGTGCTGGCCGTTTACCAGGTGCTACCTGGCCCCGAGGCGCATGAGTTGTGTGTGTATTTCGGCATGGTCGCGGGCGGAAGGCTGGGCGGCTTCCTGGCGGGCCTCGGGTTCATGCTTCCCGGCTTTATCCTGATGCTGCTGCTCACGTGGCTTTACACCACCATAGGGATGGACACTCCGGCGCTCAAAGCTATTTTCATCGGGTTCCAGGCCGCTGTTATTGCGCTTATCTTCGCGGCTGTCCACCGGATCGGGAAACACGCACTGGTAAACAAAAGACTGTTTGCAATTGCAGCAGCTGCCTTTGTTGCCTACTTCTGCGGAGTCGGCTTTTTTGTTGTCCTGCCCCTTGCCGGGCTGGCTTACGTGTTCTGGATAAAGGGGAAAACAGCCTACTTAGCCCTTTGCGCGGCTGCCCTCGCCGCGGCCTGTGTGCTACTGTTCAACCCGGAGGTGCTGCAGCTCCAAAATACCGCTGTAGCCCCGGAAGCCTATTCACCCGCAAACGCTGGCAACCAGTCGCCACTTGCAGTTTTCTGGTCAGGGCTGAAAGCCGGGCTGCTAACGTTCGGCGGTGCCTATACAGTCATCCCCTTCATCCAGCAGGATGCGGTCATCAACAACGGCTGGCTCACCAACAGGCAGTTCCTGGACGGAATTGCACTTTCCGGTATACTTCCCGCTCCGCTTATCATCTTCTCCACGTTTGTGGGATACTTCGGGGCCGGATGGCCCGGCACCCTTATCATGACCTTTGCCATCTTCCTGCCAGCCTTCTCCTTTACGCTCGCTGGCCACAGCCTGATGGAAAAAGTGATCGATAACAAGTCCCTGCACAGCTTCCTGGACGGCGTGACGGCCGGCGTGATAGGGCTGATCGCCATGACCGCGGTGCAGCTCTTCAGAGCAACCATCACGGACTGGTTCACCCTGTCGGTGTTTGCCTTGTCCATGCTGGTGCTCTACCGCATCAAATCAAAGTTTACGGTGGTGTTCGTGATATTGGGCGCCGGGTTGATCGGATTGTCCCGGTACATGATTGGCTAAAACGAAGTGGCCTTCGAACATGGACAACAATCGCACTAATCCGTATTTCTCTCAACACACGTTTCATGTACAGCCATAAAACGCATTAGGTATGAACATAGCAAAACTTAACCGCAGGCAGGCACTTTATGCTACTGCCCTGGTAGGCACCGCCAGTCTCCTGGACTACAGGCAGCTATTTGCCTCCCCCAGACCACAAGGCCAAACGCCTCCTTTGAGCGCCCAGGAGATAGCTTCCATTGAGGCCGCCTTAGGCAAAAAGGGAAGCTACATACAGGAGCAGGAAGTGCACAACACCTCCCTTCCCCGCAACGACCTGAAGGTAACGGTAAAGGGAGAGCCTGTGCCTATACCGTTCGGCTTTGGCGGCTGGGTAGCCATCAAGAAAACCACCGACGGCAAGTCGGCTGTGCTTATGAGCGACACGGTGCTGCTGCAGGAAGAGGTCAACCCCTTGATCTCGGCTGTCCATGCCAACGGACTGGAGGTGAGCGCCATCCATAACCACTTCTTTTATGAGGAACCCCGCATCTTCTACATGCACGTGCACGGCATGGGAGAGCCCGCTGAACTGGCGCAGCGATACGCCGCGGCCATCAAAGACACAAAGCTATTTCCCGCCAACCAACCCAAGGCAAACGGTGCCTCGCAGAAAACAGGGAAAGAGCTGTTCGATATACCCAAACTGGATGCCATCCTCAAGCACCAGGGCGCGGTAAACGGCCCAACCTACAAGTACACCGTGGGCCGGGACGATCTAAACGTGAAGGCCATGGGTGCTGAGTTGACTACCGCCATGGGCCTGAACTCGTGGGGCTCTTTCGCAGGGACACAGGATAAGGCGCACATAGCCGGAGACATCGCGATGCTGGAGCAGGAGGTGAATTCCGTCATCAAAGCGCTGCGACAGAACAACCTGGAGGTGGTGGCGGTGCACAACCACATGCTGGGCGATGACCCGCGCATGGTCTTTCTGCACTATTACGGGCAAGGACCTGCCCCGCAGCTGGCCCAGGGGTTTCGGGCGGCGCTCGATGAGCTGGGCAGGCATGGCAAACGTGACGTGATGAAGCATTAGATACTACTGATAAAGCATACTGCTGTTGCCTTACACATTACTGTTCAAATTGTTCTAAAACAAAGAAGACAAGGAATTACCCTTGCCTTCTTTTATCATTATACCTCCTAAAGTAAAAACCGGTTACTAATACTTTATCCTCAAGGGCTACAGCGTATAGCGCAGCAGCTCGGCTGCCTTCTGCTGCGCCTCAGCCTCCAGTTCCAGGTATTTGTCATACGTATCATAGTAAAAGCTGAGCTCCATGAAGTACTCGGCGGCCGAGATCTCGCCAAAACGCAAGGCCTTCTCCAGCAGACGCAGGTTTTCAGGCCTGGCCATCAGTTCCTGGTAATCGCGCAGCGACTCCTGCAGCACCCGGTACTCCTCATAAGCCTGCCTTACCTCCTGCCGGTGCGCAACCCGTTCAGCCTCCAGCTGCGCCTGCGCGTATTGGCTATATGCCTGCTGTGTGCTGACGGTGTTGCGTCTCTCCCACAACGGAATGGAAATGCCGGCGTGTACTCCCTGGAACGTCTGCCCAAGTATACTCTGATAGCGGTAGCCGCCCTCCAGTTTAGGAAGGGCCAGTGCCTTGGCCACTTTCACTTTCTCCTCCTGCACCCTTGCTTGCTGCTCCAGCGTTTTCAAGCGGGGGTCTGATACTTCGATCAAGCTATCCAGCACCTCAAAAGCAGGAACTGCCGGCATGGCGGTAAAGGCTGTGTCGGATAGCGCAACGGGATTGCCGCCGTTTAGCTCCGTGAGCTTTTCCTGCAGCACTCTGCGCCTGGCCTTGTTTGCCTGTAACGTGGTGCGGATGTCCAGCAGCCGGACGCGCGCCTTGTTCTCGTCCAGCACGTTGCCCTCTCCGGCACGCGTGCTTTTCTGGAACCTGCGGTACAGCGCCTCCACATCCTCATAGCGCTTCTCCAACTCCCTTGCCTGCTTGTTCAGGTAGATCAGTTGGAGTGCGGCCTGCTGGGCCTCCAGCAAAATGTCCTGCCGCTGCTGGGCATACTGGTAATCCGCCTGAGCCTCCTGCAGGTTGGCCACGCGCCTTTTCCTGCCGTAGGCCGTCGGGAAGTCGATGCGCTGCGTCACGGCAAACTCCTTCTGGTTTCCGGCTTCTGCGGGCTGTCCGTTAAAGTAGTCATACTCTACAAGAGGGTCCTCCGGATTTAGGCCAGTTTTATACTCCAGCTTCCGGGCCTCACGGTACTGCGCCGCCGCCTGCAGGGTTTTGTTGTTGGCCGCCACCTGCTGCAGCACATCGGCAACGGATTGCTGTGCCTTTGCCTGCACCGCCACAAGCAGGCAAAGGCAAAGGATGGTTATCATATATCTATACATTGTCTTTCTCATTTTGATTGGACATCAGGAACACCGCCGGCACAATGAACAGGTTCAGCAAGGTCGAGCTGAGCAGACCGCCCAGGATCACCTGGGCCATCGGGCTCTGGATCTCGTTGCCCGGAAGATCGCCGGCCAGTGCCAGCGGAATAAGCGCCAGTCCTGCCGTGAGCGCCGTCATCAGGATAGGGCTGAGCCTGTCCCTGGAGCCCAGGATCACGCTCTCATACAAGCTGTGCCCCTGCTGCAACAGCAACTGGTAATGCGACACCAGCAGTATACCGTTTCGCGTAGCGATACCAAAAAGCGTGATAAAGCCGATGATGGCCGGTATGCTGATGATGCCTGAAGTGAAGAAGATGCTCCCCACGCCACCAATCAGGGCCAGCGGCAGGTTTAGTAAAATGATGCTCGACAGTTTAAGGGACTTGAACTCATGGAAAAGTATCAGGTAAATGGCCAGTAACGAAAGCAGCGAGGCGAACAGCAGTGTGCTGGACGCTTCCTCCTCCGCCTCAAACTGGCCACCGTACTCGATGCGGTATCCTTCCGGCAGGTCCACATTCGCTTGTATTTTCTCTCGTAGCTCCTCCACGGCACTGCGCTGGTCGCGACCGACCACGTTGGCCGACACGACCGTTTTGCGCTGCACGTTCTCCCGGTTGATGGTATTCGGTCCGCTGGTCGAGACGAAGTCCGCCACATAGTGCAGCGGGATCTTCTGCCCGTCATGGGTGTCGATCAGGGCGTTCTTCATCTTCTCGAACTCCCCGCGGCTGCTTTCGTCATAGCGCACCACCAGGTCGAAGCTACGTGCCCCTTCGTATACTTCCGACACTTTCTCCCCTGCAAAGGCCACGTCCACGTACTCAGCAAACTCGCCGGTGGTGATGCCGTACTTAGCCAGCATGTCGCGCCTGGCCCTGATCTGTATCTGCGGAATCTCAATCTGCTGCTCCACGCTAACATCGACTAGCCCCTCAACAGCGTTGGCCTGCTGCTCCACCTGCTTGGAGATGGAGAACATTTTCGATAGCTCGGGCCCAAATATCTTGATGGCGATGTTGGCCCGGGTGCCCGATAGCATGTGGTCGATGCGGTGGCCGATGGGCTGCCCGATGGTGATGTTGGCACCGGTAATGCCCGCCAGCTTTTCCCTTACCTCGGCCATGAACTCCTCGCGGCTGCGATCCTCCAGCACAAATGGTGCGTCGATCTCCGAGGCATTCACCCCTTGCGCGTGCTCGTCCAGCTCGGCCCTGCCCGTCCTGCGGGTCGTTATTTGTATCTCCGGCACGGTTAGCAGCGCTTTCTCCACCTGCCTGCCGACCTTGTTGCTTTCCTCCAGCGAGATGCCCGGCTTGCTGACGGTGCTGATCACCAGGGAACCCTCGTTGAACTCCGGCAGGAAGCTTCGCCCCAGCGTTGTCATGGCAAGCAAAGCCACCACCAACAGCAGGGCAGCGGCACCCAGAATCGCCTTCTTATGCCGCATGGCGCTACGCAGCGTGCGTTCGTAAAAAATGTTCAGGCGGTGCACCAGCCAGCTTTCACGGTGCTGCTTCAGCAGCATTTTATCGCGGGTAAGCATGTAACTGCATAGCACTGGCGTCAGGGTAATGGCCACGATCAGGGAAGCGAATAGCGACACGATAAAGGCGATGCCCAGCGGTGCCAGCAGCCTTCCCTCCATACCGGACAGGAAGAAAAGCGGCACAAAGGCGGCAATGATGATAAAGGTGGCGTTGATTACAGAGGAGCGTATCTCCACCGAAGCATCGTAGATAACCTTCAGCTTGTTCAGCTGCTCCTCCACGGGCTTGCGCGCATTCTCCTTCAACCTACGAAACACATTCTCCACGTCGATGATGGCGTCGTCCACCAGGTCGCCGATGGCGATGGCCATACCGCCCAGGCTCATGGTATTGATGGAAAAGCCAAGCCACTTTAAGGTAAGTATAGCCGCCATGAGCGAGATGGGTATAGCGAGCAGAGAGATGACAGTGGCCCGGATGTTCATCAAAAACAGGATCAGGACCACCACCACAAACACAGCGCCTTCCAGCAGCACCTTCTGTATGTTATTGATGGAGGCGTTGATGAAGTCTGCCTGCCGGAAAATTTTCGTGTTGATCTTCACGTCCTCCGGCAGGTTCTGGCTCAGGTCGGCCATGGCCGCGTCTATCTCTTCGGTCAGCTCCAGGGTATTGGTGTTAGGCTGCTTCATCACGGTCATGATCACGGCTGGCTCGCCTTTCAGCGAACCGTCACCGATCTTCACGGCAGCACCCACTTTAATGTCGGCCACATCCCCGATCCGAACGGGCGCATTGCCGTTCACCTTGATCACCGTGTTGGCGAGCTCCCCCAGATCGCTGGTACGCCCGATGCCGCGCACGATGTACTCGTTGCCGTACTCCTGCATAAAGCCGCCTGAGGCATTCTGGTTGGCCTCCTCGGCGGCCTGCAGCAACTCATGCAGCGACACATTGTAGTACTTTAGCTTTTGCGGGGAAGCCAGCACCTGGTACTGCTTGTACTCTCCCCCAATCACCACCACCTGCGACACGCCGCCAGTTGCCAATAGCCGCGGACGTATGCTCCAGTCGGCAAGCGTGCGCAGCTCCATCATACTGGTGCTGTCGCCGGTCACGCTGATGAGCATGATTTCGCCCATGATAGAGGACTGCGGGGCCAGCGTGGGAGTACCCACACCCTGCGGCAGGCGCTCGGCCACGGTGGCCACTTTCTCGGTCACAATCTGGCGGGCCTTGTAAATATCGGTGCCCCACTCAAACTCCACCCACACGATGGAAATTCCGGCAGAGGAGGAAGAGCGCACCCGGCGCACGTCGGTGGCCCCGTTCACGGCTGTTTCAATGGGAAAGGTCACCAGGCGCTCGGCTTCCTCCGGCGCCATGCCGTGAGCCTCGGTCAGCACAACCACCGTCGGGGCGGTCAGGTCAGGGAACACGTCCACCTCCATGCGGGAGGCCGTGATACCGCCGAAGACAAGCAGCAGCGAGGAGGCTACGATAACCAGCAGCCGGTTATGCAGCGAAAATTTTATGATATTATTTAACATTTTTTCTCTTTTGAAACGAATGGGCAGGACTCGTAAAAACGCTCACCCTCGTGGTTAATGTTCGTGTCCGTGGGCCGGCACTTCACCCGATGCCGAGGATAATTTGATCTGGTAAGCCCCCTTCGTGACCACACGCTCTCCCGGCCTCACGCCGGAGAGCAGCTGCACGTTTATACCGTCGGAGGCACCCAGTTTTACTTCCCGCTTCTCAAAGGTCTCCCCCGCCGTCTGCACGTATACATAGTGCGTGCCCTGGTCTTCCATGATCGCGCTGACAGGCACAGTTAAAGCATTGGGCAACGACGCAGAACGCAGGTATACTTCCACAAAGGAGCCGGGTATCAGTTCGCCACGGTTGGCTATCTCGAAGGTGATAGGGATAAGGTAGGAGTCGGCACCGGCGCTTTTGCCGTAGGCCAGCAACCTGCCGTTCAGGTTTTCGGTATCATATACTTCCCCGCCCGGCACTTTAAAGCTGGCAGACTTCACATTGGCTAATTGGGATGCTTCCGTTTGCGGCACCTCCGCCCGAAGCACCAGACGCTCGTTCTGTGTGATACTGGCAAGCGGCTGCCCCGCCTCCACAAACTCTCCGTCAGAGACCAGCACGGATTTGATGAACCCGCCCTGCGGTGCGGACACGCTCAAGCCCTTAGGGCCGTAGTTGCCGGCAATGGTGCGGTAAGCCGACGCGGCATTCTCGTAAATCGCTTTACGGCTTTCAAACTCCCGCTGGGAGATGATCTGGTCTTTTACCAGTTCTTTGGCTCGCTCGTAGTCAGCCTGTGCACGCTGAAAATCGGTGCGTGCCTCCCTCACACGAGTGTCAATGTTGCCCTCGGCCACGCCCCCACCGGAGATGGTGAAAAGCCTTTCCCGCGCTTTCACTGGCGATCCAACAATGACGTCGTTACCAGCCAGCGACACAACACCGCTCGCGCTGGCCGTGATCGTTTGCTCGTCTCCCGGGGCCGGCATGATCTGCCCGGAAGTTCTGATGATGTTGTTAAAAGGCTGTGGCGTTACCTGCTTTGTGGCAAACTCCACCTTCCAGGCCTGCTCCTTCAGGAAAGGCACCTCCTCACCCATCGGTGCAGCGGTCTCTTTGGTGTCGGCCAGCGCCGCTTCCGCGTTCGGGTAAACCTGCAGGCTGTCGATGACGATCCTGTCAGTGAGGTCGCCGGACCTGACGTCAAAGATAAGTTTGTACCCGCTGCCGGCTTCCCTGGGCTGGAGCGCAGGGCCAAAGATGCCCGGCGAGCGAGGCTCCTGCACCGTCTGGCGAATGCCTTTGTCACCCTTTACAAGGCTGACCGTTAGCTGTCCCTCTGTAAGGGGTGTGAAGTTTTCTCCCAAGCGCGTGACGTGTGCCGCAAAGGAGGAAGTCTCGCCTACTATCAGCGGCTTGAACTCCACGAACAGCTCGGTTTTGTCGGTATAGATGGTATAGGAGACAGGCTCCAGCTCGTCTCCGTGGGGATGGCCGTGCTCCGCTTCGGTTTCGGCCCCGTCGTGGGCGTGCTCCTGATCCTGGCCGCAGCCTGAGGCGAAGAGCACCAGGCAAAAAGCCATAAGGCTTACATATGATTTTAACATGTGATTCTGATATGGCTGTAACTCAAGTGTACATTTGGTCCATAGCGGCTTGCCCGGGAAGCATGCGGCTGTTTGCCGCACTCCCCGGGTAGCGCATCAATGGTTCAGCAGACTAGTGCTGGTGGTCGCCCTGTCCGTCGTGCGAGTGGGTTTCCGTGGCGGCTTCGGTCACGGTAGTGTCGCCTTCCACAGTGAACTCTTCCTGCTCATGCGGGTGGCTACCGTCGCTTTCATGCGGATGACCGTGCTCCTCTTCTGATGTGGCCTCGTGCTGGTGGGAGTCTGGCCCGTGCTCATGCCCTTCTTCGCTTGACGTGTTAGAAGAGCAGCCAAAAGTAAACAGCGCCATCGCTGCAATGGAGAAAATAACCTTTTTCATTTTGCTTAAAAGTTAATGGTGTGGAAAAACAGGGGTTTCTTAAAAGAAGGGGTGCTCTTTGCCATTCACGGCAAAGTATAAGCGCACGCATAAAATGCACGCAAAGACCATAGCCAAGTAGGCCTCGGCTGAGCTGGCAAGAGCGATAACTGGATGGGCTAGGCAGCCGGAGGGCCGCGCTGCGGGAGGTGGGCTTGGTGTGGTGGAGGCGAAAAGCCTATGATGTGCAAGGCACTTTTCCGCACTATGCCGGCGACCGGTGCCTTAGGTATAAACAGAAACTCCTCGCTTCTGGCGTCCGAGAGAGGAGCCGAAATTAAGTTGTTTTGTCGGGTTGACACATGCGGCTCTCCCTGTACGACCGAGTGGAAGTAGTGGCTGAAAGGGCTCTCCTTCTGCTCCGGTTCATCATGATCGTGGGAATGCCGGTGGCTATCGTGGGCATGGTGCCGTGCCTTTATATCTGCTTGGTGGAGATGCTCGTGCGGCATGATGCCGTGCACCAATACCAGTGTATAGGCAAAAAAGGTGAGCAACAGGACGGCAACACGTTTAGACATCAACCAAAGTTAGCCAATAATTGGCTTATGTCCAATCTGTAGGATCTCATAGCAAGGTACAGGTGCATTTAGGAGCAGCAGTCAGATTGTAGCGTGGGTGGAGGGTCTTCATATAACAAGCGTTGTGTTCAGCAGGCGAAGTAGAAGGGGCTAAGCGATTACATCAACCTATGTACTATTTTATTTTCCTTACAATTCATTAAACTTTTTATCAGCAAAAAAGAAGCAAGGGAAAAAGCGACTACAAATGAAAAGAACAGAGAGCCCAACTTCATTCTTGTCATTTGTTCTCCCCAAGCAACTCCCTGGTCTGTAAGGTTTGGGAAGTCGTTCAGCAGGCTTAGCGTATTTAAGTTCTCCAGATAATCGAACGTTACTCCTAAAGCTGGTAGTGTTGCTATAAATAGCAGCTTCGAATTTGTGTTGGTTACTCTCTTAAGCAGGTATGCTAGCACCGAAATGAAAAGCAATCCATAAATTATAGGGTATATCATATCGATTCGGCCAGCAATGACTTTATATAAATCTCTTCCTTCTGTCCCTAACTTTTCAAAGTCATACAGAACTTCACTTGTAGCGTAAGAGAATCTAATATCTAAGAGCTGTATTTCCTGACCTGCAATATCTTGTAACCTTGAACTGTAAGTAGGGAAAATGCGAAACGTGACGAAACAAAACGAAGCGAACAGTGGCAGAATGTACCTCCAAGTCGATATTCTGTTTAATACACTAATCATACCTGCTTTATTAATGAAAAAATATTAGCCTTGAGCAGGCTTAACTCTTTGATCGCGGCTTCGGCTCCATTCCCAATGTTGTTTGCTGCATCTTGAGGAAGTCTTATAAAAAAGATAGTTGGTTTGTTGTCCTAGAGACACAGGTGCCTATAAAGCCGAGTTACTCAAGGAACTCGTTACATCGTGGGCTCTTGAGAATATTTGAGATATAAAAGCTTAACTCCGCACTAATTTTCGTCTGTTTAAATCCTTCCGGATTATTTCCATTACTTCATCCGCCGCCCTGTCATCAAGCCTGGCTGCGACAAACTCTACTATCATATCGACAAACCAGTTGGAGTCATGGGTGTTGTTCATGAGCTTGTTGATTCGCTTTATGATAAGGTCATAGTACCTGTCCAGAAAGTCCTCCTGAGGCAGGTCCATCTTGTAAAGCGGCAGCTTACCGGTCTCTTCGTAGGTTATTTGCTTGACTCCCTCCCTGATCTTCCTCTCTCTTACTACGATAGGCTTTTGCAGCGTCACATCGGGAATGATGGGAACCCACTTTCTTCCCTTTTCATCTTCAAAGCAGAAGCGTTCGAGGGCGGCCCGGTCTCTGTACCCGTCGATTACGGCACTTACGCAGGCATACTGCTCGTTAGGGCTTCCGTCCTCATTGACTTTTCTCTCCTCGGGGTCCACCACAAAGTACTTTCTCAGAAAGCTCTGGCAGTTGTGCCGTCCCAGGAAGTAGTCGTGTATCCTGTACTCCTTGCTCAGAAAGCCGCCGAACCCGGCGAGGGCTCCGCAGGCTATGGCATACTCCGGCCTGTCCACGTCATCCCGGGAGGGGGCAATCACATGGAGCCCGTAGCTGTCCTTGTCGTAAGCCTCTATGGCCTCCTTTGCGTCAAAGCGCAGCTGCGAGGCCATGGCGAAAGCAAGGTCGGTGGCATAGCTGAACACGTGCTCAGAGCGCGGGGCGGGCTCCTCTATGTCAAAGTCGTAAGAGGGGAAGGGGTCAATGAGGATAACGGAAGAGTTCTCAAGCCCAATGCTTTTGGCCTCCATTCTCTCTGTGTCGTTCATAGCGTTGACGGATGCCAGCTCCTCCGTTCTGTCCTCCTCCCGCAGCCGTACCTGCAGCAGCAGGTCGCGCATCAGCTCGACAGGCTCATTGTTGGAGGTGCCCCCGTCTGCGATCAGGCTTTTGTACAGATCCTCCTCCTCTGTGATCGTCTTACCAAGGCCGATGGTGCCCTTCCCGAACTTGCCGTTCTTCCTGAAGAAGGGGTTGTCCCAGATGTACTTTGCCTTTCGGGACAGGGGCCTTGCTCTCAGGCCGATGGGGAACGCGCCGGTGGCTTTGGATGCCTCTATCAACGGTTTCAGGTTGTCTAAGTTCCCGGCTGAGATCTCCATGCGGCCGTCCTTCTCATAGCGGTCGCTCCACCTGAAGTGGGCCAGGTCCCTGTGCTCAGAGATGTACTGCTCAGCGGCGCCGAGTGCTTTGCTGTTCAGTTGGTATTTCATGCCCGTCACGTTGAAGAGCGTCATGAACAGCTCCGCGTCCTCACTGACAAAGGCCGGTTTTCCGATTCTACCTGAGGCGCTTACCTCCCTCACATAATCCTCGAACTTCTGGCCAACCTTGTCTATGAAGCGAGCGTTCATGGCAGAGGGAATAAAATAATTGTCTATGTCTTCGGTGTCGAGCATCTGGTCGAATACATCGCCCCCCGTAAGCTCCACCCACAGTTTCCAGAGGATGTTTTTCTCAGGACTCACCTGCAATGTCCGCCCGTCATCTTCCAGCACCGGGTGCTCTATTTTGTCCCGGAAGGCGAAGTAGGCCATGGCGGCAGTGATGCCTCCTCCAGACGCCCCCCCGAAAAGGTCAATCTCCACGTTATGATCAGGAACACTGGGATCTGTGCCTCGTGCCTTCTCCCAGTTCTCCAGTGCCTCCAGGAGATAATCCATGACACCGGCAGTATAGGCCCCCGCGGATACGGAGCCCGCCAGGCAAAGGCCAAGATGAAAAGTCTGTTTGCTCATAGTTTTCTAAGTATAATCAAGCTTCTTAGAATGCAGTCATGTTATAATACGATTTAAATATTATTTTGTCTTATAATAATTTAACACGTATAATCTCATACTGATGCTGCTTTGTAGGGTATCGGTGTATTCTGTGACTCGGTCAACACTTTTTATAGCGTGTCATTAGTCGGATGGATAACGTTGTTGCCGAGGCTATGATCTGTCCTTCCAAGGAGGTAAATGAACAACCAACAGACCTATTGTAATACCCTTCAACTTTAACCGCAAAACGAATGAGGACAGAATTTGTAACGGCTATAGCCACTATTGCTGTCATTGTAGCGTTGGCAATCATCATTTATGTTTTCAGCCGAAGCAAAAGAGAGGAAACGAAAGTTAGGTACGCAGATTATGACGGAGCAAACAAAGCACTGGAGCGCCTTGGGGACTGGGCTAAGTGGATGTCGGGAATCCAAACAGCCGTGTTGGGAGCCGTTGGTTTTATCATAGACAAAGTTCCAGTTGCGGGAAAAGACAATTTAATGTCCCTGACAACGACTGTGGTTATATTGTTGATTGGCGCGGGGCTGTTTTGCAGTGCTTGGGTACTTTCTGCATTGCCGTCCATAACAATACGGGTTCCACAAAAGCTTAATGTCAAGCAAGGCATAAAAGTGCCAACACATTACGATGTTTATGAATACTCCCTTTATGGTATATTCAAGGGAATCCGCCTCGTGTTCATGGTTACTCTCCAGCACTGGCTATGGGCGCTTGGACTGTTAGCATTTGGCTTCCTCCTGTTGCAGTTCTCTCAATTGCCACCTTCGCCATCTTCTTCTCCTTGCACGATCCAAATTCAAGACTAGGCTTCCCTGTCTACTCATCAAAGAAGCCAATCACATTCCGCACTGTCAACTTTTTTCAGGATGAGGCAATAAATAGATAATATGCAGCGCGAACCTATTTTCTTGGAGCGTATTTGGTGGGTAAGCCCCATATTAGCGTCTCTACTAATTGTAATCACCAGCTATTATCTCGACAGCTACTTTATCATACATGAAAATGTAACTATCAGGGTTGCTACCACGGCTGTTGACAATAGCACAGAGTACGCTCAAAGGGTTATCTGGATGGGGAGCTTTGGACTTTATGTCCTCGCCTGGTCCGTTGCCGCAGGGACCTGCCTTTATGTATTTTCTAAAAGTTGGCATTTTATAAATGATTTGCGGGGAAACAAGTTTAATCTTACAGTTGCCTTAACCTCTATAGGCAGTTGCCTTAACCTCTATAGGCACCCTCGCTCTGGTTATTTGGCTGACACAGGGTTCAGACGATTGGGCATATGAGAATCCTATTTTCATTTTGATTGAATGTTCCCAAACTGCTCCTTTTGGCACGGCTAAACTATGGACAATGTTTTTGGAAACGCCCGGTGACATTATAGTGTTATCTTGTGTGTTGGCTACAACAGTACTTATTTTGCCTTTTTCTCCTTCCATAACCTCTGACAGAGAGAAGGTAAAGCACCTCGCCCGCAATCTGCGGCTCTTGCGATTGGTCCTTTATGCTGCCATGGGACTGTTGGCGGCTGACATAATCGAGTACAATTCCCTAATGCAGTGGTCAATTGCTTTCATACATATACCTGACAGGCCCGAGATCAGTAAGATAATAGCGGCTTTGGTGTTCTCCGAAGGAATTTATTACTCTAGCTTATTGGCTATCATTTACGTACCTGCGGCCATGATATTAAAGGAACGAGCTCTTGAGCCTTATCCTGTTCCATAACTTTTTCAGAAACGAAGATTATCGTCATCAACTCTCGTTTTCACTGAAAAGACAAGCTCTTATTCAGGTTTTTTGATTGATTGAGGTCGTTTTCAATGCGCATTATTTTGAAACCTCCAAAATCATTTGAATTAAGAACTTTTCCAGGGAAGTTATGGAACAGGAAAAGGCTCTTGAGCTCATTCCTAAGGGAACCCCACCTCATGAGTTAGAGATAACTCTAAAGGAGAAAGGTATAGTTGCCCCTTCCCCCTTGGAACAACTAAAACCTTTGGCTGCGGTACTGAGCCCTCTTTTAGCAGGGATGTCAATCGAATGGTTAAAACTATTAGGCCTATAGTAGATTAGTCTCGCATAAAGGATATTTCGGAACGAAGTGCGCGGTTGTGCCTAGTTTACAAACCAGGCACAACCTTGGGTTCCGTATCGAAATACGGCCATTTTAACGCTACAGATCTTGTTGCTCGATGTTGCCTTTGCCTGAGAACTTACGTTGCCCTGGCTCTGTAGCAAACTAAATCAAACTGAAACCAAACACTTTCAAACCTAGTGCTCTACCAATTTAATTTAAAGAACTAAAAGTGTTTTAAAATCCTTTTACTGAAAAGCAAGAGGCAAAATGG
>NZ_JAKVIR010000035.1 GCF_022601975.1 Pontibacter sp. E15-1
TATTCCTTTAAGCTTGGTTGACACCGCTTTTGTTCATCTCATACCCCCTATAAAATTTATCGTAATATCATTTATTATAAAGAAATACACCCTGTACAATGCAGCAGCATTCATACCTTAGTGATCGAACGGGGCATGCTGTTAAAGAATATCAAAACAGATCAGGAAGATATTCCTATCAATAACATGAAGTTTCTTCAAGGAGATGTTCACAAGTTGATTTATGAGTTGTTAAGCATTAACAAAACTAAGCGTGTAAGGACGATTGACAGCTGGGATGAATGGAAGGAGAAGGGATATTTAAAGATTGCATATAAAGTAAACACAGGAATCCTTGCATTTGCTTTAATAGCTGTAATAGCCCATATAATATTTAAGGGGTTTGATTCAAGCCAACTGCTCTTCATGCTGCTGTTAATTCTGCAGATGTTTCTCTACCAGTTACAGATGAAGGGAAAATTAAAAACAACTGGAGGTAACAAAGTTTAGCAGTACGGCTTGCTAACGCTGCGCCATTCTGCTACACAAATACCGTTGGTAAAAATAGTAATTAATGATTCCCAAGAAGTTGTTAAAAGAAAAATGGTCCCTATTAGTACTAATTATATGGGTGCTAATATACTCTTTCGTCTTACCTCATGTTGTAAATTTCGAGGAGATAATTAATAACATGGTTAACAAAGATAATTGTGAAGAAGAACAAAAATTACAAAGAGAGTTTATTAATGGCGTTGTCACAGACAAATTTGAGGACAGTAGAGGTATAAGGTACTTTAGATATTACAACGGACAGGACACTTTATTGAGTCATTGGGCGCTTTTGAAGCCAACCTTTTATAACTACTTAGAGGTAGGAGATTCAGTAGTGAAAAAGGAAGGTAGCCTTATTTTCCAAATTAAGAGAGGAAGCATAGATACCACACAGGTTATTGACTTTGAATGTAAATAAAAAAGGAATGTTAAGTGTCAAGAAACTTAAATCCTTAAATAAATCACTTTGACCAACAACACCTAAACATTAGCTACGCCACAGACTTCGGCTGCACAAGTCCGTTAACTTAAACCAAACATCCATACCATACTACCGTTCTTGTACCAAACGAGGAAAAGTGTATGACAAACCACATTTATCCCTGCCTGTAGTTTGACGGACAAGCTCAGGAAGCCGCACCTTATGGTGCTTTCATGCAGATGAAAAAGTTCGCTCTCGAAAAGCTGAAACTGGCTTAAATGGCAATGAACGAGGAAGGCAATAGCCCCTCGCTACTGCCCAAAATTAATCTCCGTACTGTCGCCGATGTTGAGGCTGTGGCTGAAGCCCTTGAAAATGGCGTCGCTGCCGATGATGGAATCCTGCATCACGGCGTAGCGCAGCTCGGCATACGACCCGATAATGGAGTTGCTCAGAATACAGTTCTCGATGGTGGCGTTGTCGCCGATGGCCACGTTAGGACCGATAATGGAATTATAGATCGCGCAGTCGGTGCCGATGCTCACGGGTGGTATAATGATACAGCCTGGGTATGTGTTGCCTTTGTTCTGATCCTTAGATTTTTGCCGGTTCAACAGCGTGGCGTTTGCCTCCAGCAGCGTTTCTTTGCGGCCACAGTCAAACCAGTGGTCCACGCTCCAGGTCACCATCTTCTCCCCTCGCTTCACCATGTGCATCAGGGCATCGGTCAGTTGGTACTCGTCCTGGGTGCGGATGTCCTCTTCGATGATATAGCCGATAGACTCAATCAGTTTCTTCGGCTGCATTATTTTGTAGAGCCCTACCAGCGCGAAGTTAGATTTCGGGATCTTGGGCTTCTCCACCAGTTTGGTGATAAACTCGTCGTTGCCCACCTCCGTCACGCCAAAAAGCGAGGGCTTGGCCACCTTCTTCACGCCCAGCACCGAGTAAGGCGCTTTGATGATCGCCTGCAGGTCCACGTCCACAATCGCGTCGCCGAGTATAATCAGCACGCTCTCCTCCTGCTCAAAGGTATGGCGGGCCACCCACAGGGCATGGCCCAGTCCCTCACGCGGCTCCTGCACCACAAACTCGGCGTTTATCTGGGGGTACTTGGCGCGCACATAGCTTTCCACTTTCTCGCCGAGGTAGCCGATGATAAACACAAAATCCTGTATGCCCGCTTCCAGCAGTTTTTCGATGATGTGGCCAATAATCGTGTTATCGGCCACAGGCACCAGCGATTTAGGCTGCGTGTGCGTGTGTGGCCGGAGCCGTGAACCTACGCCTGCTACCGGGATGATTGCTTTCATACACTTTACATTTATGGCAATATATCAAAAGATGTCTGTAACTTCAACAGCTGCCGCCATATGCCGGGCAGTCATTTGGTGGCCTCTTCGCACCGCAAACATCCACCCTGCCGTAGCTCGGAGCCTTGTGCCGCACATTGCCTGCAGCAGCATCGATAAAGCAGGTATGGATTTGTTTTCATAACCACAGTTGCCGGACTTCAGATTCGTGGTATAGATAGTTTGCAGCCTAAAAGCTGAGTTTTATACATGCTCTTAACAGGAAACAGCGCGCAAATGTTAATTTCTGCCTGTTTTGCTGCGTTGCTTAACGTTGCTTTCTTAAATTCGTACTCATATCGCCTGCATTAGCGGAGCGCAACGTATAAAAAACCATACAACCCCCACTTATGAAAAGACTGTTTTTTTACCTGATCGGATTTGTAATACTGGCATCGCAATCGTCGTGCGGCTATAACACGATGGTGCAGAAAGACGAGTCGGTAGAGACGGCCTGGGCCAATGTGCAGAACGCTTACCAGCGGCGCGCCGACCTGGTGCCCAACCTGGTGAACACCGTGAAGGGGGCCGCCAACTTTGAGCAGGAGACCCTGACTCAGGTGATTGAGGCCCGCGCCAAGGCAACCAGCGTCAACATCAGCGCCGACAACCTGACGCCAGAGAACATTCAGAAGTTTCAGGCGGCGCAGGGGCAGCTGTCCGGGGCCTTGTCGCGGCTGTTAGCCACCGTAGAGGCCTACCCCGAGCTGAAGGCAAACCAGAACTTCCTGGAGTTGCAGGCGCAGCTGGAGGGCACGGAAAACCGCATTGCGGTGGAACGGCGCAAGTTCAACGAGGCCGTGCAGGACTATAACACCACGGTCCGCTCCTTCCCCAATAACCTGATGGCCGGCATCTTCGGATTCGAGCGCAAAGGCCACTTCGAGGCAGAGGCCGGCGCACAGACCGCTCCTACTGTACAGTTTTAAATTGTTGGTTGTTACTTGTTGATTATTTTGATAAACGCAGTCAACAAGTAACAACCAGCTATCAACAATCAGATTTATGCCCAAAGACACGATAACCCCAGCCGACGAGCAGCAGATTATGGCAGCCATTGCCGAAGCCGAGCAAAACACGTCGGGAGAGATACGGGTGCACGTAGAAACCAACTGTAGCGGCAACGTGCTGGACAGAGCCACCGAGGTGTTCGCGGACCTGCACATGCACAAGACCCAGCTGCGCAACGGCGTGCTGTTTTACGTGGCCATCGACGACCACCAGTTTGCCGTTTTGGGTGACGCTGGCATAAACGCTATCGTGCCCGAGCACTTCTGGGAGGACATTACCGCTGAAGTGGTCCGGCAGTTTAAGGAGAAGAAATACGCGGAGGGGCTGTCGAAAGGTATCCTGATGGCTGGCGAGCAACTAAAGTCCCACTTCCCTTACAACCCCAAAGGCGACATCAACGAACTGAGCGACGACATCTCGTTCGGCGACTAACCCATCCTTATGAAGCACTTCCTAGTACACTACCTTTTTTTGCTGAGCTTCGCGGCGTTGGCACAGAGCAATGACTTCCCTCCCAGGCCCAACCCGCCACGGCTCGTAAACGACCTGGCCGACATGTTGAGCGCCCAGGAGGAACAGGCACTGGAGCAGAAGCTGGTCAATTACAACGATACCACTTCAACCCAGATCGTGATCATCACCGTTACCTCCATTGGCGACTACGATGCCAACCAATATGCCGCGGAACTGGGCGAGCGCTGGGGAGTCGGCACCAAAGACAACGACAACGGCCTGATTATACTGGTAGCCAAGAACGAGCGCCGTGTCGCAATCCAGACGGGGTATGGTATGGAGGCCTACGTGCCGGACGCCATCGCCAAGCGGATCACGGAGAACACGCTTAAGCCCAACTTTAAGCAGGGCGCCTATTTCAAAGGGCTGAACGAGGCCACAAACCTGATTATTGGCCTGGCCAGCGGCGCCTACCAGTCTGACCCAACCGCTGATACCGGCGACGGCGAGGGAGGGCCTTCCCTGATGTTCATTGTGATTATCGTGATCATCGTACTTTTCATCATCTCCAGAAGAGGCGGTGGGGGTGGCCGCAAAGGCAACAGATACTCCCGAACGTTTGGCGGCCCTGTCATTGTACCCGGCGGTTTCGGCACTTTCCGCTCAGGCGGTGGTATGTTTGGCGGAGGCGGAGGCGGTGGAGGTTTTGGTGGCTTCGGCGGAGGCTCTTTCGGGGGCGGCGGAGCCAGCAGCAGCTGGTAGCCATACCCTACGGCGAGCCGGGAAGGCAGGCAGCACGCCTGAATTACTTTTGCAACGGAGCTATACACCAGAGGCGGCAGCATGGAAGGACCACGCTGCCGCCTCTGGTGTATAGCTTCGGCAACTGCCTCTCAGCGACTGGCCCTGCGCATGGCCAGAACTTAAAGCCGATCTGCAATCATTTCGGTTATTTTGGCGTTATAGGAACTTCGCAGCTTTTAAGGCACAGCACATTACGCATGAGGATATTCGGAGATAGCATAAAATCGAAAGTGATCGTGGGCTTTTTACTGGCGCTGGGCATTGTGCTGGCCGCCATATACCTCACTTATACCAGCTTCACCAAACTGCTTGGCTCCGTCGACGTGCTCTCCAGGCCAAACAGCAAACTGGCCGAGATGCAGTATACGCTGGCCACGATCTCCACAGCGGAAAGCTCGATAAGGGCCTATACCCTGACCACGAAGCAGGAGCACTTTAAAGATTACCTCGATCACCTCGGCTCTATTGAGAACCAGATTGGCTCGCTGCGCCAGATGATGCAGGACAACCCCCAGGAAATAGCCCAGCTTGACTCGATTGCGACGCTGCTGGACGCCAAGCAAAAAAGCCTGGAGCAGTACGTGGCCCTGAAGAAAGAACAGCAAAGCCTCGACTACTCGGGCAAGGCCATGCGCCAGATTGCCTCCACCGTGCAGGAGCAGCCGTTGTCCACCACCATCAAGCAGCATACCACCACCACCATCTCCGACAGGCTTACCATCAACCCGGAAGAAACCGAAGAGGAGGAGGCCTCCCCGCAGGAAGAGGAATCCACAAAATACGAAGAGCCCAAGCGCGGTTTTCTGAACAAGCTGTTTTCCAAAAAAGAAAAGGAAGACCGCAAGACCGCGCCGCCGCCTAAAGTAATTGTGCCGCAGCTGAACGTGACCCAAGAGATCAAGATCGATACCAGCGCCACAGCCACCCGGGTAGCCCCGCTGGCCAAAGTGCGCCGCATCCTGCATAACGTGCAACGGGAGTCTGATGAGAAAAAAGAGCTGCTGCAAGCCAAGGAGCTCACCCTGCTGCAGCAAGACAAGCACATCATGGACCAGGTGCGCAGCATGATGTATGCCCTGGAGCGCAACGAGCAGGAGCAGATGCTGCAGAACTCGCGGCAGGCAAGGGCTGTGGCCAAGGAAACCTCCGGGGTGCTGCTGCTGATCGGCGTGCTGGGGCTGGGTGCCGGGCTGGCCTTTATACTGGTCATCCTCCGCGACCTTACCCGCAGCAACAACTACAAAGCCAAGCTGATAAAGGCACAGAAGGACGCCGTGCAGCTGGCCAATGCCAAAGAGGCCTTTGTGGCCAACATGAGCCACGAGATGCGCACGCCCCTCAACGTTATCCTGGGTTTCTCGCAGCAGTTGCGCCATACCCCGCTGCTGCCGCAGCAGCAGGAGCACCTGCAAGCCGTGAATGGGGCAGGCGAGCACTTGCTGCACATCGTTAACGACGTGCTGGACCTCTCCAAGATCGAAGTCGGCAAGCTCCACATCCACCATTCCGTATTTAGCCTGAAACAGCTGCTAAAGCAGGTAGAGCATGCCTTTGCGCTGAAAGCCTCAAGCAAGCGCATTCATTTCCTGACGCGCACCGACGAGCTTATACCGGATGTGCTGCAAGGGGATGCGCTGCGCCTGAAGCAGGTGCTGTTTAACCTCGTGGACAACGCCATCAAATTCACGCACGAAGGGCAGGTGCTCGTGAGCGTGCGGCTCAAAACGATTCGGCGCACCAGGGCGGTGGTGAGTATTGCCGTGTCCGACACGGGCATCGGCATTTCAGAAGACCAGATACAGCATGTGTTCGGAGAGTTCAACCAGGCCGACGACTCCATCCTCCGGAAGTATGGCGGCACCGGGCTGGGCCTGTCCATCAGCAAGAAGCTGGTGGAGATGCAGGGAGGCACGCTAAACGTGCACAGCGAGCAGCATCAGGGCACAACCTTTACATTTGTGCTACCCCTGAAGGTGTCAAAGGAAGCCCTGCCTGTGCAGACCGACACCCTCACGCCGCAGTCCACGACTTTCCAGAACTTTACGGCCCTTGTGATCGACGACGACGCCTATAGCCGCAAGCTATGTGAACTCATCCTGACACGCTGGGGAATGCATGTGCACTTGGCAAACGATGGGCAGGAAGCGATGGACCACGTGCTCCGCCAACGGTTCGACGTGGTACTGACGGATATTCAGCTGCCTGGCATGAGCGGCAAAACCGTTGCCCGGAACATCCGGAAACACGACAAGAACGTTCCGATCCTGGCCCTGACCGCAAACATTCTGAGCAACGAGGAGGACTTCTTCAAAAACACGGCTATCTCCGGCCACCTCCTGAAGCCTTTTACCGAGGAAGAACTGCACCAGATACTGGCGACTGCATTACCAGCCATACCCGCTGCCCAGCCTGTTGCCACATCTGCACAGGGTATAAAGCAACAGGCTATGAAGAAAGAGACACCGCAGCTGGCTGCCGCCGCCCCGCCCACAGGCAAACTATACGATTTGAGTGAGATGCGCCTTTTCATTGGCCCGGACAACGAGACCCTGGCCGCAGTGCTGGAGGTGTTGGTGGCAGATCAGCGGCAAAACGTTCAGGAGTTGCAGGTTGAGGCCGCAGCGGGAAACTGGGTAAAAGCGGGAGAGATAGCGCACAAGATGCTGACGACTTTTAAGCACCTGAATGCCCACACGATTACCCCGGACCTACTGGAGCTAGAGCAAGTGCTGCATACCGGCAAGGTGGTGCCCGAGCAGTTAGAGGCAGCGGCGGCGAGAACAGCGCAGGGTGTGCAGCAGGCGCTGACAGCTATACAGCAGGAACTGGAAGTGCTGAGACCTGTGCCGCAGGAGGCTAATTAAGCGTCGATATCGTATAGTTTCAGCTTGTTGTAGAGGGTCTTGCGGTCAATGTTCAGCAGCCGCGCCGCCTTAGACTTGTTGTACTTCACACGCTCCAGCATTTGCAGGATCATTTCCCTCTCGTTGCGCTCATTGATGCTCTTGAGGTCTGTGCCGCCATACATGGCCGTATTGTCTATGGGAGCCAATGGCGGGTTTTCTTTGGCAAATGCAGCAGCGGGAGCGTTGGATACTATTTCGACAGGGAACTCCTGCATCGTAATCAGCTCGCCCTTTGCCAACAGCACGGCGCGCTTTACCACGTTCTTCAGCTCGCGCAGGTTGCCCGGCCAACTGTAGTTGAGCAGCACTTCCTCTGCCTCCATGCTAAAGCCGGCCACGCTTTTGTCCATCTCGCGGTTTGCCTGCTGCATAAAGTGTTTTGCAAACAAGGTCACATCGCCATCGCGCTCGCGTAGCGCCGGCACATTTATCTTAAACTCGTTGAGGCGATGGTATAAATCCTCCCGGAACTGCCCGTTGGCTACCGATTGTTGCAGGTCCTCGTTGGTGGCGGCCAGCACACGCACATCCACGTCTGTGTCTGAGGTGCTGCCGATTTTGCGCACCTTGCGCTCCTGCAACGCCCGCAGCAGCTTTACCTGCACCTCGTAGGGCAGGTTCCCGATCTCGTCCAGGAAGATGGTGCCGCCCTCAGCGGCCTCGAACTGCCCCAGTGTGTCTTTCATGGCTCCCGTGAACGCCCCCTTAAGATAGCCGAAAAGCTCGCTCCCGGCCAGTTCCTTCGACAGCGCCCCACAGTCTATGGCCACAAAGGGCATATGCTGGCGCTTGCTGCGCTCATGGATCATGCGGGCCACATACTCTTTGCCCGTTCCGCTCTCGCCTTCTATAATCACGGAGAGGTAGGTAGGGGCCACCAAAGAAATGAACTCTTCGATTTGGGCTGCTTCGCGGCTTTTGCCCATCACAAACTTCGGGCTATCCGGAACGCTTGCCGGTGCTGCCTCGTCGGTAGCCTCGGTTTTTTTGTGCAGGGCGTTCTGTATAACCAGCAGGGTCTCGTCCGGGATGATGGGTTTGGTGATGTACTCGAAAGCACCCATTTTAATGGCCCTGACCGCCGTGCGGATATCAGCATAATGGGTCATCAGGATAACGGGCACATCTTCTGCGAGCACTTTGATTTGAGGCAGCAGCTCCAGGCCATCTTTGTCTGGAAGGCGGAAGTCTGTCAGCACCAGGTTAAAAGAAGACAACTTGAGCAGGCGCAGGCCATCGTTGGCTGTAAAAGCCGTTTCCACCTCATAATCCTTGCGCTGCAAAAATGCCTTCAGCATCATGCAGAAAGCAGGGTCGTCATCAATTAATAATATTTTAGGCATAAATTCGTGTAACTAAAGTGCACGTGAATTACGTATGGGCACGAAGCAATTAAATAACGACAAAGGTACCCCGATTGTTCTATCGTCGCCCCTAAGTTCGCCATTCACCGCCAAAAACCACACTTCAGCTTGCAATAATGCACGTAGCACCTACCCTGGCATTTTTGTGTCGCTGTGCCCATAAACAGAAAAAGCCCCCGCGCCAACGGAAGCTTTCTCTCTGAGAAAGTCTCCGCGCCAACAGAAACAATCTCATAAATAACTTATAAATGAAGCTTTATAGCTTGACAACCAGCGGCTTGCCACCAGTTGGGGGTAGCTACGCTACCATGCTTGCCTCAGGGCCTGCTCGTTTTGCCTCGGTGTTCACATCCGTGAACGCTCCGGCGAAGGTGTAAGGTTTTGTCATCTGTTGTTTGGTTTAGGTTAGATTCTGTTATTAGTCTTTAGTCTGTCACGCTGTTTCCGTGTTCGTCGTAACGGGCAATGGCCCTGTTGTGCTCCGCGTTGATGAAGTACACTTCATATGTGGCTTTGCCATCATTAGCGTCTGCTATTCTGTATACATCGCTCACTTCCCACACGGTCAGCACATCGCTTTTGAGTGCTTTCCGGATACTCTTGGGCAGCTCCTCTTTCGAGATATGCTGCTTGGCAGGGGCCTCTTGCAGCCTCATGCTGGCTAATGGTGCCTGCGTTGAGGGCACGTAACTGTACTGAGCGTTGGCCTCCAGCGCACATGCGCCTGATAGTGTGAGTGCAAGAAGTAAAACAGCGGCTTTGTTCATTTCCCTTTTCAGGTTTCAGTATTGTGTGTTCTGCAAAGCCCATATGACATAACTGTGCCAAAAAGACCCTCATCTCCTAACAAACTACTCTCCAACGCCTTACGGCAAATAACTCCAACACCCGGGTTTTAGGTATGCCGTAAAAAAGTGTAGACATTTTCCACAGTTTGTAGAACCAGGCCACAGACTGTGCACGCTTCAGGTAGTCGGGCTGGGCCTGAGATAACGCATAGCCCACTTTTCTGCATAGCGAAGGGCCATGCAACTGGCGTGCCCACTGGCACCTATTGCCGAAAATTAAGTATCTTTATCCCATGAGCGAACCACGTAAAAAACTGTTTCTGCTAGATGCCATGGCCCTGATCTACCGTGCGCATTTTGCCTTTAGCAAGAACCCGCGCATCAACTCGAAGGGTATGAACACCGGGGCGGCCCTGGGCTTTACTAACACCTTGGTGGAGGTGCTGCAGAAAGAGCAGCCCACCCACATCGGCGTCGCCTTCGACTCGGCAGCCAAAACCTTCCGGCACGACAACTTTGCCGCTTACAAGGCCAATCGGCAGGCCATGCCAGAGGACATCTCTATTGCCATACCCTATTGCAAGAAGATTGTGGAGGCCTTTAACATCCCGGTGCTGATCCTGGATGGGTATGAGGCCGATGATATCATCGGAACCATGGCATGCCGGGCCGAGAAAGAGGAATTTGACGTGTACATGATGACACCCGACAAGGACTACTGCCAGCTGGTGACGGAGCATGTGTTTCTGTATAAGCCCGCCTTTTTGGGCAACGCCGTGGAGGTATGGGATGTGCAGAAAGTGCTGGATAAGTGGGAGATTGAACGCGTGGAGCAGGTGATCGACATCCTGGGCCTGCAGGGCGACGCCGTGGACAACATTCCGGGTATACCGGGCATCGGCGAGAAAACCGCCAAGGCGCTGATCCAGCGCTTTGGCTCTGTGGAGAACCTGATCGCGAATGCAGACCAGTTGAAAGGCAAGCAGAAAGAGAACGTGGTGAACTTCGCCGATCAGGGTATGCTGTCGAAAGAGCTGGCCACCATCCATTGCGACGTGCCCCTGCCGTTCAGCGCGGAGGCCCTGCATTATGACGGCCCGAACGAGGAGCAGATCACGGAGCTTTTTGCGGAGTTGGAATTCCGGCAACTGGCGCAGCGCGTGCTGGGGCAAACGCTCGCCTCGGCGATCACGGCACCGGCTGCCAGGCCAGCGCGCGGCCGCAAGGCCTCCGACCAGAGCCAGACCTCGCTGTTTGGCGCAAGCACCCCTGCAGAGGCAGTTGCTGTAGCCGAAGACGAAGCGCCGGCTACGCTCCATACCCTGAACACGACACTCACGAATTATCACCTCATCAACACGCCGGAGCTGCGCCAGAGCCTGCTGAAGTATCTGCTGAAGCAGGATGAGATATCCTTCGACACAGAGACGACGAGCATCGACGCCATCACGGCCCGGCTGGTGGGTATGTCGTTCTGCTACCGCCCCGGCGAGGCGTATTACGTGCCGGTGCCCGACAACGACCAGGAGGAGGCGAAGCGCATTGTGGCCGAGTTTAAGCCTGTGCTCGAGAACCCTAACATCGCCATGATCGGCCAGAACATCAAATACGACATCCTGGTGATGAAGAATTACGATGTGGAGGTGCAGGGCCCGATCTTCGACACCATGCTGGCGCACTACCTGCTGGAGCCCGAGATGCGCCACAACATGGACGTGCTGGCCGAAACATACCTGAACTATACCCCTGTGCCCATCACCGATCTGATCGGGCCGAAAGGCAAGAACCAGAAAACCATGGCCGACCTGGAGCCGGAGGATATAAAGGACTATGCCTGCGAGGATGCCGACGTAACGCTTCAGCTGAAGCAGTATTTTGAGCCGCTGCTGCAGGAGCAGGGCCTCACCAAGCTCTTCCGGGACGTGGAAACGCCGCTGGTGCAGGTGATCGCCGACATCGAGAAAGAGGGCATCAGCATCGACTCTGACGCGCTGGCTGATATCTCCATTCAGTTGGAGGCTGAGATCTCGGGGCTGGAGAAGCGCATTTTTGAGATTGCCGGGGAGCAGTTTAACATCGGCTCGCCCAAGCAGCTGGGCGAGATACTTTTCGACAAGCTGGAGCTACACGGAAAGTCGAAGATCAAGAAAACAAAGACCGGCCAGTATGCCACCGGCGAGGAGATTCTCTCGAAGATGGCGGGCGAGCACGAGATGGTGCGCCTGATCCTGGAGCACCGCGAACTATCTAAGCTGAAGTCTACCTACGTGGATGCGCTGCCACAGCTGGTTTGCAGCCTCGATGGCCGCGTGCATACCTCCTTTAACCAGGCCGTGACCGCCACAGGCCGCCTAAGCTCCACCAACCCGAACCTGCAGAACATCCCGATCCGGACGGAGCGCGGCCGCGAGATACGCAAGGCCTTTGTGCCCCGCAACAACAAGCACCTGATCATCTCGGCCGACTACTCCCAGATCGAGTTGCGCATCATGGCCGATTTCAGCGATGACCCTACGATGAAGGAGGCGTTCCGGAATGGCATCGACATTCACGCGTCCACGGCCAGCAAGGTGTTTCACGTGCCGCTGGAGCAGGTCGACAGCGAGATGCGCCGCAAGGCCAAGACGGTAAACTTCGGGATCATCTACGGCATCTCGGCCTTCGGCTTGGCAGAGCGCCTGGGAATCCCGCGCCGCGAGGCGGCCGATATCATCGAGGCGTACTTTCAGGAGTTCCCGGCGGTGAAGGAGTATATGGACACCACCATTGAGAAGGCGCGGGAGCTGGAGTATGCCGAAACGCTGCTGGGCCGCCGCCGCTACCTCCGCGACATCAACTCGCGCAACCAGACCGTCCGTGCCTTTGCCGAGCGCAACGCCATCAACGCCCCCATACAGGGCACCGCCGCCGACATCATCAAAATCGCGATGATCCATATACAGGACTACCTGAAGCAGGAGAAGCTGCAGACGCGCATGATCCTGCAGGTGCATGACGAACTGCTGTTTGATGTTCCGAAAGAGGAAGTGGAGATCGTGACCCCCAAAATCGTGGAGCTGATGACAAACGCCCTGCCGCTGAGCGTGCCGATGGAAGTAGGACTGGGCGTTGGCGAGAACTGGCTGGAAGCCCACTAGAGGGGTATGGATTTGCAGGATTAGTATCTTCTTTAATTACAGGCAGGATGTTTTCTGGGTATAAGGTTGAAGTTTATACCCAGAAAACATCCTGTTCATCATACAGCCTGCAAATCCTGATTCAGACACAAAAAAAGCACCTCTCTTGCGGGAGGTGCTTTTTACTTTTAGTTGCGTTTGCGTTAGGGCAGTAGCACGGCCCGATACTGCGTCTCGTCCACTAGAGGCACATTCGAGTTATACTTGGCGTTAATAGCCTGTATCATTTCGTTGGCCGCTATCGCATACCCTCTTGGGGTTAAATGCACGCCGTCCAGCGAGAACAGATTGCCCGTGATGAAGGCCGGAGAGTAGGCCGCGCCGTTTTTGCCGAAGCCAGTCTGGATGGTGTTGAAATAAGCGTTTGCATCCCACAGGGCAAGGCCTCTGGCCTCGGCCTGGGCTTTGATGATCGTGTTGAAGGCCGAAGTAGCGGCTTTCACGTTGTTCTGCTCGTTCACATCCAGCAGCAGCGCACTTGGCCACGGGTTGCCTCCGGAAAAGCCGAACATCTGCGTGGTGTCTATGCTATAGTTAAACAGCAGCTGAGCTAATGTGCCTTTTATGATCAATGGATCCTGGCTGGGGCTCACCTGCTTAGCCAGATCTCTCCAATACTTGCCAGTTGGCTGACCAAGCAGCGCGGCATACGAAGCACCCGTCAGGGTAAACAGGACCCCATTCTCAGAGGCATTAATCTGGGAGGTGAGGAACTGGACACGATCTTTACCTGCACCCGTGATCGCCACCATACCTGGCACGTTGTTATCGGTAAGCGTTTGCTTCACGCGGGGGCCGACAGTGGTAAAGAAAGGAATACCTGCCACATTCGGGATGGTGGCCAGGATGCCTTCCTGGCCGTTGGCCATAAGTGCACCGACCAGCTCCGCGTAGTTTGCGTCGAACGTGGTAACAGGGGTGATGGCATTGGAAGCTGCGGTTGATGCCCCTCCCGAGGTTGCATAGCTCAGCACATCGTTGTTTCCGAGCCAGAGGCTGAAGAAGGTATGATCCGTGGACTGCTGCACGCGCTGCAGGTATGTCTGGCCTGCCTGTGCATCCGGTGTAATCCGCTCGAAGTATGGGTTGCCTTGCGCACTTCCATACCCCTGCACCTTAATGTCGGCCACCTTCAGGCCCGGAACGCCCAGGTTCTGAACCGGGTCTGTAAACTTGGTAAACAGCACCGGGCTTGCGCTCCGGATGGCGCGGTTTTCGGTTACAGTTTCAGTGATTGGGCTGCCTGTGGCGGTAAACCCGGATAGCCTCAGGTAGCCAGAGCCGTTTTTCTGGGCCTCTGTGAAGAGCGGCTGCACAAAGCTGCCGCCTCCCACTTCCGCAAACTGATTCGCCATGAGGGCGGGATAAGAGCTGCGCTGCCCCTCCAGGTACAGGCCATTGTCCTGAAAGCCTGCTGTAAGAGAGTTGCCCACGGCCACGTACTTCGCGAAATCCGCCTCCCCTGAGCTTTTACTCGGCGCGTCAATCTCAGGGTCGCAGCTGGTAAGCAGCACGCCGGCAGAAAGGGCCAGCACACTGTATTTATAGAATATATTTTTCATCTTCGTGTAGGGAGTTAAAATTGGAAATTGACCGCCAGGCCAGGGATGTAGGCGATGGATTTATACGTGCCCGCGATACCTCTCGACTTGTCTGCCGCATCGGTGCGCTTGGCCTTGTTGATGTACAGGAAAGAGGCGTCCAGGCTAAAATTGTCGGAAACTTTATACCCCACCCCTACAGAAAGGCCGCGTGAGTCAGAGTCTGGGGTTTCAGGCGTCAGGTAGCCGTCCTGCACGGGCGTCTGGTCATAGTAGGCACCGGCACGCAAGGCCAGGGCCTCGTTCAGCTGGTACTCCCCGCCGATACGGTAGATCATGGCGTCCTCATACTTGCGGTCGCTCTCCGACACCGTGCTGCCTGCCACAGGCTGCGTAAAGTCGAAGCGCAGGTTCTCGTAAGCGCTCCACTGCACGCGGCTCACGTCCACCGCGAGGGTCAGCTGGTCCGTGGGCTTAAAGCCCACCCCCAACGATAGCGTGGATGGCATTGGCAGCGAGGCGGAGAACTCCGTCCCGTCCGGGAAGTTGCCCATCGCCGAAGCGGGTATATTCCTGAACGTCACGCTTCCGTCATTCACTTTGATGTCGACTTTTGAACGGTAGTTTATACCTATCGAGAGCTGCTCGGTCGGCTCGAAGTATACCCCGGCGTTAAAGCCATAGGCCGTCTCGGCGCCGCCGTCCAGCTCAATGCTGCCCTCCTGGCCATCCTGCCCCTGCACAGGCAACACGCGCTGCAGGTTCACACCACCAGTTGCCACCACAAAGCCAACCCCTATACCCAGCTGGTCCGTGATCTGGTAGCTCACCGTTGGCTGGAAGTAAACGGCCTTCAGGTCAATCTCATTCAGGCCATACTTGCCGTTCCACTCCTCGCCCCATCTCACGCCGCTGCCAAAAGGGGTATAAATCCCGAGGCCCACCTTGATTTTCTCATTTATCCCGAACACGCCATACACCTGGAACGGTGTGCCGAAGTCGTTGTCGGCCAGGGCGGTGGTGTTGGTTGGCTCCGGGGCGCGGTAAGCGATCCTGGAGTTGATCAGGCTGGCGCCGATGGTTACCCCGTTCTCGCGCATGAAACTCATGGCCCCCGGGTTAAAGAAAATACTGGCCGTGCCGGTTTGGATACCGGTGCCCGTATGGCCCATGCCCACCTGCCGCTGACTTGCCAGGTTTACCTGATACCCGCCTGCCATGGCTGAGGCGGAGAGAAGCGTGCCTCCCAATAGGGCTAAAATTCTGCGTTTCATATAAGCTATTTTAATAGATGTAGAGGTTGTACTGATGTAAACAAATATATTATATCCCAAGCGATGCGCAAGCCTGTTTTTCAAATATTTTTAAGTTTGAGTCGAAAAAAGAGGGCGGTCACGCACCTTCCGCTGCACCCTGTTGCGCTGCAAGTGCCCGGTGAGGTTCGTGAGGGCGTGATCCGGTCTCGCAGCCAGGCGCACGTGGGGGAGGCTGGCTCCCCAAGGCTAATTTATTCCCGATGCGGGCTACCTTATTCTGTGCTGCTACGTTTACATGTGCTCAGAAAAAGCAAGAGAGCTATGTATGATGTGATTGTGATAGGAGGCGGCCCGGCCGGTTTGAACGCGGCAATGATTTTGGGGCGCTCGAGGCGGAAAGTGATCGTGTTTGACGGGGGCCAGCCGCGCAACCGCTGGTCCGACAACATGAATGGCTTCCTGACCAGCGACGGTATGAATCCGCGGGATTTTATAAAGAAGGGCCGGGCCGAGCTGCAAAAGTACAGCATCGAGATGAAAGACATTGAGATAAGCTCTGCCACCTACAGCAAAGGGCAGTTTGTGGTGAACGACGCCGAGGGCACGGTATACCATACCCGCAAGCTGCTGCTGGCCACTGGCCTCAAAGACAACTGGCCCCAGCTGGAGCGCTTTGAGGAATTTTACGGCAAGAGCATCCACCATTGCCCCTACTGCGACGGCTGGGAGAGCCGCGACAAAGCCATTGCCGTGTATGGCAAAGGCCGTAGCGGTATCGGGCAGGCCCTGGCTATGAAAAACTGGAGCGCCGACGTGACGCTTTATACCGACGGCACCGACAAACTGCGCCGCTCCGACCTGGAATTGCTGGAGCTGAACGGGGTAAAGGTGGCCAGAGAGAAAATCACACAGCTAGAGGGAGAGGACGGCATGCTGCGGCACATAGTGGTGCAGGGCGGCGAAAAGCGGGCGCAGCAGGCCCTGTTCTTCTCCGAAGGCACCAAACAGCAATCCGCGCTGGGCAAGATGCTGGGCTGTGAGTTTACCAACAAAGGCGTGATCAAAACCCGCCGACTGCAGCAATCCAATATACCGGGGCTATACGTAGCCGGCGACGCCGCCCGCGACATGCAGATGGTGATTGTGGCTGCAGCCGAAGGCGCCAAAGCGGGTGTCGCCATCAACATGGACCTGCAGAAAGAAGACCGGAAAACAGTGGCTTAAGCATGCGGCCGGGATGGCCAAAAAGAGTGTGCTATTTTGTTTCTGGCAGCGCTTGCGGTGCAACGCGCTCTGCCCGGGGCACCGGCTGGAAGAGGTGCTCGCGCAGGCAGTAGCGGTAACCGTGCACCAGCAGGTGCATTTTCAGGTTCTCCACGGCAATCGGGTCATTTTCTTCCACAGTGCGGGTGTTGGAAAAACGTATCTGACTCCCGTCGATAATCGTTACCACGCCTGGCCCGAAGACCTCCACCTGATCCCCGGCTTTGATGATGATGCCGGTTTCCTCGCTCAGGCCGATGCCCACGTAGTCGGGGTCGTGGGCGATGGCGTGCGCGAGGCGGCCAAAGCGACCGCGTTCCGCAAAATGCGTGTCGATGTATACCCGCTTGATCAGGGAGCAGCCTTCAGCCGTTTTCATCTCGCCCTTGATAAGGGAATAGTGGCCATACCCATTGTAAATCATCCTGTCGGACATGATGGCAGCCCCAGCACTTGTGCCAGCAATAATGATGTCCTCGGTTTTATATCGGTGGCGCATCAGGTCCAGCAGCGCCGTGCCGTTCAGGAAGCCTGCCAGGCGCACCTGGTCGCCGCCAGTAAAAAAGATCACATCCGCCTGCTGTATGCGGGCCAGGTGGTCGGGGGTGTCGGCGGGGTGCAACTCATCGATGTGCATGAAATGCACCTGGCTGCAGCCCAGTTCCTCAAAAGCCTCTTTATACGCATTCCCCGACACGACCGCATCGGATGGCAGGGGTGTGGCCGTGGCAATCACTTCGATCCTCGAGGTGAGTTCACAGATATTCAACCGGATTAATTTTATCAGGCTTTCGTCGTCTCCTCCCCCCAGTGCAATCAGTCTTCCTTTCACTTGCTCCATATATACATTTACGGGTAAAGTTACGGGTTATACTTAATAGTGCGTGGCGAAGTTAAAATCCCTGCCCCCTGCTCCGGCTTATACCTCCTTAGTAAGCTTACTTAGAACCAGTTAGGGAACAAGCGTGGTGGGCGGGAGCTTGGCTTCGCGCTCGGGCACGGTGCCGTCTGGCAACTGCCAGGGCCGGGGCTGCGCAAAAGGCAGCAGAAACAGTTGCTTCACCGTCTGTTCCTTCGGGTCGCGGTAGGCAGGCGTGCCGATGGTAATCTCCTGCTGCGGCACGTTCAGGCGCAGCGAGCGGTGCAATCGGTCCCACCACGAGAAGATGACGGAGAAATTGCTGTTTGTCTCCTGGGCTACAATGGAGTGGTGTATGCCGTGCATCCGCGGCGTGACCATCACCCGGCAAAGCTGCCGCTCCACGTGGAAGGGCAGGCGCAGGTTAGTATGATGGAAGGCCGTGCAGCCCTCGAAGATAACCTCGTAAAACAGCACAAGCGGCGCGGGCACCCCAATAAGAACCACCGCTGCACCCCGGTAAGGCAGCGAGGCGATGTTCTCGCCGATATGGAACCGCCAGGCAGTGGACAGGTCCAGGTCCAGATCGATGTGGTGCACGTTGTGGAAACGCCACAGCAGGTCCGACTTGTGCAGCAGCACGTGCCACAGGTAGTTGGTATAGTCCAGGAGCAGGAACCCGGCCGCGTAGCGCGCCCATTTGGGCAACCCCAGCCGGGGCAGCAGGCCAAACCGGTGCCTGTTGGCGCGTTGCGCTACGGCATACATGCCGGGCAGCAGCACGAGGCGCAGGGCGGGCAGGGCGGCGGCAGCCACTCCCCCGTTCTCGAAGAGGCGCGTTAGTTTGGGGCGTGTTCGCTGGCGCAGCTTCCGCCTCGACTCTAGCACAAAAAGGGCCGCAGCCGCCACGCCCAGCAAGGGCATGCCTATGGTGTCAAACTTGGGGAACATGATTTTCATTTCCTTAGCTACCCCAAATGCCTTCTTTTAGTTACCGGTGCGAGACCGTTGCAAAACGGTGCGAGATCTTGTATTTATTCTTTTTTTGAAGTTTTTGTCGCTGCATTGGCTCTGAATCGCCTGAGACAGGCCCTTTTAGGGCTGTTTTTGCCCCTTGTTTTTCACGGCAGGACCTAATGATCCCGGGTGTGCGGTATAAGTTGTAAGCCATGGCCTCCATCAGGTACTGGGTATGGGTATGGGTCTTGGCCATCCCCCTGTAGCGGGCCTGACTGCTGTTGAACCCGCGGCGGATGCTGCCAAAGGTCCGCTCCACCTTATACCTGACTTTGCTGATGAGCTTGTTGAACTACCTCTCCTGCCCTGTGAGCGCTCTCCCCCGGGTCGCCTTCTTCTGGATGCGGTCCCTGAGCCGCTTTTCTTTCAGCAAGTCCCTGTTTGCCTGTGAGGCATAGCCCTTGTCGGCAAAGAAAGGGGTGTTCTTTGGCAGCCCCGCTTCCCTGAGCACCTCCTCCAGGTTGGCTATCTCATGGACGTTGGCCGCTGTTGTCACCACATGCAGCACCATGCCCTCTGTGTCTGTCACCGCATGCCTCTTGTAGCCGTAGAGCAGCTTGCCCGCTTTCTTTATCCAGCGCCCCTCTGTGTCCACGCCCGGCTTTGGCACCTTGAGTAGTCGCTGGCTCTCTCCCTCCTTCTCCGCCTGCTGCTCTCGTGGCTCCTGTGAACGGTCCGTTACCACTTCATATCTTGTTTTGCCTTTGGGCTTGAGGGGGGGGTGGGCGTGATGAAGGCGGTGGCGCCCTTGACGTAGTGCGCATTGATGAGCCGGGAAATCGGCTGCCAGTCCGTCACCTTGTTTATCTGGTTGAAGAACTCACGCTTGATCTTGCGCCGCTCAACGGCAAGGTCGGCAAAGCCTACGCGGAAGCTGCCTTTTTCATAAACCTAAGATAAGAAGTTCTGGCGCACGAAAGCACTAAAGTTTAACCCATCAATCAGCAGCGCCCCTGCAACAGCCTCAGTTGTTTAACACGACCAAAAACGGAATGGCTCGCTTGCTCCTGCTCTTTTGTTGCTGAGGTTTAGCACCGGGCGCGCAGCTTGTCGGGAAGTCCTCCGTTTTACCTGATAAAGCGCTGGTTTCACTCCAGCAGCTTCGCCTGTGCCCAGCACAGGTATGGGCTGCCTATATTTGTATATACTTGAAAAGAAGCGCGGCAATGGCTGCCCCGAGCAGTGGGCCAACTATAGGCACCCAACTATACGCCCAATCGCTATGGCCTTTGCCCCGGATCGGCAGCACCCAATGCGCCACGCGCGGCCCAAAATCCCTGGCCGGGTTGATGGCGTAGCCCGTGGTGCCGCCCAGCGAGAGCCCGATCCCCCACACAAGGAAGGCGACCGGTATGGCGCCCAAAGAGCCCAGCCCGACTGGCGTGCCCTGGTCGTCCTGGATGGCGGCGGGTGTGAAATACAAAAGGACGAAGATCAGCACAAAGGTACCAACCACCTCACACAAAACATTGGTCGGGTAGTTGCGGATAGCAGGGTTTGTGGCGAAAACCGCAAGCTTGAGACCCTGGTCCGGCGTCTGGTCGAAGTGGTCTTTGTGCATAAGCCATACCAGTGCGGCCCCGGTCATAGCCCCCATAAACTGCATGAGGACGTACCCCGGAACCTTACTCCATTCGAACTGACCTGCCAGCGCCAGCCCCAGACTCACCGCGGGGTTAAGGTGAGCCCCACTGTATGGCCCGGCGACCACTACGCCAATGAATACGCCCAGGGCCCAGGCGGTGCAGACCACCATCCAGCCGGCTCCTTCTCCTTTGGTTCCTTTCAGAAGAACGTTGGCCACTACGCCTGTTCCCATCAGGGTCAGCAGGGCCGTTCCGATATACTCTGCCATGAATGGGTGCATCGTTTATAGCTTAAGATTCTAACCAGTTTTTCGTTCGCTCCACGGCTTTTTTCCAGAGGTGCAGGTTGTGGGCCACGGTTTCCGCAGGCATGGCAGGCTCAAACACATGGTCTTCTTCCCACAGCGATTTCAACGCTTCTACATCCTTCCAGTAGCCTACCGCCAGCCCGGCCAGGTAGGCAGCACCCAACGCGGTGGTCTCCAGCATTTTGGGCCGTTTCACCGTACAGTTCAGAATGTCTGTCTGAAACTGAATGAGGAAGTTGTTTGCGGCGGCCCCGCCATCTACCCGGAGCTCCCGGATGTGGGCCCCGCTGTCCTTTTCCATGGCTTTGAGCACATCGTATACCTGGTAGGCTATCGCTTCGAGGGAGGCCCTGGCGAAGTGAGCGGGGGTGGTGCCGCGGGTGAGCCCAAAGAAAGCCCCGCGGGCGCCCTGGTCCCAGTAAGGCGCGCCCAGCCCGGTAAGCGCAGGCACAAAGTATACGCCTTCGTTGTCTGGCAGACTGTTGGCCAGTGCTTCGCTCTCTGTGGCTTTTCCGATGATCCCGATGCCGTCCCGGAGCCACTGGATAGCGGCGCCCCCGATAAACACGCTTCCTTCGAGGGCGTACGTCACGTGGCCGTCCAGCTTCCAGGCAATAGTGGTCAGCAGTTTGTTATTGGATTTCACCGGCGTGTCACCTGTGTTCATCACCAGAAAGCAGCCCGTGCCATAGGTTGTTTTAGCCATTCCTTTCTGGGTGCAAAGCTGCCCGAACAGCGCCGCCTGCTGGTCTCCGGCAACCCCGGCAATCGGGATCTTGGCCGAGAATATTTTCCCGGAGGTGGTGCAGAACACCTCACTGCTCGACCGCACCTCCGGCAGTATACTTCGGGGGATATCAAACAGGTCGAGCAGCTCCTGGTCCCATTGTTGGGCATGAATGTTAAAGAGCATGGTGCGGCTGGCATTGGTGATGTCGGTCAGGTGTTTGCTGCCGTTGGAGAGTTTCCAGATCAGCCAGCTGTCCACTGTCCCGAAACAGACCTCTCCTTTGGCCGCCTTTTCCCGCGCCCCGTCCACATGGTCTAATATCCACTTGATTTTGGTGGCGGAGAAATAGGCGTCAATGATCAGGCCTGTCTTGTCGCTGATCAGCTCGGAGTGGCCTTCCTCCTTCAGCGCGTTGCAGTAAGCCGAGGTTCTTCTGTCCTGCCATACGATCGCGTTGTAGAGGGCCTCGCCCGTTTTCCTGTCCCACAGGATGGTTGTTTCCCGCTGGTTGGTGATGCCGATCCCGGCGATCTGGTCGGCAGAAATGCGGGCTTTGGTGATCGCCTCCGCCGCCACCGCCGCCTGCGTCGACCAAATCTCCATCGGGTCATGCTCTACCCAGCCCGGACGGGGGAACTGTTGCTCGAAAAGGCGCTGTGCGTCCGAAACGATCTTGCCCTGCCGATTAAAAACGATGGCTCTGGAGCTGGTGGTGCCTTGGTCAAACGCCAGCAAGTACTGTTTTGGCTGCGTCATATGTGCTTCTGCTTAGTTTACGGATGGATAAAGTATCTTTTTGCCAGTTGCTCAAATTCGGCGATCTCACGCAGCCCCCAGTCTTCGCTTTCTCCCAGCTCCGCACGCATGATCTCCGCCACTGCAGGGGCCATTTCCTGCGCTGCCCGCGCATCCAGAAAGAGTATCCGCATCCGCCTGGCCAGCACGTCTTCCACCTTCAGGGCCATCTCCTGTCGCACCATCCATACCACCTCGGCCCCGGTGTGGGGGTAGCGCGGGTGTAGCGGCTTTGCAAGAGCAGGCACCTGCGCCATCAGCTCCCTTATGCCAAAGGCGTCGCTGCCGTAAATCGCGAGCGGCCCTTCCGGGGCGGAGGCCTCATAGCCATGCAGTTTGATTGAGGCGGAGGCGCTCCGGGGCAACTGCAGGTGCTGTAGCTTCACCAAGGCGTCCACGGTGTCTTCCCCCATCTTCCGGAAGGTGGTCCACTTGCCGCCGATGATGGAAATAAGCTGGCTTTTGGTGACGGTCACCTTGTGGCTGCGGGATATCTCCTTTGTCTTGGTGCCTGCTGCTTCGGCCGCGGCAAGGGGGCGCAGCCCGGCAAACACCGACAGCGCATCTTCCCGGGAAGGGGGATTGACAAGGTATCTGGCGCAGTTCTCCAGGATGAAATCAATCTCCTGCGCCAGCGGCCTGGGCTCCAGCTGCGGCTTTTTACGGACGGTGTCGGTGGTGCCCAGGAGCAGCTTGCCATGCCACGGTATACCAAAAAGCACGCGCCCATCCGAGGTCTTCGGGATCATAAGCGCATCCTGGCCGCCCAGAAAGGAGAGGTCGAACACCAAATGGGCTCCCTGGCTCGGCGTGATGGAGCGGGCCGTGTCGGGGGTATCCATTCTGAGAATATTGTCAGCAAACACGCCCGTTGCGTTTACCACCGCCTTCGCTTTAACGGTATAGTGGCTTTGGCTGATCTGGTCCGTCGCGTGGACGCCATCCAGCAGGCCTTTTTCATCCTTGGTTAGGCTGGTCACTTTCATGTAGTTCAGGACGCAGCCACCCATTTCCGTGCAGGTCTGGGCAATGTTCAGTGCCAGGCGGGCATCATCAAACTGGCCGTCGTAGTAGAGCACGCCCCCCTTCAGGCCCTGCTGCCGGATGGTGGGCAGCCGTTCCACCGTCCGGCGCTTCGAGAGCCACTGCGACTTTCCGATCCGCAAGCCGCCAGCCATCAGATCATATACTTTCAGCCCGATGCTATACTTCCATTTATCCCAGTAAGTATAAATAGGGATGACGAAGGCTTGTGTGTGCGACACGTGCGGGGCGTTTTTCATGATCCCTCCCCGCTCCTTCAGGGCCTCCAGCACTAAGCCCACATCGCCCTGCGCCAGGTAGCGCACGCCGCCATGAAGCAGTTTGGTGCTACGGCTGGAGGTGCCCTTGGCAAAGTCTGCTTTCTCGAGCAGCACCACCGACAAGCCTCTGGAGAGCGCATCCAGCGCAACCCCAAGGCCGGAGGCACCGCCACCAATCACGGCCACATCCCAGACGGGCGTGGTTTTTAGTTTGTTTAAACCTTCGGTTCTGTCCAATGCGGTGTTCTTATTGCTCTAGCGCCTCCCCAAGCTGGATGCAGGCGGTTGCTACATCCAATATAATAAATTAAAGATGATAAAGAAGAATTTATTACAGCGCATAGCAGCCATACCGCCTTGTCCTGATACAGGTTACCAAAAAAGCCAGCGAAATTGTATGGCAAAGCATTCGTATTGTAGCCGAGCACCTCACCTTTGGTGTGAGCTTCGGGAAGTGGCCAATATACATGGTGGTGATTCCCGCAGTCTGCACGGTTGGGTAAAAGAAAAGAGTAGTACGCGCGGATAAAAAACGGTTTGTCCTGAAAAGCCTCGCAAAAAACGGCTGTATTTTGATACGGACTCTCTTGCACTGCTGCGCTGTCTCCGGGCAGGTTTTGCGGAGATAATATCCATCAGCACCCAAAATGGCCTCATTATACCTGGGATGAAACAAACCTGTCCGATCTGCTTGGAACCACGCGTTTCGCTTTCCCCAAAACCTGCCAACTTCCAATTTTCCCCGCCAAATTTGCTACAAACGGGCTGCTTCTTCTGAAAGTTTATACGGACATCATTGAACTATATTGTTTAATAAAAGCAATATTTAGTATCTTAAGCGTATCGTTTACACTTGCGGCCATATAGGCCACTACTTCAACATGCCTGCTCCGCAAGGGCAGCAGAGGATTTACCAGCGTCAATTATACCCTGAAGTCTATATACAACAGCGTACTCCACATGAAAAAAACCTCAAAATCTTCTTTCCTTTCAAACAGAAGGAATCTTTATGCAGCGGCTCTGGTCCCTGTCTTCGTCCTTTCCGGGTATTGGATGCAACAGCCTGCCGACCAAAGCATAAAGACAATGGTGCCTGAAAAGGCGGCAGAACTGGCCCGCTCTATTGAGGCGCTGGTAAAGCCCGAGCTGGCCGACGGCCTCACCCTCCGGCTTTGGGGCGTAGACTCGCTGGTGGCCGACCCGATTTCCATCGACATCGACGACCACGGAAAGCTATACTATACCCGAACCAACCGGCAAAAAAACTCTGAGTTCGACATCAGGGGCCATCAGGACTGGGAAATCGGCTCGATCCAGCTAAAGACGGTGGAAGAAAAACGCGCTTTCCTGCACAGCGTCCTGTCGCCGGAGAACAGCAAAAAGAACACCTGGCTGAAAGACCTGAACGGCGACGGCTCCCACGACTGGCGCGACATGACCGTGGAGAAAGAGCACGTATACCGCCTCGAAGACCGGGACGGTGACGGCGTGGCCGACCTGTCGCAGCTGGTGGTAAACGATTTTAACGACGAGGTGACCGACGTGGCCGGGGCTATCCTGACCCAGGGCGACGACCTGTTTGTGGGCGTGGCCCCAGACCTCTGGCGCATGAAAGACACAAACGGCGACGGTATAGCCGACGAGAAAACCTCCATTTCGCATGGGTATGGCATCCACGTCGGGTTTAGCGGGCACGGCATGTCGGGCCTGGAGATGGGGCCGGACGGGAAGATTTACTGGGGCATCGGCGACATCGGCTTCAATGGCACAGGGCCCGACGGCCAGAAGTGGGAGTACCCGAACAGCGGCGTCATCGCCCGGTCTAACCCCGACGGCAGCGACTTTGAGATTTTTGCCGCTGGCCTCCGGAACACGCATGAGTTTGTTTTCGATGAGTATGGCAACATCATCAGCGAGGACAACGACGGCGACCACCCCGGCGAGAACGAGCGCCTGGTCTACATCGTGAACGGCTCTGACACCGGGTGGCGCACCAACTGGCAGTTTGGCAAGTACCGCGACCCGGAAAACAACACCTATAAGGTATGGATGGACGAGAAGATGTATAAACCCCGGCACGAGGGGCAGGCAGCCTACATCACACCCGCCATCGCCAACTTCGTGAGCGGCCCCACCGGCATGCTGTATAACCCGGGCACCGCCCTGAGCCCACGGTATAAAAACACGTTTTTCATTGCTGAGTTTGTGGGCAACCCCGCCAAGTCGGGCATCCACGCATTTACCCTGAAGCCCAAGGGAGCCACGTTTGAACTCGGCAAAAGCGAGAAGATCATGAGCGGCGTGCTGGCCACCGGCATCGACTTCGGTCCGGACGGGGCCATGTATGTGGCAGACTGGATTGAGGGCTGGGGCACCAAAGACCACGGCCGCATCTGGAAACTGGACGACCAAGAAGGAGCCAACTGGCCTGAGCGCCAGCAGACACAGCAATTGCTGGCAGCGGATTTCAGTGATCGGAAAGACAGCGACCTGGGCCTGCTGCTGCAGAACCCCGACATGCGCGTGCGGCAGAAAGCCCAGTTTGCCCTCGCCACCCGCGGACAAAACGGAGCCAGGGAGTTTCAGAAAAGCATCAACCAAACAGAGCACCAACTGGCCCGCGTGCACGGCATCTGGGGTATGAGCCAACTGGCGCGCCAAGACAAGAAGTACGCCACGCAGCTGGTGCCGCTTTTAAAGGACAAGGACCCGGAAATCAGGGCGCAGGCAGCCAAGTGGCTGGGCGACATCCGGTATAAGGAGGCAGGCAAAAAGCTGGTCCCGCTGCTGAAAGACGAGAATAGCCGCACCCGCTTCTTCGCCGCCGAGGCCCTGGGCCGCATCGCGTACGAACCGGCCGTCAAGCCCCTAATTAAATTGCTGCAAGCCAACAACGACGAAGATGCCTACATACGCCACGCCGGTAGCCTGGCCCTGGCCCGCATCGGCAAAGCCGACCCTATCATCGCGTTGGCCAGCCACCCATCGCCGGCGGTGCGTATGGCCGCCGTGGTGGCGTTGCGCCGTATGCGGAACCCCGCCATTGCGCGATTCCTACAAGACGAAGACGAGTATATCGTGACGGAAGCAGCACGCGCCATCAACGACGACCTCTCCATCCCGAAGGCAATGCCTGCTCTGGGCAACATACTGCAAACCAACCGCTTCACGAACGAGGCCCTGCTGCGCCGCGCCATCAACGCCAACCTGCAGGTCGGCACGCCACAGGCCATGCAGAACCTGATCGGCTATAGCCAGCAGGAAGGCGCCCCCGTAGCCATGCGGTCGGAAGCCGTGGCGGCACTCAGCACCTGGGCCAGGCCTTCTGTGCTGGACCGTGTGGACGGCCAGTACCTGGGGGTTGTGGAAAGAGACCCTTCCTTAGTGAGGAAGCAGGCCGCCCCCGCGCTGACACAGCTGCTCGGCCATACCGAGACACCGCTTCGGCTAAGCGCGGCCATGGCCATTGGCAAACTCCAGATAGCGGAGGCCTCGCCGCAGTTGGCAGACCACCTGAAAACCGACCAAGATGCCACCGTGCGGGTAGAGGCGCTTCGGGCGCTGGCCACGCTCAAGGGTGCCCCCTTAGGGAAAGCCGTGGGGCAGGCGCTCTCCGACCCCGAGAAAAGCGTGCGGGTGGCAGGCCTGGACATGCTCACGGAAATGGACATCCCCAAAGAACTGATGGTGACACTGCTGGCGGACGTGATTGATCAGAAGAGGACCCCGGAAGAGCAACAGGCGGCCCTGCTCACGCTCGGCACACTGCCAATAGCCAACACGCAACCGGTTTTCGACCAACTCCTTGCCAAGATGGAGCAGGGCAAACTCCCCACGGAAATCCACCTGGAGCTTGCCGAGGCGATAGACAGCACGCACTCCAGGCCGCTCATTGCCCGCCACAAAGCCATTAGCGCAAAGATGGCCCCGAAAACCCAGGCCTCCTCGTTTGAGGGTAGCCTGTATGGCGGCGACGCTTTGCGCGGCCGCAACATCTTCTTCAGCCACCAAACCGCGCAGTGCATCCGGTGCCACTCCTACGACGATTTGGGCGGCAACGCAGGCCCCCGTCTGAACGGCGTGTCGGGGAGGCTGAGCCGCCCGCAACTGCTGGAGGCCCTGGTTGACCCCGGCGCGCGCCTTGCCCCCGGGTATGGCGTGGTAACGGTGGAGCTGAAAAGCGGCAAATCGATTGGCGGCGTGTTACAGGGAGAGACAGACAACAGCCTGCAGCTAAAGGTGGGCGGGCAGCCGGACACACTGATCCGCAAAAGCGACATCGCGAAACGCATCAACGCCCCTTCGAGCATGCCCAACATGCAGTACCTCCTCACGAAAAAGGAGATCCGGGACGTGGTAAGCTTCCTGGCTACCTTAAAGGAGAATGAGTAACTGCGGGCAGCAAGTATAAACTTGTTTTACAACCTGCCGGTACAGCCGTAAAAAAGAGAGAGGTTGATTGTTCTGTTTCCAGACAATCAACCTCTCTCTTTTTTTATGGAAATCCTCCTTTGTTTCGAGGAGGGATTCCGCAGGCGGGGTATTCTGTTTCAAGCAGGGGCCTCATACCTCTGGCAAAAAAATTTTCCGCTTTTGATTTTGCTTCTGCAGTACCGGTACAAATCAACCCATTTTCATTCCCTCTCAACAAGCCCACTTCGGAACTTTACTGCAGGCTATACATCGCAGATCACGATGCTGTTTCTGAGGGAGGTCAGCGGCTCTGCGGATTTAGGTATGAACTCCTGCGCCACGTAGCCCTTAAAGCCAGTATCGAGGATTGCCTGCATGATGGCCGGGTAGTACAGCTCCTGCGTGTTGTCGATCTCGTTGCGGCCCGGCACGCCCCCGGTATGGTAATGCGATATGTAGGGATGGTACTCCTGAATCGTCCGGATCACGTCTCCTTCCATGATCTGCATATGGTAGATGTCATAGAGAAGCCTGAAACGGTCAGAACCCACCATCTTCACCAGGTCAACGCCCCATTTAGTATGGTCGCACATGTAGTCTTTGTGGTTTACTTTGCTGTTGAGCAGTTCCATCGAGAGGGTCACCTTGTGCTTCTCCGCCGTGCCCATCAGCCTTTTCAAGCCTTTGGCGCAGTTCTTCATGCCTTCTTCGTCGCTCATCCCGTTGCGGTTGCCCGAAAAGCAGATCAGGTTATCCAATCCGGCGTTGGCCACCTTCGGGATCATGGCCTCGTAGCGGGCAACCAGTTCGTCATGGTACTGAGGGTCATTAAATCCTTCGGTCAGGCTTTTCTCCGCGCCCCAGGCCATGGCGCAGGTCAGACCGTACTTCTTCAGCATCGGCCACTCATCGGGGCCCAGCAGCTCGATAGAGGAAAGCCCGATGCCTTTGGCCGCCTTGCACAGCTCCTCCAGCGGGATGTCCTTGTAGCACCATTTGCAGACGGAGTGCTTGATGCGGCCTTTCAGCTTTGTCGCTTTGTGGTCTGCGGCTTTAAGGGATTCCGGTAACAGCATGGCCGAGGCGAACACCGCTGCCCCGCCTGCCATGTGCTTCAGCGCGGTGCGCCGGTTGTTCTGGTCTTTCATTTTGCTATGTTCTTTTGAAATACGATCAATACTTTTTTACAGGACGCACAGCCATGGCCTGGAGCCTGTTTAAAACCCATCCGTTGCTGCTGCCTAACAAAGTGCAAACAGGCGCTATACATGCAATAGCCACTCTTATTTTTTCAGGCGAGCCTCAGCAATGCTTGAACCGGCCCAGAGGAATTCACGATTATACCTGCTGTGCTGTATGCTGGTGTCGCGCAACTCGGTATGGCAGCACACTTTGGCAGTTTACCATCTTTAAATATTGCAGATTCTGCAGTAGTAAACAATAAAAAACGAACTTAAAACATGCCCTGGCATGGAGGTGCTGTCACAAAATATGCGGGGAACCACTGTTGAGGGCTGCTCTCCTGCAGGTGCGCTTGCCCGGAGTTGATAGAGTGGAGTACATTTCGTTTTTGTAAGCAAGTATGCCATGTTGCGAAAGCAACCCATGCCTGGCATCATACGGAAGCGTCTTTACATTTCACAGTGCGACAGGCCTGCTATACCTCGCCTTGGCCGAAATAAAGTTATTACTCACTTTTCATCTTTTTTACTTGCATATCTCATTTTTTATAACAATTTTTATATGCTTCCGAATTTTCAAAGCCCCGTTCATACTGCTTCATTTGATTGCAGAGAGAAAGGTATGGGGCTTATGAAATGCCGTCAATCTAATCACCCTTAAAACGCTTTTTAATAAGCAGCTGGAATGATCCGACTAAAACATTTTAGCATATTTTGCCTCGGCATAAGTGCCCTGGTGCTTGCACCCTATACCGCCTTTTCGCAGCAAAACCCAGCGGAAGGGTATACGCAGCGTATTTCGGGCACAGACCTGGCCTTTGAGATGGTGCCCATACCCAGCGGCGACTTTAAGATGGGAAGTCCGGACGGGGAGCAGGGCAGGGACAAAGACGAGGGGCCGCAACATCTGGTCAGGCTTAACCCGTTCTGGATGGGCAAGTATGAAGTGACTTGGGATATTTTTGAGCCCTTTGTTTACAAGGACTTTGAGATCACGCAGAGCAACGGAACAGTCAGTGCCGAGGTGGACGCCGTGACGCGCCCCACCAAGCCCTACCTCGACATGACCTTTGGCATGGGCAAGGAAAACCACCCTGCCGTAGGCATGACCCAGTACGCCGCCATCCAGTTTTGCAAGTGGCTATACACCCGAACCGGCGTTTTTTACCGTCTGCCCACAGAAGCCGAGTGGGAGTATGCCAGCCGCGCAGGCACCACCACGGCCTATGCCTTCGGCGATGCCCCTTCCGAGCTAGGCGAGCATGCGTGGTATCAGGCCAACAGCAACAAGGAAACACACCCTGTTGGCAGCAAGAAGCCGAATGCGTGGGGCCTGTACGACATGCACGGCAACGTGGCCGAATGGACCCAGGACCAATATATCCCGGATTTCTACGGAAAGCTGAAAGGCAAACCCGTTGCCAACCCCATCGCCGTCCCTGAAAAGCTATACCCCCATGTGGTACGGGGAGGCTCTTTTATGGAAGGCGCCGAGGCATTGCGCGCGGCTAACCGCGAGGGCTCCGACCCTAGCTGGAAACGGATAGACCCCCAGATACCGAAAAGCAACTGGTGGTTCCCCGAGGCCCCGTTTGTGGGCTTTCGGCTCGTGCGCCCGGCAACCCCGCCCTCCAAAGCAGACATCGACACCTATTACAACCAACCACCTACCCCTGACTATTAGCCGCATGCCACACCGCAAAGCACTAGCAGTGCATTGTGGCCCTAGCACCACTCCGCTACCTATTCAATAGCCCGCACCCTGCTCGTTTCCTTTATCTTATAACCGCTAAAACATTATCCTCTATGAATGATTTTGACTTGAATAAGCGAAGAGAGTTTCTGAAGGCCTCCGCCCTGCTGGCGGGGGGCGCCATGCTAAGTAGCCTGCCGCTGGCCGGGGCATACGCCGCAGGCAAAGGCACCATCAAGATTGCCCTGATCGGGTGCGGCGGCAGAGGCACCGGGGCCGCTTTCCAGGCGCTGGAAACCAAGCACGACATTAAGCTGGTGGCCATGGCCGACGCATTCCGCGACCGGCTGGACGACAGCTATAAAAACCTGTTCGGCAAGTATGGGAAAGCGAAAATAGCCGTTCCGGAGAACAAAAAATTTGTCGGGTTCGATGGGTATAAGCAGGCCATTGCCGAGGCGGATGTCGTCCTGCTCGCCACCCCGCCCGGTTTCCGTCCCATCCACTTTGAAGAAGCGGTAAGGCAAAACAAGCACGTCTTCATGGAGAAGCCCGTTGCCACCGACTCACCGGGTATCCGGAGGGTGCTGGCCGCCGCCGAAGAGGCCAAGCAAAAGAAACTGAACGTGGTCGTGGGCTTGCAGCGCCGCTACCAGAACAACTACCGCGAAACCATCAAGCGCATCGAGGACGGGGCGATTGGCGATGTGGTGTCCGGGCAGGTATACTGGAACAGCGGCGGGGTATGGGTGCGCCCACGGCAGGCCAACCAAACGGAGATGGAGTACCAGATGCGCAACTGGTATTACTTTAACTGGCTCTGTGGCGACCATATCACCGAGCAGCACGTGCACAACATCGACGTGGCCAACTGGGTGAAAAACAGCTACCCGGTTTCGGCGCAGGGCACCGGCAGCCGTTTTCTGCGAACAGGCAAAGAGTATGGCGAGATCTTCGACAACCATACCGTGGAGTTTCTGTATGCCGACGGCTCCGTGATCCAAAGCCAGTGCCGCCATTTCGAAGGGACGAAGAACCGGGTGGATGAGAGCTTTCAGGGCACCAAAGGCAAAGTATACCTGTCGGCCAATAACGACGGGAAACTCTGGGACTATAAAGGCAACTCCCTGTACGACCATGCCGGCAAAAACGACCCCAACCCCTATCAGGCCGAGCACAACGAACTCTTTGAGGCGATAGCGGCCGGGCAGTATAAATTCGCGGATGCGGAGCGGGCGGCCAAAAGCACCATGACCTCGCTGCTGGGCCGGTACGCCACCTACTCGGGGCAAGAGATTAAGTGGGAGGATGCCCTCAACTCCGACATCAACCTGATGCCCGACACTTATGCCTGGGATGCCCTGCCGAAGATCCTCCCCGGCCCCGATGGCTTATACCCGGTTGCCCTGCCCGGCAAGACAAAAGTGATCTAGCCTCAACCTATTTGCAGCGAAGACTGCCCCAACCTGCGCTACGCAGTGGGGTAGTCTTCGCTGCTTTATAGTTCGGTGCTCGTGTTTGCCACAGGCCGGGGCAGGTATAAAAACCAGCCCTCTGCCCAGACAGCGCCCTACCTGTTCTCCACAACGCACCCTAGCCTGCCATGCGATTCCTGTTGCTGTTCCTGTTCGCCTCTTTGCCGCCTCTCGCCAGGAAGCCTCCGCTTACTCCTTTCCATATCCGGGGCTTTGCGCAAGGCACCTCGTATCAAATCACGTACTATGCCGAAGACAGCCTGATTTCCAAAGCACAGGTGGCCTACATCTTCGCGCAACTGGACAGCTCGCTCTCGCTGTACAAACCATACTCGCTGATCAGCCAGTTCAATCGCTCAGAAAATGGCCTGCCCGTAGACAGGCACCTCAGCAAAGTTGTCCGGAAAGCCCAACAGGTGTCTGAAAAGACGGTAGGGACCTTCGACATTACTGTGGCGCCACTTGTGCAGGCCTGGGGATTTGGGGCAAGCCCACCAGCCACGGGGCTTCCTGACTCAGTGGCTATAAAGGCGCTGCTGGCCTGTGTGGGAACGGATAAAATACGCCTGCGCCACGGATATCTGCACAAAGACAAGCCATGCGTGCGCATCGATGTGAACGGCATTGCGCAGGGCTATACCGTGGATGTGCTGGCCGGGCTGCTGGAACAGCGCGGCATCCAGAATTACCTGGTAGAAGTGGGGGGAGAAGTCCGGGTGAAGGGCACAAAACAGCCGGGCGGGCAACCTATGGCCATCGGCATCGAAGGCCCCGCCAGCGGTAGCCCAGACGATCCGTATCCCATCCGAAAGATTATCCGGCTCTCAAAAGGGGCCGTCACGACCTCGGGCAATTACCGCAAGTTTTACCAAAGCGGCAACCAGAGAATATCCCACCTCATAGACCCCAAAACAGGCTATCCCCTCAAGAATGAACTCATCAGCGTGACGGTATGGGCCAAGGACGCGATGACGGCCGATGCCTACGATAACGCCCTGATGGGTATGGGGCTGGAGAAGGCCCTTCGGTTTGCAAGCCGACAGCACAGTCTGGAGGCTTATTTTATATACCAAACGCCAAACGGTTCTGTGGCCGATACTGCTACATCTGGCTTTTATCGCCTGATGCAGTAGCCTGTTTAACAACTGGCCGGAGGGTATAAACTCCGCGCAGCATGGCACACCATCATATTTAAAGCATGTTTAAATTTCCTCTTTGGAAGCAAAATTTAAACATGCTCTTACCCTTTCAGGCACTATAAACAGGGCAGTATTATGCCGGCAGGAAATCATCTACCTCTCTGTAAGCGCGGATCAGGGCCATTTCGCCTTCCTTTTCCTTTCGTGACACGCCATGCTCCATCCCAACAATGCCTTTATAGCCTTTCTCGTGGATGTGTTTGAATACGTTTTTGTAATTGATCTCACCTGTGGTAGGCTCATTCCGGCCCGGGTTATCGCCAACCTGAATGTAGGCGATCTCCTCCCAGGTCAGGTCGAGGTTGCGGATCAGGTGCCCCTCGTTTTTCTGCATGTGGTAGATATCGTACAGCAACTTGCAGGAAGGGCTGTTCACGGCTTTACAGATCATGTACGTCTGGTCTGAGGTGCGCAGGTAAAGGTTGGGTGAATCGCTGAGCGGCTCGAGCACCATAACAATTCCGTGCGGCTCCAGTATCTCGGCTCCCCGGCGCAGGGCTTCGATCACGTTTGCGGTTTGCAGACCAATCGGCAGGTTGCGCTCAAAGTCGCCAGGTACCACGGTTACCCATTTTGCATTCACGCGCCTGGCCACATCCACGGCCCGCCTGCATCCGTCCAGAAAGATATCCACATATTCCTTCTTGCCCGCAGCCAGCGAATTTTGGGAATTGCCCCCTTTATCCACCACAAACACGCCCATGGTCATACCGAGGCGAGTGAGTTCTTTGCCTATGCGCTCTTGCTCGCTCACAGGGCGGCCCATCATACCATTGTCCTCCAGCGCCATGAAGCCCTGCTCCCGCATAAAGTTTAGCTGTTTGATCAGGTCGTCGCCAGCCGAGTTCTTGAACATGCCAAAGTGAGGCGCATATTTCAGGTGAAAGGGCTTGGCTTCTTTCTTCCCGGATGGCAGGGTCTCTGCCATGGCTGATGCACCGCTTGTAAGGGCAAGAGCGCCGAGCAGGCTACTTTTTATAAATTCATCTCTTCTCATCATCTTATACAAGGGGCTAGTGCGGCGATGGCTGCTATTATCCTTTAAATCGACCTACCTATACGGCACCATCGCAGCGTACCAAAGCTTTTCAGGCGTAGTCTGGATCAGGACAAAATGCCCTGATTGCTTGCCTTAAAACCAAGTTGGCCCCAAAGCTTAAATCTATCTTAAATATAAATAAATATTTATATCTACCAAATGAAACACTAAGTTTTATGATATAGCAAGCCTTCAGATTTCATATTTTGCACGCTCTACTGCTGCCTAACCGTTGTGTGTATGCCCGCCACGGGCAGGGTTTTATCTGGCAACTGGCTTAAGTTTGTATGCCCTGAGTGCCTGCTGGTTAATGCCGAACACAAAAGTGTTGTTTACCTCCAGTATGCTCCGCACATCGCCCTGCAGCTTTAAGCCCGATTTGGCCTGTGGTATATAGGTAAACCCGCCTTTCCCGTCGCCTTGCAGCAAGGCCCCATAATTTGCGTCATATTTGCCGAAGCGCAGCCGGGCCTGGTTAATGTTACCCGCCAGCAGCAAATCCGGATGGCCGTCGCCGTTGTAATCTGTGGTAGCCATGGCGTGTATGGGGGCATACTGCACTTCTTTTGGCAGAGGCTTTTCCTGAAACTTGCCCTGCGCATTTTGCTCAAAATACGTTGTCTGCAAGTGGCTGGCCGATAAGTGGCCAGCGTCTTTCAGGTTGTCGGCCGAGAAAATATCCTGCAAGGTGGCGTCGGCATAGCTTTTATAGTCGGTGAAGCGGGTGCGCATCACACTCATCTGGTCCAGCAGCTCGTCCCGGGTCACGTAGGGGTAGCTTTTGCCCTGCATGTAAAACGTCAGGATGGGGTCTACGGAGCCGTTGTCGTCAAAGTCTTTGTAATACATCTCTACCGGCTGCCCGGCTGATGCCTTCATCTGCGCGTTGAGCCCCAGGTTGCCGATCACGAGGTCGGGTTTGCCATCCTGGTTAAAGTCTCCTGTGAGTAGTTTATTCCACCATCCGGTATACTTCCGGGTAAAGTACTTTTCCGTGACATCCTGTAGTTTGCCTCCGGCTATTTCATACACCGTTACCGGCATCCACTCCCCCACCAGCACCAGTTCCGGCTTCTGGTCTCCGTTCAGGTCCTGCCAGGCGGCATCGGTCACCATCCCCAGCTGCTGCAAAGCGGGGGCCACAAGGGCTGTTTTGTCCTTAAACTGCCCTTCCCCGTTGTTGAGCAGCACGTAGCTTCGCGGCGTTTCCGGGTAGCGGCCGGGTACCACACGGCCTCCGACAAACAGATCCAAAAAACCGTCGCCGTTGATGTCGGCCGCCCGTGCGCAACTGGTGCTCACGCGCATGGGCGGCAGGGCCCTGGCACTCCGGGTATAGTTGCCCTTGCCATCGTTGAGGTAGAGCCTGTCCTGCAGCAGGGCGTCTTCCGGGGCGAAGTCGTGATAGCCGCCGCTCACCACATACAGGTCCGGGTACTTGTCGTTGTTGGCATCAAAAAACACGGCCTCCACGTCGTCGCTCATCCTATCGGTTTCAAAAGCGGCCCCTGGCTGCGCCACAAAACGGCCGTTCTTTTGCTGCAGGTAGAGCTGGGCTGCCTGCCCTTTGCCACCTCCCACAAACACATCCTCCCGGCCATCGCCGTTCACATCCGCCTTCGCCAGGCAAGGCCCGGCAAACGACATTGGGTTTACCAGCAAGGGCTGCCGCTTAAAGTCATTCAGATTGGTTTTTTGGTGGGCAAACGCAAAAGGCGGATTCACTTCTTCAAACACAGGGGCTATACCTTTGGCGGGCTTATACACTTCCTGCGCATCGCTTTCGGACAGGGCAAGCTGCTGGTTTGCCTTCACACCGCGCAGTACCTGCTGCTTGCCGCTTTGCCACACAATGCGCAGCGAGTCAACCGCCTCTGCTTGCCCGAGCCCGAAGTGCAGCACCGGCGACACACTGGACTGGTAGCCCCGCGCCAGCATCTGCTCCTGGTACTGCTGCCTGCCCTGGGTATAAAGCGTCACTTTCGCCCCAATCCCGGCGGTATTCTGCCCCGCGCCCTTCAGCCTGAGTTGCAGGTAACGGTGATTCAGCAGGGTATTGGCCTGGTTCTGGTAGACAAAGGCGGGCTCGTTGATGTTGTTGACGATCAAGTCCAGGTCGCCGTCATTGTCCAGGTCGGCGTAGGCGGCCCCATTGCTGTTGGAGGGCCGGTCGATCCCCCATGCGGCACCCTTGCTCGCAAAAGCTGCCCCCGCCTCGTTCTGGAAGATATAGTTCGTAACGTTGGATGAGGGCATCTTCCTGACCAGCTCCAGCACGTGCGCCCGGCCCATGTTCTCTCCCTTTTGCTGCACAAAGCTGCTCATGTACTTGATGAAGTCCATGTTGGTATAGTCGCGCTGGTAGCCGTTGGTAACGAAGATGTCTTTCCAGCCGTCGTTGTCATAGTCCGCCACGAGCGGGGCCCAGCTCCAGTCGGTGTTCGAGAGACCGGCCATTTGCCCGGCCTCGCTGAACGTGCCGTTGCCGTTGTTCAGCTGCAGCATGTTCCGCATGTACTGGTAATGGAAGCCCGACTTCAGACTGAGGTCAAACTTCTCATAATTGTCCGGGGCGAACAGCAGCTTCTGCCGGCGGTTGTCCTCGGGCAGCATGTCTAGCGTGAAGATATCCGGTAAGCCGTCGTTGTTAATGTCTGCCACATCGTTGCCCATCGAGAAGTGAGAGGTATGGCCCATGCCTGTTTTGAGCTGATCGGTGAAAGTGCCGTTGCGGTTGTTGATGTACAGGAAATCCGGGATATCATAATCATTGGACACATAGATATCCGGCCAGCCGTCGCCGTTGATGTCGGCCACTCCGGCCCCCAGGCCATAGGACAATGACGAAGACTGAATGCCGGCCTCTTTAGTGATGTCCTGGAAATGGCCCTTGTCGTTTCTAAAAAGCCGCGCCCCGCGCTGGTCATCCGCTGTTTTGAGGATGGCCGCTGTCGTCACCTCATCCAGCAAGGGCAACGACTCCGGGCTGTGGTTGAGCAGGAACATATCCAGGTCGCTGTCCCGGTCGAAGTCAAAGAAAACAGCCTGCGTGCTGTTTGAGGGAATCGCCAGGCCATACCGGGCTGCCCGCTCCGAAAAACGGGGCACCCCACTGGCATCCGGCCCCTCGTTGATAAACAGCTGGTTTTCCCGGTTTTCGGGCCGCACCTTCCCCGAGTAGCAGACATACAGATCCAACAGCCCGTCGCCGTTCACATCGGCCATTGTTACCCCCGTGGCCCACGGGGTGCTGCGCCCGGCCACACCTGCGCTGGCCGTAATGTCCTCGAACTGCATGTTGCCTTTGTTGAGGTATAGCTGGTTGGGCACCATGTTCCCTGTAAAGTAAATATCGGGCAGCCCATCGCCATTTACGTCGCCTACTGCCACTCCGCCGCCGTTGTAGAAGTACTCATACATCAGCACATTGGTGTTTAGTCCCTCCGTCAGGTTATTGGAGAAACTGATGCCTGTTTTGCTGGCTGGCAGCAGCGTAAAAAGCGGGTTGGAGACAACAGGGGCGGTGGCTTCCTGCTTCTCGTCTGGCACTGGCTTTTCCTGGCACCCGGAGAAAGCAACAAGGGTAAAAAACAGGAATGCAGGTAGTATGGGGGTAAGCTTGGGCATAGACAAGGGCAATAGGGTGGTATAAAAGCAAATGCTGATATGAGGGTAAGCGAGTAGCGCCGCTTTAAACAAACCTATACCTGGGGTATGGCTTGAAAAGCTTTGCCGCGACACGCCTAAACGCTTATCACTTTTGATTTTACAGAACTTTTAGCAGAAAATAAAGCTGATGCTACTTTTAGCGACGGACTTGCCTCAAAGCGCATGCTTAAAATTGATCTTTTAGGCCGCAAATTTTCCAGAAATGAGCCTGACTTTAGATTTTTGCTCCCAAAAAAGAAATTCATACCGATATAAGAGATTTTGCGCATTTAAAAGGGTTTGTGAGGTAGCAGCTAAAAAAACCCACCCCTACCCCTCCCAAGAGGGGAATTTTTCCCATGTACCTGTAGGGGGTATGTGTATTATTGGATATTGGTGTTATCGAGAAATTGTAATGCGCAAAAATCATCTCATTATGGTATAACATTAGTGTCAGCCAGGCGATAAAAAAAATCTATGCCAGCACAAAGCGGCCGGCATAGATAGTAAGGAAACAAAGATATTTTTAGTACCCCGGGTTCTGAACCAGCTTGTCGTTTCGGTTCATCTCATCGCGGTGAATCGGCAGGTAGAACATTTTGCCATCCCAGGCCCGATTCTCAATTCCTTTACCCAGCTCTATCGGGTTATAGCTATAGGTATAGTTCTCGGGGTTATACTGATAAAGCGTTACCTGTTTGCCAGGCTTCAGGCTTCCTTTGATGTCGATGATGCGGGGCTGTTTGCCCATTACCTCTGAGGCGATCATCCAGCGACGCACGTCGTGGTAGCGCTGCTCTTCGTAGGCCATCTCTACCCTGCGCTCGTTGCGGTACCGTTCCATCAGCGCGTCGCCTCCCTCCGTTATGGCGGGCATACCAGCACGGAAGCGCACCTTGTTCAGCCATTCCAGAGCCACGGCATCCTCGCCCAGTTCGATGCTGGCCTCCACGTAGTTCAGCACGGCTTCGGTGTACCGGAAGAACGCCCATGGCACCTGCTGCCACATGTTCATGTCCACAAGGTTCGGGTTCGGATCAACAAACTTGCGCATGTAGTAGCCGGTACGGGTGCCATTCCAGTCCTCGATGGAGCTCTGCCGGGAATCCAGGCCAAAGTGAATTGTTTTTATTCCTTTGTCATCAAGCACCTCATACTGCCCTGTCTGAATCTGGTTGGCGGGATCATTGGTAGTGAAGCGCGGCTTCCAGTTTGCGCCGTCATACAGCACGGTAGCCTCCAGGCGTGGGTCGCGGTTGTCGTATGGTGCGGCACGATGATTGGGATCGCTCCAGCTGAACTCGCTGCCGTCCATCATCTCATAGTCGTCTACCAAATCCTGCAGGGGCGTATTGCCTGCCCAGTTGCGGTATCCGTTCGGGCCGTTAAACAAACCAATCCGTCCGCCGCCTTCGTTCTTCGACTGGATAAAGTATCGGCCAAAGATCATCTCCTGCTCGCCACCGCCACGAGACAAAGCCACGTTCATGTAGTTGGTCTTGCCTTCCTCCCGTGACACCGGTGCCGACAGGCCCAGCGCATACCCAAGGCCGGGCAAATCCAGTACGGCTTTGGCGGCCGCCTGAGCCTTTCGCCAACGCTCCGTCTGGTCTCCGCTTGTGTAGCCGATCAGCTCTTTCTGCGCGTAGCCGGCAATGACCGCCGACTTTGCACTGGCCGTCGGGATGTCGTGCAGGTCGCTGGCGGCATACAGCAGCACCCGCGACTTCAGGGCCAGCGCCGCAGCGGTGGAGCTTCGCCCTTTCGCCAGAGATTTGCCTTCGAGCAGCTGCGCGGCCTCGTCTGCGTCTTTCACAATAAAGTCGATGCATTCCGCAAACGTGTTCCGGGAGATGGAATAATCGGCCTCGCCCAGTACATAGGACCTGTCCACGAGCGGTACGCCACCATAGTAGCGCACGAGCTGGTGGTATAGGTAAGCCCGCATAAACAGGGCTTCGCCCAAGAGCCGTTCTGCCATGGCAGGGTTATCGAACTTGGGGTCCCGCAGGTTTTCGATGGCCAAATTCGCCGCCCGTATCCTGCGATACATATCCGGCCAGTTCAGGGTAGAGTTGATCCAGCCTGGTTCTGCCGGGTTCGAGCGGGCCTCAGTAATGGTGTTGATGCCCCGGCCCGGGTGCGTAAACAATGCCTCATCCGTGAGCGATGCCTGCATCTGCTCGTCAAAGCCGCCATTGCCCAGGGCAGTGTATATGTCTGTCACGAATGCCTCTGCAAGGCCCGCGTCTGTCCATACCACCTCGGATGGAATTTTGGTCAAAGGCTTTGTGTCCAGGAAGTCGTCGTTACAGCCGGTAGAGAGCACCAGTGCCGTAAAAAGCCCCCAGGACAGTGATTTTAATTTATGTATGTTCTTCATGTCGATTGCGCTTAAAATGTTGCTGTTACACCGGTGTTAATAATTTTCGACTGCGGATAGTACTGGCCATTGGCATTCACGTTCTCCGGGTCATATACTTTCAACTTGTCCCAGGTAACCAGGTTCAGGGCGTTTACATATACCCGCAGCGCATTCAGGCCCACTTTGCCGCCAAGCACAGACGGCAGGGTATAGCCCAGTTCAATGTTCTTCAGCCGGATATAGTTGGTGCTCCGCATCCAGTAAGTGTTACCGCCAGAGTAGTACTGGTTCCCGCGGTCAGCGATGCGCGGGTGTTCGGAGCTTGGGTTCGCCACGGTCCAGCGGTTCACATATATGTCCTCCAGGAAATTACCGATACTGCCCATCTCGCCTGTGCCCAGCGTCATCACGGCTCCGGCCGACCCTTGGAAAAGCACGCTAAAGTCAAAGTTTTTGTAGCTCGCGTTCGCGTTCAGGCCGCCCTGGAAAGTAGGGATGTCATTGCGCGGGTCTCTTGTTCTGTCGTCCGGTGTGATCTTGCCATCCGGCACGCCATTGGGGCCTGAGATGTCTTTGTACTTCATATCTCCGGGGCGCAAAGTGCCCACAATGGCGCTATAGTCAAGCGGATTGGCATCTATGTCAGCCTGGTCAACAAACACCCCGTCATATTCATAGCGGAGCGCCGTCCCCATAGGGCTGCCCGTAGACCGCTGGTGTGCCGGGGCTCCCGAGGCCTCATCCCAAAACAGGATTTCGTTCTTGGCATATCCCCCGTTGGCACTAACACGGAATACGACCTCGCCAATCTGGCCATTGTAACCTATCAGGGCATCCCATCCACGGTTCGTCACCTCTCCAATGTTTTCGCGAGGAGGAATCAAGCCAGTAGTCTGAGGCAATGATCCATTCCGGAAGGCCAGGATGTTGGTGCGCTTGTTGTAAAACACATCAAATTCGAAGTTAATCCTGCCTTGTAGTAATTGACCATCCACACCAATGTTGGCATTATTTGCCACCTCCCAGGTAACATTTGGGTTAGGTGCCAGGTTCTCGCGCAGCGTGGACACTTCCTGCCCTCCTATTATATAGGTATTGAAGGAGTTGGTCGATAAATAGTTATACTGATTACCTTCCGGACCCAGGTTGTCATTACCCATCTGCCCCCACGATCCGCGCAGCTTCAGGTAATTGACAAAAGATACGTTATCCTTGAAGAAATTTTCTTCTGAAATCTGCCAGGCGGCCAGCACCCCAGGAAAGAATCCGTATCGGGTATCGCTCGGGAAGATGTCGGAGGCGTCGTAGCGCCACAGAAACTCTGCCATGTACTTCTCCTGATAGTTATAGGCAACACGGCCGAAGTGGCTCAAGCGCGCCCGCTCAGAGGCATCGCCACCATTATTTCGCTCCAGGTTCCCACCTACACCGATTTGGTCTACGGCCGGAGAAATGAAATACCTGCGGAATGCAGTGAAACGGTCCCAATCGATGGTCTCCCGGTTAGTACCCGCCAACACTGTGATGGCATGGTTTCCAAACGACCGCTCATACGTCAGGATACCACCCAGCAAAATGTTCAGCTGGTCTTCACTGGCCAGTTCTAAGTTCGGGTCGGCAGGGCCTCTTCTGCCAGACTTAAGCAATGGGGTAACACCGTCTGCTTCATAGGATGTCTTGTCCCAGGAGTACAGGTACCACGGAATCTGCCATCTTTTCTCGCGGCGTGTAAATTTATCCACCGCAGCTGTACCAGTAAGTTTCAGGCCTTCAATCCAGGGGTTGGTAATCTCCACCGAGCCGTTTGTCTGCAGGTAGTTGCGGGTGTCGCGGTCATAGCCTGTTTCGTTGGTGGTGATAACCACGGGGTTTTGCCCGTTCTCAATGTCAGGGCCAGGTCTTCCGTCAGGCCAACGGGCCGGGGAGGTTGGGATGCCCCGCATCTGCATCCTGAAGATAGCAGGCGCACCAACCGTCGGGAAAAAGCGGTTCTCCTGGCGCCCCAGCATACCCACACTGGCTTTAATGTATTTGCTGATGGTTGCGTCCAGGTTCACGCGCAGGTCATACTGCTTGTACCCTGTCGCGGAGTTTTTGTAGAACGCATCCTGATTTATATACCCCAGGGAGGTCAGGAACTGGATATTGTCGCTTCCGCCCCGCAGCTGCAGGTTGTGCTGCGACTGCGGAGACCAATCTTTCAGTGTTGCCTTGTACCAGTCCGTGTTGGGGTGCGTCCAGGGGTTAGACCCATCTCTGAACTTCTGAAAATCCTCTGGCCCGTAGTGCGAATTGACAACAGAGCCGTCTGGCAGGGTGTAGCTGCCTGTTTTTGCGAACGCATCCGTAGCTTCCTGCCACAGGTGGACCGGCACGCGGTTGTAAATCTCCAGGTCGTTGCGCATCTCGGCAAACTGGGTGGCGTCGGCCAGATCAGGAATTACAGTTGGCCGGGCGAAGCCCTGGTTGAAGGAGTAAGATAATTCCGGCTTCCCGGATTTGCCCCGCTTGGTGGTAACCAGGATAACGCCGTTGGCTGCCCGCGACCCGTAAATGGCTGCGGAGGCATCTTTCAGTACGGATATGCTCGCAATATCGGCCGGGTTGAGGCGCTCTATACCCCCGGCACGAGCCGGCACGCCGTCAATCACGACAAGTGCCCCGTTCTCGCCCAGGGTATTGGAGCCCCTAATGCGGATAATGGAATTATCATAGCCCGGCTCGCCGCTTCTGTTCACAGCCACAACGCCCGGCATGCGGCCCGCAATGGAGTTCGTCAGGTTAAGCGCCGGCGACTTCTCCAGCTCCTCGCCTTTCACGGCAGCCACCGAACCGGTAACTGTTTCCTTTTTCTGCGTGCCATACCCTACCACCACTACTTCTTCCAGCGCTTTCGCATCCGTTGAAAGTGACACGTTTATGGTGGAGCGGTTGTTGATGGGCACACTCTGGGGCGCATACCCGATAAAGGTAAACACCAGCGTGCCGTTGCCGTTTGGCACGTTTAGCGTGTAGGACCCGTCTACGCTTGTCGGGGCGGCGGTGGTCGTCCCTTTCAGGAGCACCGTTACGCCAGGAAGCCCCATTCCCTGATCGTCAGTAACCTTTCCCTGCACCGTGATGCCCTGCGCATACGCCACTACAAAGGAGAAAAAGATAAGCGGCAATACAAACAAGTATTTAAGCTCTTTAGGTAAATAGTGTTGCATAGGTTTCCATGTTATAGTTATAAATATGAAAATAATCAGACTACATTTTCATTTCCCCGAAGGGAAGCCGGTGTTCAAGCGGTGCGGTGTTACCACCAATTTATTGTGCTTTGTACACTTATTTATAAACGCGTAATTTTTTATCTTCCTCTTAGAAGCTGTTTTAAAACCTATTCAAGCGGGAAAGTAGAAATCCTTAAAAGTGGTTAAATGCCGCAGAAATGGCCTTTATGATTATAGTCTCTGTTTCTAAAATAGCTCTCGAATAGGTTTTAAAACAGCTTCTTAGCATTCGGCCCCGGTAAGGGAGCAAAACCTAAATGATCTAAAGCCTAATTGCTTGTCGCAACAATAACTTTTAACAAAATATTTCTGAAAACCGATAATGCTCCAGCTGCTTCGCTGTTCTTGCATTATTCATATACAGGCTAACGCCTTAGTACTTGTATTTATAAACTGACTCAGCTTTAAAATACGACCATACAGCATTTCCCTAAAGGATAGGCAACCATATTGACCGCAGAGGGAACACCCCCAAAGGCATCTCTTTCGCGATCACTTTTTAGAACGCCAGATTTCTCCAGCGTGTCTTATTTTGATTTATATAGCTAAATATAAGCAGTGTATAACACACAAAAAAACTTTTAAGCGAAAAAGTGATCGCTTACTTTAAAATCACTTTTTGTGCCCTGTAGCTATTTTTGACAAACAACCAAGTGTTCGGCACAACGATAAAAATTACATAGGAAGGCGTATGGCTAAAGGCGAAACTGGCAAATCTAGATAGCATCGCTAAGATGGCACAATTTAAGAATTGAACAATATCACTACAGCACGGCGAAGAGGGTATTCTTCAGTACTTGAATTTGCTTTCAAAGTAAAATCGCACCCATATTTAGTGCAATAAACAGTACCTGCATTTCCGGGATATACTACATAGGGGTGATTCTATAATAGATCAGGGGCTGGGAAAAACTACGCTACTATAGCCAGCCCTTGCACACCCCTGATTCTTCCTCCCACAAACCCCAATAGCTCCCGATGCTGATGGAAAACTCCCGATTCCGCTACTTATTTAGCAGCAGCTTTACGGTCTTCATGCCAGTGTCTGTCTGGAGGCGGGCCAGGTAGATACCTTGCGCCAGAGTAGCCCCGTCTACATCTACTATAACATTAGTTTTAGCCGCGGCCGTGCCTTTCTGTAGCTGCCGGATGCGCGTGCCTTTCATGTCATACAGGTCGATAGCGTAACTGCCGCCGTGCTCCAGCGCAAAGTTGATGGTGGTTTTGTCGGAAAAGGGGTTCGGGTAAGCCACGAGCTCGGGCAGTGGGCCGTTGCCCTCCAGCGCCTGCTGCAGGTACTGGGCAAACAGTGGGTCTGGCTGCTTGTGGTTGATGAGAACCTGCCCTCCGCCGATACCTGGCAATTGCTGCACCAGGCTGAGGCGTTGGCTAGCGGCAGAGTTGTCGTACACCAGTTTGCCGTAGGCATTTAAGTCCCATACCTGCAGGCGCAGCTGGTCAGCGGCATCATTCAGTCCTGCTCCTCCGCCGTCTTCCATGGTGGCCACAAACTTGAAGCGGCCCTTTCCATTTACCGTACCGATACCCTGCAGGGCCGCACGGTTATCTTTGATGACCAGCCAGTCGAGGGATTTACTGAAGAGGATATGGCTACTGTTGAGCACAAAAAGGGCCGCTCCCGAGGGCTTTGCAAAGGCGTCATTTGTTGTATACCGTGCGGCAAAGGCAAACGCCGACGTACCCATGGCTGGCGACTCTGCCGGCACGCGAAGCAGCCCCGCACCCGACACGTTGCCCGCCGCCGGATCAAAGATCACCATCTCCTGGCGGTAATCGTCTGAAACAGGTTGCAGGCAACTTTGCGAGACGTCGAGCCCAATTGTATAGATGCCCGCCGCCGTATACCGGTGCTGCCCGGTGATGCGCGGGTTGTCAGGGAGGGTGTAGGAGATGGAGGTGCTATTGTCTCCCCAACTCCACCTTACGCCAGCCTCAGTCAGTGCTATATAGGTCCCGAAATCAGCGGTAGTGCGCACCTGTTCCCCCGCTTTCATGGCAAAAGGCGGTAGGCTTAGCTTTACGCGCACCGGTATGTGGCAGGCCTCTGCTGTTTTGTATTTCCACACAAACGCCTGACGATCGCCTTTCCCACCCATTGCGCCTGTGATGTACAGGTTCCCGGATACATCGAACAACAGATCGTTCCCTCCTGCGACTTGCTGCTCCCAAAGCAAACTGCCATCCGGCGCATATAGCCGTGTCACGGGCACAGTCGGCTCCTCATACACCCAGCCCAGAAACGAGGTATGGCCCAGCACCTTGCGGCCTGCCTCTGCTATAACAGCAATATTCCCTGCCTTGTCCAGCGCCAAAGCCTCCGGTTGCACAACCGCAACCGTGTCGTTTACATTAGGCATCATAACCGTGTCGCCGGTCACTGTGTTGAAGGTTTTGGACCATAGCCGCTTTCCTTCCCCGCTGACCCTGACCATACCATAGTTGGGCGGGCGCCGGTAAAGGGCCTCCATTGTCAGCACCACCACGCTGCCATCCGGGGCAAAGGCGGCATCGCGGTACAGGGCCATGCTCTCATCTACTCCTCCGAGCGGCCACTTCTTGCCTATGCCTGTTTGCCAAAGTTTGTTGCCTTGCCGGTCTGTTTTCATCAGCACCACATCATATACATAGGGGTAGGGCGAGGAATTTGACACCACCAAGATTTCGCCAGCCGGGGAAATGTGCAGGTCGGCAGGTGTATCATACCCGTTGTGAACAGAAGAGCCGTTTTTGAAGAGGTAGTTATAGTTTCTGTCGAAGTGAAGGCTCCCGGTGCTGGCCTCGTAGCTCAGCAGCAACACGTTAGACAACTCTGCGCTGGATGGCAGGTATACATCCTTTGACCCGGCCAGCACGATGCGCTGCGTCCCATCGGCGGCAAGCTTAACTCCGAAGCCACCATTGTATACCTGCTCCCACATCACCTGCCCTGCTAAATCAAGTTTGCGGAGTAGGATTTTCGGGTTGCGGTTGTCCCCACCATTGCCTGCCACATATATATCGTTTTCAGTCAGCAGCAAATCTGCCATCGAGTTCATGTCTGCCGTAGCCCCTTCCCTGGCGGCAGCCCACAGCAAATCCCCATCCGATGAGAACTTGGCCAGTGTGCCTCCTACATCTGTGTCGTTTTCCCGCAGCTGGATCAGCACATAGGCATTGCCTGCAGCATCCAGCGCCAGTACACGCGGTTTTTCCTCCAGGCCGGACTGAAGGGTGGCTTGCCACAACACATTGCCCGCCGCGTTCAACTTTTGCAGCTGCATCTTCTCTGCGGCACCGTTGGCCTCTCTGCTCGCCAGCACCAGCAGATTGCCCTGGTGGTCTGCTTTGGTATGTATGATTTTTACGTTTTCCCCTGCTCCGCTTGCTCTGATAGGTGTTTTCCATTGCTCCGTAAGTTGCGCAAACAACAGCTGCGGAAAGATAAAGAGCAGCATGCCTAGCACCAGAAAATAGCAGGTATGGCCACGTAGAACCTGTGCTTTGTAAAGATGAGAGAAGTTGCCTGAGTCCTGTAAATGTGGTTTCATAGTTATGTAGGTTTATTAGGTTTCCCGGATATGGTCGAAAGGCGAAAAGCTTAACTCGCCAGTACACGGCCCTTGGAATGCATGCATGTAGCCACAGGTAGTATTGTTGCCTACGCCCAGCAAAGGGCACATTCCACTGAGCATACTTATTTCAATATAAAATTGTTCTGAATAAAGTATAATTATATTGAGAACGGCAAGAAGCGCCCTGTTTATAGATTAGCTTTCAGCTACACATGCCTCCAGAAGGTGAGTTAATCATACATTATGGTTCATTTTTTCGAAGAACTGGTATGCATTTTTCGCGCTATGGCACAAGCGGACGCTTGCGCCAGTGTTTGTAGATTCCAAAATCACAAACTTCCTGAACACTGCGGTATACCCTTGCATTTCTGGCAGAGCAGTTAGAAGCAGGGAAGCTGTTGGAAAAGTTGATTGGATATAGCCTGATGGGGCGGAGATTGGGTATGGCAGTTTGCAGTACCTACTGCCCGAAAAGACTCCGATACACAAAACCCATTCGAGTAGGGTATACCGATGAGGTGCCCATTAAAAAAGTCCTTCAGCCGGGTGCGGACATTAGGGTATCCGCACCCGGCTGAAGGACTTCGTGTATGTATAAACGCGCTGCCAGATCACGGCAACGCTCATTTTTCAAAATTTATACCTAGCGCTGTCCCTAGCGAGCTTCTTGAACGTTCGTCAGGCCAAGCACCTCGCTGGTGTGCTCCCGCACCTGCTCCAGCAGCTGTGGGTTGCTCGCCAGCGACTCTCCGTAAGAGGGGATCATCAGCCTGAGCTTTTCCTGCCACTCCGTTGAGTTCAGCCTATCTTTGAAGCAGCGCTCCAGCAGCCCCAGCATAATCGAGACGGCAGTAGAGGCTCCCGGCGAGGCCCCTAGAAGGGCCGCGATTGAACCGTCGGAGGCGCTTACCACCTCGGTGCCGAACTCCAGCACTCCGCCATGCTTCGGGTCTTTCTTGATCACCTGCACCCGCTGACCGGCCATCTCCAGTTCCCAGTCCTCTCGTCGGGCGTTCGGGAAATACTCGCGCAGCGCGTACATGCGGTCCTCGGGCGACTGCCGCACCTGGTTGATCAGGTACTTAGTAAGCGGGATGTTCTTGATGCCTGCCACCATCATCGGCCGCAGGTTGTTTACCTTAATGGAGCGAGGAAGATCGAAGTAGGAACCGCTTTTCAGGAACTTCGTGGAGAAACCGGCATACGGCCCGAAGAGCAACTCGCGCTTGCCATTGATCATGCGCGTGTCCAGGTGCGGCACCGACATGGGCGGCGAGCCCACGGCAGCCTTGCCATACACTTTGGCCTGATGATCCTGGATAACTTCCGGGTTGGTGCATTTCAGCCACTGCCCGCTCACCGGGAAGCCGCCATACCCCTTGCCTTCCGGTATGCCTGATTTCTCGAGCAGGTACAGCGAGCCGCCGCCAGCCCCGATAAACACAAAGCGCGTTTTCACCTTTTTCTTGTTTCCTGAGGCTCTGTCTTTCACTTTCACCTGCCAGCTGCCATCGTCCTGCCGCTTGAGCTTGCGCACCTCGTGGTTAAAGTGCATCGTCACGCCGTCCATACCCTTCAGCAGGTCGAACATGCAGCGCGTCAGCTCCCCAAAGTTCACGTCTGTGCCGATGTCCATGCGGGTGGCCGCTACTTTCTGGGCTTTGCTGCGCCCCTGCATAATCAGGGGCATCCACTCGTCTAGCTGGTCGGGGTCCTCTGAGTACTGCATCCCCTGAAAGAGGCTGCATGCCGTAAGGGCCTTATGGCGCTTGTCCAGGAAGTTGACGTTGGCGTCGCCCCACACAAAGCTCATGTGCGGAATGCTCCGGATAAAGTTTTCGGGTATCGTGATGAGGTTCTGCTGGATGAGGTAGGCCCAGAACTGCTTCGACTCCTCGAATGACTCGGCTATTTTAACGGCTTTGCCGGTTTCGATGGACCCGTCGGCAAGCTCGGGGGTATAATTAAGCTCGCAAAAAGCCGAGTGGCCCGTCCCGGCGTTGTTCCAGGCGTCAGAGCTCTCCGCGGCGGCCACATCCAGCCGCTCATATATATCGATGGTCAGGTCGGGCTGCAGCTCTTTCAGCAGCACACCCAGTGTGGCGCTCATGATGCCGGCACCAATCAACACCACATCAGGACCTGAAGAAGTAGTATTCTTGTTCATTGTAAATAACTATGGTAAAAGAACATTCGGTTAATAAAAGTGTTTGCGGCCTGCTTCAAATTTGGCTCTCGGGCTACAGACCGTCGCTTCTGGTCCCGTATCCTTGTCTTGATTTCAAAGCACTTGCGCTCCTTGCCACCATACCACTAACACTGCATGTATTTGCTCAGAATGCAAATATATACCCTATCTGGTGCCGATGCAGCTATATACTTCCTTAATTTACTGCTGAAACGGCAAAATGCGGCAGACAAGGCCAAAGCCCGCTTTGCAGCCCCGCACCGGGCATACCCATACCCCGCACGGGCTGAAGCAGGGGTAGGAAGAAGCCTTCAGTACTACGCACATTCGCCGGGAAAGGCTAGCGGGAATGTTTCCTGCCCCAGGCACCTTAACTCAACCTTTTCGCGCTGAAGCAGTAAATAGCTATCGTGGCAATATTGTCATATAACCAGATAGCGATGCTTTGCCGCATACAGCAAAAATTAACCAATCAGAATCTAACGTTTAGAAAATGAAAAACATAAAGTCATACCTTATGCCAATGCTCGTGCTGCTGATGCTGACGCTGAGCAGTTGTGAAATTGTTGGAGATATATTTAAGGCCGGTGCCTATACCGCCATCATCGTGATTGTGCTGGTGGTCGTGCTTATTTTCTGGCTTTTCAGAAAGCTGCGAAGATAGCATCTGCAGTAGACGCAAAAAGAAAGGGAGCCCGAAACGGCTCCCTTTCTTTTTGCGGTGTTTACCTCGTGCGCTTGGGCATGGTGCCCAGCACATAGTCCCAGAGCGGCGACGATACGCCATACGCTACGTTCGGGTCTTTGTAGTGGTGAATGCTGTGGTGAACCCAAAGCGTTTTCAGGAAGTTTTTGGGCGGAGCGTAGGCATGCACGGCATAATGCACAAACAGGTACATGGCGTAGCCGAAAAGCAGCCCGGCCAGTATGCCGAACACGAAGTTGCCGAACACCAGCTTAAACACGAAAAACAGCAGCGAGGAGATAAACACGCTCACGATGGGCGGCATGGCCAGCCGGTCCTTGTCTTTCGGGAAGTCGTGGTGGTTTCCGTGGAAGGTATACTGAATCTTCGCTTTGGTGGGCGTGTCCGTTTCCATATGGAAAATGAAGCGGTGTGCCGCATACTCCAGCAGCGAAAACAGCAGCCAGCCGGCCACAAACAGGCCTAAAGCCTCTATCACCCCGATAAAGCTGTGTGTGATGCCATAATACACTAATCCTGTGGCGATGGCAACAAAGATGGAGATAGGGTAGGCAATATGCGTTCTGGTCAGTCTTTCAAGCACAGGATTTTTGAAGATCTGCGCGCGCCCTTTATGGTTCGGTTTCATTGAAATATTTTGCTTGATATTGAGGTTGCAAAAATACTTATTTTTTGATTTCTTGATGCATTGCAATGGCAAGTATACCCATTTAACGGTCATGCCTGGTTATTGTTGAGCAACTGCTCTAACTGGGCACTGGTTATACCTGCTCCCTGCACCGTGGCATCGGCACGTTGGTAAAACTGCCTGCGGTGGTTTAATGTTTCGACGAGGAATAACATCACCTCCTCTTCCGTCTTCCCGGCCAGTAGGGGCCGCACCTGCAAGTCGGAGGCAGACAGCCTTTTACAGATCTCCGCAACAGGCACATCCAGAAAAAAAGTTTTCCCGTGGCGGCTCATATACTCCATGTTATCGAAGAAGCAGGGAGCGCCGCCACCCGTAGAGACCACGGCCTGGGCATGCTCCCGCACCACCGCCTCCAGCGCCTGGCGCTCTAATGCCCGGAAGCGCTCCTGCCCCTCCTGCGCAAACAGCTGGGCAATGGTGCGCCCCTCCCGTTGCTCCAGAAACGTGTCCAGATCCACGAAGGGGTGCTGCAGTTGGGCCGCCAGTTGTCTGCCAAGGGTCGTTTTCCCGCTGCCCATCATACCGACTAAGAAGATGATCATTCTTCTAAATTAAAAATTAGAAATTAAAAAATTAGATGTGTTACCCTGGCTGCCAGCGTCTATCGTTCGCACAACCCGGAACCCGTGATTCGGAATTCATTACTCGAGCTTCACCCGCGGGTCCAGCAGGGCATAGAGCACGTCTACAAAGATGTTGATGAGCACAAACAGGAAGGCGACAAAAAGCGTGGCCCCCATCACCAGCGGGAAGTCAAGGTTCTGCACCGCCTGTAGGGTTACAGCTCCCAGTCCTTTCCAGTTGAAGATGTACTCAATAAAAAAGGCACCCGCCATCAGCGACGCCAGCCACCCCGACACAGCCGTCACCACGGGGTTCAGGGCGTTCTTCAGGGCGTGGTCCGCTATTACCCGGTAGCGGCTAAGCCCTTTGGCCCGCGCCGTCCGGATGTAATCCTGCCCCATCACGTCGAGCATAGAGCTGCGGGTAAGCTGCACCACAATGGCCAGTGGCCGGATGCCCAGGGCAACGGCAGGCAGCAGCAGGTTGTGCAGCATCAACTGCCGCCCCGCAAAGGCATCTATCTCATAGAGCTGCCCCGTCAGGCTCAGGCCTGTCCAGTCGCTCCAGTAAAAGCCAAAGGTGATCGCAATCAGGATGGCGGCCACAAAGGAGGGCACCGAGATGCCCAGCACCGATGTGGTAATCAGGGTATGGTCGAGCCAGCTATGCGGCCGCAGCGAGGCCAGCACCCCAAACAGGATGCCGAACACGGTGGCGATAAGCATGGCGGCAGCGGCCAGCCAGAGGGTGCCGGTAAAGTGGTCGAGCAGAATGTCGGTCACGCTTTTGTTGCTCTGGAATGAGCGGCGCAGGTATGGTGTCTTCCACACCAGCACATCCGCCCCAAAATCCACCAGCGGCGTGTAGGCATATTTCTCCTGGTTTGCTGCTTTGTCCTCATGCACCGAGAGCGGCGACACGTCGTTCAGGTAGTAGAGCAGTTGCTGGGGCAGGGGCTTGTCCAGGCCCAGATCTTTGGTGATGGCTTCGCGGGTGGCCAGGTCGGAGCGCTGCCCCGCCAGCAGCGCCACGGGGTCGCCGGGCAGCACGTTGAACAGGAAGAACACCGCCACCAGCACGCCCAGCATAATCAGCAGGCCATGCCCCAAGCGGCTCAGTATATATCCCAGGAATTTCATTTGCTTCGTTTAGCGTGTTTCGTTATCCGTTTTTCGATGTTACCCATTCAGCCCTTCGTTGACAGCTTTTCTCCTATATAATCATAACGATTTATCTTCAGCGAAACACGAGCAACGAGCAACGATTATCGATTATCGATCAACGATGCGACCTCCTCTATGTCCGGTGTGTCGTTGTTGTGCCATTTGCCTTTCACCACGCCGTCCTGCAGCAGCAGGATACCGGGGTTGGAACGGATAATGGTTTTCAGCACCGTGCCGTCGCCATAATAATATGGAACGGCTAAGTTCATCTCGTGCCGAAACACCTCAAACTCTTGCCCGCTGCTGTTGGTCACCACTATCGGTGCGATGCCCTGCTTCTCCGCTGCTTTCACCAGCTTTTTGATCTTGTCGAAGTTGCCTGTCTCGGCCTTGTCCACGCGCTGCACAATAATCAGCAGTTTCTTGCCCGTTAGCACCTCCTGCGTAAAGTCGCCCTCATCGTTCCATACATTAAAGTCGGTGATCTTGGGGCCGTCTTCCGGGTTTATCGCCACCATCTCCTTAAAGGTATAGGTGGTATCGGTAGGGTATGTCTCAAACTCCTGCTGCTGCCCGCCCTTTGCCATGATGTATTTGTAGCGCAGCGGTGCCAACGGCTGCATGAGCCGGGGGATGTCGTTGCCCACTTTGTAGGCGCGGAAGTCGATGTAGGGCAGGTGCTCGTAGGCATACCAGCCCACCATGATGGAGATAGCTGCTGTGATGATGGTGATAACCGCCCCGGAGGCAGGCCGCATGAATGGCTTCAGGTAGTGTTGCGTAAACACCAGCACCAGGATCATCGCGAGCAGCACCACGTCTTTCGTAAACGACTCCCAAGGCGTCAGCTTGATGGCGTCGCCGAAGCATCCGCAATCCGTTACTTTATTGAAATAGGCCGAGTAAAAGGTCAGGAACGTGAAGAACACGATCATCAGCAGCAAAGCCCCCAGGATTATCTTCAGCCTCCAGCGCACGAGCAGCGCCACGCCCAGCACAATCTCCGCCGCACTCAGGAACACCGACAGAAACAGCGCGTATGGCTCAAACGATTTAAACACGGGAGAAATGTCCGTAGCGAACACCTCAAAATACTCTTCTAGCTTGATGGCGGTGCCTACCGGGTCGTTGATCTTGATCAGGCCCGAAAATATGAAAAGCACCCCCACAAACAGCCAGCAGAATTTGCTTATATACTTCATTGGTTACGTTTAGATTCAGTTTTGAATGTTGCAATTCCGGGTCTAACCACCCCTAACCCCTCCTTATCTTTTTCGAGGGCCCCTACCCCCAGGAGGGGAGTTGGAGTTACTGCTTGGGAAGGTTTTCAGGACAGCTTTAGTAGTTGAAAGTATTATAAAATGCCTAAGCCACGAAGCGAAGAGAGGCAAAGAACCGATAAAGACTCCCCTCCTTAGACAAGGAGGGGGCAGGGGGTGGTTGGATATTACTTCCCCGCAAACCCCGACTTAATCAGCGCGAAGACAGCGTAGTTGATCATGTCGCGGTAGTTCGCCTCCACGCCCTCCGAGATCAGCGTGTGGCCTTCGTTATCTTCTATCTGCTTGGTGCGGTATAGTTTCATCAGGATGATGTCGGTGATGGAGCTCACGCGCATGTCGCGCCAGGCCTCGCCGTAATCGTGGTTTTTGGCGTTCAACAGCTTTACATTCTCCTCGATGTGGTGCGTATACTGCCGCTCCACTTCCTCGGCGGGCAGGTTCATGTCGGCGTCGGCGGGCAGGTGGAGCTGCATCAGCGCAATCACGCAGTAGTTGATAATGCCCACAAACTCGCCGTTGATGTCGTCGTCTACCAGTTGCCTGCCCTTCTCCTGAATAGACCGGATGCGCTGGGCTTTGATGAAGATCTGATCCGTGATGGACGGCAGCCGCAGGATGCGCCAGGCGGTGCCGTAGTCCTTTGTTTTCTTCACGAAGGTGTCTTTGCAGCGCTGCACTACCTGATCATATTCCTGAAGTGTTTGATTAATCAACTTTTTAGCTTTAATTTTAAAATCATACAGACGTACATGCCAAACATTGGAAGCGAAAGATACGCTTTTTAGCACAAAAACCACACTGAACTGCCGCGGAAAGCTCCTCTCTCTGGATGCCCCGCTGGTGATGGGCATCTTGAATGTCACCCCTGATTCTTTCTTTGCCGGCAGCCGCCTCCACTCTTCGGAAGAGGTGCTGCAAAAGGCCCAGGCCATGCTGGCCGATGGCGCCGACATACTGGATGTCGGGGGCTACTCCTCGCGCCCCGGCGCCACAGACATCTCCGTGCAGGAAGAACTGGACCGGGTTGTGCCGGCCATCGAGGCAATCGCCGCTAATTTTCCGGACGCGGTTATCTCCGTAGACACCTTCAGGGCACCAGTGGCCGAGGCGGCCGTGAGGGCGGGAGCCGCCATCGTGAACGACATTGCGGGGGGCACTCTGGACGCAAGCATGTTTGAGACGGTGGCCAACCTGCAGGTACCCTACACACTTATGCACATGCGTGGAACGCCCCAGACCATGACCACGTTGGCTAAGTACAGCGATGTGGTGGTGGAGGTGGTAGATGAGCTGCAGGCGCAGGTTGCGCGGCTAAAGCAACTGGGCGTGAAGGACATTATACTGGACCCCGGCTTCGGGTTTGCCAAAACGGCGGACCATAACTTCGAAATGCTGCGCCGCCTCGACGAATTCCGTATTTTCGGGGTGCCTGTGCTGGCGGGGCTATCCCGCAAATCGATGGTGTATAAAACACTGGCCATTGCGCAGGCCGATGCGCTTACCGGTACAATAGCCCTCAACATGGTGGCGTTGATGAAAGGTGCAGCCATTTTGCGGGTGCACGACGTAAAAGAGACGAAGCAAACGATACAACTTTACAAGAAAACAACACTTTGATATTTTTATTCAGTATAGGTTTTTTAGAGATAGAGCTGCTCGATGTCATTGACATCCTGCTCGTGACGGTGCTGCTCTACCAACTGTACAAGCTCCTGACGGGCAGCGTGGCGCTGAAGATTTTTTTGGGGCTGCTCTCTGTTTACCTGCTGTACCTGGTGGTGCGCGCCGCCGGTATGGAGCTGCTCACCATTATACTGGGGCAGTTTATGGGCGTGGGGGTGCTGGCCGCCATCATCGTGTTCCAGCCCGAGATACGGCGCTTCCTGCTGCTGATCGGCAAGACCACCGCCTTCAACAACGACCGCTTCTTCCGGAGCTTCCCGTGGCGGCGCGAGCAAAGCGAAAAACTTAGCCTGACGCCCTTTATCGAAGCCTCCAAAACACTGGCCGGCAAAAACACGGGTGCCCTGATCGTTTTCGCGAAAAGCTCTGAGTTGAAGTACTACGCGGAGTCCGGCGATTTGATCGATGCCGTGATCTCGAAGCGCCTGCTCATGTCGATCTTCAACAAAAACAGCCCCCTGCACGATGGCGCGGTTATTATTTCCGGCAACCGCATCAAGGCGGCCCGCTGCATCCTGCCTGTTTCCGAAAACCAGGACATACCGGCCTCGATGGGACTTCGCCACCGCGCGGCCATCGGCTTGACAGAGATCACGGACAGCATTGTGCTGGTAGTGTCAGAGGAGACGGGGCAGATCGCACTAGTCCGCAACGGCGAGGCCTACCGCAACCTTTCTTCCGCTGACCTGCGCATCAAGCTCAACCAGTTCCTCTTCGACACAGACCAACGCGCCACGCCAGCCGCCACACCAGAAAAATCCGCGAGCGCCGCGTAGGCAATTTATACCTGGCAAGCGCTTGTAATTGTAGAGTGCAGCTAATTCAATCAGGTTTTTTTTTACAGAATGGGAGGTAGTGCTTCGCCAAATTAAGAATTAGAAATGAGTCATAAAAGTCGTTTCTATTCATCTAAAAACAAACGCTACTTCTGGTAATTAAATTGGTCGAGCACTAGGTCTGTTCCTCGTTTAGGCAGGATGAAACTGATGCCATTATCAAACAGAATTTGCTCATTTGAGAATATTCGTGCAGCAGTAGCACAAATAACCGGCCACTCCGCGCAGGGGAATTTCGGAGAACGGACAACAGCGGGAATGCTGCACACGGCCTGCTCAGATTAACCTTTTCTGTACCGGGTATACCAGTATGCGGCTGACCCTAGCACTGGCACGATCCACAGCACCACCATCCAGGTGAGGCGCTGCCCCACGGTATAGTGCGTCCGAAAAATGAGGTGCACCAGCGACACAATCACCAGGGCATAGTTCAGTGCAATCAGTAAGGAAATAAAAGGGTTGTATGCGAGTATGTCCATGGTGCGGCAGGCTGCTTGGGGAGTTAAAACAGCTTTTCACTCACGAACCACAGCAGATAGAGCAGGGCGGGGGCACAGAGCAGCAAAATCATACCGAAGTTTATGCGCGTCCACTGCGGGTTTAGCAGCACACTGCTAAACGCCTCCACCGACAACAGCAGCGAGAAGTAGAAGGCAATTTGCAACAGCGTGCCGATGACGTGTGTCTCGCCGCGCAAGCCTGCCGTGGAGTATGCCAGAAACGATACCACCAGCCACGACAGCACGGTGCCTACTAACACCTGCCCTGGCCTGATCTTTATGTTGTTCATCGCTGCGCTGATTTTTTGCCTGTTCAAGATATAAAATAGCAACGCCACTCCCAAATCCGGGAGTGGCGTTGCCTCGTGTTTCAGGAAAAGTATACCTATTGCAGCACACCCAGCTCTTTGCCCACTTCCACGAAAGCGGCAAGGCACTTGTCGATGTGCGCTTTGTCGTGCACGGCAGAGAGTTGCACCCGGATACGCGCCTGTCCTTTGGGCACCACCGGGTAGTAGAAGCCGATTACGTAAATGCCTTTGTCGAGCATGCGGGTGGCAAACTCCTGCGCCAGCGGTGCGTCATACAGCATCACCGGCACGATCGGGTGATCGCCGGGCTTGATGTCGAAGCCTGCCTCCGTGATTTTCTCCCGGAAATACTTCGTGTTCGACTCCAGCTTGTCACGCAGCTCGGTGGTGGAGCTCAGCAAGTCCAGCACCGCGATAGAAGCCCCGACGATAGACGGCGCCAGCGAGTTGGAGAACAGGTAGGGGCGCGAGCGCTGCCGCAGCATGTCGATGATCTCCTTGCGGCCGGAGGTAAAGCCGCCCATCGCGCCGCCAAGCGCCTTGCCCAGCGTGCCCGTGATAATGTCGATCTGGCCCATCACGTTGTGGTACTCGTGCGTGCCACGCCCGGTCTTGCCCATGAAGCCGGAGCTGTGGCAGTCGTCTACCATAATCAGCGCCTCATACCGCTCTGCCAAAGCCACAATCTTATCCAGTTGGGCCACCGTGCCATCCATAGAGAAAGCGCCGTCCGTGACGATGATGCGGTGCTTCGCGCCTTTGGCCTCCTGCAGCTTCGCCTCTAGGTCGGCCATGTCGTTGTGGTTGTAGCGGAAGCGTTGCGCTTTGCACAGCCGCACCCCGTCGATGATAGACGCGTGGTTCAGGGCATCGGAGATAATGGCCGACTCGGCGTCGAACAGAGGCTCAAACACCCCGCCGTTGGCATCGAAGGCGGCCGCGTACAGGATCGTGTCCTCGGTGCCGAGAAACTCCGAAATCTTCCGCTCCAGCTCTTTGTGTATGTCCTGGGTGCCGCATATAAAGCGCACTGAGCTCATGCCGTAGCCATGCGTGTCAATCGCTTCTTTCGCGGCCTCGATCACGCGCGGGTGCGCCGAGAGGCCCAAGTAGTTGTTGGCGCAAAAGTTCAGCACATGCGGCTGCTGGGTCGTGTCGATGTCAGCGCCCTGCGGCGTGGTGATGATGCGCTCTTTCTTATATAGGCCTGCCTCCTGAATCTCGGCCAGTTGCTGGGCTAAATCTGCTTTTAGTGTTCCGTACATGTATTCGTTGTTAGTTAGTGATTGCTTGGTATGGGGTATGGCTACACGCCGGTTGCCTCGCCTTCGTCTGGTTTTGGCGGTCGGCGCATGACCGGGCGCGGTCGTGGCGGTTTTGGCTTCGGCGGCTCATCCGGCAGCTCCGGCGAAGGAGACGCCGCTGCGGCTTCCGGCGTTGCCCCTTCTTCTTCCAGAGGAACCGGGGGTACAGGTCGCTTTATGATGGGCCGTGGCCTGGGCGGTTTTTGGGCTGCTGCGTCCGGCGCGGTTGGCTCCTGCGGCGCTGGCGTGCTTTCGGGCGCGGCCGCCTCGGCGGGTGGCGGTTGCAACGCAGCGGGCCGCTTCATCACAGGCCGTGGCCGGGGCGGCTTTGGGGCATCCTCTGGTATAGAGGACGCTTCCGATAGCGTATCCGTTGGCAATGGGGTGGCCTGATCTGGCTCAGCGGGTTTTTGCAAAGCGGCCGGGCGCTTCATTACGGGCCGTGACCGTGTGGGTTTCGGGGCCTCCTCTGGCGTTGGCGCTGCGGCGTCAGTTGCCTGCTCCGGAGGTTTTTGCAAGGCGGCAGGGCGTTTAATCACCGGGCGTGGGCGCGGTGGTTTTGCGGCAGACGCATCTTCGGCGGCGGCAGGCTGCTGGGCGGCAGGGCTGGCGTTTTCTGTATCGCCCCCTTCCTGTTTTGGCTGTAGCGCTGCCGGTCTTTTTATAACCGGGCGCGGACGCGGCGCGGGCTTGTCAGTTTCAGAAGCCGACTGTGTGGCATCATCATTTGCAGCGGGTGCATCATCCGTAGACGCAGGCTTGGGTATAACCGGGCGCTTTATCACTGGTTTTGGACGTGCAGTCGGTGCTGCGGCCTGCTCGTCTTTCGTGGTCTCGTCGCTTTCAGCGGCTGGCTTTGGCAAGGCAGCCGGACGCCGTACCACGGGACGTGGCTTAGGTATAACTTCTTTTTCCTCAGATGTTTCCTGCGGAACATCTGCCTTTACCTCCGCCGTGCCCGAAGCGGTGGCAGCCGGACGGGCAGGGGCCGCTCTGCGGGCGGCAGGGCGTGCCGCCGCAGCGCCCGTAGCTGGCGCAGGCTTCGGTATCTCGTCCTCTGCCAGGTGGTAGTGCAGGCGCACGTTGTTCAGCTGCATCTTCACGGCCACGTCAAAGCTGTTGGGGTGCATCTGGGCGTACATTTCCTGCCACTTCGCGAAGCGCGCAGGTTCGTCAGCCGCAAAGGCGGCCTGCTTTACGCGCTTCTTTATCAGGTATTCTTCGAATGTCATACTGTAAAGGCTTAGCCTGCCTGCTGTTGCCCTGCTAACGTACCGGGGGGCAGGCATACAGGCGGCACTCTTGCTTAAAACGCCGGACGCTCTACAAATATAAGAAAATCCGCTGTGTCGTTTATACCCCCCGAAGCGCAACAAATTCGGATTGCAAAATCCTTAACCCAGCATCTGTAATTTTGAGTGCCCTGCAACGATTGCAGGGGAAATTTTCCATCCTGTTACCTAGAGCCCCTAAATGGATAAATATTGCGCTCACGGCCTCTGATTCAGCGTATTCTTTCTTAAATGCCCTGCTTTCAGGATTGGATTGAAATAGGTTACTTTGCACAAATTTCGATGCAACCATGGCAAACACCCCTGATACGATATTAGTGATAGGCGCCTGCGGGCAGTTGGGATCAGAGCTTACGCTGGCGCTCCGGGAGCTGTATGGCGGCGGCAATGTGGTGGCAGCCGATGTGGCACCCCCTAAGCACGCTGAACTGCGCGACTCCGGCCCGTTTGAGCGGGTGGATGTGCTGGACACAAACGTACTGGGCACGCTGGTGTCCAAATATAAATTCACCCAGATTTACCACCTGGCCGCCGTGCTGTCGGCCACCGGCGAGCGCAACCCCAAGTTTGCCTGGCGCCTGAACATGGAGGGCCTGTTCAACGTGCTGGACCTGGCCGTGGAGCAGCAGGTGAGCAAGGTATACTGGCCGAGCTCTATTGCCGTGTTTGGCCCCAGCACTCCCCGCCAGCACACGCCCCAGCATACCCTCATGGACCCCAACACCGTGTATGGCATCAGCAAGCAGGCGGGCGAGCGCTGGTGCGAGTATTATTTCCAGAAGCATAGCCTCGATGTGCGTAGCCTCCGCTACCCTGGCCTGATTGGCTACAAGGCCCTGCCCGGCGGCGGTACCACCGACTACGCCGTGGATATCTACCATAAGGCATTGGAGGGCGAGACGTTTGAGTGCTTCCTAAGCGAGAACACCTACCTGCCGATGATGTACATGCCGGATGCCCTGAAAGCCACACTCGATCTGATGCATGCGCCTGCCGCGCAGATCAGCGTGCGCGACTCCTATAATCTGGGTGCGATGAGTTTCTCACCGGAGGAAATCACCGCTTCCATCCGAAAGCACATCCCTGACTTCGAGATCATCTACAAGCCAGACGCCCGCCAGCAAATAGCCGCCTCGTGGCCGCAGAGCATCGACGACAGCGTGGCCCGGAAAGACTGGGGCTGGCAACCGGCGTATAACCTGGACGCTATGACCGCAGACATGCTCCTGAACCTGAAAAAAATGCGCGCCGCCCAGACCGCATAGGCCACGCACCTCTCTGGAATAGCCGCACCTGTAATTCCGGCACTCGGTAGGGACAGGTCGTGGATTAAACTTTTTTTCTGAGAGGTATGGGGAAGAAGCAAAAGATTAATCGGCTTTACCTCTCCGAGGAGCAGAGCCGTTTTATTCAAGTAAAAGCAGACACACACCTACCTGTCATTCTGTAAAGAAACCTGGCAGAATGGAGGTTAAACGTATCAAAACTTGATGTTTTGGATCATGGTTAGCAGATACTGATCATTCCACCCTGCCATCTCCCTTCTGCACTTGATGCTTTCTTTGTCTATCGCGTGCACATAGACAAAGAGGCAACGCAGTCAAGCAAAATTGAGGGTACCCAGACAAATATTCAGGAGGCTTTTCTTGACAGAGACCAGGTGTCCTCAGAGAAGTAACAATGGACTTCCATCCCCGCCATGGCACCGTCTTGCCCATCACCGCAAAAGAGGTTGCCAGGTTAGCGGATAAGTGGGGTATGGGAAATAGGCCTGGCTTGTAGTATGAGGTGTTTCGAAACTGACGGACAGTAAACTTGCTTAGCGGTTATAAAGTTAACAGTTCTTTTCATAGTTCATCGGGCTCAGGTA
>NZ_JAKVIR010000036.1 GCF_022601975.1 Pontibacter sp. E15-1
CTTGTATAAGCGATGGATAATGTAAACTTGCCATGCCCCTAAAACAAAGCATGCGTAAGAATCATTCGATAATGGTACTACTGAACGCTGCGGCATACCCAAGCTTTTCTTGCAAACCAGCTAGAATAAAGTAAGCTGTTGGTAAAGTTGATTGGGCAGCAATTGGAGAGGGGACTAGGTTTGGGGTATGGCTGAATGTAATAAGTTCTGTATAAAAATACCCCGGTACGCAAAATCCGTTCGATCATGGTTAGCCCGAAAATTCTATCAGAGAGCCGCACTTTAGTTATACCGAAAATTGTCCGATGAAACACTTCGCACCGCCCCACGCAAAGTCGCTGTTGGCAGCTGGACTTAGGTTTGTATTCGTTATACCACCCAACTAACTCGTTCGGCAAGATAATCCGTTTTCAAATTCAAGCTTAGCTGTCTGAGCAATAGTTATACCCTGAGCGATCCACGGAACGCCCTGGCAGCATAGTATGAGGGTGCACTGTTGTGATACACGAAGACATTGCCGTAACGGAAATCAGCAAAGAGAGCTCCGCCGAGGTTTCTGATCTCAGCAGGTGTATTTATCCAGCTGGATGTTTTCGTATCGAACTTTCCAAGTTTCTGCAACTCGCGATATTCTTCTTCGGCTAAAAGTTCAATGCCCATGGCAGCAGCCATATCAACCGCGTTATTGGCTGGTTTATGCTCTTTTCTTGATTCCTGCCCTTCGCGGTCGTAACAGACACTTCTGCGGCCTTTGGGACTTTCCGCTGAACAATCATAAAAAATGTACTCGCCCGTTTTTTTATCGTGACCTACAACATCTGGTTCGCCGCCAGTCCTTTCCATTTCATTAAGCGACCACAGTTTTTCAGTAGTAGCTTCCAGCTTTGCCTGTACTTTAGTCCATTCGATACCTTGATGGCGGTTCATGTTTTTCTCAAATCGGGCTTTTAATGCGCTGCGTAGTGCTTCACGTTCTTCTGGTGACAACTCCTTATTGTTTTCCATTGTCCTAATGTCTTGCGAATGGTTATGTGTTCTACGATTAAAAACTTTGACAGAAAAAACAGAAATACAAGAACCCCAATCTTTCCAAGCAAGATGAAGAGCAAAAAGGTGAAATTGCCCATCCGCTTATTCTCCCCATTGAACGTAGCGAGTTCAGGATCTATTAAATTTAGAGTCGGCATAGTTATAAAGAGCAAGCCGAAAATCAACATCCCGTATTTTAATCCTACAAAAGCATATTTGTCACTTTCCATTTTATGTTTTAATGCATCATAGCCTACCACTAAACAAAGTATGTTCCGTTTAGCCACCCAAATTGAGTGGCCAAATGAAACTCTTCAACGAATATAACCTATATACTTCAGAATATATAGGTATGATCTAGAAAGTAAATTTGGATTATGCCGTGTGTGCTTACGCTTTCATAGCTGGGCGAGAAGCATTGGAATATAGCTTCTCTTCAGGTCTGTCTCCTGAAGAGAAGTATTTGGCAGTTGGTGATAGGTGAATACGCTACCGCTTCACATCAGCCACTTTGGGTTGCTGGCAATGAAACTCAGCGGCGATGATGTGGTTGCCGTTTCCGTCTGGTGTTCGGATCACTTTTTTAAACGAGCCATCGTCGAAGAAGAAATACTGCCAAAGCACCTGTCTGGCTGCCTGTTTTCTGCCCCTTGCCGGCTCAAACAGGATCATGCTGAAATTGGGGTTCCAGTGACCGAACAGGATTTGGGTTGTGTTTCCTTTCCTGTCGAGCTGCATATACTCGAAGCGCTTGTTTTGCGCGGAATAGCGCAGAATTCCTTCCATCTTCTCCACAGATCCGTCGGGCTGCCGTACCGACAACTGTTCGCGTACACCGCCTTCGTCAACCCTGCTGAAACTGGCCTTGCCTTTCACTGAGGCGAATTTATGCTGCCACGGCTGCCAGGTAAGGGCATCAATTTGCCAGGCGCCAAGGGTATGATGCAGCAGGGCATTGGCCTCGTCTGCGGTGAGACTGCCTCTGGTTTGGGCGTTTGCTACGGGGGCTATTCCTATCAGCAGCGCAGCCGCTAGCAGGAAAACACTGAATAATTTTTTCATGGTTTGTTGGGGTTAGGGTTCAAGATTAATTTTCAAGGGTCACTTGCAAGTGCTTTATGTATTGTAAGTTTATGGGGTTTTAAGGAGAAAGTTTTGGCTTTTATACTAGCGTCCCATAGGAATAGCCGTAGGCAGGAATTGTTTGTACGAACGCAATCGTACTGGCAAGATTCATCGACGAATCTGATGGGGCTATGCTTTTTCGGGCACAGCATATAAAACACGCTGGTGAGGAAGGGATAACAGTATGATGGCTAGGGCTACTGCCTATTTAGGTGAACATGCATAAGCTGCTCTCAAAGCTGGGCTAACGCAGGATGGCGACCAACACAGGCTTCGTTGTTGTCGCACAGCGCTGCTGGAAGAAGCGGTGTATGCAGTTTATTTTGAGGAGCTTGCCTATACCCGCTTTTTAGTGTGGCTCTTTTGCTAAACGGTATAGCGCGACCAGATGGGCAAACAGCACAAGGGGCACCACCACAGTAGGCAGCAGGTGGTATGGGAAATACAGCACAGCCACGTTTGGCTGCTCCAGAGACAGTGCCTGAAACGGGGATGGGATAGCAAAGATCGCCGTAACGACAACGTTGAGCAGCAACAGCAAACAGATAACATTCCACCAGAAGAAAAGCTTTGTATTGGTATGATGGGGCTTAAAAGCAATATAAGCGACCAATGCGGCTGTGAGGCCCGAGAAGATGTCGAAGTTGGTGCCCTCAAAAGTCATGTAAACAGAGACCACCCCCTGGTGGAAAAGCAGCACCAGCACGATTTCTACCGGTATCCGGATCGAGTGGAAATAAGTGAGTGTTTTCAGGTTGACGCCGCCGATGAATGCCCTGCAGCCTGGACTAAGAAACGTGATGAGCATGGCCAGGAGGGTAGGGAGCACCCCAAAAAGCATGATTTTCGGAGGCATTGCCTCCACGTCCTGGTATACACCGGCAATTCCCAGCGTAGCCTGCAGCCCCGTCCACGCTATAACCAAAAGCAGGAACACGCGCGATCCGGAGGCATAAGAAATCCAGATAAGCGTCACAACCACCGTCAGTAAAAATAGCAGGGAGATATACAGTGGCAGTTCTTCAATCATTCTGAGGTTTTTACGGTTTGCAAACCGCGTGCTGCAGCAAACACGGAAGGTCTCTATCCTAAAGTAGTCAAAATAAACCAGGAAGTGAGCTGTGCGTCAATAGTTTATCTTAGACAATCCCAATATAAGCAGGGTATGGAGAGCATACAGTAATCAGATAGGGTTAACGAAGACGGCTGTTTCTAACTTCTATTTAGAGTCAGATAGCTTATACCCTAAAAAAAGCTCATACCATGCTGGATGTGATGCAACATAAAGCAACCCATACCTCCGGTATAGCCTCATACGCTGTGCCGTTTAGTTTTTAGGCGGTGAAATTGGGGCCAGAGGAGGGGTAAAACTCGATAGCAAAATAAGTCGTGAGTTGAGTTGCATAGTGTAATAGCCGACACGAAGGCAATCAGACCAGTACGATACCTTGGTGTTTTACCTGTCATGATGTGCCTATATATGGTATAGCGACAAATTAATTTTCTTACAAGTGAAGTTTTGATGTCTTTTTGTAAAATATACTTGACATTAAGTATTATTTGTATATCTTTGTGTAAATAAAACTTTACATTTAATCAAATCTGTTTTACTTATGAAAAATCGAAACGAAGAATGGGCTGTGTCTGGCAGGAAAAACACAACGCGGCTGGCCATCTGGACGGTCGCCTGGACGGGCTCTATGGCGCTGGCGGCCTTTGGGCCTAAATTTATCTGGTCAGAAAATGTAATGCTCACGGTTCTGGCCATCCTGCTCAACGCCGGGCTTGGCATCGGGATGATTCTGGCCAACATCAGGCACATGAAAGGGCTCGACGAACTACAGCAGAAGATACAGTTGGAGGCCATGGGAATTGCACTGGGGGTTGGCATTGTGGGCGGGCTCAGTTACTCGCTGCTCGACACCACCAATGTGATATCCGGTGATGCCGAAATCTCTGTACTTGTGATCTTAATCAGTCTTACCTACCTGGGTGGCATCATCATGGGACAAATCCGGTACAAATGAAGAATCGACTAAAGGTACTCCGGGCCGAACGGGATTTAACGCAGGCACAGCTCTCCGAGGCGTTGGCTGTGTCGCGGCAAACGGTAAACGCAATCGAGAAAGGCAAATTTGACCCCAGTTTGCCTCTCGCGTTCAAGATTTCACGCTTGTTTGAACTGCCGATCGAGGAAATTTTTCAGGATGAGGAGGCAGTGTGAGGGTATGCTGGTGTGTTGAGGCGCGTTTTATATTTGTTTCATGAGCGCATCAGCATCAGACTGGAAGAAGTTTTGAGACCAGCCTCGCATCAAGCTTCTTCCAGCACTTCAATTTAAAAAACGCCTCCTTTAAATTAGTTATACATGCTTTGAGGTATAAGGTATTTGCCATGGAGGCAAGGCCTTCTGTAATCGAAAGCCTGCGGCTATTTTATACCTAAATATTTAGCATTTGTCTTCCAGCCACCAGGGTTATTTTTTCCTGGTCATGCTTAATCTATTATCGAACGTTAATCGTGCTTTTGAGATCACGGAAATTTTACTTGCATCAGGATGATGCGGATTGATTAAGTAGTTGAATTCAGCAGGGACAATACTGCTAGGCACCTTCAGGACAGCCGCGCTGCTGCTGGTTACAAAGTCATCCCCTATATATTGTGTTTCAAGAGATGGCGGCTTTGCATCCCAGTTTTCTGGTAAGTCTTTGGTTCTTAGTTCTAAGGTCTGAACTTCATCCGGGATGTCTATTTCAACATAATATCGATCGGTGGGTAAATCTTCGCTGAGGTCTAAATGAACAGACACCTCTAAAGTTGCCAGTGCTCTGGATTCTGAGGTATAAACTAAATAGGTGTTGAGACTATTCCAGCGATATCCCTCCGTTAATGCTGCTCCAATTCCTTTTAAAGTCGTGGCAAGGTGTTTTTCTCTCTCAATCCGGTATACCCTCATTACGCCATATTTCCATATTCAAGTCTGTTCAGACTGTTTCTGACCTCCTGAATTCCGGTCAACGAATCGAACAGACTTTCTGGCGTAGCGCCCCCCAGCGAAATATTTGGCTTCTTTAGCCATCGTTGAAATTTTTCCTTTTCATCATTGAAAACTTCCAGGCCAAAATCCAGCAACTCTGTAAGCACCAATACTACTTCACTGTCCCTGCCGCTGAGTAAATCGTTGTCTCTCTTTTTCTTATTGTATGTAGTTTGGGGCACTCCCAATAAATGCAGGACTTGTTTTACAGGTAAATTTGTCCTTCTGCTTATGACTTCAATAGATTCATAAGGCAGTCCTTTTCTGATAATAGTCACTCGATCCATCTTTGTAGCCCAAACATACTTACCTCCGGTAAGGGCAATACTCCAACTGGGGCTTTTTGCCTTACTGCTGCTGGCTCGCTTGATACTTTCCTTTGGATCAAAGGCTTTGGGGCTAGACGGGGTATTTTCTTTCTTTGGGTACATGGCAACATATTTACTGTGAATGTACAGTAGATTTACTACAAAAACGAAGTTTTAGTTCAATAAATGTCCACAGGCATACAGTAGTAAACATATCCTTAGCGTACCAAATGGTGCAGAGCATACGCAATGAGCTGCCTTACCCAAAGCTCTCCATCTCAAGTTGCTTTCCGTTAAATCATTTTTCAGCCATCGCTGTTAGGCAGGTATAATTTACCGCTCGGGGCAGGCGTGTTGCGCCCCGTCTAAAAGTTGGCCGGGCCCCGAGGAGGCTTGCCCAAGAAAGCATAGCTTTGTAATATGGAAGTTAAGTTGAATCAGGCAGAGACCTTTGCGCCCGATAGCGCCTGGGGCCTGCCCGAGGTGCGGAACGTTACCCAGAACCGGTTGCTATTGCACCTGCTCTTCTGGACGGTGTATGTCACTTTTTTTGGCTTGCTATATGGCAGCTACATCGACGACTACTACATCGCGTTTATAGTGGAGCTGGTGGAACTGCCGTTTAAAATGGCGCTGGTATACTTTAACATGTACTACCTGATGCCGCGCTACCTGCTGGAAAAGCGCTATCTCGAGTTTTTCGTGTACCTGCTCCTGCTCATGGGGGCCATCGGGGCGCTGATGCAGTTCGTGCTGGTGCCCTTTTTGATTCACCCGTTCTTCTGCCCCAGCACCTGTACCGATGACAACCTGACCTTCTACCGCTTCACCAGAAATATTGTTAACATTAGCTATGTGGTGGCCATTACGGCGGTGATTGCCCTGCTCAAGAACTGGTATAGCCACCAGCAGGCCGCCCGCAACCTGACCCAGGACAAGCTGGAGGCAGAACTGAAAGTGCTGAAAGCACAGATCCACCCGCACTTCCTTTTCAACACGCTCAACAGCCTGTACTCCCTCACGCTCAAAAAATCGGATAATGCGCCCGAGGTGGTTCTCAAGCTCTCGAGCCTGATGGATTATATGCTTTATGATGCCAACGCCACCATGGTGCCGCTCGAAAAAGAGCTGGCTTATATCCAGAACTACATTGCCCTGGAGCGCATGCGCTACGGCGACCGCGTGGATGTACGTTTCACGGAGAGCGGGGGTATGGCGGGCAAGCAGATCGCCCCGATGATGCTGCTGCCCTTTGTGGAGAACGCGTTTAAGCACGGCGTGAGCACCGAGACAGAGAATGCCTGGGTGCGCATTGACGTGAAAGTGACCGATGAGAAACTTACCCTGTTGGTGGAAAACTGCAAGTGCGGCAGCCGCGCCAGCAAAAGTCCCCGCGACATGGCATCCGGCATCGGCCTCAAAAACCTGCAGCGCCGCCTCGAGCTGCTCTACGAAGACCGCTACGAACTGGAAATAGAAGACGAACCCGATAGCTACGCCGCGAAGCTGGAGATTTGGTTCTGATGGAGACGTTAGATACTGGACGTTAGACGTTAGACTTTCGGCAATTTTGAACTTTCGACTTTCGGCAGAAACCTGCCACAGGAATACGGTTCAGGTTTCTTATTGCTGCGCTGGCTCTTGGGAAGGATCAAAGATATGTTTATACCCCCTAAACGCTACTGAAGTCATCGGTACGTAAGACACACATATAGCACTGCCGGTATCTACTGGCCGGAGACGAACACCTAACATAGCAAAAGATGAAATTACGCTGTATGATCGTGGATGATGAGCCGCTGGCGCTGGATGTGCTGGAGACTTTCATCGCGCGCCTGGACAATCTGGAACTGGTATGCCGCTGCCACAATGCGGTGGAGGCGTATAACTGCCTGCAAAGCGAGCAGATAGACGTCATGTTCCTGGATATCCAGATGCCCAGGCTCACGGGCATCGACTTCCTGAAGTCGTTGGCGCACCCGCCCAAGGTGATTTTTACCACCGCTTACCGCGATTATGCGGTGGAGGGCTTTGAGCTGAACGTGGTGGATTACCTGCTCAAGCCCATTGCCTTCGAGCGTTTCCTGAAAGCGGTTTCGAAAGTGGCGGCACCTGAGCAACCGGCCCCCGTGGCCTCGTCGGCTACGCCACAAGCCGCCCAACCTGTCTCCAAGGCGAGCCCAGACTACAAAGAGGCCTTCATCTACCTGAAATCTGATAAGAAAATGGTGAAGGTGCTGCTGGCTGATATTCTTTACATCGAGAGCCTGAAAGACTATATCCGGGTAAAGACGGAGACAAAGGAGATTATCTCATACCAGAAAATCAGTTTCCTGGAAGAAAAGCTCCCGGCGGGCAAGTTCCTGCGCATTCACCGTTCCTACATCGTGGCCCTCGACAAGATCCAGGCCTTCTCGGCCAGCGCTGTAGACATCGGCCAGGCCGAAATCCCGATCGGACGCTTCTACAAAACAGAGGTGTTGCAGGTCCTCAACCTCAACAACCTGCTCGAAACCTAGCCTTTTTAAATTATGAATTATGAATTAAAAATTAGAGATTGAGTGTATATGTATAGAAGTGGGGAAACTGTATACTTCCATCACACTACCACTCGACCAATTTAATTATCAGAATTAGCGTTTAGTTTTATATGTATAGAAACGGCTATTGTGCCTTATTTCTAATTCTTAATTTCTAATTTTTAATTTGGCGAAGCACTACATTTCTAATTCGTAATTATTAACTCGTAATTCGTAATTCCCAAAAGGTGTATATCTCTAAAAAGAAGCTTTTTTATACCATCTCGGGGCGTTTGCGGAAGTACCTGCACCACTACGACCGCGAAACGAAGCTGGCCCTGCGGTATGAGGACCTGCTGCATTACTCCGACGCCTATCCCTACTTCGACAAAAAGGGCAAAGACACGCTGTGGGAATCCGTGATTTACGACCAGCATGCGCAGGAGGAACTTAAGACGGGGCTGGCCCAGATCTACGCGCTCCTCAAAACAGACGGCGACATGTCGGTGATGGAGCATGTGTTCGTGTCGCGGATCGACTACTGCACTTTTGGCAACTCCAGCCCCTTCCGGATACAGGTGGTGAATGAGCTAAACGATAACTACGATTATTTCTATGTGAAGCGGGCAGACGCATCCAGGGTGTATGGCCTGGAGCTGGAGCACATCCTCTCGCCGAGCCGCATCAATTACCTCGTGGACGGCGACACGCTGATAGAGGAGCATATTGCCGGCATACCCGGCGACGTGTTCATCAAAGAGTACCTGGAGCGGCCCAGCTCCAACAAAGTGCGGATCGCGAAGGAGTTTGTGAAGTTTAACGAGCGCTGCTTTATGCGCCTGCTCGGCGATATGCGCTCCTATAACTATGTGATCGACGTTACCCCCGATTTTGAGGACGAGCAGTACCGCGTGCGCCCCATCGACTTCGACCAGCAGTCGTATGAAGGCCGGAAGCGGATGTATCTGCCGCAGTTTTTCAAGGAAAACAACCAGATGGTGGAGCTGGTGCAGCAGCTGCTAAAGCCCGAAACCATCAAGCAGTACCAGAACGAGGAGCGCACCCTCATGTTCCGCCGCCTGCGCGCGGCCCGCTACCGCCTGAAAGATCTGGTGGACTGCATGCGGCAGGACACGGTATCCACGCCCGAGAAAATCGAGGAGCTTCGGCTTGAGCTTGCCGCACACCATCGCTCCGAGGAGTTTATGGCCTGCCGCAACATGGGCGACCTGGTGCGCCTGCACCTGAAAACCGTGATTACGCGGGCTCCGGGAGAGGGTAAGCTGAGGTTAGGACATGTATAAATTCTCTTTCAAAAGCCTAATTTATACATACCTATAGCCGTTCCAGTGTGGTGCGGGTGCGTTCACTGTTCTGCAGGTTGCCGGTGTTTACGGTAGAGGCGGGCTCAAACATCAGCACTTCGGCTTCCTCGTTGGCCACCGGGCGGTGCTCCACGCCGCGCGGCACGATCAGAAACTCGCCCGGCTGCAGCGTCACTACTTTGTCGCGGAGGTGCATCTCAAACTTCCCCTTTATCACCATAAAAAACTCATCTTCGTGCTCGTGGTGGTGCCACTCAAAAGGGCCCCTAAACTTTGCCAGTTTTACCTGCTGGCCATTCAGCTCCCCGGCAACGCGCGGGTTCCAATGGTCGTGTATCTGATCGAATTTTTCGGCAAGCACTACTTTATCAATCGGTTGCTTCTCCATATGTCGGCAGTTTTATTTTGAAAATCTTGTTGTTTTTATTTGGACTCGTTCTAAATAGGGGTTAGCTTTGTATATATAACCACCGCTGCTACAGCGAAGTTAGGAGAGAAGATGACAACAGCCACTACCTTAGCCGAGATTTTTGTGTCCGATGCCGGAGCCGTGTACCAGTGCGACAGACGCAACCGTGTATTGATAGACTTTGCCGGACAACTGACCGTGCTGCGCGTAGACGCCTTCCTGCGCCTGAAGCGGGCAGTAGACCAAGTAGACCTCGAGGAGATGGCCCTGAGCACCTCCCGCGCCGATGTGGAGCTGATTGCGGTGTGCGGGTGCGAGCGCTGCTATGTGCTCACGCTGCCTGAGTTGTATGCTTTTAGAGAACTGTTGGCCGGGGCGAAGTTTTGCATGTCGCTCAACAGCGTGCTGCACGAGTGCCTCAGCGCCACTTTCGCCTGATTTTCCTTTGATATCCCGATTTTCTGCTTTTTTACAGGCACAGCCATACCGCTGTGCCTTTTTAATTTAGACTGTTTCCATATTTCGGACTGGCCTATACATGTTATGGTATAAACTCGTAAATTAAGGTAGAAATAAAGATTCGCGCTGTTTAGTGTGCGTTAACTGATAACAAGTAGAACAACCTTATGAAGGATTTACTGAGATTGAGAACATCCCTCACCGAGGAGATAGAGCGGGTGTTGAACGAGCAGATAAAGATGGAGGCGGAGGCGTCGGCAATGTATCTGGCCATGTCAAGCTGGTGCGACCGCAACGGCTTTGACTTTAGCGCGGGGTACTTTAAAAAGCAGTCGGACGAGGAGCGGGAGCACATGTTGCGGCTCTTTAAGTATGTGTCAGACATGGGCGGCCGCGCGGTTTCCCCCAATATCGCAAACATACAGGTAGAGTATGATTCGTTTAAAAGTATATTTGAATTAGCCCTGCAGCAGGAAATTGCCGTCACCCAGTCGTTTAACCGTATGGCCGACAAATGCCAGAAGGAAAAAGACTACGTGACTTTCTCGTTCCTGCAGTGGTTCCTGAAAGAGCAGATAGAGGAAGAGTATGTGGCCCGCCGCGCGCTGGAGCTGTTTGAGGTGATAGGCGAGGATGGCACCGGCCATTATGAGATTGACAAACGCGTACCGAAGATTACCTACGAAAACACTTACGAAGCTTAGTAAAAGGATAGTATAGGCAAGAGGCAAAACGCCTTTGGGTAAAACCAAAGGCGTTTTTGTGTTTATCCGGGGCTGTTCCCAGTATCAAGGATATTCTTCTGGAAGGCTTCCCTGGTCATGTGCTCCGTGGTCTGCGCGTACCAGGCGTTGTTGGGTTGCATGCACACCACCGGTGCAAAGTCGCAGCGGTCGGTGCACTCTGTTTTCACGATTTCCACTTCTTTTTTCAGCCCCATCTCTTTAATCATACCCCTGAAAAGCTTCGCGAGGTCTTTGCCGCCTTTCTTTTTGCACTTGCTGCCAGTGCATACATAGATTACTTTGTCAGGGGTATCAAAACTTTTGCTCATATCGGTTTTTACGGTATATGTATAGCTAAAGCGTATTTTGATGAAAATAGTTTAGCGCAATGGGCAATCCCAATCCCGAAAATGCGAATGGGGGAGCCATACCTATACAAAATCTTGAGCACAGCGCTGTGGGTGTTTGTTCAAGCCTTCTCCTGCCGCACGGACAGGAATCGGCTTCCGGCTTTCCCGTCATCTGCCTGCCCGGCATGATTTTTTAGATTTTGAGCACAGGGTAAACTATAAGTATTCCTTTTGAGCAGGTATAAAAATACAGAAAGCTCCGGTTGTTTTCAGCCGGAGTTTTTTTGCTCAACTCCATTTATACATAGCCAACCATTTTCACACCTGATACACCTGCCGCGCCGGGTCCTGCTGCAGCAAGGTGGCCAATGCCTGATACAGGTCCGGGTGGTGCTGGCTGAAGTGGTGTGGGCGCTCAAAAAAAGACTCCGTGCTGACGGCGAAAAACTCGTGCTCGTCGTGGCAGGCCTGCAGACGCAGGAAGCCTTCCGGCTTTTGCTGGCGCAACTGCATCTCGTGTGCCGCCAGCTCGTTCCATTGCTGCAGGTGCGCGCTGTCCAGAAAGCCGTATTCATTGTTTTGGATGATGTTCTCGAAGTGAAGCGCGTGGGCCATCTCGTGGAGCCCGAGGTTGAAGCCGTCCGTGCCGTTGCGGTAGCCTGACTCAAAATCCTTCCACGACAGCACAATGTAGCCCCGCATGTTCACCTCGCCGCAGTGGTAGCGTTTGGAGATGGTAGAGTAATAGCGGTCGGGGTATACCAGGATCTTGCTGAAATGCGACAAAAAAACCGGTGCCAGCCCGAACGTCAGCTGCACAGCGGCGGCGGCGATGCTTACCTCCATGGCTAACGTTACTTTGAAATGCCGACCCCGCGAGATAAACGTTTTCCGGAGCACGAAATCAGCCACGCGCCGCTCAAACCTGCGCCGCAGGTGAGGCGGCAGCGCGGCATAATACGCAGGTTGCTGCCGCTGCAGCATTTTTATATAAGGGCGAAAGCGCAGGAGCTTTACGCCATACTGGATCAGTTGCATGAGCATGAAAACCAGCAGCACCATCAGGAGCGCCTGCACGTGCGTTAGCTCTGCCAGCTCCAGCGAGCCGAGACCTGCGCTGTAGCGGATGCAAAAGGGTGGGAGTCGCCATCCAGCATCAGAAAGAAAAGAGAAGTTGGCCAAGGGGTATAAATTATGCTTCCTAAATATAGGCTTTTTTAGATTATGGACGTATGCTTAGCCATCTTGCATTGTTTATTATCTTTATAGGTAGCGTCTGTTTGATATTCGTCTTTTGAAAGCGAAATTCACGCAGGCGCTCGCCATACCTAACCCCAGAGCGTGAAGCTGAGCATCATCATACCCACTTACAACGAGGAAGCTGTTATCGGGCAGCTGCTGGGTTTTCTCCGTCAGCATGTCAGCGCGGGCACGGAGATCATCGTGGCCGATGGCGGAAGCACCGACGCCACCCGGCATATAGCCGAGGCGCAGGGCGCATGCGTGCTCCACTGCAAACGCAAGGGCCGCGGGCCCCAGATGAACGAGGGGGCAGCCGCCAGCACAGGGGAGGTGCTCTATTTTCTGCACGCCGACACGTTTCCGCCCCACGGCTTGGAGGCGCAGCTAAAGCAGGCCATTGCACAAGGGGTGGGCAGTGGCTGCTACCGCCTCCACTTCGATGACCAGCACTGGTTCCTGCGCCTGAATGCCTGGTTCACCCGCTTCGATCTTAACGCCATCCGGTTCGGCGACCAGAGCCTGTTTGTGCGTCGCGACGTGTTCTGGGCAATAGGAGGGTTTAACGAGCGGCTGCTGCTGTTGGAAGACCAGGAAGTGATTGGGCGGCTCCAGGAAAAGGCCCCTTTTGTGGTGCTGCCCCAGCAGGTGGTTACCTCTGCCCGAAAATATAGGGAGCTAGGGGTATACCGGCTGCAGGCGGGTTACTTCCTGATCTACGGTTTATACCGGCTGGGTGTGCCGCAGGGGAGGTTGGTTCGGATATACAAGTGGCTGCTGCGGGTATAGCTGGCTGCTTACGCTTTTTCTGGGCCTTCGCCGACAGGATAGCTACCGGGGGTATGGAATGGGATGCTCACGTGGCTGCTATTGGCGTAACCCTGGGGCATGGATGCAGTATTCCTCTTTAAATCCTGTCAGAAATATACTACCTTGAGCTCAGCAAAAACCAACAGACATATGAATAAAACATACCTACTCTCTTTCCCGGCACTTGTTGCCGGCTTGCTTTCAGGGGGATGCACCTCCTCGGCCACCACGGAAAGCGTGGCTGGAGAAACCGTGGAAATGGAAATAGGCCGGGGCCTGGAACTGGCGAACATGGATACCACCGCGGATCCCTGCGCAGACTTTTACCAGTACGCAAACGGCGGCTGGGTAAAGAACAACCCCATTCCGGCCTCCGAGAGCCGTTGGGGGTCTTTCAACGAGTTGGCAGAGCGGAACAACGCGGTGCTGCGGGAACTCCTGCTGGAGGCCGCCTCCAACACCACTGCCCCTAGAGGAGCCCCGGCACAACTCATCGGTGACTTCTATGCCATGGGAATGGACTCCGTGGCGGCCAACAAGGCCGGTATCGCGCCGATAAAGCCTGAACTGGACAGAATAGCCGCCGTGAAATCGACGGATGACCTCATAAAGGTGGTAGCCGATGCGAAAACCAAAGGCATCAGCGGCTTTTTCAGCCTGTATGTGGGCCAGGACGACAAGGTGAGCACGCAGTATGCGCTGCAGGCGGGCCAGGGCGGCCTGAGCCTGCCCGACCGCGACTATTACCTAAAGGACGACGAACGCTCCAAGACCATCCGCACCGCCTACGCAACCCACCTCCAGAACATGTTTCAGCTGCTGGGCGATGATGTGACTGTGGCACAGAAGAAAGCGGAGACGGTGATGCGCATCGAAACCAGGTTGGCCCAGGCCTCCAAGGCCCGCGTAGACCTGCGCGACCCCTACGCCAACTACAACAAGATGACGCTGCAGGAGTTTGCCAAGCAAAACCCCAATCTGAAAGTAAGCCAGCTCCTGACAGGTATGGGCGCGCAGGCGGCCAAAGAGGTGATCGTGGGGCAGCCAGCCTTTTTCAAAGAGCTCGACGGCATGTTCAAGAGCATCCCGCTCCAGGACTGGAAAACATACACGCAGTGGCACCTGGCCCGCACGGCAGCACCCTACCTGAGCGACGATTTCGTGCAGGAGAACTTCAACTTCTACGGAAAGGCCCTGAGCGGCGCGAAAGAGATACAGCCGCGCTGGAAGCGTGCCCTGCGCGCCACAGACAGTGCCCTGGGTGAGGCCCTGGGACAGCTGTATGTAGAGAAGACCTTCTCGCCGGAAGCAAAGCAGAAAGCCCTGGACATGGTGAACAACCTGCAGGAGGCTTTCCGGGAGCACGTGCGCGACCTCGACTGGATGAGTGAGGAGACGAAAGCCCAGGCCCTGCAGAAGCTGAGTGCCTTCGCCGTGAAGATCGGATACCCGGACAAGTGGAAAGACTACCAGGGCCTGGAGATTAGCCGCGACTCGTATTTCACCAACGTGATGCGCGCCAGCCAGTTCGCCTTCCGCGACAACATCGGCAAGATTGGCAAGCCCGTAGACCGCACCGAGTGGTTCATGTCTACGCCTACGGTAAACGCCTACTACAACCCAAGCATGAATGAGATCGTGTTTCCGGCGGGCATCATGCAGCCTCCGTTCTTCGACCCGGAAGCGGATGACGCGGTGAACTACGGCGGTATGGGAGCCGTGATTGGGCACGAGCTGACGCATGGTTTCGACGACCAGGGCGCGAAGTACGACTACGAGGGCAACCTGAAAGACTGGTGGTCGGCCTCAGACTTGGAGCAGTTTAACGCCCGCGCCGATGCGGTGGCCAACCAGTATGACCAGTACACCGTGCTGGATAACCTGCACGTAAACGGAAAACTGACGCTGGGCGAGAACATCGCCGACATCGGGGGACTCAATATCGCCTATACCGCCCTGCAGAAAGCGTTGGAGAAGAAGAACCCCGGCAAGATTAACGGGCTTACCCCCGAACAGCGGTTCTTCCTGGCCTGGGCCCAGATCTGGCGCGTGAACATGCGCGATGAGGCGCAGAACCAGCAGATTATGACAGACCCGCACTCGCCAGGCCGCTTCCGTACCAACGGACCGGTGTCTAACATGCCGCAGTTCTACGAGGCTTTCGGCTGTGAGCAGAATGACCCGATGGTGAAAGGCGACGACAAGCGCATCAAAATCTGGTAAACCGGACCTTGGTTATACATGTCACCTATACATAGAAAGGGGCCGCAGACGATTCTGCGGCCCCTTTCTATGTATAGGTAGTATACATGCTCGACGGCTTTAAATAAAAGACCGACCAAATCCCCCTTATATAAACCTGATGGCTAGAATCTTTGTGACCTGTTTGTGGGCACAAAATCAGCAGCGGGCTATTCCTTCACCACCTTTACCACGTGCGGCACCACGCGCCTGGGCCAGTTGGTGCCATCCACCGGTTCCTGCTCAATCTGCGCTACCACGTCCATCCCCTCTACCAACTCTCCAAAAACGGTATACTCTGTGTCGAGGCCGGGCGCACCGCCAACGGCCAGGTACGTCTGGATCTGCTCCGGTGTATACTGCATGTTGTGCTGCGCCTCATACGCCCGCAGCTCATCCAATCCCACGGGCTTCCCGGTGACGATGTAAAAGTTATGCGACGAAGACTCTTTCTCGGGGTTGCGCTCATCGCCGTACCGGGCCATGGCCAATGCCCCGCGCTTGTGGATATGCCCCGGGTTAAACTCCTGCGGAATCTTGTACGACCCCTGCCGCATCTTCCGTTCATCCGAATCGCCGCCCTGCACGGCAAAGTCCTTCACGACACGGTAAAACTCCCCTTCATTGTAAAAGCCAGCCTTAGTGAGGCGTATAAAATTGGCGCGGTGCAGCGGCGTGTCGTGGTATAGCCGCAGCTTGATGGTGCCGTGCCGGGTCATGATGGTGACCAGGCTGTCGGGGTGCTTTTGCCCGTAGGCGCGCAGCACCTCAACGGCGTTCTCGGAGGTGAGCGGGCGCAGTTTGCGCTCGTCCTCGTCTGCCACGTTTTCAGTTGCGTCTGTGCCGTTGTCGGAAGCGGTCGGGTTACAGGATGCCGCCGTGGCAAGGCAAGCCGCCACCAGCACCGTGCGCAACCCTACAGCAAGAAATTGTTTTTTTATCATCTATAAACTGTTTTGCTGAATCCATAAATATACTAAAATCTGAAATAACACCATGTTGCCGGATTTCAATACCATATAGGATATATGAAATTTGATTATTCTAATATTAGGTTCAATGGCCGACGGCCAGGAAAATTGCCAGTTAGGTTGCCACCTGCATATCGGATTGTATCGCTGCCGGGGCGTTTGGCAGGGTGCCTGCAGCGTTGTATCGGGCAGTGGCAACTGGTGCGGACCCGGGTGCGGGAAGCGCATGGAATGGAGGGGGAGAAACTTCGCACATTCAGGTTCTGGAAAAAAAACAGAAATAAAATGTGGCACCATATGTTGGATATCTAAATGGAAGTGGATACTTTAGGGTCAACGTCATTACAAGTTCACATTTTTATTCACTTTTCTAACCCCTAATACAAGTATGAAAAACAGTGTACATTTCAGAGGCGTACTGCGCTCTCTCGTGTTCGGTGCGGCAGTAGCCACAGCAGCCTGCACCTTCTCTGCCTGCGATCAGGAAACCAAAGATGCGATGGAGCCCGCAGCCATCACACAGGCCGACAGCCAGAACGGCGCAATCATCAGTGGACAGTATATAGTTGTATTTAAACAAGACGGTAATCTCCGTACAGACGCCAGCGTTACGTATGCGCAGCGTGTGGAAGCCGTTCGTAAGATGGGCGATAACATCCTGACAGAGAACGGTATCAAGGCGTACAAGATTGAGCATGCCTACGGGCAGACAGTGACCGGTATGACAGTGAAAATGTCTGCCACGGAAGCAGCCCAGCTGCGCAAGGATATGCGCGTGTCCTACATTGAGCCAGACCGTATGGTGATATTGGCCAAGCCGGGTTCAGGCGGAACCGGAACAGCGGGCCAGGAAGTGCCTTATGGCATTAGCCGCGTGGGCTATGCCAGCGGCGCGGGCAAAACAGCTTGGGTGATCGACACGGGCATCGACCTGGACCACCCAGACCTGAACGTTGACGTGAGCCGCAGCGTGACCATGTTCACTTCGGGCAGAGATGCCAGCTCAGCGGACGACGGCAACGGGCACGGTTCTCACGTGGCGGGTACCATCGCCGCCAAAAACAACAGCACAGGCGTGATAGGCGTAGCCTACGATGCCACCGTGGTAGCCGTAAAAGTGCTTGACTCGCGCGGTAGCGGGGCCTATTCCGGTGTAATTGCCGGCGTGGACTATGTGGCCGCAAACGGAAAGGCCGGTGATGTGGCCAACATGAGCCTGGGCGGACCTGTTTCGCAGGCATTGGACGACGCGATTGTGGCAGCTGCCAGCAAGGGAATCAAGTTTGCCCTGGCCGCCGGAAACGAAAGCGCGGACGCGAATAATTCTTCGCCTGCGCGTGTAAACCACGCGAACGTATACACCGTGTCTGCGATGGACAACGGCGATAAGTATGCGTACTTCTCCAACTACGGCAATCCGCCGATTGACTACTGCGCACCTGGCGTGAATATCAAGTCTACCTGGAAGGGCGGAGCGTACAATACCATCAGCGGAACTTCCATGGCTTCGCCGCACGTGGCTGGCCTGCTGTTGCTGGGTAACATTGTAACAGATGGCTATGTGACCAACGACCCGGATGGCAAAGCCGACCCGATCGCACACCATTAAACCAAATACAAAAATCAGTTAGCCGGAAGGGGGCAGCCATTGTGGCTGCCCCCTTCTTTTTTTTCGACTGAAACTTCAAAGCTCCTTGCGCATCACAAAGTCATTCATCCAGTAAGGGCCGATGGGGATGTCTTCCTGCAGGTGCACCTGGTAGCCGCAGCGGCCGTAAAACTCCCTGGCCTTGTTGTGGCGGTTCACGTTCAGATCGAGGAAGCGGGCACCAAGGGCGCTCACCTCATCTTCTACTGCCGCCAGAAACGCTTTGCCATAGCCTTTGCCCTGTGCCTCGGGCAGCAGGTATATTTTATTGAGTTTATATACCCCTTCTGCCGCATCTTTGCCGGAATAGGCTGCAAAGCCAACGGGCACCTCCGCTTCAAGAAAAAGCAGGAATGTCTGGCCCTCCTGCATTTGCCGCTCCAGCGCCTCTCCCGAGTAAATCACGCCAAACATATAGTGAATCTGCTCTTTGCACAGGATGCTGCCGTAGGTTGGCTCCCAGGTGGCTGCGGCAAGTGCCTCAATCAACGGGACGTCTGCTAAACTGGCGGTTCGGATAGAATACTCTGCGCGCATAGGTATAGGTGCTGGTGGAAGGGCAAGGTACTCCGCAAAAAGAAAACTGTCAATGCGGAGCGTATTTTATGTACTCTGGCTAATTCTTCTATTTTTGTGTGAGGTCATCATATCCGTAAAGCGAAAACATGAAAGCAGTATACTTAGAGGCGATCGACGCGCCCTTCACCCTCATCGACACCGACAGACCAACAGCAGGGCCCGGCCAGGCCATCGTGCAGGTAAAGGCCGCCGCCCTCAACCGCCGCGATGTCTGGATTCAGCACGGCAAGTATTTCCTGAAAGACTATCCTGCCATCCTGGGCTCTGACTGCGCGGGTGTGGTAACAGAGGTAGGTGCTGGCGCAGACCCGAAATGGGTAGGGCAGGAGGTGCTCGTGGACCCCGGCTCGAACTGGGGCGACAACCCACGGGCACACTCCGCTGACTACAAGATTCTGGGTATGCCGCAGGCCGGTGCTTTTGCCGAGTTCGTGCAGGTGCCTGCCGAAAACCTCCACCACAAGCCACCGCACATGAGCTTTGAGGAGGCCGCTGCCTTGCCTCTGGCGGGCCTGACGGCTTACCGATCGGTGTTCAGCAAGTGCGGGCTGCAGCCCGGTGAGAAAGCGCTGGTAACGGGAGCCGGTGGGGGGGTGGCGCTTTTTGCCATGCAGTTTGCCATAGCCGCAGGCGCTGAGGTATGGGTTACGTCCGGGGACGAGGAGAAAATAGAAAAGGCAAAAGCGCTGGGTGCAGCCGGAGGTATAAACTACAAGCTAGAAGACTGGGGGAAACAACTGAAAGCCCAGGTCGGCGGATTTGATGTGGCGATTGACGGGGCTGGAGGCGAAGGATTTGTGCAACTTGTAAAGCTGGCCAAGCCCGGCGGGCGCATCGCCATGTATGGCGGCACCACTGGCATGATCGGGAAGATAAACCCGGCCGAGATTTTCTGGAAGCAGCTGGCCATTTTTGGAAGCACAATGGGCACCGCCCAGGATTTCGCGGGTATGATGAAACTGGTGCGGGAGAAGGAGATCAAGCCGGTTGTGGATGTGGTGTTCCCGCTGGAAGAGGCGGAGCAGGCCATGCGCTATATGGAAGCCAGCAAGCAGTTTGGCAAGATCGTGCTGCGGGTGGGGTAGCCGATGGTTGTTTATGTAGAGACGCAAAATTTTGCGTCCCTACAATTGCGTCCCTACATAAACAATCAGCAACCAGACTTACTGGTTCTGTTCCAGCAAATTCAGTAGGAAAGCATACTGCAGCGCTGTTTCCTTGTAGCGCTCGAAGCGGCCGGAGGCACCGCCGTGGCCGGCCACCATGTTGGTGTGCAGCAGCAGGGTGTGGTTGTCCGTTTTCATGTCGCGGAGCTTGGCTACCCATTTGGCCGGTTCCCAGTACTGCACCTGCGAGTCGTGGAGGCCCGTGGTGACGAGCATGTTAGGGTAGGCTTTGGCTTCCACATTGTCGTAAGGCGAGTAAGACAGCATGTAGTCGTAGTACTGCTTCTCGGCGGGGTTGCCCCACTCGTCAAACTCCCCGGTGGTCAGCGGAATACTGGTGTCCAGCATCGTGGTCACCACGTCCACAAAAGGGACGGCAGCCAGCACACCTTTAAACAGCTCCGGGTGCATGTTCACCACAGCGCCCATTAGCAGGCCCCCGGCGCTGCCGCCCTGGGCAAACAGCTTGTCGGGGTTGGTGTAGTGCTGGTCAATCAGGAACTGGGCGGCGTCGGTAAAGTCGGTAAAGGTGTTTTTCTTCTTCAGCATCTTGCCGTTCTCATACCATTGGCGGCCCATCTCCTGGCCTCCGCGAATGTGCGCGATGGCAAACACAAAACCGCGGTCCAGCAGGCTGAGGCGCACCGAACTGAAGCTCGGGTTCGTGCTGTAGCCGTATGAGCCATAGGCGTAGAGCAGGGTCGGGTTGTTGCCGTTTAGCTGTATCCCCTTTTTATATACCAAAGACACAGGGATTTTGGTCCCGTCTTCGGCGGTGGCGTAAATGCGCTTCGCCTCATAGTTCTCCGGGTTAAAATCACCCACCACTTCCTGGCGCTTCAGCAGTTCCCGCTCCTTCGTCTGCATGTTGAAATCATACGTGGAGTTGGGCGTGGTCAGAGAGCTGTACTCGTAGCGCAGCGTCTTGCTGTCGAAGTCGGGGTTGGTGCCGATGTAGGCGGTATAGGCCTCCTCGCCGAAATCAACATAATAATCCGTTTTCGGGTCGGCCCATTTGCGCACGCGGATCTGCGGAAGCCCGTTTTTGCGCTCCTGCAGGGCCAGGTAGTCCCTGAAAATCTCGATGCCCTCCAGCAGCACGTCCTCGCGGTGCGGGATAACCTCCTTCCAATTGGCCTTGCCGGGCTTGCTCACCGGGGTCTGCATCAGCTTAAAGTTGGTGGCGCCGTCCTTGTTGGTCACGATGTAAAACTTGTCGCCGAAGTGGTCCACGCTATACTCCAGGCCACGCTCGCGCGGCTGTATCATCTTAAACTCCCCATTGGGCTTGTCGGCATCCAGGTAGCGGTACTCATTAGAGAGCGTGCTGCCGCTCCCGATGATGATGTACTTATCGGACTTTGTTTTGAAGACGAAGGTGCCGAACGTCTCGTCGGTTTCGTGGTATACCTCCTGATCCTGAGCGGTGGGCATGCCCAGCGTGTGCTTGAAGATTTTGAAGGAGCGGAGCGCCGGGTCCTTCATGGTATAGAACACGGTTTTGTTGTCGTTGCCCCATACGGCGGTGCCGGTGGTGTTGGGTATGGCGTCGGGCAGCAGCTTGCCGGTTTTCAGGTCTTTGAAACGGATGGTATACTTGCGGCGGCTCACGGTGTCCTCGCCGAAGGCCAGCAGCTGGTTGCTCGGGCTCACATCCATACTGGCGGCGGCGTAGTAGCTCTGGCCCTGGGCACGCTCGTTGGCGTTCACCATCACCTCCTGGGGCGCCTCCAGCGAGCCTTTCTTCCGGGCATAAATGGGATACTCCTTGCCTTCCTCGTAGCGGGTATAATACCAGTAGCCATCGTCCTTAAAGGGCACCGACTCGTCTTTCTGCTTGATGCGGCCCACAATCTCCTTGTAGAGTTTCTCCTGAAGCTCCTCGGTATGGGCCAGCACCTGCTTGGTGTAGTCGTTCTCGGCGTTGAGGTAGGCGATCACCTCGGGGTCTTCGCGCTGGTTCATCCAGTAATAGTTGTCGGTGCGCGTGTCGCCGTGCGTGGTTAGTTGCTTCGGCACCTTTTTGGCCACAGGAGGCTGCAGTTCCTGCCCGATGGCAAGCACCGCAGCACTTTGCTGGGGCAGGGCGACCGTGGCGGTGGCGGGAGTGTTGCTTGGTGAGCAGCCCGACGCGAAGGCAAGGCATGCGCTGAGTAGTGTGGCAGAGGCTGCCGTTTGCGGTTTAAAAAGCTTCATAGGTTTAGATAAGTATGAGATTGGCTTCGGGCCACAGTCCTTTGCGGTAGCCACACAGCAAATTCAGCAAAAAACCGCAGGAAACAAAACTGGAATAAATAGGATGCATGCAGCGTGATTTTTCGTAAATTGACATCATACCCCATACCTAAACCCCAAACCAGAATGGCAACACAAACAGAATTTGAACAGGCAGTAGAAAGGTCGAAGACATTGGCCGAGCGCCCCAGCAACACGGTGCTGCTGCAGCTGTACGGCCTTTTTAAGCAGGCCACAGAAGGAGACGTGAACACAGACCGCCCTGGTGGCTTCGATTTTAAGAACATTGCCAAATGGGATGCCTGGAAAGAGCAGAAAGGCAAGAGCCAGGAAGAAGCCCGCGATGCGTATGTACAGCTGGTGGATGAGCTGGCGAAGAAGTAGAGGGCCCAGAATTATCCTGGAAGGGCAATGGCTGTATAGGCCATTGCTTTTTTTTTTGTGACAGAGCCAAACGCGAAAGCTTGCGTTCGGGAGGTAGCATATAGGATAAGTTAAATATTATAAAATCATAGATAGGGCGTGTTTTTTTGGTGTATAAGATTTAACTTATTGATATATAGATATTTGAAAATTAGCGAAGTATGTTTTAACGTTGGTATACTATCCGATAAATCATAGTTAACTTGTTTTAAGCTCAAAAGCGGGAGGTTGCTGCCCCCATGTCATATTCTACTACTAAACTATACTTTCTATGATGAACAAGTACGCTCTCAGGGCACTCATGCTATTGCTATGGGGAATGCCCTTCGCCGTTTTAGGGCAAACGACTGTGCGGGGAACCGTGACAGACGCTGGCTCAGGATCTGCTTTACCGGGTGTGAGTGTGGTGGTGCCCGGCACCACACTCGGCACGAATACCGACGTCTCCGGAGAATACACAATCCAGTTGCCAGGCAGTGCCGGCCAGTTGCAGTTCTCCTATCTGGGCTACGTGACGCAAACCGTCGACGTGACGGCTGCCAACCCCACCGTGAACGTGCGGTTGCAGGAACGCCTGACCAGCTTGAGTGAGGTAGTGGTGACGGGCCTGGCCACCACCGTAAAGCGCTCGAACGCGGCAAACGCCGTGTCCTCGCTGAATACCCGGGAAATTACCGGTATCACGACGCCGCAAACCGTGGACGGGGCCATCAGCGGCAAGCTGGTGGGCGCGAACGTGGTCGCCAACTCGGGAGCCCCGGGCGGGGGTATGGCTATGAAGCTGCGCGGGATTACCTCTATCTTCGGGAACGCGCAGCCGCTCTTCGTGGTGGATGGCGTGATCATCGACAACTCCTCCATCTCTGCCGGCCTGAACTCGGTCACGAACGCCGCCGGAGGCGGCAGCTCTTCCACACAGGATAATGCCTCGAACCGCATTGCGGACATCAACCCTGCGGATATCGAGAATATTGAAGTGCTGAAAGGGGCCTCCGCAGCCGCTATTTACGGTTCCCTTGCCTCGGCTGGCGTCGTGATCATCACCACGAAGCGAGGGGCAGCCGGTAAAACCAAGATCGATTTCTCGCAGGACATCGGCATCACCAGGATCTCTAAAAAACTGGGGATGCGCACCTATACCGAGGAGCGGGCGCGGGCTTCATTCGGCGCCGCTGCCGTGCCTTTGTTTCAGGAGGCGCAAAGCCAGAACAGGTTTATCGATTATGAGGAGGAACTGTACGGCAACACGGGCTTGCTGCTCAACTCCAGGCTGAACGTGAGCGGCGGCAACGAGAAAACCCGGTTCTTTGTGGGCGGCCTGATTCAGGACGAAGAGGGCATTATCAAGAAGACGGGGTATAACAAGAAGTCTATCCGCTTTAACCTCGACCATGACCTCTCGGATCGTTTCGATTTCAGCCTGTCTACCAACTACATCAACTCCTCTTCAGACCGCGGATTGACCAACAACGACAACAAGGGGGTATCCTTCGGGATCGCCATGTCCTCCACGCCAAGCTTCGTGGATTTGCGCCGGGACGCCAACGGGTTTTACCCCAACAACCCGTTTGCCGCCTCCAACTTTCTGCAAACCCGCGACCTGATCACGAATCAGGAAGCCACAGACCGGTTTATCGGCGGGTTCACGTTGAACACCAAGCTGCAGAGCAGCGAGATGAGCAACACGAAACTGGTGATCCGAAGCGGCCTTGACTTCTACAATTACAGGACCCGGGCCTTGTTCCCGACCACGTTGCAATTCCAGTCTAACGGCAACGGAACAGCCGGGGCCTCTATCCAGGGCAACTCGTATAACCTGAACACCAACCACGCTGCGTTCATCGTAAACAACCTTGCTCTCTCTGATAACAACCTCAACCTAACGTCTACACTCGGAGTCACGCGCGAGAACTTCAACCAGGACCAGGTGCTAAACACGGCCACGAAACTGATCGGCGTGCAGACAAACCTGGACCAGTCCGGGGCCGTTGCTGCCACGCAATACAGGCTGATTACCCGAAACAAGGGGCTGTTCTTCCAGGAGGAGGCGAACTACAGAGACCGGATTATCGCAACGGCCGGTATACGCCTGGATAAGTCGTCGAACAACTCGAAGGTGAACGAGTTTCAGGCCTTCCCGAAAGCCTCTCTCGCCTTAAACCTGGGTAACTTCGATTTCTGGACGTGGGACGCTGTTAACCTCTTAAAGCTGCGTGTCGCCTATGGCGAGTCGGGTGGCTTCCCGCCGTTCGGGGCAAAGTATACCTCCTTTACCCCGTTTAACATTGGCGGAAACGGGGGCTTAGTACCGGACATCCAGCGCGGGAACGAGGATATAAAGCAGGAGCGCCAGAAAGAGCTGGAGGCCGGGCTGGACTTCGGCTTGTGGGATAACAAGGTCATCTTTGAGGGAACGGTGTACAACAAAACCGTTTCGGACCTGATCCTTTTTCAGGGTGTGCCGGCCTCTTCGGGCTTTACCACGCGGGTTGTAAACGGCGGAGAGCTTAAAAACCGTGGTTTCGAGTTGGCGGTCACGACTACTCCCTTTGAGGGGCCGGACTTTAAGTGGAACTCCCGGACGAGTTTCTGGGTGAATAACTCGGAGGTGACACAGTTGGACGTGCCCGCTTTCCCGCTTGGCGGTTTCGGCACCACGCTCGGCACCTTCTTTATCGAGAAAGGGAAATCTGCCACCCAGATTGTGGGTATAGACGGTGACCGCGGGGTCGTGAAACTGGGCGATGCCAGCCCTGATTTCCAGATGAACTTCCATAACTTCCTCACCGTGAAGCGAAATCTCACGTTCTCCTTCCTCCTGCACTGGAAGAAAGGCGGGGAAAACATCAATCTGACGGAATTGCTGACTGACCTTGGCGGCACATCCCCAGACTTTGACGATGACGACAATAGCAACGGGGTAACGAACGCAAAGGAGCGCACCGATGCGCTCGGCGTAACGGCAAGGCCGTTTGTTCAGGATGCCTCATACCTGCGCATGCGCGAGATCGGGCTGTACTACACGCTCCCCGCAACAGCGCTGAGCGATGTGTTTGGCTCCCTTGTCCGGGAACTGAAGGTAGGGGTGTCGGCCAACAACGTTTTCGTGATCACAGACTATCGTAGCTACGATCCGGAAGTGTCGAACTTTGGGGCCAACGGGCTGTCAACAGGCGTTGAAGTGACCCCGTTTCCGGCTTCCAGAAGAATGTTCTTCCATTTTATGATCGGCTTCTAATTTTAAATGTATACAGACATGACGAATTTCCTCAATACTATAAGCTATAAGCAGGTGATCGGTGCGCTGGCACTTCTCATCATGCTTCCTGCCTGCGAGGTAGACAATATTCCGGACCCCAACAACTCTACCCTGGACGTGGTAGAGCTGAATGCCTCAATCCCAACCCTGAACAACCTGGTGGTAGGCACTGAGGCTGCCATGCGCATTGACATTGCCACCTATTACGATGGCATGGCAGTGATAGGGCGTGAAATCTACCGCTTCTCGGGTTCTGAGCCGCGCTTTGCCACTGATCTGTTAGGCGGCGGAAGCGCTGTGTTGGATAACAACACGTTTTATACCACCCGCCCCTGGAACGGTAGGTATCGGGCTGTGAAAGATGCGAATATCCTCATAGCCGCCGTAAACAACACAAATCAGGTAACGGAGGAGCAAAAGCAGGGCTATTTAGGGTTCGCAAAAACCATAAAGGCGCATCAGCTGCTGATGAACCTGACGATGATGAACGAGAACGGGATTCGCCTTGACGTAGCTGACCCGGATAACTTAGGCCCGGTGGTGGGGCGCGCTGCAGCCTATACGGCCATCGCGGCCATGCTGGATGAAGCGAAGGTTCATTTGCAGAATGCAGGCGACGACTTTGCTTTTCCGCTTTCTGATGGCTTCGAGGGTTTTAAAACACCCGCTTCTTTTCTGACGTTTAACCGGGCCCTGGCCGCCAGGGTGGCCGTGTACCGTGAGAACTTCGACGAAGCACTCACTTATCTGAATGAGTCTTTCCTGCAGCTTAACAACGTGGCGGGCAGCTTCAGGATGGGGGTATACCATACCTTTAGCAACGCTTCCGGGGATATCCTCAACCCTGTGTTTCTCCCCCGTAATTCGACCGGAGAGATCCGCCTGGCCCACCCGCGCTTCGTGACGGAAGCCTCGCCGAACGATGACCGCCTGGCCAAGGTGGCTTTGCGCGAGGCAGAGGCGACCCAAAGCGATTTAACCAGCCGGTATGATGTGTTTGTGTATAAAACGAACACAGACCCCATGCCGATTATCCGGAACGAGGAGTTGATCCTGATCTATGCCGAGGCGAAAATCCAGACGGGTGCGCTAATGGATGCGGTTTCAGCGTTAGACCTTATCCGGACAGGCCATGGCTTGCTGCCGTATGCAGGCGCTGTTACCAAAGAGGCGCTGATTGATGAGCTGCTGCGCCAGCGCCGCTATTCGCTCTATTTCGAGGGGCACCGTTGGGTAGACATGCGCCGTTACAACAAACTAAGTGAGCTGCCGCTAGACCGTGCCGGCGATGACGTATGGGTCAGTTTCCCGATTCCGTTTAACGAAGGGGTATAAACCTATCTGTTGGCTTTCGGCACAAAAAAAGGGCGTCTCTTCAGACGCCCTTTTTTTGTGCGATGCTTATGGTTTCCAGCGGTTTCCGCAGTTATGGCATTCATACCGGTCACCGAAGAGGGCGTCCAGCAGGTAGGGCCGTTGCGCCGTATCGGTGGAGCCGCACCGCGGGCATGTTACCTGTTCTACCGGAGGTGGCTCAGCCGCATCGGGCGGTGCAAGGTCAATGGTGTCGTAGTCGAAGTTTGTGCTGCCCTGCCATATCTGTTTCAGAATGCCCCTGGCCTCGTCCTCGTCGTTCTCCGTCACCTTAAGCTTCACGCCCCCCACCGCCACCGAGTAAAACGGATGCGCCCCGATGATGTGCTCATCGCCCAGAAAGCACAGGATGCCCTCCGACTCCAGGCGGCCTTTCAGGATATAGGCTTCCGTTACGTCGTTAAAAGTGGCAATAGTGATCAGGCGCTCGGCCATACGGGTTGCTGTTAAGGGGTGTTACTGCTTCTTGGGCGGAAGGTCAAACGCCTCCGCGTTGTGCTCAAAATGGCCTTTATGGGAGCCATCGCAAAAAGGCTTGTTGCTGGACAGCCCACAGCGGCAGATAGACACCAGCTCGCGCCCCTGCAAACCGTATGGGTTTCCGTTTTTGTCTACAATCTCAAATTCGCCCTCTACACGCAGTGAGCCATTGTTGTTCACAGTAATTTTTGTTTTTGCCATTTTACAGGTTATTTGGTAAGTGATCAAAGTTAGGGAAGCAGGGCAGCGACAAAGCGGCGCGCCCGCTGGTAACGCCCAGTAGCGAGCAGGCCTACGGCTTCAGTTGCTGGGTACTTCAAACAAATATAACTAATTAGGCTGACAACTGCGCGCGGTGGCCCAAGAAAGCAAAACCGGCCCTACGTGCGAGACGCCGGGCCGGTTTTGCCTGATCGGGATGTAAACAGCGGTTAGTTGCTGTACAGGTAATTGAACGTCTCGCTCTTGCCTGTCGGCGATACCACGGTTTGCGTAAGGGGGTACCCGCGCTCATCGTAGGTATACGCATAGGTATACTTGTATGTCTTCTTGCTGTTGTGCACCAGCGCCGAGGAAGCAATCATGTTATTCGGGCTGCTGGCACTCCCTGGCTCCGCAAGCTCATGAAATGGGTTCTGATTGGAGTCGTAAGAGTAGGTGGTGGTAGAGAAGAGGCTGGCCTCGCCTTTGTCGTCGATCACATACTGCTTCTCGTTGGCATAGTTGCCGTTCGGCAGCAGCTCAAAGGTAGTGTATGAGGTAGGTATGGCTTCTTCTGTAGCACTATTCACCTCGTAAAGCGACTTCTTCTTCAGGTTATTTTTGGTGTCATACTCCACGGTGGCCAAGGCGCTGTACTCCAGCTTGCCGCCTTTGTAATAGGCCATCTCTGTTTTGGAGAGCAGGCCGTTCGTGTTGTAGGTATACTTTTGCTCTGAGAGAAGGGCATGGTTGCCGGCTGCGTAGGAGGTCGCTTTCACCAGCTTGCCGCTGCCGTCGCGCTCGTATTTGTCGAAGCTCTCTAGCTTCCCTGTTTTGGTGTCGTAATGGTTGACCTGGCTCAATTGTTTGCCAGAAAAGGCATAAGCGGTAACTGCAGCGGAGTCCGCCATCACATGAGAAATCATACCCTGCTCGAACGCTGGCATGGCTGTCTCCTGCTCATTTTTTTCACAAGAACTGAGTGCTACCGCGCCGCAGAAAAGGAGGGCGGGCATAAATCTGTTTTTCAATCTCATTTGGCTAAAAGTTGAAATAATGAAACATTGGCCTGCTGTGCAGGTTTCAGGGAAAACGCAGATTAAGTTTTAAAAATTGCACTTGCTGTGAAAGTATCTGAGACGCACGCATCTAAACGGTAAACTATATAATTTATAAACAGCTGTAAACCAAGGTGTAAAAGACCGGTTCCGTGCCTACGAAGAGATTGAAAATTAGTTGAAAATAAGTTTAGATATAAAATTTACTATATTATATCTTGGGCTGATTTCTCAGTTTAGACTGGCACTCTGGGCAATGTTCAGCAACTCGTCGCCGGCATCAATGTCGTGGCGCAGTTCTTCCCTGAAATTGATAGAGAGGCGCAGCGCCTTCAGGCCCGGAACCCCCGGCAACTCTTCCACCTCCAGGTGCTCCACCTCCTCATGGATATACCCCTCCGAATGCAGGAAATCGATGTACCGCTGATACTCCACGGCGTCTTTCTGCTGAGTGTACACGATCGCGATTTTGCCGGGCTGCGTGATGCGCTCCTCCGAGCCGCGCACCGTGGCCTTGTCGATTCGCTTCTTGATGATCTCGTAGCGGATGTTGTTCGCGCCGTCCACGTCAAACTTCTTCTCATCCAGCCTGAACCGTATGGAGATCGGATCGCTGTGCACGAGAATGAGCTGTGTAATCTCGAGCGGCAGCTTCAGGTTAGCGCGCAGCTTGTGTATGCGCCGGGCAATCTCGCAGGTAAGCATAAGCTGCCACAGGCGCATGTTTTTAAGGTAAATCGGGTCGTAGTCGCCGTTGTTCAGCAGCGACGAGCCGATGTAGATGTTGTATTCCAGGCCATCCGTGCGGTATTTCTCAAAGTAATGCGGAAACAGCTGCTGGGCCTTTTCCTCTTCCCGCTCCAAAAACGTGGAGATGGTCTCGTTGATCATGAAGAGGCTCTCCTCATACGCGCGCCGCTTGTTATACACCACCCGGTAGGGGTTGTTTATCGCGTTGCGGTATGCCTGTATGGCCGCTTGCGCAGCCGGGCGCTTTCTGCTGAAATGGTCGAAGAGGGGTTCGATTTCTGTCCGGAGGAAGTCGAGCACCAGCACTTCGTCCCCGGAGCCGAGCTCGTTGAGGATGTTGAGCGAGTACTTGTCGATCTTAAACACCAACTCATCCAGAATAGACAGCGGCAAGTTGTCTTTCACGGCCAGGATAACCTCTTTGGCCAGCACCAACTGCTCCAGCAGGTCTCCCTGAATGGCCTTGTTGCGCTCGGTGGCTGATCCGCGGATGTCGGAGGCGCCATACAGCGGGTAAATCTCCCGGAACACGATCGGCTCTATCTCGGAGCTGACATTCCGCTCTATCTTTTCAAGCAGGTTCACCGCGGCCTTTGTAAAGCGCCATTCTACCACGGGGTGTATAGCAGTGTACTTCTCTTTGATGATGCTCTGTATACTGTTTCGCAGCTCGCCGAGGCTCCGGTTTATGGCCAGGGCAAACAGCGGAAGCAGCTCCTTCAGCCGGATGGTGGACAGCGCGTTCAGCTCCCCCGGTATGGGCGAGGCCAGTTCCATCAACCCGATAATCTGCTTGTCATACACCAAAGGGGCCACGATGAGGTTGCGGATGCCGGACTCCAGCAACTGTTGCTCTACCCTGGTGGGGTTGGCAAACTGCTTCAGGTCTTCCACAATGATCGTGTTTCCGCGCCGTAGCACAGGCTCATAAATCGAGTTGTTGAGGTCCTTCAGCATCAGGTCGCAGTTCTGTGTCAGCACCAGCCCGTTCCAGATTCTGCGGGCATAGCTGGTGTCAAACTCATGCAGCGAAGGGCAGGAGGAGAAACCCAGCCGGATGTCGGGCAGGCCAAAAAGGATGCGCAGTTTTTGCTGCAGGTTCAGAAAACCCTCCTCAGTGCTCACAGAGCTGCGGTCCAGCAAATTCAGGCGCAGCGAGGAGAGCGTCTCCTCGTTGGTCACTTCCGTGAAGTCATAGAGGGAGAAGCCGGAAAACTCAAAATTCTCGGGAGGCAGCTTCATCATCCACAGGTCCAGGTCGTTGTAGCGGTTGATGAGGAAGTTGATTTCCTGCGCAGACAGTTTCTTGATCTCGCCCTTCGCCTTCACTTCCATGAACTTCAGGTCGATGAGCAGCTTGTAATGCCGCGGCAAGCCCGTCAGCTTGTCTTTGACCGTGAAAATAAAGGGCTCGTCGATGCTGAAGTTGGCGTTGTAAAACTTTTCGAGAATGAGGGTATAGGCAGAGAGGGTTAGCCGGAAAAGCAGGGTTTTCGGGTCCAGGTTCAGCAGCTCGGCATAATTGTCGCCCTTCAGCAGCTTGAGATCCTCCAGTTTTGGCGAGGCGTAAAAGCTCTCGAAGTGAAACGGCACTACGGCCGCCATCATCTCGTTCTCCCACAGCGCGCTCGGAAAGATATCCTCCATCAGGATGTCCACCGTCTCCATGTGCTTCTCAATGACGGACACCTGCTCTATCGTCCCGGTAAGGTCGGAGGTGTTGCGCAGCAGGTCGGCCAGCTCCCGCACGCGCGCCGGGTTGCAGCTCGGGTCAGTTTTTTCCTTGTTCTCCCAATAGGCGATGAGCGGTGACAGGCTCAGGGAGGTTTTGAACGGGAACTTGTCTACGCTCAGGAATATATCGTTGTTGGATATGGAAACAACAGACTCATGAAAGTTGCCTTTGTCGATTTTGCTCATATGGATGTTGGTTACATGCAGCGGAAAGGGTGTCCGTAGCATATTTTGTGCCGCCAATGCCTAGTAAACGAAGTTTATCCGCAAAAGATAACAGAAAGAAAGTATCGATTATCGTAAGTTTGTGTGCCCGGGAAGAGTATTGCTGCGTGGCGTTGTTGCAAACCGGACGGAACGTGTTTTGTAAGTGTGGCATACTATTTACGGCAAAGGCATGTTATAGTTTATTTACGAAATTAACGAACAATGGACAAACTGATAAGATGGATACTGGTGCTGCTGCTGGCGGCGGTAACGGTGGAAGGGGCACAGGCGCAAACGAAAGTAGAGCAGGACCTGGCCGAGTTGCGCACCTGGATGCAGCGCCGGTCGGCTCAGGCCGACAGCACCATTCGCCAGGAGTGGCCCAACGTGAAGCAGGAGTACCGGGAGCTGACCTATGGCCTGAACCAAAACTCCCAGAAGCTCTCGGAAAGCTCCCGGAAGGAGTATGACGAGATGAAACACCGCTACAAGGGCTGGGAAGAACGCAACGAAAGCGAAGCTGTGGACCTGGACGGGGAGGAGCTGGAGCGCTGGGAACGGCAGCTGGCAGGCACGACCCACATTAGCAGGCTGAAGCCCGTGAAGATGCGCGATGCCTATGTGCAGCTGCTGGAGCAAACCCGTGAGCGGCGGCGCGAGTGGAGCCTGCGCGACTGGGAATATGCCGAGTTTGTGTACGGCGAGCTGAACAACCGTAGAAACGAGCTCCAGGACCAGCTAAGCAGCGGCGACAAGATCAAGATTGCCGCGCTGCAGGTAGAGTTCGCCTCCCTTAAGAAAGGCCGCGAAGCCCGAGAGGCCTACGAGACCATGCGCGAGAAGAACCGCTAATCCGGCCCAAAGGCCTGCTATACCCCCTGGAGCCCCGGTAGCAAACGCGCTGCCGGGACTCCAGGGGGTATAGCCATTGTGCCCGAGTCGCACATGTGCTGTTGGGCTGCCTGCTGTAGGCACGCGGAGTGGAAACCTGGCGGGGCCTACGGCAAGGGGTATAGCCATATGTGGATAACATGGTGGGCAAATGTGCGGGGGGCAAGCACCAACCTCTGCCTGAAAAGCCGTACTTTTGCTACCCAATTCAGACAAAACCATACCTTACCATGCACATTGCAATCGTCGGCAACATTGGCGCCGGCAAAACCACGCTGGCCACCAAACTTTCCCAACACTTTAAATGGGATCTGTACCTGGAGGCTGTTGAGGACAACCCCTACCTGAAAGACTTTTACGAGGACATGGAGCGCTGGGCCTTTCACCTGCAGGTGTACTTTCTGAACAGCCGCTACAACCAGGTGCTGCAGATTCAGGCCAAGGACAGCAGCGTGATCCAGGACCGCACGATCTACGAGGACGCTTTTATATTTGCGAAGAACCTGCATGTGTCGGGCCTGATGACCACCCGCGATTACGAGAATTATTTCGCCCTCTTCCAGTCGATGATCAGCAGGGTAAAGCCGCCGGATCTGATGATCTACCTGAAAGCCGACCTGCCGAAGCTGATTGGCCAGATTGAGAAGCGCAACCGCGACTACGAGAACAGCATCAGCATCAATTACCTCCGCAACCTCAACGACCACTACACTGCCTGGATGGGCAGCTACGACCTGGGCAAGCAGCTGGTGATTGATGTAAATAACCTGGACTTTGTGGCCAACCCCGAGGATTTAGGCCTCATTGTCGAGAAAATACAGGGTGAGCTGTTTGGCTTGTTTTAAGCATACATACCTGCCGGGCAGCTAGCCGGTCATTTTAGCTATACCGCATGAGGGGAAGGGCCAACGCTCTTCCCCTCACTGTTTTAGGGGGTATGGCTGAGCAGGAAGGGGCGCGGGGATTGGCTGTCGGTCTGAATTTTGCTATCTTCATCACCAAAATAAAAGAATACATCACATGAAACCACGCCATATTCTATTTGCTTCAGCGCTTGCGGCCTCGGCCTTTGGCTGCAGCGGCAACACCGCTACTTCTACCACCTCAGAAACCCCTGCCACTCCCACGGCACAGGCAGACGACAGCTTGCAGCAAAAACTGGGCATGTATACCAGCGTGCGCCTCACTTCGCCGCTGCAGGGCCTCAGCGCCAACGAAAAGAAGATGATCCCGCTGCTGATCGAGGCGGCAGACATCATGAACAAGCTTTTCTGGTATGAGGCCTACGGCAAGCGTGACTCGCTCCTGAATTCCCTGAGCAGTGAGGCGGCCAAACAATACGTGCGCATAAACTACGGCCCCTGGGACCGCCTCGACAACAACAAGCCCTTTATCGCGGGGGTAGGCCCCAAGCCTGCCGCGGCTAACTTTTACCCCCCTGACATGACCAAGGAGGAGTTTGCCCAGGCCAGCCTGCCCGACAAAGCCAGCCAGTATACCTTCCTGCGGCGCGATGCCAACGGCAAGCTGATCACGGTGCCCTACCATGTTCAGTTTAAGGAGGAAGTGCAGCAAGTGGCTGACCTGCTGAAGCAGGCGGCGGCGCTGGCAGAAGACGCAGGGCTGCGGAAGTACCTGAACCTGCGGGCAGAGGCGCTGCTCACCGACAACTACCAGCCCAGCGACCTGGCCTGGATGGATATGAAAAGCAACAAGCTGGATGTGGTGATTGGGCCGATAGAGACGTATGAGGACAAGCTGTTCGGCTACAAGGCGGCCCACGAGGCATACGTGCTGGTGAAGGACATGGAATGGAGCGAGCGACTTGCCAAGTATGCCGCCTTCCTGCCCGAGCTGCAGCGGGGCTTGCCTGTGCCGGCGCCCTACAAGAAAGAAACCCCGGGCACCGACTCCGACCTCAACGCTTATGACGTGGTGTACTATGCCGGCGACAGCAACGCGGGTAGCAAGACCATTGCCATTAACCTGCCAAACGACGAGGAGGTGCAGCTGAAGCGGGGCACCCGTCGCCTGCAACTCAAAAACGCCATGCGGGCCAAATTTGATAAGATCATGGTCCCGATCGCCGGCGAGTTGATCGTGGCCGACCAGCAGCAGCACGTTACTTTCGATGCCTTTTTTGCGAACACCATGTTTCATGAAGTGGCGCATGGGCTAGGCATCAAAAACACCATCAACGGGAAAGGCACTGTGCGTGAGGCGCTAAAGGAGCAAGCCTCTGCGCTGGAAGAGGGCAAGGCAGACATTCTGGGCTTGTACATGATCACGCAGCTGCACGAGAAAGGGGAAGTAGCCGGGAGCCTTGAGGACTATTATACCACCTTCCTGGCCGGCATTTTCCGGTCGGTGCGCTTTGGGGCGGCCAGTGCCCACGGAAAAGCCAACATGGTGCGCTTTAACTTCTTTGCCGATAACGGTGCCTTTGCGCGCGACGAGCAGACTGGCCGCTACCGCGTGAACTACGTGAAGATGCGCGAGGCGATGAACAAGCTCTCTGAGAAAATCCTTACCCTGCAGGGCGACGGCGACTACGCGGGAGTAGGCGAACTACTAGACAGGCAGGGGCAGATCAGCCCGCAGTTGCAGGCAGACCTGGACCGCCTGGCCGAGGCCAACATACCTGTGGATATTGTCTTCGAGCAGGGGCCAGCTGTATTGGGGTTAAAATGAAACAGTATACTATTTTTATAATTAATTGATTTATAGCGATTTGCAATCAATAAGGCTGCCGAAAAAATAAAGATAAATTCAGGTTCCTGATTAACTTAGTCTAGCGGCTGCACCAATTTGGTGTAGCCGCTATATTTTTTAGGGAAAGTATAAGAAAACCCTCTGTTATCGAATTTTTAAAAAGACTACCAAAAACTTAATCAATTTTTAAAGAGTATGATGCTTTACAAAATAATTGTAAGTCAACCTCTTAACTCTGATATCAACCATGAAAAGCTTTTATGACTTTAACAGAAACAATCCAGAAGAGCGGCTGGAACAGTATAAGTTATTCCCGGAGATGGCGCTATACCATATAGCACTGCATGAAGAGATGGAAGAGGAGGAGTATCAGGCATTTTACAGCGCAGAGAAGGCGGCTTTTATGTATGCGGCACCACATATGCATCAGCAGCGTTCGCAACGGTGGGCAGCGGTATAGTATCCGGGCCTGCATAAAGACAAATGATACTATACAGTAGAAGCGAGCAGATGTCAGGTCTGGCTCGCTTCTTTTTTGCGGGGCTGCTATGCATCCGGGCTGAGGGGGCCGATCAGCTTCGAAGTCAGCCACTGCAAGGCCCGAAAGCAGCTGTTATACCTGCTGCAGCACCAGTTCCGCACCCTCCTGGCCCACCAGAGAGCCAATGGCGATGCCCATGCCACTCAGGCGGATGGCACAGCTAACGCGCGGGGAGGTGTGCTGCACAAGTGTGGTTTTTTCAGCGCCTACCCCCATGATGCCACTCCATCGCTGCTCAACCTCGAACGGGGTTTCGGGCAGGATGACGGTTTGCAGCAATTCTTCCAGCTTATGCTGTATAACCTCTGTCAACCCAAAATCTGTGGTTTGTTCTGTGCCGAAATCGAGGTTGCGGCCACCGCCAAACAACACCCGGTTCCCGATGTTGCGGAAGTAATAGTAGCCTTTGTCGTAGTGGAAGGTGCCTTTGAGGCGTAGCCCCTGGATAGGCTTTGTGATGAGCACCTGCGCCCGCGCGGGCACGATGGACAGTTGCGGAAGCAGTTTCCGGGCAAACCCGTTGGTGGCGATCAGGGCAGCCTTTGCCTGCACGGGAACACCCTGTTCGGTAATGGCAGTGATGCCGTCAGGCGCTTCCTGTATTTCCTGCACCTCCAGTCCGTTTAGCACCAATACGCCCAGTGCCTGCACCTTTTGAGTGAGCGCCACGATCATCTTTCCCGTGTCGATCTGGCCCTCGGCTGTGCTCACTATTAGGTGGCGCACGTGCCGAAAGCCAAAGTCAGGGATTTTGTGGTCTGCGCCCTGGAAGATGGCCGGCAGGCCCGTTATCGCGTGCAACTGTCTGTTCAGGTAGGGGAGGCGGTTCATGCAGGCGGCGTACAGTTCCTGCTGGTGCGGGGCAAAGAGCTCATACCCTCCCCACCGGTGAAAGTCAATCGCGGCGTCGCCCAGGTTCTGCCGCAGGCGCTGAAGCCCTTTCCAGCGGCGCGCCACCTGGCTGAACACCGCTTCGTCAGACAGATGCGTTAAATCGTCTAACAGTTCGGAGGGGCTGCCAAAGCAGGCGAACCCAGCGTTTTTGGAACTGGCGCCCGTAGGCAGCAGGCCGCGCTCCAGCACCAGCACTTTCAGGTTGGGCTGTACCGTCTTGAGGTGCAGGGCTGCACTCAGGCCAACAATGCCACTGCCCACGATCAGCACGTCGATATTGCTGAAATAGGATTCCCGCTCCCAGAAGCTGAACTGCATCGGCTACTGGTCCTCCCGGACGTATGGGTGTATATACTGACGGGCCTCTCCTTCGGTCATTTCCTCAAAATGGGTGAGCATGATTTCGCGTTCCCCTTTGTTCAGCCCCTTCACAAAAACGCTCTCCGGCGTAGCGTAAATGGCATAGTTATGCTCTCCAAAGGGGTATAAGTTATTGCTTTTCAGGATAACCGCATGTGTGAGGTCTAGCGCTTTGCCACCCGGAACAGACACTATAAATTTGCTCTGACTCATGTGCTTGCTAAAATTTGGCTCAATATACCACTTATTTCAGGCGCCCTGTCCATCACCATTAAATGTTCGCCGCCCTCCACCCGTATCAGGGCGGGGTTACTGCACAGCGGCAGCACACGGTCGGCGGTGCCGTGAAGCTGCACAAGCCCGGGTAGCCTTTCGGCCTGTTGCCAGTTCAGCAGCCGGCCCAGCGACCAGCGCAGATACGCTTCATCTATATCCAGTATAATTTCTTTCAGCAGTTTTTTCTCGGGGGGAGTATGGGCGCCGAAAAACCAGGGGGCGAGCGGCCATCCGCTTTGCAGCAGCCGTAGCGGAACGCGCCGATGCAGCTGCGTTTTGCCCAGCATACGGTAATACCAAGGCAAGGCACAGGAAGTGGCCATGCTGGAGATAATGATCGTTTTTTCAGGCTTCAGGAGCTTTGCCAGTTCTATGGCAACGACCCCCCCATACGATAAGCCAAGCAAAATTGGGTTTGGGTCAGTGATCTGCTGTTTCAGGCGCAGGGCGTAGCTATGCAGGGGCTCATCCGGGTGCTCAGGCGCGATCCACTCCACATGGTGCTGTTGCAGGTGGGCAGGCAATTGCAGGTACTGGAACATGCGCTTGTCGGCCCCCAGGCCACTGATCAGAAAAATATTACGCATATGGTCGCTCGCTAATGGCATAGCCAGAGCAATGCTGTCCTCTGGCTTTTACCGCAAAGATAGCCCGCAAAGCTATAGTCTCCTGCCACTCTTAGCAGAATTCTCAAGGCAAGGCAGCAGCGTAAGTCGAGTATCCTAAGCTGCTGCAGGGGGATTATGAAAGGAGCTTTTGTTTCAGGCTACTGCCTCCAATGCTTTGTGCGCCTCTTCTACCGGAGAGAAGCGCTTTTCGACACTGCTTTGCAGCACTTTAAGAGAGGTGCTGGTAAAATAGTAGAACCAGCCTGCAATCCCCATCAGCTTAAAGCCATCCTCGAAGAGCACCTCCAACTCATTTATTTTGGAGGGTGCCACCGCATCCGTCAGAACTGAGAGGGCCAGGAAACCCAGTGCAGAGAGTAGCACAAGGTATGATGTGTCGAGTATCTTGTTGAGGAAATAGGCCAGGTATAGAACCATTAAAAGAGGGTATACTACCACGACGTACTTCTCCCCGATTCCAAGTAGTTTGGGAATGGCTTCTTCGTGCAACAGCATGAAGTCGTCCAGAAGCAGGAAAGTAGTCAGGAGTCCTCCATATAACAGGAAATCCCGGTTGGCTGTTATTTTGGAGACGTTCAGATACACAACAGTGAAGAGACAGATGGCGGCGGTGGCGCACCAAAGCAGAATTCCCAGGTTAGAGATGAGTCCGAAATAAAACATACCCTTGGCCACAACCACAGCATCACGGGTGAGATCGCTTACTTTTACGAACGGCTGTAAATAGACGCCAACCATAATAAGGAAAGCTATGCCATAGAACAAAATGGCCTTGCGCAGCGCTGGCAACTGAGGGAGCAACAGGGGCTTAAAATTCATAAAAAGTATATAGTTAAAGCAGACTTCAGCTATATACGATATAGCAGGATTATGTTATTAAATTGTTAAATTATTTGAATAAAACGGCTCAAAATTGGCATACAGGCCACAAAATTTTTGAGCAGACGTGCGTAAGACCCAAGTGAGTTGACTAAAACTATGGGTTAACCTACATTTAGGTCAGTAGCCAGACTACGTTTATAGGGGGCGGCTTTCGTTAAAAGTGAAAGTAAAACCGTGAAGGTTTTAGCAAAGATTAAATCAAAGACCTAAATGGAGAAAGTGGGCTAAGGCGCACGATTAGCTTCGCTTGTCTTTATTGTTCCTTGGACTTCCAGATGGCAGACCAGCCACCGCCATACTGGTCCGTGATTTTGCCTTTCACCAGACTCAACCCGATCACAAGCGCTCCGACAACCATGTCATTCACCAACGGGGCGGTGTGTTGATACTGCAAAACCCAGGGTGCCAGCAGGAGCCAGGCACCCACCGGGAGGTTGTAGAGCCGGACCGAGCGGGTTGCCTCCCACCACGAGATAACAGCAAAGGAGGCAATGATGGGGCCTGCGATGTGCGCGTTGTCGGTCGCTATCTTCTCAGAGCCGATTATTGCCGGGGAGGCCATAAGCCAAATCCCCAATAGTGCGTTTAGTACTTGTGCCCACATATTAAATTACTTTTCCCTGTACTTCCTTATACCCCCAGAATGCCTTCCAAAGTGAAACCCGGGCGTCTTTTACGCGCCGCATATACTGCATGCTCGCCAGAAACTCATCCATGGCAGGCCCGATCATGATCACAGAAATGGCCGCAGAACAAAGGCACAGCGTGCACCAGGCATCGAACATTACGGGTTGCAGAATGACGAGCAGCACACTGATAAACCCCAGCGGGCCAACCGCGAGCCCAAACATAATCACGATCCAGGGCATGGTGCGCCAGCGGCGCGTACCCCCGATTGCCCCCGTCAGGGCATCTGCCAGGTAGCCGATTGCGCCCAGTGCGGCATCCGGTATCGGGAGCACCCGGGATACGCTGGACGTGAGGATCTTGCGGCTGTCGTTTCCGAAAAAGGGCTCCCAGACGGTTCCGAACACATTCAGTTGAAAAAGCGCCATGTAGGTGGCAATGCCAAAACCCAGGATCGCCAGCAGCACAATGGGAACCCGCTGCCCCCAGGAGGCGGGGTTATAGCTCCACCCGGGTGGAAAACCTTGCGTTTCGCTCATAGAGAAGATAATAGTATGAAGGTAATAGAGCCCATGTGCCAGTGCATCAGCCACAGAACTCAGGTATGCTGCGCACAACGCAGGCGTTGGCTTCGCTACAAAGCGGGCCGCCCGAAGCCTGCCGAAAATAGTTTGCAGCGGGAGCACCCGAAACAGAACTCTTAAACCAAGCCTAAACTTACGCCTCTACTACGTGACCTCTGGCAATGCGTTTTATTTACGGTTCCTTCTGGCAACCGGAGCGCCGCAGTGAGAATTGAATGTTATGGCAAGCTTTTTGGCGGGCTAGGTCGGAAAACCCTGAGCGGCAGTCTACTGCACATGGCTGGTTCGTGTCGTTCGCCAATGCAGGGTGGTATTCATGTTTTTGGGAGTAGGCCTGCGCAGGTATGCGCGAGAAAATGATGGTAATGCCTGTAGCCTTCCCGATATAGCATCCGGGTACTTCTGGGTATAAATCACTAAGCCCTGGCTGCCGGAGCAGGCATGCGCTTCCTTTGGCTTCAGGTGCAAATTTGATTAGGGTAGGTATGAAATTGATGCTCTGGAAATGTAATGGATATATGCGCGAAAGGCTGATTATAAATGACTTGTCTCGATGAACGACCGCTTTTCCCAGACAAAAAAATACGGGGAGTTCATGGAGGGATTAGCGAGGTTCGCAGAACGAAGCAGAGCATTGGTATAAGAGGGGTTTATGTAACGCAACAGTACTTGGCATGACATAGTACTATATGGTATAAGATTGATAAGAAATGTTAACCATATAATTTAAAAGCCATGAAAATCGTCGTTCTTCTCTTCGCCTCTTTTTTTAGTTTCGGTCTCGCAGTGCAGGAAACTGTGCGTGTAGACGCACCAGCGCAGGAAACAATCAGCTACCGTGCTCCGTCAGAGGCAATGCCCGAGGAGCCTATGCTGCACGTACTGTTGGATACGCTAGAAGTTACCGTGACAGCCCCGGCGGCCGTAGCGCTTCAGTAAGAAGCTTGCCTCAACAATTGCAGGAAAGCAGCCAGTTTATGGCTGCTTTCTGGTCGTTGAAGTTTTCGATGTATAGGTTCGGTATCAGGCGCATGTATAAATCGCGGGCAGAGAGCCTGCTGAACATGTTGCTGGAGTATACGTGGGCCATCGCGCAAAGCCCGGCTTCAACAGCCTTGGGCAGCCACTCATACTGTAACCAGTCGTTTGCGTCTGTCCAATCGCCGGAAACTTCGGTCTTATCGTTCAGCAGCCGTGCCATGGGCGTTTTTTGCATCAGGGCAAGGTATATGTTTGCTGTGGTCACAACGTCTCCAGCGGTAATGTGCCCTATCCATTTGGCTTCTATATAGTTGGGTTGCTGGAGCAACGTCACGAACAAATCCCCCTCGGCATGGACGAGCTGCAAGGGAGCTGGCCAGGCAGCAATCAAATCTTCGTAATCAGTCATAACGAGTCCCATAAGCGCACTGTTTAGTGTAATGTAGGGGAGGTGTGATTAGTTAATAGCCAGAATGCATCTTAAACCGGCAAGCGCTAGCCTGCCGGCAGGCTCTGCTGCCTGATGCCAATGTACATGCCATCATCGCGGAACTCAATGGGGTGTTGCACAGCGTTTCGGGTGCGGTATTCACACTCACGGCCGCTTTCCAGGTCGAAGCGATAGCTGTGCCACGGACAGATCACCTCATTCAGGTAGTTGGTGGTGCCGCGGCTGAGTGAGTGGCCGAGGTGCGGACAGGCATCGTCCAGCGCGAAGAACCCCTTGGCTGTGTGCGCCAGGCAGATTGTACGGCCATCCACTTCCAGGCGCAGAAGCTGCCGTAGCGCGACTTGGGCTTTCGCCTCCTGTTCGGAGGAGAAGATTTTGTGCCAGGTATAAAGTGCCGGAGATGCTGCCATGTGCCTTAAAGTTCGTGTTCCACGCGTATGGCCTTGGCATAGCCCTGCACCGGCATCGACTCAAGCTTATTGCCGTCCAGCCACGCCTTAATCTCATGCCCCTCGCGCAACTGCTCGGGTTTCAGGGGCTTCCCGTTCATGTCCTCAATCTTCGTGTCCTCATCAATCCGGATGCTTGCGTCCGGGTAATCGCCTGTGAGGCCTTCTATGGCCTTGACCATAATCACGGCCTTTGCCGTGCTGTTTTTGGTGGCAGAGCGTTTGATGCTGCCGATATAACCGTGCACCTCAGGCAGTGTGTCGGGGATGCGCTTGGGCTCCTGGCTGCATCCGCTGAAGAGAAAGAGGCAGAGGAAAGGGAAGTAAAGAAGGATGAAGTGTTTTCTTCTCACAAATAGGTCTGTTAAGGGTCAGTAGTAAAAGTGTGTGTGTGATTGCGTTACATTTGGATTTGCTCCAACAAAGGATCCAGCTAGGCGCCTTCGAGGCAGCAAAGAGGCCAGCGAAATGGTTAGAGACGCGTGCTATGCCATTACCTGCGTCCATACCCAGTGCTTTTCGGCAGAGGCGGTATCCTTTTTAGCATACGGCATACGGCCTTTTACGGCTACGGTGTCTGCCTCAAACTGACACTTATACGAAGATTTTAATTTTGGGTAAAACTTTTCCGGTTTTTCCTGAAAATTTTGGGAGGTGGTTTCATGCAGAACGGGCGGGGCTCTTTGATGCCTGCCTCGGTGTAATCGGCTGCCAAACAAAAATCCCTCTTGCTGCACACTGTCGGCAGCAAGAGGGATTCGATATGGTATGTGAAGGGCACTATCAGGCCACGCGCAGGTATGAATCACCGAGCAACGCTTTCCGGATACGCACCTCCGACTCGTAGTGCGACAGGAAATCGCCGCGGCGGCAGTTCTGCGTTTGTGGCTCTTGCAGCAGCACCACTTTTGCGCGCTTACCTACTGTTATCACCCCAATGCGGCGGCGCTGGCAAACGTGCAGCAGATGCTGGGCCAGTTCGTTTCTGCGGAAAGTCAGGCTACTGACGGATATACCCAGCCACTGCTCGTCGGCGGGGGCATTTTTCAGGTCATCAAGCAAAACCTCTATTTTTTTCTGTAGCCGGATCTTTAGCAGGAAACTGTGCAGCACAAGTCCAGCGAAGGCAATGACCAAAGCCAGTGGCAAGGCGTAAAAAACGGACAGGTTAATGGCCTGAATGCCCACCCAGAGAGAACTCACCAGCAGGAAAGCCGCCGTGCCGAAGCGAAGCTTGCCAAGTCCATCGCTTTTGTAGCTGTTTAGTAGCGTAGCGATATCAGCAGAATTTCTGGTGCTGAGCGAGGCAATAAAAAGGCTTTTGTCCGGGTTCTCGAAAGAGAAAAGCCCATCTACCAAATGCCCTTGTTTTGTGCGTTCAGCCTGACCAGTCAGGATTTTTCTGGCTCCCATGTGGGTGGTATAATGGGAGCGAAGGAAGTCGAAGGCAAAGTCTTCTATCCGGGTTTCTTTGTTTTTTGGCATAAATCGCAACTGTGTTTCAAAGGCTTACGGCGAAGGAACAAAAGCTTTGTCTTGCGTTCGCAACATGCAGCCAGCACGCCTTATAATTTTTGTATTGTTTAAAAGGGAGATAGTGACATGCAACTACCAGGATATAAAAATGCTGACCAACAAACTTTTAGCAAACATATAGTATTCCTAATATAAAAGCAACCGAAATTTAAATTTTTTATAAGAAACGTTATTTATTCCAGTCTATTATCCGGCCATGCGGCTATACGCAATAAAGCCAGAAGCCGCCGGGCGATTTGCCCCGTATGGCAAAAATTGTTGTATGGCACCTTGTACTGTCTTTCTGGGTGGGTGGCGGGAATTGATTTTCCGTAGGTCCGGTTAATTTAATAGCTTTACAGAACGGGCCGTGCTTTTGGGATGGCCCAAAGGGCATGTATGAAATTCCTCCTTTGGGAGTGAAGTTATACATGCCCCAGGATTAATGTTCATCACGCGAAACTCCATGCAAAACCATTCTTCTCTCCGCGCCTGCCTGCCGCTGCTGCTGGCCTTCCTGCTGGCGGCACCCTTTGCCTGGGCGCAGGCGCCTGCCAAGCCATCGGCTGCAAAAGTGCTGCAGGACATCAAAAAGCTAAACGTGCTGGGGTCGGTGCTGTACGTGGCCGCGCACCCCGACGACGAGAACACGCGCCTGATTGCCTACTACAGCAACGAGGCCCTTTACAATACCGGTTACCTGGCCGTTACCCGTGGCGACGGAGGTCAGAACCTGATCGGGCCGGAGATACGCGAGGGGCTGGGCCTCATCCGGACGCAGGAGCTGCTGCAGGCGCGCCGCACCGACGGCGGGCATCAGTTCTTCACCCGCGCCAACGACTTCGGCTACTCCAAGAACCCGGAAGAGACCTTCACCATCTGGGATAAGGAACAGGTGCTGGCCGACATGGTGTATGTGATCCGGAAGTTCAGGCCAGACGTGATGATCACGCGCTTTCCGCCGGATGCCCGCGCCGGCCACGGCCACCACAGCGGCTCCGCCATCCTGGCGGCAGAGGCTTTTGACGCCGCCGCCGACCCAAAACGCTTCCCGGAGCAGCTCGAAGAGGTAGCCGTTTGGCAACCCAAACGCCTGCTGTGGAACACCGGGGTATGGTCTTTTGGCAGCCAGGCCGAGTTCGACAAATATGTGAAGGAAATGCTGAAGGTGGACGTGGGGGGGTATAACCCGCTGCTGGGCAAGTCGTACGGTGAGATTGCCGCCGAGAGCCGCAGCATGCACAAGAGCCAGGGTTTCGGCTCGTCGGGCACGCGCGGCACCGCCATTGAGTACCTGCAGCACACCAAAGGCACCAGCGCAACCCAGAGCCCCTTCGAAGATATAAATACCAGCTGGAGCCGCGTAAAAGGCGGCGAAAAAGTGGCCAAACTTATCCAAAAGGCAGTGGATACGTACAACCCGGCCGCGCCGGCCGCCGTGGTGCCCACACTGCTGGCCGCCAGAAAAGAACTGGACAAATTGCCCGAGGGCTACTGGAAACGCGTGAAGCAGGAGGAGTTGCAGCAGGTGCTGCAGGAGGCCATGGGCCTGTACCTGGAGGTATCCGCAACCGACTGGGCCGCCACTCCCGGCGAGCCTGTCTTGCTTCACGTTGAAGCCATCAACCGTTCCGCGGTGCCTGTTTCGCTGGAGCGCATCCGCTACAGTTTTGCCACAGCAGATACTACCCTGAACCAGAAGCTCAGTAACAACGAGGGCTTTACCTATAGCGCGAAAGCCACCCTCCCGGTGCGTACGCCCTATACCCAACCTTATTGGCTGCGCAAGCCGGGCTCGCTGGGGATGTATGCCGTGGAAAGCCAGCAGGAGGTAGGGATGCCCGAAAACGCTCCCGCCGCGCAGGCCACATTCATGCTGCAGGTGGCGGGGCAGCCCCTGGAAATTAAGGTGCCCATCGTGCACAAGCGCACAGACCCGGTAGAGGGAGAGGTATACAGGCCCTTTGTAGTAACGCCGCCCGTGTTTGTGAACATGACGGAGAGCGTGTATATGTTCGCCAACCATGAGCCCAAGCAGGTGCGGGTATTGGTGAAGTCGGGGCGCGACGGTATAGCCGGAAGCGTGGCGCTGCAGCTGCCGAAAGGGTGGCGCGCAGATCCCGCCGCCGTGCCCGTGAACCTGGAAAGCAAGGGCGCAGAGCAGCAGGTGGCCTTTACGGTATACCCTCCCGAGGGCCAGCAGGAAGCCACGCTACAGGCAGTGGCCACCGTAGGCGGCAACAGGTATACCCAGGGGCTCCGCGAGATCAGTTACAGCCATATTCCGGCGCAGGTCACTTTTCCGGACGCCACCGCCAAGATCGTGAAGCTTGACCTGCAGAAGAAAGGGCAGAACATCGGCTACGTGATGGGGGCCGGGGATGAGATTCCGGCCAGCCTGCAGCAGATTGGCTACAAAGTGACGCTGCTGCACGAGGAGGATATGCGCCCGGCCAGCCTTAAGCAGTACGATGCCATCATACTGGGCGTGAGGGCCTACAACACCGTCGACCGCCTGAAGTTCTACCAGCCCGCCCTGCTGGCGTATGTGCAGAACGGCGGAAACCTGATCGTGCAGTACAACACCAACCACAATCTCGTTATCCCGAACATCGCCCCATACCCCCTCCAACTCTCCCGCGACCGCGTGGCCGTGGAGGATGCCGATGTGCGAATATTGCAGCCCAACCATCCGGTGCTCAACTTCCCCAACAAGATCACGCAAAAGGATTTTGAGGGATGGGTGCAGGAGCGGGGGCTCTACTTCCCGAGCGAGTGGGGCAAAGAGTATCAGGCGATTCTCTCTTCGAACGACCCCGGCGAGCCGGCCCGCGACGGAGGCCTGCTGATCGCGCCGTATGGCAAGGGAAATTACATTTATACCGGCTACTCTTGGTTTAGGGAGCTCCCGGCGGGCGTGCCGGGCGCCTACCGCCTGTTCGCCAACCTGATATCGCTGGGGCAGAACAGACCGGGCGGCGCGTCCTCCACCACCAACGGAGCCAGTCAGAAATAAAGAAAAGATAACGATACCGCCAGCCTCCGTTGCATCGGCGATACCCAAAAAAATAAACCACTGATGCCAGATATAAATCCGCACGAGAGAGAGAAACCGCTAGAAAAGCCCCCGTTCTTTAAGCATTGGTCTGGCATGTACTGGCTGGTGCTCGGCAACCTGGTTTTCCTGATTCTGCTGTTTTATACCCTCACCAAAATCTACGCATGAAGGCACTGGACTGGGTGGTGCTGCTCGGCACGCTAGGGTTTATCGTGAGCTATGGGGTATGGAAAACGCGCGGCAGCCGCGACATTGAGGCGTACCTGAAAGGCGACAACAGCATGAAGTGGTGGTCTATCGGCCTCTCGGTGATGGCCACGCAGGCCAGCGCCATCACGTTCCTGTCCACGCCAGGGCAGGCCTACGAAGACGGGATGCGCTTTGTGCAGTTCTACTTCGGGCTCCCCATCGCCATGGTCATCATCTCGATCACGGTTATACCCATTTTTTACCGGCTGAACGTGTTTACGGCCTACGAGTTTCTGGAGAGCCGCTTCGACCTGAAAACCCGCTCGCTGGCGGCGCTGCTTTTTCTAGTGCAGCGCGGCCTGGCGGCAGGCATCACCATCTACGCGCCCGCCATCATCCTCTCGACCATGCTGGGCTGGAGCCTGAACGTGACGATCCTGATCATCGGGGTGCTGGTGGTGATTTATACCGTTTCGGGCGGCACCAGGGCGGTGAGCGTGACGCAGAAACAGCAGATGGCCGTGATGATGGGCGGCATGCTGGTGGCGGGCTATATGGTGGTGCAGTACCTGCCCGAGCGCGTCAGCTTTGGCGATGCCGTGGCCGTGGCCGGCAAGATGGGCAAGATGAACGTGGTGGACTTTTCCTTCGACTGGGACGACCGCTACAACTTCTGGTCGGGTATAACGGGCGGCCTCTTTCTGGCGCTCTCCTACTTCGGCACCGACCAAAGCCAGGTGGCCCGCTACATCGGCGGCAAGTCGGTGGCAGAGAGCCGGTTGGGACTGATCTTCAATGGCCTGCTCAAGATTCCGATGCAGTTCCTGATTCTGTTTATCGGGGTGATGGTGTTCGTTTTTTACCAGTTTAACCAGCCGCCGGTTTTCTTTAACGAGGCGGCCAAAGCCAGGGTATACGCCACGCCCTATGCCGATAACCTGCGCGCTCTGGAAACCCAATACGCAGGGGTGTTTGCGGAGAAGCAGGAGGCGGTGCAGGGACTCGTGACAGCGCTTCGGACAGAGGACGAAGGGGCCATTGCCACAGCCCAGCAACAGGTGGATGCCCTGACCGCCAACGCCAGATCCGTGCGCGACGAGGCCAAGCAAGTCATCAAACAGGCAACCCCGAAAGCCGAGCTGAAAGACACCGACTATGTTTTCATCTCCTTTGTGATGAAGTACCTGCCCACCGGTTTGGTGGGGCTTTTGCTGGCCGTTATCTTCTCTGCGGCCATGTCGTCGTCGGCCTCTGAGCTAAACGCGCTGGCGTCCACCACCGTGGTAGACATTTACAAGCGCTCTGTGAGACAGGAGGGCTCGGGGCGGCACTATGTAATGGCCTCGAAGCTGTTTACGGTGGGCTGGGGTGCCATTGCGATCACTTTTGCCATGTTCGCCTCGCTACTCGACAACCTGATTGAGGCTGTCAACATCATCGGCTCCATCTTCTACGGCACCATTCTGGGCATTTTTCTGGTGGCCTTCTACTTCCGCTACATCCGGGGCAACGCCGTGTTTGTGGCCGCGGTGCTGGCCGAGCTGGTGGTGCTTTACTGCTACTATTTCAGCGATATCGCTTTCCTTTGGTTCAACGTGATCGGTTGCGTCTGCGTGATCTTGTTCGGGTTTATCCTGCAGGCCCTGTTCGGGAAACCAGGGGAGCAAGAGGGGACAGCGTAGCCCGCCCTTCGTTAGCGGTGCGCTTTCTTGGGGATTTGGTTGCAGGGCCCTTCGTAGCGTATGAAGATGTTGATCCAAAGCACTCTGGACAGCCTGAAAATGACAGGCAGCAAGCCGACAACCACCACTGCCACCACACCCATCATCATCGCCATGGTGACTTCATCCACGAACTGGTATAGCACAAACAGGGCAATCAGAAAAATGGCCACGTTAAAGGCGAAGCTCACGTACATCGCCCCGTAATAATAGCCCGGCTCCGGCTCAAACGTCTGTCCGCAACAGGGGCAATGGGGATGCATGTCTGCAAACTTGGTGCTGTATAACGTGCCTTTCGGGAACATGTCGCCTTCGCGGCAACGGGGGCATTTAACGGCCATAATACCATATAACAGAGATTTTCGCTGGCTCATGTCTTTATCTGTAGGTTGTTTCAATTGCTTCGGATAATCAGCATGTCCTGTGTCTTAAACGCTACCGCGGCTTTTGGGCCGCGATGATGTAGACCAGACTGCCTCCCGCCGACACGTATTCCTCGTTCAGCAGCTTCTGCTTCAGCGTCACTTTGTTGAATAGCAGTGTCTGCCAATACGCGTCGAACTTCTCTTTCTGCCCGCCACCGGCCATAAAGTAGTTCAGGTTATCCTGGTAATCATACCCCATGGCATCCGAGTCTATCCACTGCAGCATCTGCTCCACGCGCAGCATTTTCTCCTGGGTGTCGTAGGGCGGGATGATGGAAAGTGCCTTGTCCGAGATCCATACCTTGATGTCCTGCAGCCCGGCCTTCAGGAAGAGGTCCGGGATCACGTCGCCCAGCGAGTTGAAGCCCTCGCCCAGCTGCTTTTTGCCTTTCTCGATGCGCAGTTTCACCTCCAGCACATCCAGCATCCCCTCCACGTTGTAGTCGGTTTCGCCATACCGGTCGAACATCAGGTTGGGCACCAGGTTGTTGGGCTCCAGGGCCAGCACCCAACCGCCCGGCTTCGTTACCCGGATCATCTCCTCGATCACCTTCTGCGGGTTTTTCACGTGGATCAGCAGGGTCTGGCAAAGCGTCACGTCGGCGGTGTTGTCGGGCAGCGGGATCTCGGTGGCGTTGCCTACCTTAAACTCATAGTCGATTTTGTTGTGCTGAAACTGGCTCTGCGCCCGCTGCCGCGCCTCTTCTATATACCCCTGCTCATAGTCCACGCCATATACCTTCGCGCCGGCGGGCATGTACTTCGAGAACTTGAAGCCCATCATGCCTTTGCCGCAGCCAATGTCCACCAGCGTCTGGCAGTATTCTATGTATAAACGCTGCGCCAACAGCTCGAGGTAGTCCTCGTTCCACCAGTACTCCCGGGCAGGGCCCAGGTGTTCTTCCGAATGTTGTTTCTCCTCTTGCACGGTATCTGCTTTTCTATTTCCTGCAAAGTTAAAAAAGCGTCCGGGAAACAGGTTCCCGGACGCTTTTTATACGCTAAAAGCTGCGTTGGCTTTATTTCATCTTCTTCCAGTCGGCGATCGCCTTCTCGTTCATGGCCACATAGTCTGCGTTGTTGGCCTTCTTGGCCAGCTCCATCGACTGCTCCGCTGTTTTGATGGCGGCTTTGTAGTCCTTCATCTTCGCCTCGATCTTGGCCTGCGTGTGCATGTTCCAGTATTTAGGGTCTTTCGCGTTGGCTTTCTTCATCCAGTTCTGGGCCTGCTTCAGGTCGCGGTTGGTCTCCAGATAGTAGCTGGCGGCTGCGGCATACACGTTCGGGTCAGCGTTGGCGTTATCGATCGCCTCTTTCTGGATCTGGGCCATCACCTTGCTGTCCACGTCCGTCTTCACGGTGAAAGGCACGATCACGTTGTCCCACAGGATCTCCACGTCAGACGCGTCGGCCTTCACGTTTGTGAAGTTGATCGTGAAAGACTCCACTTTGCGCGGGTTCTGCTGTGGCTTCACCGTAAAGCGGGCCTGGTCTTCGGTCTGCTTGTAGTCGGTGCCGCCATCGCCCCAATGCTTGGTGTTTTTGTGGATGATGACCGTCCACTCGTCTTTTCCGGGGATGGTATACAGCGCGTACTCGCCAGCCGGGATCTTGTTTCCCTCGATGGTCACATCCTCAGAGAATTTGATTTTAGTGGATGCGTTGGCACCCGTGCGCCACATTTTGCCATAAGGCACGATACCGCCAAACACCTCGCGGCCCTTCACCGCCGGGCGGGAATAGTCAAGGGATACCGTGGAGAGGCCTACTACCTGCTCTACCTTCTGGGATGGGCTCGGGGCGGGCATTTTAATGCCCTGGGCCTGTGTGGCACCTGCGCCGAACATAAGAGCGGCAGAAAGGCAAAAGCCAATAATTGATTTTTTCATGATAATGCGTTAGTTAAGTATAGTAATGCTTTGATCGTGTAATATTACAGATTTAATAAGGATTTAGCGAATTGCGGGGCACGGAAAGCGCTACTGGCCCCTTTTAAAAACTGCGGCCCACGCTAAAGCCAAGCCGCGGCACCACCCCGGTGCCCGGTATACGGGAGTCGGGGTTGGGGGAGATGAACGGCGTAACGGCCACGCGCACCAGCAGGCCGCCGCGCGGCACCTGGTACCGGAACCCGAGTCTGGCAAAATACATGTGCTGGAGCAACTCCGGGTCGTCGGTGAAACGGTGGGTATAGCCCAGGCCACCTTCAAAGTGCTTGCGCCTGTTCCCCAGCAATGCCATCGCCTCTACCGGCACGACAGGGTATACCGCGGGCTCTCCGGACAGGAAGAACAGATTCGTGCCGATACCCGCCCTGATCGCCGCCTTGAATTTTTTCTGCTGATAGACCACACGGTCATAGTTGACGGCATAGGTGTCGCTGTTGCCGCCCGCCTCGATGTAGAAGGCGTTGAGGGCCCTGAAATTCTGCGTGAACTCCTGTGCCTGAAGCCGGAGCGGCAGCAGTAGCAGGGATAAGCAGAAGAGAAACAGGCCCGTCGGGCGCGGTGGCTGTGGCATGGCGGCATGGCAACGCAGGGGCGCTGCTGTGGGGTATGGGTTTGTTGAGCGCTGCACCGTGCAGCTACAGGTAAATGTAAAAAGAAAAATCCTGCCGGTGTGCTACCAACAGGATTTTTCCATATTTATATATAACTTGAGTTAGCTGAGCTCGAACTGGAGTTTCAGAAGGTTGGCGTAGATGCCCTCGGGGTTCACCGACAAAAGATCATGCGAGCCTTCTTCCACAATCCCGCCGCCGTCTATCACCAGAATCTTGTCTACTTTCCGGATGGTGGCCAGGCGGTGCGCGATCACGATAGTGGTGCGGTTTTTCATCAGCGCGTCCATGGCCTGCTGCACCAGTTGCTCCGACTCCGAGTCGAGGGCGCTTGTCGCTTCGTCCAGGATCAGGATTACCGGGTTTTTGAGGATGGCGCGGGCAATGGCGATGCGCTGGCGCTGACCGCCCGAAAGCTTGATGCCGCGCTCGCCCACCAGCGTCTCAAACCCTTCGGGGAACGAAGAGATGAAATCGTAGGCGTTGGCCTGGCGGGCGGCCTCAACGATCTCGGCCTCCGTGGCCTCCGGCCGGCCATAGGCGATGTTCTCGCGGATGGAGCCGCCAAACAGCAGCACTTCCTGCGGCACGATGCCGATGTTGCCGCGCAGCGTGGTCAGGTTCAGGTCGCGGATATCTTTTCCATCCACGGTTATACCCCCCCCGGACACGTCATAGTAACGCATCAACAGCTGCACAATAGTGGATTTTCCGGCCCCGCTCGGCCCCACGAGGGCCACTTTCTCGCCGGCGCGCACCGTAAAGCTGATATCGCGGAGCACCTGTAAATCGGTGCGGGTAGGGTAGGAGAAGGCCACCTGGTTATAGACGATGTCGCCGTGCAGCTTCGGGATCTCGCTCAGCGCCTTCATACCCTTGTCGGTTGGCTCCTCCTGCTCCTGCAGTATCTCCAGGATGCGCTCCGTAGAGCCCAGCGCCGACTGCACCTTGCCGTAAATCTCACCCAGGCCACCCACGGAGGCCCCGATGAACACGGTGTACAGCACAAACGAGATCAGGTCGCCGGGGGCAATCTCGCCGTTGGCCACCAGCGTGGCGCCATACCAGATCACGAGGATAATGCCGCCAAACAGGCCGATGATGATGAACGTGATGAAGGCCCCCCGGTAATAGGCACCCTTCAGGGCAGTGCTTACAGCCTTGGCTAAGGTGGATTTATACCGGGCAATCTCAAACATCTCGTTGGTGAAGGCTTTTACCGTGTTGATCGCCTGCAGCGTCTCTTCCACAATCACGTTGGTGTTGGCCAGCTCGTCCTGGGTTTTCTTGGAGAGGCTCTTGATCTTGCGGCCAAACACCAATGCCAGCGCCACCAGCACCGGGAAGGTGGCCAGCATAAACAGCGACAGCTTGATGGAGACCCACATGATGATGCCGATGCCCACCAGCAGCGTGGTTACCTGCCTGAAAAGCTCGGCCAGTGTGATCGACATGGCATCCTGCACCTGGGCCACATCGGTGGTGATGCGGCTCGTGATCTCGCCCACACGCCTTTTCTCGTAAAACGATATCGGCAGCATCACAAACTTGCTGTAGAGGTCGCGGCGGATGTCGGCCACGGCGTTCTCGCTTACCTGCGCAAAAAAGTATACCCGGAAGAAGGAGAAAATGCCCTGCAGGATGATGATCGCGAACAGGCCCATGGCAATCAGGTTGATGTCCTGGAGCAGGCCCTCGGCGTTTCCGATAGAGGAATCCACCAGCTTGCCGACCAGGTATGGGAACGCCATGAACGTCAGGCTTGAAAACACTAAAAAGGCAAGGCCGATGATGAACTTGAACTTATAGGGTAGCACGTAGCTGAAAATCTGCAGCCCCCGGCGGAAGCTCTCTTTGCTGATCTTTTTTTTGCCTTCGTTGTCCTGCGCTGCACTTCGCCCGAATCCGCGTTTTGCCATTAATTGAAACTCTGCTTTGAAAAAATAAAGTGAGGCAGCCATACGCTCTGTAGCGCATCCAGCCACATCAGTGGGACACTGCAGGCTAACGACCCGCACTGCCGAATGATGCCACAGCCCCGGAAAATCTAACAAAGGTAAGGATTCTGGCGGATTATTGAGGCCTTGTTTCGGGGGATTCCTTTCTGATTAAATTAACCATCCCGCCTGCGGCATCCCTCCTTGAAAAAAGGATAGGAGTGGGAAAGTATACAGGCTGCTTTTTTATTGAGCGACTGCCCGAGGGGCTTACTTGCGGTTGTCGCCGCCGTGTAGCATGCTCAGGTAGCTTTCGTAGCGGGAGAGGGAAATGTCGTTTTGGCGCACGGCCTCCACAATGGCGCAGCCTGGCTCGTTGAAGTGCGTGCAGTTGTTGAAGCGGCACTGGTTCAGGCGCTCCCGCATCTCCGGGAAATAGTGGCCCAGTTCGGCGGCCGGAATGTCCACAATGCCCAGCTCTTTGATGCCGGGGGTGTCGATGATGTAGGTGCCGGGGCTTACCTCGAACATTTCGGCGAAAGTGGTGGTGTGCACGCCCTTGTCGGAAAAGTCAGAGATGCCAGAGGTCTTTAGCTGCAGGTCGGGCACCAGCAAATTGATCAGCGTGGACTTGCCTACGCCCGAGTGGCCCGAGAGCAGCGTGGTTTTGCCCTGCAGCAAGGCCAGCAGCGCATCCATACCCTCTTCTGCCATCGCCGATACAGCAACGCTGTTATACCCGATCCTGGCATACATGTGGCTGATCTGGCGCTGGTACTCCTGCACGTCCGCGTCGTATAAATCGGTTTTGTTGAAGACGAGTGTGGTGGAAATGTCGTAGGCTTCGGCCGTTACAAGGAAGCGGTCGATGAAGCCGAAGGAGGTGCGGGGCGAGACGAGCGTCACGATCAGCAGGGCCTGGTCGAGGTTGGCGGCAATAATGTGCGCGTGCGCCGACTTGTGCGTGGACTGCCGGATGATGTAGTTTTCGCGGTCCGCTATCTTATGGATAACCACCGTGTCCTCGCCCGTGTCTTCTATGTCAAACTCCACATGGTCGCCCACGGCTAGCGGGTTGCTCACTTTCATACCCTTCAGCTTAAACTTGCCGCGCAGGCGTGCCCGGTGCAGCGTGTGCTCCGCATCGCGCACCACATACCACGAGCCCGTTGACTTTACTACAACTCCTTTCATGCCTTCTTATTAAGCAAGCGCTGAATATCTTCCATTATCTTAACGGTTGCACCTGCCTGCTGTTTAACGTATTGTTTTTCGTTCTCTGTGATGCGTTGCCGCACGCCGGGCAGGGTATGGACTTTCTCGAAGGCCTTCAGCAGCCCAGCCGCGTTTTTCACCGGGAAGGCGCACCCCAGCTCCACCAAATCCTTCGCCTCCTGAAACCTGTCGTAGCGGGGCCCAAAGAAGAGCGGCAACCCGAAGACTGCCGCCTCCAGCGTGTTGTGCAGGCCTTTGCCGAACGCCCCGCCAATGTAGGCATACGTGCCGTAACTGTAGAGCGACGCAAGCATACCCACGTTGTCGATTACCAGCACGCTGTAATCGCCCACGGTGGCGGCGGTAGCCTCCGAGAAGCGGATCGCCTTCCCCGCTGCCACCTGCAGGATGGCCTGGATGCCAGCCTCATGTAGCTCGTGCGGCGCGATGATGAACTTCAGGCCGGAATGGTATTTCCGAATGAGCGGGTTCAGGGCCTCGATGTCGGCGGGCCAACTGCTGCCCACCACAAACACCTGCTGCTGCTGCACAAAAGCCTCCACCAGCGGCAGAATCTTAACGGAAGCCGCCGTTTGCAGCACCCGGTCGAAGCGCGTGTCGCCGGCTATGCTGGCCTGCGTTACATGGATGCGCCGCAGCAGCTCCAGCGACTGGTTATTCTGGGTATAAATATGCGTGAAGCGGTGCAGGATGTTGCGGTAAAACTGGCCGTAGGGCTTAAAAAACACCTGCTCTTTCTGGAAGATGGCCGAAACAGAAAGCACCGGAATCTGCTGTTGCTGTAGCTCTTGCAGATAGTAATGCCAGAACTCGTATTTGACAAACACCGCCAGTTTGGGCTGCACCAGCTGTATAAACTGCGCCGCGTTGGCTTCGCTGTCGAAGGGGAGGTATAAAATATAGTCTGCGCCGCTGTAGTTTTTGCGCACCTCATACCCTGATGGCGAGAAAAAGGAGAGCAGGATTTTGTACCTCGGAAAGGCTTCGCGGAACGCCTCTATCACCGGGCGGCCCTGCTCAAACTCGCCCAGCGAGGCGCAATGAAACCACACCACCGGCGACTGGTTGCCCTGCATTGCCTGCTGTAGCCGCTCAAACTGCTGCGCACGCCCTTGCTGCATCCGCCTCGCCTTCACGTGGAAGGGGGCAGCCAGGGCAATGGCTTTCTGGTAGGCACGCAGGCCAATGTCGTAGAGTAGCTTCAAATCAGGTCAGGTGTTTCGCTCAGTTCCTTACAGGTCAGTTGCCTGCTGTCAGGAAGCAGGGCTTCTGGGTGCAAATATACGGTATTGCCTTGTTTTGTGGCGGGTTAGTTTTTGGGGGGGGAGGGGTTGGTAACTGGGGTAATGATATTCTATGTGATTTTTGTAACTATCATAGTATATTCGGATATTCTTTTCTGTTAATCCACCGGATTTGGGAGTCTAGTAGGGAAGTAATCCTGTTATACAGTATTCATTTATAATTAATAAAATAACCCAAGTTGTGTGGTAGAGATCCTATGAATAAAAAAGGCATGGCACGTAATATTTAGTGACCAAACTAAATCT
>NZ_JAKVIR010000037.1 GCF_022601975.1 Pontibacter sp. E15-1
GTTGGTTTTTCTCTTCCATGTCTGCTGTGTTAAAGGTAGTACTCCTAATCCTTTGACACAGTTCATTTTACAGCCTCATTTGCCCTGGATATTGGTGCCTACCCAAAGGGTATCCCCCACTGCATAGGCCTTTTTGTAGGGCGTCAGGCTGAGTGCCTCCTGAAAAATGTGGCTGTATTCGGGCTCCGGGTAATCTTCCTCACACTGGAAACCCATCGCCAAGCAGGCAAAGGCGGGCAACACCCAATTTCTGTACTTGCTCATGAAACGCTGCATACCCTAAATTTAGCTTATCCAAAATAGTATACTACTAATCAATTATCTTCTCACGCCCTTTATAGAAGCCTCCGCAAAAATTCAATTTTCTGCTATGCGCCTATTCCAAGGGTACGTAAAATTTTGATACTGTTACACCGCTCAGCACACCGTAGCCTCCGCTCACGTTACTATATACCTGCGCATACTCTGCAAAGGGGTTATCCTCAGTAAGCCACTGCGCTTCCAGCGTTTTATTAAACAGGTATTCCTCTTTGGATAGCTGCTCTACCTGCACTTCCAGGTACTTTGCTTTTCGCCCCTGCTTCTGGTTTCCGTTGTTGTTGTTGTTGTTGTTGTTGTTGTTATATTCGAAGGCCTCGGGGGTCACCGATATCTTGGAGCTGAAGCCTATGGCGCCGGAGGTGTAGGACTCATCACTGAAAACCTCCCCTAACCGCAGCTTTTCGTCTCTGTCGAAATTTATATCATCCTCAACGGTTCTTGCTTCAGAAAACCCGGCACGGCTGTAGGTACTATCCACCGGGTAAATCCTGACCCGGTAGTAATTCTGCTCTCCTGCCTTGTCATGTATGGTTAGCCGGATGTTCCCCTGTATTTCCCATCCATATTCTCCCCGCTGGCCATCGAAGGCTACTCCTGACACAGCTGCTTCCAGAGGAACGGTAGTGGTTGCCTCTATCGGTTTGTAACCCGGGGCACTGGCACGTATGGTATACCTTGCTCCCGGCGCAGGCACAAAGCCTTTCGTAGCTTCGTAAAAGCCGGGAGCGGGTGGATAATGATAGGCTCCCGGAGAGTAGTTTCCTGTGCTATCCGACCAGTAATAACTGCCGCCTCCAAAGTAGCTCTTGCCGGTGTGGGTATAAATTTCTACCAACTGCCCCGCCTCGTCAAACAGTTCTACCTGGGCATCGGGTATGGCTAACAACTCTTCCGAATCCTCCAGCACCCCCTGGCTTCTGCCCACAAAAAGCTGGGATTCTCGGGTGCTTATGTATAGGAGGGTATCTGGGGTGAGGTTGATTAATGACAGCCGGAGCGACAGCCTTGGCTCATGCGCCGGAATGGGAACATCCTGCTCCATCTCACATCCCAAAAGACTCACCAGCAGCCCAAACAGCAAAGTCGATTTTAAACTATACTTGCCCATACCTAAAATTTAAAGCTTTTGGAGAAAGAAGGAATAATCGGGAACAAGGCCACCTGGCGGTACGTGTTTTTATTGCTGTCGCGGCCCCGGCCGTAATACATGTAAAACGGGTTCTGGCGGCTGTAGGCATTGTACACGCTGATGGTGTTCACGACCTGCCCCCAGCGCTTCTCCTTTGTTTTGCTGAAACCTAAATCCAGGCGGTGATAGGCGCGCATCCGGTAATCGTTGCGGGAGCTGTAGTTGTCCACCATACCGTAGTTGCCAATGGCATAGCGCGACTCAGACAAGGTAACGGCGTTGCCGGTGCCATATACCCAGGTAGAGGAGAAGTTCCAGTTGCGCGGCAACTTGTGGAACAGCACTACTGAGATATCGTGGCGGCGGTCGTAGCGGTACGGGAACTTCTCTCCGTAATTCAGTTCTGCAAACTGCCTGTCGGCCCATGAGAGGGTATAGCCTACCCACCCGCTGGTGTTGCCAACCTTCTTCTGCAGAAAGAACTCAGCACCATAGGCCCATCCTTTGCCGGCCGCCACTTTTGTTTCCCAGTTGCTGCTGGTGGTGGAGGTAAAGTCAGCGCCCTCTTTGTATTCGATGATGCCCTTCATGGTTTTGTAGTAACCTTCCACACTCACCTCGTACTGCCCGCCCAGCAGGGTTTGCGCCGCGCCAATCGCCACCTGACTGGCGCGCTGCGGCTGCACTATTTTGGTGGCAGGCACCCACAGATCGGTGGGCAGGCCGATGCCGCTGTTGGTGAGCAGGTGAATAAACTGGCTGGTTTTGGCATAAGACGCTTTCAGCGCCAACTGGCCGTTCAGGAGGTAGCGCGCCGCCACCCGCGGCTCCAGCGACAGGTAGGACTCTCCATCCACAAAAAAACTGTTGAGCCGCAGCCCCGCGTTTACCTTCAGCTTGTCCGTCAGGCGCACATCATCCTCCATATATACAGCACTTTCCAGAGCAGTTTTTTTGGAGCCGATGTTCAGGTCGCTCAACGCATCGTCACCCACTTCGTCGGTATACTGCACCGCTCCCGGCCTAAACTGGTGCTGCGTGGCTTGCGTGCCGAAGCGGATGTAGTGGTTGGGGTTCGGCAGGTAGTCAAAGTCCGTTTTCAGGCTGAAATCCCGGATGTTGGACAAATACAAAAGGCTGGTATTGGTCCTGTGGGTTTGTTCACCATTGTAGGTGTTCCCGCTTTCATTGTGAATACTGATATCAAACTGATAGCGGCTGTAGGTGGCGGTGGTGTTCAGGAACAGGCGGTTGTTGAGGATGCGGTTCCAGCGCAGGCTCAGCATGTTGTTCCCCCAATCCAAACCTGCCTTCTCATCGCGATAGCCTTCTTCACTCCCATAGCTATAGGTGCTTTCTAAGCGTGAGTGAAACTTGTCGAGGCCGGTGTAGCCGCTCAGGTACAGGCGGTCTTTGGAGGTAATCCGGTAGTTCAGCTTGGCATTGAAATCGTGGAAGAAGTAGCCAACCACACCCTTTTCCTTGTCCATGAAGGGCCTCGCCAGGGCATCGAGGTAGGTGCGCCGGGCCGAAATAATGAAAGAAGCCGTGTCCTTTTTGATGGGCCCCTCCAGCGTCAGCTTGGAGGCAATGAGCCCAATCGATCCCTCTCCGTGAAACTCTTTCATGTTGCCCTCTTTCATGCTGATGTCCAGCACCGAGGAGAGCCTGCCGCCGTAGCGGGCCGGAAAGCCGCCTTTCACCAGCTCGATGTGGTTGAGCGCATCGGCATTGAACACCGAGAAAAAGCCGAACAGGTGGGTGCCGTTATACACCGGAGCCCCATCCATCAGGATCAGGTTCTGATCCGGGCCTCCGCCGCGCACATACATGCCGCTGGCCCCCTCCGTGCCCGACTGCACGCCCGGCAGCAGCTGCAGCGTCTTGATCACGTCGACCTCGCCCAGCAGGGCCGGCACCGCTTTCAGCTGCTCAATCGGCACCGAGACAGTGCTCATGCGGGTGGTTTCCTGTATCTTCTCTTCCTTGGCGGCCACTACCTCCACTGTGGCCAGGCTCGTGCTGGCGCGCAGCAGATAGTCATGCTGCACATCGCCGGTCAGCTTTACCGCATGGCTTACCCGCTGATAGCCTATATAGGAGGCCACGATAAAGGCGGAGTCGGCGCTGGAGAAGGAGAGGCTATAAAAGCCGTAGCTGTTGGTGGTGGTGCCCTGGCCGGAGCGGGTGTCAAACACCGCCGCGCCAATCAGGTTTTCGCCCGTCTGGGCATCGCGGACGTAGCCGCTTACGGTATGGCGCTGGCCAAAGGCGGCGGAGCCAAGGCACAGCAATAGCAGGCAAAGCATGCCCTTGGGCAGGCTGTTCGTATAAGTTTATTTCATGTGGTGATGGCGGCGGTAGTTCTTTACGGAACCAATATACTATATCTCCACAGAATAATTCAACTATTAATATAAAAATATTTCGATACTTCTACTTAAACACAGGCGGCTGCCCTTATGGGGCAGCCGCCTGCAATAATGGTATAATGGTATACGCGGTGCGCTTAGAACGCTAGGTGCAACAGCGCGTCGCCCTGGTTAATCACGGGCATGTTGTTGAGGCCGACCACGTAGCCCCCCACATGGGCGGTCAGCTGCACTTCCATCTCGCCGTAGGGGTCTGTGATGCTGCCGATGTTCTGGTTTTTCTTGATGAACTCGCCCAGCCTGACGTGGCTTCGCCAGAGTCCCGCGTTTCTGGCCCTGATCCAGCTGTCCTTCAGGCAGACGATGCTTTGCTCATGGGGCGGGGTATGGGTGGGCAGCATCCCCAGAAAATGCAGCACGCGGCAGGTGCCCTCTATCCCGACATTTATACCCTTTTCATCAAACCGCAGCGCCTCCCCTGTTTCATACACCAGTATGGACTTGCCCAGCTTGGCGGCCTCCTTGCGAAGCGACCCCTGCCGATACGGTGAGTTCATGATGAAGGGCGCGCCGAAGGCCTTGGCCATTTCCTCGTTCTGGTAATCGGCCAGCACACACCGGATCTGGGGGTAGTTGGCGCGACTGGAGCCCCCGGTATGGAAATCGAGGCCGTAATCTATGTATGGGATCACCTCCTTCATGAAGCGGTGCGCCACGCGGCTGGCCAGCGAGCCGTCGCGGTGGCCCGGAAAGCTGCGGTTCACGTCTTTGCCGTCAGGCACCTCCCTGGAGAAGTTCAGGAAACCGTATATGTTCAGCACAGGCACCGCGATGATGGTCCCCTTCAGGGGGTATAGCATTTTCTTGCTGAGCATGCGCCGGATGATCTCGGTGCCGTTTACCTCGTCGCCGTGCATGCCGGCCATCAGCAGCACCACCGGTCCGTCGTGCACCGACCGGAACACGTAGATCGGAATCTCGATCACGGTGCCGCTCGGCAATTTGCTGATCGCCAGTTTGGTGAGCACCTTCTCGCCCCGGTCTATGCTTCTGCCGTTAATTACAATGGTTTCTGGCATTCGTTCTTACTCTTCTACTCCTTTTCCTTTGATGGGCCTTTTCTGCGCCAGCTTCTCGGTATACTCGATAATCTTGCTGGCGATGTCTGTCTGCGTGGCTTTTTCGATCCCCTCCAGTCCCGGCGAGGAGTTCACCTCCAGGATCAGCGGGCCGCGCTCCGACTGCAGCATGTCTACGCCGGCAATGTCGAGGCCCAGGGATTTGGCGGCCAGCAGCGCGGCGGCTTTCTCCTTGCGCGACAGCTTGATCAGGGAGGCGTTGCCGCCACGGTGCAGGTTAGAGCGGAACTCGCCCTCCTTGCCCTGCCGCTTCATGGCCCCCACCACTTCGCCGTTCACCACAAAGGCGCGGATGTCGGCGCCGCCGGCTTCCTTGATAAACTCCTGCACAATAATGCGGGCCTTCAGGTTATGGAACGCCTCGATCACCGACTCGGCCGCTTTCTTGGTTTCGGCCAGCACTACGCCCAGCCCCTGCGTGCCTTCCAGCAGCTTGATCACCAGCGGCGCGCCGCCCACTTCTTTCACCAGCTCCGCCGTTTGCTTGGAGTAATTGGTGAAGGCTGTCTTGGGCATGCCCAGCCCGGCGCGCGACAGGATCTGGAGGCTGCGCAGCTTGTCGCGGGAGCGGAGGATGGCTTGGGAGCTGACGGCGCTTTTGGCCTTCATCATCTGGAACTGGCGCACCACGGCGGCCCCATAAAACGTGACGGAAGCACCTATGCGCGGTATAACCACGTCAATGTCTGTCAGGCGTTCCCCTTTGTACAGGATGTGGGGGTCGCCCTGCTCCATCACGAGGTCGCAGCGCAAGTGGTCGAGTACCACGACCTCGTGCCCCCGCTGTTGTGCCGCCTCTACCAGCCGTGAGGTCGAGTACAGTTTAGTGTTGCGGGAGAGAATAGCAATCTTCATAAATGCCTTATTGTTTGTGTTTTATATTTGATTTGCGGGCGATGTTTTTTCGGGCCACATCCACCACGAACCTGTTCTTGAGCAGCTTGCGGCCAATCAGCACCGGGTACTTCATGTCGCTGCGGTCGGAGAGCGAGAACTCTGCCTCGATCTCCTCCTCGAAGAACTTGATTTTGGTGCGGATGACATAGCGCTCCTGCACCTCCCCAAAAGAGCTTTTGATTTCGCGAAGCTCATACTCCCTGAATTCCAGCTTCTTGTGGTTATACTGCGGATGCGAGGGGTCCAGCAAATCCAGCGCGATCAGTTTGCTCCCGTCAGGCAGCGTTTCCTCGTGTATGTTGGAGCAATGGATGGCGGAGGTATACGCGCCCGTGTCGATCTTGGCCTCAATCTCCTCAATCCCCAGTTCGGGCAACGACACTAGTTCGCGCCTTCCGATGGTATGCTTCTCTGGCTTCGGACTTTTTTGCTTTCTCACGCGCATATTAATTACGAATTACGAATTACTAATTCCGAATTGTGCTTTGCCTGCAGGAATGGAGCAGCCAGCATACTGATTAGCAGCTTGCGCCGCGACTTAAAATTGCCTACGTCCGGAATCATACCCCCCATTCGTAATTCGGAACTCGTAATTCGTAATTCAATTGTAATTCCATTAAAATTCTATTTGCGGTAGGTGATCCGGTAGATGGCGTCGTTCTTGTCGTCGGACACCAGCATGGAGCCGTCCGGCATCAGGAGCACATCCACGGGGCGGCCCCAATCCTCCTGGCCTTGCAGCCAGCCCTCGGCAAAGGGGGCGTGCGTGGTGTTGCCGTTGGCGTCGGTGGTCACGGTGGCGAGGCTGTAGCCGATCTTCTCGGTGCGGTTCCATGAGCCGTGCTGGGCCATAAAAATCTGGTTCCTGTACTTGGCGGGGAACATCTTGCCGGTATAAAACTTCATACCCAGTGTGCCGCCGTGCGGGTGCAGCTTCTGTACGGGTTTCACAAACTCGCTGCAGTCGCGCATTTTCCCGAACTCCGGGTCGGCCACATCGCCGGCATGGCAATAAGGGTAGCCAAAGTGCTCGCCCTTTTTGGTGGCGCGGTTCAACTCGTCGGGCGGTGTGTCGTCGCCCAAAAGGTCGCGGCCGTTGTCGGTGAAGTACAGGTCCTTGGTTTCGGGGTGCCAGTCGAAGCCCACAGTGTTGCGCACCCCCTCGGCGTATATCTCCATGTTCGATCCGTCCGGGTTCATGCGCGTGATGGTGGCGTAGATCGGTTTCTCTGACTTGCAGATGTTGCAGGGCGCGCCCACCGGCACGTATAACTTATCGTCGGGGCCAAAGGCGATGTACTTCCAGCCGTGGTGCGTATCGCTCGGAAACTGGTCGTTCACCACTTCATACTTGGGCTGGTTCCGGAACGTCTGCTCGATGTTATCGAACCGGATCACGCGGTTTACCTCTGCCACATAGAGACTTCCGTTCCGGACGGCCACGCCGTTGGGCATGGTCAGCCCTGAGGCCACCACCACCACTTCGTCGGCCTTTCCGTCTTTGTTCTCATCCACGATGGCGTATACCTTGTCTTCCTCGCGGGTACCCACGAACAGGATGCCGGACTCGCTCAGCGCCATGGAACGGGCGTTGTCTACGTCTTTGGCATAGTAGTCAATCCGGAAACCGTCCGGCAGCGTTATTCTTTCCAGGTCTTTGTCGATTGGGCCGGTCGGGAAACTGATTTCTGTGTCTTCGGCGGCTTGCTCGTTTTCGGTCTGCCCTGTTTTGGCCGTGTCGCCGGAGGAGCTCTCAGAAGAGCAGCCCATACCCAGCGTGGCACTTGCCAGAACAGCGAGTGCGAAGCGTATTGGTTTTTTCATTGGTAGCGGTTTGTTAAGGTTAATGGGCCAAAGTTGCGCATACTGGCGATAACTAGCAACTGGAATAGCCACGAAGTACTTCGAAAAGATAGGTATACTCTGATGCAGGCACAATGTTTTGGGGCAGGCGCGTCCATACCAGTCCGGGAAAATCGCTAACTGCCATATTATCTGACGGTTATCTTTTCCCGGGACGGTGTTTTTGGTGCAGCAGTTCGGCCACATCCTGCAGCAGGTATGAGTGACCGGCTTTCAGAACAATCAGCTCGCCTTTCTCCAGCGCATCCACAAACACCCCTACCCGCTTCGGTGAGATTACCTCGTCATACTCCCCCAGAAACATGGTCACCTCCACCCCATGCCCGTTCAGCAGCCGCACAATTTTCCGGATGTCGAAGTTCAGCTCCCGGAACCCCACCCAACTGCGGTACACGCGCAGCCGTTTCGGGGTGCTGTCCATTTGGTAGTGGGCAAAGCGCAGCAGACTTTTGTGGACCATGTTATACCTGTCGAGCATACGCAGCAGCCCAAAGAAAAGCGCAGGCTTCACCACGGTGCGCTTGAAGAGCTGTTGCAGCCAGCCGGGGTATGTGGCAATGTTATACCAGAAGCTTGTCTTGATGCCGTCGGGCGCGATCAGGAAAAGCTCGTCGATGCGCCCGGGCATGCGCTCAACCAGCGTCAGGGCAAACTTGCCGCCCATGCTGAACCCCATCAGCGAGAAGCGCTCCAGTTGCTGCTTCTCCAGGAAGTGCTCGATCATCTCCTGCAGCAGTTCTTTTGCGAGCGGCATGCCATGCTTGTCCAAGTGGCTCTGCCCGTGGAAGAAAAGGTCGAAGGCGTAGATGGTATAGTCGTGCCCGAGTGCCCGCGCCATGGGCTCGTAATAGGCGCTGCTCTGCCCATACCCATGAAAGGCAACCAGGGCGCGGCTCCCCTGCCCGATCACGCGGTAGTATAGCTTCGACTTATCTTTGAGGACGAATGGCAAGTTGGATGTTGATTGATGATTGATGGTTACTAATTGTTTATTGATTTAGGTATAATCGTTAGATGCGGGAATAGTTGCCTCTCGAGATTCTATATCCCCCATTTATACCCTGCAAACCCGTTGCGAACAACCATGCAACCAATTAGCAATTAACAACTAACAATCAACCATTAAAGCTTCGACACCCCGCCTGACACGATGAACTTCATCACCTCGCTGCTTGGGGCGTCCAGGTAAACGATATTGCGCTTGGGCACCAGAAAAAGCTCTCCGGAGAAGTTATAGGAGTGCGGAAAGTACACGGCCACCTTATCCTCGATGTTGATGCTCTGCAGCGAGTCCTGGGTAACGAAGCCGAGTTTGTGGTTTTCAGTGTCCTCTGTCATCTTCACCATCACGGGCTGGTTAAACTTCTGGTTGTCTCCCACAAAGGCATCAAACAGGTCTTTTATACTGGAGTAGATGATGCTGATGAGCGGCACCTTGTGCAGGATGCGCTCTGTGGCCACCAGAAACGGCTTCACGAAGAAGGAGGAGCCGATGAAGCCTACCACGGTAAGCAGCACCACCATCAGCAGCAGGCCCAGGCCCGGCACACCCAGGTCAAACATACTATCCAGCCAGTCGATGATGCCCACTACGATAAAAACCGTGATGGCAATAGGGGCGATTATCAGCAGCCCATTGATAAAATACCGGATAAATCTTTTCATTAGACTAAATTCTGAACCTGGCGAAAGAAACGGATAACGCAGTTTTGCTTACAAAAAAGGCCCTGCCGAAGCAAGGCCTAAATGTAGCGAAAATACCAATATAGATTCTTGTTAATGTTTTTATACCGCTGCTCCTTCTATGGCCGCGATGCTGCCTGCCACCTGCTCCATCAGCCACATGGGCGTAGACGTGGCGCCGCAGATCCCCACACTTTCCGCTTGGGCAAACCAGGCTTCCTCCAGTTCGTCTTCATTCTCCACGAAATAGCTGTTGGGGTTGTGCTGCTTGCATACGCTATACAGGGCTTTTCCGTTCGAGCTTTTCTTGCCGCTCACAAACACGATCACATCGTGCTCTGTCGAGAACCGGGCCAGTTGCGGCTCGCGGTTCGACACCTGCCGGCAAATGCTGTCGTTGGCGTCGAACAGGGGCTGGGTGCTGTCCTGGTTTGCCTGCCGGAGGCGCTCCTCTATCAGGCCCTTGATATGGTAAAATCCCTTGGTGCTTTTGGTGGTCTGGCTGAAGAGGGTAACCGGGCGGGTGAAGTCGATCTTGCTCAGGTCTTCCTCCGTGGTCACGATAATGGCCTCGTCGCCGGTCTGGCCCGCCAGCCCGATCACCTCGGCATGCCCCACCTGGCCATACAGCACGATCTGGGCATTGGCGGCCTTCCCGCTGTCGAAGGCGTGCTTCACGCGGTTCTGCAGCTTGAGCACCACCGGGCACGAGGCGTCGATGAGCTCAATGTTGTTCTCCAGCGCCAGCTTATAAGTCTCGGGGGGCTCGCCGTGCGCCCGAATGAGCACTTTGCAGTCGCGGAGCTCCTGTAGCTGCTCCCGGTCGATGATGCGGAGGCCCTTGCGATGGAGGCGCTGCACTTCCATGCTGTTGTGCACAATGTCACCCAGGCAAAAGAGCTCTTCCCCGTTTTCCATCTCGTCCTCGGCCATCTGTATCGCAAACTCTACCCCAAAACAGTAGCCGGAATTCTTGTCTATGCTTACCTTCATGTGCTTGCGCGCTCAGTTTTGTTCTAAAGCCATTTGGTTACTCAGTATATGGGATGCCGCCTTCTCCAGCACAAACTCCACCTGCTCGTCTATGGTCATGTGCGAGGTGTCCAGCAGGTGCGCGTCTTCGGCGCGGCGCAGGGGACTCTCCTGGCGGGTGGAGTCGATGTGGTCGCGCTTCTGCAGGTTCTCTTTTATCTCATCCAGGTTTACCAGCTGCTTCTTCTCCAGCAGCTCATCCTGGCGGCGCCTGGCGCGGGTATCCACGTCGGCGGTCATGAAGATCTTCACCTCCGCGTCGGGGAACACGGCTGTGCCGATGTCGCGGCCGTCCATCACCACGCCGCGCTTGCGGCCCATCTTCTGCTGCTGCGCCACCATGGCATGCCGTACCTCGGGCACCACGCTCACCTCGCTCACCTGGTTGGAGATGTACATCTTGCGTATCTCGTCCTCCACGTTCAGGCCGTTCAGGAAAACCTCGTTCCGGCTGGTCTTCGGGTTATGGTGAAACTCCACCTCGATGTGCCCGAGGGCGTCCCGGATCTCCTTGGGGTTAGTGAGCGACACGTGGTGCTCGAGGAAGTACAGGGTAACGGCGCGGTACATGGCACCGGTGTCTATATAAGCATAACCAAGTTCGGAGGCAACAAGCTTTGCAGTTGTACTTTTACCGCAGGAAGAGTACCCGTCGAGTGCGATTACGATTTTCTTCATAAAGAGAAACTAGAGGCGTATTTTAATTTGAGTCGCAGGGGCAGGGCAGGTTGCCGCGCTTGCTTTTGCGTTTGAGAGAGGCGGTCTTTTTTTGCTGCGGTGTTTTAGCGGTACAGCCTGCCAGGGTGCCCGTCGCCAGAAATCCCGCTAAAATCATATATGTAATTATCTTTCTCAAAACAACTGAATTTAATGCAAATATAAAGTAATTTACCGTTTTTCGCCTAAAAAAGGCAATTTTCAAATCATACCCCCTGTTCGCATGCAGACAGATTATACCTTGAGCGGGCGCATCGTTAGCGTACACACCCAGGAGATATACCCGGGCACGGTTCATGTGTCAAACGGCCGCATTTCTAAAATAGTTCGTGAGGCCACCGAGGCCACCCATTATATTTTACCGGGTTTTGTGGATGCCCACGTGCACATCGAGAGCTCGATGCTGGTGCCCTCCGAGTTTGCACGCCTGGCGGTGCCGCACGGCACCGTGGCCACCGTCTCGGACCCACACGAGATTGGGAACGTGCTCGGGATAAAGGGCGTGGAGTATATGGTGGAAAACGGCAGGAAGGTGCCGTTCAAATTCTACTTCGGCGCTCCGTCCTGTGTTCCGGCCACCCCCTTCGAGACGGCCGGCGCCGAGATAACAGCCGCCGACATCGAGCGGCTTTTTCAGCGCGACGAGATAAAGTACCTGGCCGAGATGATGAACTGGCCCGGCACCCTGCACCGTGACCCGGTGGTGATGGAGAAGATCGCGCTGGCCAGAAAATACGGCAAAGCCGTGGACGGCCACGCCCCCGGCCTGCGCGGCGAGCAGGCAAAGCAGTACGCGGCGGCCGGCATTACCACCGACCACGAGTGCTTCACGGCAGACGAAGCCCTGGACAAGCTGGCCGTCGGGATGAAGATCCTGATCCGGGAGGGCAGCGCCGCCAAAAACTTCGAGGCCCTTATCCCGCTGCTGCCCCAACACTACCGCAGCATCATGTTCTGCTCCGACGACAAGCACCCCGATAACCTCGTGGAAGGCCACATCAACCTGCTGGTAAAACGGGCGCTGGCCAAGGGCAACGACCTGTTCCATGTACTGCAGGCGGCCTGCGTTAACCCCGTGGAGCATTATAAGCTGGAGGTGGGCCTACTGCGCGAAGGCGATGCCGCCGATTTTATACTGGTGGATACCCTGGATGACTTTAACGTGCTGGCTACCTACATCAATGGGCAGCTGGTGGCCGAGCGCGGCACGTCTAAAATCGGGTATACCCAGAGCGAGATCATCAACAACTTCGATACCGACGAGAAAGCCGCCGAGCAGTTTAAGGTAGCCGCCGCCGATGCCACCCGCGTGCGCGTGATCGAGGCCTTTGACGGGCAGCTGATCACCAAAGAGGTATGGGCCGATGCGAAAATCGAGAATGGCTTTATTGAGGCAGACGTGGCGCAGGACGTGCTGAAGCTGGCCGTGGTAAACCGATATGAGAACGCGCTCCCGGCTGTGGCTTTTATCAAGAACGTGGGCCTGAAGGAAGGCGCTATCGCCTCCTCCGTAGGCCACGACTCGCATAACATTATCGCGGCGGGTGTAGACGATGAGAGCATTGCCAGAGCCGTGAACCTGATCATCCAGTCGAAAGGCGGCGTGGCGGCCGTGGGCCTGGGGAGAGAGGAACTGCTGCCGCTGCCAGTGGCGGGCATCATGTCGGCGGAGGACGGGTATGCCGTTGCGGATAAATATGCGGCGATAGACCGGATGAGCAAGCAGATGGGCAGCACGCTGGCCTCCCCTTTCATGACGCTCTCGTTTATGGCGCTACTGGTTATCCCCTCGCTCAAGCTCAGCGACAAAGGCCTCTTCAACGGCGACACGTTTGCGTTCGTGCCAGTAACTGAATGAGTTTAACGTGAACTCTGGAATTACTGTAGTTTAAATAACTCCAAAATGAAGTCTCTAGCCATAGGAATATCCTACTGTCAGAACAAGGCAAAATAATTCCCAGTTTTTCCGGGAGGCACCTTGTAGGTGTTGCGGTGCCGAACGAAGTGAGGCAGCCTGAGCAGAGCGAAGGCAGCTTCAACTACACAGTGCCGAGCGGGAAAACGCGCCCCAGCGGGCGTGGAGCGCAAAGCAAGCTATGAAAACAAGTCGTTTTGAGTTTGAGCCAACTGCTATATTGCCGAGTTAACGTTGAGTTTAGGTATAGCCGCATACAGAACAGGCCCTGCAACATGTTGCAGGGCCTGTTCTGTATAGAAGTGGGTATGATTTATCCTTTGTTTTCGTCCTGGGTAGCCTGGTGCTTCTCGAGCAGGGCGTTCACCTTTTCGATGGTCAGGGGCTTGGTCAGATACTCTGCCTTGTACTTTTTCGAGTTGGCAGTATCCTGCTGATGGGTGGAGGTGGTCAGCACGGCCATGATGATGTTCTTACGGAAGTCAGCATCCAGGCGCTCGTATAGGTCCAGCATCTCAAACCCGTCCATCACCGGCATGTTAATGTCCAGGAAAATAAGCTCTGGCTTAAAATAGTCCTGATTATCTACCTCATAGTTGTTATTGCTAACATTATACAGATAATCGAACGCCTGCTTACCATTCACAAACGTGCGCACATGATCTGTTACCTTCATCCTGTCGAGCAAGCGCTGGTTTAGGAAATTGGTCGTATCGTCGTCGTCAATCAGTAAGACACCTGTTAGCTTCTTCATTTTAAAATCTCTAATCTTAATCCAAGGCACTAGGGTTGCACAGCCGGCAAATCGCCGATCAGCTTCACCTGTATGAAACGGTTGATCGTTAATAATTTATCTGCTTTGTGCTTTCATGCTTCTGGCAGGGATAAGTTGCACTCAGGTATGTTTCGGCCTGTCGTACCAATGCGTTGCAGGATACAAAAGTATATAATATTCACCAATATATAGCAGAATAATTTATATCAAAAAATAGATATACAATGCAAACGCAAATGGGTCTCTATCTGCATGTGGGGCAACCTCCTCAATATTGTAATATAGCCTCATCCGAAGGCCCGGCCATAAACTGCCCGGTAACCCGGATACAATGGGCTTTTAGGCTTAATAGAACATTTTCTGAAATGTGTGTAGCACACCCCCTATACACATACACGAGCAAAGGGGATAAAAAGGTTACCAGACAAAAAGCCCGGGCAATGACTTGCCCGGGCTTTTTGTCTGGTACTGAGTACGCTACGATGAAAAAAAATTAATCTAAATATCCCTGGGCGCGCATCCAGTCGTCGTTATACAGCTTGGCGAGGTAGCGTGAGCCGTGGTCTGGGAGGATCACCACGAGTGTGTCTTCCTCTGTCAGGTTGTGCTCGCGGGCATACTCCAGGGCACCATACACTGCCGACCCGCAGGACCAGCCCACAAACAGCCCTTCCTCTTTGGCCAGCCTTCTAGTCATCACGGCGCCGTCCTTGTCCGTCACCTTGATGAAAGCGTCAATCAGGTCGAAGTTCACGTTCTTGGGCAGGATGTCCTCGCCGATGCCCTCAGTGGCGTAAGGGTATATCTCCTTCTCATCAAAAATGCCCGTTTCCTTGTACTTCTTAAACACAGAGCCATACGTGTCGATGCCCACGGTTAAGATGTCCGGGTTCTGCTCTTTCAGGTATTGCGATATACCGGATACCGTGCCCCCTGTGCCCACGCCCGTCACGAAGTGCGTGATCTTGCCTTCGGTCTGCTCCCAAATCTCGGGGCCGGTGGTCTGGTAGTGCGCCGCCGTGTTCGACATATTGTCGTACTGGTTCGGGTAAAACGAGTTCGGGATCTCCTCGTTCAGGCGCTTGGCCACCGAGTAGTAAGAATCCGGGTGGTCCGGGGCCACGTTGGTCGGGCATACCCTCACCTCGGCGCCCACCGCTTTCAGTATATCAATTTTCTCCTGGCTCTGCTTGTCCGACATCGTGAAGATGCACTTATACCCTTTGGCGATGGCCACCAGGGCCAGCCCCATGCCTGTGTTGCCCGAAGTGCCTTCGATGATGGTGCCGCCCGGCTTCAGGATACCGGCTGCCTCCGCATCCTCTATCATTTTAATGGCCATGCGGTCTTTGATCGAGTTGCCCGGGTTTAGGTACTCTACCTTGGCCAGCACGGTGGCTTTTACGCCTTTGGTCACGTTATTGAGTCTCACCAGCGGGGTGTTGCCGATTGCCTCGGTGATATGGTTCAGGTACTTCATTTGCTTGTTTTTTGGATGTTGATGCAAAGGTAATAATTTAAATGGTTTGCTTGCTGCACAGGGCTTTGGCCGCGGCGGTTGCCTGCCATCGGGCACCAGGGCAGCTGCAACCTGGGCAGTTGTGGCGAAACCTGCCGACCCTTGGCTTCCCTCCTTAAACAACAGCGGCACAGGCACAAGTTGTTCCGCCGCGCGGGAGGGTCAGCCTCCTGATTAGGGCCAACTATTTTTTGCACCGGCCATAAAAAAGCCTATTTTTGCACAAGCTTATAGTTCGACCGTCAATACACAAACTAAACAGGATACACATGAGTGTTTTAGTAAATAAAGATTCTAAAGTGATCGTGCAGGGCTTCACAGGCTCGGAAGGTTCTTTCCACGCATCTCAGATGATTGAGTACGGCACTAACGTAGTGGGTGGCGTAACACCAGGCAAGGGCGGCAACAACCACCTGGACCTTCCGGTATACAACACCGTAGAAGAGGCGGTGCAGCGGACAGGTGCCGATGTGTCGATCATCTTCGTGCCCCCGGCTTTTGCCGCCGACGCGATCATGGAAGCTGCTGACGCTGGTATCAAAGTGATTGTGGCTATCACAGAGGGCATCCCGGTGAAAGACATGGTGGCCGCCAAGAACTACCTCAAAGGAAAAGACATCACCCTGATCGGCCCGAACTGCCCGGGTGTGATTACGCCAGGCGAGGCGAAAGTGGGCATCATGCCGGGTTTCGTGTTCAAGCCGGGCCGTATTGGTATCGTGTCTAAGTCGGGCACCCTGACGTATGAGGCTGCTGACCAGATCGTGAAGGCTGGTTTGGGCATCTCTACGGCAATCGGTATCGGCGGCGACCCAATCATCGGCACACCAACCAAAGACGCGGTGCAGCTGCTGATGGAAGACCCGGAGACAGATGCGATTGTGATGATCGGTGAGATTGGCGGTAACTACGAGGCTATGGCCTCTAAGTACATCAGCGAGACTGGCAACAAAAAGCCGGTGGTAGGTTTCATCGCTGGCCAGACAGCCCCGGCAGGTCGCCGCATGGGCCACGCAGGCGCTATCGTGGGTGGTGCAGAAGATACTGCCGCCGCTAAAATGCAGATCATGCGCGAAAACGGTATCCGTGTGGTGGAGTCTCCGGCCGAAATCGGCGACGAGATGGTAAAGGCACTTCAGGAAGCTGGCATCAACGCATAATATCCATACTGGCAGGCTTAATTGCCTGTGCGTTACAAAAAGGCTGCCCTCCGGGGTGGCCTTTTTTCTTATACCCCTCCCCCGCTTCCTGTAACCGCTCCGCTGTATCGCCGTTGTTCTTTAATACTTTCATACCTCATCAAAAGTATAGACAAAACATATATGGCTGAACAACAGCAACATTTCGACAGCATTATTATCGGAGCGGGCCAAGGCGGAATCCCACTCGCCAAAGATCTGGCGGGCGCAGGCGAAAAAGTAGCCATTGTAGAGCAGGAGCATGTGGGCGGCTCCTGCGTTAACTACGGCTGCACCCCCACCAAAACCCTGATCGCGAGCGCTCATGCCGCACATGCCGCCCGGGAGGCCGGAGAATACGGCGTGGATGTGCCGGATGTGCATGTGGACATGCGCCGGGTGAAGCAGCGCCGGGATGAGATCGTCCTGACATCCAGGGAGAACAACGTGCAGGGCCTCGAAAACTCCGCCGTAAAACTGGTTCGCGGCTCCGCTTCGTTTCTCGGCCAGAAGACCCTGCAGATAGCGGCAGCAGATGGCAGCACGCACACCCTCACCGCCGACAGGATCATCATCAACACCGGCACCACGCCCCGCGTGCCCGACCTCGCCGGGCTGGAGGGTATAGACTTCCTCAACTACAAAACCATCCAGAACCTGACGCACGTGCCCGAGCACCTGATTGTGCTGGGCGGGGGGTATATCGGGCTAGAGTTCGGGCAGATGTTCCGGAGGTTTGGCAGCAACGTGACCCTTGTGCAGCACAGCGACCAGTTGTTGACCCGGGAGGATGAAGACGTAGCCGACGAAATGAAGCAGATGCTGGAAAACGACGGTATCCGGGTGATGCTTAGCGCCCAACCCCGGCAGGTAAGCAAGCAAGACGAGGGTATAACTCTCACTGTAAAAGCCAAAGACGGCACTGAGGAGAAAATCAGCGGGAGCCACCTGCTGGTGGCCATTGGCGTGAAGGCCAATACCGATGGGCTTACTTTAGCCAACGCGGGCATCGAAACAGATAAGAAAGGGAACATCAAAACCGATAAGCACCTCCGGACAAATGTGGAGGGGGTATATGCCATCGGCGATGTGAAAGGCGGCCCGCAGTTTACGCACATCTCCTACGATGATTACCGCATCCTCCGCGACAGTTTCCTGCACGACAGGCACCGCTCCACCGACGAACGCCCCATACCCTACTGCGTCTTCACGGAGCCACAGTTGGGGCGCGTGGGACTTACCGAACAGGAGGCGCATGCGCAGAAGCTCCCGTACAAGGTGGCCAAAATTCCCATGTCTAAAGTGGCGCGGGGCATCGAAACCGGTAACACGCAGGGCTTTATGAAGGTGCTTGTAAATCAGGAAACAGAAGAGATACTGGGGGCCGCGATACTGGCAGCAGAGGGTGGCGAACTGATGACGGCGCTGCAGATTGCCATGATGGGCAAGCTAAGCTACAAGCAGCTGAAGGAAGGTGTGTTTGCGCACCCCACTTACCTCGAGGCGCTAAACAACCTGTTCACGAAAATGGACAGCAGCGACGGGTAAAAGGTAAACATGGATATAGCTGCTCACTGCTCATTCGGACTTCCCAGTCCGAATGCTTTCTGCCGGGGATTTCCTAATCCCCGTTTACGGAACAACGCGGATTAGGAAATCCGCTTCAGGAAAAGTTCCGGATTAATAAATCCGAAACAGCCGCACTACCCTATGTATAGCCAGGCAGCTACACCCCAAAAACCAGCACGTTATATATAAACCCAAGTGTTTTAGACCACCGGCACTACCTGGTCCTTTTTCCTGTTTCTGATCTGCTCAGGTATGGCGGCTATGATTTCTTTCCGTAGTGCCTCAATCAGCTTTTTCTTCAAAAAGCTCCGGTGCACGGCAAGGCTTACCTCGCGCAAGGGCTGCGGCGCTTCGAAGGGGCGCACCAGCAGGCGCTTCTCCTCGGGCAACTCCAGCACCGACAGCTCGGGCAGCAGCGTGAGGCCGTGCTGTGTCTCCACAATGCGCTTCAGTGTCTCGAGCGAGCCGCTTTTATAGTCGAAGTGCCCTTTGTCGCCGGACCCGCCGCTATACCCGCCCCGGTTGCAGATGTTCAGTACCTGGCTGCTGAAACAGTGGCCCTCGTTCAGTACCCACAGCGCATCCAGGTCCAGTTGGCTGGGGTGTATGGTCTCAGCGTTTGCCAAAGCGTGCGACGGATTTATATATGCCACGAAGGCTTCGTAAAACAGCGGAAGCTCTTTTATTGACTTGTTCTCGAGCGGTGTCACCAGCAGCCCCACGTCCAGCTGCTCATGGTTCAGGTATTCCACAATCTGGTCGGTCAGCAGTTCCTGCACCACCACCCTCACATCGGTGTAACGCTGCATAAAGCCCGTGATGAACAAAGGAATTAGGTAGGGGGCCAATGTCGGGATAACACCGATCCGCAGCTCGCCGCTCAGCTTCTGCTTTTGGTCCTGCACGATTTCCTGCACCTTCTTCGCCTCGGCCAGCACTACCCGCGCCTGAGCGATGATGTCCTTGCCCAATTCTGTGGGACGCACCGGCACCCGGCTGCGGTCAAAAACCTGCACGCCCATCTCCTCCTCCAGCTTCTGTAACTGCATGCTCAAGGTGGGCTGCGTCACGAAACAGTGTTCTGCGGCCGTGGCAAAATGGCGGTAGGTGTCTACGGCCACCACATATTCTAACTGTACAAGTGTCATTTCTCTGGTGACTGTGCGTATGATAATCAGGCGAAAGCCATTGCTGCTATTTTCTCCTCAACCTCAAAGTTATCAAATAGAATCAGTTTATATAAACATAAATTTTATCAATCTGATTTATATATATATGTCATAGTGATATTTGTACAGCCAACTTAATTAAACAGAGAAGTAACTATGGAAAAGCTAACGAACATCGGACTTCAGAAAGCTGATAGCCAGCAGGTGGCAGAAAAACTGAACGAGCTGCTGGCCAACTACCATTTATACTATCAAAACCTGCGCGGCTTCCATTGGAATATCAAGGGGATACATTTTTTCCAGCTGCACGCCAAGTTTGAGGAGCTGTACACCGCGGCCCTCACCCAGATCGACGTGATTGCGGAGCGAATTCTCACGATCGGGCAACAGCCACTTCATACCTTTTCAGACTACCTGCGTGTCTCCCGGATCCAGGAGGCTGGGAACCTGAGCGCAGACAAAGAAACCGTAAACGTAACACATCAGAACCTAAGCACCCTGCTCGACTTGGAGCGCGAGATTCTGCGCCTCGCCGCCGAGACAGGCGATGAGGGCACGGTGGGTCTGATCAGTGAGGATATCAACGAAAACGAGAAAACCCTTTGGATGCTGAATGCCTTCCTGAGCTAAGAAAACAAGTAGTAAATAAGCTACAACCTAAAAGCACCTGCACACGCTGTGGGTGCTTTTTTATGAGCTAACTCCGCTTTCGGGGTATAGAAACAGGTAATCGTAATGCACGAGCGGCTTCTGGTTTTTTTGCCCGATGCGCTCCTGTGCTTTGTCTGAGCCATACTCTGCGATGCCAAGCCCCAGCAGTGCCTCGTTCTCATCCAGCAGCTTCACCACATCGCCCTTCAGAAACTCCCCGCTGACGCCGGTTACCCCGACAGGCAGCAGGCTGCTGGCTTTGGAGGAGAACAGCGCTTCCTTTGCTCCCTGGTTTATCCGCACGATGCCTTTGGCGTAATTCTCGTTGTGCGCCAGCCATTTCTTTTTGCCGGAGGCCGCCTGCTTGGGTATAAAGCGGGTGTTCACAACCGATTCTTCCAGCAGCCGCGGCAGTATGTTCTCGGTTTTGCCATTGGCAATGTGCACGGCTATACCCAACTGCGCCACCCTGCGCGCCATGTGGCTCTTGGTCAGCATGCCGCCCCGGCCAAACTGCGATCGCTGCGTGGTAATGAACGAGGAAAGCCCGGTGGCGGCGTGGTCAATCTCCTGGATCACCTCTGAACCGGCGTCTTTCGGGTTACCGTTGTAGATGCCGTCCACGTTGGACAGGATGATCAGGCCATCGGCATCCAGCATCGAGGCGACCAGCCCTGCGAGCTCATCGTTGTCGGTAAACATCAGCTCTGTTACCGATACCACGTCGTTCTCGTTTATCACCGGGATAATATCATGCTGGAGCAGCATCCGGAAGCAGTTTTTCATGTTCTGGTAGTGCAGCCGGTCGCGGAAGTCCTCTTTCGTGACCAGCACCTGGGCGCAGGCAAGCCCATGCCTGCCGAACAGCTCCGAGTAGGTGTTGATGAGCTTTACCTGGCCGACCGCCGCCAGCAATTGTCGGCTTGCCACCGCATCAGCCTTCTCCGACACCTGCACCAGGCTCCTCCCCGACGCCACCGCCCCGGAAGACACCAGGATGACCTCTTTCCCTTGTTTCTTTATTCCAGCAATCTGATCTACCAGGTGCTCGATCCGGGCCAGGTCTGGCATGCCGTTATCCAGCGTCAGCACATTAGACCCTATCTTAATTATGATTCTTTTATAGGCTAAGGCCATACAGTGTTACTTCGTTAACCAAACCCAATTTAAGGGTAAAATTTTAAATCAAAGGTAATTTAAAGAGCAATTATAAAAGGGATTAAAGCGCAAGGCGCGCTAAGCACTCGACCAGTTTAATCACTAGAATTAGTGTTTGTTTTTATATGAATAGAAAAGTCTTTTATGCCTCATTTCTAATTCTTAATTTCTAATTATTAATTTTGCGAAGCACATAGAGGTATAAAACAAAGCCGCCTGCCACAAATTGCAGCAGGCGACTTCACCTTAATTTATATATCAGATTCTACTTGGCGTAGCTGATGGCGCGCATTTCCCGGATAACCGTGATCTTGATCTGGCCCGGGTACTGCATTTCTTTTTCTATCTTCTGCGAGATGTCGTACGACAGCTGCGATGCTTTTTCATCGGATACGTTGTCGGCATCCACCATCACGCGCAGCTCGCGGCCAGCCTGTATGGCGTAGCACTGGTTCACACCTTCAAACGAAATTGCCGTTTCTTCCAGCTCCTTCAGACGCTTGATGTATGACTCCATGATCTCCCGGCGTGCGCCTGGTCTTGAGCCAGAGATCGCATCGCAGGCCTGCACCAGCGGCGATACCATGGCGGTCATTTCCACCTCGTCGTGGTGGGCACCGATGGCGTTGCATACGTCCGGATGCTCTTTGTATTTCTTGGCCAGCTCCATACCGATAATGGCGTGCGGAAGTTCCGGCTCATCCGGCGTTACCTTGCCAATATCGTGCAACAGACCGGCGCGTTTCGCGTGCTTCACGTTCAGGCCAAGCTCTGCCGCCATCGTGGCACAAAGGTTAGCTACCTCGCGTGAGTGCTGCAGCAGGTTCTGGCCGTAAGACGAGCGGAAACGCATGCGGCCCACCATCTTGATCAGTTCCGGGTGCAATCCGTGAATCCCGAGGTCGATGGCGGTGCGCTCACCGATCTCCACAATCTCCTCATCAATGTTTTTGCGGGTTTTGGCTACCACCTCCTCAATGCGGGCCGGGTGGATACGGCCGTCAGCCACCAGGCGGTGCAACGACAGACGCGCAATCTCGCGGCGAACCGGGTCGAAACCAGAGATAATGATCGCCTCCGGCGTGTCATCCACAATGATCTCCACACCTGTGGCAGCCTCTAACGCACGAATATTACGTCCTTCACGACCGATGATCTTTCCTTTGATATCGTCGCTCTCGATGTTGAACACCGATACACAGTTCTCGATGGCGTGCTCTGCGGCGGTGCGCTGGATCGTTTCAATCACGATCTTCTTCGCCTCTTTGGTAGCCGTCAGTTTGGCTCCCGCCACGATGTCTTTGATATGGGAGGATGCCTGTGTCTGCGCCTCGCTTTTAAGGGCCTCCACCAGTTGCTCGCGTGCCTCAGAGGCCGTCAAGCCTGCTATGCGCTCCAGTTGGCCCACAATCTCGTTGTGCTTGGTCTCTACCTCCTCCTTGCGCTTTTTCAACTGCTCCTGCTGGATGCTCAGGTGCTCTTTCTCTTTGTCGAGTTGGGCGTTCAGGCCGTCTTTCTCTTTCTGCAGCTCGGCCTCCAGGCGCTTGGCCTGCTCAATCTGCTTGTTGGCCAGTTGCTCGCGCTGCTTTACCTTGTTCTCGTTCTGGATGATGATGGTCTTCTTCTTGTTCGTATCCTCGTCGAAGTCAGACTTCATCTTCAGGTATTTCTCCTTGGCTTCAAGAATACGGTCTTTCTTGAGGCTGTCGGCATTCAGCTCGGCTTCGCGGATGATGCTCTTGGCACGTTGGCGGGCGTCTTCTTCCTGCTGCTTATAGACTTTTTGCAGCAGCGAACGGCCAATGTACACGCCTATGGCAAGCGCTACGAGGGCCGTTAACAAAATATAAAGGATGTCGGGCATAACTATTAGCTTTTATTGATGAATAAAAACACCTAGCAGTGCCTGCAAAAGACGGGTATGGCTGGTAGCCCTAACGAAAAACGTGTTCAGCCTGCGTGGCGCGTGGGCCTACTTCAGGTTTACTGATGATAAGATATCTTCCAGAACAGAAAGCTGTTGGCCAATGTCCGTGCCGTGAGAGTCTTTCTCCTCCTCCAGCTTCACCTTGTCCACCATGGTCTCAAAAGCGACCAGGGCCAAAAGATCCTGCTTGTCCTGCAGGCCGAACTGATCCTTGAAAAAGCGCAGGCGCTCGTTCAGAATCTTTCCAACAACCCTTATTCTTTCTTCTTCCTCTTCCTTCACCCGCATCGGATACTCGCGTTCCGCGATGCGAATCTTGATCGACAATTCACCCATCCGTTGCGTTTTTTAAGGGTTATGCTTTCTCAGGTGCCTTCATAGTCGTGGGGTGCTGAACACCCCTTACATGCTGTTGCTTAGTCCTGTAGATAAGCGATACACTTATCAATTTCTCTGATATATTCGTTTAGCTTGAGCTTTAACTCCGTCGAATTTGCAGGGTTTCCTGCTATCGTGTCTACAATTTTAACGATATTCTCCTGATTTTGAAAATTTTTTATTTGCTGGTCTTTTTCATTGACCAGCCCCTCCAGGAATTCTATTTCCTCGTGGGCAGCCGCCAGCTTCTGCTGCACATCGGTGTAGCGGGCCACGAGCTTGCGCACCCTGTCTTCTATGTGCCGGAGTTGTTGTAACTGCTTTTCCTTAGCCATAACACTATTTGCGGATTAAAGCTCCCAATTGTTTCTCGAATTGCTGCATCAGGCGGTTCATGGTGGCGTCGATCACCTTGTCGGTCAGGGTCTGCTGCCTGTCCTGCAGCGTGAAGCTGATGGCATAGGCCTTCTTGCCCGCCTCGATCTTATCGCCCTCATACACGTCAAACACGCTCAGGCCTTGCAGCAGCTTGCGCTCCGTCCGGAAGGCGATTTGCCTGATCTGATCGAAGGTAACATTTTTATCCAGTACCAGCGACAAGTCGCGGCGCACTTCCGGAAACTTCGGCAGTTCTGCCGCCACCAGGTTGTCTTTATACTTCTTCAGCAGGTAATCCCAGTTCAGCTCGGCATACCATACCTGTTCCTTCACCTCCATATAGCGGGCAACCCCGGCGTCCAGCGGGCCAAGCTCCGCGATAACGGTCCCGTTCCGGGTATAGGCGACTCCCTGGCGCAGGTAGTGGTTGGCTTGTAGCGGCTGCACCTCAAAATCGCCTGCGTTCAGCTTGCGCAGCACGTTCTGCACCACGCCTGCCAGGTCGTGGAAGGCGGATTTGTGGCTGGGTTGCTTCCAGCTCTCGGCCGTTACGTTGCCCGCCATGTACAGGGCCAGTTTACGGCTCTCTTTCGTGCTGCCGTCGGCCAGCTTCTCATACACCTTGCCCAGCTCAAACAGCTTCAGGTCGCGCTGGCGGCGGTTGATATTGCGGCGCAGCACCTCCAGACCCGAGAACACCATGCTCTTGCGCAGCACGTCCAGGTCCTCGGAGTTATAGTTGACCACCCGCACCAGCCCCGCTACCTCCGCCTCTCCGGCAGGGGTATAATAATTGGAGTTGGTGATGGAGTTGGTGATGATCTCATGGTATCCGTTGTCGGCGATATAGTTCGAGATGGCCTCGGTCACGTTCTCGGCGTAAGGCCGCGGAAACTTCGCCAGGTAGGTCGTGGACAGGCTTTCGCTCATGGCAATGTTGTTGAAGCCATAGATGCGCAGGATCTCCTCCACCACATCGGCCTCACGCGTTACATCCACCTTAAACGGCGGCACCGACAGCTGCAGGTGCGTTTCCGTTTCATTGGTTATCTCGATTCCCAGATCCGTCAGGATGGTTTTGATGCGCTCTGCGCCGATGTGCTGCCCGATGAGGGTATGCGCCCGCGCAATGCTGAGCGACACCTCGTGGTTTTGCACCGGAACAGGGTATACATCCACAATCTCAGAGGACACCTCGCCGCCGGCAACCTCCTGCACCAGCAGCGCCGCGCGCTTCAGGGCCGTGATCACCATGTTGGGGTCGGTGCCGCGCTCGAAGCGGAACGAGGCATCGGTCTTGAGGCCGTGGCCCATACCCGTGCGGCGCACCCAGTCAGGAGAGAAATAGGCGCTCTCGATGAAGATGCTGGTGGTTTCGTCGGACACGCCCGACTCCTCACCGCCAAACACACCGCCAATGGCCATCGGGCCATCAGTGTCGCAAATCATCAGGTCGGCGGCCTGCAGCTTGCGCTCCACGCCGTCCAGCGTCTTGAAAACGGTGCCTGCCGCCACGGTCTTCACGATGATCTTTCCGCCTTTTATTTTATCGGTATCAAAAGCATGGAGCGGCTGGCCCAGTTCGTGGAGCACGTAGTTGGTCACGTCCACCACATTGTTGATTGGCGAGAGGCCGATGGCGCGCAGGCGTTTTTGCATCCACTCCGGCGATGGACCCACTTTCAGGCCCGACACCGTAACACCGGCGTAGCGCGGGCATGCCTCGTTATTCTCTACTTCCACCGCGATCGGGCGGGAGGTATGGCTTACCTTGAAATCGTCTACCGAAGGCAGTATGGCTTTCGCATCGGTCAGGGCCTGCAGGTCGCGGGCCACCCCGAAGTGCGAGGCAGCATCGGCCCGGTTCGGCGTCAGCCCAATCTCAAACACTTTGTCGGAGCCCAAACCGAAGAACGCGGCGGCAGGCGTGCCGTTCGCCAAATCCGTGTCGAGCACCATGATGCCGGCATGCGACTGGCCAATCCCGATTTCATCCTCAGCGCAGATCATACCCTCCGAAACGGCTCCGCGAATTTTGGACTTTTTGATCTTGAAGGCCTCGCCTCCGGTTGGGTATAAGGTGCTGTTCACGGTAGCCACTACTACTTTCTGGCCAGCGGCCACATTTGGCGCGCCGCACACGATCTGGGTAGGTGTGCCCGTGCCGATATCCACGGTCGTGATGTTCAGCCGGTCTGCGTCCGGGTGGCGCTCGCAGGTCAGCACTTCCCCGATGACGATGCCTTCCAGGCCGCCCTGCACCAGGTCAAATGTTTCGATGCCCTCTACCTCCAGGCCAGAGCCCGTCAGCAGGGCGCCCACCTCTTCAGCACCTTTGTCTATATGAATCAGTTGTTTCAGCCAGTCGAATGAAATCAGCATATCGTTTTTTGTCTCTTTACATCAAAGCCTCCGCATCGGAAGCATACATTCTTCAAAATTAAGAATTAAAATTTTAGGAGGCACACGTATCAGTATACAAGACTTAAGACTTTTTTACATGAATACGTCAGGTGAAGGCCGGCATGTATTCACAAGCTAACCCACGATTCATTTGTAGGAGAATCTTCTTTATAGACACGCACCATTCGTCTTGTGCCGAACGTCCTGTTTCTAAAACTAATGCGCTTCCTCATACCCCTTCTCGCCTGCCGGTATGGCCACATCCAGGCGGTTGTCTTTGGGGGGCACCGGGCACACATAATCGGGATTGAAGGCGCAGAAGGGGCTATAGGCACGGTTAAAGTCCAGCACCACGGTTGTGGCGTTTTCCTCGAACGGTATATCCAGGTAGCGGCCGCCGCCATACGTGTCGTAGCCGTTGGTCTTGTCGGTGAAGGGCACAAACAGCTGCGGTTCCTTGCCTGCCTCCGGCGCCGCCTGCTTATACAGGGTGAGTTGCTGGGGCTGCCCCGCTACCTCAAACGAGGCAGTGGCATAGCGCAGATAGGCCTCGGTGCTGCCGTCGGTCAGTGGGAGCTCGAGGGTATCCTGCTGCGGGAGTTTCTCCAGTTTAGCCGTGATGGCATACTCCATGTCAGGCTCAAAATAGGACAGGTTCTTAAAGCTGCGGCGGGCCTCGTCGGGCAAGGGGCTGTTGGCGCGGCTCCGGAAGGTCAGGTCTTTGGCTTTGCGCTCCTGCAGCAACGGCTTGATGTAGTTGTCGTCGTTGAAGAAGGTCTCCTGCACAAAGTAGAAAAGCACCAGCGCAATGCCGGCAAGTATAATCAGCCTGAGAGGTCGTTGCATAGTATTCGGTTCCTGTTTCGGCAAAGGTCGCAATTTTTTGGGGAGGGCGCAGCGGAAATTGGGAGTATGGTATGGAAATCCTTTTTGTTAGCGATAAAGTTTGGGAATAGGCTCAAAGCGACTCTAAATGAAAGAGCTTTTTTTGGGGAGGATTAACCTGCCCCTTTCCCACCTTAGACGCAGGGCGGTTTCATACTCCCATTTTGTCATCCTGAAAGGATCTTGGTAGCTAGTAGCATCAGCTTAACCTCCCGGGGGCATTCAGAGTTTGCCTTCGCTCGCGTCTCGCGCGTGTAGGAATAATTGGGCCTCTGGCCCAGTCGAGTCACAGACTCGACATCATTTTAAGACACCCCGAAAGCTTTCGGGGCGCCAGTATAATGGATTAAGATAGCAGAAAAGTCCCCCTTTTGAAGGAGACAGGGGGATGATTACGTGATTTAGAGCAATCGTTTAAAGCATTATACTTTAAAGCTAATTTTAGCAGCTAGAGGTGTATAGAGCTTCTGAAAGATTTTCATCCCCCTATCCCCTTCAAAGGGGGACAAAAAATAACTATTAGAACAACTAAAAACGGAGAGGCCATCCGTTTATCAGATAGCCTCTTCGTTTTTTATGGTTCCAGGAAAATTCTTCCGGGTTATTTCTGGGCTACTGCCGCTTCTTTCTTGCTGGTATCGCCAATCCTGGCCCATACCCACTCGCCTACCTGCTCGCCCTGCGCGGTGCCCTCAAAAGAGCCGTCCCAGTAGTGGATGCCGCCATATACCCGGCTGATGGAGGTTTCCATATAGGCGTCTTTTATGGATTTGAAGGAGCGCACGCCATGCCCATACGCATACTCGGTAGAGTCGGTGAAGGCAACATTCTCGCCGAACAGGTGAATCAGCACGGTGCCGGCGGCGGCGGAGATGGCGCTATGCCCGCTCACGTACTCCGGAAACGGAGGCGTTTCGAGGAAGGGCTGCCAGTCCGGGTCGATGTGCTCGTTGATGACCGTAACCGGGCGGATGCGCGCGCTGCGGTATTTCTCATCCCAGCAGGCGATAAACCCCTCGTAGAGGGCAATGGAGGTGAAGGTATACGCCTGCACTGCCTTCATCATGTCCAGGTCCTGCTTTTTCGACAGCGTCCCTACTATTGCCAGCCAGTGGCCCGGAGGCGTCATTTTTTTGTCGGTGTAAGAGATATGGCCTTTCACGTTGGTCACCACCGCATTGTCGTCCCAGAAATAGGCGATCTCTTTTTGCTCCTGCGTCAGGCCATTCGAGAGGTCGTATACCTGCTGCACCAGCTTGTAGAACTCGCTTTCTGGCTCGAGGCTATACTTGGCCGCCGGTTTCGGCGTGAACTGGTTGCAGGAGTCCAGGGTGAGCACCCGAATGGCGTTCCACTGCGGCTCGCAGGCGGCGGCGTAGTTCGGGGGGGTCGGCTGGTAAGAGCCCGGCTCATCGGTGAAGGTATAGCGCATCAGTGCCCGCGTCTCTTTGTAATTGTCCTTGCCGGCATAGGCCAGCACGTGCTGTGCCACCTGCTCGCCATACGCCACGGAGCGCTCCAGCACCTCCTCTGGAATCCCCATCTCCACATACTGCTGGTATACCTTCTTCCGGTAGTCCTCCATTTCGATGGCAGACACGATCAGCGCCTCGCTCACGGTGGTGTACGAAATGATGCTCGCCAGCGGGAAGCAGTACTCCGCGCCCTTTTCAGGCGCCGGCACTGCATCGAAGCCGTTGAGTTTGCCCGCCAGCGATTCGTAGGCAGGATGGTCCTGACGCAGTGTTTCGTAAGCGGCCAGGTTGGTGTACACATAAATGCGGCTGGCTACCGGCGGCTTGAAAATATCGTGGATGATGTAGGTGGTGAGCTGATCCGACGCGTTATGAAACAGCGCAGGGTCAGCGGCTTTCAGCTTGTACTCTTCGGGCGTGGCGGCCTGCTTGCAGCCTCCCATACCTACAAGAGCCAGGAAAAAGGTGCAGTAAAGTATCTGTTTCAGCATATACAATTAGGTTTTTTGAGAAAACGACTCCACGATCAGGTCGCGTCCGGTCAGTAGCCGGGAGCGTCAGCCCGGAAGTTAAAGAAATATGAAAACTAATTCCAAACAAATGCGAAAATCATACTAGTTCCGGTTGCTGCCGAAAATCCTGCAGCGGCCAGCGGAGCGCTGTGGCTTGTGTTACCGCAACATCTCCCCAACACACTTGTAGCCAATGAAATTCCATTTCCCCTAAAAGGCGCTACTACCAGGCAAGCGCCATGCAAGCAGCCGGGCCTTGGATGCCTGGCCTCACCGTGAAACTAACAAAACTGCGCAGCAATGTCAAACGCGGCCGTAGCCGTTGCCTGTCCCGGCTCACCCCTACAAAGCGCTGCGTGGCTGGTGCCAACCAGGCTTTTGCCCTATCGGCCCGCCCGCTTGTGCCTACAAACCAACCAAACCCTTACCTTTGCCAAAAACGCATCTCATACATGAAAGACTTTAAGAAATACTACATCATACCGGCGGCCCCGGAGGAGGTATACCTCGCCTTGACGCACCCGCTCACGCTGCAGGCCTGGACGGGCGACAAGGCAGAGATGTCGGCGGAGCCCGGCACGGAGTTCTCGCTCTGGGATGGCAGCATTGTGGGCAAAAACCTGGAGTTCGAAGAAGGGAAGATGATCGTGCAGCAGTGGTATTTCGGGGATCAGGCAGCGCCCTCCATCGTCACCATCAAGCTGCACCCCCACAAATACGGCACCTCGGCCGAGCTGCGGCACCTCAACATCCCGGACGAGGATTTCGAGGACATACAGGACGGCTGGGACAACAGCTACTTCGCCTCCCTGATCGAGTTTTACGAGGATTAGCTTTCGCGCACGCCCGCCAGCAACACGCTCATACACAACCTTCCCGGGCTGTGCAAGTATTCATTTTATCGCCCTATGGCGAAACCATAACCTTGCAGCAAATATGAAGAACGCCATTTCCAAAGCCGTCGCGCTGTTGCTCATCGGCACGTGGGCACAGGCCTGCTCCGGCAGCAAAACCAACGCCCCAGAAACGGAGCAGCCTGTCGAGCAAACCGCGGCAATCCCCAGCGAGCCTGTGCAAGTGGAGGTCCGGCAGCAAAATGGGCAGTATACCCTTTACCGGGGCGGCGAGCCCTACTACATCAAAGGGGCGGGCGGCAGCCGGTACCTGAGCCAGCTGGCGGCCTACGGCGGCAACTCCATCCGCACCTGGAGCACCGACAACGCCCAGGAGGTGCTGGACGAGGCGTACCGCAACGGGCTAACCGTGACGCTGGGCCTGGAGGTGGGCCGCGAGCGCCACGGCTTCGACTACGATGACCCGGAGGCGGTGACCCAGCAACTGACGGAGCTCCGCAAAGAGGTCTTGAAGTATAAGGACCACCCGGCCCTGCTGATCTGGGGCATCGGCAACGAGCTGAACCTGAGCTATACCAACCCGCTGGTATGGAACGCCGTGAACGATATCGCCGCCATGATCCACGAAGTGGACCCGAACCACCCTACCAGCACCATGCTGGCCGGCATTAACAAGCTGGAGATGGAGTATATAAAGGAGAGCGTGCCGGCGCTGGACATTCTGGCGGTAAACGCGTACGGGGGGCTGCCCGAGGTGCCACAGCGCGTGCGGGAGTTTGGCTGGACCGGGCCATACATGATCACGGAGTGGGGCCCCACCGGCCACTGGGAAAGCCCTCAAACACCCTGGGGCGCAGCGGTGGAAGAGACGAGCAGCGAGAAGGCAGCCGTGTACAAAAGCCGTTACGAAGCCTCCATGGGGCAGGACAAGGCGCAGTGCATCGGCTCTTACGTGTTTCTGTGGGGGCAAAAGCAGGAGCGCACGCCCACCTGGTATGGCCTCTTCACGGAAGACGGCAAAGAGTCGGAGGTAGTGGACATGATGCAGTACCTCTGGACGGGCAACTGGCCCCAAAACCGCGCCCCGCACCTCGCCTCGTTTGTGCTGGACGGCAAAAAAGCCACCGACAACATCTACCTGCAACCCGGCAAAGACTACAAGGTGAAGGCCGACGTGAGCGACCCGGACAAAGACCAACTGACGTATCGCTACGAGCTGCTGCCCGAAAGCACGGACCTGAAAGAGGGCGGCGACCGCGAGAACAGACCCCAGCCCATACCCAACCGCGTGCACGATACCGGATCCGGCAAAGCGGACCTGAACGTGCCCGCGCAAGAGGGTGCTTATCGGCTGTTTATATATGCCACCGACGGGAACGACAATGTAGCCACAGCCAACATCCCGTTTTTCGTAAAAAAGTAGCCCATACCCCGGCACAATCGGCTTGGGGCCAGGCGCGCGCACTGGTTCGCGGGCATTTCAGGAAGAGCACTTCGTACCTGGCACAACCTAACGCTAACATCCTCAGTTTGTAAACACAGACAGCAGCTATGATGCCATGACGAAGAAAAAAAGCCAGTTAGAAGCCCTAATCGCGCAGATCGACACGTTGCACCAGGAGGCTGTGGCGCTCGAAGAGAAATTTGCCACCGCCATTGACCAGGTACACCCTACTTTTAAAAAGAGCGCCCGGAACCTGCTGCACTACCTCTCGCTGCGGAAGCACGACATCCGTGGTTTGCAGGAAAGCCTCTCGCAGTTGGGGCTCTCGTCGTTGGGCCGCGCGGAGGGCCACGTGCTGGCCAGTCTGCAGGCCGTGCGACACCAGCTGTGCCACCTCCAGGACTGTGCCCCCACCAAAAGGCCGCTTGCTGTCTCGTTCCATGAAAATGTGGAGCTCCTCGACGCGAACACCGAAGCCCTGCTGGGGCCCCGGCCTGCCAAGCGCTCCACCCGCATCATGGTCACCCTCCCCAGCGAGGCTGCCGGGAATTACGAGCTGATCCTGCGCCTGCTGAAGGCAGGCATGAACTGCGCCCGCATCAACTGCGCCCACGACAACGAGGCGGTATGGCTCCAGATGGTCCACCTCATCCACCAGGCCGAGAAAGAGACCAACACCACCTGCAAGATCCTGATGGACCTGATGGGGCCGAAACTCCGCACGGGTCCCCTGGAGGCAGGCCCCAGGCTTATCACCATCCGGCCGGCGCAGAACGAGCTCGGCCAAACCACGGAGGCGGCCAACGTGTGGCTGGCCCCTCCGGATGCGCCCCCACCCAAAAACACTGATGCCTGGCTCCCGGTGCAGGCCGAGTGGCTGGCGCAGTTGCAGGAGAACGACAAAATCCTGTTTACCGATACCCGCGGCCGCAAGCGCTCCTTCTCGATCATGCGCAAAGAGGTGAATGGCGTGGTCGCCCACCTTTTCAAGACCTCATACATACAGACGGGCACTGAGCTGCGCATCAAAAACAAGGCGGTGGCGGCACGCAAAACAGCGGTGGGCGAACTTCCGGCCACCTTTTCCCCGATCATCCTCAAAAAAGACAACCTGCTGCAGCTCACCCGCGAGCTCAGGCCCGGGGAACCGGCCCGGTATAATGCGCGGGGCCACGTGGTGCAGCCAGCGCACATCTCCTGCACGCTGCCCGAGGTGTTTGCTCAGGCCAAAGTAGGCCAGCCGATCCTCTTCGACGATGGCAAGATAGAAGGCATCATCACGGAAGTAAGCCAAGACGCGCTGCTGGTGAAGATTACCTATGCCAGCGAAAAAGGCAGCAAGCTACGCGCAGACAACGGCATCAACCTGCCCGAAAGCGCCATCCGGCTGAATGGCATGACCAAAAAGGACAAGCAGGACCTAAAATTTGTGGCCAAACACGCCGACATCGTCAATTTCTCTTTTGTGAACTATGTGGAGGATGTGGAGGCGCTGCACAAGGAGCTGCGGAAGCTGAAGGCCGAAAAAAAGCTGAGCGTGATGCTGAAGATAGAGACGAAGGAGGGATTCCGGAACCTGCCCCGCCTGCTGCTGGCCACCATGAAAGGCTACCCGGCAGGCATCATGATCGCCCGCGGCGACCTGGCCGTGGAGTGCGGCTGGCTTCGGCTGGCCGAGGTGCAGGAGGAGATTCTGTGGCTGTGCGAGGCTGCCCATATGCCCGTGGTATGGGCCACGCAGGTGCTGGAGACCCTGGCTAAAAAAGGCCGCCCATCCAGGGCCGAGATCACGGATGCCGCCATGGCCCAGCGCGCCGACTGCGTGATGCTGAACAAGGGGCCGCACGTGATTCAGGCGATAGAGCTGCTGCACGATATTCTGGTGCGGATGCAGGAACATCAGCATAAAAAAACATCCATGCTGCGCAGCCTGCACGTCTCAGACCTGGATGCGCTGCAGGAGTAGGCAGCCCGGGCGCTCTACCGCTCAGATGCAGAAAAAACTTCATATAATTGAATTTCAGGCCGATACCCTGTACTTTTTAATTCATTTTCTATACCTTAGCAGCAGGCCAGTGCAAGCCGGGTGCCTGTTATTCCCGCGGATCGCAGGATAAACGTGCCCAAAACACTTTACCAGGCGGTATGGCGTCTGCACGGTCTCTTTATAAAGGGTATACCCCAGCCTGCCCTTGGGTGGGAATTGTTCAGTAAAGTGTATCGTGATGAAAGACAGGAACCTAGAGAAGCTGTTTTACAAACTTGCCACACTGCTGGTGGCATGCGGCATCGCCGTACGATTTTTCGACCTTTCGGAAAACATGCTTGGCCTGCACATGATTTTGTCGGGCCTGCTGGCAGGGCTGGTGGCCATTCTGCTGCACATGCGGCACGCAAACGAAATGGAACAGAAAAAGTCTGCCCCGCAGGAAAAACAGCTGAAGAAAAATTAACCCGCCCTCCCGCTGGAGCTTCGATGAGGAGTACCTGAACATCGTGACGAACCAACAGCCATAGCTTTCTCCGGGCTGCAAGCGCTGGAAATTTACGTACCTTGCCGCTCAAATCACACCAACGCTATATGGACGGAAGAAAACGCGCCAACATCACACCGGGCCTGCACGTGCACATCGTGCTGAAAGAAGACCAGCGCTCCGGCGACCTCACGGAAGGCTACGTCGAGAAAATCCTCACCAACTCGCCTACCCATCCACACGGCATTAAGGTAAGACTGGAAACCGGCGAAGTAGGCCGTGTGAAGGAAATATTGGAAAGTTAGGGAGCTTTGGAGAGTTTGGGAGTTTGGAATTTAGAGAGTTGCTTTTTTCTTTTGGAAGGATTTTCTGATTGTGGTGAGGATGGCTGTCAGTTCATTGGCTTCCTGCTTTAGCTGCGTTAACCGCTGGGCAGGTATAATTCCGGTCTCCTCTAAAAGCTCAAGCCAGAAAAGCGACTCATCTGCTTCTTCCAGCACAAATCCGATTTTAGGAGTGAACGCTGCTGCTGACCGGGCACGGCAAGCGGCACGGTAATTTGCCGCCACAGACGTAGCGGCACGCAGCAATTGCTTCCCGAGAAGCTGCGCCTCCGCATTGTTCGATAAAGTTTGAAATAGTTTAACCACACGCAGCGCAAAAACCTTCGTGCGCCTCTTAAACACCTCCGCAAACTCAAAATTGCCCAATCTCTCCTCACTCATACCTTAACTCTCTAACTTTCTAACTCCCCAACTCCCCAACTCACAAGATCCCCTCGTCGGCGAAGCTGTAGTAGTCGTTGTCGGTGAAGATGATATGGTCGAGCACGGGGAGGTCCAGAAACTGGCCGGCCTCTTTCATTTTCTTGGTCAGGGCGATGTCGGCGGCACTGGGCTTGGTGTTTCCGCTGGGGTGGTTGTGCACCAAAATGACAGAACTGGCCAGGTACTCCAGCGCCTTTTTAAAAATCAGCTTCGGGTCTGCCACCGTGCCGGCCACTCCCCCTGCGCTGATGCTTTCCTTTTTCATTACCACATTGGCCCTATTGAGCAGTATGATCCAGAATTCCTCGTGGGGCAGGTCGAGCAGTTGCGGTTTGATATAGGTATAAATGTCGGTGGAGCAGGTAATGCGCGTTTTGGCCGCGGCGGCAGTCTCCTTGCGGCGGCGGCCCAGCTCCAGCGCACTGACAATGGAAATGGCCTTGGCCTCCCCGATGCCCGGATGTTTTGTCAGGTCCTTCACCGTCAGGCGGGCCAGCTCGTTGAGGTCGTTGCCCACTGCCGCGAGGATGATTTTGCCCACGTCCACGGCTGTCAGCCTGGTGGTGCCGGAGCCGATCAGGATCGCGATCAGCTCTGCGTCGCTGAGGGCGGCCCTTCCTTTCAGTAGCAGCTTCTCGCGGGGCCGGTCTTCCTCGGCCCAGGTTTTGATGTTGAGCAGCGGCTGGTAGGGCGCTGTGGCAGTGGCTTCCGTGTCTTTCACTTGCGGTACAGATTTTGTAGGTTGAGAGATGAATGAGCAATTGTTTTTGAGAATAATTAGTTCAGCGCAACGCACTTTAATTTAACCTTAACAAGAAGAAATATAACTGCTGGCAGTTTAGAGCATGTTTAAAATTCATCTTTTGGGCTACAAAACGTCCATCAAGGAGCCTGACTTCACCTTTTTATCGCCCCATAGCGCTGCTATGCGGCTCAAAAAACGCTTCGTCAAAACCTTTCCTGAACATTCTTCGCTTCCAAAAATGAAATTCAAACATGCTCTAAAACAATATCACCCCGCAGCAGGTTATACCGCCTATATGAGAAGTATCCTATCCTCCGGAACAGCGGTGCTGTTCCTTTTTCTGGTGGACCTGTATGTGTTCCAGGCCATCAAAACAGTTACACAGAACCTCGACCCTACCGCACAGCGGGTTATTTACTATTTACACTGGGCGGTTTTTGCCATCACGGCAGGCACGCTGGTGCTGGCTACCGCCACGCGCGGCATGCCGCCCAACGCCTTCAAAACATACCTCGCCAGCACGCTCTTCATCATCTTCGCCTCTAAGTTGGTGGTAGTGCTGTTTCTGCTGCTCGACGACACGGTGCGCGTTGGCAAGCTCGTGCGCCATTATGCTGGCAGCGACGCCGTTTTCGACCCTTCGCGCAGCAAGTTCCTGAGCCAGCTGGGGCTGTTGGCCGCAGCCGTGCCGTTTACCGCCTTTATATATGGCATGGTGAAGGGAGCCTACGATTACCAGGTGAAGCGTATCACCCTGCGTTTCCCGAACCTGCCAGAGGCTTTTGACGGGTATAAGGTGCTGCAGATATCGGACCTGCACACGGGCAGCTTCACCTCCACAGACCCACTGAAGGAAGCCGTGCAGCTGATCAACAAACAGGAGGCAGACCTTGTGTTCTTTACCGGCGACCTGGTGAATAACATTGCCACGGAGGTGCAGGAGCACATCGGCACGCTGAAAGAAATTAAATCGAAGTCAGGCGTTTTCTCGGTGCTCGGCAACCACGACTACGGCGATTACGTGACCTGGCCCAGTGCCGAGGCCAAAAGCGAGAACCTGCGCCACCTCATCGACAGCCACGGCAAGATGGGCTGGCAAATCCTGATGAACGAGCACCGGATTATTGAGAAAGACGGCCAGCAGTTGGCGGTGCTGGGTGTGGAGAACTGGGGCAACAAGGTCGGTTTCCCGAAATACGGCCGCCTGGAGCAGGCTTATCGCGGTACCGAGGACACCCCCTTCAAGGTGCTTCTCTCCCACGACCCGTCACACTGGGACGGCGAGATCAACCCGAAATACAACGACATAGACCTGACGCTATCGGGGCACACGCACGGCATGCAGTTTGGCGTGAACATACCCGGCTGGAAATGGAGCCCGGTGCAGTATGTGTACAAGCAGTGGGCAGGCCTCTATAAAAATGGCCGCCAGCACCTGTACGTGAACACCGGCCTGGGTTTTCTGGGGTATCCCGGTCGGGTCGGGTTCCTGCCCGAAATCACGGTGTTTGAGCTCAAAAGGGCATAAAATTTTCTTCCCCGCATCGCCAGCCCATACCGCTGGCGATGCCTGTTTTTGGGGTGGCCATACCCTGCCAGAGCGGGCACCCGGCCCGCCGCCCCAGAAAAAAACCAAACTGCTTGCATACCGGGCATCCCGCCAAAAACTGTCTCTGCTAAAGGGTTTTAGCTTTCCTTGCGTCAAATGCTGCCTGAGCGGGCCAGCAATTTGCTGTGGCAACACTTTTTATTTGTTTGGCATCTATTCTTGCTTTAATTTAGGAGGCTAAGGAAGGTATGTCACGCCATGCCCTCCGCACAGGAAGCCTGGCGTGCGTTCGTGGCCTTGCTATCCCCGGCACTTACAGCTCCGTTTCGCGCTTCGCTTCCCGCGGGGTGCCAGCGCGGGGCTTTGCCTGTGCCAGAGCTTTTTTACGGTTACCCTGATGATGATTAAGTGTGTTCTTGCCTTTCTGCAGTTAGTGGCTTTTCTGTTCCTCTCGTCGTTTGCCTTGGCGCAAGATCTGACCTATACCCGGAAGCTGACGCTCTACAGCGCCGTGGAGATGGCCAAAGAGCAGTCGCCGAGCTACCGGAGCGCCTCGGTGCTGCTCGAGAACAGGCAGTGGCAGTACAAGACTTTCCGCTCTAACTATTACCCGCAACTGAGCCTCCGTGGCGTGCTGCCGGAGTATAACCGCACCATCGACCCCCGCATTACCGACACTGGCAGCCTGGTGTTTATCAACACTCACAATGCCAATTCATACCTGCAACTCTCACTGGGGCAGGAAATAGGCCTGACGGGGGGGTATATTTCCATCAACTCCCAGATCAAGCGCCTCGATGACTTTCAGGCTGAGGTTAACCGCACGCGCTACTCGTCCATACCGGCCACCATCACCCTCAACCAGCCCATCTTCGGGTTTAACTACCGGGCTTGGGACCGCAAGATATCTCCGCTCCGGTATGAGGAGGCCCAGCGGGATTACCGCGAGGAGATGGAGGAGATTGCCAGCTCCGCAACCAACCACTTCTTCAACCTGCTGCTGAGCCAGATAAGCCTGCAGATCGCCCAGAAGAACGTGGCTAACAACGATACCCTCTACAAACTGGCCGAGAGCCGGTATGCGGCAGACAAGATCCCGCAGAACGAGCTGCTGCAGATGGAGCTTACCCTTCTGAACTCGAAGCAGAACCTGGAGCAGACCACCCTCGACGTGGAGGCCAACACCCTGAACCTGAAAGTATACCTCGGCATCACCGACGACAACCCCATCCAACTGATCGCTCCGTACGAGATTCCGATTTTTGAGGTGGATGAGCAGGTGGCGCTGGAGCAGGCGCACAAAAACCGCCAGCGGGTAATTAGCTTTAAGCGGGAGATGCTGGAGGCCGAGCGGCGCGTGGCGCAGGCGAAGGGCGAAACGGGCTTTACCGCCGACCTGTACGCCTCGTTTGGCCTCACGCAGCAGTCCATCGAGTTTCAGGACGTGTATTCTGACCCGGTGCCGCAGCAGCGCGCGCGCGTGGGCTTCAACATACCCATTATGGACTGGGGCCGGACGGCCTCCAAGATAGGGACCGCCACGGCCAACAGAACGCTGGTGCAGCAAAACATAGAGCAGCAGAAAATAAACTTCGACCAGGAAATATACCTGAACGTAAAGCGCTTCCGGGTGCTTCGGCAGCAGGTAATCGGCGCGAGGCGGGCAGATGAGATCGCGGAGAAGCGCTTTAACATCACCAAAGACCGCTACCTGAGTGGGCACCTTGGCATCCTGGACCTGAATGTGGCCACGGAAGAGCGCGACAAGGCCAGCCGTAGCTTTATCTCCTCGCTCCGGAGCTTCTGGTCGGCCTATTATACCCTGCGCCGCCTCACCCTGTATGACTTCGAGACAAAGCAGTCGCTGGTGGGTGAGCTGTAACTCCACCTGCTGAGAGGCATCCCCTCACGTGATTCCCGCCTTGCGCCGCTGTCGGGCAACCGGGCGCTAACCCCATCCGGCTCCCTCCGTAAAACAGAGGGCTGCGCCTTTTGTGCCGTCTGGCCCGAGACAACCCGCAGCTCGTTAACCCGAAACACACAACCAACTATGAAAAAGATACTGTATTCTGCTTTTGCCCTGAGCGCGCTGCTGTTTGCGGCAACCTCCTGCTCCGAAGACCGGGGCACCACCACCGAGGTGGTTGACTCTAACGAAAACGAAAATGTAGATCCGAGCCACATCAGGGGCTACGGCGATGCCGAGCCGGGCGGAACGGCCCCTGCCGCTCCCGAGGCAGGCCAGATGTATGGCTTCGACCGGGACGCCTTCTCGCAGCAGGTAAACGCGGACATGGGCCTGGAGGGCGAGGTGGCCACCCAGATGGTGCAGGTATACTACGACCGCAACAGGCAGCTGAGCGAGATGGAGCAGCGCTACCAGCAGGCCGCCGCCAACACCGACAGCAAGCAGCGGATGGACGCGGAGCGCAAGCGCATCGACACGGACACAGACGCGAAGGTAAAGGAAATCCTGACGCCGGAACAATACAAAGCCTACGAGCAAAACCGCTCAAAATACAATGCTCCGGCCGCAGGCAACAACGCCTCCGGCACCGAGATGCAGTAAGCGCACAAAGCCTCACAAACAGGAGCCTGTGGCACAAGTTGCCGCAGGCTCCTGTTGATTTTAGCCGTATTATCTTTACTTTTATAGGTCGAGTCTGTTTTTCTGGAGGCTGGCATACTTTTTAGCTGATTTGGGCGTATTTAAGTAAATCCATATATAGCCGCGCTGCTGCGGCACCATCCACATTCATGCACCGACACTTCCTGCTCTATCTTCTTGCCTGCCTGCTTATATGCTGCTATCTGCCCGCCCATGCCCAGAAAAGCATCCGGCTTAGCGGAACGGTGCTGCAACCAGACAAGCAAACCCCGGTGCCGGGCGCTACTGTGGTAAAGATGCGCACCGATATGGGGGTACTTTCGGATGAGCAGGGGAAGTTTAGGATTGACGTGAACCAGAACGACACCCTGCTGATCCGGGCCGTCGGTTTCAAGCCCCTTTTATACCTACCCAGCAAGCTCCCGGTGTCGGAACTGCGCGTGAACATTGTGCTGCAGGAAGACAGCGTGATGCTGGGCGAGGTAGAGGTAACCAGCCGCCCCTCGCAGGAGATGATCGACAGGGCGCTGCGCAACATGAAGCGGGAGCAGGCCAGCCAGGTCAAACGCCCCGGCTACATTCCTGGCCTGGAGCCTCCTCCCCCGCCTCCTGCCGCCGGCCCCACCATCGCCAACCCCATCGGCCTGCTCTATGACATGCTCTCGAAAGAAGGCAAGGAATTGCGCAAGCTAGAGGAACTGAAGCGCCAGCAGGAGCTCAAGCAGAAAATAAAAGAGGAGGAAGACTATAACCGTTTCTTTAAAGACAATACCGGTTACCACTGAAAGCAGCTTTCGGGCAGGGGGTTATAAAACAGCAACACGCTTTGGGGATTATACCATACCTACTGCCCGATGCCCGGAGGGTATGATTTTGCGGAGAGAATGGCTATTACACACGTTCCTGGCCGAAACAGGAAGTCCGGACAGGGCTATCCTGCTGGAAACAGAGGATTAGAAATAAAAAGGATAAAGGCGTCAGTGCTGGCCGGAACATTGGCCAGCGTGCCAATCTAGAAAATAAGCTGGTATAGCCAGGCCGCCAGTTCCCACATCGCCCACAGCAGTAACCCAAACACGACGACCACGCCAACCACCGCCGCCATGATAATGCTTTTGCCGCTGCCCTCGTACTTGCCTTCCTCGTAGTGCCGCCGGAGCAGGCGCACGTTGCGCTCGTTGGCTTTGTAGGCAAAGTCGAAAATGCTTCCTAAGATAGGGATACTGCCGATGATGGCGTCGAGCGCGATGTTAACGAGCATGAGTGCCACAAGCTTGCCACTGGCTCCGTGCCGCGCAATGGTCAGCACGATAACAGCCGACATTGCGAAAGAAGCCAGGTCGCCGGCAACTGGCAGGAGGCCCAGCAAAGGATCAAGCCCAAACCGAAACCTGGTGCCAGGCAACACAAACTGGCTATCCATCAGGTGTGCCATGGTATCTACCCATTTCAGCCGCTCAGACTGTGGGGTGCGGGTGTAGCGTACGTTCTCTTTCGACATATACGCGCTTATACGCAAGCAACCCCCGAAGGGTATGGCTGCTTTTGGCTAGCCCGATTACACTCCGCAACCAGCCTTAAATAAGCGGTGTACCCGTTTCCGGATGCTGCGGCGTTTATAAGTACAGACCGTTGCCTCATACCCTTAATTCCTGACTAAAAACGCAATTGGGGCAGTCGAAGCCCTACTCAGCTCTGACCGCCCCAATTACGTCTCCTGCACCTGCTTAGTGATTTTTGTGCTTGTGGTGCTTTTCGCCTTTCCCGTGCTTGTCGTACTTATCGCCTTTGTGCTTGGTATGGCCAGGGTTTGTGGTGTTGGGGTGATGCGGGTTATTGCTGTTTTTGTGCCACCCTTTGTGCTTGCCATTGTCTTTGCGCCCATTCCCGGTGCGGTCGTGTCTGGCATCATCAATCACAATCACCTTGCCGGTGCGCGACGGGTTCTTTCTGGTGCTGGAGCAGGAGGCCGCCACAAACAAAATGCCCCCGGCCAGCAGCAGGGTTTTGAGGTACGTAACTTTCATATCAGGACGCTAGTTGAAAACACAGCCGTCCGAAAAACCGTGCCGGAATTACGCGCCCTCTTCGGCCTGCGCCGTCATCCGCACCGGGATGTCTTTCTGATAATCGTAGAGCTTGAGTTCCTGGATGTTGGCCGGCAAGCCGAAGCCGTTGTCCAGCAGGGCTTTAGTTACGGCTTGCATGATGCTTCCCTTCAGCAACAACACCGCCTTCTTGTAGTCGTCTGTCTCGGCCCAGAAAAATACCTTTATGTTCACGGTGTTGGTGCCCAGCTCTTCTACAATGGCGTATGGCGGGTCTCGCTGCAATACGCCCTCCACGCCCAGCGCGGTCTTCTCTATCAGGTCAATGGCATCCTGTATGTTGTCGTTGTAATCGATGCCCACCACAAAGTCCATCCGGATCAGCCCGTTCTGGGTAAGGTTGGTCACTTTGGAGGTCAGGATAATGCCGTTGGGGATGAATACGTCCTTGCTGTCGAAGGTGAGGATATGGGTGGTACGCAGGTGCAGTTCCTTCACCTTGCCAATGGTATCATCCACTTCAATGGTATCGTTTATCTCGAAAGGGCGGTTGAAAGCCAGGATCAGACCGGCCAGGAAGTTCTCGGCGATGTCTTTAAAGGCGAATCCGATCACGACAGCGGACAGCCCGGCACTGGCCAGCACGCCGCTGGCCACCCCGCTCAGGCCCAGCGTCTGGAGCACCAGCAGGAACCCCACAATAATAACCAGCCACTTGGAGACGAGCGCAATATACCTCCCCGTGATCTTGTCGTGTGCCTTATTGACGAGCTTTGTTTCGAGCCCCAGCCTGATCTTGCGCGCCAGCCACAGTGCTATGAAAAGGATCAGGATTGCCAGCACAATGTTGGGAAGCATGAATAGGAGTTTTTCCCAGTATTCGTTGGCCACCCGTATCAGATCGTTGGAGGTGTTAGTAAAGCTAAAGCTGTTGTTGTCTTGCATATAGGATGTGGTTTATCTTGCGGCGGACAAGATGCTGCACGGGGAGAGGGGTCAACTCAGGCTCTCCTGCCCAGCGGCGCGCGCCTGATGCATCTAAACGGAATGGAGGGCATCGCGGTTGGCCCAAGGAGTTAGGTATAGCGGCAGACTTGAAACACCGGCGCGCGGACACGAAACTATAAAAAAGGTAAAGGCCCGCAGCGTTCACTCCACGGGCCTTTAGATCAACCTTTTCATCTAAATTAATCAGATATTCTGCCTATTGATACTCTTCCTATATAGAAAAGGTTAGATAAAAGGCGGATTTATTTTTTCTTTTTTCTCACCCCTGTTTTATAGCGGGCCGAAGCCACCTGTTATACCCTCATTCCCAAACCTTTACACAGGTAACAAACGCGTTCCAAAAACGACGCCACCCAATTTATATCGCCCCGCTTCGTTATCATCACGTAGTTGCAGTCGTATATTTCAGTATATGAACCTATCTCAATTTAACAAGCAGCCACTGGCGCAACGGGCAGGGATTCTGATGGAGCAGGGCACCTTTCTGGCGCTGCGGCATCGGTCGCAGTACGTGATCTGCCTGTACCACGTGCACCAGTTTTTCGCGGAGGTATGGTTCGAGCCCCGACGGCACGAGTTCGTGCTGGTTCGCGGCCTGCAGGGCACGGTATACCTGGAGCCCTACCTGGACCAGATAAACCTTCAGGACCTCCGCCAATGCCTGTAACATTTCGCCCGCTGTGGACTTTCCCTTACTGCCCCGTGCAAGACAAAGGCTTCCGGGTGCATGCGTAATAGCCATACCCCAAACAGACAGCGCCAGACAGAAAGCTATATGCTATACCGTCTGGCGCTGTCTGTTTGAGGATGCCTCCAAGAATAATCTTACCTAAACTCAGGAATAAAGCAGTTATTTCAAAACTTATACAGCCTTATTTCATAGCTTGCTTTGCGCTCCACGCCCGCTGGGGCGCGTTTTCCCGCTCGGCACTGTGTACATTTCCTGCCTAACGGCTGCCACTGACGTGGCACCGGAAATCTACAAGAAGAGGGCCCCTACCCCCGGCGCCTCCTGGAAAAACTGGGAATCATTTTGCCTTCATCTAGCTAAACTATACTTCTCCAAAGCAGAAAAACTTATCTGAAAGCAGGTTAACCTATAGCTATTCCTGAGTTGACGGTTTCTAAAGCAGCCCTACTTCCGGTAACATAGGATATAGTATAATCAAATTTCGTTTTTGGGCGCGAAACGCAATTGTGCGCTTAGAGCAATATCAATTGATAAGCACATACAGCCTCGCCTTTCAAGTAGTGCAATTCCCCTCGTGGGGGTAGGGGCCCTCTTGGGAGGGGTAGGGGTGGGTTATTTTTTTTGCTTCTTCCGAATGAGCAAGCCCAACTGCGCAGAGTCTATTTGATAGCGGTATTAGTAGTTTCGGATCATCTGCAGACTGAGCACATTGGTGTTGCCGCTTGGGGGAGTCTGGAAGCCGCGCACAATCAGGGTATAGTTTCCTCCCACGTTCAACTCGAAGCTTGTTGCCGGCACCAGCACATCATCAGTTCCGGTCGCTTTCACCTTGAAGGAGTAGGTGCCGGAGACAATATTCTTGAACTGGGTATTGCCCTTGAAACCGAACCCCGTGAAAACCGGAGTAGCCTCGGCTCCGGCAATTACCACGTCCAGGGCAGGCGCATCGGGCGAAAGGTTTACCAGCCGAATCGCCGCACTGCCACTAACCGGGGCAATCAGACTGTCTTTCAGGATAAGTATTTCGGTGTTAGCCGCTTGGCCTACGGCAAACAAGGAGTAGATACTGTCTTTTTTAAAAGTATGGGTGATGTCGACCTGGGATGTGGTGGCCGTTACGGGTGTGAACGCAATCTTGTGGCTGCCTGCCGGCAGTTTAAAATAGCCAGAGTTATTCGCATACAGAAATGCCTGGTTGTTGATCTTCTCGTCGTCGAGCATCACATTGTAATCCGGCCCATCGGGCGAGCCGTGGTATAAGTTGACGTAGGATACCTCCACGGGGGTCGGGGTGTCCGTATCGTTTTTGTCCATACACCCGGTAAAGGCGAGTGCCAGTAGGGCGAAGCAAAACATGGCAGCCCTGCTAATGGAGAATTTGTTCGAAAGCTTTTTCATAAAGGTGATTGGATGTGGTATAAGTAAATGTATCGTTCAGCGCCTGCCCTGCTCAGTATGCGGGGCAGTTACTCCGGCTACATGACCCCAAAAGTAAGCAGTGGGTTGCAAGCGGCAAAAATTAACGTAAGCTCAATTCTTATTTATTGTATTTTTAAGAAACAGAAGTTCCAGGTATAAGCTGGCTTTTCGCTTCACTTCTGGGGCAAGGGCTCTCTTCGGAAGAGTTGGGGCGGGAGAGTTTTTTCATCAACCACATAAGCACTTTCAGATGCAGAATTTATACCATTATCGAATGGGTTTTGCGTACAGGAGTATTTTTTATTTCGTGAGTTTGGAGGCTACAAACAGGGGCGCAAGCGTCCGCTTGTGATGCTATTGTCGGGCGATGTGTGGCAGGTTGGATGCTTTGAGAGGCAGGCACCCCGAAAGCTTTCGGGGCGCCATAAAGAGTCGCTACATTTTAAGGCAGGCTGATCAACTTTATACCCCTTGTCCATACCTGCCCCAGCGCGACTGCCAGCACATAAAGGACCTGAACGGAGGTGTTCTTTCCTAAAGTTCTGCCTCCGAATTTCGCTTACCGGGCAGGCAGTATACCCTACTTGCCCGCCAGGAACAACAAGGCCCTGCAACCTAATCGTTGCAGGGCCTTGTTGTTCCATACCACAGTATACCCGTCCTTCGCCTGCGGACGAAGGGCGGTACGCTTACTGCACCGCGCTGTAGATCGACTTAACCTCCGTCAGCGTACCCGACTTCAGTTTAACCTCTCCCTTGTCTGCGATGATGCTCACTTTCGTGAATTTATCATCGGGGAAGAAAACATCGGTCATCACGGTCTTGCCGTTGTCGGCAAAAAGCTCCACCGAGGCCACATCCACGACCAGGCGCAGCGGGAACGTGGCATCCGAGGCGATGCGCGGGGCATAATGTATCCCCCCGAATTTGTCGGAGAAATCGTGCTTGCCAGCTTCCCGGCGGTCAATGTAATACTGCTTGCGCGTTGCGTCATACCCAATCAGCACTTTCTGGCCCATGTCGTTCGACAGTTCGATGGCGAACTGAGCGGCCTCACCCACCGGTTCCAGCTCGAGCTGCAAATCAAAGGTAGCCGTCTTGAAGGGCGCTTTCTCAGACAAAGCCAGGGCATCCGTAACCGTCTGCGCCTCCAGGGTATAGCTGGTGCCGAAGATGTTCTCTAACTCCTTCACGGGCTTCGAGACGATGCGCAGGCCAGCATCCGTTTTCTCCAGTTCCAGTGTGCGGGCTACTGTCATGGCGCTTCGCCAGTTTTCGGTGGGCACCACGTTGGCATAGTCCCAGTTGCTCATCCAGCCCAGAAACAGGCGGCGGCCATCGCTCTCCGGAACGTTGGCCCAGGTCACGCCAGCGTAGTTGTCGCGGCCATAGTCGATCCAGATGCCCTTGCCTTTGTTTACCGGCGTGCCTGCCACGGCATACTCGCCTTTCAGGTTAGCCTCAAACTGCGGGTCGAGTTTAAAGGTGCTGCCGTCGAAATCTCCCACGAAATACTGCGTGGCCGAGCCACCGTTTGGCCCGCCCGGGTTGATGCTCACCAGCAGCACCCACTTCTCTTCGTTGGTGCCGGCCACTTTCATCTTAAACAGGTCCGGGCACTCCCACACGCCGCCGTGGCCGCCTATGTTCTGGCCAAACTGGCCTTCCAGCTTCCAGTCCTTCAGGTTTTTTGAGGTATAGAACCGGATGTGGTCTGCCACGGCCAGGGTCATCACCCACTTTTTACCGGCCTCATACCAGCTCACCTTCGGGTCGCGGAAATCGCGGATGTTGGGGCTTTTCAGCACGGGGTTTTGCGCATACTTGGTCCAGGTGCGGCCATTGTCGAGGCTGTAGGCGATGCCCTGGCTCTGGTAGTCGTCTTTTCCGGCTTTCTCGCCGGGCATGTCGTGGTAGGTATAAATAGCCACCATCGCCGGGTTCCCGTCCGTGCCGAAGCCCGAGGTATTGTTCTTGTCCACCACGGCGCTGCCCGAGAAGATCATCCCCAGGCTATCCGGGTAGAGCGCGATGGGCAGGTGCTCCCAGCTCACCATGTCCTTGCTCACGGCGTGGCCCCAGTGCATCGGCGCCCATACCGTGGTGTCGGGGTTGTGCTGGTAAAACAGGTGGTACTCGCCGTTGTGGTATACCATGCCGTTGGGGTCGTTCATCCATTTGGCGGGCGGCGTGAAGTGAAACTGGGGGCGGTGGAGCTCGCTGCCCGCTGCCGGTGCCTCGGTGCCTGCCATCTCCGTCTCGTGCTCCACGGAAGCTTTGTTGGAGCTGCAGCTGTAGAGCACGGAGCCCAGCGCGGCGAGCAGGTATAGTTTTTTTATCTGCATATGAATAGGTGTTTGATGGTATGAAAGGCAGTGTCCGCTATATAGGGGCACTGCCTTTCCTGTGTTTATAAGTTAAGGTTTCTCAGCTCGTATACGCTACTTGCTGTGCCTCTATCTAAAGAAGCGACTAAATCATGCAGGGCTTAGTTCCAGTTGGCATTCTGCTTGTACAGGCCTTTGCTGAAGTCAATCTGCTGCTGCGGAATGGGCAGATACTCATCGCGGCCCTTCTGGAACTGCGCGTCTTTCAGGTACTGGCGCTTGGTCTCTTCCGAGTCGAAGTAGGCATTCAGCGTCTCGGCGGCAATACCCCAGCGCACCAGGTCGAAGAAGCGGATGCCTTCCATGGCAAACTCCAGGCGTCTTTCCCAGCGCAGGGCCTTGCGCGCGTTCTCCTGTGTCCAGTCAATGTTCACGCCTGGCTTGTAGGTATCCACCCGGAAATCAGAGATCAGGTTGCCATTGGCGTCTTTCAGCATGCCCGTGCTGTTTTGCGCGCGCTCCCTTATACTGTTGATAAGGGGCAGCGCCTCGTCCTGGCGCCCCAGCTCTATCAGCGCCTCCGCTTTCCAGAGCAGCACATCAGCATACCGGATGACCACGTTGTTTTTGGAGCTCGCGAAGAAAGGCCCCACCTTGCGGAGGCAAGCGCAGTCTGGCTGCTGCACCTCTTTCATAGACGAGAACACCCCGTACAGCTCCGGGGTTCTGGCCCACGACCGCTCATACATCACGCTTGGCTGGTACTTCCAGGGCTGGCCCGGTATACCCACCGTATGGTTCACCCGCGGGTCTACGGTATGGGCTTTGAAATCCGGCGCCGACACCAGGTCCGTGGCATCGTAGGTATCGAATTTGGGCAGGCCGTTCTGGTCGGTCTGGTAGGAGTTCACCAAATTCTGGCTCGGGATGTTGAACCAGCAGCAGCCGTAGGTGGAGCCCATCGGGTAGTTCAAGGCACTGCCCATGTCTAACCTGCCGTTTGGCGTACCGTCGTCTACAGAGCGCTGTATGGCGAAAACCGACTCCTGGTTGTTCTCATACTGCCACAGAAAGTTCTGGCCATAGTCGCTTTGCAGGGCATAGCTTCCAGTGATTTCGTCTACCAACGTCACCACTTGCTCCAGGTTTTCGCGGTTCACGTTCACCACGCTGTGCTGGGCATCCTGCTCATACGCCTGATACAGCAGTGCCTTCGCCAGGTAGGCCTTGGCGGTGCTTTGCGATGGCCGGCCTACCTCCTGCGAGGCAAAGCTCAGGTTCTCTGCCGCAAACCTGAAATCATCGGCCACCTTCTCCCACAGCTCGTCGCTGGTATACTCCACATTCGAGATCTGGGCGTATTCGTCTTTCTGCTTCGTCTCGTCGATGTATGGGAACTGCTTGAAGAGAATCTTGAGCATGAAGTTGAAGTGGCCCCGCACAAAGCGCATCTCGGCCTCCCGCTGGACTTTCTGCGGATATTCCGTTTCGCTAAGGTTGTTTATTCTGGCAAGCGCATCGTTGGCTCTGGATACGCCCACATACAGCCTGTACCAAAGCAGGTCGGTAGAGCCCTGGTTGGGCCGGTTGAACGTAAAGAGCTCGTAGTTGTTGAAATCCCCCACGTCGCCAGTTCCGCCGCCGCCCTTGTAGGAGTCGTCGGAGCGGACGCTGCCGTAGGCCCACATGCTGCCGAAGGGCACGGTCCAGTGGTCGTTACCGATGGCCGAGTAGGCTGCCACCACCATGTCTTCCACCGTTTTGGGGGTGTTCAGCTGATCCCCGCTCACGGTGCCCTTGGGCTGGTTGTCCAGGAAATCGTCGTTGCAGCTCACCAACAGCATGGCGGCACTCAAAACAACGCTAAAATATTTTATAACTTTCATGATGTGTTTCCTTAGGAGTTAAAATGTAACGTTTAAGCCGAAAGTGAGCCGTGTTGGCCGCGGATACTGATCGTTTGGCGTCTCCGGGTCCGGACCCACAAACTTGTCATCGCCCTTGTTGTCCTTAATGGTCAGCAGGTTCTCGCCACGGAGGTATACCCGCAGGTTCTTGACAAAAATCGGCTCCAGCACATTCTGCGGGATTTTATACCCTAGCTGCAGGTGGCGGAGCTTCAGGTATGAGCCGTTGTTGATGTAATAGGTAGACAGCCTTCGCTCGTCGTTGTTGTCTGCCAGGGCAAGTGCCGGGATCGTGGAACTCGTGTTCTGAGGCGTCCAGGCGTCCAGCGTGCGCACCCCGGAGTTCTCCCCGTTCCAGATGGAAGTGAAGTCGGAGTAAATCTGGAACGACTGCGTGTTCACCTCCATCCCGCTTATACCCTGGAAGAAGAAGCTCAGGTCAAAGTTCTTGTAGTACATGTTCGTGTTCAGGCCATACTCAAACGACGGGTTTGCCACCCCGATGTAATCCTGGTCCAGGGTGTTGATCACCCCGTCGCCGTTCAGGTCCTTGAAGCGCAGCCTGCCCACGCCCTTGCCCGGCTGCTCGGCATGCCCCTGCACTTCTTCCTCGTTCTGGAAAATGCCATCTGCCACATAGCCGAAGAAGGATCTTACCGAGTGCCCCAGGATGTTCTTCTCGATGTTTCCGGGGTATGAGCGCAGCACTTCTTCGGGCAGGTCCGTGATTTTGTCTCTGAACGAGCCCAGGTTGGCGGAAACGTCGTAGCTGAAGTCGGTGCCGATCGAGTTTCGGTAGCCCAGCACAAACTCAAACCCTTTGTTGCGCATCGATGCGCCGTTTATCCATCTGCTGCCACCGTCGCCAATCACACCGATAAAGGCTGGCTGGATCAGGATATCGTCGGTGTTGCGCACAAAGTACTCCATCGAGCCAAATATCTTCTGGCTCAGGAAGCCAAAGTCCAGGCCCACGTTCGTCTCTGCCGTTGATTCCCAGCGCAGCCTGTTGTTGGCGGTTTGGGTGGCATAGTAGCCGGATGGCAGCGTGCCGCTGTCGTTGCCGCCAATGTCGTAGGCGGTGGCGTTGCTCGGTGCCCAGGTCTGGTCGTCGCCGTAGTTGGCACGGTAAAGGGCATAGGTCGCGTAGTCGGCAATCGACTGGTTACCGGTTTTACCCCAGCCCGCGCGCAGTTTCAGGTCCGACACAAAGCTGAGGTTGTTCATGATAAAGTCCTCGTTGCTCAGTCTCCAGCCAAGGGAGAAGGCCGGGAAAAGGCCGAAGCGGTTCTCCTGCCCGAAACGCGAGGAGCCATCGTAGCGCAGTGTGGCCGAGGCCAGGTATTTCTCCTGAAAGGCGTAGCTGGCCTTGCCGAAGTAAGAGAGCAGGGAGAAGCCCGTTCCGCCACCGCTGTTGTTTTTGTTGCCGGTACCGGCATCCAGGTATAGGTAATCGTCGTTTTCCAGGGCAAACTGCTCTCTGTACGCCGAGAAATCCAGGAAAGAGCTTTCTACCGCCTCTGTACCTGCCATAAACGTGGCGCTGTGGTCGCCTTTCTCCAGCTGGTAGCTCAGCACGTTGTTCCAGGTCCAGCTCAGCAGGTGGCCCTGCGACTGGTAAAGCGAGTTAACCGGGTTGCTCAGGAAGCCGCGCTGGTATGCTTTCGTCACATTCCGGAAGTACACGCTCTCGTAATCCACACCAAAGTTGGTCCGGAAATTCAGGTTTTTGACGATCTCAAGGTTGGCGTACACATTGCCGAAAACCTTTGCCGTGTGCCGTTTATCCAGCTTGTTATCCTCGATAACGGCCACCGGATTGTCTCTGTCGGAGAAGCCCCCGGCAGTAGGCCCGGCAAACTGACCATCCTCGGTATACACGGGCAGGATAGGCAAAGACCGGACACCGAGCATCAGCGGAGTGCCCCCGATGCCCGAAGGCATGGGTGTCTCGCGGGCCTTCGAAATCGAGAGGTTCTCGCCCACGGTTACCTTGCCGTTGAACAGGGTGTAGTTTGAGTTCAGGCGCGTGGTGATGCGGTTGTAGTTAGAGCCCTTCAGAATGCCCTTGTTGTCGAAATAGTTGACAGAGAACCTGAACCCGCCCTTCTCGCTTCCCTGCGAGATCGCCAGGTCGTGCGTGTGGTTTACGCCCGTCCCTAGTATCTCGTCGAACCAGTCTGTGTTCCCGGCCCGGATGCCCATGGCCTCGTCCAGCCACTCCGTTACCTGCACATCGTCCAGCACGGGGTTGCCGGCATTGTCGCGGTGCCAGGTATAGGTATACTGTGGGTTGTCCGGGTCACGGTTGTCGTTTACGGCGGCACGCCACAGGGCCTCGCCGCGCTGGTTGGTATCCAGCATATCCAGCCTCGACCTGAACTGCTCCACAGCCACGTTGGCATTGTAATTAATGGACAGCTCGCCGGCTTTGGCTTTTTTGGTCGTCACGATGATTACCCCGTTCGAGGCCCTGGCCCCGTAGATGGAGGCCGAAGAACCGTCCTTCAGCACCTGCACCGACTCGATGTCGTTCGGGTTCAGATACTGCATGCCGGTGGTAGAGGGCACGCCATCGATGATATACAGCGGGTTGTTGTTGCCGAGCGTGCTGGTACCCCGTATCCTCACCTCTGTGTTTGGGTTGGGAGAGCCGTCTGTCGCCACGTACAGACCAGGCACCTGGCCCTGCAGCGATTGCATCACGTTTGGCGCGGGGTTGTCTTTGATGTTGTCCATGTCCACCACGGCAACTGCCCCCGTCAGGTCGGCTCTCTTTTCAGAGGAATAGCCCGTCACCACTACCTCGCTCAGCCTTTTATCGTCGGTCTGGAGCGTTACGTCGAGCTGCTCTTTGCCCTGGATGGGCACCTCCTGCGTGGCATAGCCGATATATGAGAAAACGAGCGTGCCGTTCGCGTCTGGCACCGGCAGCCGGAAAGCACCGTTCATGTCGGAGGTTGTGCCGGTGGTGGTGCCCTTGTAAACCACAGTAACCCCGATGAGCGGCTCACTATCCGGCCCTTTGATAGTTCCACTGACAACTGCCTTGCCCTGTCCGTGTACCACGGAGAGGCTGGTGAGCAGTAGCAGCATGATGCATAAAAAGTTTTTCATGGTCTAGAGATTAAATGGTTTAAATTATGAGATAGACAGGGGAGTGAAATCAAACTTAGACAAGTCATAGGCGGGTGTTGCCCCTACCTGCGTGGCCACGTAAGCCCCCACGAGGCAGGCCCTCTCCAGCGCTACTTCCACTGGCTCCAGGTGTAAATAATTCTTCAGGAAGGTGGCCAGGAAAGCGTCTCCGCTACCGATGGTGTCCTCTACCTCCACCTTATAGCCTTTGTGCTGGTGGTAGCCTTCCGCCGTCAGGGCGGCTGCGCCTTTGTCGCCGCGGGTAACCACCAGCAGCTGCAGGCCAAAATGCTCGTATAGCGCCTGCATCTGCTCCTGCTCGCTGCCCACCCAGCCAAACCAGCCCGATATTTCCTCCAGCTCCTGGTGGTTCATCTTCACGGCATCGGCAAAATGCAGCAGGGTGGTCATGCGCTCCGCATTGTAGTATGGCGGGCGCAGGTTCACGTCCAGCACCTTAAACCTGGCCAGCTCCAGGTACTGCACCAGTGTTTTCTGGGTGGTTTGGCTGCGGGCGGCCAGGCTGCCATAGATAAACACGTCGCTCGCAGCCACGTGCGCTGCGGCTTCCGCGTCGTACTGGATGTAGTCCCAGGCCACAGGCTCCAAAATCTTGTAGGTGACCTCGTTCTTGTCGGAGACGTTGGCTTTTACCACACCCGTCAGGTGGGTTTGGCCCGTCTGAATCCACTCGGTGGAAAGCGCCTTTTCCTCCAGGAAGCCAAGCAGTTCCTTGCCCAGGTCGTCGTTGCCGACGCGGCTGATGATGCTGGGCGTGAAGCCGCTGTAGGACAGGTGTATGGCCACGTTCATGGGCGCGCCGCCGGGCATCTTGCCGCTTGGCAGCACATCCCAGAGCACTTCGCCGAAGCATATAATCTGGTGTTGGGTCATGGGTTAATGCGTTTTGGTGAGATGTATGTTATCGAAGGCCACTTCCTGTGCCTCCACTTTATTTCCGATTTCCTCCAGCGAGATGCCTTTCGTCTCGGGCATAACCTTCCAGACGAAGAGCAGCTGCAGCACCATCATGCCGGCAAAAATGAGGAAGGTGGTTCCGCCGCCCAGCGTGGCCGTGATGTAGGGGAAGGCAAAGGCGATGACCGCCGCCATAAACCAGTGCGTGAAGCTGCCGAGCGCCTGCCCGCTTGCCCGCACGCTGTTCGGGAAAATCTCGGAGATGAACACCCAGATGACCGCCCCCTGCGAGAAGGCAAAGAAGGCGATGTAGCCAAACAGGCAGAGCGGCACCAGCATGCCAAAGCTTTCGGTATAAAAGGCCCACGACACCAGGCTCAGCGTGGCAATCAGGCCGAAGGAGCCGATCAGCATCAGGGTCCGGCGGCCCACCCGGTCGATGAAGTTGAGGGCCAGCAGCGTGAAGGCGAAGTTGACGAGGCCCACCCCCGCCGAGGAAAGCAAAGAAGCGTCTTTGCCCAGTCCCGTCATCTCGAAAATGCGCGGGGCGTAGTAGATGATGGCGTTGATGCCCGATACCTGGTTAAAGACGGCAAACAGCACGGCCAGCGTAACCGGGAAGCTGTGTTGCTTCGAAAAGAGGCCCTCCACGGTTGTTTTCCGTGCCTCGGCATCTTTGGAGGCGACAATGGCGCGCAGCTCTGCATCGGCTGTGGCGGGGTCGATCTGGTGCAGCACGGCCCTGGCGGCCTCTATGGCACCCCGCTTCACGACCAGCCAGCGCGGACTCTCTGGCACCAGCAACACCAGGCCAACGAAGACAATGGCCGGTATACCCTCCACGCCCAGCATCCAGCGCCATGCGTTGGGCCCGATGCCCTGCAGCAGGTAGTTCGACAGAAAGGCAACCAGTATACCGAACACCACATTAAACTGGAACATGGCCACCATCCGGCCGCGCATTTTGGCCGGGGCGATCTCGCTGATGTACAGCGGTGCGGCCACCGAGGAGGCGCCCACACCCAGGCCACCTATAAATCTGAAGAAGAGAAAAGAGTACCAGTCGGTGGCCAGCGCAGAGCCCGCCGCCGACACAAGGTAGAGCACGCCGATCCAGAACAGGGTGTTCTTGCGTCCGATTTTATCAGAGGGGAAGCCACCGAGCAGCGCACCGATCACGGTACCTATCAAGGCAATGGAAACGGTAAGCCCGTGCTCAAAAACATTGAGGTTCCATACCTGCTGAATGGCCTGCTCCGCACCCGATATAACGGCCGTGTCGAAGCCAAATAAGAACCCTCCCAACGCCACTGTGATGGCCCAAAATAAAATCTTCCTGCTGTTCATAGTGCTGCTTGTTTTTCTTCAAATGTAGCGGCAAACAGCAGAGATGAATTTCAGGAACGTTTCAATATGTTCTAAATTCTCACCAATTGAGTAACCAGTCACTAAATCATCGTTCTGGGCCTCTAAAAGGTAAATTTATTTCTATACCAGACCAGATCGCGCTTTCGATTTTGTATCATCCTTTCAAAAATGTAGCAAAATCATACCTCCTTGTTGGATAATGCATACACCTCCTGATACATTTTTTGAAAAAATGAGCGCGCACTCACTATTTATACCAATATCAAATCATTTATGCGCATTGGGCCATGTATGGGAAGAGTGTTAGCTGCTTTACTGCCTCAGGCTG
>NZ_JAKVIR010000038.1 GCF_022601975.1 Pontibacter sp. E15-1
CATGGAATAACTTACAGAAGCACCTCGAGCAGGTGCTCCAAAATATCGGTAGTGAATATATAATTAATTTTGTCTAACTACTTAAATCTCGATTTCAAGTCTAAAGGTAGTAAGACGTCTACAAGGAGTTAAACGCAGAAAAGCGTGACCACAGCATAGGAGCACCTGCGTTCTGCCTGAACTGAGTAGCCCGAGACGAAAAAGATATCCCTGAACTCAGCCTCGTTCTATGGCGATATACCTGGCGGAGTAACCGTTGCTTTTGAAAAGCTCCTGCAGGGCAGTGATGAGGGAATCTGTGCCGCTTCGCTTTGCCCTTTGCTGCGTGAGTCTGCCCAGGTAATTCATATAGCCTCCTTCCTGATAGCGCCCAACAAACCTGCGGGCCTCAGACTCCTCCACCTCATCCAGCCGTTTCGCCAGCACGACGCGCCGCATGTAGGGCAACGCTGCTTTCATGCTCTGGTAATCCGAAAAAGCATACAGCCGGTGGTATGCGCTGAGTTTAATAGAATTCATGGAGGCAAAGGCAATTCGCGCAAATATAGGCGAACTTTCTAAAAGCCGGGGTATGGAACGGCGGAAGCCAGAGGTATAAATGGAGAGTAACGGTCGATGGCTCTACAAGAAGTGTGCGTTACTTGTCCAGGTTCTTAATCCGGATCTCCCGAAACACAATTCCCTGGCCCTCGCTCTGGAGCGCGATATACCCATCGGTGAGGGGCGTGCCGTCCTGCTTTAACTTGGGGTCATAGTTGTTGGCTACCTCGCCGCCTATCTGCGGACGGGTATACTGCAAAACCGTGTCGCCGTTGATCAGGTGCGTCACCAGGGAGTCGCGGTACACGATGAGATCACCCTTCACCCACTCGTTCCAGGGGTAGGTGGCGGAGGAGGAGGAGATGCAGTGGCGGGGGTCCTTCTCGCCTTCGTAAAACACGTCCGTGCCCGGCGAACACATGTTGCCGGTGGGGCGGGGTTTGCCGTCGTCGCTGCCAGCCAGCAGCTGAAACTCCACCGAGATGGGCCAGTCCTGCTCTTTCAGAATCGTGCGCGGGTCCTGGGAATGGAACATGACGCCGCTGTTGCGATAGGTATACTCCGGCGCATCGGTCAGCCACTGTTCTGTGAAGCGGTACTCGAATTGGAGATGATACGAGGAGAAAGGCGCTTTGTAAAACAGGTGGCCATACCGGTTCTCGAACTCCTGATAGCCGTCGTAGTTTACCTCCAGCAGGCCATCCTGCACCCGGAAGGTGTTGGCGTAATTGTCGCCTACCTCGTGGTGGTGTATTTTCACGATCCAGTCATTGAGGTCTTTGCCGTTGAACAGTGTCTGCCACTCCTGTTGCGGCGCACTCGCTTTTTCCGTTGGGCCGGTAGAGCAGGAAGTGCCGGAAAGCAGCAACGCACAAAGAAAGGTAACCGGCAGCAAGGCTGCTTTTTTGGGTATAGGCAAAGCGAACATAATCTCTTTAATTAAAGGTGAAGATTCAGGGCCTGCGCTCCCAACACCACGCTAAATAGCTACCAACCAGCAGGTATGCACTCAAGATAGGGAATTCCGGGTATACCCGGAAACAGTTTCTATAAATAAGTGTCTGTTAGACAGCGGCAATGTTCAAGGCTTCCTTTTTCGTTTGATTTGAAAGGCTATGCTCAGGAACTTGGAAAACCCGGGCAGATCGATTTCAAAATTGGATGTCCGAAACAGGGCTTTCACTCAAACCAATAGTATTAATCAGCACGCTTAAGTAAGTGAAATTCCCCTACTGGAGAGGCAGGTTATATTTTGCTTGTTCCGGATGAGCGAGCCCAAATGCGGAAAATAGTTTTACAATGGGATGAGACTATACCTCCCCTTTAATAACCAAATCGTGGCTTTCTGCTTCCTGGTTTACGGAGGTAGGAGCCCGCTATTTGGAATGGATACTTCACCTCAATAAATTACTTTAAATCGTCCGCAACAGGGAAAAATTAAAAGACATATCAATCCGAATCAAGCTTACGTAGTATTTACATATTCCCATAATATTTATACCTATCCTCAGCAATTAGCTACAGCGAATTTCCCTAACCGCTCTTTGGATGTTATTGGTTATCACCTAAATCTGCGCATGATGCTACTTCCCACTTCCGCCTATACCAGAAAAGCCACGCGGTATACCTGCATCCTCCTGGCGTGCCTTTGGCTGCCGGCCTGCGCCGTGACCGACAGCGTGGTGAGCAGGTATACCGCCGACGAGCCCGCCCGCGCCCTGCACCTAACCCACGTGGGCGACGTGCATTGGTCGTTCTTCTGGGGCTTGCTGAAGCAGGAAGACTGGGCAGCCGGCTGCCAAAGCGGGAGCGACATGTCGCAGGTGCGCGTCCGGACTAACCCGCTCTTCATCACGGTGTCCTTTCTGAGCCTGGGCCTGGCTGTGCCGCAGCGCCTGGAGTGGGACTGCGCCCCTCCACCCCGGGAACCCGGCACCATCGGCACCGACAACTAACACGCAGTTCCTCCAACCATAACGCAGCCTGCCATGTCAGCTTTACCTCCAGGAATAACGCCTTTCTACCCGGAAGACCCGTGGGAAAATGCCCACCAGAACTTCACACACCGGTTTAAGCCCGGAGCCTCCTATACGCTCCGCGTAGAAGGGAACCAGTCGCGGCTGGAAGACTACAACGCCACCACCGCCAACATGCAGTGGCTGATCGGCAACGCGATCAGAACGCGCACGCCGCTGCGCGCGATGGGCAACAACTGGTCGTTCTCGCCTGTGGCCATGTGCAACGGCGGCATCCTCAACACCCGGGCCCTGAACCTGCGCTTCGTGCTAGGCAACTCCTCCCTCGCTCCGGCCTACCTGCAAAGCGGCAAAACGAAAGAAGAGCTGATTTTTGTGCAGGGCGGCATGAGCATGCTGGAATTAAACGAGGTGCTAGAACTGCGTTACAGGCGCAGCATGCGGGCCTCTGGGGGCAGCAACGGGCAGTCGGTGGCGGGCGCGGGGGCCACGGGCACGCATGGCGGGGCGCTTTATACCGGTGCCGTGCACGACACCATCGTGGGCCTGCACCTGGTCACGGGCCCTGACCGCCATGTATGGATCGAGAAGGCCTCCTCCCCTGTCGTTTCGGATGAATTTATACATGCGCTGGGGGCCGAGGGCATCCGAGACGATGCGATGTTTAACGCGGCGGTGATGAGTTTTGGCAGCTTTGGTATTGTGCATGGGGTGATGCTTCGGACAGATCCGCTTTTTCTGCTGGAGGAATACCGCTTCGACCATGTGCCCTATACCGACGAGCTGCAGCGCGCCATCCGGAGGCAGGACATGGCCGCGCTCCGCTCCTTCCTGAACCGGCTGGCAGACGAGAGCGGCCTGCCCGACCACCTCAAAGTGAAGATGCCACCCGAAAGCGCCACCCGGAAGCTATACCACCTGGAGGTGGCCCTGAACCCGCATTACTTCGAAAAGGAGAACAAAGAGAAGGGTATCTACATCCGGATGTTTTACAAAGTGCCGTGCCCTCCTGCCTACCAACCGCTGCACAACCGCGTGGCAAGCGGCCTTACCTACAGCCAGGACTTGAACGGCATCATCTCGCGGGTGCTGGACGCGGCAGGACCGACCCTGAACATGCTGATCATCAAGCCGCTGGTAAACGCCCTTTTCCGCACCACACTGCGCGCCGCCCAGCCCAAACCGATGACGATGGGCGAGACCTTCCGCCATACCCGCTTCAAGGGCCAGATCGCGAGCGCGGCCATTGCCGTGGACACGGCAGATATTTTCCGGGTGATCGATGTGATCCTGGACCTGAACAGGTCGCAGCCATTTGCGGGTGGTATCGCGCTGCGCTTCGTGAAGGGCACTTCGGCCACGCTGGGCTTCACCAAATTCGCTAAAACCTGCGTGCTGGAAATGGATGGCGTGGATGCTGCCATTACCCGGCGGTTTTTCGAAACGGTATGGCTGCGGCTGGAGGGTATGGGCGTGCCGTATACGTTGCACTGGGGCAAGATCAACTTTATCCTGAACGAACAGCGGGTGCGCCGCATGTATGGCGATGCCCGCGTAAACGAATGGCTCGCCTGCCGGGCGGCGCTGCTCGACGAGGCCTCCCGCCGCGTGTTCACCAACGATTTCATGATTCAGTGTGGCCTGCACAAAGCACCGCCCGGGCCTTTCGCTTGACGATGAACGAGCCGTTGGGAGAGTATCCTACCACGATCAATTAATCAGCACGTATACCCTTTCCTTTCAAGCAGTAAAATTCCCTTTTGAGTCAGGGGTAAGTTCAAATCGTTCGGCGGGGTATCGCTGGCTTTAGCGTTGATCAAACTCCCGCACATCCCAGCGGCGTGCCCGTTTGTCCCAAAAGATTTTGTAACTGCTGCCTTTGCTTAGCTTGTAGTGCACGCGCCCCGACGGGGAGTATACCACGATGATGGGATCTTCAGTATAGTTGGGGCTATACCAGAAGATGCCCCCGTTAATCAGGTAGCGCGTCATTTCCTGGCCATTCTCGCCCAGGTAAAACGCAATCGAGCTGGACGACTGGTTGAGGATGCTGACTGATTGCTGGGCGAGCTCGGTGCCGATCTGCATCTCTATATTAGGCTCTACTTGTGGCAATGATGGAGGAGGCGGCGGCGGTGGTGGTGGTGGTGGTGGTGGTGGTGGTGGTGGATGCTGGGTCGTATCCTGGGTTGGCTGGGCCTGCGGTTGCGTTTGTCTCTCCTGAGGCGGCTGGTTGATGTGGGGTTGCGCTATCTCGGCTACGGGAGCAGATGCAGCAGCAGCAGCCGGGCCGGGCCTCGTGGGGCTGCTTTTTTCGGTGCCCAGGCAACCCGACAGGCTTGCTGCAAGAATCAACGCCGGAAGCAGTTTCGTGTGTGTGCTCATACCTTGTTGGGTGTATCGATTTTGCCTAACAAATACCCTGTGATGGTGCCCAGCAGGCCGATGGCCGGGGCAATCTGGCTGTCGCTATACCCGGATGTGATCAGGAACAGGGTGCTGACGATAACCATGGTGATGACAATGAACTTGATGGTGTCTTGCGCGGGGATGTTGTTTTGCCGGATGATGATGAACTCCAGGCCGAGCACGAGCAGGCCGAAAAACAGGACGGCATACGAGAGCTGCATTTCGTTGATCGACCGGATACCCAGCGAAACCTCGCCGGAGTGCTCCGGTGCAGGAGGCAGGTTGATCGTTCCGGTCGGTTCCTGAGCCAGCAGCGGATAAGTCAGAAGCAGGCACCCGAGTAGAATATAGCTTATTTTATGCATAGTCTTTCCCTATATCATAACGCAAGTATATTTGTACGGGAACAGTATAATTTTAGGTGTAAAATATGCAAAATCAGAGGTTTACATAAGTACCTGTTACCCTCAGCGCATTCCTTGGTATACACCTTTTATAGGGCAACCGGGAAAAGTCCATACCCCGGCGGCCCGCGTCGGTATACCAGCAGGTCAGTCTCCGCCGCCAGCTACAATTTTTCTACTATTTCTGCCGTTGTTGGTGTTTTTCACCAACAACTCACCCGGCGAAAAAGCCACCTCATTGCCCTTGCTACTCCTGACAGGTATATGGTTGTTGGTCAAAAAGACACAACAACGGCAGCGCTATCAAGAACCCGGCAGCAGGAGGCCAGATCACCCTCGAAATCAGAAAACGTAACAACGGCGGCATTATAACCTGGCTTCCTTAATCACGCTACCCCCTATGCCACTTCCTCCTGAAGCCTGGCGTGGACGGGTGCTTGCTGTGTGGCTTTTTGCCGCTTGATCAGCAGCACGGCGATAAATGCGCCCGTTGTTGCCATCAGGGTGCCCACCAACTCTGGCGAGGTATACCCATACCCCATGGCAATAGGCAGCCCCCCGAAAAAAGCGCCCAGGGCGTTGCCGATGTTGAAGGCAGCCTGCGTGGCAGCCGCACCGAGCATCTCGGCCCCCTTGGCGGTTTTGATCATCAGGATCTGGATGGGAGCGGCGATGGCCAGGGAAAGCCCGCCCGCCACAAAGGTCATGAGCAGAGCCATTGCCTTGCTCTCGGAGGTATAATAAATGATGAGGAGCGAAGTCGCCATGCACAGCAACAGGATAAGACAAGCTTTCACGGGCTTGATCTTATCGGCCAGCCTGCCGCCCACAAAGTTGCCGACTACCATCCCGAAGCCAGCCAGAATCAGCACGTAAGGCAACTGGTCGGCAGCGAAACCGGATACTTCGGTCATTAAGGGGCCAATGTAACTGATCCAGGTGAAGAGCCCGCCGGTACCGATTGCGGTGATGAGCAAAATGAGCCAGGCCTCGCGGCTTTTGAAAAAGCCCAGCTCCGAGCGAATGTTCCCGCCTTTTTTTACGGGCAGGGTTGGCAGCCAAAGCTGGATCAGTAGCAGGGTGACGAGGCCAATAACCGTGATAAGCCCGAAGGTATACCGCCAGGAATAATGGTGGCCAATGTAAGTGCCGAGCGGAACCGTGAGCAGGTTGGCAATGGTTAGTCCGGCGAACATCAGGGAGATGGCCTGCGCCTCCTTTCCCTTCTCCGCCAGACGACTCGCCACCACAGAGCCGACACCAAAGAATGCGCCATGCGGCAAACCAGCCAGCAATCGCGCCCACAGCAAAGTCATGCTGGTTGGGGCAAACGCCGAGCAGGCATTAAAGACCGTGAAAACAACCATCAGGGTCCAGAGAATTTTCTTGGGTTCGAAATTGCGGCTGGCTACCACCAGCAACGGCGCCCCGATCACCACCCCCAACGCGTAGGCCGAGATCATATGTCCGGCTTCCGGTATGCTGATATTAAAATCGCGGGCAATATCGGGCAGCAGCCCCATCATCACAAATTCCGTTGTTCCTATTCCTAAACCGCCCAGGGCAAGCGGCAATAATCTCTTTTTCAATCCTACGCTGTATTAATGTGTATGCTGCGGGTTTATACCCTTTAGCGGGAATATTTGCCCGCTATTCATGTAAAAAATGCAAAATGCTTGCTGCTGCTGATTCGTGGGTTGTCGGTGAAAACACCACCAACGGCAGGAATGATTCGCTTGAGGGATAGCAGGGGCGCATCAACAGCGGCAGACTGGCCGGAAACGATCAAACAAGGAATCCCTCCGCCGTAGTTGCGTCTTTTTGGCTAACATCCATACCTGCTCTTTCGGACTTCCTAGTCATAAAACCACCTGCCGGAGATTTCCTAGGCCCGGCGTCCTACCTTCCTTAAACATCAGGGTATGGACGCCTCGATCAGCGATGCACAAAACGTAAGACAGAGCCTTCGCCGCTGCTACTGACCGGCGAACACCTAGGTTCAGGGCGTTGGCTTATACCATGTCGCCTGGCTGCCCCACGAAACCGCAGGTATACCAGGCTTGAACAACAACGTTACAACAGCAAAAGTAACAGCTTCCTTCCGGATATGGCTACTTACTTTTTGCGGCGGCACCCGGCAAAGGGTACATAACCGTGCTTTCGGACAAAAGTTTTAGCGGACAGGAGCGCATAAATTTTGTATGGCTTGATAGGTTGGGCTAGTATAGGGCTGCAACTAAACGGTGGTGGCTTGTGTCGCGCTTGCCTCGTAGGCCTCCTCCGACAGGCCAAACGTGGGGTCTACCAGCAGCACTTCGGCGTAGGTAAGGCGGTAGATGCGGTATGGATCACGAGGTCGGTTTTGCCTTTGGTGTTGATGCCGTACTTATCATAAAATGCCAACTTAAGAAAATCGCGCAGGTGGTTTTTGGCGTGCTCCTCGCTCTCGGCCAGGTTTATACTGTCGAGCAGGGTCGTCAGCGTCTGTTTAAAGCGCTCGATCTCTTCTCTGGATGTTTTGAGGCGCAGGTAGGCTTTGTTCAGGGCGTGGCGTGGGCGTAGGAGGTTGTGCTGCATGGGGCTATGGTTTGTTTTCTACAGCAAGAGAAGAATATATGAAGATTTAGAAATTTTGAATGTTAAAGCCCCGAAAATGTTGGCTTGCAAGCTGAATACTCCTGTGGTGGTCTGTTTCTGGGGCCTTCCACTTACATGCACCTAGAGAGTTGCGGTATGGCTGGTCAGACAGAAAGCTGTAAATAGTTGCCTTCAAAGGGCAGAGCACTTGTATTTTATAATATTAATATTTTAATTTATAAGTTATTAACGATCTGCCGTCCAACACGATTCATACCAACGCTATGCCCCTGCTTATGAAAACAGCTTTACTCCTCATCAGCACCTTACTATTGTTTACTCTTTCAGTTGTTGCACAAACACCATCTTCCCAACTAACATCTACTATAAATCTCAACAGAGGGGTATTTCCGCCCTTCCGTGATATGGTAGTTGATAAGGATGGGAATACATATCTCATGCAGAAAGACAGGATTATTAAATTTAATGGAGGAAAAATTCTTCATGAGTTTCCTATAAATCAGCAGGAGTATACAAATTCCTATGTAGATGGGCCAGTAGGACTGGCCGTGAACAGCAAGAAAGAAATCTATCTGATCAACTTAGCAAAGAACAGGTTAGAAAAGCATAGTGAGGCTGGCACTTTACTGAAGTTTATTGATTTACCACAGTCGAATCCTGATATATATCCTTCAAGTATAGTGATTGATAGCAAAGACTATATTTACATACTGGACCATTGGCATAAAGTAAATATATTTGATAATCGCGATACGTATATTAAATCTTTCGATTTCCCAAAATATAAAAACGCATTAACGTCAACGGGCTCAATTACACTTGATTCACAAGATAATATATACTTCCTGAATGAAGTAAAAGCTGATAGTGTTGTCAATTGGTTTACTACTTTAAAAGTATATGATAGCAATGGAATATTACTTCGTAATTTAAGTAATAACTATATGAGCAGCCAAAGTATAAGAGCTGTAGACATGAAAGTAGACTCCCAGGGTAAGATTTACATCAGTATGGGAACGCCCCGAATTAATGTATATGATGTTAATGGGGAGTTTATTAAAGGTATACATGGACTTGACCAATCAGGCTTCTGGAGTTTCCCCTCCAGCATAACTTATATTATTGGATTCGATAAAAATGACAATTTGCATGTGGCAACCACATCTGGTACATTGAGCGGCTTACAAGTATTAGACCCAACTTATAAAATTATTCAAAATCATTCCCGAGTAAGCGAGACTTATGATGTCACGATGGACATGGATAACAATATTTTGATGTTGGATAAGTATGCTAAGAAAGTAATTAAAATGGATATCCAAGGTAATAGTATATCTTCATTTTCTTACGCTTCAGCCACCTCAAACTCATCTTCCGCAAAACTTCAAAAACTAACTACAGACAACCAAGGCAATATTTATTTGTTGGAAAATAACAATTCCACTTCTAAAATAATAAAATACAGCAAAGAAGGTGATTTCTTGCAAACCATATCAAATACCAAGAGCAACAATTTACTACCTAATAGACTTTATGCATCAGCCGGTCTTATAGTAGATAGAGAGGGTAATATATATGTAACTAGTTATAATGGTAATGCCCTATCTAAATATTCTCCTCAAGGCAATTTATTGTTCTCCCTTGATAAAATGGGTAAAACAAAAGGAATGTTTTGGAAACCATTGGATGTAACCATTGATGCTAATGGCTTCCTATATGTGCTTGATGATAATGGCAGTAGAATACAAAAATTAACAACTACTGGTGTTTTTGTTGCAGAATTCAGGAACAATACTGCTGTTGAAGCTGAAAAGGTAAGCGCAAGCATAGCGTCGGATACCTACGGCAACTTTGCAGTGGCGATTAATGACAGCACCCATAACATAACATGGTACGATATTTCGGGGAAACCCAAATTCCAATTAAACAATAGTGCAGCAAGTCTGGCTTTAAGTAAAGATGGCAAACACCTTATTGCAACAGATACCCAATCTGAAAAAGTATATGTGTACAAAAGTAATCTCCAGCATACTTATAATTTTGTTCAGGGCAAACTTTACAATGACTCCAATGAAAACTGCCTGGAAGATACAGAAGAGAAAGGATTAGGAAATTTTATCATTAAAGCTGAGCCTGGTCCTTACTATGCGATAACCGGAGAAGATGGAAATTATACCATACAACTTGGTGAAGGCTCCTATACATTAAGGCCAATAGTATCAGCAGCAAAGATATTGACTGGAAGAGATGAAAAAGAAACCTGCCCAACACCTAAACAAGTAACTTTAGAAGGAACAGGCCATGTGGCTTTTAATGCAGATGTGGCAGCCAAAGTCACCCTCACCCCCTACCTCAACGTCAGCGTATCCTCCACGCGCCGCCGCCGCTGCTTCGAAAGCACTACCAAACTGAAATATACCAACTCAGGTTTCGCACCTGCCCTGGATGCCAAAGTATACTTTCAGCTGCCAAAAGAGGTAGAGCTGCTGTCGGCGGACAAGCCATACACACGCCTGCCGAACGGCACGTATGTTTTTGAGGCGGGCAACGTAGCGCCGGGCCAAACCAGCGTGATAACCATACAGGACAAGGTAACCTGTGGCGACGAGACCGTGCGGGGCCTGACCGTCTGCACCAAAGCCTGGATAACGCCAGCTAACAAACTCCCTACTGCGCCTCCCGTGGCGGTGGCCAGCATCACGGGCCAGTGCAACCCCGAAAACGGCAAAGTGCGCTTCGTGATCAGAAACACCGGGCAGGCAGACATGGACACCGGAAAGCAGTTCAGGCTGTATGCCGACGGAAAGCTGACAACCGTAGAGAACTACCAACTGGCAGCCGGCGACAGTCTGGTGCTTTGGGTACCAGCCACCGGCAGGACGCTCCGCCTGGAAGCTGACCAACCGGCAGGAAACGGGGACAACACGCTGGCCAGCGCCACCCTGGAAGCCTGCCGCGTGGCGACCAATACCGTCGCCTTCAGCACAGGTTTCGTCAACGCGTTGCCACCCGATGATGAAGAGGCCGAAGTGGCAGAAGAATGCCTCCAGATCATTGACTCCTTCGACCCCAACGACAAGCAGGTAACTCCCGTCGGCCTGACGGAAGCCCGCTATACCCCCACCGGCGCAGCACTTAAGTATAAAATACGCTTCCAGAACACCGGCACAGACGTGGCCTACCGCGTGGTGGTGGTCGACACGCTCTCCGAGCACCTCGACCTGAGCACCCTGCAGGTGGGCGCGGCCTCCCATACCTACCGCCTCGACGTGAGCGGCAAGGGCAAACCGGTGCTTACCTGGACCTTCGACAACATCATGCTGCCCGACAGCACCGCCAACGAGCCCGGCAGCCACGGCTACATCCAGTTCAGCATCAAACCCAAAACCGGGTTACCGGAGAAAACCGCCGTGGAAAATTTGGCTGACATCTTCTTCGACTTTAACTCGCCGGTGCGCACCAACAACACCCTCAACCGCATTTACGACATGCCGCCGGTACCAAGCGAGGAGGTCCGCTTGGATGCTACTCAGATCGTGGCCACGCCCCACATCACAGCCGTGGCCCCACTTGCGGGTATGTTTGGGCAGGAAGTACTTGTGAACGGAAGTAAGTTTGCCTCCAATGCCGCCAACAACAAAGTGTATTTTAACGGGGTAGCCGCCACCGTGGTCAGTGCCTCCGAAAACGAGCTGAAAGTGCTGGTACCGGTGAAGGCAGCCACAGGTGTATTGAAAGTGGAAACAGCAGACGGTGTGGCGAAGGCTCCGGATCATTTCGAGGTATACCAGCCGCCGGTTCTCAGCAGTTTCAGTCCAATCGAGGGTATTGTGGGCACCACTGTTACACTTCAGGGAGAGCACCTGCAAGCCAACCTGATTAACCGCGTAAGCCTTGGCGACTTCCTTTGCGAGATCATCAGCAGCACCGCAAATAGTGTGGTGGTGCGGGTGCCGCAGCAGGCCGTAACCGCAATGTTCCGTATCAGTACCAAAGGCGGAGAGCAGACAAGTTCCGTAGCCTACACGGTATGGCACCAACCCAGCATCAGCGGCCTCAGCAAACATACGGACATTGTCGGGGCGACCGTGCGCATCGACGGCGAGCACTTTGCCACCGACGCCACACGAAACAAAGTACTGTTCGGGCAGGTGCCGGCAACGGTGTTGCAAGCCAGCACCAGCCAACTGACGGTAAAGGTGCCGCAGGGCGCTACTTCAGGCCCCGTATCTGTAGAGACACCGGGTGGCCAGGCGTTAAGCGATGTTCCCTTCGAAGTCATACCCGCCCCGGTCTTCGCGTCCATGGCTCCGGCTTCTGGCAGTGTCGGGACGTCGGTAGCAATTACAGGGACACATTTCGGGGTGCTCGGGGTGCAGGATGAGGTCTTCTTTAACGGCACGAAAGCCCTTGTGCTGGAGGCGGCTCCCGGCAGGTATACAGTACGCGTGCCGCGCGGGGCCACCTCGGGCACGGTGCAGGTAAAAGGAGTAGGCGGCTCCGGCACCAGCAGCGGCCCGTTTATGGTAGAGGAGCTTTCCCCGGCGCAGGCCATTGCGGTATACCCTAATCCCACATCCGGGAGTATCACGATTAGTTTTGCGCACGCCAACTTCGACATCCAGCAGGTACAAGTCTTTTCGTCCTTGGGCAGACTGGCACATACAGCCTCTGTTCCTACCCCTCGCCCCGAACAACTGGACCTGAACCTGGAAGCGCTGAAACCCGGCATGTACCTCCTTCAGATCAAAACCGACCGGGGCATGGTCGTAAAGAAGTTAACCGTGCTTTAAAAAGTGGATGGTATTACCCACGTTGCGATTTGGAAATGCTGGCTAAAACGATCCTCCTGATTCACCTGCCCCTGCCCTTCACGAGAGGGAAATTTCGGCAGGGAGAAAAAATTCCTCCTACTCTGAGGCCTAGGGTATAGGCTTCAGATCCCGGCGGTTTTGGGTAGCGGTTACTCAGCTAGTTTCTGAAGGCGCTGCGTGATGTCATCGATCAGGTCCTCGCTCCAGCGCTCAGCTATAAGGTCGTACTCCGACTGCTCCCAGCGCTGCAGGTATGATTTCTCCAGCCAGTTGGTGTGCTGGTCGGGCCCTACTGTATAGAATTGCTGATCGAGCAGAAACAACAGGTCTTTCGAGATGTCAAAAGCCTCCGCCCCCACTTTCTGAAAGCCTTCAAGGCGCAGCCTTAAGCCCAGCCGCTGAATGTTGCCGTTTTCCAGACTGACCACCGTATCATGGCTCGCATGCGGGTCTTTGGTCCAGGTGTCCAGCAGCCGCTCCAGCGAGAAATCGGCGAACAGGGGCGTTACCGGTGCCAGGTTTTGGTGCAGGTGCTCGGCAAGCTTGGGCAGTATGGTGTCGTAAAGGTGCTGTATGGTTTGCTTGGTGCGGGGGCTTCGGTCTTCCATGGGGTATGTGTAGGCGTATAAGTGCTATGTATGGATGCAGCAGACTGAGGGTGGCAGTGTAGCCGCGCTGGCTTAACCAACCAATGCCTGCTGATGTTCAAAGCTACGCGATGTGACGGAGAAATACGAAATTGGAATACTATCTGTAAAAACGCCCGGCTATAGCCCGACTTTTGATTTTGGAAAATAAGCTGGTAACTTATCAGAAGGCGTTTGAATAATAGCTGCTACTGCCTAATGTGTCAGCGCAGATTTGATCAGGATGAACTCGTTGATGTTGTCAGTGTTGATGACCCCGGCAAGGCGGCCGTTCTCCAGCACAGGATAGAGCGGCACACGGGTTTTCTGCAGTTCGGTATACACCTCGGAGAGCTTGTCGTGCACGTTAAAGGTCTTCACATCCCCGGACATAATCTCCACCACAGGCTTCTGCATCATGTCTTCTTTCACGGCCTGAATGAGTTGGGAACGGGTGAGCGTGCCAATCACAGCCCCTTCTTTCTCCACCACAAACTCATGCTCCGAGCCTGCCAGCAACTTGTCCAGTGCCTGCCGCACCGTTTCGGTGGGGGCCAGTGTCACGAAGTGCGTAATCATACCCTCCTTCACTTTATGGCCGCGCAGGTAGTCGAGGTGCTGCACCATGATGTTCTCGGAGTAGGCCCCGAAAAACACGAATGCCCCGATCAGGATGAGAAAGGGGTTGTAGAAAAAGCCGATGAACACGAAGCCGATGGCCAGCAACTGGCCCAGGTTAGCCGCGATCTGGGTGGCCCGCACCCGCCCCAGCTTAAACGCCAGCAGCGCCCGGAGCACCCGCCCGCCATCCATCGGGAAGGCAGGTATGGCGTTGAACAGCACGAGTATCACATTCACAAAAAGCAGCAGGTACAGGAAATTGCCCGGGGTAATCCGCATGAAAAACTCCTCTGTGGGAACCGATGTCAGTGAGGGAAGTACCAGCCACAGGAGCAGGGCGATGACCACGTTCACAGCCGGGCCCGCCACCGCAATCAGCAGCTCCTGCTTGGGCTTCTCGGGCATCCGCTCCAGGCTGGCCACGCCGCCAATGGGCAGCAGCGTAATCATTTTGGTGTTGATGCCATACCGTTGCGCCGTGAGGGCATGTCCCAGCTCGTGGAGCACCACGCACAGAAACACAGCCAGTATAAAGCCCATGGCCAACAGCGTGGTGGGCAGGTCGCTGCCGCGCTGGGCCTCGCTAAATGCCACCCACGCCAGCAGGATCACAAACGTCCAGTGTACCAGTATCCGGATTCCGGCCACTCTCCCCAACTTCAACGACCATTTCATAGCGTTATCAACTTCGGTGTATAAGCACTAACGCAACAGCCCAGCCGAATGTTAATGCAACTACCCGATTGTCAAGGCATAAGCCCCAGAATCTGGCGGCTTTTCAGGTATAAATTCCACTGCCGGCAATCAGATTCTCAACAAATAGAAACCGCGCATCGGGATATGTTGATTTTTAAACTCCACTCCTTTTTTCAAGGCGGGGTGCCGCAGGCGGGGTGGATTTTCCAGCACTGGCCCTATACCAGTGGCAGATGGCTTTTGCGCATTACAATAATTAGAACCACCCTAATCAGCTTGCAGCGCGTGCTTTCTCAGTAAGTGTATCGGAAAAAAGAAACACGAGCTACAAGCTCTCGCTAGCGGGGTACTTGCCCCTTGCTGGCGCGAGCTTGCAGTTCGTGCCTTTTCTGGTTTTTCCCGGGGGTTTCCTGCCGCTTTACCCTCCCATTTGCGGGCCTATCAGGGTGCCTCTGCCTGGGTTTGCGGTTTTTTTAGTAACTTGTGGTATTATATTTGTCGCTTTAGACCACCATCAACACTATCCACTCACTTTAAAACCATTTATGGGAAGTAATAAAATCTTAGTGGCCAGCCGTACATCCGGTTTACTGGCATTTCTGGCACTGGCCTCCTGCACCACCACACAAACGCAGGAGCAATCGACACAAGCACAAGCAACTATGGAGCAGAACAAAGGCGAAACCAACCCGCTGTTGGCCGAATGGACCGGCCCTTACGGCGGCGTTCCCGCCTTCGACAAAATGAACCTGGCCGATGTGAAGCCAGCCGTGGAAAGAGGTATGGAACTCCAGCTGGCGGAGATCGACAAGATCGCCAACAACCCCGAGCCCGCCACTTTCGAGAACACGCTTGTGCCCCTGGAGCGGGCCGGTCAGGAACTGGACAGGGCCATGACCTACTATGGCATCTGGAGCAGCAATATGTCTACGCCGGAGTTCCGGGCCATTCAGGCAGAGCTGGCCCCGAAGCTGTCGGAGTTCCGCTCGAAGATCTCACAGAACGAGAAGCTGTTCCAGCGCATCAAAACAGTATATGACCGTGCCCAGCAAACCCCACTACCCGCCGATCAGCAGCGCGTGGTGCAGCTGGTGTATGAGGACTTCGCCATGGAGGGCGCAAACCTGGATGCCGCCGCCAAGGCCCGCTATGCCGCCATCAACAAAGAACTGTCTTCGCTCTATACCGCTTTCTCTAACAACGTGCTGGCCGACGAGGAGAAGTATGTGACTTACCTGACCAAAGACCAGCTGAGCGGACTGCCCGAGTCGTTTGTGAAGGCCGCCGCCAAAGCCGCCGCCGACCGGGGCCAGGCTGGCAAGTACGCCGTGACCAACACCCGCTCCTCCATGGACCAGTTCCTGACCTACTCTGATGAGCGGGCGCTGCGCGAGAAGGTATGGAACACGTATTACTCCCGCGCCGACAACGGCGACGAGGCCGACAACAACCAGAACATCGCCCAAATCCTGAAACTGCGGGATGAGCGCGTGGCGCTGCTCGGGTATGACAACTACGCGGAATGGCGCCTGCAGAACCGCATGGCCAAAACGCCGGAGCGTGCCATGGAGCTAATGAACGCCGTATGGCCAGCTGCGCTTGCGCGGGTAAAAGAGGAAGTGGCTGACATGCAGGCCGTGGCCAACGCCAGTGGCAAGAAGATCACCATCGCGCCCTGGGATTACCGCTACTACGCCGAGAAGGTGCGCCAGCAAAAGTACGACCTGGACTCTGACGAGGTGAAGCAATACCTGCAACTGGATAACCTGACACAAGCGCTGTTCTATACTGCTGGCGAGCTGTTCAACTTCAGCTTCACGCCGGTGCCCGAGAACGCGGTGCCTGTTTTTCAGGAGGATGTGAAGGTATGGGAAGTAAAGGACAAAACTACCGGCGAGCACATTGGCCTGTGGTACCTCGACCCGTATGCGCGGCAGGGCAAACGCTCCGGCGCCTGGGCCACCACCTACCGCAGCCATACCACCTTCGACGGCAAAGAGACGGTGCTTGCCTCCAACAACTCTAACTTCGTGAAGCCCGCGCCCGGAGAGCCGCTGCTGGTTTCCTGGGACGATGCCACCACTTTCTTCCACGAGTTTGGCCACGCGCTGCACTTCTTTGCCTCAAACGTGAAGTACCCGACACTCAACAGCGGCGTGCGCGATTATACCGAGTTCCATTCGCAGTTGCTGGAGCGCTGGCTGTCTACAGATAAGGTGATCAACCAGTTCCTGAAGCACCACGAAACCGGGGAGGTGATTCCGGCCTCGCTCGTGGCGAAAATCAAAAAGGCGTCTACCTTTAACCAGGGCTTTGGCACGACCGAGTTTCTGGCCTCTGCCCTGATGGACATGAAGTTCCATACCGTGGACCCGGAGGGTATGGACCCTGACAAGTTTGAGCGGGAAACGCTTGCTGCCCTCAACATGCCGAAAGAGATCGTTATGCGCCATCGTTCGCCGCACTTCGGGCACGTGTTTTCCGGCGAGGGCTATGCCACCGGCTACTACGGCTACCTGTGGGCCGATGTGCTGACGTCGGACGCTGCCGAAGCGTTTGAAGAGGCACCCGGCGGCTTTTACGACAAAGAAGTGGCCGCGCGCCTTGTGAAGTACCTCTTCGCTCCGCGCAACTCCATGGACCCGGCAGAGGCCTACCGCCTGTTCCGTGGCCGCGACGCCAAGATTGACGCACTGATGCGCGACCGTGGTTTCCCGGTGCCCGCGCCAACCTCCAAAAAGTAAGATCCGGATATTCAACAAAAAAGGAGCTGCCCCAAAGCAGCTCCTTTTTTTATGGCAAACGTTTTATAGCACAAGGCTACATTTAGCTTCCAAAAACGAATTTTATACATGCGCTAAACAGTCCACCTTTAATCCACGACCAGCTTGGCCTGCAAATGCCCCGACGCGCTGTTTGCCCGCAGGATGTATACCCCCGTGCTGATATGCTCGTCAAAAGTAATTCCGATGCTGGCATCGCCGTTGGTATCGGTCATCAGGTCTTTTGTATAGGATTTGTTCAATCTTATCTTGAGGGTGGTCTGGTAAAATCCTATCTCTCAAACTGTCTTACACTATCAGCAATAGGCATTTTAGCTTTATCCAACGATGGCTGGCTACGTGATGGCGCGGAAGAAGTGATCACAGCAAACCGAATATAGGCAGCAGAAACAGTGTAATTCAAAAACATAGTTACAGATGAATACATGTTGGACTTATCATATAATCTAATTTTGCCAACGATAAAACTTTTCTATGATGAGGTCGTCTCGTTGTTAATTCCACTTTATCCGAGACCAAGTGTGGTTTTCTCATACCCTTCCTTGCAAAGCCTGTTCTGAGTGGCTTTGCCGAAAAGCTTTTTCAGCTTATTTCCTCTACTGGGCAAACAAAAAGTTCTATGTTCGTACACTGTTTCGACGCCCTTCACGTGGAAGGGATCGAATTGACAAAACCTAAACGAACAGCATTGTATGAGCAAACAAGATAATATTCAGACCCAGCAGAAATTCGGAGAAGCCATAAACAGCGGAAACCTGGAGCGATTCAATGACCTGATGGCACCCAACGTGGTGGACCATGACCCGGCACCAGACCAGGGCCCAGGCCCGGAAGGCTTTATACAGTTTTTCACGGCCTTCCGCAGCGCCTTCCCCGATTTGGAAGTGAGCGTGGAGCAATTGGTGGCCGACGAAGACAATGTGTCCATTGCCTACACCGTAACCGGCACGCACAAAGGCACTTTTATGGGTATTGAGGCTACCAATAAGCAAATTAAGGCGCGGGGCGTGCAGATTGCGCGTTTCGAGAACGGCAAGATCGTAGAGCGGTGGGGCAGCTCCGATGAGCTCGGCATCCTGAAGCAACTGGGCGCAAGCGTGCAGGGCTAAGCTAGCCGCAGCAAATAATGATTTTTAGATCGGGAGCTTTCCAAAGGAGAGCTCCCGATCTTTGTTTAAGGCCATACGCTGCGCCCAAATTCATGGGCCGCAGCTGGGTATAAATCTAGGCTGACGGACTTCCGGTGGCCTGTAAATAGCGGCTTATCTCCTCCCCGATCTTCATCAGGTCGCTCGATTCCTGTTCAGTAAAATCGTAGGGTACCGGCTTGGCAATACCCAGCGTGCCGTACAGGGCACCATTCAGCAGGAGCGGCACCGCGATAGAGCCCTCTACCTTTGTCTCTTTGGCTGCTGGCCGGGCCACCCCGGAATCGTCTGTCTGCAGGTTGCACATCTCCACCGGCTGTCGGCGCTCGGCGGCAATGCCTGCCATACCCTTCCCGATGGGGATAGCGGCCATTTTGGGCAGCAGGAAATCCGGTATACCCTGCTGCGCCTGCAAGCTGAGGAGGCCTGTTTCCTTGTCAAGAAAATGAAGCGTGCCCGTGGAACAGCCAAAAGAGGCGATGATGTCAGTCAGGAACTGTTGCCAGTTTACCGGGGATTGCTGTTGCTGCAACCCAGACAGAAAATCGGAAATAGACGAGGCCATACGTTCTAGTGGTTTCAGGTGGATAGATACCAGCGAAGATAACACAAACCAGCACCCGATGCCACCCTATCCGCAGAAAAAGCGACCCGCTATAGGTGCCCGCGCAGCTTGGTGGGCCTGCTTGCCGAAATGAGCCCTTTCAGGTATGGGCTTATTCCCTTAAATTTGACGGTTCAGGCAATGTGCCCACCCAGCAAGATGTCCGGGGCACTTGCCTCCTGAAGTTATCTAGACCACACATCATCACCAACCATGACTTATAAAAGCGCCCAATCGGGTATAAAGGAAAACGCCGGGCAATTCTGGCTGCTCATGCTGATCACAGGCTTCATCGGGGCGACCGTGGGTCTGGAGCGCGCAGTGATACCGAAGTTCGCTGAATCGGTGTTTGGCATGAACGGGCACACGGCCGTCCTCTCGTTCATCGTCGCGTTTGGCCTCACCAAGTCGGTGGCCAACATGCTGATGGGCCAGCTCTCGTCCCGCTATACCCGCAAGCAGTTGCTACTGGTGGGCTGGCTCTTTGCCCTGCCCGTGCCCTGGCTGCTGTTTTATGCCACCAGCTGGTCGTGGGTGATCGCGGCCAACCTGCTGCTGGGCCTCAACCAGGGCATCGCCTGGACTTCCAGCATCGTGATGACCATTGACCTGGTGGGCAGCAAGAACCGGGGCCTGGCGATGGGCATCAACGAGTTTTCCGGCTACCTGGCCGTGGGCCTCGCCTCCTTCCTGGCGGGCTACCTGGCCTCCTCCACCGGCAACGTGACCTATGCGTTTCTGCCGGGAATCGCATTCTCGCTGGCCGGGGTGGCGCTCACGCTCTTTGTGATACGCGACACGCACGCCCATGTGCAGGCGGAGGCGGCTATCAGCACGGTGCCGCTGCTGTCTAGTGTCTGGAAAGACACCACCTGGCGCCACATCAACCTGGGCCCCGTCACGATGAACGGCTTTGTGACCAAGATAAACGATGGCGTGCTGTGGGGGCTGCTGCCAATCGTGCTCGGCTCCAAGGGCTATTCTTTGGTGGAGATTGGTTTTCTGGCGGGCGTGTACCCAGCGGTATGGGGCATCGGGCAGCTGTTCACGGGCAGGCTCGGCGACAGCTTCTCGCGCAAGCAATTGCTGTGCATCGGCATGCTGGTGCAGGGAGTGGCCATCGCGGGCCTCTTCTTCACGGCCTCTTACTCCACCATGCTGCTCGCGCTGGCCGCGGTGGGCCTCGGCACCGCCATGGTATATCCCACCTTCCTCACGCTGGTGGCCGACAATACCCACCCCAGCCAGCGCTCGCAGAGCCTGGGTATCTTCCGTTTTTGGCGCGACTTCGGGTATGTGGGTGGCGCGTTGGCCGCCGGGGTTATCGGCGATTTGTTTGGCGCGGAAGTCGTGCTGCTGGGTGCGGGTATCCTCACCATCGGGGCTGGCGTAATTTCAGAGGTACGCATGCTGCGCCATCCTTTTGCAGTGCCCGCCAAGGAACTGGTATAGGTTTTTTCTCCCGCTTCCCTCCTGCCCGCTGCAGGTGTCCCGCGGGACACCTGCTTCCTATACCTGGTTTATCTGGGGATATCCCTGCGGGGCAAAAACCATCCGCACGGTCGGGCCATACCGCCTGTTTTTGCCTCCCGGACTTGCCATTGGGACCGGAATTATTTAAATTTAGCATATGCGGGCGTGTCTTTTTTGGCGCCGTCTGCCTCTTGCAGCCTATTTTCAGGCGCTCCTATAGAGGCGCAACCCGCCGTGTTTTAATTTATTTTCAACCCAATCCTAACCAAAAACCACATATGGTATTAATGAAGAAAGGGAGTATTGCGGCCGCACTCTTTGCGGCGTCTATGTGCTTCGGAACCACTGCCTTTGCGCAGCAGGAAACCACACCCGCCACGGAGAGCGCGCAGGCCTCCGGGCAATTCTCCAAGGAAGAACTGAAGACTTTTTTACAGGCCAACACCAACGCCACCAAAGTAGAGAAAGAGGGCCGCGAGGCGCTGGTTGCCGCCATCGAAGAAGAGAGCCTGACCGTGGACCGCTTTAACGAGCTTGCCAAGGCGCACCGCCAGAAAAAGCTGAAGGAGACAGCCGAGAACCCCGAGGAGATCGCCGCGTTCAGCAACGCAGCCCAGGCCATTGTGAAGCTGCAGCCTGAGGTGAGGGAGAAAGTGCAAGCCGCCATCGAGGAGCAGGGAATGACCATGGCTCAGTACAAAACGATCCTGAAGGCCTACGAAGAGGACGAAGACCTGCAGCTTGAGATCAGAAGAATCGTGCATGCGGCAGAGTAAGCCATCAGCACAAAGGCATAAAAGCGAGCGGCTCACGGTTTAGACCAGGAGCCGCTCGCTTTATAGAGGGATGTATGAAACAGGCGCGGTTACCAGACAAACGTCCCGACGGCACCGCGCGCCAGGGTGGCCGTGGCCCGCTTGCCCCCATACCCGATCTGGAAGGTTTGCGGTGCGTCGCTGTCATTCTGCACCAGCAGCACCATTTGCCCGTCCGGCGTTTTATAGGCCACATTCGGCAACGCGTCCGGCATGTTGCTGCCGATGCGCACCGAGCCCGGCCGGACAAATCTGGACGCATGCGCGATAATGTAGTAGGCCGGGTTGCGGGTCACGGTGTTGCCCTCGAGGGTGATAGCGCCGAGGCACTGCGTACAGCCGCCCTCCGTGTGCGGGTTCTGGTTCGGGTCTGCGGCCAGGTTCCACTCCAGCACCGTTTTGGCCCAGTTGCGGGGCGCTTTGATGATGAGGTTTTTCACGTGCCAGGCCAGGTCTTCGGGGAAGTTACCGGGTGCGCCTATCCACTGCTCCGTAAAATACAGGTTCTTATCCGGGTGCGCCGCGTGCACCTCCGCGAGCGCCTCTATCTGGCCCCCATACAAATGGAACGCGGCCCCGTCCACATACTGCTTCGCCTCCGGGTCGTTCAGGATCGTGATCGGATAATCGGGCCGGTCGGCGTTGTGGTCGTAGAGAATGATTTTAGTCCGGATGTTGGCGGCCCTGAAGGCGGGGCCCAGGCTCTGCTTGATAAAATTCGCCTGCTCTTCCGGCAGCATGAGCAGGCTGGGGTTGTTGCCGGGGTGCAACGGCTCGTTCTGGACCGTGATGGCGTCGATAGGGATGCCCTCCGCTGCCATACCCAGCACATAGCGCACAAAATAGCGGGCGTAAGCGTCGTAAAACTCAGGTTTCAGGCTGCCCCCTTTCGAGTTGTTGTTCGTTTTCATCCAGGTGGGCGGCGACCACGGCGAGCCCATTATCTTGAGCGTGGGGTTGATGGCCAGGATCTCCTGCAGCATCGGGATGAGGTGTTCCTGATCGGGCGCGAGGCTGAAGCGCTTCATCTCCGGGTCTGCTTCCCCGGCGGGCAGGTCGTTGTAGGAGAACACGCGCGCGTCGAGGTCGGAAGCGCCGATGCTGATGCGCAGGTAGCTTACGCCGATGCTGTTGCCGGTCGTGCCGAACAGCTCCTGCAACAAGGCTGCGCGCGCAGGCGCATCCATCTGGTGGAGCAGCATCGCGCTGCCGCCCGTCAGGGTATAGCCGAAGCCGTCCATCTCCTGAAATGTTTCCGCTTCCTGCACCTGAATCAGGGGATACTGCCCGGCACTGTCGCTGAAAAGAATCAGCTCTGGCTGCTGCGCAAACAAAGCCGATTTGTCTGGTGTGGTGAGCCACAGCGTGGCGGCGGGTGCGGCGGCCACATCGTCCCGCACCTGAACAGCCGCCTGCTGGCAACCGGTTACAAGGCAAGCAAGCAGCAGCCATACCACCGCACCCGCGCGTAAAAATCCTGCGTTTTTCATACCCCTTTTTTTGTTAGTTGGATGGTATGGGTTGCTTTGGCCTGCCGTGTGGCCAAACTTCCCTACCGGGGTATAAAGTTATACCTTATCGTGGCATGTGCAAATGCGTTTCCGCCGGAAGGCCTAAATCAAGTCGCTCTACTTCCAGCGTCTCTCCGGCCGCCATACCTACTACCGTGATGTTGCCAATGCGGGCACGGACGAGGCGCAACGTCGGGAAGCCCACGGCGGCGGTCATCTTGCGCACCTGCCGGAACTTGCCCTCGGTCAGGGTAATGGAAATCCAACTGCTTGGGCCGTGGCGCTCGTCGCGGATGCGGCGTGCGCGCTCCGGCAATTCGGGTGTGGCCTCCAGCTTCTGCACGGCGCAGGGCCTGGTCAGGTGCAGTTCCTTCTCCGTCCTAATCTCGATGCCCGTGCGCAGCTGCCGGATGGCCTCCTCCGTGATCAGGCCGTCTACTTGCGCATAGTACTCCTTTTCTACCTTGCTGCTGCGCACCAGTTCGCTGGCCTTACCATCGGTAGTCAGAAGCAAAAGCCCCTCGCTGGCCTCATCCAGCCGCCCGATGGCCATGGTGCCCTCCGGGAAATCATGCAGTTCGCCCAGCACGCGCTTCTTCTTCGTCTCGCTCACAAACTGACTGACATACCCGTAGGGTTTGAAAAGGATAAAGTGACGGTGCATAGAAGGGGTATAAATCTCGCGTTCAGGCAAAGATAGTGCAAAGAAACACGACCGCAGCCTGATCCTGCGGCTGTTTATTTGCCAACGGATGTCCGGAGCATCGCTTCAGTGAGGCATCCAGTCAGCAACATATATTCATACTACTATATGTTCTATATTTTCACTAGTATTACCGTTTCAATCAAACGCCATACCCCCTATGAAAACATTTCCATTGCTCCTGCTGATGCTGGTAGTGCTCAGCGGCTGTACGTCGAAGGACGATGATTTTATCAGCAAGTACTGCCCCGGCTCCTGCACTGTTTTCAAAGGTAACATCGCTACTGCGAACGGCACGGTTCCCTTGGCGGGCATAAAACTGAATGTGTATTGGCGCAGCTATCAGGAGTATCTGCAGTTTGGCTATTCCGAGCGGCGCAAGGCCGTGGCCACCACCGACCAAGACGGGAGGTATGATTTGCGCTTCCTGCTCCGCGAAGAAGAGCTGAATGCCCGGGGTCAGATTGAAAATTGCAGCTTCAGGGTAGTGCCTGCGCTGGATGAAACAAAGTATTTCATCTGCTTTGACGAGAAAGCGATCTTCAGCTCGTATGACATGCAGCGCGACACGACGTTTACGCTGGACTACACTCTTCCGCAAACAGGCTTTGTGGATATACAGCTCCAAAACCGGCAGGCTATGCAATCTGGCGATAAAATTATCATAAATGTGAGTGTGAAGTCCGGCGAGAACAACAACTATACCTGCTCCACGGCATATAGCTTTAGTGCCAGCTATGCGTATCCTAGCCCCTTGATAACCGCTGCCCTGCAGCCCGTGCTGCTGACGATCAATAAGATGAAAAACGGGGTTTATACCGAAACCCAGGATACCATTACAGTTGCCCCAGGCGAGCGCCTCCCCTACCAACTCACCTTCTGACATGAACAAGCTGATACTTTTACTGGGTATGCTTTGCCTGGGCACGGCAGCCCAGGCGCAGGACACGCTGCGGCTTCCTTCGCTGCTTTCGCTCCATGTCGGTACTGCCCTGCCCATGGGCAGCTTCTCCGGTAGCAGCTTCGACAAAGAAAGCCCCGCCTTTGCCGGCGAAGGCATCTTATTGCAACTGACCTATACCCACCCGATTACGTCCCATCTGGCACTGGGCGCCACCGCTGGCTTCCGCGCCAATCCCTTTCTGCAGGAGAAGTTCCAGATCCCGGGCGATAACCTTGTGCAAGCCATTGAAAGCACACCCTGGAAAACCGGGTATGCCCTGGCAAACGTGCAGGTGCAGGTACCTCTCGGCGAAGAGGGGGGATTCTACCTGCGGGGTGGTGTGGGGGGTGCGCTCAACCGCGCTGCCTCACTGCGGGTACTGACGCCTTACGGCACCATTACGCGCGACGCCGAAACCAGTCTTTCCATTGCCTACGGGGCAAGCAGTGGCTTTTATTCTGTTGTGAGCAACCTGGTACTGGGGTTTGAGGTCAGCTTGATGGCCACGCGTGCTGACCTTACGCCCATCAACCCGACAGGCAGCACGGAAAAGTACAGACAGCCTCTGCATAGCGCAAATTTATCGCTGGGCATCGGCTACCGGTTGTAGCCCCGCAGGAGGGTATGGAAAACCAGGTGTTGTAAAAAGGCCTTTGCCTGCTCGTAAAAAATAAAACGATTTAGCTTCTTCGCATTCCTCGCGTTTCTTATATTTACCGATACACCAAAAACAACGCTATGGAATACAGAAGATTTGGCCGAACGGGCTGGAACGTGAGTGAGATCGGGTATGGCATGTGGGGCATGGCCGGTTGGACGGAGTCTGACGATGCACAGTCGGACCGCTCGCTAGACCTTGCCGTGGAAAACGGCTGTAACTTTTTTGACACGGCCTGGGGCTACGGCGCCGGCAAAAGCGAGCAGATTCTGGGCCGCCTGGTAAAGCGCCACTCCGGCCAGCGGCTGTACGTCGCCACCAAAATCCCACCAAAGAACATGAAGTGGCCTTCAAAAGCCGGGTATAAACTGGAAGACTGCTTTCCGTCAGACCACATCATCGAGTACACCGAAATCAGCCTGAAAAACCTCGGGGTGGAGACGATTGACCTGCAGCAGTTTCATGTATGGGAAGACGCCTGGGCCGAGAACGAGGAATGGCAACGCGCCGTGGAGAAGCTGAAGGCCGACGGCAAGATCCAGCACATGGGTGTGAGCGTGAACCGCTGGGAGCCTGAGAACGTGCTCAACACCTTGCGCACCGGACACATCAGCAGCGTGCAGGTTATCTACAACATCTTCGACCAAGCGCCTGTGGACACGCTGTTCCCTCTGTGCAAGGAATTGGATGTGGCCACCATTGCCCGCGTGCCGTTTGATGAGGGCACCCTGACTGGCACATTCACCAAAGAGACCACCTTCCCGGAAGAAGACTGGCGCAGCACCTATTTCGTGCCCGACAACCTGAACGCCAGCGTGGAGCATGCCGACCGCCTGAAGCCATTGGTGCCAGAGGGTATGACGATGCCGGAAATGGCCCTGCGCTTCATCCTGAGCAACCCCGACGTGAGCACCACCATACCGGGCATGCGCAAGGCCCCGCACGTGCTGTCGAACCTGAGCGCGAGCGACGGAAAGGGCTTGCCCAAAGACCTGCTGGAGGAACTAAAGCAACACCGCTGGGACCGCGAACCCACGGAATGGTCGCAGTAAAAGCCTTTCCTTGCGGTAAACAATAAAACAGCCCGGTCCCTGATGCGCATCAGGAGCCGGGCTGTTTCTTTTTCCATACCTGGGTGGCTGGTAGAGGCGCTCTGCAAAACGCGGCGCTTAATGGCGAATGCCTGCTTAAAGTAACGTGAGCTCAGGAGTGTAGCGGTTATTTCAAAACTTGAAGCTCATTGTTTTCATAGCTAGCTTTGCGCTCCACGCCCGCTGGGGCGCGTTTTCCCGCTCGGCACTGTGCCGTGTCCCTTTGCTCGCTGCGCTGCGCAATGCCTCACTCCGTTCGGCACCGGAACCCGCCAAGGTGCCTCCCGGAAAAACTGGGAATCATTTTGCCCTGATCTGGCAGTAGAATATCCTCAATGGCTAGAAACTTCATTTTGAAGTTATTTAATCTACACTAATTCCCTAGATCACGTTAAAGTATAATCCCGAATTTCAGGCCTCCTAAAACGCGCATACCCGTAAAACCGAAATCATAGGCGTTTACATCATACCGCACGGTGTCGTAGCTGGATGAGATATTGCTTTTGGTATACCCAAACCCAACGTACATATCGAACAGCAGTGGTTTGGGGCTAAGCTGCCGCTGCATGCCAATCAGAGCGGTAGCGCCCCAGCGGTTGATGATTTCGTTGAAGGGCCTGTACCGGTAATGGTATGTTTCCAGCCCTTGCGCATCGATCTGCCGGGCCCACCCAAGCTTCTCAAACTCCACGTTAAAATGATGGTAGTTGAGGCCGTAGGCAAAATAGCCCCCCTCATGCGGCGTCCCGGATAAATAAAGGCGGTGCAGCACTTCGAGCCCATACCCCAGCACCTTGCTGTTATCTTCTGCCTCAAAGGTGCGGCTTGTAAACTCGTCGAGCGATCGGGTCTGGCCACTGTAAAAGCGAGGCGAGAGCACCAGGCTCTGCAGGCTGTCTTTGGCCAGGGTTCTCGCTACGTCCAGGTGGAGGCCGTTGAACAGCAGGTGCTGCGGACTAAAGGTAAGGCTCAATCTGCCCGTTGTAGGAGAACTGGTCTGCGCCACTGCTGTTTGTGAAAACAAGGCGCAAATCCCTACACACGCGCACAAAACGAATTTCTGAAACATATACAATCGCTGAGGCGGTTTAAGGTTGAGCCGTGATGTCGATTTTGCTGAGGAGCTTGATCGCATTTTCGTCGTAGGTATACTGGTATAAACCGTCGCTCCCCACCACAAGCAAATGCCCGTTATCCGGAATCACGTCGTAGGCATTGATCTGGAAGTGGCGCTTTAGCTTCAGGTCCATCACATTGGAGGCGTCGTACACCTTCAGCCCATCATCGCACACAAACAGCAGCGTGCCGTCCACCCCGAGGCCCATGGGGTTGGTCATGGGGTATGGTTTTGCCAGGAAAGGCGTGCGCACATCCTGTATATCCACGATGTCCAGTTGGTTGACGGCTACCGTGCAGGCGTTGCCGGTGCGGAGGGTGACGTAGGCATACCGCCCATCCGTCACCACGGGGTCGCAGCTGGTGACGTGCTGATACAGCGAGAGCACCTGCGGCGATTCGGGGTTTTCGATGCTCATGATGTACATGCCCCGTTGCGTGCCGATAAACAGTTTCTCCTGAAAAGGAAAAATCGTCTCGACCCCAGCCTGCAGCGGCACATGATTTTTTTGCTGCGGGTCAGCGGGGTTGCTGATATCGAAGAGATTCAGGGAAGCATGGTCCACCGTGTAAAGGTAGTCGCCGCTGATGGCAAACCGGGCCATGGAGCCGCCCTGACCCGACACGCCGCCCGCAGAATCGGTATTGGGAGACTGGCCGCCATCGGGGCAGGCTGTGAGCACAAACACCGCCAGGGCAAGTAAAACGAGGCAATTCGCTAGCTTTCTCATACTATTTCGATTCTCTGAGTTCCCATCCAACCACTACCGCATCTTTTGGCGCACCCGCCATGTCGTAAAACCAGCTCAGGTTGTCTGGCGCGAGTAGCGGCGGGAAAGCCTCCCGAACCCGCTTGCGGATGTTGATCGTGTGCAAGTCTCTCAGGTCGATGGCCACCAGATCCACCGCGTTGTCAACGTATAGCACGTTATCCTTCACGGCAAAGTCCACGCTGCCCGGCACCTGGATGAACCCGAGCTTAACAGGGGCCGCCGGGTTCTTGTTATCGATCAGGTGGACGCCTTTGTAGCGCTCATTCACCAGTATATATTGCCCGTATTTATACAGTTTGCCTGCATCCGCGATCGGGAGCGGCGCGAGCATTTTGATAGAAGACTCCAGGTGCGTCCGACTCATCAGGATGGGTTGATACGCGGAGAGGGGTGCCGGGTCCACCGTTTCCCAGCACGAGGTGAGGATGGGCATGACAAGCACCAGCAGGAGGTATAGGTTTGTCTTTTTCATAGCATTCGGATGAGGGGAAAATCATATTAAAGATAAGAGATATATGCACTATTCCAATCAAATCGCTATTAAAATATTTATACCCTACAGCTTAAACATTGCAAGGCACTATAAACGGCATAGGGCAGTATGGCCAATATGCCGAGCACAAAAATCATCCTGCATCGCAAGGCTTAGGGTGAAACCAGTGCATGATGACATCCCGGATGGTATAAAAAAACCTCCTATGCACGGGCTTCTTGCGACTGGAGGCAGCATGAGGCTTATGCCTGGTAACCCCTCTGCCCCTTTGTATCGCCCGGAAGCCCATACCTTCGTGATGCGTGTTTAGAGTATGTTTAAATTTCGTTTTTGGAAGCGAAAATTGTTCAGGAAGGGTTCTGGCGAAGCGTTTTCTGAGCCGCATAGCAGCGCTATGGGGTGATAAAAAGGCGAAGTCAGGTTCCTTTATGAACAATTTGCAGCCCAAAAGATGAATTTTAAACATGCTCTTAGCTAGCCATAAAGTAAATACCTGCTTTTCAAACCGGTACATTCTTATCATATGCTTGTATTTTTGGTGTGAAAGCGCGCTATGTGCCAATTATTTCCTATTTTAAATCAAAATATGAGTAATCACTTTTAACGATGCTTGAAATGAAAAATAAATTCAGCCGTGCGCTACTGTTTAGTATCTCGTTGCTAACCTTGTGTAGCCTCTCCGCCCTTGCGCAGCAAAAGCCGCTGGGGGTTTTTGAGGGCAGCACCGACATCGGCAATGTACTAAAGCCAGGCGCTGCCACCTTCGACCCGAAAACAGGGCAATACGAAGTTTCCGGCTCGGGGTATAACATCTGGTTCGACCACGACGAGTTTCACTATCTCTGGAAGCGCATGTCCGGGGACTTTATCCTCTATACCCGCGCCAGGTTTGTGGGCAAGGGCGTGGACCCGCACCGGAAAGTGGGCTGGATGGTACGCCAATCGCTGGAGGGCAACGCGCCGCACATCAACGCCGTGGTGCACGGCGACGGCCTGACCTCACTGCAATACCGCGAAGCCAAAGGCGACAGCACCCAGGAGATCCGCTCCGGGCTGACAGGCGCGGACGTGATACAGCTGGAGCGCAAAGGCAACACCTATACCATGCGCGTGGCCAAATTCGGGCAGCCTTTCGTGACCGAGGAAGTAACGATCCTGGATTTGGGCGACGACGTGTATGTGGGCCTTTTCGTGGGCTCGCATAACAAGGACGTGCTGGAGAAGGGCATTTACAGCGATGTGCGCATCACGGTGCCCGCACCGGATGACCTGGTGCAATACCGTCAGTATCTGGGCAGCAACCTGGAGCTGCTGGATGTGAACACCGGCGACCGGGAGATCATTTATACCTCCCCCAAATCGCTGCAGGCCCCCAACTGGACCCCGGACAACAAAACCCTGATCTACAACAGCGAAGGCCTGATTTATACCTTCGACCTGGCAACACGGACTCCCAAAAAACTGAACACTGGCAATGTGACCAATAACAACAACGACCACGTGCTGTCGTTCGACGGCAAGATGCTGGGGCTGAGCAGCGGCGTGGAGGCACTGGGCGGCTCTATCATCTATACCGTGCCAGTTACGGGCGGCGAGCCAAAGCAAATCACGCCCAAAGGCCCCTCCTACCTGCACAGTTGGTCGCCGGATGGCAAAAGCCTGATTTTCACGGGGCAGCGCAACAACGAGTTCGACATCTACCGCGTTCCGGCAAAGGGCGGCAAAGAGGTGCAGCTCACCACCGCCAAAGGCCTGGACGACGGCTCCGAGTACTCCCCGGACGGCAAGCACATCTACTTCAACTCCAACCGCAGCGGCGACATGCAGATTTGGCGCATGAAGGCCGACGGAAGCGAGCAGGTATCGCTCACCAACAGCGACTTCCACGACTGGTTCCCGCATGTGTCGCCGGACGGCAAATGGCTGGTGTTCGTTTCTTTTCTGAAGGAGGAAGTGGAGCCTGGGGATCATCCGTTTTACAAGCATGTATACCTGCGCATGATGCCGGTGAGTGGCGGCGAGCCGAAGGTAATCGCCTACCTTTATGGCGGCCAGGGCAGCATCAATACCCCCTCGTGGTCGCCGGACAGCAAAAAAGTAGCCTTCATCAGCAATACGGTGATCCCGGAGGCGCAGGTCAAGTAGGGCCTGTCTAAATTTCGCTTCCTCAGATAACTTTAAAGCCTGCTTTAGGTATGCGGCCCTCTTTCATCCCATTAACAAAAGCAAACAATCATACCCATGAATAAAAGACGTGATTTTCTCAAAAGCTCAGGGGCGATGGCGCTCGGAGCGCTTTTCCTCCCCAACCTGGCGGCTTCGGCCATGGGCAAGGCCGAGGTGAAAAATGTCGGCATCCAGCTGTACACTGTGCGCAACGAGATGCTGGCCGATGCCACCGGCACCCTGAAACAACTGGCTAAAATCGGGTATAAGGAACTGGAGTCGGCGCGGAGCGAGAAGGGTTTATACTATGGCCTGCAACCGAAAGAGATCAAAAAGATTACCAAGGACCTGGGCATGAACCTGCGCAGTGGCCACGTGGCCCTCGACAAAGACTGGGACCGCACCGTGGAAGCCGCCGCAGAAACCGGCCAGGAGTACCTGATTTGCTCCTCGATGCCATCCAAAGGGCAAACCGTGTCTAACTATGAGCGCGTGGCCGACATGTTCTCGAAAGCAGGTGAGGACTGCAAAAAGGCGGGTATGAAGTTTGGCTACCACAACCACGAGTATGAGTTTGAGAAAGAGAACGGCAAGGTGCTGTATGATGTGCTGCTGGAGAAGACAGACCCCGAGCTAGTGAAAATGGAGATGGACCTGGGCTGGGTGATCCTGACCGGCAACGACCCGGTGAACTACTTTAACCAGTATCCGGGCCGCTTCCCGCTGTGGCACCTGAAAGACATGGACAAGGCAAAGCTACAGAGCACCGAGTTCGGCAAGGGCGCCATCGACATCAAGCGTATGCTGCAAAACGCAGACAAGTCTAAAATGAAGTACTTTTTTGTGGAGCAGGAAGAGTACGCCGGCGAGCCCATGGCCAGTGTGCAGTACAACTACGACTACCTCAGGAAACTGAGCATGTAACCACTAAAATCTTATACATAAAAAAAGCCCTGGCACTTTCTGAGTAGTCCGGGCTTTTTTGTGATGTTTCGATATTGGTATAATACTCTTGATGAAAATTACCCACCCATACCCCTCCGAGGAGGGGTATGGGTGGGTATAAAAAGCTTTAGCATTTAACCTCTAACCCCGGCAAATACAGGTTCCTCAAAAAATAAAAGATTGAGCTGAGGTGGTATAACGCTTAAACTGAAACCTACAAATCTGAATAGGCTGTTGGGTGCAGCAGGTATATATCGGCGTGCTGCATGTTGTTGGCGTACTCCGGCTTTGCGCTCAGTGTCTTCCAGTCCGGGTCTTGCCCGAAGGCTTTCCACTTCTTGTCCCGCTCAGCCATGTTCTCAAACGAGGTCATATAGATCAGATTCGGCATTTTGTCTCCGGCCAGCACGCGGCCATAAAACACGGCGTTAAAGTTCAGCTTTTTGAAGATGTCGATCTCACCATTGTTAAACATAGAAACCTTATTAAGGTGCAGTTTCTCGCTGGCCGACTCATAGCTTCTCAGCTCATACACGCGCTCCGCTGGCGACGAACTTAACTTCGGGCTAAATATCCCCGGCATCCCGGCAAACGCCTCTATCAGCGTGGTTTCGAAGCGGCTGTAGAGCGGTTTGTCAAAGGGGGCACCCAGGTAGTCTTTCCCGGCCGTGGCATACTGCTTGTCCTTGGCCAGTTTTTCGTCCAGCTTAAAAAACTGCTCGGCCGCCGTGAAGGGTATAAACACATACACCAGCTTTTCGGCAGAGTCGGCCGCTGTTGCTTTGGTGGGAGCCACAGGCTTAAACACGCCCACTTTCGCTACGCCCGCACGGTGTAGGGCTGGCAGGTACGCGTTTTGCAGGTACTGGTCCAGGCGCTCCTCCTGGCTCTGGTCTTTCAGGTGAAACACCTTGAGTGCATAAAAGCCGGGCTTCGTGCCCTGACTGAGTGCGGGCACAGCCGCCACCGCCCAAAGCACCAGCAGGCACAGGGCAAAGAAGTAGGATTTTTTCAAATACATCGCGTTGTTAAGATTGGTGTGAAAGGTTGAATTTAACGAAGTTAGGCGCAAAAACATAGCCTTCGGTGGGTCGTCCGGCAGAAAAAGTACGCCAACGCAGCAACGCTGGCCGACAGCAACCCATCTGGGGTGCATGTCATTTCACTTTTGTGCGCACACATGGGCATCGGACGTATGGGATGTATGGCCCGGGTGCCCTATCTTTGCCATTCTGTACAACCCTGCGTGTGCTGGCCGCTGCTTTACCGGAGATGAGTTTCCGCCACAGCGGCTGCCACAGGACCTATTCACCGAAACATGAATCTTACGAAAGTTTCCAAATCATTTGAAGCCCTCTCGCCACAGGAACTGTACGAGCTCCTCCGCTTGCGGAGCGATGTGTTTGTGGTAGAGCAAAACTGTGTGTTCCTGGACCTCGACAACAAAGACCAGCAATGCCACCACCTGCTGCTGTATACCCCCGAAAAGCTGGTCGCGTACGCCCGGCTGGTGCCTCCGGGCTTGTCTTACCCGGCAGCGATGTCGATCGGCAGGATACTGACCAGCCTGGAGGTGCGCGGCACAGGTATCGGGAAAGTGCTGCTGGACTGGGCCATCAACGCCTGCTACCAACTGTATGGCCAGGGCCCAATAAAAATCGGCGCGCAGCTCTATGCCAAAAAGTTCTATGAGTCGTTTGGCTTCGAACAGTCCGGCGAGGTATACGACGAGGACGGCATCGACCACATCGAGATGACGAAAGCCGCGCCAACGCCTACTTTATCCTCCATCTAAATTATACCGCTATGGCTGAACAGACACAACCTGACCCCGGCATCCTGCTGGACCTCGTGCAGTATAAAATGCCGTTCGGCAAGTATAAGGATGTGCTGCTCTGCGACCTGCCGGTGTCTTACCTCGAGTGGTTTCAGCGGGAGGGCTTTCCGAAGGGCAAACTGGGCATGCAACTGGCCACGCTCTACGAGATTAAAATAAACGGTCTGGGCTATCTGCTGGAGCCACTGAAAAAAAAGCGGCGCTATTAGTTATGGTAGCACGATACAAGTAGCAAGACACACGATTTCTTGTCCAGGAAGCTCCCGGAAAATGGCACCTTATATCCATTTCGGTTGGTTCGTGCGCATTCACTTTTATACACCTACTGAAAATTCCCCTCCTCGGAGCAGGGCCGTTTCATTCTAGCATTTCCTGGCGCGAATCTCCAGATTCGTGACTAACAATTAAGGTTGAGTCTCCGACTCAACTGGCTCGGAGAGCCAAAAATGCAGGTTGAGTGCAAGACAACTTACAACGCAAGTATAGATTTTATTAGAATGAAACGGCCATGCTCCTTGGAGGGGTTAGGGGTGGGTTCTCGTAGTGCTTAAAATATTGAACGGCTTCATTGCGCGATGTTCAATTGATAATGGTATTAGCCTTTAAGTTGAGGCTCAAAACGTGTCTAAAATTAAAAGAGGAAAGCCGGTACTTATACCGGCTTTCCTCTTGATGCAGCATACAGTCAGGGTACCTTATAGGTTCATCTTCTTCATCTCCTGCACGGCGTAATCCACGGCGCGGGCCGTGAACGCCATATAGGTCAGCGATGGGTTTTGCGTGGAAGTGGATGTCATGGAAGCCCCGTCCGTCACGAACACGTTCTTGCACGCGTGCAGCTGGTTCCACTTGTTGAGCAGCGATGTTTTCGGGTCGTGGCCCATGCGCACGCCGCCCATCTCATGTATATCCAGCCCCGGGGCCTGCTTCGAGTCTTTGGCCTGGATGTTTGTGAATCCGGCCACCGTAAACATCTCCGTCATCTGCTCGATATAGTCCTGCGTCATTTTCTCGTCGTTCTCATCATAGGAAATGGAAACCTTGAGCTGCGGCATGCCATACGGATCCGTCAGTGCCTGGTCGAGGGCCACGTAATTGCTTTCCTTCGGGATAGTCTCGCCCATCATGTGCGACCCCACAGACCAGCCTCCCAGCGTCGGGTTGAGCAGGCTGTTTTTCAGATCTGCCCCCAGGCCGTCGTGGTTCGTAACCGTGTTGCGCCTGGCACTGAAACCGGCGGCATAGCCCCGCAGAAAGCCCGTCTCCTGGGTATGCAGGTTCCGGAAACGCGGAATGTAGGGGCTGTTTGGCCGCCGTCCGTCGGTGGTCGAGTCGAGGTCGCCGTCGTACTGTGCCGACACGCGCGCCCGGTAATTATGAAACGCCACGTACTTGCCCATCAGCCCGTTGTCGTTGCCCAGCCCGTTGGGGAAGCGGCTGGAGGTGGAGTTCAGCAGGATCAGGTTCGTGTTCAGCGCGGCGGCGTTCACAAAAATGATCTTGGCGTAAAACTCCGTCTCCTCTTTGGTGTTGGCGTCGATCACGCGCACGCCGGTCGCACGGCCTTTCGCTTCGTCATAGATAAGGGAGTGCACCACGGCATCCGGGCGCAGGGTCATGTTGCCCGTGCGAGCCGCCCAGGGTATGGTAGAGGCGTTGCTGCTGAAATAGCCGCCAAACGGGCATCCGCGCTCACAGATGGTGCGGTGCTGGCACTGCGCCCTCCCCTGCTCCAGGTGTATCGGCTGTGGCTTGGTGATGTGCGCGGCGCGGCCCATGATCACCTGGCGGTCTTTGTATTTGCTGGCCACTTGCTTCTGGAAAAAGGTCTCGACGCAGTTCATCTCGTGCGGCGGCAGAAACTCCCCGTCCGGCAGCTGCGGCACGCCGTCTCTGTTGCCCGAGATACCGGCAAACTTCTCCACATAGCTATACCACGGCGCCATGTCGGCGTAGCGAATCGGCCAGTCCACGGCAAAGCCGTCGCGGGCCGGGCCCTCAAAGTCGAAGTCGCTCCAGCGCTGGGTCTGGCGTGCCCAAAGCAGCGACTTGCCGCCCACCTGGTACCCGCGAATCCAGTCGAAGGGCTTTTCCTGCACATAGGGATGTTCCTTGTCCTTTACAAAAAAATGCTCGGTGCCCTCGTAAAACGCGTAGCACTTGCTCACGATCGGGTTCTCCTTCACGACTGCCAGCGGCAGTTGGTTTCGGTGCGCAAACTCCCACGGGTTTTTGGTGCCGGTCGGGTAATCCTTTATATGCCTTACATCCTTGCCTCTTTCCAGCACCAGGGTTTTCAGGCCCTTCTCGCAGAGTTCCTTGGCAGCCCACCCGCCACTGATCCCCGAGCCGATCACGATGGCATCGTAGGTTCTCTCCTTTACTGCGTCTACCGCTAAATTCGCCATGTTGTCTTAAGAAATGGGTTTAGAATCAACAGGAACGCAGCCGTAGTAATAGCCGGGCACTGCCTCATAATGTGTTAAGTTCATCATCACGTACTCCGAGGTCATATAGCCCCGCACTGTCAGCCCCTTCACCGTTCTGTAAAAGTCCTGCTCTGCGGCTACCTCCGATTTCTCCATCGCGCTCAGGAGTGCGATGCGCTCTTCTGTGGTGCAGGCACCGAAGGTTTTGCCGTACTGCTGCTTCGCCTTCGCTTTCAGGGTCTTTAGCCCTGTCACCACATTGTCCTGGGTTTCCTTCTCATTGCAGTCGATCAGCATTTTCTGCACAAAAACGTGCACGTTCAGGTCTTTGGCTCCCGGCGTGTCGGTGGCAGGTATAATAGTGTCAACAACTTGCGTTAACAAGCCCTCCTGGCTCGGAGACAGATAGGGATGCAGTTCCTGCACGGCGGCTTTCTTGCTCCCCAGGTCACAGCCCGGCAACAGCACCAGGCCCGAAACCGCCAGGGCCATGTTTCTAATTACAATGCGTCTGTTCATGCGGAATAGATGGTATTGTTCATGATAATGGTACTATTAAACACGCTCCTGCTTATTTGCTATCTGGCTTTCTGCACGTATCGCAGGCTTATTCCAGGCTTTCAGCCCTTATAACCCCGGTTCAAGGCAGTTGAGTAATCACTGACAGCGAAAAGCCAAGGTGCACCTGAGTGAATCATCCAAGCAGCGACAAACCGTTGCTTTGCCTGTCTTCTAAAGCAGCAGAAAGTATCAGGGAACATATTACTCAAATCTTACAACTTGTACAAATTAAAACTGCTAAACCGTGTTAGCTGTATCGTATTTTGATAAAATCGGACTATACTAAAGCTGAATCTGTATGCATGTATAGGAGGCAGACAATGTTTCTGCCAGAAAAGCAAGATTCTGCCGTAGCGTTCAAGAAGTTCGTGATTGGGGAGTCTGAAACACTGGCGCAAGCGTCCGCTTGTGACGCTATTGTGTTGGGGATTGCGGCAGGTTGGATTGCATCGTAAGGCACAAGCGGACGCTTGCGCCATATTATAGAGGATTTATGCGCATCGATCTGTTGCTATTGGTATTAGATAAAAGTAGCCATCAGGAGCACCCCAAGCAGACCCAGGACTGATACAAGCGTTTCCATGATGGACCAGGTGGCCAGCGTTTGCGGGATCGTCAGGTTGAAATACTCTTTAAACATCCAGAAACCCGGGTCGTTCACGTGGGAGAACATGAGGCTGCCTGCCCCGATGGAAAGCACCATCAACTCCGGGCTTACGCCTGTGGTGGCCACCAGCGGCAACACAATGCCCGCCCCGGTGATGGCCGCCACGGTGGCTGAACCCAGGCTAACCCGCAGGAGCGCCGTTATGAGCCATCCCAGGAAAAGCGGCGAAAGGTTGGTGCCGTTGAGCAGGGCCGTTACCTCGTTCCCCACCCCACTGTCCACCAGCACCTGCTTAAATGCCCCGCCCCCGCCGATGATCAGCAGGATCATGGCGATTCCGGCGATGGAGTCGGTGCAGATCTTCATGATTTCGGGCATCGTCCGCCCCCGGTTCAAGCCCAGGGTCACGATAGCCACGAGCACCGAGATCAGGAGCGCCATCATGGGATCTCCGATAAACTCAAACAGCACGCGAAGCGCTGCACCCGCAGGCAGGATGATCGTCAGCACGGCGGAGGTGGCCATCAGGGCGATAGGCACAAGGGCCGTGAAAACGCTGATGCCATACCCGGGCATCTGCTCCTCGGGTAGCGGCTTGATCACGAAGAGGTTCTGTGGCGGCGCTGTCTTGATGTTTTTCAGGAAGCGCGTGAACAGCGGCCCGGCGACCACGATGGTGGGCACCGCCAGGCAGAGGCCATAGAGCAGCGTGCGGGTAATGTCGGCCCCGAAGATAATGGCGATGGCCGTAGGGCCGGGGTGTGGCGGCAGGAAACCGTGCGTGACGGAAAGTGCCGCCGCCGCCGGAATGCCCACATAGAGAAGCGGCAACTCGGCAGACACCGCCACGGCAAACACCAGCGGGATGATCACCACGAAGCCGGCGTTGTAGAACATGGGCAACCCCACGATAAAGCCCGTCAGTACCATGGCCCACTGCAGGTTCTGTTTCCCGAAACGCTTGATCAGGCCGTAGGTGATGCGCTGAGCCGCCCCGCTCTCTGAGAGCAGATTGCCCAGCATCGCCCCAAAGCCCAGTATGAGCACCAGCGAGCCAAGCGTGTCGCCGATCCCCTTCTGCAACGAAGCCAGTGCGTCTTGCACGGCCATACCCTCGGCCAGCCCTACCCCAAGCGCCACCAGCACCAGGGCGATAAAGGCATTGATGCGCAAGACCAGGGTGAGCAAAAGCAGCGCAATGACTCCGAGAAGGACAATAAAGAGCGACATAAGGCAAGGTTTAGGGGCAGGCTGACAAAAGCCAGGTTATAACATACAAAACCTTAATATATGGATAATAATCTATACCTGCCGCTATTTGTGCTCGTTTTGATTTTCTGCCTCCCGAAGGCTTTCCTTCAGCTTGGGGTATAGCGCGTCGAAAACGGCAAAGTTCTTTCGGTAGATTGCGTGGTTTACCGGGTCTGGAACGAAGGTTTGCTTTACCCGAATCATTTCGGAGGCATGGGTAAGGTCTGTGAGGAGGCCCAGCCCATACATGCCCATGATGGCCGCCCCCAACGCCGACCCCTCATGAGTGTCGGTCAGGTGTACTTTCTTGTTGAACACGTCAGCCAGCATCTGGACCCACAGGGTGGAGCGCGAAAAGCCGCCGTTGGCATAAAGCGCCTCGATAGGCCCCACGGTTTGCTCCAGCGCCCGGCCTACGCTGTATATCCCGAAGATCACGCCTTCCATCAGGGCACGCAGAAAATGCTCGCGGGTATGGCTATACTGCACGCCAAAGAAGCAAGCGCGCGCCGTGGGGTCCCAAATGGGAGCCCGCTCTCCCAGCAGGTAGGGCAGAAACACCAGTCCGTCGGCGCCGGGTGGCACCGAGGCGGCTTTCTCGTTCAGCAGTTCATACACGTTTTCGTGCTCCAACGCCGCATTGGCCGCCTCAGTGGCGTAAAAGTTATCCCGAAACCAGCGCAGCACCACGCCGCCATTGTTCACGGCGCCGCCCAGCACAAAATGCTCCGGGGTGAGGATGTAGCTGAAAATGCGCTCTTGCAGGTCGGTGGCAGGGGTTTTGGCCATCACACGCACGGCCCCGCTGGTGCCAATCGTCACGACCGCGTCGCCGGGCCGCACCGCCTTGGAGCCCAGGTTAGCCAGGCAGCCATCACTGGCCCCGATCACAAACGGAAGCGAGGCGGGTATACCGAGCAGTTCCGCGTAGGCAGGCTGCATGCTCCGGAAAACATACGTGGGAGGCACCGGCTCCGACAGTCTGGCGGGTGTGATGCCCGCCACCTCCAGCGAGTCCGGGTGCCACTCCGAGGTGAAGATGTTGAACAGCCCGGTGGCGGAGGCGACGGAATAGTCTACCTTAAACTCCCCGAAAAGCCTGAAGAAGACATACTCTTTAATGCCGATGAACTTTGCTGCCCGCGCGAATACCAACGGCTCGTGCTCCCGCAGCCAGCAAAGCTTGGGCAGCGGCGACATGGGGTGCAATGGCGTGCCAGTATGGAGGTAGATGTCGTGGCCTGTCACGCTTTCCTTCAGGCGCGTCGCCTGTTCCATGCTTCGGGTATCTGCCCAGATAATGCAGTTGGTGAGGGCCTTCCCCTGCGCATCCACGGCAATCAGGCTATGCATGGCGCTACTGAACGAGACGCCTTCCAGTGCAACATCCGCCTCCTGTGCCTGACTGGCCACGACACGCAGTGCTTCCAGCACTGCCGCCAGCACCACTTCAGGGTCTTGCTCGGCAAAGGTCGGCTGTGTGCTGAACAGGGGATATTCGATGGCCTTGTAGAACAAGGCTTTGCCTGTTGTGTCGAATGCCACTGCCTTGGTACTGGTCGTACCGATGTCCATACCAATAATCGCCTGCTGCTTCATGTAGAGTTGTCTTCGTTTCTATCCACAAGACGGGGCCTGTGGGCAGTTTGTTCGCTCAGGCTCCGGAACAATGCATGATGCCCCGGCCGATGCAGAACCTAACGCCATACATCCCAAGTCTTTGCCCAAAATAGCCGGATTAATCTGTAGATCGCAAACAAGAGGGTATAAATCTCTCGTGGGAATGCCCGAAAACGCAAAGCCCCGGACTTTTAATCCGGGGCTTTGCGCACGGGCAGGTATGGCAGAACCGGCTACATCACCACGGAGGTGTCTTCTTCCACTGCCTGTTGGCTGGCCCGGTACTGCACGTTGCGCTTGCTGATCGTCAGAATAATCAGGCCCCCAAGGGCACACCCCATCATCACGACCACCATCGGCAGGGCCGTGTTGTCGTGCAGGATGCTCACCATCGCAGACATCAGCCCGCCCATCGCCATCCGGAAACTGCCCATCAGCGCCGAGGCGCTGCCCGCGTGCTTTGTGAAGGGAGCCAGAGACAGCGCCGTGGCGTTTGGGTTCGTCAATCCCTGCCCGGTCAGGAACACGAACATCAGCAGAATCAGGGTATACATGCCATACCAGCCATACCACACACCCGCAACCAGCAGAATCCCGACAGCGGACTGGTATACCAGCGTGAAGTTGATGATCTGCTGACTGGTGAAACGCTTCAGCAGAAAATGATTCAGCTGCGTGGAGCCGATCATGGCGAAAGCGAGAAAGGCGAATATCCAACCATATACCTGCTCACTTACGTGGTAGATGTTCATGAACACGTTGGCCGAGCCGGCGATATAGGCGAAAGGCGCCGCCGTGGCAACACCGCCCACCAGGGCATACACCAGAAACTGGGGCTGCTTCAGCACGGTCAGGAAATTCTGGAGCACCGGCTTTGGCCGAAGCGACATGGTGGCATCGGCCTCCTTGCCCTCTGGCAATGCAAAATGGACGCCCAACATAATCAGGGCCGTGATGGCCGCCAGCATCAGGAACACAGCATGCCACCCGAAAGCGGCCGTAACGTACCCGCCCACCGTGGGGGCCACCATCGGCGAGACAGCAATCACCAGCGTGATCAACGAAAACACCTGCGCCGTTTTGTTCACCGGAAACAGGTCGCGCACCAGGGCCTGCGCCGCCACCATACCGGCGCAACCGCCCAGCGCCTGCAAAAAGCGCATCGCGATCAGCGACTCTACCGACGTGGTATAGGCACAGGCAAGCGAGGCAAAGAGGTATACCACCAACCCAGCATACAGCGGCATCTTACGTCCATACCTGTCGAGTAGCGGACCGTAGAGCAACTGCCCCACCGATATGCCCACAAGGTAGCTGGTAAGCGACAGCTGCACCTGTTCTATGGAAGTCTTCAGGTCTGCCGCTATAGCAGGAAAGCCCGGCAGGTACATGTCTATTGAGAAGGGGCTGATCGTGGCCAGCGATCCGAGTATCAATATGGTTACAAAGTGCTGTTTGCGCGTCATAGGGTATAAAAAGCTCAAAGTTACGACAACTATCAACATTACGCGCAGCGCGAAGTTCAAACTTCGGCTTCATTCCGCTGTGCTCTTATAGCAGTTTCCGCTTCAGTTAGCCATGCTGTGGCGCGCACATGAGCAGATGCTGCCCTACGGGTATCATTGTCAATTAAAAGAGGGTATACAGGATATGTCTTGTGGGGGATAAAATCAACTTCTCAGCAGGCACACGCGTAGCAGCGAATACAAAAACACAAGCCCAAGGAGATGAACGTTGTACATGAAGAAAAATACCAGCAGTTTACTGTTGTGCTAGGTGAGGATGAGGCTGAACTAGCCTATGCTATTCCATCAGAGGGGGTGATGAACTTTACACATACCTATGTTCCGGCAGAAGCCCGGGGCGAGCATGTAGCCGATACTTTGATAAAGGAAGGGTTACGCTATGCCGCTGAGCATAAGTTTAAGGTGATGGCCGCCTGCCCTGTTGTCGCCTCCTTCCTAAAGCGCCATCAGGAATACCAACACCTGCTGGCATAGCCAGAATAATTTCGTACCGGCCTGGAAGTATACCTATAATAAAGGCCTGGCCTCGGATGCTATACAAGACACAGGCACTCAATTTAATGCTTATACGGTCGGAATATCAAAAATCAGATACGATACACTCTAATGCTTCGCCAAATTAGAAATGAGGCATAAAAGCCGTTTCTATTCCTAGAAAAACAAACGCTACTTCTGGTAATTCAATTGGTCACTAATAGCTATGCTATATTCAGAAGACGGGGGCTTTTGAATAAGCCTCTACAGGTTGGGTTTTCATGCTGCCGTTATACTTGTCTTTCAGGCAGCTTATGCTGTTTTCCTCAATTACCTCTTCGTCTTTGCTCAGTGAAGTCAACTCTTCCAGCAGGCTTGTATTAGAGACAAACATTCTGTCGAAATACAGCCCTTTGGCATAAAAACGACAATAAACGCGGTCCTGACTGATGGGGGTAAGCGCAATAAAATCACAAGCACACAACTTCTCCGAAAAATCTACTATTTCATCCATTACTCAACATATTGCTATTGTGATAAAATCGTACTTTGAATCGCTGCAAAGCTTTAGGTTCTGCCATGCCATACAGCACCAAAGTCACGAAGCTAGTTGAACTGTTTTTCTACAGATTTGTTTCAAAAGTTTTCAAATTTTGCGCTATTCTACCTTAAATTAATTCTATTAATATATCCATACCTGCATATTATAATAAAATAGTGATGTTCTAAGTTTACATCCTTCTATTTGTTGTTGGCTTGACTAGGAGAAATCTTGAATATATACTGAACTATAATTTTAGAATCCTCTAAAAACGTAAATCCTACAGTTCTAAAAAATTCTCAGCCTTTTGGGCTTACCCTGTTTCTCATATCCAGCTGTAAATACACGAGCGGAGCGCCTCAGTTGAGGTATAAAATTGTCAGTCTACAAGGCCAATCATACCAAATTGCAACTGCACCAAATGCCTTAAATACGGTGACAATTCAACCGGAAAAGGTGTATAGGTGTGTAAACAATTGTGAATTATTTTTCCCTATGATTTGCTGATAATGATGTTCGTTAGTGCCATTAGCATCAATGGGTGCTTCTTTCGCATTTTATCCAGCATATACTCCATGATGAAGTAGTCGCTGACGTTACTGTCAATTCCATCGCACAGCAGCGAATACTTGAACCTGATCACCCCAATGTAACAGGTGTCGTCATGGTCTATGAGGTAGTTGCAAATGCTGTAATAGAGCTCCTGCGACTCCCTTTCTCCTAGTGCGATACTTAACACATCCTCAACTGCCTTCTTGGCACTGTTTCTTAACATAACAATTGAAGTTAATGAGAATTAAGAATAGTAAGAAGTACGCGTCTGACGGCTATAGTTTGCTATATACTTCTAAAATATTTTTACTTCTTCGTTTTGCAACATTCAAATAGAGATACGTTACACAAGCGGCACGGCTGACGGTATTTTTGTGTCGTTAACGACTTCGGGTATACCTTAAAAAGGTATGGCCATAAGGCGCTGAGATTGTGCTATCTGATGAGACTTTATTTGCTTGTGTCAGGGGTGGCAAATCTCTGTTTTTCACGTTTATACCCATCCACTCTTCTTGGATAAGGGCACGCAGGCACTCCCCATGTAGCTAGACTTGCCATGGCAAGGACACTCCTGCTGTGGATAAAGTGTGTATAAACTTATACCCATTCGAACAAAAACAACAACAAAACACTCATAATCAAACAGATAACCTATGCTAGCAACACACATGACTGTGTAATCGTGTAAAATTTGTCCACATTTACATTTTGCGTACGCTTGTTACCTATATTTGTGAAAACACATCACCTTTACACAGACAGGGGACATGCAGACGACAGATACGAAAACAGGCACTCATAGAGGCGAAACGATAAAAGACGCGATCAAAGCAAGCGGTGTGGCCGTGGGGGTGGTTGCCGAAAAGTTGGGCATCAGCCGCAAAACGCTTTACAATAAGTTCAAGGAATCGAGCATTCCCTACAGCTTTATCTTGAAATTAGGGGAAATAATACACCACGATTTCTCTCAGGAATTCCCGCATCTGAGTAAAAATGTAAAAAAGGAGGCGCCAAAGCCGCAAGAGCCCAATAACAATAGCTTGCTGCTCCCCTTCGATGGTGCCCCCCAGGAGCCCTATAAGCCCAATAACATGAAAGAATGCGAACAGGAGCTGGTAAAGCTTCAGCGGAAATACATCGCGCTGCTCGAGAATTTCAACGAGTTGCTCATTAAAACATCACAATCCAGGTAAGGCTTCACCGTTGGTAAGCCAGTGCGGCCTCTTTTGGCGTCTTCTGAACGAGGTATAAACCAGGAGAGGGTCCTGTGAATGGCGCTAAAGCTGTCACAGGACCCTCTTTATTTTACACAGCGTACGTTGGCTGGCAGACTGAGCGTGTGTAAATCAGTCCTTGATTTTGATTTTCAGCTCGTCATGCCCTTCTCTCTCGATGATGTCTGGGTTACCGGTTCTGAACGTGGCAACCGCACTGGTGCCTTCAAAAAGCGTCAGCAAGTCGCCGGATATCCTGTAGTTGTCGGCCCGGCGCAGCACATCGAGCATTTTATTCTCCGTTTCTGTCTCGGTGCACGCCATCCGGGTAGTTCGCAGCTCCGACAGTTTCAGTTTCTGCCCGTCGAGGGTATACCGTCCTGAAAGTCGGTTACAGCCTGTAAAGCCGCTCACATCGCTCTCCTTTTCCTCCAGCCGCAGATAGGCTGTGCGTGTGTTGTTGGGTGACTGGATGCCCTGGCCTTCCACGGACACCAGCATCCAGTACGCGTCTACAATATTGTCTTTCTCCAGCGTGAGGTTTTTGGGCTTTATGGTGCAGGAGGTGATGCCCGCTAGCAGCAGCAGTAACAACGCAATCCCAAATGATGCTTTATTTTTCATAGGTTCATTTTAAAATTAAGAAGTGGCAAAGGCAGTATAAACTGAGCACGCTGGCATATATGGTATAAAATTATGTCCCAACAAAAAGCCCACCTGGCAAGTGGGCTTTTTGTTGGGACATGGCAACGGGCTATCCGCGGTACTCCCCACGGCCATAATTGCCGATGGATGATTTTGCAGAATAGTCGGGGCCAGACTGGCCGCTGCGTTGCTGGCGGCTGTTGTCGCGTGATTCGTTTCGGCTCTGGATGCGGCCACCATAACGGAAATCTTCCTTATCGTTGTGGCGATCCTGCCATTGGTTGTAGTTGCGGTTCGGGTTACGGCTGTCTCCGCGGAAGTCGTTGTCGGAACGGTTGCGGCTGTTTTCGGTCTCTCTGTTATAGCCGCTGTTTCGGTCCCTGTTGTAAGATCTGCCCTCGTCGCGGCCAAAGTCATTATACCTTCTCCCCTGCCCCTCGCCACCGTAATGGTAGCTGTTGTCCTGCCGTTCGTAGGTGTCCCTGTCGCTGATGCGGTGGCTGTCGTAATGGCTGTTCCTGTCGTTGTTGTCGCGCCAGCCGGTTCCCCGAGTGCGGTCGTAGCCGCCATTGCGGTCGTTCTGCATGTATGGGTTTGGGTCGCCGTAATGATACTCCTGTGCGGAGTTGCGGGAATCCCGGGAACCCTGGCGGTTTCCGAAATCACGCTGGTCATCTCTACCAGACCATTTTTGCTCGCTGTTGCTGTTGTAGCTGTTCACGTTGCGGTAGGCGGCATCATCGTTGTTCATGCCATAGTAGTTGCCCCGCTGGTTGCTATATCTGTCTCTGTAGTTTTCAAATTGTTCGTCGCGCTGGCCTCTGTTCCGGTCGTTGCTGCGGTGATCATCGTCACGGTGACTGCGGTTGTAATTCTGGTTATCTCTTTCCATAGTGTGAGTGGTTTAAGTAATCAAATTTTTCTCCTCCCTATATAACGGACGTTAGCCATCAACGTTTTTTTGGGTCAGAATTTATACCCTATCTGATACTTCTACCTGTCTGTTTAACACCCCTGACAGGTGGAGGTCTTTAGCCTTGCAAAGCGAAGTCACATTCTTTAAAGTCATACTTAGCTTAGCTCTTATACCCCTTGAGATGCTTCACTAAATACGGACAGTGGATTTGCTTAACTTAGCAAATCAAGATGAAAGAAAAACAAGTAGCTGTTAGTCGTCGCAAGTACGACGCGGCCTTCAAAGAGGAGGTGCT
>NZ_JAKVIR010000039.1 GCF_022601975.1 Pontibacter sp. E15-1
ATGCGGCTCAAAAAACGCTTCGCCAGAACCCTTCCTGAACAATTTTCGCTTCCAAAAACGAAATTTAAACATGCTCTGAGCACGGAGTATCGCCACGAGATTTAACAATTTAATTACGCGAAAATAATGATGAAAGAGGTAAGGTAAAGTCAGGACGAGTTTACGATTGCAACAAAACGTAATTTTTAAAAATCGGACATTTGATTGATCGTTTCCGAAGTCCTATATGTATTTTCCAAATGCTGCATTGTATCGATGTTTTTCCGCACTACTTCTGGGGTAGGGGAACTCAGGCGAACACACGGATAAAGGATGCTGCGTTCTGAAACAAAGTCATACATGCTTAATGTCTAGAAAACTAAACTCTTTTTATTTTCACGTGCTTCTTACGAAACAAATGGCCTTTTTGCTATGGTAAAGGGGCTTATGCGAAGAGAATATATATTTTACGCATAATTTTATACCTTTGCAGGCATGAAGTACCTGACGCTCATTTGGGGAATCCTGATTTTAGCCATGTCGTGCCTGCCGTGCACAGACAGCGGCGCGGCGTATGCCCAGGACCGACCCACGACCGTGCAGGCTGACGATCTACACCATGATGACGCACAGGACGCTGACCTTTGCTCTCCGCTTTGCGAGTGCAACTGCTGCGGCGGCATTACGCTTGCCACACACGTGCCAAAGCTCCCGGCGCCCGAACATACGCCGCAAAGCACTTCTCTGAGTACCTATCTGCGGGCAACTTCCTTTTCTCCTTCTTTCGCTTTCTGGCATCCGCCCAAAGCGTAACCTTTTCTTTTGATAAGAATCTAAATTCACTTTCCCGGCACCGTATGGGCTCAGGGAGGTGTGCGCATGCCTTTTCCGGCATGTGAATCTTTGGGATCAAAACTTATAAAGGTGTTAGACAGAATCATTCATTTTTCCATTTACAACAAGCTCATCGTCGGACTTTTCACCCTGGCGCTTGTGGTATGGGGCGGCTATTCCTTGACGCAGCTGCCCATCGATGCCGTACCCGACATCACCAACAACCAGGTGCAGGTCATCACGGTGTCGCCCTCGCTGGCCGCGCAGGAGGTGGAGCGGTTGATCAGCTTTCCGGTGGAGCAGACCATGGCCACCATACCCGACGTTGAGGAAATCCGCTCTTTTTCACGCTTCGGCCTCTCCGTCGTCACCATCGTTTTCGACGACAAGGTAGACGAGTACTGGGCCCGCCAGCAGGTAAACGAACGGCTGGGGGAGGCAAAACAGCGCGTCCCTCAGGGGATCGGAACCCCCGAAATGGCCCCTCTCACAACGGGTCTCGGAGAAATCTACCAGTATGTGCTCGCCACAAAACCCGGTTTTGAGCAAACGTACACTGCCGTGGAGCTGCGTACGATCCAGGACTGGATTGTGAAGCGCCAGCTGTTGGGCACGCCCGGCGTGGCCGACGTGAGCAGCTTCGGGGGCAAGGTAAAACAGTATGAGGTCGCCATCGACCCGGCCCGCCTGCGCAGCATGCGCGTCAGCATCCAGGAGATCATGACGGCCCTGGAGCGGAACAACCAGAACACCGGCGGCGCATACATCGACAAAAACCCCAATGCCTACTTTATCCGAAGCGAGGGCTTGCTCAGCAGCCTCGACGACATCAGCAAAGTGGTGGTGCGCAACGGCCCGGACGGGGTGCCCATTCTGATCGGGGACGTGGCCGAGGTGCAGTTCGGCCATGCCGTTCGCTACGGGGCACTCACGCGCAACACCGAGGGGGAAAAAGTGGGGGGCATCGTGATGATGCTGAAAGGGGCCAACTCCTCGAAAGTGATCTCCGCCGTGAAAGAACAGATGGCGCAGATAGAGAAGAGCCTGCCCGAGGGTGTTTTTGTAGACCCTTTCCTCGACCGCACCAGGCTGGTGGACAACGCCATCGGCACCGTTACGAAGAACCTGGCGGAGGGCGCGCTCATCGTGATTTTCGTGCTCGTGCTGCTGCTGGGTAACCTGCGTGCCGGCCTGGTGGTGGCCTCGGTTATACCCTTGGCGATGCTCTTTGCCATTTCGATGATGAACCTGTTCGGCGTGTCGGGCAACCTGATGAGCCTGGGCGCGATTGACTTCGGCCTGATCGTGGACGGGGCCGTGATCATTGTGGAAGCCACGATGCACCACCTGGGGCTGCTCCGGCTGGGCCGCCGCCTCACGCAGGCCGAAATGGATGAGGAGGTATATGAGTCGGCGCGGAAAATCCGCTCGGCCGCTGCTTTCGGCGAGATCATCATCCTGATTGTATACCTGCCCATCCTGGCGCTGGTGGGCACCGAGGGCCGCATGTTCGGCCCGATGGCGCAGGTGGTCTCCTTTGCCATCCTCGGGGCTTTCCTGCTGTCCCTGACTTACGTGCCGATGATGAGCGCCCTGTTTCTTAATAAAGAGATAAGTCACAAAAAAACCGTTTCAGATAAGATTATGGGGGCTTTCCATCGGGCCTACGATCCGGTAATCCGGTTTGCCTTGCGCCGGAAACTGGTGGTGATACTCACGGCCGTCGCCCTCTTTGCCGTCAGCCTGCTGCTCTTCCTCAACATGGGCGGCGAGTTTATACCTACCCTGGAGGAGGGCGACTTTGCCGTGGAAACCCGCGTGATGACGGGCAGCTCGGTGAGCCATACCATCGAGATGACGCAGAAAGCCTCGAAGATCATACTCGACAATTTCCCGGAGGTGAAAGAGGTAGTGGCCAAAATCGGCTCCGGCGAGATTCCAACGGATCCAATGCCCATCGAGGCGGCCGACCTCATGATCATCCTCAAGGACCGGGACGAGTGGGTGTCGGCCTCGAACCGGGAGGAACTTGCCGCAAAGATGAAAGAGGCATTGGAGGTGCTTCCGGGCGTAACGTTCGGCTTTCAGCAACCTATCCAGATGCGCTTCAACGAGCTGATGACCGGGGCGCGGCAGGACGTGGTGCTGAAAATATACGGCGAGGACCTGGACCTGCTCACCACCTACGCCGGGCAAATCGGGAGGGTGGCCCGCACGGTAGAAGGCGCGCAGGATGTGTATGTAGAGGAAGTGACCGGCTTGCCGCAGTTCATGGTGACGTATAACCGCGACCAGCTGGCCAAGTTCGGCCTTAGCGTTGACGAGGTGAACCAGGTGATTCAGACGGGGTTTGCCGGCCAGAGCGCGGGGCTGATATATGAGGGAGAGCGGCGCTTTGACCTCGTGGTGCGCCTGAGCGAAGCGAACCGCAGCAGTATGGACGACATGCAGAACCTATTCGTGACCTCTGCCAGGGGCGAGATGATCCCCATCCGGCAGGTAGCCGATATCCAGATGAAAACTGGCCCGAACCAGATTCAGCGCGACAATGCCCAGCGGCGCATTATGGTGGGCTTTAACGTGCGGGGCCGCGATGTGGAGAGCATTGTGGAGGAGATCGGCCAGAAGGTGGAAGAGCAGGTAAATTTTGAACCGGGCTACTACGTAACCTACGGCGGGCAGTTCGAAAACCTGCAGGAGGCCCAGAAGCGGCTTTCCATCGCGGTGCCGCTGGCTCTGTTGCTCATTTTTGTGCTGCTCTATTTCACGTTCGGTTCGATGCAGTATGGCCTGCTCATTTTCACGGCCATACCGCTCTCTGCCATTGGTGGCGTGCTGGCACTCTACCTGCGCGCGATGCCATTCAGCATTTCGGCCGGGGTGGGGTTTATAGCGCTTTTCGGGGTGGCGGTGCTCAACGGCATCGTTCTGGTGAGCGAGTTCAACAACCTGAAGAAGGAAGGCCTCACAGACCTGCGGGAGATCGTGCTCCGCGGCACGCGTGTCCGCCTGCGCCCCGTGATCATGACGGCCACCGTTGCCTCGCTGGGTTTCCTGCCGATGGCGCTGTCGCAGGGGGCAGGGGCCGAGGTGCAGCGCCCGCTGGCAACGGTGGTGATCGGCGGCCTGGTGACGGCCACGCTGCTCACGCTGGTGGTGCTGCCGGTGCTGTATGTGCTCGTGGAGAACTACGCCGCCCGGAAAAATGACCGTTCGGAGCGCGGCTTGCGCCTTTCGGCTCCTGTCGTCTTGCTCCTCCTCACGGCAGCCGCTATTCTGGCAGCACCCGTGCCTACGGCGCAGGCACAACAGGGGCAGCCTGTGCGGGTCTATACCCTGGAGCAAGCCGTGGAAAGCGCCCTTCGGCAAAACCCATCCGTGGAGGCAGCCCGGCTGAACGTGAAAAAAAATCAGACCCTGAAGGGCGCCGCCTGGGATATCGACAAGACACAGCTCCAGTATACCACTGGCAAGCTGGCCTCGGGCAGGTATGACAAGGAGGTGTCGGTGACGCAAACACTGGCCTTCCCGACGGTATACAGCAAGCAGGCGAAGGTGGCTGAGGCCCTGGTGGAAACGGGCCGGCTGAACCTGACGCAACGCGAGCGGGAAATTGTGCGGGAGGTGCGGCTGAACTATTATGGAATGGTGTATGCCATGTCGCGGCTCCAGTTGCTGGCGTATCAGGATAGCCTGTATACCGGATTTTTAAGGGCCGCCCAGGTAAGGCTCAGAACCGGTGAGACCAACCTGCTGGAGAAAGTCACGGCAGAAAGCCAGCTCTCGGAGGTTCGCAACAGCGCGTTTCAGGCCGCCGCCGACAGGGCCGTGTTTCAGAAGCGGCTGCAGGCCCTTCTCGCCACGGACTCGCTGCTTGCCACCGCTGACTCCACGTTGCACCGTTTGCCGCTACCGACGCTTTCGGAGCAGCTGCTCGAGCAAAACCCGCAACTGCGGCTGGGGCGGCAGCAAGTGGCACTGCGGCAGGCGGAAACCGAGCTGGAACGGGCCCGGCTGCTTCCGGACTTCAAGCTGGGCTATACCAACCGCACCCTGGGCGGGAGCCAGGCCATACCCGGAACAGAGGAGTTTGAGCCAAACCAGGAAGTGTCTATCGGTATAGCCGTGCCCTTGTGGGCAAAGCCCCAGAAAAGCCGGATCGAAGCCGCCAAACTGGAAGCGCAACTGGCGCAGCAAAACCTGCGGCAAACCCGGAACACGCTGGAGGCTGACCTGGAGGCATCGCTGCAACAGGCCCTCAAGCTCCAGGCCAGTCTGGACTACTATGAGGGCACGGCGCTGCCCCAGGCCGAACTCATCATCCGCCAGGCCACCAAGGCATACCGGGCCGGGGAGATCGACTATCAGAATTATATCCTCAGCCTCAACAGGGCGCTCTCCATCCGGACAAACTATTTGGAGGCGCTTTATACCTACGACAGGGCTGTGATTGCGCTTCAGTTCATCATCGAAAATCAACGCTAAACTCTTAAAGCTGAACCTATCCGACATGAAAAGGATCCTATATATACCCGTGCTCTTCTTACTAAGCGGTTTCATTTTTACTGCCTGCGAGCAGAAGACAGAGCCGGCGCAAGCTGAGGCAGAGGGGCAAGCCGGGGCACACCACGAGGAAAGCCCCTTCGCAGTAGCCTTAACCCAGGAGCAATACCAGGTGGCCGGAATCGCGCTGGGCAAACTCGAAATGCGCAGCCTGAGCCATCTGTTAACCGTGACGGGCATGCTCGACCTGCCACCTCAGAACTTGGCCTCCGTCAGCGCCCCGATGGGCGGCTTCGTGAAAAACACCGAGCTGCTGGAGGGTATGAAAGTGAAGAAAGGGCAACTGATCGCAAAGATTGAGAACCCGGAGTTTGTAACGCTGCAGCAGCAGTATCTGGAGGCCAACAACCGGCTCGATTTTCTGAAACTGGAGTATGAGCGGCAACAGGAACTTTCAGAAGAGCAGGTTACTTCGGCCAAAACCTTTCAGCAGGCTACCGCAGAGTACCGGACAGCCAGCGCCCAGGTAGAGGCCCTGGCAGAAAGGCTCCGGATCGTAGGCCTGAATCCTGCTACCCTGAAGGCGGGCAAAATCAGCCGTATTCTCCCGCTCTATTCCCCGATCGAGGGGTATGTCACCCTGATCAACGCTAACATCGGGCAATACGTAAACCCGACCGACGTGCTGTTCCGGATAGCGGACACGGAGCATTTGCACGTGGAGCTCACGGTGTTTGAGAAAGACGTCGCCTCCCTGAAAAAAGGCCAGGTAGTGCGTTACGCGCTCCCCGGAGAGGCCACAGCGCACCGAAAAGCCACCATCTACCTGATCGGCAAAGAGATAAGCCCTGAGCGTACAGTGCGGGTACACGCCCACATGGAGGACGAAGACAAAGACCTGGTGCCAGGCATGTATGTGCAGGCGCAGGTGGCCCTGAACGGGCAGCAACTGCTGGCCCTGCCCGAAGCCGCCGTGGTGCAGGACCAGGGCCGGGATGCCGTCTTCCTGTTTTTGGGAGAGGAAAAAGAGGGGGAAGCCACCCTGATGAAGTTCCGGTTGGTGCCTGTCGAGAAGGGCGTGACGGAGGGCGGATATGCGCAGGTGGCCCTGCCCGCTACTGTGGATGCCGCATCCGCCCAGTTCGTCACGAAGGGAGCGTATTCGCTGTTGTCAAAGCTGCGCAATGCAGAAGATGAAGAGGGCGGGCACCATTAACGTTGTAAAACTACTTTAAAACCGAAAGATGAAGCACACAGAAAACAACGATAAAGAAGAAGATTTCAAGCCGCTGGAGATCACTTCTCCGCGAACAGCGGAGGCTCCCGGCCCGAGCTTCGACGCCGATGGAAATGCCATATACCAGCCGGGTGCCGAAGACCATGCCCATGCCGAGGAAGAGGCAAAGGCGTCTTACCTGCCCACGGCCATCAGTTTGGCGCTCTTGTTGGGCGGCCTCCTGCTCGACTACCTCGACACGCCCTGGTTCGTGGGGTATGTGCGGCCCGTCGTGTACGGCATCGCCTATTTGCTGGTGGGCTGGCGGGTGGTATGGCATGCCATCAAAAGCATGCGCGGCAGTTTTTTCAACGAGTTTTTCCTGATGAGTATGGCTACCCTGGGTGCCTTTTACATCGGGGAGTATGCCGAGGGGGTAGCCGTGATGTTGTTTTACGTGATTGGGGAGCACTTTCAGGAGGCGGCTGTGCTGCGTTCCCGGCGCTCCATCAAAGCCCTGATCGACAACAGGCCCGACGAAGTGGAACTGGTTTCGGAGCAGGGCATCACTACCGTGAAAGCCAGAACAGTACAGGTCGGGGATGTGGTGCAGGTGAAGGCAGGCGAGAAAGTCGCGCTGGACGGCGAGCTGCTCACCGACAGGTCCTCTTTCAACACTGCCGCCCTCACCGGAGAGTCGAAGCCCGATACCAAGACGAAGGGCGAAACGGTGCTGGCGGGTATGATCAACCTGGACCGCGTGATCGAGCTGCGCGTGACCTCACCCTACGAGAACAGCGCCCTGTCCAAGATTCTGCAAATGGTGGAACAGGCCGGGAGCCGCAAAGCCAAGACGCAGCAGTTCATCACGAAATTCGCTAAGGTATACACGCCCATTGTCTTTTTCCTGGCCCTGGGGCTCATCGTGGTCCCATACTTTGTTGTAGAGGGGTATGATTTCGACCAGTGGCTATACCGGGCGCTCATCTTTCTGGTGATCTCCTGCCCCTGCGCTTTGGTTATTTCCATACCCCTGGGCTATTTCGGCGGCATCGGGGCGGCCTCGCGCAACGGCCTGCTCTTCAAAGGAGCCAACTTCCTGGACCAGATGACGCAGGTAGACACTGTGGTGATGGACAAAACGGGCACCCTGACCGAGGGCGTTTTTAAGGTGCAGGAGGTGCAAACAACGCTGCCCGACAAGGCTTGGTTTCTGTCGGCGGTTGCCGCGCTGGAAAGCAAGTCCACCCACCCAATCGCGAAAGCCATTGTGGAGGAAGCCGGACAGGCTGGCCAACGTATGGCTGTGCATGGTGTGGAGGAGATTTCCGGCCACGGCCTGAAGGGGGAGGTAGACGGAAAGCAGCTGCTGGTCGGAAACGGCAGGTTACTGGAGAAATACAAGGTGCCGTACGACGCCAAGTTGAAGGAGATTGTGGAGACGATCGTGCTGGTTGCCGTGGATGGAGCGTACGCCGGGTATATCACCATCGCCGACAAAGTGAAGGCAGACGCGCCACTTGCCGTGCAGCGCATGCGGGAACTGGGCGTCAAGAAGCTGGTGATGCTCTCGGGCGACAAAGACTCGATTGTGCAGAAAGTTGCCCGGGAGTTACAACTTGATGAGGCTTACGGCGGGTTGCTCCCTCAGGACAAGGTAAGCCATGTGGAGCGCCTGAAAGCGGAGGGCCGGACAGTGGCTTTCGTAGGGGATGGCATCAACGATGCTCCGGTCATCACGCTGGCAGACGTGGGTATGGCCATGGGCGCTTTGGGATCAGACGCGGCAATTGAAACGGCGGATGTGGTGATACAGGCAGACCACCCTTCCCGCATCGCCACGGCCATAAATATCGGCAAAAAGACGAAACAGATCGTGTGGCAGAACATCACGCTCGCCTTCGCTGTGAAGGCCATAGTGCTGCTCCTGGGTGCCGGCGGCCTGGCCACCATGTGGGAGGCCGTGTTCGCCGACGTTGGTGTGGCCTTGCTGGCCATCCTGAATGCAGTGCGTATCCAGCGGATGAAATTCGATTAAAACCAACTTATACCTATAGGGGCAGCGCGCGCTACCAGTTAGGTATGGCTCTGCCCCTGAAAAGGGTTGTCTGCTACAGGAAATCTATTTGGTATAATTGCGCGCGCCAAAGATGCCGCTGCCCACCCGGATCATGGTGCTTCCTTCGGCTACGGCCAGTTGCCAGTCCGAGGTCATGCCCATCGAGATCTCCCGAAAATAGTCACTGCCCATGAAAAAGGTGTCTTTCAGGTTCTGGAAACACTCGCGGAGGTATATAAACTCCTGGCGCAGCTTGTTTTCGTCTTCGGTGTTTGTGGCAATGCCCATCACCCCCGTAATGCGCAAATACTGCATCCGCCGGTACTCCTCCGACTGCAGCAAAGCGAACGCCTCATCGTAGCTCATCCCAAACTTTGTTTCCTCGTCCGCGATGGAGATCTGGAGCATGCAGTTGATCGGTGCCGTGCGGGCAAACCGTTCGGCCCGCGTTTCAATTTCCTGCAGCAGCTTCAGGCTGTCCACCGACTGGATGGTATCGATAAACGAGGCGATGTACTTTACCTTGTTCGTTTGGAGGTGGCCAATCAGGTGCCAGGCGATGTCGTGGGGCAGCAACTCGCGCTTGTCGATCAACTCCTGCACCTTGTTCTCGCCGAACAGCCTGTGCCCGGCATCATACGCTTCTTTTATTTTCTCGATGGGGTGCATTTTCGAAACGGCCACCAGGCGGCAAGGCGTGTTGCGCAACTGTTCGTCGAAGTATAGTATGTTCTCTGCTATAGACATAGTGTAGGGTTTAGTTGATTGATTTTAGTATCACGATACTCGTATCACGTAGCACGACAAAATTGGTCAAACATATATAAAATCGATGCTTACATATTTAGAAGAATCGACTTCAGACATGCTGCTAACCTTTTGCTGCAATCTACATCAAATTGCAAAGCCGTGTTTCTTCGGAAGCCTTTCCAGTACCTAAATCTTATATGAACTTGAAAACGTGATACGAGTATCGTGCTACGTGATACGAGTATCGTGCTACTAAAACCGTGATACGCCAAAAAAATCAATCATCCAGCACATTTGTGATAAAGGTGTTTTTGAGGAGCATCCAAAGCAGGAGAAGGAGCAGGGCCCACTTGAGGTATACCTGATAATAATCCTGCGTGTCGCGGAAGCGTTTCTCGGTCACCTCCGTCTTTTCCATCCGGTTGATGTTCTGGAAGATGCGCTGCAGGGCATCCTTGCTGTCGGCCCGGTAAAAGCTGCCGTCGCCCACTGTGGCTATTTTCCGGAGGGAGCTTTCGTCCAGTTGCGTCTCCACAAAAAGCGTTTTCCCGGTTTCGGTGTCGGTATACGGCACCTGCCCGTCTTTTCCGATCCCGATGGTATAAAGTTTTATACCGTAAGCGTAGGCCAGTTGCGCGGCCAGTTCGGGGTCCAGGCTTCCGGCGGTGTTCTCACCGTCGCTGATCAGGATGATGACCTTGCTCTTGGCACCCGAGTCGCGCATGCGGTTGATGGCCACAGCCAGGGCGCTGCCGATGGCCGTGCCGTCGTTGGGGATCATCTTAAAGCCAATGGAGTTGATGTTTTCGCGCAGCAGCTGGTAATCGGTGGTGAGGGGCGCGAGGGAGTAGGCATCGCCAGCAAACACCACCATCCCGATGCGGTCCTGAACCCGCCCGCCTATGAAGTCAAGCGCCACCTCCTTTGCCGCCGTCAGTCGGTCCGGCTGGATGTCCTGCAGTTCCATTGAGCCAGACACATCCAGCACCAGCACAATGTCGATGCCCTCGGCCGTTTGCTCCACCTGCTCGTTCACGCGTTGCGGGCGGGCCAGCGCCACAATCACCAGCAGCATAAACAGCACATAGAGCAGGTTGGGCAGGTGGCGCAGCACACTGCTCCACTGCCAGCTCACTTTGCCCTCAAACAGAGCCAGCTCCAGCTTGTTGCGAGTGTTCAGGGTAAAAAGCCACTTGAGCAAAAACAGCAGCGGCACCACGGGCAGCGCATACAAAACCAGCGGGTATACCCAGTCGAAGGAGCGCAGGGTGCCGTAGCTGAACCACTCCAGGCTGAGCCAGTCCCAGAAATTCTCAGTTACTCTTAGCATTCCGAATATAGTCTCGTTGAATTTTGTGACGGCTCTTGGCAAAGCGGCGCAACATGCCGAGCGCCAGGTTCGTTTCGCCCTCCGACTCGGTCTGGAGGTTGCCATATATGGCCTTGTCGCAGATGCGGAGCGCGGTGTTTACCTCCTCGTCGTTTTCGTAAAACTCAACGATCTCCTTGGTGGTGAAGGAGTTGATGGCGCTCCGCTCCAGCTTGGTGAGGTAATTTTTCCACAGCGACACGGCCTTTTCCAGGCTTTGCAGCGAGCCGGCTTTTTTAAAGCGCTCTTCGTGCGTGTTGTATCGGGAGGCGAAGTACACATGGTCTTTTCGGAGGCGGTACAGCTTGTATTTGCGCAGGATGGGTTGCCCGAGTATAAACCAAACCAACGCGAGCAGTGTGGTGGAGGCCACGATCCAGAGCAACAGGGCAGGCCAGTTAAAGCGCTCCTCTACCAGGGCCAGCGTGGTGTTCGATTTAATGGCCAGTGGCTCTTGCAACGCAAGCGGGCCTTTAACCAGCTGCGCCACTATCAGTTTGGATGGCTGGGTATAAACCGTCTGTGTGTCTCGCTCGCCCAGCACGTAAACCGGAAGCCCCAGCTGCTGCACCGGGTCTGTCTGGAAGGTGCGGAGGGTATACACGGCGCTGTCGGTGCTGATGCCGGCCTTGGTAGAGGTCGGGAAAAAGTCTTTCCGAACCAGCTCAAAAGGCGTGAAATCATACTGCTCAGAGGGCAGTATAACCTCCTGCGCGGCCGCGTGCCGATGCACCAGGGTATACTGCAGCAGCTCGCCCAGCTTGGCTGTGTCGCGGGCAAAGCCGCCCTCGGGTTTCGGGATTTGCCCCCAGGCCATGGTATGCAGGATGCTGAAAAGCAGGAGCAGGGTATGTTTACGCACTTTTCTTGGTTGACAGGTTACGCAGCCGGAACAGGTTGACGAGCTGCGGCACATAATCCTCGTTTGTCTCGATGGTCAGGTAATTGGCCTGGTACTTCTGGCAGAGGCGCATCAGGCTCTCCTTGTTCTGCGTGTACTGCGCCAGGTAGCGCTTCTGAAACTCCTCACCCGAGGTGTTCAGCCATACCGTCCGGCCTGACTCCTTGTCCACTATCGGCACAATGCCCATGGGCGGCAGGCGGTGCTCCCGCACGTCCTGCAGGTGCAGCACAATCAGGTCGTGCCGTTTGGCCAGCATGGCCAGCTCTTTCTCGTAACTGAGGTCAATAAAGTCGGAGAGGAGCAGGATGATGCTGCGGCGCTTGATAATGTCCAGCGTCAGCCGTATACCGGCAGCCAGGTTGGTTTTGCCGGACTTGGGCTCCAGTTCGCTCAGGGCTTTGATGATACTGTAGGCCTGCTGGATGCCTTTGGCCGGTTTGATGTATTTTTCTTTCTGGTCGGAGAAGCAGATAATGCCAATCTGGCTCTGCTGCCGCGCCGCCGAAAAGGCCAGCACGCCGCAGATCTCCTTGCCCACGTCTATCTTCTGCTGTTCGCCGGTGCCGATGGATTGCGAGGCGCTCACGTCGAGCATCAGGAAAACCGACTGCTCTTTCTCCTCCCGGTAGGTCTTCACAAAGGTGCCGTGGCCCTTTGCCGACACGTTCCAGTCGATGGAGCGCACATCGTCGCCATACTGGTAGGCGCGCACGTCGTCAAACTCCAGTCCGGTGCCTTTAAACACAGAGTGGAAGTCGCCCTGCATCTGTGTGGTAATGGCCTTGCGTATGCGGATTTCGTATTTGCGAAGCTTCTTTACAAGCTCTTTCATGAACTGCTGCCGTCGTGAGTTATTTTAAATTTACCACATAATCTCGTAATTTACATCCGTGAAAAGACTTTTCCTCTTACTTTTTTGCGGCTGTCTGCTGGGCTGCCAGTCCAAGGGCAACGACAAACCCGCGAACATGGTGCCGACCCAAAAGATGGTGCGCATCCTGGCCGACATCCATACCGCTGAGGCCGTTATAGAGCACAACGTGTCTTACCCGGACACCGCGCTTGTGCTATACTCAGAGCAGCAGGCCGATATCCTGAAGAAGTATGGCGTAAAGCCGCAGGCCTTTGAGGACAGTTACCGCTATTACCTGACGCATATAGAGGAGATGGACAAGCTCTACGAAGTTGTGGTCGACTCCCTGAGTGTGCGCGAGTCGCGGATAAAGGCGGCCCAGCGGGAAATCATACGGGACTCGGTGCAGTAGTGGCGTTGCCTCCGCTGCTGCACCGAAAGGCCCCTAGCTGTGTATTTTAATCTTAGCGAAACTGAGCAGGAGCGTTTTTTCGCCCACTTCCTCAAACTCGATGATGGCTTTTGTGCTGTTGCCCTGGGTGTCGATTTTGCTCACCACGCCAAAGCCGAACTTGGGGTGCTCCACTTTCATACCTGCCGCCAGGTTGGATGTGTCGCTCGGCGCGAAGTCGACGGGAGGGGTATAATTGCTGGCTACCTGCTTGCGGGGCGGCGGGGAAACCAGGCTGCTCTTGCGCTGTAGCACCCGGTCAAAAACGCCGCCACTATTGCCGGAGCTTCCGCCGTCGCCGTACTTGAAGTTGATATACTTTGGGTCGATCTCATCTAAAAAGCGGCTTTTCTCGCACGAGCGCAGGTTGCCCCACTGGTAGCGGCTGGTGGCGTAAGTGAGGTATAGCTTCTTCTCCGCGCGCGTGATGGCCACATAAAACAGGCGGCGCTCCTCTTCCAGGTCGGCGCGGGAGTTAAGCATCATCTGGCTCGGGAAAAGGTTCTCTTCCATACCCACGATAAACACATTCTTGAACTCCAGCCCCTTGGCTGAGTGGATCGTCATCAGGGTCACAAACTCGCTGCCATCGTCGGCCTTCGTGTCGGCGTCGGTGATGAGGGCAATGTCCTGAAGGAAAGCGGAGAGGCTCTTGTCTTCCTTCTCCGGGTCGTCCACATACTCCTTTATACCGTTCAGCAGCTCCTGGATGTTCTCGTAGCGTGCCAGCCCCTCCACGGTTTTGTCGGCATACAGGTCGTCTACCAGCCCGGAGTGTTTGGCCACGTGCTTGGCCACTTCGTAGGCGTCGCTGTGTTCGGCGATGCGCGCAAAGTCCCGGATCATCATCGAGAAATTCTCGATGGCCGTGCCCACGCGGTTACCCAGAAACTCCCCAGCGTTCATCACGACCTCCCATACCGCATGGTTTGTGTCGTTGGCGATCACGAATATCTTCTGCTCGGTGGTTTCGCCGATGCCGCGCTTGGGGTAATTGATGATGCGGCGCAAGGCCTGTTCGTCGTTCGGGTTCACGGTAAGGCGCAGGTAGGCGATCAGGTCCTTGATCTCCTTGCGTTGGTAAAAGGACAGGCCGCCGATGATCTTATACTTGATGTTCATGCGGCGCAGGGCCTCTTCCATGGCTCTGGACTGCGCATTGGTGCGGTACAGGATGGCAAAGTCGTCGTAGGAGAAGTGGTTGCCCATTTTCTCCTCAAAAATGGTGGTGGCCACCAGCTTGCCCTCCTCGTTGTCGGAGTTGGCTTTGATCACCTCGATCAGCGGTCCCTGCTCGTTGTCCGTGAAAACTTCCTTGCGGAGCTGTGCCTGGTTATTTTTGATGACCGAGTTAGCCGCGTGCACGATGTTTTTAGTGGAGCGGTAGTTCTGCTCCAGTTTAAACACCTCCAGCTCGGGGTAGTCGCGCTCAAAGTTGAGGATGTTCTGGATATCCGCTCCCCGGAAGGCGTAGATAGACTGCGCATCGTCGCCCACCACCACGATGTTGCGGTTTTGAGCAGCCAACTTGCGCGTGATCAGGTATTGCGAGTAGTTCGTGTCCTGATACTCATCCACCATCACAAACTTAAAGATGTTCTGGTACTTGTTCAGCGCGTCGGGGTGGTCTTTAAAGAGCACGTTCGTGTTAAACAGCAGGTCGTCGAAGTCCATGGCGCCGGCCCGAAAGCAGCGGTTCTGGTACATCTCGTAAATTTTGCCGATCTTCGGGCGCATGGCAGCATCGTCATCCGCCTGGATTACCGGGTCGTTGACATACTGCTTCACAGAGATCAGCTTGTTTTTGGCTGAGGAGATGCGGCCCAGCACCACATTGGGCTTATACAGCTTGTCGTCCAGGTTCATCTCCTTCACAATGTTGCGAATGAGTGTTTTGGAGTCGTCTGAGTCGTATATGGTGAAACTCTTCGGGTAACCGATTTTATCGGCCTCGGCCCGCAGGATGCGGGAAAAGACAGAGTGGAAGGTGCCCATCCAGATGTTTTTGGCCTCGTTGCCGATCACCTTCTCAATCCGGTGGCGCATTTCCTTTGCCGCCTTGTTGGTAAAGGTAAGGGCCAGTATGTTGAACGGATCCACACCCTGGCTGATGAGCTGGGCGATCCTGAAGGTAAGTACTCTTGTTTTTCCGGAGCCTGCGCCAGCGATAATCATGGCGGGCCCGTCTTTGTGCAGCACAGCGTTGCGTTGCGATTCGTTCAATAAGCTTAGTTGATCCATTTCTTCTCTTCCGCGTGCGTCTTTAAATCAATGCAATTTACGAATACAATTCCGTTTTCTGAACCGCTCCGCCACTTTTGGCACGGCTCCTGCACTGGTTTGCAGCCGGAAGCGCCCCCCTTTGAACAGGAATGGGCTGCAAAGCGTTTAGGATTAAGCGCGTATTTTGCAGGCGGAAGCACCTTTTTTGCCCGCTGTCTGCCTTCTTTTTGAATTACAGCCGCAGAGTTGATTACTTTGCGAAAATTTTTCGGCGTTTCATACTCCAGCATGACCAGATACTTTACCCCGATTCCAATGATAAAGCATTTACTGTTGATCCTCTTGCTAGGCGGCGTTAGCCATGCAGGTGTGGCCCAAACAAAGACCAAAAAGCCTGCACCCAAAAGCACTGCCACCACAACCGCCGCTGTAAAGCCCGGCTCGACGGTGGTAGCCAAGCCAGCGGCTTCCGTGGCTCCGGCTGCGGCCAAAAAAATATGGCGCACGCCTCTGATGGATGTGGCCATGGTGCATTACAAGTCGTTGCGTTTCCCGGAGGCGTATGCCAAGTTCAGGGAGGCCGCTGCGCAGGGCGATGCGGATGCCAATTATTTTATCGGGCGCATGCACCAGTACCGTGAGTTGCAGTATGACCAGGTAAAAATCGACACGCTGCAGCAGATCCAGAACGCAGAAAAATATTTCTCCGCCGACAAGGACTCCGCAAGTTACTACTACCAGCTTGCCTTGGACCAGGGCAGCGTGCTTGGGCATCTGGGTCAGGCCGAGATGATGACGCTCCGCACAAAAGATGACATGCGCATCTTTACCCAGCACATGCGCACCGCCGCCATGGACATCCGGGAGAAGGCCGTGGAAGGGGACGCGTTTTGTAACCGGATTCTGGGAAGCATGTATTATACCGGCTTTGGTGAGATGGTGGATAAGGGGCTGGCCTTTAATTACCTGAGTCGTGCAGCCGAAGCGCAGGATGTGGCGGCATACACGGCTCTGGCCAATTTATACCTCAACGGCGAGGGGGTGAAGAAAGACTACGACAAAGCGGTATACTGGCTCAAAAAAGGCGTGCAGGCCGGGGAGCGCGAAGCTTCCTATACCCTGGCGCTGTTGTATGAGGAAGGAACGCTGGGAGAGGTGAAAGTGGACTCGGCACGCCAGCTCTACCGCAAGGCGGTGGCAAAGGGAAGCGTGAGCGCCTACGAGCAGCTGCTGTACATCAACCAGACCCCAGACCAGAAAGTGGTGATCGCGTCGATTAGCCGCGACCCGATGATGCTGCAGCGGGCCATCGCCGCAGGCGGGGATGTGAACACCCTCGCCGTGCCCGATGAGTATACCGCAGCGCTGCACGGGCGCACGCCGCTGATGCACACGGTATACGTCCCGATGCTTCTGGAGGACTACGGAACAACCTATGAGCCTGAAGTGCGCCTGAAAACCGTGACGCAGCTGCTGCGCAAAGGAGCAAAGGTGAACGCGCAGGACTATGACGGCAAAACGGCCCTCCACTACGTGGTGAGCAGTTCCAGGGTAAAGTCGGAGCTGTATGAGACGGAGCAGGTGGAGTTACTGGATACCCTCATCAAAAGCGGCGCCGACCTCAATATACAGGACAAGCAAGGCAACACGGTGCTGGCCCAGGCGCTGCAGGCCACTATCGGGCAGCACATCGGCATTATGGAGTTGGAGAAACTGCTGCAGTCCGGGGCAAATCCCAATATCAAAAACATGGAAGGAAAAACAGCCTTGATGCTGGCCTGTGAAATGGACGCCAACTACGAGGTTATCGTGGCGCTGCTGCAGGCTGGCGCGGACCCGAAACTGCTGGACAACAGCCAGAAAGCCGCCATCGATTATACCAAACATCTAAACGTGAAGAACATCCTCCTGGCTTCCGGCTCGCCTCAGCCACGGTAGGCCTGCGTTATGTATCGAGCTGCTGCCGGAAAGGTGCGGCAAGGCGGGAGCCGGATTAAACTATTTTATGGTTACCTTTGTCTCCCAAACAATGCCCGGCAGCTGGCGTTTTCATCTGCCTTTCAATGTCCTGAGTAAAGTATGATAGTACTACAGAATACAGTCATCAGCGATGACGTGCGCGACCAGTTTTTTGTGTGTAACCTCGAGAAGTGCAAAGGGGCCTGCTGCGTGGAGGGCGACCTGGGCGCGCCGCTGGAGGAAAGCGAGTTGGCGGTTTTGGCGGAAAGTTACGAGCAGATTAAGCCATACATGACCGGTGCCGGAAAGCATGCCGTGGAAGAGCAAGGGCTGTACATCAAAGACTGGGAAGGCGATTACTCTACCCCCACGATCAACAACAGAGAGTGCGCCTACGCCATATACGACGCGGACAAAACCCTGAAGTGCGCCATCGAACAGGCCTATCTGGATGGCAAGACCAGCTGGCACAAACCGATTTCCTGCCATTTATACCCCATCCGGGTTACGAAATACGATGACTTTGAGGCCCTGAACTATGACCGCTGGGGCATATGCAGCGCGGCCTGCAACTTTGGGCAGGACCTGGGGGTACGGGTTTACCAGTTCCTGAAAGAGCCCCTGATCCGGAAGTATGGCGAGGCATGGTATGGGGAATTGGAAAAGATGATTGCAGAAGATGAAAAGCCCGCCTGATGCTGGAGGATTTGAATATAAACAGCCTTTAAAAAGAAACCCCCACCAATTTGGTGGGGGTTTCTTTTTAAAGGCTTCAAGTTGAGTTTCCTTTTAAATTATTTTGCAAAAGCTTCTTTGAGCTCGGTCACGGCAAGCTCCTGCGCGTCGCGGGCCTGTGGAAGCACTGCAGCCATACCGAAGAACTCGTGTGTTACACCCTTGTACACTTTTGAAGTTACTTTTACGCCAGCATCCTTAAGCCTGGCAGCATACGTCTGGCCCTCGCTCTGTAGCGGGTCAATCTCCGCGTTGATTACGGTAGCAGAAGGCAGTCCCTGCAGGCTCGACATAGGCGCTTTTACCAACGATATCCATGGGTTCTGGGCATCCGCCGGGGTGGAGAGGTATTTATCGAAGAACCACTTCATCAATGGCTTACTCAGCGGTTTGGCATTCGAATACTGCATATAGGATGGCGTGTTAAAATCATACCCTGCAATCGGGTACACTAACAGTTGGTGTATGGGTAACTGCACATTGCGCATCTTGGCCATCATACTGACAGCAGCAGCTAGATTGCCTCCCGCACTTTCGCCGGCCACAGCAATTCGAGCGGGGTCTATACCCACAGATGCGGCATTGTTCACTACCCACTCATAAGCTGTAAAAGAGTCCTCATGCGCTGTCGGGAACATATGCTCAGGTGCCTGACGGTATGCTACAGAAACCACGACAGCACCCACTTTCTCAGCTAAAGCGCGGGTAGAAGCGTCATACGTGTCGATTCCCGCGATTACCCAGCCACCGCCATGGTAATACACAATCCCTGGCAGTGCACCAGTAGCGTTTTTAGGGGTATAAACCCGAAGATGTATCATCCCTCCATCAACCGCAATATCACGTCCGGTGGTATCCACCATGGATGGCGGCACTGTGATATTCTTTTTCTTGATAACTACCTTAACGGCATCCGCTGGCGTTGGCGCCATACGTGCTTCCTCAGCCGTGCGTTCAGTTAACGGAGGGCCTACAGTCAGGCTATCGAGTGTCTCAATCACGGTGAGCATTTCGTCGGTAATGGTCGGTCCCCACTCAGGCTTCGGGCCTTTTGGTTCAAAGTCCTTGTTCTCATTAATTTTGCACGATGGCATTAGCCCAAGAAAACCTACGATAGTCATCAGGCTCATTAATCTAAACCATCCAGCTTTTTGGTTAATCATTCTCCCATTCTTTTGTTTAATAATTGTTTTCATAGAGTATTTGTGTTTTTATATAATAAAATGATTTGAGCTACATACGATGTTTTAACGTCGTCTGGATTTTGTTCTATACCATATTGGTGATTTTTTCCCTATTATATTTATAACTAACACTGTATGACCCTAACCGATACATGGGTGCATACCAACAGCAATTGAAATGATCATCTTTAGCATGGATACAGAGCGATTTATTTAGCAACTTATGGTCGACTATACTTATTTTGGAGGGTTTGTAGCAGTTCCGCTGTAGCCATTTTTTAGTCCTTGGTAATATGCATATATAAGAATAATTAAAATATCGTCATGTGGTATCTCTCTTTGGTGATTAGATGGATTTGTATTAAACCTTTAATGGCTATATAGGGCTAAGGTGATTTTGCCAGGCACTACAGTGTGGTACATCATCGAAAAAACCTTTAAACGCAAAACGCCCCGGTCATACATATGGCCGGGGCGTTTTGCGAAATTGATTTGCAGCTATTTACAAATCCTTGAAGTCAAACGTATCGAGGTAGGAGGTCGTGAAGTTTCCAGCTTTGAAGCCGGGGTCGTCCATCAGTTTCAGGTGGAAAGGCACGGTTGTCTTCACACCCTCAATCACAAACTCACTCAAGGCGCGCTTCATCTTCACCAGGGCCTCCTCGCGTGTTTGGGCGCTCACGATGAGCTTCGCAATCATCGAGTCGTAGTTAGGTGGGATCACGTAGCCGGAGTATACATGCGAATCGACGCGTACCCCGTGGCCACCCGGCATGTGCAGGGTCGTGATTTTGCCCGGAGAAGGGCGGAAGTTGTTCTTCGGATCCTCGGCATTGATGCGGCACTCAATGGCGTGCATCTTCGGGTAATAGTTTTTGCCCGATATTTTAGAACCGCTGGCGACTTTAATCTGCTCCTTGATCAGGTCGAAGTCAATCACCTCTTCCGTGATCGGGTGCTCCACCTGAATCCGCGTGTTCATCTCCATGAAGTAAAAGTCGCGGTTCTTGTCTACCAGGAACTCAATCGTGCCCACACCCTCGTAACGGATCGCCTTGGCACCCTCTACGGCTGCCTTGCCCATCTTGTCGCGAAGCTTGTCGGTGATGAACGGGGAGGGAGTCTCTTCCACCAGCTTTTGGTGGCGGCGCTGTATGGAGCAGTCCCGCTCCGAAAGATGCGCCACGTTGCCATACTGGTCTCCAATGAGCTGAATCTCGATATGGCGCGGCTCTACCACGAATTTCTCCAGGTAGATCCCATCGTTGCCGAATGCGGCTTTTGCCTCGGTGCGGGCATCGTTCCAGCTTTTTTCGAACTCGGAGTCGTTGTGGGCGATGCGCATGCCGCGTCCGCCGCCGCCTGCTGTTGCCTTCAGAATAACCGGGTACTTAATCTTGTTGGCGATCTTGATGCCCTCTTCCACAGAACTGAGAAGTCCCTCAGATCCCGGAATGGTAGGCACTCCGGCTTTTTTCATGGTTGCCTTGGCAGATGCCTTGTCTCCCATGGAGTTGATCATTTCCGGTGAGGCTCCGATGAACTTTATGTGGTTTTCAGCGCAGATGCGCGAGAACTCCGCGTTCTCAGACAGGAACCCATACCCCGGGTGAATGGCATCCGCATTGGTTATCTCGGCGGCCGCGATGATGTTCGGGATATTGAGGTAAGAAAGCGCGCTGGACGGAGGACCGATGCAAACGGCCTCGTCGGCAAAGCGCACATGCAGACTTTCCTTGTCGGCGGTAGAGTAGACGGCCACCGTTTTAATGCCCATCTCCTTGCATGTCCGGATGATGCGCAGGGCAATCTCGCCACGGTTGGCGATGAGTATCTTTTTAAACATACTTTTCGAATTAGGAATTAGCAATCAGAAATTATGGATAGTGAGTAGGAGGGGATTATATGCCCGTTTACCACTAATTTTTAATTCGTAATTCCTAATCAGGAAGGATCTACCAGGAACAGCGGCTGATCGTACTCCACCGGGTTGGCGTTGTCTACGAGCACCTTCACAATCTTGCCCGACACCTCAGACTCAATTTCGTTGAAAAGCTTCATGGCTTCGATAATGCAGATTACCTGTCCTTGCTTTACTTCGTCACCCACATTCACGAGAACAGGCAGGTCCGGGCTGGAGGCGCGGTAAAAGGTACCGATCATTGGGGCCTTGATGGCCACATACTTGCTTTCTTCGCTGGCAGGTGCAGCCGGGGCAGCAGGAGCGGCGGCTGGAGCCGCTGCAGGTATGGCTGCGGGGGGAGCGGCCACGGGTGCTGGAGCAGGCGCAGCGGCCATGGGCTCTTTCACGTACTTTACCTTCTGGTTCGGATCGCGCTGGACAGAGATCTTAAACTCCTCCGTTTCGATGTTTACTTTGTTCAGGCCGGATTTGGCGATGAAGTCGATTAGCTCCTGGATTTCTTTAGCTTTCATGTTTTATTTAACTCTCTCTGCGTATGAATAGGTACGGGTGTCTACTTTGATTTTCTCATCCTGCCCGATGAACAGCGGCACTTGTATGGTTGCACCCGTTTCCACGATGGCTGGTTTAGAGGCATTGGTGGCGGTGTCGCCTTTCAGGCCTGGCTCCGTATACGTGATCGTCAGTTCCACAAAGGGAGGAATCTCGCAGGTGAGCGGCGTTTCCAGCTCAGCGTGATACAGAATCGTTACTTCCTGGCCTTCTTTCATCAGATCCGCGAAGGGCACCATGTCCGCCTGCAGGGTCACCTGCTCAAAAGTGTTCATGTCCATAAAGTTATACCCCATATCGTCTTTGTAGATGAACTGGTGCGGGCGCTGCTCTACGCGGGCAGTCGTGATTTTATGGCCGGCTGAGAAGGTGTTGTCAAGCACTTTGCCGGTTCTAATGCTCTTAAGCTTGGTTCTTACAAATGCAGGACCTTTTCCCGGCTTTACGTGCTGGAACTCTGTCACCACATATAAGTCATGGTTGAACTCAATACACACTCCGTTTTTGATATCAGCGGTAGTTGCCATACAAATATACTCTTGTTAATGTCTCTTAAATAAGGAGTAAAAGTACTTCTGTTTTTGCTGTCTTGCAAAGTAAAGTTAGGGATTCTGCTGTAATTGTTGCGAAAGATGAACCTTTCAACGGGTTTTAAATTTGCCTCGCGGCATAGCCCGGATCCTTTCGAAATAACCACGTTGCACCGGGCGGGTTCGGTTTGTGTAAGTGCCTTTTCAGGCTTATCCTGCCCATAGCGATACTTAATTTGTTGAGACCGAAATAATTGCACCATTGTTTGAGGCACCGTTGGAGGATATACTTTTAGGCCGCGTTAAACAAAACCACTAGTGGTTGGTTGTACCCTCATTCACTTACCGATTTGCTTTACTACAAAATCATGAACAAAACCTATATATTAGAAAGCCGTCCTGTGGGGGCGCCAACTACAGAAAACTTCAAACTGACAGACACCGAGCTTCGCGACCTGCAAGACGGCGAGGTGCTCTTGAAGGCGCTCTACATCTCCGTGGATCCCTATATGCGCGGCAGAATGAGTGACGCAAAATCCTATGTCGCGCCCTATGAGATAGGCAAGCCGATTGTTGGGGGCGTGGTAGCAGAGGTTGTGGAGAGCCGCAGCTCGCTTTACCCGAAAGGGGCCGTTGTTATCGGCGGTCTGCCCTGGCAGCAGTATAGTATCCATTCGGGGCAGGGCCTCCATCGGGTAGACCCCGATGTGGCGCCCTTAAGTTATTACCTGGGTATACTGGGCATGCCGGGCCAAACCGCCTATTTCGGGCTGCTCCATATCGGGAAACCAAAAGCGGGCGAAACCGTGGTTGTGTCGGGAGCTGCCGGAGCGGTGGGCACTGTGGTAGGGCAGTTAGCCAAGCTAAAGGGCTGCCGCGTGGTAGGCGTTGCCGGTTCCGATGAAAAGGTGGCCTACCTGAAAGATCAGCTGGGCTTCGACGAGGCCATCAACTACAAAACCACCCCAGACTTGAATGCAGCCATGGCACAGGCTTGCCCCAACGGCGTGGATGTATACTTTGACAATGTGGGCGGACCGATCTCTGATGCTGTCCTGCTGTTCATCAATAAATTCGCGCGAATTGCCATCTGCGGCCAGATCGCTTACTACAACAATACTGCCCCAGCCACGGGTATGCGTGTAGAGCCGATTCTCCTGAAAAAGAGCGCGCTGATGAAAGGGTTCATCGTGAGCGACTTTGCTAGTGAATTCGGTACGGCCACTAAAGAGTTGGCCACTTGGGTCAGAGAAGGCAAACTGCAATACCAGGAGACCGTAAAAGAAGGCTTCGAACAACTGCCTGAGGCGTTCTTAGGCCTTTTCACCGGGGATAACACCGGAAAGCTATTGGTAAAAGTAGCAGACCTGGGATCCTGATCAATTTGTATAGGTTTACTGTAGACGCACATGTATACTGCGATTCTACAGCAAACGTACACTTAGGCAGCGTGCCTACTATATAATATGTATTCTATATCACTCTTTTATATTCACCATGAATAATTTCAATTTCTATAATCCAGTTAAAATATTATTTGGCAAGGGCCAGATCAGCGCGATTGCTGATGAGATTCCGGCAGGAGCCCGAGTTATGGTAACCTACGGTGGGGGGAGCATCAAGAAAAACGGCGTTTACGAGCAGGTAATGACTGCCCTCAAGGGCCATACCGTTATAGAGTTCAGTAATATTGAGCCGAACCCGCACTACGAGACGCTGATGCAGGCCGTGGAGATTGCTAAGCGCCAGCAAATCGATTTTGTGCTGGCAGTGGGAGGGGGCTCCGTGGTGGATGGCACCAAGTTCATCGTAGCCGCCATGGAGTTTGAGGGCGAAGACCCCTGGGACATCATGACAAAGCGGGTGCCCGTGGAGCGCGCCGTGCCGTTTGGCGCTGTACTAACCCTGCCAGCCACAGGTTCTGAAATGAACTCCGGCTCTGTGGTTACACGTGTCTCAACCAAAGAAAAGCTAGCATTTAGTAGCCCATTCACCTTCCCTAAGTTTTCTGTCCTGGATCCGGAAACTACTTTCACGTTGCCGCTGCGGCAAGTGAGCAATGGTATAGTCGATGCTTTCACGCACGTGCTGGAGCAGTATCTGACATATCCGGTGAACGCACCCTTGCAAGACCGTATGGCAGAGTCGATTCTGCTCACGCTGATAGAGGAAGGGCCTAAGGCGATACACAACCCACAGGACTATGACACCATGGCCAACATCATGTGGAGCGCGACGATGGCGCTGAACGGGGTGATCAGGGTTGGCGTGCCCACCGACTGGGCCACACATTATATAGCGCATGAGCTAACCGCTTTGCACGGTATAGACCACGCCCGTACACTTGCGGTGGTGCTCCCTTCGCTCCTTCGGTATAAAGGCAAAGAGAAAAGAGAGAAGCTGTTGCAATATGGGGAGCGTATCTGGGGCGTTGATGCCGGCACAGAAGATGAGCGCCTGGAAGCAACCGTAATGGCAACCGTTTCGTTTTTTGAGTCGCTTGACATCAGGACGAAACTCTCGGATTACGAGGTGGGAGAGGATACCGTGAAGACGATTGTCAAGCGTTTTCAGGAACGCGGCGTGAAAAACCTAGGGGAACGCGCCGATATCCAGATTGATGATGTGCAGCAGATTCTGATGATGAGTCTTTAAAGCATCGCAAGTTCCTATTGTAAAGAGGCCCGTTGCACGTCATGCAGCGGGCCACTTTTTTGATATCACAAATGAACAAATTTTCATTTATAGCCGTATTTAAGCGGATGCATTATTTATAAAGCGGCTCATCTGTTTTCATCACTAAAATCTATTGTTACTAATTCAAGCTGGTTCTTCTACCCCTTTATAATACATTTTAGCATTTAACTAATTTTCGGCGCTAACGTTAAAATAAATGTTGCTTTGATACTAATCGAGGGTCATAAAGAGGGTTTAGAAAATAATAGGATGTATTTTTTGGTACTTTGTTGATATTTATTTCGTAGATCAGGTTACTACATCGTATGCATCGCTATATATTCTTAATACTAATCACAAATTAGGTGAGTTATCACTCATTTGCATAACTCTTATAATTGGAGCTGTAACGCATATTTTAAGATCCATAGGGGTATTTGGTAGTCAATTATTGTAGTGACTGATAATATTTTCTGCTGAATGTTTGTGTTTTATAAATTAGACTTCTAAATTGCATTAAGCAGTTTTAGAAAAAGACTAGCAAACACAGTTGGCAAGGACGGAGCGAAGCCAGATTTCTAATCTAAATTGCTTATGCATGTGCAGTCGCACGTTCAGCCAGACTATAAATTTTTAGCCGATGTTAGACATTATCAATTTTGTAGCGCTTTCCGGAATATTTAATGTTTTGTTCTTTTGGTATGCCTCTACCAAAATGAGCTCAAAGCCGGATCCTGTCAAAACATTGGTCGTATCCTTTGTCTTTTCTATTCCGCTTAGTTTCCTGCTGATCGCCGTTTATACCACCATGCTTATCTATGCCGCTAAAACCGGCTCCAGCGAAGAAGCCATGTGGGAATATATGGAGCAGGAGGAAATGCAATAGCAATTCCCCATTTGTAATAAACACACCAATACATAAAACAGCGCGCCACCTTGCTAGCAAGGTGGCGCGCTGTTTTATGTATTGGTGTTTAAACTATGTTTGATTCTGGATGATGCGATTGAGTGGTATACGCTTCATCTAAAATAACGCTGCTGGTTAATGGCTGCCGGCACTGCTTCCGATATCCTGACCACCATCCTGCACATCGGCACTGCCTCTGCTACCACTTTTCTGTGAAGGGGCTCCTCCAACTCTTCCTTTTTTAATATCCTCTTCATCTACTTCCTCTTGTCTTACACCTGTTGGGTGTATGTTTGGCACACTGTTTCCAGTATTTAAGGTTTCACTGATATTCTCGTCTTTCAACTTGTCTTTTTTATTCTTATCGTTCTGGTCCATTTGTATTGATTTTTAAGTTTAAATTGTACTGTGCTTTATTATTGAAGCCCATGACTACGATTGCATGAGATGTAATTTTCATCGCCTATTAATTTACCAATTTAATAACCAGAATTAGCGTCTGTTTATACATGACTAGAAATGGACTTTATACCTCATTTCTAAAGCTTAATTTCTGATCTTTAATTTGGTGAAGCACCAGGAATCAGGCGCCATCCGTTAATACCACTCGTTTGAATGCTTCCGGCGATCACTGCCCTCCTCAGGCTGCCAACCATGCGCTGGGTGGCGCGTCTCATAATTGCCGTGGTAGCTGCGCCTGTGTCCACTTAATGGATCATATCGGCTATTCCAGTCCGGGTTATAGTTACTGCTGCCGTCATACCCATAGCTAAGCGAGCCGGCCATATTTCCGTAATTCTCTCCTCGGCCACTTCTGTACGTATCGGGCCGATAGTTGGCGTTAAAGTTCCCAACGCCATACGGGTCATTGTCTTCAATCCGGTCGTGAACACTCTCGTGCCCCTGGCTTACGTGATTGCGCTGGCTGCCGTAGCTCCTGTCCTGGAAATTCTCTCTGTCATTGCCACGCGCGGATTGCCGTGGCTCAGCTCGGTGGTCACGTGTAGGGTAGTTATAGTTTCGGTTATAGTCGTTGTTATAGTTACGATTATAGTCCTGGTTATAATCAGGGGATCGGCCTTGATTTCTGTTTCTGTCAGCGTGATCTTCTGAACGGTTCCAGTTGGACTGGTTACGGGGATCTCTGTCGGTTTCGAAGCGATAGGCTCCACGGTAACTGTCTGGGTTCTGACTAGGAGAATTGTCCCTTTGGCGGTTTCTCTTGTCTCTGTCCTCGGGGTATTGTGGGCTATTGTTCCAAGTGCTTCTTTCCATAGGTATTTATGTCGTTTGTCTGTCTTTATTAAACGCTGGAGTGGCGCTGGGGTTTTTATGAAGTATAGATGCTTGGAGGCTAACCCATTGTGCCCTTATACCCGTAAAAAGAAACAGTGCACTTTGACATTAAATCCCATACCCCTACCAAGCTATGAACACTACTGACAGGAACGAGAGAGAACCGCGCTGGCTACATGGGCATCACCATGGGCAGAACTCAGACAGAGGAAACTATTCCCCAGACAGCCACTTTTACCGGGGTTACGAGGACAGCCCCTATACCCAATACCGTGACGACAGCAGGTTTAACAGCAATGAGGACCGTCGCCAAATGTCCCCGTCAGGGCGATTCAGGCCGGGTGGGGCTAGGTACAGTGGCCCGGACTTTACACGTGGCAACGCCGGCGCTCCCGATAACCCTTATAACATGAGCTATCCTAAGCGCGACGGGTATAATTCGTCTCACCACTACGATGCGCGGGCAGATTACAGCCGTCGTGGCAATACGGATTTTGGCATGAACCTGTCCGGGGAGGAGAACAGAAGGTATGGCAGGGGAGAAGAGCGCTTTGGCCATGAAGTGAGGCGAAATAATCAGGATGACCGGTGGGGACGCGACTCACGAAGAGATTTTAAATCATACAGCCAAAACGAAGCGGGCTACACCAATTACGATGATGACTATACCCCCGGTTTTGCCGGTCGCAACTACTCAGAAGATGCCATGCAGTATGGCGAAACAAGACGTTTCTTGAGCCGTTGGGATGACCGCAATAGAAACACAGATGACTATGATGATTACATGCGTCACAGAGACAGGCGCTAATCCTGACTTCTCTGTCTTACACTCTTGACTTATATCCGCAAGGCATTCTTTTGAAGGGTCAACTCGACCAGATTACAGTAAGGGTATGTATGGATTTCGCCTCCCGAAGATGAGTATTATACATGCTTAAATTATCAGCATTAAACCTACGGCTGTCAGGCCGTCTATTCCTAATTAATCATGAAGAACGAACGAAGCACCAATTACGGCGAATACAACCGCAACTACAGAAATCAAATTGAAAACGATCCGCAACAACGACAGTTTCAGGCACAGGAGCATGCGCAACTGGGAGATACCCGCAATGAGCCGGGCGAGTATTACAGAATTCAGCAGAGCAGGGAGTTTGGCAGCAGCGGAGGCATGCAAGGCAATCGGGAAGACAGATACAATCAGATGTATGACACCGCTAACTACTCAGACCACCCACGATCCTCTGACTATGGCCTGCCTTACGGCGTGGAGAATGACCTGGACCAGGTTGGGCATTTCCCGTACAGTGAGGGCCCCTATACCCGGGAACCGCGGAGTTACCGCTATACCCAAGGGTATAATCCAAACTACGACAACCCGGAAGAGGGCGATCGTTACCGTGACTTCGATAGCCGGGGAAACCACGGATTCCGCCATGAGGGCAGCTACGGAAATCAGGATTCTTTCCGCGAGTTTGGGAACGACCGATTCGGGAAAAAAGGTTGGAGTAATAACCCGCACTAATCTGCTTCATCGGGCTGAGCATTTAACTGCTTAATCCACTGGCAAGATCAATAAACTAGCTTAAATTTTTAATAAGAAGAGGCCGTAGCACCACGCTGCGGCCTCTTCTTATATCCAGGTATGCCATCATCAAGCTTGCAGACGTTTTCGGCGGTCTTCCTGTAATTCTCCCGCATGCTCCGGCTCTACATGAGCGTGCTCTGATTTGAATACACGGGCGGCCCAGCGAGGAAACACAACAGCTCCAATAATCAGATACAGATAATGTGTCAGTATGCGGTACACGAACACCGCTATGGCTGTGAAACTTCCCAGGTAAGCGCCAAAGAACGCTGGAAAAGCCAATTCCGCAATACCGGCGGCTCCAGGAGTGACCGAAACAAATAAGACAATCTTATAGATCAGGTTGCGCGAAAATATGACCACATGATCGTGCAGGTTGAGAGTAGTAAATGCCGCGATAAGTAAGCCGATTATGATGTAGCGGGCCGTCCAGACAAACACCGTGGAGACTCCCGCACGAAACCAATAAGCTGCCGGTTTGCTGCGGAGGTGCTTTGAGGAGAGCAGCAACTCGTTGGCATGCCGAAGTATAGCCTGTCGCCATTTGCCGAAAAGCCGTATGCGGCATGTATAAAGTAGCCCGCGTTTAACGGCGTGCGGGTTAATAAAGAGGGCATAAAACATCGTAAAGGCAGACAGCGCCACGAGCACATAGCTGACAATAAAAGCAACTGCCAGCGTCTCGCGCAAAGCACCAGGTATACCTACCAACTCGGGGAGCAGGATGCCTTTTGTAAAGTAAAGGACCAAAGGCACAGCCAGCACAAAATACAGGTTATCCAGCATAGAGATAACCATGACCTTGCCGATTGATCGGCCTAATGGGATTTTCTCCTTGAAGAGGATATAGGCCAACACACTCGTTCCGCCCACCACCGTGGGGAGGGCGCATGCGGCAAACTCCCAAAGCATGATGACACTGAAGCTCTGTTTCCAGGAAAGCACCTGGTCGGTTATGTAGCGAATGCGATACATATTGCCCAGGTCCCGGACTATGAGGACAGCAACGGCCATACCTACCCAGTAAAAATTTGCTTGAAGAATTATGCCAAACTGACCTGGCTCATACCCGGCGTACAGCAGGTACGCGATCACGCTTAAACCCAGAACCGTAGGCAAAGCAAGATAGCGGACGGTAAACTTTTTACGAAGTTTCTTTTCTGATACAGTCATGAGGCCAGGGTAACGCGTAATGATCCAGCTTTGGTGAGGATAGGAAAGGGCTTAACGCAATTTGTATGAAGTCCCAGAAGACAACCACACATCACCCCAAAGCATACTGCAGCAGGATGTTATATAACTAATTTTAGGTTGGAGAATGGATGACATAAACGTGCTTGACCTAATTTTTCTGAAAGATAAAGACTTAATGTTTCCCTGAAACACTAGCTTTCAAAAATAGACTGTTTATTTAGTGAAAGGTATTATTCGGAGGGGTAGCGTAATTAAGGTGGACCTTTTAAATGGTTTTAAATGCTTAACTATTGTATTAATTTAAGTTAAAATTCTATTTATTTCATTTAAAACAAATGAATGTATAACTATATGGAAGCTTCCTCTATTTAGGAGAATGTGTTTAGATTATGGTTATATAATATTTTTGGTGTTGATGGTAGGTGGCGTTATAATTGAAACACAAGTATAGGTATGACCAAAAGTGAGAAGGATAGCGAACTATATTGCACAGAAAAGGCCAGCAAATTGCTGGCCTTTTCTGTGCAATATATAGAAATGCAAAGTCTGTTAATCTTGCATTAGTATGGCATCCCTTTTAAAGTAGCTTCTCCAACCTGTTCTTCAGACCTGAAGTTGCTTCCAGTAGCGGCAGCCTTACGTTGGCGGAGCAAATACCGAATCGCTCTAATAGCGCTTTTACTCCTACCGGATTGCTTTCCTCATAGAGTAGGGGGTTTATGTCGATAAAGCTGTGCAGCAGACTTGCCGCCTGTTTAAAGTTGCCCGCCAGAGCCAACTGCACCATCTCAGAGAATTTCTCAGGAAAAGCGTTCGCCAGCACAGAGATAGCCCCTTCAGCCCCGAAAGAGATCATGGGAACTGTCAGCAAATCATCACCGCTAATCAGTATAAATTGCTCTGGCTTATGCTTGGCAATGCTCATGCACTGCTCCATGTTACCGGATGCCTCTTTTATACCAATAATGTTGTCGTGCAGGGCCAACTTTAAAGTGGTATCGGCTGTGATGTTGCTGCTCGTGCGCCCAGGAACGTTATAGAGTATCACCGGGACTGGGGAGGCGTCGGCGATGTGCAGGAAATGCTGGTAAATACCCAGTTGAGAAGGTTTGTTATAGGCCGGGCTGACAGAGAGGATGGCATCGATTCCCTCAAAGTCTGTGCTTGCTATCGTGTCCAGCAGTTGCTGCGTGTTGTTGCCGCCCAAGCCATATACCAGCGGCACACGCCCCTGCACGTGCTTTTTGATAAAACTCAGGATTTCCGCTTTCTCTGCTTCCGTTGTGGTGGCCGATTCGGCGGTGGTGCCATTGACTACCAGGTAATTCACGTTTCCATCCAACGTAAAGTCAAGCAACTTTTGCAGGCCTGTATAGTCTACCGTCAGTTCTTTGGTGAACGGCGTAACAAGGGCTACACCTGTACCTGTAAATTTCTCTCTTCCCATTTCTTTAGTTTACGGAGCGCGAATTTCGAATTAAGAATTCTTTTCTGCAAATGCTTTTTATACCCCTGCATCAGATTGACGATGCTGGTTTACTGTGAAATTGCTATCGGCTACCGCTTTAATTTAAGAATACGCTAAAAGTAAGGGCTAATGTTTACCTGCGCAAGCTTACTGTATATTGTTTTCCTCCACCCACTTTAAAAAATTCTCCTTGTATACTTCCCCAATCGGTATCTCTTTGGGGCCAATGCGGATGCGGCTTTTCTCGATGCTCTCAATCTTTTGCAGCGACACAATGTAGGAGCGGTGCACGCGCAGAAACTTAGCTTCTGGCAGCTTCTCCATCATCTTGTTCATCGAGAGCAGGGTGATGATTTTCTGATCCTTGGTCTGGATGATGATATAATCCTTCAGGCCCTCGATCCAGAGGATGTCCTTGAAATCAACGCGCACCGATTTATAGTCTGCCTTCACAAACATGAAGTCCTGCTCGTGCGGCGCGCTTGGGGCCGGGGCGTCGGGTGTCTTCTCATGGCGTTGCAGCCTTTCCTGGGCTTTGGTCACGGCTTTCAGAAACCTGTCGAAGGGGATGGGTTTGAGCAGGTAATCGACTGCATCCTGGTTAAATCCCTCCAGGGCATAATCCGGGTAAGCGGTCGTGAAAATGATGAGCGGCTGGTGCTTAAGGATGTTCAGAAACTGGATCCCTGTCAGCTCGGGCATCTCGATGTCCAGAAACATCAGGTCGATCTGCTCGTCCTGCAGCGCCTGCATGGCCTCGGTGGCACTCGAGCAGGTGCGCACCAATTTCAGAAAGGGCAACTTGGCAATATAGCTTTCAAGGATATCGAGGGCGAGTGGCTCGTCGTCCACAGCGATGCAACGTATTTTCATGTTTTATTTGGCGTTAGGTCTGAAGTATAATTTCAAGGTCGCATAAAAAGCCCCATCCTTCTCCTCGAAGGCCAGCAAGTGCTGGTTGGGGTATAGCAGGTTCAGGCGCCGGCGCAGGTTTGTGAGGCCAATCCCTCCGAACTCCCGCTTTTTGTGCGAGCTGGTGTTGTTCACAGTGCTGAAAAGCAGGGCGTCTTCCTGTACGGTCAGGTTTATCTGTATGCCTATTTCGTTTTTGCTTACCAGCCCATGCTTAAACGCGTTCTCGACCAAAGTCATGAGCAGCATGGGGGCAATCTGGCGGTTCGCGAGTTCACCCTGCACCTCGAACCTGATACCGGTGTGCTCACGCAGGCGAAGCTTTTGCAGCGCGATAAAATTGTTGATATGCTCCACCTCTTTCTCCAGGCTCACCATCGTGTCGTTGCTCTCATACAGCATGTAGCGCATCAGCAACGAGAGCTTCATGATGGCGTCGGGGGTTTCAGGGTGCTGTTTGTAGGCCAGGGAGTATATGTTATTTAACGTGTTGAACAGAAAATGGGGGTTCACCTGCGATTTGAGGTATGCCAGTTCAGTAATCAGTTTCTGCGTCTCCAGCTCTTTGTTGCGCCGCTCGTTGCGGATATAATTGCCCGTCACTTTCAGGGCGGAGCTGATAAACGTGGTTACCAAACCGCCCAGCATGTACTGCAGCAGCCGCTCCGTGCTGTACAGGGTGTCCATACCGGGGTTATACTCCCGAAATATGTAATAGTCGAATGGTGCCTGCAGCACGGCCACCGAAAGGAGCATCGTGACGACCGCAAAAACATAGAGCAGTATCTGGTTGCGCGCAAGATACCTCGGGATGAGCACATACCAGTTGAAATAAAAGATCAGCAGGTGAAACAGCAGCCCGACGGTAATGTCCAGCCCTTTGTGCAAGGTGAGGGAGCGGTTGGCATACACAAAGTAAAAAATCCAGGCCCCAAAAATCAGCCAGCCAGCAACATGCAGCGCCAGTTTATAGCGTCTTTTCATGGTTACCTCCCGAAGCGTTATGTTCATTTTTTGTTGCTGTTGGCCATGGTATGGGCCTGCAAGTACCCGGACTGCCTAGGTACCTAAAGGCAGTCACAAACGCAAGTTTCTACCGCATTAAATTCAGATACTGGGTATGCGCAGCATAGAGTTGGCCCCGACGGTATCCCATCAGGGCCATATTTTGCTGGCTTTTAGGCGCGGATCATCTCCAGAAACTCGTCCTCTGACAGGATACGGACGCCCAGCTTATTTGCTTTCTCCAACTTGGCAGGCCCCATTTTGTCGCCAGCCACCAGAAAAGACAGCTTGGCTGAAATGGAGGAGACGACCTTGCCGCCGTGGCTGATGATCAACTGCTGCAGCTCGTCGCGACTCATGCTCTGGAAAACGCCGGAGATCACAAACGTGCTTCCCGCCAGCTTCTCGCTTTCCATGGCGGGCGCAGTGTTTTCAGACCTGAACTTTAGCCCAGCCGCCTTCAGGCGCTCCAAAACCTGCACATGCTCTGGGTTTTGGAAATAATCCAGGATAGACATGGCAATGCGTCCGCCGATCTCATGTATGGCTAGCAGCTCCTCGTGCGTAGCTCCCCGAAGCGCCTCCAGATCAGGGAGCTGCTCGGTCAGTTTCTTGGCTACCGTGCTCCCCACAAGGCGGATGCCCAGGCCAAAAAGGACCCGGTCGTACGGTGCCTCTTTCGATTTTTCAAGGCTGTTCAGGATGTTGGTGGCTGATTTTTCGCCCATGCGCTCCAGAGACGCGAGCTGTTCAAAAGTGAGGTCGTATAGGTCGGCGGCGTTGCGCACGAGGCCTTGCTTATACAGCTGTTCAATAGTTTCGGGGCCAAGGCCATCGATGTTTAGGGCTTTGCGGGAGATAAAATGCTCCAGTTTTGCTTTGATCTGCGGGGGGCAGCCTTCGTCGTTGGGGCAGTAGAAGTGCGCCTCCCCATCAGCCCGAATCAAAGGAGTGCCGCAGGCGGGGCATGCCGTAGGGTATAAAATTGGCTGGCTGTCAGCGGGGCGCTTGGAGAAGTCAACCCCGGTTATTTTAGGAATGATCTCACCGCCCTTCTCAACAAAAACAGTGTCACCCAGCCGCAGGTCGAGGCGCTCTATCTCATTTGCGTTGTGCACCGAGGCCCGCTTCACGACGGTGCCTGCCAGTAGCACGGGCGCTAAAAGGGCGACGGGTGTAACGGCTCCGGTGCGCCCCACCTGATACTTAATGCCAAGCAGTTGTGTCGCGGCGCTCATGGAAGCGTATTTATAGGCAATGGCCCAGCGCGGACTTTTTGCCGTGGCCCCGAGTTCTTCCTGCAGCGCGAAGCTGTTCACCTTTACAACCACCCCGTCGGTAGCGATCGGAAGCTCAAAGCGCTTCGACTCCCACTCGTTGATGTAGGCCAGCACAGCCTCAATGCTCTGGCACTTGCGCCAGGTATCTGAAACCTTAAACCCCCAGGCCTGCACTGCCTGCAAACTCTCCGCGTGCGTGTCAAAGGGATTTGGGGAGGCGTGGAATGAGTAGGAGAAGCAGCCCAGCTTGCGGCTGGCCACGATGGCGGAGTCCTGCTGCTTCAGGGTGCCGGATGCCGCATTGCGCGGGTTGGCCAGCAACTGCTCGCCCGCCTCCTCGCGCTCCGCGTTCAGTTGCTCAAACACCTGCAAGGGGAGGAACACCTCACCCCGTACCTCAAACAAATCAGGGAAGCCTTCGCCGTGCACCTGCAGCGGTACATCGTGTATGGTGCGCACATTCGCCGTGATCTCATCGCCCCGGCTGCCGTCGCCCCGTGTGGCGCCCTGCACAAACTCCCCGTTCTCATACGTCAGGCTGATGGCCACCCCATCAAACTTCTGCTCACAGACATACTCCACTTCTTCGCCGATTGCCTTGCGTACCCTTGCGTCAAACTCGCGCAGCTCTTCCTCCGAGTACGTGTTGCTCAGCGAGAGCATCGGCCACTTGTGGTGCACAGTTTTAAAACTCTTCGTGATGGTGCCGCCCACGCGCTGGGTGGGGGAATTAGGCTGACGTAACTCGGGGAACTGCTCTTCAATTTCCTGCAGTTGCTTCAACAGGCCGTCGAACTCTATGTCAGAAACCTCTGAAACACTGTTCTGGTAGTATTGGTAATTCAAGTGATTTATACGCGCTGTCAGCTCGGCTATCTGCTGGGCTGGCTCTTTCACTGCTGCCATGTGTCGTAGTTTTGTTCTCCCGTAAAAATAGGAAACAGGAAGCAGAAGTCAGAGCCGGAAACGCGGGTTCTTGTCCATCATCCAAAAAGACAGCCAGCTTAGGGAGTAATCGTTCCAAACTTAAGAAATCAAAGGGGTACACCTATGGAGATTCACGATGAAGGAGCATGTTCTACTAGCATACAGTAAACCAGACTTATGCCGATATCCAGACGCAAAAGCCATAGTATGCTTGCGCAGGATATGCAACCGTCAGCGGTCTGAGGCTACTGCAGCCATACCTAAAAACAGCAGAAATTTATTTATATAGCGCAGTGAAATAGGGTATGGGATACCAAAAACAATATGTATGTTGCAGGTATAAACTTAGTTACTGGTCATGTTATACCAATAGGCCTTTTCGATGCTGAAAAGTACCCTTCCCGTCAGGATTGGGAGGTATTTGACAGGCATCGATGCCTGGAAATTACCCAGCATCAGGTCGAAGTTAGTGGAGAAGTAAATGGTGGTGTTCTCCTTCAAATAAGCGACCGGAATTCTTGTGTCGTTGTTCACCCCCTGCAAGTTGATAGAGGTCTTACGGTTGATAGTGGACGGATTGAAGCGGCCTTGCGAGGACTGTTGCTCCGGTTCCGCGATCAGGATGAGCAGTTCAGGGTATTTCGCTCCGTATAGCACCTCGTAGGCCATGTCCGGAGGGATCGAGTCGTTTGTCGGAATCAGGCTCGCCACGGGCACCACGCATTCAAGGCGGTGCGTCTCTTTGTTGTGGCGCACCAGCATTTGATTTGAGACAAACTGGTATCGCTGCCCGATGCCCTCGAGGTCAATCCGTATGGTATTATTACCAGTATAGGCAGAGCGGTCATTCTGCGCCAACGCTTCCTTCTGGAAGAGCAGGCAAAGCGGGAGAAGGGCCAAAAAGAGTAGTATATTTTTTTTCATGGGAGTCTGGGATAAGGTGGAGGCCCTTTTATTAACGCAGTTTCTTTAGGAAGGATGTTGGCCATCGCAGTGCAAGCCTCGCGCCGCTGGTACTCATATTTTACATACAACATTAGGAGGATTAAACTGTTACGATACAGGGACGAAACACTATGAAAATTTTTAGGAAAATGCAGAACATAATATCCCTGCGCAGGTATAAATGAATAGGTGCATAGAACCACCGTACAGACTGTGAGACATTGTGTTACGCGGTTTGCCCAGCGGTGCAAATAGGCTGATAATGGATTCAGATAAGAAGAAACAAATTAACGCAACGCAACGCTCTGCCTTCCGCAGGATTGAGAAGATGCACCCTATCCGAATGCTGCTCTACCTGAGCATGATTGGCATAGGGGTATTGTTCTTTATTCTGACAGTCGCTTTTGCCCGGACGGGCGGCTTCCCGGGTGACAATTTTGAATTACCCAAATTCTTCAGTGTGAGCTCCATTCTGCTGCTCTTCAGCAGCTATACCATGACGAAGGTGCCACGCATGTATAAAAAGGAAAAGCTGAAGAAGATGGTGCGTTACCTGGCGCTGACTTTGTGTCTTGGCGTTTTCTTTATCGGGGCGCAGCTCATCGGCTGGAACGAAATGTCTAAGACAGGTATTTACTTTTCCGGGAAAGCGTCGGGCACTTATTTATACCTCATTTCGGCGCTGCACATTCTGCATTTGCTAGGGGGTATAATCTTCCTGTCCTTCATGCTGTTCAAAACCATTTATGTATCCTCGGATGGCGTGCGCAGCCTCATTTTTATCCGGGACCCTTTCCGGCACCTACAGTTGTCTATGCTCAACAGCTACTGGCACTTCATGGATTTCCTGTGGCTGGGCTTATATCTTGTATTTCTCTTCATTACCTAACTTCATACCGGAATTAGCTTTTACGTAGGGTTTTCGGGCCAAAAGGCAGAAGGCGATTAACACAATCTAAATATTTTTATCCAATAAAATTTTTCCGCTTGTTCTCAGTTTGCCTGTAAAAGAAAATGTCATCAAACTTTAGTCTCAACTAAGTATACCAGATGAGGGGAGTATAAGCTTTATCATTCCTTAACTTCCCAAAACAGCAGCGCCCCCTGTTCTTTTTAAGGACAGGGGGCGCTGCTGTTTTGGGGGATTCTCTTTACCTGACAATGGTGACCGAACCTCTAAACTTGCTGCTCTGGTAGTCTATCACGTAGAAGTAAACGCCGTCGTTCACGTCTTTTCCATCCCATTTAAAATTGCTGCTAGTATTGGCATATACTTCCTTGCCCCAGCGATTGTACACACGAATGCTTTTGAAAACAGCGGTACAAAACTCTGAAGGTAAATTGGGCACCTCAAAAAAGTCGTTTTTGCCGTCGCCGTTTGGCGTGAAAATATTCGCAGGGATATGATCATCGATTTTAGGGACTTCTATCCGGAATTCCATGGTCAGTTGCTGCGGAAGGGGAGTACAGGCATCTTCGGCGAGGTTGAAGTTGACCCGTACCAAGCCTTGTTCAGCGGCCTTGCAGAGCGCCTGCATCCTGAAGACACCTTTTACATCACCTTTGCCCGGAGTGCTCTCGAAGCTCATGCCATAGTCGGCAAGCGTGAAGCCGTCGCCGGAAGCGGAGAGCAGCAGATTGTCCAGATCGAGGTCGGTGCCAGAGAGTTGCGCCTCAAACTCATCGTTCAGCTTCAGGTCAAACACCAACACGGATTTGTCTGAGGTTAACTGCGGGGCATTGTTTGGATCCTTTATCCGGAACTCCATCACCAGCTCCTTATTCTGGTTAGGCGCACAGGCTTGCTCCTGCAGGGTATACTTCACCCGAACGCTCCCTCTCCTGACAGCTTCGCAGGTCGGTGTCCAGGTCAGGACGCCTGTTGCCTGACCTAAACCGCCTGTGCTTGTGAAACTTATACCCAGGTCATCCAAAGTAAAGCCCTCGCCAGCCGCCGTCAGGGTGAGTTGGTCCAGATCCAGGTCAGTCCCCAGCAGGTTGGCCGTAAAAGTTTGCCCTGTCTCTAACTCAATCAACTGATCTGGCTGGTCTGAGGTGAGCGTTGGCGCATTGTTGTTGCTCTCCGTCTGCACCTCAATCGCAATCGTGCGGTTAACTGGTTTGTCGCAGACGATGGATTCCACATTGAAGTTAACCGTATAGGAGTCTCTTTGTAAAGTCGTGCAGTTGATGTTCCAGGTGAAAGGCGAACTTACCCGACCGGTGGCACTGCCTCCCGTAAAGCTGATGTCCTGCTCGGAGAGGGTAAACCCTTCTCCCTCGGCAGTAAGCGATACGATATCTTCATCGGGGTCAAGGCCTAGGACATCAAAAGTAATCTGATCTCCGTCTTTGACTTTAAAGACACGCGTATTAGTCGACAGGGAGATTGAAGGAGGTATGTCTGGGGTCGGTTCTATCTGAAAGCGGACCCGGACAGTGTCCTGCCGGGGCAGGCTGCAGCCGTCATCGCTCACGATCAGGTCTAGTTCGTAGATTTTCCCGCCCGTGTCAAAGCATTGGTCAAAGCAAAGCGTGGCTTTCAGCGAGTCCAGGGCTGGCCCCTGGTTAATCATGCCGCTGGTCGTGCCCTGAAAAGTATATTCCTGACTGGAAAAGTTTACGGGCTTTGCGCGCAAAGAAACAAACTCGCTAAGGTCAGGGTCTGTGATAAACAAGTTAATGCAGCGGTTGTCTGTGGGGCTGATGCGCAGCACAGTGCCCTCCTGGTAAAACTCTTTTTTGCCTTGTTCTTGGGCTACTACTTTGGGGCTTTGGTTACGGGGACATTCGAGCACGAGCACCTGGAAATCGCGTCGGACCTCGCCGATCTTCTTCCCATTCCTGAATTCCTGGGCGCGGATACCAAACACGAACAAGCCCTTGCTAAACGGTCGCATGGTCAGGAGGCCCGTGTTTGGCTCGATGCTAATGGGCGGGCTGCCCTGTACCTGCGTGTTGGTGCCATACCCAGGCAGCCACCTCACCAGCGGGTAGGGCGCCGGCTTGGGCGGGATGGTATAAATGGGCATGTCGCGGTTGGTATAGCCGTTGAGGGGCGTCACCATATCATACACAATGGAATCTCCGTCAGGGTCAACTCCGTTAAAATCAAAGTAAAAAAGTTCGCCAACACAGGCATAGTCGCTCAGGGGCGGGAAAAGTTTCGGTGAGGAATTCACGAAGGGAGACCTGTCGAGCATCACGGGCGGAAACTCCATGTAGAAGGTTTGGGCCGCGTCTTCAGGCGCTACAATGTTGCTGATGGTGTTGTTGCGGCAGCAGCGCTCCCAGGTTACATAGTAGCCGCTGGGGTTATTGAAGATAGCCGGGTCCAGAAAGATGGACTGGTAGTAAACGATCTTGCGTGTGACTAACTCACCAACCGTACAGTCGATGTTAGTATACGGCACCAGCGACTGCTCCTGTATAAACATGTCCAGGGCAGCTATTCGCTGGTTAGTCGCCTTAGAAAAGATATTGACGGTGATAAACTGATCCAATGCGGCAGGACTGCCGTTGATCACATCAAAATACAGGTTCAGTTTCAGGCGGTAATTGTAATCCTGCAAATGCTCCAGTTCAAACTCTCCGCCTACAATATGGGTGGCGCTAACTCTGAGCGAACAGAGGACAATCAGTAATATGAGCAGTAACCGTTTTGGCATACAGAGACCCTTAAATTGCCATTCGTTGTTTAGGTCTAAATGTATCTAAAATAAATGTCATTTGAAAGAGAATTGCACTACATGCGCCATGTATAAACAAGCCCGCCTGCAGCCAGGCCTTAAGGCCGGGGTGTCTCGTCTGGTTGCAGCACCTTTTCGAGCAACTCCTCAAAGGGAAGAGCCGGGGAGAAATAGGAGTCGTGGTAGGCGTTAGCCGCAAAACGTATGTAGCCGGGGTGCTTGTTTACTTTTATATAGTCGAGCAGCACGTTCCCATACAACTGGTTACACAGGCTCGTTCCAGGCAGATCGGAGGCGGGGGGCGTAAGCAGGTGTTTCTCGATCTGCTCGGTATACCGCTCATGCCTGATTTCAAGCTTGTCGCAGTTGTGCAGGGTATAGCCCTGCTCTAGCACTCTGTCTCGCAGGAGGTCAAAAAAGTAACAGAAGTTTGTGGCCCCGATACTGGGGTCGTAAAAGAAAACTACTCCCCGCACATGCGTGTCGCGCACAATTTCCACCCGCAGCGGAGCCGGAAAGTTGGCTTTCAGGAAATGGTATGACTTGTAAAACACGCCGGTCCAGTTGAGGTATACCTGCGCGTTTAGCCATTCTTTGTAAGCGGCCTTATACTTGCCGGTCCGCTCCAGTTTGGTGCAGGTGGCTTTGCCGCTTTCATGGCCCAACAATCGCTTAAAAAATTCGTTAAATGGCATTTTTAAATTTACCCCATAAACATGCTACCCACTAAATAGTTTATTGCTTAGTTCCGCGAACTGAATTCCAGTACATGGGTTTGGGAACGGCGAAAACCTCTAAACTGCTTAAAATCATTTGAATCATACCAATTACTGCTATATTTGATAACATGCTAACCCACGGCCAACTCACCCAAAGCTGGCCGAATCAAAAACCAAAACTATGGAATTATTTACTCAGGACCTCGAAACAAAAAAAAGGCTTTTACAGGAATGTAACCGCCTGTTGAACGCGCAGATTAAGGCTGCTAAAGATGCCATGGACGAGGCGCAGGAAAGCGCCAACGAGCACCAAGGAGCCATGGAGGACAAGTTTGAGTCGTTCCGGGAAAACTGCCAGATACAGCGCGACATGTACGCCCGCCAGTTGGATGAGCTTATCCGGACCATGAGCGTACTGCGGAACATCAACGCCACGAAAGCGAACAAAGAGATTTCTTTGGGGGCCGTAGTGCATACCGAGCTTCAGAACTATTTTATCAGTGTCAGCCTGGGAGAGATCAAGCTGGATGAGGAATCGTTTTATGCCATCTCAGGAATGTCGCCGCTTTACAAGGCCATGGCCGGAAAGACCGCCGGAGAATCTTTCTCATTCCGCGATAAGACGTACAAAGTGCTGCAAGTATTTTAGTATAGCCTCATTTGATCAGTTTTATAGAGGCTGTAAAATGAACTGTGTCAAAGGATTAGGAGTACTACCTTTAACACAGCAGACATGGAAGAGAAAAACCAAC
>NZ_JAKVIR010000003.1 GCF_022601975.1 Pontibacter sp. E15-1
TTCCCAAAGAAGATTCACGCTGTCACCAAAGAGGGGTTTCTGCTAAAGGTGCTTGGCTTCTTGTTAGCCAACCATTTTTCTTTTTACCTTTAGAGCCTACCACACAACTTGAGTTAAAGTATTATAAAATTATTGAGGACTCTTTCGACGAAAATGGAAATCCTATTAGGGAAACAGATTTAACAGAGATTGATGAAAAAATACTTAAGTTCTTTAATCAAGAAGCAATGGTAATAAGAAACGGGGAAGCTAATTTCGATATTAGATTAGAACCGATTGCTGAGCTCATAAGTAACTTGCGTAAACAAATATTTTTTGTTAAACAAAGAGCAATAGAGTTCTCCGAATCAATTGAATGTCAGCACAAAAATTTAATAATTGATGATGGTGAGAATAAAAGTTATGTGACTTTAATTAATGACATACATACGAGTTTAGAAATTGAATTAAATAAGGTCTTAATTGAAGAATAAAAAACCGAACACATAACAGTAGTAGAATATTTAGCTTTGGCCTCAGCATCCCACCTACCCCAAATTTTCCTAATTAATTCACTGTATCGCCGCGAAGCTTACGGAAGCGCTTTCGGGCCTCAGCCACATATATACTCCCCTTGTGCTTTACCAGCAGGTCGTTGTATAGCTGTTGGGCTTTTTCCTTCTCCTTCAGGTTCTCCTCATAAATATAGGCCATCCGATATAGGGCATCATCGCTCAGGATGTCGTATTGCGGGTTGCTCACGATCTTCTGGAGGTTCTCCACGGCTTTTGTAAAGTCACCAGTCCGCTCATATATTTTTGCCTTCTGGAAGTAAATCTCATCCGTCAGGCTATGGCTGGGGAACTTCTGCAGCATCGTGTCCAGGGCGGCCTGCGCCTCGGGCAGCTTGTTCTGGAACACCAGCAGATCAATGGCGGCATACTCCTGCATGGCCACGGTAGAGGTGTCGAGGCCGGTGTTGTCGGTAATCAGCAGGCTCAGGTTCATGGCGTCGTTGGCAATCTCGCGACTGGTGGCCAGCTTCAGGATGTCGAGGTGAGCCTGGGCAAGTTCAAAGTCGCCTTTGTAGTAATTGAGGCGGGCGTTGCGCAGCTTGGCCTCGTGCCCGATCGGCGTTTCCTTATGCGACTTCTCTACCTGCGAGTAGAGCAGCGTGCTCTCCCACGGCTCCCCCTTCAGCAGATAAATATCGCCGAGGGTAAGCTTGCTGTCGGCCACCAGGTTGGTGTTGGCCCGGGGCATGGCGATGGCCTCCTGCAGTAGCGCGATGGCCTTGTCCTTGTCGTCGAGGTAAAAAGCATACAAGCCCGCCATGTGTTGCAGCACTTCCATGGTCTCGGGTTTCCGCCCCACATCGTTCAGCAGCACCTCGTAGTCGGCCAGCAGGGCGCGTATCTTGTCCTGGCTCACCGGATAGGTATGCTGCACCTGTGCTTCGCGGGCGTTGATGAGGCGCTGTCGCGCCACCAGGTAGTAGGGGCCCTCCGGATATTCCTGCACAATGTAGGCAAAAGCCTCGATTGCGCCCTCGTAATCCTCGTTTTTCAGGCTGATCGTGCCCAGTTCCATCACGCGGGTGCCGCCGCTGCGGGTGCGCTTGTCTACGGCGCGGGCCTGCAGCAGGGCACCGTAAAAGTCGCGGCGCTGCACATACAGCCAGATCAGCAATTCGTTAAACGCCAGCTTGTCTGGCTGCTGCTGCACCCTCAGAATCAGTTCTTTCTCCAGCGCATCCACGTTCTTGTCTTCGCGCATGCTGCTCTGTAGCATGTTCTGCACATACCCCAGCTCATTTTCGTCGGCCTGCAGCAGGTTGAGCGCTTCCTTTACGAGGTCCTCTGTTTTCTGCCGGTACATGTATAGCGCGAGCAGTTGGCGGTTGTAGGCAAATGGGTCGTTGCTCTGCTGGCGGCCACGCAGGTAAGCCTTCTCGGCATAGTCGTAAAGCTCATTCTGGATAAATGCGTTGGCCACTGCCACCACGGTTTCCGGTGACGCGCCCGCGATCAGCTTCTCAAACTGCTTTGTGGCTGCCTCCTTGTCGCCAGCCGCCAGGTATACCCGGCCCAGGTCTACCTCGTAGGTTGGTACGCCCGGATAGCGCCTAACCGTTTTCTTCACCAGTTTCTCGGCATCCTTGTAGTTGCGCTGGGCCAGCAGCACCTTCAGGTAATCGGGGTATACCACGCCAAAGAGCCGCTGCTCTTCTATCAGTTTGCCATACAGCCCCTCCGCCTTGGCGTAGTCGCCCTGGCTCATGTACTGCCGGGCCAGTTCCAGTTCCTGCTGCTGCGCCCGTGCGGCTGGCGCAGCCAGCAACAGCAGCAAGAAGGCTACAATGTAGTATACTTTCGATCGCGTCATATTCTTCAAACGATGTGGTGGCACTTGCTTGTATAATCCGTGGCGCTGCATGGCTGGCCGGATGTATGGGTGGTATGTAGCCCGTTCCTTCTTTCTACTGCATTCTGCTTATCCATGACTATCCCGAGAATCAGTTTTTATCGGAATGTTCCCCGGCAGTATACCTGTCCTTACGAACGGTGCCTAGTTTATCGTGCGCTAAGGCCGGGAAAGCAAAAAGCCACTCATTGCGGGAGTGGCTTTTTGTATACTGAATTTCCGGCAGGTTAAAAGAACCTCACGCGGTTATCTTTGATGTCAGATTTCTCTTTGATCGCTTCAAATGCATCGTTCTCGGCGCGGCCAGCGCGTGTGGCGCGCAGCTGCTCTTTCACGTTCGTGAAGTCGTTGATTTCAGGGGCAGGGCTCAGTTGCGTCAGCTCTACCATCAGCACGCCTCCCTGGCCTTCAAACGGGGCCGTGCGGGCACCGGGCTTCAGGCCGAACGCCTTGCCAACGGCCACCGGCTCCACACCTATACCCGGTATGGCGGCAGAAGCAAGCGTTACGTTGTCCGCGGCTCTCACCAGGGCCTCAGCGCCATAGCTGGCGGCAATCTGATCAAGGGTACCTTTCTGGCTTTTCAGCTTCGCGATGATCTGTTGTGCCTTTACCTCGTTGCGTACGGCGGCAGTCAGTTCGTCTTTGATGTCCTCTACCTGCGCATAGCCTTTCTCGCGCTTGTTGGTGAGCGTGGCAACCACAAACTGGTCATCGATCTCAAACACCGGAGACACGTCACCTACCTCTGTGTCTTTGGCATATGCCCAACGCACCAGTTCACGGGCGTTGTTCAGGTTGTTCACCACGATGTTGTTTTTACCGATCGCGATGGCTTCTTCTTTCACCAGCGATGGGTTTTTGGCGGCATTCTCGTTAAACTCCTCGGTGCTTTTGCTGGTACCGGCCAACTCATCGGCAATGCCGTAAGCGGCATCGCGGGTTGTTTCGCTTGCCTCGATGGCGCGCTGCACGGCAGCCACCTGGTATGATTCCGTTGATTTAGGGGCAGTTATCTTCACCACATGGAAGCCATACTCTGTTTCCACCAGGCTAGGCAGCAAGCCTGGGCCCGAGGCGGCAAACACGGCGGCATCAAACGCTGGCACCATCCGGCCTTTAGAAAACCAGCCCAGGTCGCCACCTGAGGAAGCGGTGCCGTCTGTGCCGTATTGGGCAGCCATCTGGGCAAAGTCAGCGCCGTTCTTGATCTGCGTCAGCACGTCCTGTGCCTTGGTTTTGGCGGCGGCCTTTGCTTCCGGCGTTTCGTTTTCCGGTCGTATCAGGATATGGCTTGCCTTTGTGGCCACGTCTCCCTCTTTCACGTCAGACACTTTAAACAGCGACAGGGTGCCGTTCTGTGTGAACGGGCCATATACCTTGCCTTTCTGCAGGGGCAGTTGGTCGCGCAGTTGCTCAGGCAGTTCGCCCGGGTTGCGGTATGCGCCGTTGAATGGTGCGTCGGAGTTCGCGTTCACGAAAGAAGAGTCATTCTCCGATGCCGCAAACTGCTGCGACAAGGTGCTGATCTCCTGCGTGAGGTAGGTGCTGTCTTCGGAAGAAGCGCTCACCGGTATGGTCACGAACTGGACCGAGCGGCCTTCTTCCACCTTATACAGCTCTTTGTTGCGCTCGTAGTAGCCTTTCAGCTGGGCGTCGGTTACGGACACAGAAGAATCCGAAACGCTGAAGTAGGGCACGTATAGCACCTTCAGGCTGGCTGCGCTGTTCTGGGCGTTGTAGTACCTTTTTGCCTCCGCACCAGTTATGTACACCGTTTTGCTCAGCATGTTCATGTACTTGGTCTGCTTGCGGTCGTTAAAGATGCTCTGCTCGAAGTTAACCCACATCGGGCGGGCGTTGGGGCCCATCTGGTCCAGATTCTGCAGGTACTGCACCACCTGACTGCGGTCGAACTCACCTGTTTGCGGGTTCGTGAAGGCCTGCTTCACAGACGGGTGTATGTTGTTGCCCTGCACCATGTCCGCCAGTTCTTCTTCGGTGACGGTGATGCCCAGGCGGTCGTATTCTTTCTGAAGCGCAATCTTAAAGATCAGCTGGTTCCAGGCTTGCTCGCGCAGCATTGCCAGTTCGCCTTCGTTGGCGGCGCGGCCGGTGCGGTTTTCGTAATCTGCTTTTGCCTGTTGCAGCACCTGGTCAAACTCCTGATAGTCGATTTCCTCGCCGGCGATCTCGCCCACGGTGTTTGTATCGTTTCCCAGAAGCCTTGAGTTAGGGCCTAGTAAGTCGCCGCCTACCACAAAAACACCAAGCCCTATGGCAATGGCGCCCACGGCCCAACCAGACTTCTCTCTAATCTTGTTAATTAATGCCATTCTTTATTTAGATATAAAAGGATTGTGCAAAATAAGGTTAATCGCGTTAAAATTCAAAATTTTTATCCGCCAGTTTACCCGGCAGCATCTGCCTGATTCTCTGTGTTTTTTACCAGCTTCACGGCATCTATGCGGTTCTCATCCATGGTGAGCACCCCAATGGTATAGGGGGGCACCGACACTTCGTCGCCGGGCAGCGGTATCTCCCCAAATGCAGACAAAACTAGCCCGCCTAAGGTTTCATACTCTCCCTCGGGCAGGCCCATGCCGTACTTTTCGTTCAGGTAGTCAATCTCATGGCGCCCGCTCAGGATGTAAATTCCCTTGTCGGGCAGCACCTGCTCCAGCAGCGCCTGGTTCAGGTCATACTCGTCTTCTATCTCCCCGAAGATCTCCTCGATCACGTCCTCCACCGTCACGATGCCGGAGGTGCCGCCAAACTCGTCTACCACCACGGCCACGCTGCGGTGCTCCGACACAAACTTGACGAACAGCTCGCTGGCCAGCATGCTTTCAGGCACCATGCTCACCGGGGCCAGAATCTCGGAAATGCTGCCGGGCTGCTTAAACATGGCCAGCTGGTGGCAGTAGCCGATGATGTTGTCGATAGAGTCTTCGTAAACCAGTATCTTGGAATGGCCCGTCTCCACAAAGGCCTCCCCCAGCTCTTTTACCGATGCCTCCACCTCCACCGCCTTTATCTCGGTGCGCGGCACCATGCACTCGCGCACCTTCACGGTTTTAAAGTCGAGGGCGTTGTGGAAGATGAGCGGGTCAATCTCCGGGGCGTCCTCCTGCTCGGGGTGGTATAGGCGGTTTTTGATGAAGGCGTTGAGGTCGGTGAACCCGAACACCGGCTTCTCCTCAGAAAACTCGATCTTAAAGAGTTTCTCGGCCACCCACTTGCTCAGGCCCACAATCAGGAACACCACCGGGTATAGCAGGTAATACACCAGCAGGATAGGCACCGCCAGCACCCGCAGCATGCGGTTCGGGTCGATGGCGAAGAGGCTGCGGGGCAGGAACTCCGCCGTGAGCACCACCACCACCGCGGCCACCACGATTTGCAGCATCAGGATGAGCAGCCCGAACTGCAGGGCGTCGGGAAGGATGTAGGCGTACAGCACCTGGTGCAGCACACTGGCAATGGCCAGCCCGTACAGCACCAGCGCCAGCGTGTTGCCGATGAGCATGGTGCCCATCAGGCGGGCGGGGCGCTGCAGCAGAAACCACAGGATGCGCCCCGACAGTTCCCCGTTTTTCTCACTCAGCTCTATCTGGATTTTGTTTGCGGCCATAAAGGCCATCTCGATGCCCGAGAAAAAGGCAGAGAACAAGAGGGCAATTCCTAAAACGATGATCTGACTGGGGTCTACCATATATGCTTTGCGTCCGGGATCACTCAGGCACCGTGCTTCTTGTTGCGGTAGTAATACAGCATAAACAGCACCAGGCCAATCATGTAGAGCCAGTAGTTGCCGATAATATCCTGCTCTACGATGCTGCGGTGCACGCCGATCACCATCACCACAAAAGACAACGACAGTAAAATTATATTTGTGAGCTTTTGGTTCATTACTCTTTCATATCGATGATACCCGTGACGTCACGGATTCTGTAATTTGAGAAGTCCTGGTTTGCCTGCAGCCCGTTTCCCATGATGATCTGCTCCGGCGTCGTGATCCGCACGAACTTGTCGGTGTAAATCTTGGCCCGGCGCTTGTCCCAGTACAGCTCCTCTGTCTCGAGTTTCTCTTTCTTGGCCAGGTTCTCTACCACCACGTTGCCCCTTGCCAGGAAGAGGCTTTTGTTGCGGTCCTGCTTGCCGTAGTTGGCCTTCAGGGTAGAGGTTACCTGCCCTTCCTGCTCATAGAACTCCACGAAGAGGCCCTCTGGGAAAACCCCGTCACCCGTCTCAAACTCCTGTTGCAAGGGGGCCTGCAGCTTGATCAGCAGCTTTGCCGAGTCGCTGTAGAGCGTCACCACGTCATGGTTCTCCATGGTGGGGCCCGTGTACTTGGGCTCCTGGTCCGGGTCTCTCAGCTCTTCATTACAGCCGAACCCGAGCATGACCATCAGCGCCATCAGACTGGCTATATATGCGTGTCGCATTGTTGTCTTCCCTTCTGTTTGGTGTGAATTTAGCAAATTCTGCGCTATTGTGGCGCACTTCTCTGGCAGGCTGGTGTGCCATGTAAAAAGGCCGCTTCAAAAACGGCCTTTCATGTTGTCAGTAAATCGTGTGGCGGCGGTTAGTCTACCCTGCGCTTGATGAACCACCTGCTGTTTACCGTGAAACCGAGGCCGAACTGGAAGTAGTCTTCCTTGATCAGGCCGCTCTGGGTGGTGCCCCGCTCCCCGTAGCCAAACGAAACGCTCAGCTGGTACATGTCATACACGGTGGAGCGCCCGATCGGAAGCGTCGCCCCTGCCGTCACGCCTTTGTCCGTGATTCCCTGCCCGTTTTGCTGGTATGGCGTCTCGCTGTAGTAGAGTCCGCCACGGTACATGATGCGCTTGAGGTAGCTGTCGATGGCATTTGCGTTGGGTGTGTACTCGCCGCCAACGGCCATGCGGTAGCTGTCGCGCAGCTCGCCTGTCTGCCCCTCAAAGTTCTTGTAGTCAGACCATTTGTAGCTGACATACTCTGCGGCCAGGGTGAGGTTGGAGTTATTGTCGAGGCTGATCCCGGCTTTATAGTTAGACGGAAGAGTGACCTTGTTCTCAGAAGTGCTGCCCAGGACGGCGTCCGGCTCTGTGATCCGCTCAAATGTGAGCGTACGCTCGGCGTTCAGCTTCGAATCGAAACTGTATACCCCACCGGCGCTCAGAAAGAGCTTGTCCGTCAGTTTCTGGCGATAGTTGGCCCCTGCCTTAAACAGGAACCCGCGGTAGTTGGTGCGGTCAACCAATGAGACGCGCTCTTGCTGCACCGACTCCAGGTTGGGGTCGCTCACGATACTGGCCGACTCGCTGGCGATGTTGCCGAAAAGGTAAGACGCGCTTCCTCCCACGGTAAGGCCTCCGGTAATTTTCACGCCGTGCGCAAAGTAGGCCTCCGACAGCCCGCCGCTGCCCACATACTGCTTAAAGAGCGTAGCCTCGGGGTTGCCCTCTATCGGGCTGGTTACGGTGGTGGTATAGTTTACGGTGGAGAACGGGCGCAGACCAGTGGCAGCGCTCCAGCGCTTAGACACCGGCACAGAAAGCGACAGATTGTGCAGGTTTCCGTTCCCGTCTACCTGCGAGTTGCTCTCGTTGCTCACGCGCTTTACCTGCCCTGCAATCCCCATATCAAAATTGGTAATGCTGTTGTAGTACAACAGGGCGGGGTTGGAGGTGTTCACCTGATAGCTGTTGCCGGAGCTCACGCCTATGCCCGCCATACCGGCGTTGCGGATGTTACCGTAGTTTTCGTTTATTTCGCCCAGCCCGAAGCGGGAATATGGAGTATTGCTGATAAGCTGTGCTTGTGTGGTATGCGCCATACACAGCGCGGCAAGGCCAACCAGTACTCGGAGTGTCTTATACATTATGTGTCAATATTCTGTGAAGCCCGATTAAGACCAGTTCAGGAATTACAAAGATGCGTCCTTTTAAGTTACTTTCAAAAAATCCGGCATCGCCCCCGCAAAGTATAACCACCAGATCGGCAGCTTTTTCGGTATAGGCCTGGATAAAGCCGTTCAATTCGGCCACGGTGCCTGCCAGCACACCGCTGCGGATAGACTCCTCGGTGGTTTGGCCCGTGAGCGGAAACGCGTCTCCGGTTCGCTGTACTAACGGCAGCCGCTGGGTAAAAGTGTGCAGGGCTTTGAATTTCATGGTAAGGCCCGGCGAGATGCCGCCGCCCTGGTAACAGCCTTCGCTGTCTATAAAATCATGCGTGATGCAGGTGCCGGCGTCAAACACCAGACAGTTGCGGTTTGGGAAGAGGTAACTGGCCCCCACTGCCCCCGCTATCCGGTCTACGCCCAGCGTCTGGGGCGTTTTATACCGGTTAGAAACAGGCAAGGCTGTCTGCGCCGTCAGCTCCACGAGCTTACCGGTTACAGACAGCCTCTGCTGTATGGGTTGCGTGCTTTGCGCCACCGAGGCGACAATGGCATGGGCAAAGGCCTGGTTCAGGAGCTCTTCGGGCAGTTGGTCCTGCCCTTCAAAATACCCCTGCCTTACCAGCGCACCCTCTTCTGAGAAGATGCCATACTTTGTGCCGGTGTTCCCGATGTCGATGGCGACGCTGCGCATATGCCTACATAAAGTACTTCAGTCGCACCACTTCTTTTTCGGAGAGATAGCGCCAGTTGCTGCGCGGCAGGTCTTTCTTGATCAGGCCGGCATACTGCACGCGGTCCAGCGATATCACCTCATACCCGAGGTGCTCGAAGATGCGGCGCACAATGCGGTTACGGCCGATGTGGATTTCCATACCCACAAACTTGTTCGACTCACCCAATAGGGCTACATCGTCTACCTCCGCCTTGCCGTCCTCCAGCTCTACGCCTTCGGCTATTTTCTTGAAGTCCTCTTTGGTGAGGGGCTTGTCCAGCTCTACCTGGTATATCTTTTTGATGCCGTTAGAGGGGTGTGTCAGCTTTTGGGCCAGCTCGCCGTCGTTGGTGAACAGCAACAGACCGGTTGTGTTTCGGTCGAGGCGGCCAACGGGGAAGATGCGCTCCGTGGAGGCATTTGCCACCAGGTCCATCACCGTCTTCCGTCCTTCGGGGTCGTCTGTCGTCGTCAGGAAATCCTTTGGCTTGTTGAGCAGCACGTATACCAGCTTCTCGCGGTTCAGGATTTTCTTGCCATACTGCACGTTGTCGGTCAGCTGCACCTTAAAGCCCATCTCCTTCACTACCTCGCCGTTCACCTTTATCTCGCCTGCCTCAATCAACAGGTCCGCCTCGCGGCGCGAGCAGATACCGGCATTGGCGATAAAGCGGTTCAAACGGATAGATCCGTCGTCTTCGCCTTCCTCCTTGCGGTTTTCCTTTTTGATGCGCGGGTTATCCTTGTAATGGCTTAGGTTGTAGGTTGGCGTGGTCGGCACTTCGTTGGCGTTCTCATCAGACGGGCCGTTAGGGCGCTTGCGGTCGCTGTAGCTGCTGCTCTTTGCGCCTCTGTCGTTGCCGAAGCTGCGCTTCTCGCCATAAGATGGCTTATTGTCACGGCTATAGGGGCGGTCTCCGCCTTCTCTGCGGTCAGCGCCAAACGGCTTTCTGTCGCCGCTCTCTCTTCTGTCATTTCCGTAAGAGCGGTTTCCATCATCCTGTCTTCTTCCGGGGCTATAGCTTCTGCGCTCTCCCTCATCGCGCCGTGGCCTGTCGTTGCCGAAAGGCCGCTTTTCGCCGCCTTCTCTTCTATCATTGCCAAAAGAACGCTCGCCTCCTTCTCTTCTGTCGCTGCCGTAAGCGCGTTTCTCTCCGCCTTCGCGTCTGTCCGGGCGGTCTGCGTTATATGGTCGGCGCTCGCCACCGTCGCGGCCCGGTCGGTTAGAGTCGAAAGAACGGCGCTCGCCGCCATCCCGTCTGTCATTCCCGAAAGAGCGTCTTTCACCACCTTCTCTTCTATCACTTCCAAAAGAGCGCTTTTCACCGCCTTCTCTTCTATCACCTCCAAAAGAGCGTCTTTCGCCGCTTTCTCTTCTGTCTGGCCTGTCAGTGCCGTATGGCTTCCTTTCTCCGTTGAAAGGCTTGCGCTCGCCATCTTCTCTTCTGTTTCCGTAAGCGCGTTGCCCGCCGCCTTCGCGTCTGTCCGGGCGGTCTGTGTTGAACGACCTGCGCTCTCCGCCTTCGCGGTTTGGTCGGTCTGAGTTAAATGAACGGCGCTCACCGCCGTCCCGTCTGCCCGCGCCGGAATCGAAGGAGCGTCGCTCGCCTCTGCCTTCCGAACGGTCGTCTTTGTCCCGCCTGTTAAATATTTTCTTGCCGTCGCGGTCGTTGTTCACCGGCCTGCCAGAAAAGTTTCTGTCAGCGCCTCTTCTGCCTTCCCCTGCGTTGCCGCGGTCAGGTCTTTCATTGTCTCTTGCCATGTTACTATAGTTATGGATGCAGTATCGCTACTGTACCTTTTGTGTGTGCAGTATTAAGGAATAAGGTTGGATTATAGTTCAAAAGGGGGCTTCACTGGCTAGTCGGCTGTTTGGCCGATCGTGTTTTCCTCGGTGGAGAACTCTTTCAGTTGCGGAAGGTCTTTGATGTGGTTGATGCCGAAGTAGTCCATGAACTTCTGGGACGTGCCATACAGCACCGGGCGGCCAATGGTATCGGCCTTTCCCTTGATCTCGATCAGTTCTTTCTCCAGCAGTTTATGGACGGCGTAGTCGCATCCCACGCCGCGGATCTGCTCCATCACCGACCGGGTGACGGGCTGCTTGTAGGCAATGATGGCCAGCGTCTCTAAGGCAGACGCCGACAGTTTTTTCTTTGATTTGTGTTTGAGGTACGTGCTGATAGTGTCCTGATACGCGGGTTTGGTCAGGAACTGGTATCCGCCCCCGATGGCATAAATCTGGAAGGCGAACCCGCTTTCAGCCAGTTGCTCGTTTACCGCCTCAACTGCCTCCAGCACATCGCTCACCAGTATCTCTTCCATCCCCAGCGCTTCCTGCAGGCAGCGCTGGATTTCCTCGATGCTGATGGGTGACTGGGCACAGAAAACTAGTGCCTGAATATGGTTCTGCAGAATATTCAAGTGGTAAAGGTAAGAGTACGGGTACTAATCGTTACGCTGAAGCTTGGCCTCAATAGAGTGCTGTGTGTGCGGCACGGCGCGCAGGCGCTCTTTCGGGATCAGCTTGCCTGTGACGATGCACACGCCATACGTCCCGTTCTTGATGCGGATCAGGGCGTTCTCCAACTGCTGGATGAACTTCATCTGCCGGGAGGCCAGCTGGTTTAGGCTCTCCTTCTCTGCCGTGTCTGCACCGTCTTCCAGCACTTTGGTGGGCGACGCCGTGTTGTCAGTGCCGGAATCGTTGCGGCGGCTTAGGGTCTCTTTTATAAACGTCACTTCTTTGCGCGCATTCACCAGCTTTTCCTGAATGATGCTCTCAAACTCTGCTAAATCCTCTTTGGAATAGCGCTGATTTTCTTCGTTTGTATTCATTTCACTGAATTAGAACTTGTTATAGCTTAACCTCTGAAAATAATGGCCTAACTAACTACATTACACTCTAGGGGTATAGGCGCATAACAGAAGCAAACCGGTTTTAGTTTAAATCGCTATATATACCCGCTTAAATCTTCAGCTCAAACTACCGCCAGGGGGGTAGTATAAAGTCTAAATTTCGTGCAAAAATAGCAGTAATATCCATACTTTGCTACCGGTACGTAATATTTAACAAATTAATCTTCGGTATAATTGCCTCACCATCTGCCGCATAATAAACCTTTGCCGTAGGCAGGTTCTGGAACGGATGTTGCTCTACCGGCCACGCATACTGTTTTGCCACTTTTAAGATACCAAACCGATGAAAAGACTCGCCTTGACGGCCTTATTTACCCTTCTGCTTGCTGTTGTGGCCGTAGCGCCTGCCAGCGCACAGGCACAGCGCAGGTCCACCTCTGCCACCCCCGACCGCAGCACCGTCCTGAAGGTGAACGTGCTCAGCCCGTTTGTGCTCACGGCCTCCGGCTTTTTGGAGCACGCTTTCAGTCCTAACATCAGCGCGCAGCTGGGGGCTTTTACCACAGGAGCCTCGATAAAGGACGTGGATTTCAAAGGGTATGGATTTACACCGGAGATCCGCTACTATATTTCGGACAACGCCCCAAGCGGCTTTTATGTAGCCGGGTATGGCCGTGTGCTGAACTACAAGCTGACCGTGGAGGACAAGGAGAAAGGGGAAACCTACGAGGCAACCTATAAGCCTATCGGGGCCGGTGTGGCTGCCGGTAACCAGTTTATCTTCAACAACGGTATTTCCGTTGACCTGTTCCTCGGGGTAGGCGTGAACGGCGGCAGTCTGAACATTAAAACGGGCACAAACGACGACTTTGACCGTGGCCTCCTGGATTATGTGCTGGGCAGCGGCGTCAGGTTCAGACCCGGCCTGACGGTGGGCTACAGCTTTTAGGCTACTGCTATACCCTTTGCACAAAAACAGGAGCGCCCCAGTTCTTAAGTGAACTGGGGCGCTCCTGTTTTTATACATACGTGAAATCGGGAATATAGCGGTTATCTCAAAACTTATACAGCCTTATTCCATAGCCTGCTTTGCGCTCCACGCCTGGGGTAGGGGCCCTTCTTAAGCTGGGGCGCGTTTTCCCGCTCGGCACTGTGTACATTTCCTGCCTAACGGCTGCCACTGACGTGGCACCGGAAATATACAAGGTGCCTCTCGGAAAAACTGGGAATCATTTTGCCTTGTTCTGACAGTAGATTACAATCAATGGCTTGAAACTTCATTTTGAAGTTTTTTAAACTACAGTAATTTCCAAGTTTACTTTATACATGGTAATCCGTAGCGGCAAGCTCGCCGTTATCCGACTACTTTATACCCTTAGAAGCTCAGCATCCGGATAACGGCTGCCGCGGCCTCCACGCCTTTGTTGCCGTGCTTGCCGCCAGCTCTGTCCAGCGCCTGCTCCAGGGTATTGGTGGTCACCAGGCCAAAGGACACTGGCTTGTTATACTTCATAGACACGTGCGTAATGCCCTGTGCCACGGCATTGTTAATATAATCGTCGTGCTTGGTATCACCCCGAATCACGACGCCAATCGTGATGACAGCATCAATTTCCTCCTGCTGGGCCAGAAACTGGGCTCCGAGGGTAAGCTCGAAGCTGCCCGGCACGGTGTTCACAAAAATGTTCTCTTTGGCTGCGCCGTGCTGCAGCAGCGTGTCTACCGCCCCCTGGCACAACGTGCCGGTAATGTCATCGTGCCATTCAGACACAACAATCCCAAACTTCTTCTCCGAGATGTCCGGGAATTTATCCTGATTATACTCGCTCAGGTTTTTTAGTGATGTCGCCATGCTGGTTTGTTATTCGTTGCTCGTTATTCGTTTTTCGATAGATCCGGTTGACGTGTGCTACGGCAAATGGCCGCATGTAAAGCGTGCCACCGGGGTATACCCGCTGCACCCCGCCAATAAAAAAGCGCTTCTGCCTGATAGGGCAAAAGCGCTTCTGTATAAGACGTTCGTCTGGTTATTCTGCCTGCTTGCCGCCTGCCTGTGCCTCGGCGTAAGCCTTGTATTTCTTGGCGTCGGTCACTTCGGCTGAGGTAACGTAGTCGGTGATGATTTTGCCATACATCTCGGCCGCCGACGCGAAGTCATTGTCCGTTTCGTAAGCAACACCCGCTTTCATCAGGTACTGTGGCGAAAAGTAAGGGTTGGCGTTGTGGTTTGCCGCTTTCACATACATGTCGGCTGCTTCCTTGTTTTTGCCTTGCTCCAGCAACGCATCGCCTGTCAGGCTGTAGGCACGTGCCTGCAGCAGGTAGTCGTCCGACTCAAACTCTTTCAGATGGTCTGCAGCAGCGGCAAAGTCGCCTTGCTTCAGCAGGGCCACGCCAGCGTAGAAGTTAGCCAGGTTGCCTGCGTCTGTCCCGCTGTACTTGTCCGCGATCTGAAGCAAGCCTTCGTACTGTCCGTCACCGTTCAGGGCTTTGCCCAGGGAGTCGGCCTCGAAATAGTAAACGGCCTGGAACATGGCCTGCTGCGCCTCCTGGTTCTGCGTGTTGCGGTAGTTGTAATACAGGAACCCACCCACAACAATAGCAGCGATCAGGGCGAACACACCGAGCAGTTTCGACTTGTTTTTCTTTACAAAGTCCTCTGAGTGCGCCAGGCGTTCTGCCAATGCATCAGGACTTTCAACCAGTTCTTCAAACTCGCTGTGCTTCTTTACTGTTTCTTTTGCCATTAGAATGATGAAATAATAAATTCAAAATTAGGAATTAAAAACTGTTTTAGACAACATTCCTAATGCCTGAACATCAAAATAATAATTTATAATTCCTGATTCCGAAATAATTGTGTCTTAGTCCATTATGTATGGATAGTCCTTCTCGACGTAGATGTCTGTGTATAGCTCAGACGCCTCCGGGTATGGAGAGTCTTCGGCGAACTGCACAGCCTCTGCCACACGCTGCTTTATTTTGTCGTCGATTTGTTCCAGTTCCTCTTCGGAGGCCCACTTGTTTTCCAGGATGGTGGCTTTCACTGACTCAATCGGGTCTTTGCCTTTGTAGTCTTCCAGCTCCTCTTTGGTTCTGTACTTGGCAGGGTCAGACATGGAGTGGCCTTTGTAGCGGTATGTCCTGAATTCCAGCAGCGTAGGGCCCTCGCCGGCGCGCGCGCGCTCAGCGGCTCTGGCCACGGCCTCATGCACATCCTCTACGCTCATGGCGTTCACCGGCTCCGAGGGCATGTCGTAGGCCTCGCCCAGGGTATACAGGTCGGTTACGTTAGAGGTGCGCTGGACCGAGGTACCCATTGCGTAGCCGTTGTTCTCAATCACGAAGATCACGGGCAACTTCCAGAGCATGGCCATGTTCAGGGCCTCGTGGAACGCCCCCTGGCGCACCGCGCCGTCGCCCATCGAGCACACGCATAGGTTGCCGGTTTTGTTATACTTCTCGGCAAAGGCAATGCCTGCGCCCATCGGTATCTGGGCACCCACAATGCCGTGGCCGCCTATAAAGTTTACTTCCTTGTCGAAGATGTGCATCGAACCGCCCTTGCCTTTGGAGCAGCCAGTGGACTTGGCGAACAACTCGGCCATCACGGCGCCGGGGTCGGTGCCCAATGCCAGCGGATGCGCGTGGTCGCGGTAGGCCGTGATCCACTTGTCGTCTTTGGTGAGCGCGCTCACGGCACCGGCGGCGCACGCCTCCTGCCCGATGTACAGGTGGCAGAAGCCCTTTATCTTCTGTTGGCCATATAGCTGACCGGCTTTTTCCTCGAAGCGGCGCATGAGTTTCATTTGCTCATACCACGTCATGTAGGTTTCCTTTGAAAACTTTGGCTCAGCCTGTACCTTTGCTTTCGGGGCCTTTCCTTTTGCCTTTTCTTTCGTATCAGCCATATGTGTTCGTCTATGCGTTATCTTAAATATTCATTAGCTACCCTCGGGCAGGTTTAACTCTCTTGAATTACGGCAAATATAAGCCGCTAAAAGAATTAGCTTGCGAAATTAAGGAAAAAGATATCAAAGTAGAAACGAATGCTCCTCGAAAATATAAGTTTGCTGTTTTTCAAGAACTATGACGAGGCCGCTGTCAGCTTTTCGGAGCATATCAACTGTTTTATAGGCGACAACGGCAGCGGCAAGACCAATCTGCTGGACGCCATCTACTATCTTTCCATCACCAAAAGCGCTTTTCCGGGCACCGAGTTGCAGAGCATCAAGCAGGGAGAGGATTTTTTCATGGTGAAAGGCCGCTTCGATGTGGAGGGCAAAAAGCACACGGTGCAGGTCAGCCTAAAGCAGGGCCAGAAAAAGACGGTCACACACAACAAGGCGCTCTACGACAAAATAAGCGACCATATCGGGCGGTTTCCGGTGGTGCTCATCTCACCCTACGACACTGACCTGATCCGGGAGGGCAGCGAGGAGCGCCGCAAATACGTTGACAGCCTGATCTCACAGCTGCACCACCCCTACCTGGAGCAGCTGATACAGTATAATTATACCCTGAAACAGCGCAACTCGCTGCTGAAGCAGTTTGCCGAGCGCCGCTACTACGACCGCGATTACCTGCACATCCTGAACGAGCAGCTGGTGCCGCCGGGCGAGCAGCTGGCGCTGGAGCGGCAGAAGTTTCTACAGGAGTTTGTGCCCATCTTCCAAAAACACTACCGCCATATATCCGAGAGCCACGAGGAGGTGAGCCTGACCTACAAAAGTCAGCTACCGGGCGCCGATTTTGCCACCCTGTTGCTGCAGGCCGAGCGCAAGGACCTGGCCCTGCAGCGCACCACCGTGGGCCCGCACAAAGACGATTTCGTGTTTCTGATGGACGGCAACCCCGTGAAAAGCTTCGGCTCGCAGGGCCAGCAGAAAAGCTTTGTCATTGCCCTGAAGCTGGCGCACTTCGAGGTGATTGCCGAGCGGCAGCATCACAAGCCCCTCCTGCTGCTGGACGATATCTTCGACCGCCTTGACGAGAAGCGCATCACGCAGCTCATGCAGATGGTGGCCGCCCATACCTTCGGCCAGATATTTTTAACAGATACCCACCTCGAGCGCACCGACAAAATACTCGCCGGCCTCTCAGAAAGTATCCGTAGATTTGAGGTGAAGGAGGGGGCGGTGAAGGTGATTGGGTGAAGGAAACGCCTCTCTAACGTTCATTTTTTTATTATATTGACATCGAAATTGACGCGATAAAATAGCCCTTAAAAAATGAATAGATTTTTAATTGCTCTGATCTTTCTTTTTGTTGTCTCTCTTGATCTTCATTCACAATCAGTTAGTAAAAGAATTGATATAGAAAAGGTATTCGCAGGACATCGATTCTCTCAGGATGGGCACAAACTTTCCGCAGATGAAATGGTAATGCTCATGAGGGAAAATAAGGAGGCCTATGCAATAATGAGAGCTGCAAAATCAACTAGTACTATTGCTTCAATTTTAGGAGGAGCCGGTGGATTCTTGATAGGGTATCCTGTGGGGTCACATATTGCCGGTGGTGAACCAAACTGGGCAATGGCTGGAATTGGTGCAGGATTGTTTGTAGTTTCCATACCCATCTCGATAAAGTTCAACAGGCTATCGAAAAATGCTGTTGACCTATATAACGCTGGGCTTTATGAAGCGAAACTTCGACAAGGTAAGACTGAATTCCTATTAGGCTCAACTACAAACGGGCATGGTGTAGCCTTGAACTTTTGACTCCTTGGTACCCTAGCATAGACATAACAAGAGTGTTTATATGGTAGGAAAACAAGTAGCTAACGTAATACTTAGGGTAAATCAAGTAATCATGCAACCGGATATATTCTGTATTGAGCAGAAAGAAGTGCCCATTTCTCCTTCCTGCTTTCGTTAATAGATATTTGCCTGTTTGCGTTTATTCCTCCACTCATTCAAAATTAAACCGCCGTGCGCTACGACAATTAGAAAGAGGAGCATTCCATACGTATAGATATATTGTACTAGTCTATTGTGCTTTTAGCTTATGGATTTACAGGAAGAAATAAGAAGCAAAGCAAAAGCCTTCATAGCACTTTGCAGCAGCCATCAGGTGAAGTATCTGTATGCTTTTGGCTCTTCCGTTACAGATCGCTTCGATGAAGAGAAAAGTGACATAGACCTGCTCGTAGAAATTGACGCGGCAGACCCGGTGGAGAGCGGGGAAATGCTGATGTCGCTTTGGGATGAGTTGGAGGCGTTTTTTGACCGGAAAGTAGACCTCCTGACCGAGTCTTGCATCAGAAACCCTTTCTTAAAGAAATCAATCGACGCGACCAAAGTGCTTGTTTATGACGGATCAGGAGAAAAAGTACTTATCTGATATAGTGGAGGCTATCCGTAAAACAGAGCTTTTTGTTCAGGATACTCCTACCTTTGAGGTATACATACAAGACCTTAAAACCCAAAGTGCCGTAGAGCGGCAGTTAAGCATCATTGGCGAAGCTGTTAACAAACTAGAAAAGTTAAACACGCGCATTCCACTTCGGAACACAAGACAGATTGTGGGCTTCAGAAACAGATTGATTCACGCTTACGACGGCATGGACAACACCATTGTGTGGGCAATTTTAAAACGCTATATCCCGTCTTTGAAGGAAGAAGCCATAAAATATTTATCCGTTGGATAGCATTTGCTCTGCTCTCACTTGCTCCATCATACAAAATTCAGTTATTCAAAATTAAACCGCCGTGCGCTACTACAAGAAGAAAGAGGAGATTGACAAGCGACGCGCTGACATACAGCCGATCGGAGACAGCCTGAAGGCGCTGATGAAAGCCTACCGCCTGGACGGGAAGCTGGGCGAGGTGCAGCTGGTGCAGAACTGGGAGAAGGTCATGGGCAAGCCGATTGCCATGAAAACGCAGCAACTCTACTTTAAGGACGGAAAGCTGTTCGTGCGCCTTACCTCCGCCCCCCTCAAACATGAGCTCAACATGTCGAAAAGCAAGGTGATCGAGTTGCTGAACACGGAGGCGGGCTCCGAGGTAGTAAAGGATGTGGTCTTTCTGTAACAGCAACTTGCTTTTGCGTTCCTTCTTGCAATTAGTCAACGGGCCTCTTCGGCACCCTACCGCCTGCCGTATAATTTTACCGTATAGTGGAGTTTAAGCTTGTTTGCAGTTGGCTTTGATGCGCCGCCCTCGATTTTGAAGCGATACAGTGGCAGTGCAGCGCAAGTGCTCCGGACAGGCGCTTAAAACCTGAATGTAGCCCCGCCATGCCTGACACGAAAAAGTACCACGCCGTTTCCTACTCCCGCACCACGCTCACCGAGCTGATGATTCCGAGTTACGCCAATTTTGGCGGGAAAATACACGGCGGTATTCTGTTGTCGCTGATGGATAAGGTGGCCTATGCCTGCGCCGCCAGGCATGCAGGCAACTACTGCGTCACGGTTACGGTGGATGGCGTGCATTTCCTGCAACCCATAGACGTGGGCGAGCTGGTGTCGCTGAAGGCCTCCATAAACTACGTGGGCAACACGTCTTTAACGGTGGGCATCCGGGTAATTGCCGAGAACGTGAAGTCAGGTAAGAAAAAGCACACCAACACCTCCTACTTTACCATGGTGGCCAAAGACGAGCACGAGAAGCCCACCCAGGTGCCCGGCCTCATTTTAGAGACGCGCGAAGACGCCCGCCGTTTTCTGGAAGCCATGAAACGCCGCGAGCTGGGCTTGCGCTACCAGACAGAGTTCTCCAACACCAAAAGCATCCTGCAAGTTGACGAGGAACTGCACCTGCTCCGCGAGCAGCGCTGCCAGCTGGCTTTTGCACATTAATCCTTTCTGTATTTGCCTGCTATTTGCAAGCCGGAACCGGGTTTGCACTCAAATCGCGTACTTCCCAGTGGGTAACGGTTCCCATTTCTCCGATTTCCTTTATAACTTGTAACATTGATTCCATATCTTATACCAAACATGACGACCAAAACTACCTTTAAAACACTACTGACGGCCTTGGTGCTGGCAGGAACCCCGCTATGTATACCTACCCAAAGCCTTGCCCAGGAAGCCGTGCGCCAGGATGACGACATCAAGAAGATGGTGAACGAGCTGTCGGCCGAGAACCTGGAGCAACTGGTCCGGAAGATGGTGAGCTTCGGCACGCGCCATACCCTGAGCACCACCACCAGCAAGAAAGAGGGCATTGGGGCCGCCCGCGAATGGGTAAAATCAGAGTTTGAGAAATACGCCCAGGCCTCCGGCGGACGCATGACCGTGGAGATGGACAGGTTTGTGGTGAAGGCCGACGGACGCCGCATCCCCGCAGACGTGGAAATGGCCAACGTTATGGCCACCCTGAAAGGCACCGACCCCACCGATACCCGTGTGATTATCGTGGGCGGCCACCTGGACTCGCGCGCGACCGATGTGATGGACGCCAAAAGCAAGGCCCCCGGCGCCAACGACGATGCCTCTGGCGTGGCCATGGTGATGGAGATGGCCCGCGTGATGGCATCCAGGAAATTCCCGGCGACGCTGGTGTTTGTGGCGTTTCAGGGGGAAGAGCAGGGCCTGTATGGCTCCAGGCACCTTTCAGAGCGCGCCCAGCAGGAAGGCTGGAACCTGATCGCGATGCAGAACAACGACATCGTGGGCAACTCCTACTCCGCCGAGACAGGTATACATGACAATTCCCGTGTGCGCATTTTCAGCGAGGGCACCCCGGCCAACGAAACAGAGGAACAGGCAAAGCTCCGCAGAACACTCGGTGCCGAAAACGACAGCCCGAGCCGCAACCTGGCCCGCTACATGGAGACCGTCGGTGAGAAGTATGTCGATCAGTTGGATGTGGTGCTGGTGCACCGCGCCGACCGCTTCCTGCGTGGCGGCGACCATACCCCCTTTAACCAGCAGGGCTTCACGGCGGTGCGCATGAGCGAGATGAACGAGGACTTCGACCACCAGCACCAGGATGTGCGCAAGGAAAACAATGTGCAGTACGGCGACCTGCCCGAGTATATGGACTTTGGCTACCTGCGCAAGAACGCCGGCGTGAACCTGGCCAGTATGGCAAGCCTGGGCTGGGCCCCCGCCGCCCCCGAAAAGGTAGGCGTAGTCACGTCGAACCTGACCAACAAGACAGACCTGCAGTGGGAAGCCCCTGCCAAAGGGCCGAAGCCAGCCGGGTATAACGTGCTGCTACGCACGACCAACAGCCCGAACTGGGAAAAGAAGTTTTTCGTGAAAGACACCAAAGCAACGCTGCCATACTCCAAAGACAACTACTTCTTTTCGGTGCAGTCTGTAGATGCGGAAGGGCATGCCAGCCTGCCGGTTTTGCCCACTCCTGTGCGTTAGGTATAAGCATCTGCCCAAACATAAAGGGCATCGCCTGCAAAGGTATAAGCCCCAACATTAGAAAAGCAGCCCTAAATGGGGCTGCTTTTCTAATGTTGGGGGTACTGATGTCGGGTACTTATATTTTGGATACTCTGGCTGCGGCCGACGTTTCGGCGGTAATGCGTGGCTTGCCTTTGTAAAAGACAGCGCTGGCTCCTGAGGCATCGATGTCCAGCAACTCTTTGGCGTATACCTTTACTTTGCTGGCACCGCTGGCGTCAACGCGCACGTGCCTGGCCTCCAGTGCGGCAAGCTCTGCCTTCGACGCGCCCGATAGGTTCATGTCCACTTTGTCGGCGTCACCGGTAAACTCTACCTTGCTGGCACCGCTCATGTCTGCCTTCAGTTCCTTCGCATGGAGTTCCATCGTGACTTTGGAGGCTCCGCTCAGGTCGAGTTCCAGGTCATTCATCTTAAAAGCCGACATGCCGATTACCTTCACGCCGCCACTCAGATGGATGCTGTTCAGCTCCCGAATCGTGATATAGGCTTTCATGCCCTTGTTGGTGGAGATGCCTTTGTCGTTGTAAATGTGCAGCACGCCGTTGCGCACCTCTGTTTTGATGTTTTGCAGCAGGTTCTCCTCTGCCTCAATGCGCAGGCGCTCCTGATTGCCCTGGGTAATTTCTACGGTAAAGCCACCGCTCACCTCAATCCCCTTAAAGCCCGACACTTTTCTGTCCTGTGCCTGTATGTTACCGTTTCCGCGCAATTGCTGGGCCATCAGCGGGGCATCTACTAAAAGAAGGGCCAGAACAAGCGCGCAGGCTGTAGCGAGATAAAATTGAATAATCTTCATAGTTGTATTTTGCTATAGTGAAAAATAGTTTAGGCGCGGTAAGAAGGCGTGAAGCCCTGCAAGCGTAGTAGTTAGAAAGATGCAGGTTTGGGCAGAAGGTTGCCTGAGGGGGAGAAAAAAAATTATCGGCCCGCGAAAGGGAACAGGCTACCGTAGCGCCTGAGGCCGTGGGCGCAGCGGTTTGTTTAAAATCGCTGCGAAGCCAAGCCCGCCAAACGCGTAGGCCGCCACGTCGAGGGCGTCGGCGGTATAAAGGGGTTTGTACAGCGGCAGGAGCAGCTCGAAGCATACGCTGAAAGCAGCCCAGGCAAACACCACCTGCCACCGGGGGAGCACCATCGCCGGGTTCCGGAAATAGGCGCGTTGCACCACCAGCACGAGTTGGAGCGTGATCGGCAGGCACAGCAGGTCGTCGAGGTGGGTATGGAGCGGCCAGATGTATACCTGTGCCTGCTCCAGCCCCTGGTTGAGGCAGAACAGCAGCAGGCAGCTCAGAAAAAACGGATGAAGGAGGCTTCGCATCGGCTGCTGCTAAACGGCCACCAGAAACACGCTCAGCATCAGGCTGCCTATCACCAACAGGAAGATCTCGGTGGGCGTGAGGCTCTTGAGCCACCACCACCGCGAGCGGGGGCCGGTGCCCAGCACTTGTCCGCAGCTGGGGCACTGCTTTGCGCCAGGCGGCACCGGTTCTCCGCAGTTAGGGCAGGTTCTGGTTTGGTTCTCGTGTGGTATCGGCATGGCAGCAGTATGGTATGATGGCAAAAAACAGACGGGCTGTTACGCATAGTATACCCCGCTGCGGCGGTTGGGTTTTGGCGCAGCGGCCCGCCAGTATAACCTTCAGTAGCTTTCCCCGGTACATCCTTACCAAACAAAAAGCCATGACACAGACAAAAACAGACAACGCATACTATACCATCAAGCGCGGCGAGAGCCCGCTGGTGGGCACCGCCATCCACAGCGGCCACGACGTGCGCCCCAACATCAGCAACCTGTTTGCGCTGGCCGCCGAGGAGCGCTTGCGCGAGGAAGATCCGCATACCGACGAGTGGGTGGTGATCACGGACAACCAGATTATCGGGCACAATTCGCGCTTTGAGCTGGACCTGAACCGCTCGCCCGAAAAGGCCATTTACCGCCAGCCCGAGGACGCCTGGGGCCTGGAGGTATGGCAGGACGAACTGCCCGACGACCTGGCGCAGGAGTCGATGAGCCGCTACGACCAGTTTTATGCCGACGTGAAACAAATGCTGACCGAGCTGAAAGAGAAACACGGCTGCTTTGTGGTATATGACCTGCACACCTACAACCACAAGCGCGAAGGCGCCCACGGCCCCGCCGCCGACCCGGCAGAGAACCCCGAGGTGAACATCGGAACCGGCAACATGAACCGTGAGAAATGGGCACCCGTGGTGGAGGCGTTTATAGAGAACCTCAGCGCCTACAGCTACGAGGGCCGCCACCTGGATGTGCGCGAGAACGTGAAGTTCAAGGGAGGCTACTTCATGCGCTGGATCCACGACACCTTCGGCGACAGTGCCTGCGTGATGAGCATCGAGTTTAAGAAGTTCTTTATGGATGAGTGGAGCGGCACCCCCGACCATGGGCAAGTGCAGGAAATCCGGAAGGCGCTGGAGCATACCACCAGGCCGGTGTTGCAGGCATTGGCTCAGGTATGCCCGTCGTAGTTGCTGGTTGTTGATTGTTAATTGTTATACGGCGGCAAGGCCCCCGCTAGTGTGTAGGGCTGTTAAGTTCTAAGAGTTGGTAGTGTGCCTTTACGTAAGGTTTCAAAACACCAAAATAACAATTCTCCCCTTGAGGGGAGTTAGAGGGGTGTTTACTCTTTGCGAAAAGTACTTTTTGCTGGCTTTACACCCCTGCGGTCCCCTCAAGGGGACAATTTTCGTTAGAACTTAACGGCCCTACCCGCTAGTGCGAGCTTGTAGCTCGTACTTTCAACAGAGCACAAACTACAAGCTTGCGCCAGCGCAGAGGGCAAGTTTTCCTGGCGCGGGTTTCCGACCCGTGCCTTTTAATGAAAGTGAAGTCTCCGACTTCATGCGCCTGCAGGGCGCAAGCGCTACGCAGCAAAGGCCCTTGCTAAACTTGGTTATACCTAACGCGGCTTTGCCATACTTTTCCCATGGCTCCCGCGAGTCTGGAGACTCGCTTTCATACTTAGTCACGGGTCGGAAACCCGCGCCAGAGAATCATACTTAAAACAAAAATGCCAGACACCATCTCCGATAGTTTCATAAAAAAAGTAAGCCGTAGCCTGAAGCGGGGCAAGCAGGTACACCGGCGGCTGCCCGAGGGCGGGCTGGTATACATCGACCGGCCTCTCCCCTTCCTGGTGCTCTACCGCCACCCTGCCGGCAACCCCGACCATGCCACCGCCGACTTTGTGAAGGCCACCGCCTCCTACATCATCGCAAAAGAGGAGCAGACACCCCAAATCCGGATGCTGGTGCAGGAAATTGCCCAGGAGATGGCCGACCAGTTTGGCGCCTTCATGATTCTGGAGGTGCAGGCGGCCCGCTCAGCCAACGCGGCCACGCCCCTATTCCGGGTGCTGGGGCCGGAGCTGCAACTCCCCGCCACCGTTGACACTCTGACCTCGGAGCTCAAGGGCATCAAGATCGGCGGCATACCCACCACCGTGGAAACAACCTCGAACCACCAGCTGATGCAGGAGCCCCGCTGCGTGATGCCGGAAGAGGAACTGAAAAAGCACGGCGTTCTGCTGCTGGGCCTGGAGCTGAAACCGATCTACAAGGATGCCGTGACGGGCAAGGCCTACCCCCTGCTGCTGCGCACGCTACGCGAGAAAATAGCCAACGCCATCAAGAAAACGGTGTTTAATTTCGTGAGCGTGCAGACCACCCACAAGCCCATTCACTTTCAGGCGCTGGGGCGGCAGGCAGTAAACCGTGCGGTGTGGCGCATCGACAAGCAGCTGACCAGCATCAGCGACCAGTTCCAGTTTCTGCTGCTCGTGACGCCGGTCAACAACCAGGCGGCCTGGGAGGAGTTCTGCAAGAGCAAGTACAGCAAGGCGCCCACCTTCCACTACCGCCTGATGCCCGTGGATGCCGAAAAGCTGAAGCGTGACCTCTACAACATCAAAATCGAGAAGGTAGACGACCCCACGCTGGCCTTCCTCTTCCGGGACAAGCGCCATGAGCTGGACAAGATGCTGACCATGCTCGCCGACCGCAACTCGCCCAATTTTATGTATAGCAGCATGCAACTGTATGGCGGCGTGGACGGCCAGCTGCTGAAAATAGCCGAGGGCATTCTGGCGGCCCTCCCCGAGCCTACTCCCAAAGCTGGTATCGACATCATACCCGTGCCGGAGTTTGCGGCCCTGGCCGAGCAGGAAATCGCTTTTCTAAAGGCGCAGTACAAAGGCGTGGACTCGGGCGTGGATGTCCGGGACGATATTGTGGGCCTGATCGTGTCGAAGGGCAGGCTGAACGTGGGCACCGACGCCAAAATACCGCGCCACCGGGCCCAGGCCCTGATTCAGCACGAAGTGGGCACCCATATCCTGACCTACTACAACGGCAAGGCGCAGCCTCTGCAGCAACTGTACGTGGGCAGCCCCGGCTACGAGGAACTGCAGGAAGGATTGGCGGTGCTGAGCGAGTGGCTGGTAGGCGGCCTGGACCACGAGCGGATGCGCATCTTGGCGGCGCGCGTGCTGACGGTATACCACCTCACCAAGGGCGCCAGCTTCACCGACAACTTCTGGCGCCTGAAAGACCAGTATAAGTTCGACGATGAGGCGGCTTTCGACGTGACCATGCGCGTGCACCGCGGGGGCGGCCTCACCAAAGACGCCGTGTACCTGCGCGGCCTCGTGCACCTGCTCGACTACCTGCAAAAGGGCAACGAACTGGAGCCGCTGCTCATCGGCAAGATCCGGCAGGACTATATCCCGATTGTGCAGGAACTAATCTACCGCAAGGTGCTGCGGCCCGTGCCGATAAAACCCCGCTATCTGCTCGACCCGGCCATCCAGCCCAAACTAGAACAACTTAAAGCGGGCATATCAGTATTTAACCTACTATAAAAAGACAATTTTTCTACAAGGCTGCCGGACGGAAAAGTTACGTATACCCATACCGCCCCATCACAGGCTTTGTGGGAATTGTCCCGATACTGGCATCTAATAAAAAAGCACTTATAACATGACGATAGGATTTGTAGTAAACGATGTAAACACCGAAAAAGCCTCTTATACCACCGTTTTCCTGGCGCAGCGCATGCACAACCGTGGCCATACGGTATACCTGATGGGCGTGGGCGACCTGGCTTATTACCCCGACGGCTACATGGGCGCCACAGCCGTGCAAGCCGACCCCAAGCACAAGTATAAATCCTGCAACACCTACCTGGAGGCCATCCAGGATGAGAAGCGGGAGCGGGTGCGCGTCACAGCCCCGGACCTGGACGTGCTCATGCTCCGCAACGACCCCTCCTCGGAAGCCGAGGGCCGCGGCTGGGCACAGAACTCCGGCATCATCTTCGGGCAGCTGGCCCTGCGCCACGGCGTGATCGTGCTAAACGACCCGACCAAGCTCTCCGACGCCGTGAACAAGATGTATTTCCAGCACTTCCCGGAGGCCGTGCGGCCGCGCACGCTCATCACCCGCGACAAAGACGAGATCAAGGCGTTTTACAACGAACTCCAGAGCAGCATCATCCTAAAGCCGCTGCAGGGCTCCGGCGGCTCGGGCGTGTTTATGGTGAAGAAGGAGGACGCCACCAACCTGAACCAGATTGTGGAGGCCATTAGCCGCGACGGCTACGTGATCGCGCAGGAATACCTGCCGGAGGCCACTGAGGGCGACGTGCGCCTGTTTGTGATGAACGGTGAGGCCTTGCAGCACAAAGGGAAGTACTGCGCCATACGCCGCGTGAACAGCAAAGACGACATCCGGAGCAACATGCACGCGGGCGGTTCGGCGGTGGCCGCAAAAGTAGACCAGCGCATGCTCGATCTGGTGGAGCTCGTAAAGCCAAAGCTGATTCAGGACGGCATGTTCCTGGTAGGCCTCGACATTGTGGGCGACAAGCTGATGGAGATCAACGTGTTCAGCCCCGGCGCCCTGCCCGATGCCAGCGAGATTGAGGGTGTGGATTTCTCGGAGCCGATTATCGAGGCGCTGGAGAAAAAAGTGCACTACAAGAAAACCTACGGCGTGCAGGTGAACAATAAAACCGTGGCGATGATCTGATAAGATGCATTGTCTGCCCGGGCGCGCTGCTACAGCAAGATGGCTAAGCTAACATGGTATAAACGCCGTTGGCTTAGCCATTTTTTATACCTCCTGCCGTGCATATAACAATCCCGGGGAAACATGTTGCCGCAACAGAACCCGAAAGGCACCTCGGGGAAAGGGCTTTCGGTGGATGCGCATAAAATATTTTAGCATCTAAAGTCCTAATTATAAATATGTTAAGAAAAAATCAGGGAGTGATGCTGAAAAACTTTCAGCATTTCGTTTTTAAACACGAAACAAAAGTGTAGTTTTGCACCCGATTTAAGGAGAAGGAATTTCTGAAAAGCTAATATATACAACAGCTGTTATACATACAAGCACTGTTACACATATTTCTCTTTTCATCCTGCGGCCTTGCATCCAGAGAACCGGCATTAGCTTATAAAAACAGGTTTCCGGCCTAAAAAAGAAGTTTTTTATACATACGATAAGGTTAGTAAAGTTTAGATTAGTTTGTTTTAAGGTGAGAGAAGGCCCCAACATTAGTTGGGGCTTTTCTCATATTATAGCCTCTAGTATTTAAGGCAAAGCCATTTGGAGCCTTGCACCCGCGCCCGAAGCTCGACTCGAAAAGGCTTGGCGCAGTAGGTTTTATACTATTCAGGGATCGTGTGGGCTATAGCTTTGGCATCACGTAAAGCCAGGCTGCTGCCACCGCCAGCGGTAGTAGCGTCAGGATGATTTTGAGAACAAAGCCCGGAGTCGGGGTGCCCGCCGCCCAGGAATGCCGCCCCAAGACGTAGCGGGCACTGACCACCAGCGCGCACAGCACCAGCCCCGACAGCACGCCATGCACCAGCAGCACATAGGACGTCAGGCTAGAGTCGCGGTGGGGTATGATTTGCCATAGCCTGAGCACCCAGGGCACCTGCGCCAGCAGACACAGTAGCGCCACTGTAGCCCCGATCCGCATCTTGTACAGCGTGAGCCACGAGGCCACACCGAACAGAGCCATCGCTCCCACCAGGGCGGCGTCGGAGTATACCGAGTGCGGCACCCCGCCATACCCCCTGAAGAAAAGGATGAAGGTGGCCACGGCAACGCCCGTCAGGAAATAGAGCAGGTATCTGGTCATAGGTGTATCATACTGCAAAATGACTATTTCAGATACTTTAAACGAACAAAAGCGAACCATGATTGCGGCATCGCCCCGACACGCCCATCCATTCATGTAGTTTGCCCAACTTACAGGCGCATCCTCCAAACAAAAGTATATACCGCCTGTATAGCTATAGGCAGAGACTGCAAAGTCGCGAGAAAACAATATGAGCGATACCACGAAAGGAACAAGAGACAAGTCAGCCCAGCAGGGACAAGAGGCAAAAAAGAGCTTCCGGGAGCAGTTGGGCGCCCTAAAGAACCTGCCCAAGTTCTTTCGCCTGATCTGGGACACGAGCAAGCGTATGACGCTGGCCAACGTGCTGCTGCGCCTGTTCAAATCCGCGCTGCCCATCACCATGCTCTATATCGGCAAGCTGATTATTGACGAGGTGGTGCGCCTGATCGACGTGGTGGGCGAGCGCGAGCTGCGCTATTTGTGGGTGCTGGTAGCGGCGGAGCTGGGGCTGGCGGTGCTGTCGGACCTGATTAACCGGGGCATTACGCTGATGGACAGCCTGCTGGGCGACCTGTTCTCGAACCGCACCTCTGTGTCGCTGATCGAGCACGCGGCCACCCTGGACCTGGCGCAGTTCGAAGACGCCACTTTCTACGACAAGCTGGAGCGGGCGCGGCGGCAAACGGTGTCGCGCGTGGTGCTCATGTCGCAGGTGCTGTCGCAGCTGCAGGATATCGTGACGATCGCCTTCCTGGCCGTCGGCCTGATCGCGTTCAACCCCTGGCTTATCCTGATCCTGCTGGTGGCCGTGGTGCCCTCGTTTCTGGGCGAGACGCACTTTAACGAGCGCACCTACTCGCTCTCCCGCTCCTGGACGCCCGAGCGCCGCGAGCTGGATTACTTGCGCTACATCGGGGCCTCCGACGAAACGGCCAAGGAAATCAAGACGTTTAACCTCTCCGGCTTTCTGGCGGGCCGCTTCAAAGAGCTTTCAGACAGATACTACCTCCTGAACAAGGGCCTGACGGTAAAACGGGCCGTCTGGGGCAGCGCCCTCTCCGCCCTCGGCACCCTCGCCTACTACGGGGCCTATGTGTTCATCCTCTTCGAGACGGTGATGGGCGCGATCACGATAGGTAGCCTCACGTTCCTGGCGGGCTCGTTCAGCAACATGCGCAGCCTGCTGCAGGGCATCATGACGCGCTTCTCGCAGATAGCCGAGAGCGCCCTGTACCTGCAGGACCTATTCGATTTTCTGGAGCTGAAACCGCAGATCACGCCGCCTGCCAACCCACTGCCCATTCCGCAGCCTATCCGGCAGGGCTTCACGTTCGAGAATGTCGGCTTTAAGTACCACAACAGTGAGCGCTGGGCGGTGCGGCACCTGTCTTTCCACTTGCAGGCGGGCGAAAAGCTGGCGCTGGTGGGCGAGAACGGCGCAGGCAAAACCACGCTGGTGAAACTGCTGGCCAGGTTGTATGAACCCACCGAGGGCCGTATCCTGTTGGATGGCGTAGACCTCCGCGACTACGACCTGGCTGATTTGCGCCATCAGGTCGGTACCATTTTCCAGGATTATGTGCGCTTCCAGATGACGGCCTCCGACAACATCGCCATCGGCCAGATCAGCAATATCCTGGACAAGGACCGCATCCAGGGCTCTGCCCAGAAGAGCCTCGCCGATCTCGTGATTCAGCGGCTACCGGACAAGTATGACCAGGTATTGGGCAAGCGCTTCAGCAAAGGCGTGGAACTGTCGGGGGGCGAGTGGCAGAAAGTGGCGCTGGCCCGTGCCTACATGCGCGACGCGCAACTGCTGATACTGGACGAGCCAACCTCGGCTTTGGATGCCCGCGCGGAGCACGAGGTGTTCCTGCGCTTCTCGGAGCTGATTGAGGGCCGCACGGCCGTGCTCATCTCCCACCGCTTTTCCACGGTGCGCATGGCCGACCGCATTCTCTTTCTGGAGCAGGGGCAGCTGAAGGAGCTCGGTTCGCATGAGGAGCTGCTGGCCCAGCAGGGCAAATACGCGGAACTGTTCCAGTTGCAGGCGAAAGGGTACTTGTAATCTTCTTGCCGGAGCTTTTGTGCAGTCCATCCTGATCAAAACCCTGCAAAAACGGTTACTTGGGTGGCGTATACGCTACTGGCGCATCGCTGCGCGTCACATCTTCTCTCCCTCGGGCTCAGTCTTCAGCTTGTGTTTAAGCGCTATTCTATGACTGACGCTAAAGCTGAGCACCTCTCTGTCTAAAAACTGGTGTTGCGCGGGGCGCTGCTGGAACAATTTCATATACCCTGCCTCAAGGTTTGCGTGCTTGTGCACCGCGTAATTCATACCGACATACAGTCTGTTCTGGTCGAACAGGGTATGGCTGACGTGGCTGGCAGGCTTGACGTAAACCTCCTCGCTCAATTTTACCTTCAGTGGCAGTTGCCTGAGGCGGGCCACCTGATACTCAAGCCCAAGCCGGTACCTGACCCGGTAACTCGCGGTATACCCATCCGCCAGTTCTCCGTTGGCTGTATTCCTGATAAAGCGCTCCTCAACCCGGAGGCGGTGCCCAATACTAAACGCGCGGAAGGGCTGCCTGTAGTCTATCTGGATATGCGGCCGCAACTCTGGTATGGTAAGCCTCTCTGCCGCCGTGAGGGCACGGGGGCTTTGCAAAAAGTAAGAAAAGCCCGCGGATGCATTCCACTTCTCAGTAAGGGCATAATGCAGGTGGCTACTCGCATGGGCTTGCTGCTGCGCATCCGGTTTCCTGAACCTCCACTCGTGCAGTTCCGTCGTAAGTGTCCATTTTGAGCTAAACTCCAGCGTATTGTTGTAGGAGTACCATGCCAGCTGTTGCCGTGTCACCTGCCTGCCTGTGCTCTGCGCGCACACCGAGGCAACGATGAACAACCCTACCACCGCCAGACATATACCACGCACTTTTATCATAGCTCTTACCAATGGCCTATACCCCCACTCCGCGTTTCGCACCACCACATGAAAACAAGTTCCTGCTATTGTGCTTTGCCGCAAGCGTTTAGCGCAAATGTAGCGATTTGACTAACCTCCTGTACATGCTGTGATCATTTTGCCAAAATCACCGAAGTCACGCTAGCCTGCATGAGGCCGGTGAGGTTCCGCTTTCTGCCGCTATGACCGGGAGAAAGGTTACTGCGCGCAAGCCTCTTGCCTCTGTAATAGTTGTCAAAGTCCTGCCATTAGGCTGCCTACACCAAATTTCCGGATGTATAAAGTGTTTTTTCACAAAACAATATAACAATCTTTATAAACGCCTCGTTTTATTAGGGTAGCATGTCATTCATACAGAGTGATTTACCTTCCGTTGCTTCTTAATCAGAAGAGTGCCGCACCTGCTCCCTGCCAACCAGCCCCGCCCCCTGTTTTATCTCTAATCGTTTTATACCTATGAAATTTAGCCGTTCCTTATTGCTCCTTGCCAGCTTCTTTATCGTTCTTACATCCTGCCATAAGGATGACTATTTTACGCCTGAGCCACCAGGGGTAGACATCGATCCGGATGACTTTGTGATGCATATCTCGAACCCGTACTTCCCGTTAGTGCCGGGCACGACCTATTACTATGTGAACACCAGCGAAGAGGACGGAGAGACCAGCACCGAGGACCTAAAGGTTGAAGTTACTCACGACACCAAAGTGATTATGGGCGTTACCTGCCGGGTGGTGCATGATGTGGCCACCGATGAAGACGGCAACGTGATTGAAGATACCTTCGACTGGTATGCCCAGGACAAAAGAGGAAATGTGTGGTACTTCGGCGAGGATACCAAGGCCTATGAGGATGGCGAGGTAAGCACCGCCGGCTCCTGGGAAGCGGGCGTGGACGGCGCAGAGCCTGGCATTCTTATGTATGCCAAACCACTGGCACATCGGGGCGAGCCCTATTACCAGGAGTTTTACCCCGGCGTGGCCGTAGACCAGGCCATTGTGCTTGATGCCAATAACACCGTGGAAGTACCGTATGGCACGTTCACAAACTGCCTCCGCACAAAGGAATTTACGGCCCTGGAGCCCGGCGTTGCAGAAAATAAGTATTATGCCAAAGGCGTCGGGTTTGTGCTCGCTGTGAAAGTGGAAGGTGGAAACGATCGGGAAGAGTTAGTCCGAATTACACACTAGCCATATGCCATACCTGCCTCATTCCATCAAATCTGCAGTGCAGAACTGGTCTTGCCCGGCCGTTTTGGGCAAGGAGTGCGGCAGTGTATGCTGAACGCTGTGTTGTAAACGTCTTTCGTGTGTTCCACCCGATGTCTGGGGCGGCCTCAAGCTAACTTCCGATTGCCCGGTATCCTGCTTGAGGCCGTTCTGACGTTCTGGCCAAGCAAAAATCTGGGATATAATACCATCATCGAATGGATTTTGCGCTTTGAAGTATTTCTGCAGTGTTTACTATCTGCTGTTACAAAATGCCCTTTTTTGTCCCCCTTTGAAGGGGGTTAGGGGGATGATACTCCCTGCGGACATTCATATGTGTGGTATTTTAGAAGCTATTTCTCATCAAGCAAGAACACGAAAGGTTATTCTGGCCACCTTTCATCCCCCTGCCCCCTTCAAAGGGGGACTTTTACGAACTGCGCGACTCTCCTGCGTTACGGCAGATTTGACTGTGCAATATATGTTTGATAGTGGGATCTACCTGCTCTTCAAAAAAAGCAAGGTTATGCATCAGTATTCAGGAAGTTCGTGATTTTGGAGTCAGTAAACACTGGCGCAGGCGTCCACCTTGTGTTTCCATGTGATATGCGGCAGGTTATTGCATTGTGGGTCACAAGCGGACGCCTGCACCATAGATATGCGTATCGATCAATTGATATTGGTATAACTACCTCAACCCACTCTCCACGTGGAACATCCGGGTATACCTATATATCTTATGCCATTATCAAGTGATTGGTATGTTTCGATCCATATACCACTGCTCGCGGTTCATCCAGCCTTTCGTTGTTCCTTCGGATTTTCTAGTACCCGTATCGTATCTCGCTCAAACGCCTGGGAAGGAATGCATGGAGCAGCGTTTCTGACTTAGGCTGATGGTATGGCTTTCTGGCCAAATAACAAACCCCTTATCCCAGTTCTCAATAAGTATGCGGTATGCGTCTTTATCAATTGATTTTGGCGCTGGGTCAGAAAGGAAAGAAATAGGGCAGTATGAGGGAGGCCAGCAGCCAGAAGAGCAGGTTAAGCGGCGTACCCACCTTTAAATAATCGGAGAAGCGGTAATTGCCCGGACCATAGATCATCGTGTTGGTCTGGTAGCCCATCGGAGTCATAAAGCTGAGGGAAGCGCCATAGGCCACGGCCATCAGGAAAGGCCGGGCACTCACGCCCATTTCGTGGGCAGCCACAATGGCGATGGGGGCCAACAGGGCCGCGGTGGCGTTGTTCGACATAAAATTGGTGGTCATGAAGGTGATGAAGAAGAAAACCGACAGCAACGCATGCGGCCCATAGTCGCCAACGCCCGCAATCAGGAAATCGGCCAGCAGCTTGGCAGCCCCGGTTTTCTCGAGAGCGGCCCCCATCGAGAGCACCCCCGCCAGCATGAAAATGACTTTCCAGTCGATCGCCTTGTATACCTCATCTGCCCGGATACACCTGAAGAGAATCAACAGCACTACGCCCGCCAGAGCGCTCAGCGCAATGGGCATCATATTCGTGGCCGCCGTCATGACCACGCCCACACTGATGATCATCACCGGTATGATTTTGCTGTAATTGAAAGGGCTCCGCTCGGTCTGTGAGATAATGAGGAGATCATCGTTTTTTCGGAGTTTTTCTGCCTGGTGCTGGTTGGCGGCGATAAGGAGCACGTCGCCGGCGGAGAGCTTGATGTGTGAGGGCTTCTCGTTCACTATCTCGTCGCGGTGGCGGATCGCCAGCACCGATGCCCCGTGGTTGGCCGCCCTGAAGTCCAGCTCTTTCAACGACTTCCCCTCCATATAGGAATTTGGCGTTACGATGGCCTCATATAGCTTGCTGTCGTGCAGGTGCAGGTCGTCATCCTGGACCTTTCGCTCCGATTTGAGCTTGATGCCCTTTTCCTGTTTCAGCATCTTCAGCTTCTCCACCCCGCAGCGCACTTTCAGCACGTCGTTGGCCTGTAAGATAAGCGATGGAGACACCTCCAGCTTATGCTTCCGGCGGGTTACCTGCATCACAAACACATCCAGGTTCTGCACCAGCCCCAGCGTCTTGAGCGGCTCCCCCACCGCGGGCGAGTCTGGTTGCAACACCACCTCCGTCAGGTAGTGCCCCAGGTTGAAGTCCTCGGTCAGGTCGGTCACCAGCTTGCGGTTAGGCAGCAGGTGCCTCCCCACAAAAAACATATACACGATGCCCACCAGCAGAAACCAGATGCCCGCCGAGGTGAACTCAAACATCTGCAAGGGTTTCTCGCCCTGCACTTCGGCAATGCCGCTAACCAGTATGTTGGTGGAGGTGCCGATAAGGGTGCACACTCCTCCGAGCAGGGCACCAAAGGAGAGCGGCATCAGCAGTTTGGAGGGGCTTACATGAATGTCGTGGCTCACTTGTATCACCACGGGCATGAGCAGCGCCACCACAGCGGTATCGTTGATGAACGCAGACAGTGTCCCGGCAATGACCATAAGGGCAAGCAGGCAAAGCAGGTAGTTTTTACGGCCGATGCGGGTAAGGCCGATGCCGATGCTGTTCAGCGCCCCGGATTTGAAAATGGCGGAGCTGACCACGAACATGGCAGCCACCGTTATGGTGGCGGGGTTGCTGAACCCCGCGAAGCCCTCGGCCGGTGTGAGGATGCCCGTCAGCATGAACAGCACCATGATCAGAATCGCCACTGTGTCGATTGACAGGCGCTCAGACACAAACAGAACAACTGCCAGCGTAATAATCCCAAGCACTAAGGCGATTTCGAAGGTCATAGGCGCAGTAACATAGCGTTGACGGCCCGTAAGGATGTTACGGCCATACATACCACAAACAGGTTTCAGCAACCTGTTGGCAATCAGCATTCAACGCGGGAGTTTTCGTATTTGCTGATACGGCTAAACCTGCAAAAAGCTATTATATTTTTGTGGACAGTGTTTGGGGTTAAGATGGGATCAGGCGTTTAGCCAAGCTTTGGCTTTCTGTATAGACGTAAAAGTCATCGCCTCTAAAGTTGTTTTTCCGCTGATTTCCTCCACCTGAAGCGTGGCTATGCGGTCGGAGGGGAAGACTTGCGCGGCTTTCCCGGGCCCTGCCTCCTGCATCATGTTTCGGGCTTTTATATGCAGGCTACTCAGCCGCAGTGGGTGCGTAAGCATGGTCCGCAGGTCCAGGAGCAGGCTAAAGCCTGTCTTTGCCATCCGAAGGGCTTTTTGGACATCATCCAGGTATTGCGGCACGATTTCGGGGTTTTTCCAGAATCCCTTCACCGTCAGGTAAACCCGATTCGTGCTATAATCATACAAAAGCTCATAACGTGGGTTATGAGCTACTATGAGCAGGGCCTCGCCTGAGGACGCGTGTGGGTCTGGATCGTACATAAAGTTCTTCTTGTTTACGTACGGCTTCTGCGCATGCTTTTGATAATGCGGTGTTCTTGTTAGAGGATTAAAGGATTAAACAGGTTATAAGGCCAGTTTGCCGGCGAGGCTATGGAGGATGCCATTTTCCAGTTGGGTGGCTGGCTTTTCAAGGCGCACCCCGTCTATCAGGGTATAGTTTTTCTTGCGGTAGATGGTGATTTTGGTGCGCGCCAGTGTTTCGAGGGTGGCCCCGTCTTTAAAGTCACTCTCCTGATATATCCCTTTCAGGATATGGCCTGAGAGAATTGCCCTGAGACGGGCAGTGGGCAGTTGCTCCAATGCCTTTAGTTCGGCTTCGGGCGGTGCCAACAGGGTATAAGGATTATTGTCTGAGAGAATCGGGGTGAGCCCGGCTTTTGTGATCAGGCTTGCCAGTACAGGCCTCTCCTGCATAATATACTGCATCAGGGTCGTGCGCTGGGTTTGCCCTGCCGCTGCACGGTCTGCCAGCGCTGTCGGCATGCACAGCACCAGCAGCATGGCCGCTACGGCAAATAGTATAGACAGTGGATGGCGGTATGATTTCATTGGCTTAGAGCATTACCCTCTGGATAGGTATACGCAAACCCGCCGCTGGCAGCTACAGACTTTGGCTGCCAGGCCTTTAAAAAGAGTGCAATTACGCAGGGTACTAAAACAGGCGCCAGTTGCTTATTTGCTCGAAGAAGGCAGACAGTGCCTGCGGCACCAGCACCAGGCTCAGCAAAAACCCATACACAGCGCCATACAAGTGGGCATCGTGGTTGATGTTATCGCCCATCTTTTTACCGGAGAAGTAGGAATACATCAGGTAGAGCACACCCAGTATAAACCCGGGGATACACAACAAGCCATACAGGCAAATGTCATTGGTCGGATAAAAGAAGATGCTGGAGAACACAATGGCCGCCACCCCACCCGAGGCTCCTAACGCGCGGTATGGCGGGTCGTTGCGGTGCTTGAAAAAGGTGGGAATATCAGACACAACAATGCCACCCAGGTAGATGAGCAAGTATAGCAAAATACCTATTTCCGCACCAAATATAACCTTGAACGTCTGCTCCACCGCCTGCCCGAAAAAGAAGAACGTGAACATGTTGAAGAACAGGTGCGTCATGTCGGAGTGCAGGAAACCGGAAGTCAGGAAGCGGTACCAGGAGTTTTCGCGCTGCACGGCGTACGGCTGAAAAATCCATTTATGCATCAGGCTTTCATTCTGCCAGGCATAAAAGGAGATGCCTACGGTGATGATGATGAGTATAAGGGTAACGCTCATTTTCTAATTTTGAATAACTGAATTTTGAATGGCTGAATTGTTAAATGGCTGACCACTTGAAAGCATTTATACCTGTACAAGATCAATTTTTAAAAGCCAGCCATTATTTCACAGGCGAACCAACAACTCAACCATCAAACCATTTAACAATTTAAGAATCTCGCTCCATCAGTTGCAGGGCCAGGCCGCGAATGGTGGAGGTACGGTCTTCGGGCAGCTGGATGGCATCCAGGTGGTGCAGGGCCTTTCGGAAGTAGTGGTCTATCTCCTGCTCGGTCTGGTGCCGGATGTTAAGCTGGTTGTAGATGCCGGTAATGGCTTCCACTTTCTCCTCGGCAATACTGTCGTCTGTCTTGTCGCGCCAGTTGATGATGGTTTGCCGCTGCGCTGCGTTGGCCTGCTCCAGTGCCGTCAGCATAAGGTATGTTTTCTTGTCCGCCAGGATATCGCCGCCTACCTGCTTGCCAAACTTGGCTTTGTCGCCATACACGTCCAGCAGGTCATCGCGGAGCTGGAAGGCGATCCCGATGTTCTTGCCAAAGGCTTTCAGGTTCTCGGCATCCGCAACAGGCGCGTTTTGCAGCACGGCGCCCAGCTCCAGGCTCAGGCCCAGCAGCACGGCAGTTTTCAGCGTGATCATATGGATGTACTCCGGAATGCTCACCTGCTCGCGGCGCTCGAAGTTCATGTCCAGCTGCTGGCCCTCGCATACCTGCGCAGCCGTCTCGCTGAACAGCTCCAGCACCCGGGCCAGCTGGCTTTGCTCCACGCCCAGCAGCAGTTGGTAGGCGCGCACCAGCATCACGTCGCCGGAGAGAATGGCAGTGTTGGCATCCCACTTCTCGTGCACGGTTTGCTCGCCACGGCGCAGCGGGGCCTTGTCCATGATGTCGTCGTGCATGAGCGTGAAGTTGTGGAAAACCTCTACTGCCGCTGCCGGCAATAGGGCCTTGTCCACATCCTCAGCATACATTTTGGCAGCTAAAAGCACCAGCATGGGCCGGATACGCTTGCCACCGAGCGCCATGATATACCGGATCGGCTCATATAGCTCCACGGGGTGCTCGCCGTAGCGAAGCGTGGATAAGGTATGGCTTATCTTCTCGGAAAGGGTACTGATATCCACAGGATGCTTAATGGTTTTTCAGGGTTTGAACTAGCTCCAGGTCAATGGTGCGGTCGGCCAGGTTGGCGCTCTTAACTTCTACCAGCACCTCATCGCCAAACGAGATAATGCGCTTGTTCTGGCGGCCGATGATGCGGTAGTTGCTCGCGTCCAGCTCATAATAGTCGTCGTTCAGGTCCGACAGACGCACCATGCCCTCGCACTTGTTCTCTTCGATCTCCACAAATATACCCCATTCCGTAACGCCAGACACAATGCCTTTGTACTGGTTTCCGATGGTGTCTTTCATGAACTCCACCTGCTTGTACTTGATCGAGGCGCGCTCGGCGTCGGCGGCGCGTTTCTCCATCTCGGAGGAGTGGCGGCAACGCTCTTCGTAGGCTTCCTTGTCTTCGGAGTTTCCCCCGTCGAGGTAATGCTGCAGCAGGCGGTGCGCCATCATATCGGGGTAGCGGCGGATGGGCGAGGTGAAGTGCGAGTAATGGTCGAAGGCCAGACCGAAGTGGCCCTCGGGCTCGGTGCTGTATTTTGCCTTGGCCATCGTGCGGATGGCCAGGTTCTGCAGCACGCTCTGCTCCGGCTTTCCTTCAATTTCCTCCGTCAGGTTGTTCAGCTCTTCCGAGATGTCGCCATCAGGATCCACGTTATACCCAAACTTGCGGGCAAATAGCGAGAAGGTGGTCAGTTTGTCCGGGTCCGGGTTGCCGTGCGTACGGTATACCATGGTAGGGCGGCGTTTGCCTTTGCCCAGGTTATACACATACTCCGCCACCTTTTTGTTGGCCAGCAGCATGTATTCCTCAATCAGCTTGTGGGCATCTTTGCGCTCTTTCACATACACCGAAAGCGGCCGCCCGTTCTCGTCGAGGTTAAACTTCACCTCAGTTGTCTCGAAGCTGATGGCCCCGTTTTTAAAGCGCTTGTCCTTCAGTTTTTTGGCGATGCTGTTCATGATGTTGATTTCCTCGGCAAAGTCGCCCTCGCCGGTCTCGATGCGCTCCTGCGCCTCCTCGTAAGCGAAGCGGCGGTCTGAGTAAATCACGGTGCGGCCATACCAGGTATCATACAGCTTGCCGTGCTCGTCCAGCTCAAACACCACCGAGAACGTCAGCTTTTCTTCATTTGGCCTAAGCGAGCAAAGCCCGTTAGAAAGGCGCTCCGGCAACATCGGAATGGTCCTGTCCACGAGGTATACCGATGTGGCTCTGTGGAAAGCCTCTTTCTCCAGGATACTCTTGGGCACCACGTAGTGCGTTACGTCGGCAATGTGCACGCCTATCTCGTAACGGCCGTTCTCCAGTTTCTGGATAGACAGCGCATCGTCAAAGTCCTTGGCATCGGCAGGGTCAATGGTGAAGGTGGTTATGCCCCGGAAATCGCGGCGCTTGGCAATCTCAGCCTCCGTTATTTTGTCGGAGATGGTTTCTGCCTCTTCCTCCACCGTCTCGTTAAACTCAAACGGCAAACCGAACTCAGCCATGATGGAGTGGATCTCCGCCTCGTTCTCGCCTGCCGGTCCGAACACGCGAATGACCTCGCCCGTCGGGTTTTTGTCGGGCTTGTCAGGCCACTCCACTATCTTCACCAGCACCTTGTCGCCAGACTGCGCACCGTTCAGGCCGCGCTCGCCCACAAACACGTCAAAGTACAGTTTCTTGAAATCGGGCACCACGAAGCCGAAGTTCTTCGACAGCTGCATGATGCCGACAAGCTCGGTGCGGGAGCGCTCCAATACCTCGATCACGACACCCTCCTGGCGGCCACCGCGCACCGTTGGCGACACCTCCACCTTCACGGTGTCGCCGTCCATGGCGTATTTCAGCTTTTCCCGGAACACGCGCACGTCATCCTCGCGCCCTTCCGACACCACGTAGGCGTATTTGCTGTTGGCCAGGTCCACGCGGCCCGTAATGATGTCCACTTTCAGGTTCATCATGTACTTGTCGCCGTCGGTTGGCAATAACTTATTCTCTTTTACTAAATCGGACAGCATGCTCTTTACCTGGTCACGGCCTTTCTGGTCTACTACCCCCAGGCGGCGGCATAAGGTGCGCTCGGTAAATACGGTATCGGGGCTGTTGGAGAATACCTCCAGCACCAGCGCTTTGGCTGATTTAGGGGCTCTATTGCGGTCAGAGGAGCCTCCGCCGCGCTTAGAAGATGATTTCCCTCTTGATGAGCTTTTTCCTTTTGATGATTCGCCCCGTCCTCTGGAGCTGTTGCGATCGTCGCGGCTGTTACTCTCGTCGCCGCTTCTGTTACTTTTTTTACTTCTCATGTATCTCGTTAATGCATCTTGCTGGCCACTAGCGTAGTGCCCACATCTACTACAAGCTTAAGCTTAAATAGTTTGTTTACTATACGCCGGATGTGGGCGTATGGCTGCCTTGCCAGTGCTTATTTAGGTTGAATTTATATATAAAAATTAATATATGAGCTATCTGCGACAAATAAGCAGCCTCATCCGGCGCGTCCGTTGGGAGTATCCGAAAAAATGAAGCCAGAATCAGAAAATTCTTCGTGCTTTTGCCCCCGACCAACCGTAGAGTGAAATGTAATATGATTGTTTTACCGCTAAGTCCTTTACTCCTATGGCAAAGAAAAAGAAGAAGGCTGTACCAGCAAAAAGCAAGGCTGCGCCTGCAGCAATAAGCGATAAAAAATACATCCAGAGCGGCCGCGCCCGAAGCCTGCCCCTTTACAAATGCCTTGTCAACGAGGGATGGGAAGAAGACGGCATGGCCGATATCTTTGTTTTGAGGAAGCATGTCAACGGGCATATTTCTGCGGGCATCTACCTCGTTGATACCTTCTGTACAGGGGTTAAAAGCACTTTTTATCTCTTCAACATGCCGGAGAATGATTTTAACGACCGTATTGCAGGCGCATTGCCGAATCCAGAAGAGATTCCGTATGAGCTGGCCCACAACATCATCTATGGCGCTGTGGCCTATGCACAGGAGTACGGTATTGAGCCAGACCCTGATTTCAGGCTGACGCAAATGATACTGGAAGAAGATACCGATGACATTGCGCTGATTGAACTCGAGTTTGGCCGCAACGGGAAGCCTGCCTTACTCATAAACCCCGCCGGCGACCCCAGAGCCGATTATTTCCTGCGCCAGTTGGAGAAGTATGCCGGGCCGGGTAACTACAATGTGGTGGACGGGCGCTTAGGAGACATGTTTGAGGATGATTTCGAGGATGAAGGAGACGACTATTTCGCTTTCCCGGAGGACTGGAAGGAAGACGACTGGGACGAATTTATAGATGAAACAGAGCCGGAAGAGCTTATTGATTTTCCGGAAGCGGCTCTCTTTATGTATGATAAAATAGTGGCTGCACCCACCAAGGCGGTGGAGTTGCTGACTTCGGAGACAGCGCGCGTAGACATGAAAATCACGTATGACGCTTTGCCAAACGATTATTCGGCCGAGGAGCTGAACGAAGCGGCTGACATTATTGGAACAATAAAAGCAGCAACACCTCCTGCCCCAGATGTTCTCACTAACATTATAAAATCAACTGGCCCTCCGGACCCGCTTTTGAAACAAACAAAAGAGAGGCTAAAAAAGGATATAGCCAGATGGCCCCAAAACCCGATTTTCTGGAATTACATGGCCATGACCTGCCGCCAGCTGGGCGAGGACGAAGAAACCGAGAAATCAATCCGGCACCTGCACGAGCAGTTCCCGGAGTATCTGTTCGGCAAAATCATGTATGCTGAAATGCTGCTGGACCAGGGAAAGGCAGAGGAAGTTCTGGCTGTGTTTAATAACCAATACCAGCTGAAAGGGGTGTACCCCCACCGCAATACCTTCCATATCACAGAACTGACCGCATTTAACTCCTTAATGGCCGATTACTTCTATGAAACAGGCGATTTATACATGGCCAGCCTATACATAAAAATGCTGGACCAGCTTGAGCTTCCTGAAAATCACTCACTGAACCTGGTGCTACTCCTGAAAATAAACTTAGCGCGTGTCGAAGAGATGAAGCCCGTGCTGCAGGAGGCAAGGCAGAGCGAAGAGAAGAAGCAGGAACTCATTGCGCAGTTGGTGGGGTAAAGCCGAAATACTGAGGATTTTCCTGGTTGTGTGTATGCTTGCGCCGCAATGTTTTGCGGCGCTATAACTGCAGCCCCGCCTTCATGGCCTCGCGGCGTTGCTGTGCCTCCAGAATATCCTCCGGCTCGCCTGTCGGGATAGCCTGCAACAGCGCGCGGGTATACGCCTGCTGCGGGTTTTGGAAGAGCTGCTCCGGCGTGCCGCTTTCCACGATCTGGCCTTTGCTCATCACCAGGATGCGGTCCGACATGTACTTGGCCACCGATAGGTCGTGGGTGATGAAGATATACGTCATCTGAAACTCCTGCTTCAGTTGGTTCAGCAGGTTCAGTACCTGCGCCTGCACCGACACATCGAGCGCCGACACCGACTCATCGCAAATGATGCATTTTGGCTGTAGCGCCAGCGCACGCGCAATACTGATACGCTGCCGCTGCCCACCCGAGAACTCATGTGGATAACGCTGGAAGTGCTCCGGCAGAAGTCGCACCTTTTCAAGCAGTTCCATTACTTTTATACGACGCTCTTTGTTGCTGGCATGCAGGTTATGCACCTGCATGGGCTCCATGATAGCATCGCCTACGGTATGCATCGGGTTCAGGGAAGCATACGGATCCTGGAAAATCATTTGGAAGTTACGGCGGCTTTTGCGCAGCGCTGATGCGCTCAGTTGGGCGATATCGCGGCCTTCAAACAGGATGCTGCCTTCCGTGGGTTCTACCAGGCGCAGCAACGCACGGCCCAGGGTGGTTTTGCCACACCCCGACTCGCCCACCAAGCCGATGGTTTCGCCGGGCTGCACGCTAAAGCTCACGCCGTCTACGGCCTTCACATACTCGGTGGTCCGCCCGAAGAAGCCCTTCCGGATCGGGAAGTATACCTTCAGGTCTGTTACCTGCAGCAGCGGCGGGCTTTGGGCATTTTCCCTCTGCTGCTTCAGCGCCTCCACGGTGCCTATATAGCCGTTCACCACCTCTGCCAGCGACGGCTCGTACAGGCTCTTTTTCCTTTCGATGATGTTACCGGCTGCATCCTCCTCCATAAAATCTGATACGGTGGGCAACACGGATTGCGCCTTGGCCGACAGCTTCGGGCGGCAGGCCAGCAGGCCTTTGGTATAAGGGTGCTGCGGATTCGTGAAGATGTCCAGCACCGGGCCCTGCTCCACCAGCTTGCCTTTATACATCACCAGGATGCGGTCTGCGATCTCGGCCACTACCCCCAGATCGTGGGTGATGAACAGGACGGCTGTGTTCTCCTTCACGCGCAGCTCGTCTATCAGTTGCAGCATCCGCGCCTGCACCGTCACGTCCAGGGCGGTGGTGGGCTCGTCAGCAATCAGGATGCTGGGCTCGCAGGCCATCGCCATCGCGATCATCACGCGCTGCTTCTGGCCCCCTGAGATCTCGTGTGGATAAGCGTCGTATATTTTCTCTGGCCGTGGCAACCTTGCCTTCTCAAAAAGCTGTATCGTGCGCTTTTTAGCCTCTTTTTTGGATAAACTGGTATGGAGCAGCAATACTTCGGCCACTTGTTTTCCACAGGTATACACCGGGTTCAGCGACGACATGGGCTCCTGGAAAATCATACTGATCTCGTTGCCGCGCAGCCGCCGCATCTGCTTTTCGGGTAATTGCAACAGGTCTACCTGCCCCAGTTTTCCTGACTGAAACAGCGCCTCGCCTCCCGCTATCTTCCCAGGCGGGGTGTTAATCAGCCGCATCAGCGACAGCGCCGTGACCGACTTGCCAGAGCCCGACTCTCCCACAATGGCCACCGTCTCGCCCGGGTATACCTCAAACGAAACCCTGTCCACGGCTGTGGTGGTGCCGCGGTGCGTCGAGAAGACGGTCTTTAAATCGCTGACCTGAAGAATGGGTTTTGAAGTAGCCAAGGATGATCTAGGTTTATGCTCTGAGTAAAAATAAGGGTTTTTAGATGATAGTGAATCTTTTGGTGCTGATTGTTCAAGGAAACAACGGCATCTATACCTTTATCCCTGAAAAACTATGTTGGCAACCAGGCATTTAAAGGCTTCCCTCAGAATTTGTTAAGCTAATCTCAAGTCGTTAAATTTATGTTTCACCATCTGTTACATCGAACTATGACCAAAACCATCATCTTCGACCTGGGTGCCGTGCTCATCGACTGGAACCCGCACTACCTATACCGTAATTTGTTTAAGGAAGAGGCCGAGATGCTGCACTTCCTGGAGAATATTTGCACCCCCGACTGGAACGAGGAGCAGGATGCGGGACGGCCCCTGCACGAGGCGACAACCTACCTGGTGGAAAAGCACCCCGAGCACGAGGAGCATATCCGCGCGTTTTATGGCCGTTGGGACGAGATGCTGGGTGGCGCCATTGAGGGCACGGTGGAGATCTTCAGGGAGCTGAAGGAAAGCGGCAGGTATAACCTGTATGCCCTCACCAACTGGTCGGCGGAAACGTTTCCGATTGCGCAGGAGCGGTTCGAGTTTCTGGGTTGGTTTGATGGCACGGTAGTGTCTGGTGCGGAGAAAGACCGTAAGCCATTCGACAGCTTTTACCATACCCTGCTGAAGCGGTATGAGGTACACCCTTCGGAGGCGTTGTTTATCGACGACAACCTGCGCAATGTCAAAGCGGCCGAGCAACTGGGCATCGCGTCTATCCACTTCACCACGCCCGAGGCATTGCGGGAGGAGTTGAAGAAGCGAGCAGTTCTATAGCTAACGCCAAACCGACCTCACAGTGTCTGGAAGACCTGTGAGTGTCTTGCTGGTGTTGAGCGTCTCGCCGGTTTATCGCTTTTACTCACCAGACACTCACAGGTTTTGCAAACACTGTGAGGTCTTATTTGATTGAGTGAGCCCCTGTTTAAGTAGGTTTTGTTTATATCCCTTTCTCCTGTTCCAGCATGCTGGTATGGGCTACGTGCGCGCCGTCATGCTCCCCGAAGAAGCGTTTCTGGTTGAACAGGATCAGCAGTACGCCTACAAAGATGGCAGAGTCGGCCACGTTGAAGATGGGCCACAGAGACATGGGGCGGCCGCCCATAATCGGTACCCAGTTCGGGATGATGCCTTCCCATATATCCACATAAAACATATCGATCACCTGGCCATGGAACCAGGGTGTGGTTGCGCCATACGGGGCATTGTCGAACCAGACGCCGTAGAAGGTGCTGTCGATCAGGTTTCCGATGGCTCCGCCCAGGATCAGGGCAATGCACCAGATGAGGCCTTTGGGGGCGCGGTGCTTCACGAGGTAGTATAAGTAGTAACCAATACCGAACATGGCCACCAAACGGAAGAGGGTCAGGATAAGCTTGCCGTAATCAGAGCCGAGCTCCACGCCAAAAGCCATACCTGGGTTGAGGGTATAATGCAGTTTCAGCCAGTCACCGACCAACTGTATTTCGCCGGGCAGCCCCATTTCCATGTTGTAGTGCACGATTAGCTTCACAGCCTGGTCCACTAGGATAACGGCAAACGCGGTGAGGTAATATTTCCAATATTTCATATATGATTTTTAAACAGCGGCCTTACAAAACCGTGCGCAGCTGCGGGACACCCGTGAAAGTATAAAAGCACCGGAAAGGATGTTCCCGGTGCTTTCTGATTTAGAAAACAGTGCTCTCCACTGTCTGTATGCGAATGAACACTTTATACTCGTCGATATCCAGCAAGGTCGCGTCCGGCAACTCATCTACCACGTCCAGCTTTTGGGCCTGCGTTTCGGCACAGATATAGGCACTGTAGTTTTCTACGGCGGCGTTCACCTCGGCCTCCCCGCGCTGCAGCGTGATGTTGATTTTGTCCTGCACTTCCAGGTTGCTGTCCTTGCGGAGGTTCTGGATGCGGTTGACCAGATCGCGGGCAATGCCCTCCTGCTTCAGCGCGTCTGTCAGGGTGATATCCAGCGCCACGGTCAGTTTGCCTTCGCTGGCCACCAGCCAGCCCGGGATGTCCTCCGAGGAGATTTCCACGTCGTCCGGTGTCAGCACAGCGGTTTCGTCGTCTGTCAGCATGATCTCAAAGCCTCCTTCGCGCTCGAGGTGCGCAATGTCGTTCTGGTCCATCTGCTGCACAGCGGCGGCCACCAGCTTCATCTTCGGTCCGAATACCTGGCCCAGCTTCTTAAAGTTCGGCTTGATTTTCTTCACCAGGATATCGGAGGTGTCGTCGATATACTCCACGGCCTTCACGTTCACCTCGCTCATGATCAGGTCTTCCACGGCCTGTATCTGCTGTTTGGTGTGCTCGTTCAGCACCGGGATCAGGATGCGCTGCAGCGGCTGGCGCACTTTGATCATCTCCTTCTTGCGCAGCGAGTGCACCAGCGATGATACGGTTTGTGCCAGTTGCATGCGTTCTTCCAGGTCCTTGTCAATCGCGCCATCCGCCACTTTCGGGAAGTTAGCCAGATGCACAGACTCTACTTTGTTCTTGTTGCTCACACCGTTCAGGTCGCGGAACAGTTGCTCGGCGTAGAACGGCGCGATCGGCGAGATCAGCTTGGCGATAGTTTCCAGGCAGGTATAAAGTGTCTGGTAAGCGGCCGTCTTGTCTTCGTTGTACTCGCCTTTCCAGAAACGTTTGCGGTTCAGGCGCACATACCAGTTGCTCATGTCGTCCACCACAAAATCCTGGATGGCGCGGGCCGCTTTGGTCGGGTCGTAATCGGCCAGGTAGCCGTCAACCTCCTGCACCAGCGTGTTTAGCTTCGAGATGATCCAGCGGTCGCTTTCTGTTCTTCTCTCCAGCGGCACATCAGCCTCGGCATAGGTAAACTTGTCGAGGTTGGCGTAAAGCGCGAAGAAAGAGTAGGTGTTCTGCAGCGTGCCGAAGAAACGGCGCTGCGTCTCCACCACGCCCTCCGGATTAAACTTCAGGTTGTCCCAGGGCGGCGCGTTCGCGATCATATACCAGCGCACTGCATCCGGGCCATACTGGTTGATCATCTCGAACGGGTCAATGGCGTTGCCGAGGCGCTTGCTCATCTTGTTGCCGTTCTTGTCGAGCACCAGTCCGTTGGCGATCACGTTTTTGTAGGCCACGCTGTCCTCCAGCATCACAGCCAGGGCGTGCAGCGTAAAGAACCAGCCGCGTGTCTGGTCCACTCCCTCCGCGATGTAGTCGGCCGGGAAGTTTGCCTCGAACTTTTTCTTGTTCTCCAACGGGTAATGCCACTGTGCATAAGGCATAGCGCCTGAGTCGAACCATACGTCGATCAGGTCTAACTCTCTGCGCATTGGCTTGCCTGAGGGGCTTTCCAGTATAATGTTATCCACATACGGGCGGTGCAGGTCTTTCACCTCCACCGCGGCGTCCATCAGGCCTGCTTCCACCGCTTTGTCGATCTCCTCGGTCAGTTGCGCGATGGAGCCGATGCAGATTTCCTCGTCGCCGTCCTCGGTGCGCCAGATAGGCAGCGGTGTTCCCCAGTAGCGCGAGCGTGACAGGTTCCAGTCCACGAGGTTCTCCAGCCAGTTACCGAAACGGCCCGTGCCGGTAGACTCGGGCTTCCAGTTGATGGTCTTGTTCAGCTCGATCAGCCTGTCTTTTACGGCCGTGGTTTTGATGAACCAGCTATCCAGCGGGTAGTATAAAACGGGCTTGTCCGTGCGCCAGCAGTGCGGGTAGGTGTGCTCGTATTTCTCTACCTTAAAGGCTTTGTTCTCTTCTTTCAGCTTGATGGCGATCTTCACGTCCGTCGGCTTGTAATCCGGGGCCGACTCGTCCTCGCCGGTATAGTTCTTCACGTACATGCCGGCAAAGTCTGTGATGTCGCTCACAAAACGGCCCTGCTTGTCCACGATTGGAACCTGCTTGCCGTTCTCGTCGGTCACCATCAGGGCCGGAATGTCGTTTTGCGCGGCTACTTTAAAGTCATCGGCACCGAAGGTCGGTGAGATGTGCACGATACCTGTACCGTCCTCTGTCGTCACGAAATCGCCCACGATCACGCGGAAAGCTGGTTTGTCCGGCTGCACGTAGGGCATCAGTTGGTGATACTCCACGCCTGCCAGGTCGCTGCCTCTGAATTCCTCCATCACTTTGAATGGGATCAGCTTGTCGCCCGGCTTGTAATCGGCCAGCGCCAGGTCAGCAGCCTTCGGATTGAAGTAGCGGCTCACCAGGTCCTTGCCCACGATTACCGAGATCGGCTCGAAGGTATACGGGTTGAAGGATTTCACCTTCACATACTTGATGCCCTTGCCCACGGCCAGCGCGGTGTTGGCAGGGAGCGTCCAGGGGGTTGTCGTCCAGGCCAGGAAGTATACCTTCTCCTCCTCGTTCTCGAAGAGGAACATGTTGCGGGTGATTTTCTTCACCTCGAACTGCGCCACAATGGTTGTGTCCTTCACCATCTGATAGCAGCCCGGCTGGTTCAGCTCGTGCGAGCTCAAACCCGTGCCCGCTCCCGGAGAGTATGGCTGGATGGTATAACCCTTGTACAAAAAGCCTTTGTCGTAGAGGCGCTTCAACAGAGCCCAGCAAGACTCGATGTACTCGTTCTCGAAGGTGATGTAGGGGTTGTCCAGGTCTACCCAGTAGCCCATTTTCTCGGTCAGGTCGTCCCACTGGTGCTTGAAACGCATCACCGTTTCGCGGCAGCGCTGGTTATACTCCTCCACCGAGATGGTCTTGCCGATATCCTCTTTCGTGATGCCGAGCTCTTTCTCTACCTGCAGCTCGATGGGCAAACCGTGGGTGTCCCAGCCGCCTTTGCGGTTTACCTGGTAGCCTTTCAGGGTCTTGTAGCGGCAGAAAATATCCTTCACGGCGCGGGCCATCACGTGATGGATACCCGGCTTTCCGTTGGCAGACGGCGGTCCTTCGTAGAACACGAAGTTCTCATGGCCATTGCGCGTCGACACCGATTTCTCAAAGATGTTGTTCTGCTTCCAGAACTCCAGTACTTCCTCGCCTACTTTGGCGTAGTTCAGGTTTTTATACTCGTTGTACTTTACCATTTTCAGGTTCTTCTTGATCTAATTTAAGTCTGAGCTGCGCTAAATCCAGCTCCTCATCGTCTTCTTCAAAATATGCCTCGTCGATCTGCTCGATCAGGGCGTATGGGTCCCGCTCATACTTGCCGCTGTCGAAACTCATTAGCAAGGTAGGCAAGATAATCAGGTTTGTAAATAAGGCAATCAATAAACTCACCGACATCAGCACGCCCAGCGCCTTTGTGCCGCCAAATTCGGAGAAAGCGAAGATCACAAACCCGAAAAACAGGATGATGGAGGTATAAATCATACTGGTGCCCGCCTCTTCTAAACTGCTCGTGATGGCCCGGCTTACGTTAAAGCCGTTGTGCAGCAACTCGTGCCGGTACTTGGCCAGGAAGTGAATCGAGTCGTCGATGGCGATGCCCAGCGCGATACTGAAGATAAGCGCGGTGCTTGGCTTCAGCGGAATGTTGAAAAAGCCCATCAACCCACCCGCGATCAGCAGCGGGATCATGTTCGGAATCAGCGAGATGACCACCACCCGGATAGACTTAAACAACAAAGCGATGGTGATCGTTACCAACACAAACGCTAAAAGCAGGCTGGAGCGCAGGTTGTCGATCAGGTACTGGTTGCCTTTGATGAACAGCAGCGTGGTTCCGGTCAGGCTCACGGAGGTTTCGCTGCCGGTGTCGTCGCGAATGAACTTCATGCTGTTGCCCACTTCCTCTATCCGCACGCCCTCCCCGCCATATATCTCGGCCAATTGTGGCTTTATTTTCTTCAGGAGCAGCGTATCCAGTTCCCGGGAGCCCACATCGGCCACTTTAAGCGAGATGCGCGCGCGCTGCCCGGTGCTGTCCACGAAGGAGCGCAGCAGGCGCTGGCTCACGCCCTCGTCCTGCTTGGCCAGGTAGCTGAAGATGAAGTTTCGCTCAGTATTGTCGGGCAGGCGGTAGGAGTTCGGGTCTCCCTCGTAAAATGCCTGCGTGGCTGTCTTTACCAATCCCACCACCGAAATCGGGGCAGATAATATGGGCTGCGTGCGCAGGAAATCCTCCAGCTCTGCCAGCTTGCGCAGGTTTGGCAGGCGCATCACGCCCTGCTTTATACCTGTATCCACGATTACCTCCAGCGGCATCACCCCGTTGAAGTGCTGCTCAAAAAAGGCCAGGTCGGCGTTCACGCTGCTTTCCTCGGGCAGGTCATCCACCATGTAGGAGATCGTCTTCACTTTGTAGATACCCCAGAACGACAAGGCCAGCACCAGCGTCAGGAAAAAGTACACGATGTGGCGTTTGTGGTGCACCACGTAATCGAAGAACTCCAGCAGCTTGTTCAAGGGCTTGGCATCGAGATGGCGCAGCTGCCGCTCGGTGGGCGGCGGCAGGTAGGAGAAAATGGCCGGCACCAGGATCATGCTGATCAGGAAGGTGACGAAGATGTTGATGGCCGCCACTACTCCAAACTCATACAGAATGGCGATGTGCGTAAACGTGAACACGATAAAACCGATAGCCGTGGTCGTATTGTTGACCAGGTTCACCAGCCCTATTTTGCTGATAACGCGGGATAGCGCCAGTATTTTGTTGCCGTGCCGACGGTAATCGAGGTGGTAGCGCGCCAGCAGGTAGGTGGAGTTGGGTATACCGATCACCACGATGATGGAAGGTATAAGCCCGGTCAGGAGTGAGATTTTAAAGCCCAGCAGCGAGATCGTGCCCATCACCCAGATCACGACTACACTGATGACCACGATGGGTATAAGCACGGCGTAGAAAGAGCGGAAGAAAAGGAATAATGAAACGGCCGTTACCAGCAGCGCCAGCACCAGGAACAGCTTCATCTCCGCCGCCACCTTTGTGGTCATGACGGAGCGCACGAACGGCAGTCCGGCGTAATGCAGCTTGATTTTGGTTGATTTCGAAAAGGCCTCGGTATGTGCCAGGATGTCGTCCATCACACCGATGCGGCGGGCTGAGTTGAGATAAGCCGCGTCCATGGTGACCGCCAGCAGCGTCGCGCCGGTTTTGTTGTTGATGATCTGGCCATCGTAAAAGCCCTGCTCCTTCACTACCTGCACCAGGCTATCCAGTTGCGGCTGCGACTTTGGAAAAGGCTGGAATATATTTCGTGTGATGAATTTGCGGGCGGCAGTGTCTTTTACGACCTGCACCAGGTTTGGCAGCGCGATGACGGCTTTTACGCCTTCCACCGTCTTCAATTCCTTGGTCAGTTCATCCAGCGCCCGGAAGTTCTCGAGCTGGTAGATACTTTTATCCTGCATACCCACCACCAGCACATTGCCATCCTCGCCAAAGGTCTCCTTAAAGCGGGTGAAGTACATCATGTCCGGGTCGTCCAGGCTCACCACGTTGGCGAAATCATACGACATCTCCACGTCTTTGGCCTGATAGGCCATAAACGAAGTGAGCACGGCCAAGAGCAAGATGAGTCTCAGCCTGTTTTTGATGATAAAAATGGCAATCCTATTCCACATGGTCAGCTACAATTCGGCAAAGGTAGGCAATTTTGCTTATTTCTGCGGCTAACAATCATGGCACGTGGCCCTAAGCCATGCTTGAGAAGTCTCCGTACGAAGCACAAAAAAAGCCTCAGCAAAACTGAGGCTGGCAATAGTATCCTGTGCAGCGGCTTAACTCTTCTTTTCAGAAGTGCCGGATTTTGGTGTGTTGTTTTTGGGCACGCAATTCGGCACTTCTTTTCCGTTTTTCTTTTTCATTCCGATCGGTTCATACCCTTTCCAGCATGGGTTATTTTCTTTCAGGCTGTCGTCTTTCTCTTCTTTTTGTTTGCTCATGGTTTCAGGCTTTTTGGTTCGGAATTATATACGTGTTCTGCCTAGCATCCTCACGCGTCAGCTCTCTTTTTTGTGAAACAAACGGCAAACTCATTTTTATACAGTGTGTATAACTATGCAGTTGTACACAGTACACATATCTGTTTGTCACCTGTTTAGATATTTATCCACAGATATGTCCGTATATTTAAGGGCTTACATATCCACATATTTGGCCTTGCCCCGGAAGGTGAATACTGTCCTTTTCTCATGTATAAATTAGCAGCAGTGATGCAAAAAACAAAGCCTTCCTTCCCTTTTTTATTATGGCAGTGTGCCTAATTTTTAAGCTGGATCAAACTTATTTTTAAATTCTAATCCAAGAAAAGACAGACAACTCACTTTCCCATACTTAACATAAGTATTAAACTATAAAGAAAAATTACTTATTTGACTTGCCAAATTTCATCTTAAAATGAAAAGCTGCAGCTAAAGCTATTGCCAACAGGCTACATTTAGCAATGCTGTTGGGTGCACCATGGTTCGGAATAGGGAGGGAAATGGTATGGAAATCAGGAAATTCTGGTGGCAGGTTATAATTTGAAAGAGCAGCTGTAAAAGTAGGCACAGCCAAAAAAAGCCTTCTGGCATAGCAAAGCGCTATACTGGAAGGCTGCTTTTTGTATTGGGATTGTTCTACTGAACCACTGCCAACCGCAGAAACTTATTACGGCCAAAAGTCATGAAATAGGCTTGATACAGGAACATAGGAAGCACCAAAAGTAAAAGGAACATCACCTCTACATTAAAAGCCAGATTTAGGATAAAGTATACGAGCAGCATGGCTAGGTTAAATGGAACTAACCACTTCCCTGGCGCAAAGCCACTTACCTTAATTTCTCTTGCCTCATTTGCTGTTACCGCTATCTGATGCTCCTGGCTACCGCACCAGTCAATGGTGGCAGTTACGGTATGTGTTCCGACAGGAACTTCGAACTCCTTTGCCTTTCCATTGGCAACGTCACCCAGTTTGTCGCCATTCAGGAAAATCTCATAGTTACGAAACCTGCTGTTCCATTCGGACGGTCTGCTGATAATAAGTGTCGGCATGTAGGTATGTATAAATTTGAAACTCCTGCTTTACCCGGGTATACCGATGCGCCTACAGCTTTTGGGAAGCCATTTCAGGTTTCACCTGCTGTTGCTCTACCCGGAAACTCGGTGCCTGGTAGTCGGCTGGCAAGTATTGCTCCGGGATGGTAACCATATTGCCGTCGCGCTGGGCACGGTAATGCGGCGACAGGATCTCGATGCCCGCCTCGTTAAACTTGTCCTGGATGTTCTGGTGGATGGTGGAGTACGTCATGGCCATTTTGCTGGTGGCAAAGGTATAGGCGTTCAGCTGGTAGCTCACATAAAAATCGTCGAGGCTGGTTTGGAGCACAAAGGGCTGCGGTGTTTTTTCCACGTTAGGCGTGGCCAGCGCGGCGGCGATCAGGGCTTGCTGCACCTTGGGCCACGGCACGTCATACCCTATCGTCACGGTGGTGTGCAGAATCAGCCCTTTGTCGCTTTGCTCGCTGCAGGCGGTATAATTGGTGGTATGGCTGCTCAGGATCATGGCGTTCGGGATGGTGATGTCCTCGTTTTTGGTGGTGCGCACCCGCGTGACGAGCAGCGTCTTCTCGATCACATCCCCGGAAATATCCCCTATCTTGATTCTGTCGCCCAATTTAAACGAACGCATATACGTGAGTACCAAACCAGCTACCATGTTGGCTATGGCCGATGAGGAACCCAGCGAGAAAAGGATACCGATAAACACCGACACGCCCTGAAATATGGGTGAATCGGAGCCCGGCAGGTATGGGAACACCACCACAAACATGAAGGCATACAGCAGAAACCGAATAATGTTGTAGGTCGGCTTGGCCCAATCGCGGTAAAAGCCCGAAATCTCCAGCTTCCCGGTCTCTACCTCGCCAGCCAGGAAGTGCAGGAACTTCACCACATAATGCGTCACCGTCACGATCACGAGTATGGTGAGCAGATTCGGGATATAGTTGATGAGGCTGACACCGATGTTGCGAAGCGGGTCGATGATGTACTGCAGCAGCGTGTCAGCATATCCCTCCGTCCAGGGGAAGATGCTGAACAGGATGGGCAGCAGGATATACACCATCACAAACAGCGTGATCAGGCGAACGAACTTGGCCACCGTCAGGACGACGGCTACCTCACGCTCGGGCGTCAGCATCTCGTAGTCTTTCACCCGCAGGCCCTTCAGCCGCGTGCCTTGCTGCTCCTCTATTTTCCCGAAGATGTATTGGAAGAATTTGTTGATGTACTTGATCAGGAAAAAGAACACCAACAGCACGAGTATCGCCATGCCAATTTCAATCAGGATGCTGCGCAGGCTATACTGCTCCGCCGACCGTGCGGTGCTTTCCTTGATTTTGGCGGCATAGAGCGAGGCCAGCTCGAGGCGGGGCCGATCGGCCGCTTTGGCATCCTCCTCTGTGATGCTCATCAGCACACGATCCATATACACCACATCCGCAGACAGCACGTTTTCTACGACCTGGATGGAGTCTGGCTGCAGAAAGCGCTCTTCCGCCAGTTGCAGCACCCGCTTGTTGATGGCATCGGCTCGCTCCTGCTGGCTGAAAGAGCCTACCGGGCTATAGATATAAAAAAGCGTATCGCGGTGCAGCACAACAGGGGCCCCTACTCTCTCCTTCTCAACAGGCTGTTCCTTCGCCTGCTTCTGCGCCTGCGCCTGCCCAAAGGCAAGCACCATGATCAAGCACCATATCCATCTCATACCCTGTGTTCTGTTAATGTATTGATTGCCATAAGCTACTAAAAATCTATATATAATTACCAAGGCATGTATAAATCCTAATAACTATTCTTTGTTGATATGTTAATCATCGTAGGAATTATATCGATATTTAATAAGCCATGCTCATATATGTTAACACATTTTTTATACAGCAGCTACTTGCATACAAATCCGCTTGGTGTATAAAAGCAGAGGCAGCATGGTATAACCACACTGCCTCTGCCTGAAATCACGTTCTTTCTTTGTCTGAAACCCTGATAAAACTAAGCCAGCTTCTCGAAAATGCTTCTGAAGTTCACGGCTTTGTCGATGTAGCTGCGCAACTCACTGATGGGCATACGCACCTGCTCACGGCTATCGCGGTCCCGGACCGTAACGGTGTCGTCTTCCAGCGTTTGGTGGTCTACAGCGATGCAGAACGGCGTGCCGATCAGGTCCTGGCGGGTATAGCGCTTGCCAATGCTGTCGCGCTCCTCATAGATCATGTTGAAATCATACTTCAGGGCATCAAACACCTGGGTTGCTTTCTCAGGCAGGCCATCCTTCTTGGTAAGCGGCAGGATAGCGGCTTTTACCGGGGCCAGGGCGGGATGCAGCTTCAGGAAGGTGCGCGACTTGGTGCTGTCTCCTTCGGTAATCTCCTCTTCCTGGTATGCGTTGCACAGCGTCATCAGGAACAGGCGGTCAGCGCCGGCCGATGTCTCGATCACGTAAGGCACGTAGTTGCCGTATGGCTTTCCGTCCTCGTTCAGGTCGTTGTCGAAGTACTGCAGTTTCTTGCGGCTCAGCTCCTGGTGCTGCGTCAGGTCGAAGTCGGTGCGGGAGTGGATACCCTCTACCTCTTTGAAGCCAAACGGGAACTGGAACTCAATGTCCACGGCGGCGTTGGCGTAGTGGGCCAGCTTGTCGTGGTCGTGGAAGCGCAGCTTGGCGGCAGGTATACCCATCGCCTCGTGCCACTTCTTGCGTGTTTCCTTCCACTGCTCATACCACTCCATTTCGGTGCCGGGGCGCACAAAGAACTGCATCTCCATTTGCTCAAACTCGCGCATCCGGAAGATGAACTGGCGCGCCACGATCTCGTTGCGGAAGGCTTTTCCGATTTGGGCGATACCGAACGGTATCTTCATGCGGCCTGTTTTCTGCACGTTCAGGAAGTTCACAAATATACCCTGAGCCGTTTCCGGGCGCAGGTAAATCGTCTGCGACTCTTCGGCCACCGAGCCCACCTGCGTCGAGAACATCAGGTTAAACTGGCGTACCTCGGTCCAATTGGCAGTACCGGAGATTGGGCATTTAATATTTTCGCGGATAATCAGCTCCCGGACGCCGTCCAGTTCCTCTGCACCCAGCAAACGTCCCATCTCTACCAGCAGGTCCCTGGCTTTGTCAAAATGGCCGTCTGCCTCATACTCGGCCGCTTTGTCTTCGATCAGCACGTCGGCGCGGTAGCGCTTCTTCGAGTCTTTGTTGTCGATCATCGGGTCGTTGAAGCTGTCCACGTGGCCAGAGGCTTTCCAGGTATGCGGGTGCATGAAAATGGAGGCGTCGAGGCCAACCACGTTCTGGTTGAGCTGCGTCATGCATTTCCACCACAGGCTCTTGATGTTGTTTTTCAGCTCCACGCCCATCTGGCCGTAATCGTACACGGCTTGCAGGCCATCGTAAATCTCGCTCGACGGGAAAATGAAGCCATACTCCTTCGCGTGCGAGATAATATCTTTTAACTGTGCGTTTTCTACAGGGGTTTTCTCTTGTGTTGCCATAGCGCAAAGATATGTTTTTAGTGTTTGATTTTGCCACAGCAGGCTTATACTTTTTCGGGGTATGGGCAAAGTATCGTTTCGTGATGTATACTATAAAGAAGTTGATTTTTAGCCCTGGAAGGCCCTAAAACACATTTGAGTAGGTATGAGGGGAATTTCTTATGCACCAAACTTCCTCCCTCTCTTGTTTTTAAGCTAACTTGCGCCGATTTATGATGCTCACCAATTTTATCGCGAATGCCTAAAATTAAAAAGGGAAAGAAGCACCTAGCCCCTGTAAAGCCATACAAATTCCGGGACCGGTATAGCCAGCTCGACATCTACATCCGAAAGGAGAAGAACTTCCTCTACTTCATCGCCTTCTCCCTTATCCTGGCGGGTATGGTGTATCCGTATGCCGGTGTGGCTATGTGGGTGGGCTTTGCCTTTGCGGGCTACTCCGCCATCGCCAACGACAGTATCCAGACCATCGGCACGTTCATCGTATCCAACGAGGACAAGAAATGGTATTGGCAGTGGCTCTTTATGGGCGCTATCTTTCTGGGCACCGTTTTTTACAGCTGGTATGTGTTCGACGGCGACGTGACGTACCAGCGCCTGTCGTCCAAGGGCTTCGACCAGAACATCGACAGCTTTGTGTACTTGCAGTTGGCCGCCCCGATCGTGCTGCTGCTCCTGACGCGTTTCCGAATCCCGGTGTCCACCACGTTCATGCTGCTGAGTGTGTTCACTGTCAGTTCCGGGGCTATTATCGGGATGGTGAGCAAAAGCCTGATGGGGTATGTGGCCGCCTTTGGGGTCGCGATTATCCTATACCTGGCGCTGTCTAAAATCATCAAGCGCTTTGTGAAGGGCGAGGCGCACGGCTCCTGGATTGTGGCGCAGTGGGTGATTACCGGCTTTCTGTGGCATACCTGGCTTGCCCAGGATCTGGCCAACGTGGCGGTATACCTGCCCCGTAAGCTGGACGGATTAGAGTTTGCCGCCTTTGCCGGTTTCATCTTCCTGGGCCTTGGCTTTATGTTTTACAAGCGCGGCGAGAAAATCCAGCACATCATCAACGAGAAATCTGATGTGCGCGATGTGCGCAGCGCCACGATCATTGACCTGGTATACGCCATCATTTTATACTACTTCAAAGAGCTCAACAACATCCCGATGAGCACTACCTGGGTATTTGTGGGCCTCCTGGCTGGCCGCGAGTTGGGTATGCGCCTGCGGATGCAAGACAGCCCCGGCAAACTTGGCAAGACCTTCAGCCTGATCGGCAAGGACATCCTGTCGGTTACCATTGGCCTGGTTATCTCCATTATCCTGGCGGTGGCCATCAACCCGGTTATTCAGCAGGAGATCAAGAATTTCTTCTTTAAATAAGCCCCTTTTTATACCCTATGGAAAGGCCTGGCTTCGGTCAGGCCTTTCTTGTCTCTGCTCTTACCAGCCCATAAACCAGAAAAGCCCCGACAGTAGCTACTGCCGGGGCTTTTCAATTGCTGTCAGGATATATTATTTCTCAGGCCAGATTACCTCCAGGTTGTCGTTGATGAACACGCCGAAGTTGATGGCAATCAGTTGATCCTCGTCGAAGTAGAGGTCAATCATCTCCCGCTCAAAAGAGATGCGCGTTTCGCCGGTTTCAGCCTCTTCTTCCTCCGGGCCTGTAATCTCGTTGTCTGTGAAGAGTTGCAGGACCTGCGCCTTGCTCATCTCAAAAACACGATCGCCCCAAAGCTGCACTTCGCGGTTGGCCGTTTCGATGCAGCTCAGACGGTAGTCGTCTTCTTTGTCGAAGTAAAGCGAGTAGCCTTCTTCCCAGTAATTCCAGGCCTGGTGCTCAAACTCATCTTCCTCATCCGACTCCTCTACCTCTTCCGGCTCGCCTATTAACTCTTCTACTTCTTTCATTGTCAGGCCAAACTTGATTTTGCCAAGCCCCTTGCCTAACCTGATGTCTTTGTTAATCATTTCAATTTAAGGTTTATATGTGCAAAGATACGCGTTTACGATTCTATTGATTGATCTTTTTTTGTAGAAATTTTCTCCTCGGCCGCCTCATACTTCTCCCTGAACTCCTGGCTCATTTGCTGATATTTCCTGTTCTGTTTTGCCTGGTCCCATTTTTCCTTGAAGATAGCCGCCGATTTTGCCTTCACCGGGTCTGGCTCATTGGGCAATTGTTCCCGGCCATGGGCCCCACTCTGCCCCTTTTTGTCGTCTGGCACGGGCCCGGCATACTTCTTCCCTGATTTGTGGTTGGCATACCGGCGACTGCGGGTATAGCCCATCTGCAGGAACTTGCGGGCCATGTCGGCCCCCACAAAATCGTGCTTTGCCAGGTACTCCTCAAAAAGGCCATATAACTTTTCCGACGACTCCTGTGCGATCTCCGGGGTTTTAAAGCGCCAGTGCGGCAGTATCTCCGACTTGTAGGGCTCTACCAGCAGCACGCCCTGCTCGCCTTTGCCAATGCGGTATAGCTCCGGGCTCTCCCTGAAGTTTATCGTCTTGAAGTCGAGCTCGTAGTTAAAAGTTTTCTTCCTCGTTGGTGTTTCTGGCATAGGAAACGTTTTTGACTGGGGTACTCTGGTACACCGGGTACTGCTCTGGATAAATTACGATAAAGCTGTTGTCCTTGTAGTTTCTTGACAGCACGCGCGGCACGTAGTCGAGGGTGCTGTTGTAGGACACGGTGCTTTTTCTGGCTGAGATCACAATCACCATGTCGTCTTTCTCCAGCTCCGACTTCATGGTCGCGATCTCGCTCAGGTCGTTGTATGGCTTGTAGTCGGCTTCCACGGATGGCTTGCTGTCGGTCACTACTTTTCTGAGCTTGTTTAAGGTACGCTTACGGCCCCGGAACACGATTGGCGCACCCAGCTGCTGCGACAGTAGCTTCACGCTCCTGATCCAGCGCATAAAGCCCCTTTCCAGCTCGGCGTTTGTCGGCACGATCACCACGATCCGGCCGGTGGTGTTCAGGGGCTGTATGATCTTGCACACCAGAATCATTTCGTCGGTGTTGTCCAGCAGGCTGTCTAGCACTGTCCCGAAAATGCGGTCGCGGGTGGTTATCTTGGCGTTCCAGCCCAGCACTACCTCCGTTATCATCAGCTCTTTGATGGCCCGCAGAATTCCGCTCGACACGTTGGTGTCTATTTTAGAAACCAGCTGCACATCGCTGTCGGTGGCGGAGGCGTGCGTGATGGCCTCTTCCAGCATTTTGTTTTTCTTGAATATCTCCTCCTCCGCATGCTCATTGTCGATCACCACGGCCAGCGGGTAGATCGGCTCGTCATGATTTGGGTTCTTGAGCATCACCGACAGGTCGATCAGGCTTTCTATCGTTTTGGGGTTTCCGATTGGCACCAGTATCCTGTCTGGCTTCACACTCATATCCGGCTTTCTTCTGCTCTCCACTATAGCGAGTTTTCTGCCCACCTTCTCCGTTGAGAACGAGCTGATCATACTCGAAACAAGGATCAGCACGACGGCCCCGTTCAGGGCGCTTTCACCCAGCAACCCGATTTCATACCCTGCCAGCACCACGGCCAGCGTGGCAGCGGCATGGGCACTGCTCAACCCGAAAATCAGGTTGCGCTGCAGGATGCTAAACTTGAACAGCTTCTGCGTGACATAGGCCGCCGCATACTTGGCCAGCGGGGCCAATACCACGATAGTACCGGCAATTAGCATGGCGTTGGTGTCTGTGAATAACACCTTCAGGTCTACCAGCATGCCTGTGCTGATGAGGAAGAAGGGGATGAAGATACTGTTGCCGACAAACTCGATCCGGTTCATCAGGGCCGACGAGTGAGGGATGAGCGGGTTCAGGGCAAGCCCGGCTAGGAACGCGCCGATGATGGCTTCCATACCTGCCACCTCCGACAGAAAAGCCGCCGCGAACACAACAGTCAGCACGAATATATACTGCGCCCCTTTTTCGCTCTCCAGCTGCTTAAACATCCAGCGGGCAATTTTCGGGAAAATCCATAGCACCACGCCCACGAAAATGACCATCTCCGTTACCATCCAGATCCAGAACCCCATGCTGGTGCTTCCCTGTGTGGAGTTGATGATGACGGCCAGCACAAAGAGCACTGCCGTATCCGTGATCAGTGTTCCGCCTATCGTCAGGGTCACGGCTTCGTTTTTGCTGAGCCCCAGCCTGCTCACGATGGGATAGGCCAACAGCGTGTGTGGCGCAAACATACTGGCCAGCAGGATGGCAGGCTTTATCTCATACCCATGTATATAGAAAAAGACCACCGTGCCCAAGCTGATTGGGATTAGGAAGGTGAGCGAGCCGAAGATGAGGCTTCGTACTTTATACCGCTTGAAATCGATCATATCAATCTCGAGCCCGGCCTGGAACATGATGTAGAGCAGACCCACCGTGCCGAACAAAACGATACTTGCGTCGCGCGCCAGTATATTGAATCCGTTGGGCCCCAGAATAACGCCAGCCACAATCAGCCCTACAATTCCGGGTACCCTTATTTTTTTCAGTATGATCGGCACCACCAGTATAATCAGAAGCACCAGCGTGAATATGATAACCGGTTCTTCGAACGGCAGGGTCAGGTTAATATTTGTCAGCATTCTTTTTTAGTCTTTCTTATGCATATGCCTTACGGTCCTCAATATATCGATTTTTCCTCTGTATAGTTTTGATGTAAGTCTTTTGTCCCCTTATACAGGTGTGTTTCTTCACCTTTCCACAACTTCTGTTACCTAATAACTTTTTATAAAATGATTTTCTTAAATATTCCTCTTTCACTATCAGGTGTGTTCATAAGTGGACAACTTTACTCAATTCTGTGTACGGAGGACAACTTGTTTACATTGCAAGGCTTTTCACCAGATATCTTTAGGGAGTGTTGATTTTATCTTGTTGATGTATAATAAGTTGGATGGATTATACACATAAAGGGCATTCGTGTGTATTTCTTTATGAACAATCCACAGGTACGTTGAAAATGTAATTTATGAGGCAATGTTATACACCGTAATCCACTTTTTCACTCTTACACAGGTGTGTATTTAGTGTTCCGGGTCGGGGTGTGTAAAGTATCCAACATGTTACCCACGCTTATCCACAGTTATCCCACCCCGTTTGTGGATTTCTTTGAAGTGTGTATTTTTCACGCGGCCCAGCTAGTTTATCGCTTCAGCGACCCACTGATTTTACGGTATAAATATTCTGGCCTCTTTCGTTTTTATGAGCGGATTGTGGGGAAATGAGTTGGTGTATACAGTGCTCACCTTACTGCTACTCCCTTGGGAGCTGAAAGGTATAGGCTGTAAGGCTTGGGTCAGGTGGGGTATAGGAATGCCGACTTATGAGCTATTAAGGGTATGCTGCCGTAGTCAAGGCTAACGGCGTAGTGGCATATTATACCAGTTTCAATTGATTAGCATGCGTGGCAATTAGCCTTAGTCAAATGATTTCTCATTTCACCCTCTATGGAGCAAGCGTCCGCTTGTGATGCCATCCACCTGCGGCATATAGCCTTACAATGGCAGCACAAGCGGACGCTTGCGCTAGTGTTTGTAAATTCCCTAAGCACGTACTTCCTGAGCTCAGCAGTATACCCTTTCTTGTCTAGCAGGGCAGTTGGATGGACAGAGTAAGCTGTTGGAAAAGTTGATTGGGTAGAAGCTGGTGTGGTGAGGCGTAGAGCTGGGTATGGCAGTTCATAGGGAATACTGCCCGAAAATATTCCAACGCAAACCCCATTCGATTATGGTAATCCAGTGGTATTGTACCTCTAGCTGGTTGATTGATGGGCTCATTTAACTAAACTTCCCAAGCCTATGATATAGCGTGGCCAACAGCTTTCTGAAGCTTCTCACAGAGCGGGCAACCAAGATTTGGTTGCCCGCTCTGTGAGAAGCTGTGTTTCCCTTCCGTTGCCAACTGGTATGATTTGTCTGATGTTAAGTCGCTTCATTTCCTGGGGTATAATGATGGGTCGACATACTCTTACCAATCTATCCAGGAAGTGCCTTTGGTCACAGCATCCGCTACATGAGGGAAAGCTTGTAGCGAACGGAAAGTATGTCGATTAGGCAAGCATACGCCATTAGGGGAGTGGCTTACAATTTTGCCCGATGCAAAGGGCTTTTTATTGAAACCTGGGATAAATGATTCCAATTGAAATTCGTGAAATCTTTAGCGAGTTCACATGCTTTATAATAGCCAGTCGTGTTCGCTCTTGGTCCAGGCTGGCAGTTCAGCAGAACTATACGGTGACAATAGGTATAAAAAAAGGAGGCTATCATACCTCCTTTCAACTTCCACGCTTTCTAAAATTCCAGATGGATGTCATCTCGTTCCCAATTTGCCCGGACATCAATCGCCTCCGGATAGATGTAAACTTTCTCTGGTGCATTTTTCATTTCCGGGTCTCCTTTGTCCCAGTTTCCATTATTGTTTTCATCCACCAACACTCTGACCCTATACGTTCCGGGCTCTATGTTTTTGAACACATTTTTCTTAGGGTCCCTTTTTTCTTCCACCACTTTATAGTCACTGTTCAATAACTGCACAATATACGATGTGCTCTTGGTGGTGATACTTCCACTGATGGATCCGGTTCCGCGCGCTTCTGCTATAGCAATGCCAATAGGCCTGAAAGAAAGCGGATCTCCCTGCAACGGCAGTATAGCGGTGCTATCGAGATTCACCTGCAGCTGCTTTACGCGATTGTTTACGTCGGGCAAGATAAAGCTCAGTGCTGTGCCCGTTCTATCCAGCCGGATTTGGTCTGGGTAATTAAGTTGTGCCACTACGATTGTGTCTGACATGAGTGTCACTGGGTTGGTGCCATTTATGCGTACCGGCGTTTCAAGTTCCAGCGTAATTGTCTCGCCTGGTCTATATCCTCCTTTGGTGCCGATGTTCATAACCTTTAGCTGCGCACCCTTTATACGTGCTGCGCGCTTTCCTTCAAATGCTATCTCTAGTGTGTCTATGGCCATATTTCCCGAAGAATCAACAGCGGTAAAGATCGTTTTTCCACCATTGTACTTCGATGTTTTGAACAACTCTATTGCCTTTCCATCACGCGAGACTTGCTGTACCAGAGTATCGGTTTCGCTGCCCGGTAGTTTCGCCGTTACCTGTGCTATACCCTCATTATAGTTAGCTACAAATCGGTCGGTATACTTTTCACGCTGCAGCAGGATCGGCTTTTTAGTATCCAGCCTCACCGTGTATAGCGTTACTGAATCAGTATGTGGCATGATGCGCAGTGGCTCTGTCAGGTAAGCGATGCGCTCCTCTTCCGAATCATAGTAAGTGTTCTTATTCTTATCTATCAGAGCATACACCCTGTATGAACCCTGTTTTATATTTTCTATCTGGTAATTGCCTTCCGCGTCTGTGATGGTTAGATAGTATGGCCTGTTCTTCCGGACGCTCATCGTGTCCTCGGCCTGGTATAAAGCTACCACAGCATCCTTCTCTGGGGTCTGCTTCAAAAGGTTGATAACTCTACCGCTGACGCTGCTGGAGTCAATAAAAGAACCGGTGCTAAACGATAATTTAAGCCCCTCAGCCTTGTTTTGCTCTGTGATATCCACAATCCCTTCCCTGAAATTAAAGGTAAAAGTAGTACTGTCCTGCAGCGGTTTTTCAAACTCAAGCGTCAACTCGTTCCGGTTAGACTTGACCTCATATTTGTTTGTGATGTTCGGTGTAATCAACAATTCCTTGGTCAGGCTTTTCGGTTGAACCTCTTCGTCAAATACCAGCCGAATGACGCTTGTCTTTACATTCAGTTGCTGGTCTTGTGGGCTGCTGGACTGCAGTGTCGGTGGGACCAGGTCTTTCGCTCCTCCCTCCGGAGTGCTTATAGTAGCACAGGCAGTAATACCCGCTAGAGAACTTGCTAATGCAATTGCTTTGATAAACCTCATTGTTCTTTCGTGAAATCCGTGAAATCAAAATAGGCAAACTTTCGCTTGCCTATCCGGTAACATGGTGAATTGGTGTGTCTATTTTCTTTTTGCTACAAAGATCAGGCTGGAATAATCATTGCCGTTTTTCTCAGCGTAGCTGTTCGACTTGTAGCCGTTAAGTACGCTGTTCAGCATATGGTTTTTGCCGTCTTTCTGCTTCTCGCTAAGCAGGCTGACATAATACGCATCGAACTTCATAGGCAAAACTTCTTCCAACACCATTTTATGTTTCTTCAGGAAACGTTTCATCGTAGCCTGTGTGAAATGGTATAGATGACGGGGCACATCGTAAGCAGCCCAGTTCTCCTTGTACTCCTGCGCATCATGCGAGTCAGCGTTTGGTACGGCTATCACCAGTGTGCCGTCCTCCTGCAGGTTTTCGAGCAAGTGGGCCATGGTTTCGTTTAGGGTATGGATATGCTCTAACACATGCCACAGCGTTATTACCTCAAACTTTTCGCCCTGGATATCCTGAAGGCTCTCCGCAATGAGCTCCCCCGTTTCCGCAGAGGCTTCTTCCCGGGCCCTCGTATTTGGCTCAATGCCTCGTATCTCCCAACCATCCTTTTTGCACGCCGACAGGAACACGCCAGTTCCACAGCCATAGTCCATGATGCTGCCTTTTGTTGGCGCATGCCTGTTGATAAGCTCTACCTTTTGCTTGGTCGTGATGGTGCGCACCACATGGTATGCCCTGTTGATAATTCCTTTTTTTGTGTTGCTATGCGAAATGTATTCCTCTGATTCGTAGTACTTGCCAATGCTTTGCGCGTCGGGTCTGGGGTTCGTGAATTTGAAAGTGCAGTTTTCGCACTCCACAATCACAAAGCTCTCTTTCGACACTGCATTGTCCGTTACAACGATAAAGTTCTTGAACTCGGTTTTGCCACAAATAGGGCAGTTATCCAGTCTTTCGTAGCTCATTTATTTTCCCAGGTATACCATAAGTACTGATATGTCGGCTGGCGTGACGCCACTGATTCGGGATGCTTGCCCGATTGTTTCAGGATTAATCTTCAGCAGCTTTTCCTTTGCCTCAGCCGACAAGGCAGGTATGTTTCGGTAATCTATTCTTTCTTTGATGATGTAGTTCTCGAGTTCGCTCATTTTAGCAGCCATAACATACTCCTTCTCGATATAGCTCTCATATTTTACCTGAATACCGGCTTGCTCCACACTGTCTTTGCCGAATCTGTTTAGGTATTCAGCGATAGATGGCACGGCGGCTGCCAGGTGCTCAATCTCTATATTGGGCCGTTTGATCAGCTGGCCTGCCCGCTGTTTTTCTACAATGGGAGCAGATCCCAATGCCTCTAGCACAATGTTGATATCTGCGGGCTCAATAGGCTTATTATTCAAGTAGGCGATGATTTCACCCGTTTCTTCTATCTTCTTATCCACAGCTTTTTTGCGTGCGGCGTCTGCTAATCCAAGTTCATACCCAAGCTTTGTGAGCCGGATATCTGCGTTATCCTGGCGTAATAAAATACGGTGCTCTGCCCGGGAGGTGAACATGCGGTATGGCTCGTTGGTGCCTTTGTTTACCAGGTCATCAATCAGCACGCCAATGTAGGCTTCAGAACGCTTCAGTACGAAAGGCTCTTTTCCGTGGATTTTGTTGTGCGCATTTATACCGGCCATCAATCCCTGGCAGGCCGCTTCTTCATACCCAGTTGTGCCGTTTATCTGGCCCGCGAAATACAGGTTCTCCACTAGCTGCGTTTCCAGCGTAAGGTTAAGTTGGGTAGGCGGAAAGAAATCATACTCGATGGCATAGCCCGGGCGGAACATCTTCGCGTTCTCAAACCCTACAATCTTACGGAGAGCCTTTAGCTGCACGTCTTCCGGCAGCGAGCTCGAGAATCCGTTCACGTATACCTCCACTGTGTTCCATCCTTCCGGTTCCACAAATATCTGGTGCCGGTCACGGTCTGCAAAGCGATTGATCTTATCTTCAATGGACGGGCAATAGCGTGGACCCAATCCCTGGATGCGTCCCTGAAACATCGGCGATTTTTCGAATCCTGTTTTCAGGATCTCGTGCACCTCCGGGTTGGTATAGGTGATGTAGCAGCTCCGTTGCTGCGGAAGCGGCTCTGTGTTGGTATATGAAAACTTTGATGGCTTCTCATCTCCGTGTTGCTCCTCCATACGGCTGTAGTCGAGCGAGCGGCCATCTACCCGTGGGGGTGTTCCGGTTTTCATCCGGCCAGCCTCGAAGCCTAATTCGATGAGTTGTTCTGTGATGCCTTTGGCTGACTTTTCTGCGGCTCGGCCCCCTCCTAGCTGCTTTTCGCCGATGTGGATAATGCCATTAAGAAACGTGCCATTCGTTAATACAACGGCTTTTCCGCGTATAGTTATCCCCAGGCTTGTGCGTACGCCAGTAGCTTTTCCATCCACTACTTCAATGCCTGTTACCATCTCTTGCCAGAAGTCAACGTTCTCGGTTTGCTCCAGCGTTAGGCGCCATGCTTCGGCAAATCGCATGCGGTCACTTTGTGCACGCGGGCTCCACATAGCCGGTCCTTTTGATTTGTTCAGCATACGAAACTGAATCATGGTCTGGTCAGTGATGATTCCGCTCATACCTCCCAGGGCATCTATTTCCCGCACAATCTGCCCTTTCGCAACGCCACCCATAGCCGGGTTGCAGGACATTTGCGCAATGGTGTTCATGTTCATGGTGGCGAGCAGCACCTTCGAGCCCATCTTGGCTGCAGCCGCAGCGGCTTCGCAGCCTGCGTGCCCAGCGCCTACAACTATAATATCGTATTCTGGAAACATGTATTCTGAGTTTAGGGATGTTTCACGTGAAACATCCACAGGGGATTGGTAATTCCTTTTCTGCGATTAAAATTTACGCAAAGATAAGGAAGAATCTTCTTGTTTACGCATAAGTGCCTCTTCCTCTTTAGACTTATCGCGAAAGCCTAACAGGTGGAGCACCCCATGGATGATGACACGGTGCAGTTCGTCTTTAAAGGAGGTGCCTATATCTTTGGCATTGTCGCCAACTCGATCTACGCTTATAAAAATATCACCTTCAACGGTGCCGTCTTCGTCGGCATTGTTGAAGGTGATGATGTCTGTGAGCGTGTCGTGATCAAGATACTCCACATTGATGCTATGGAGGTAATCGTCGGAGCAGAAGACGTAAGTGAGGTTGTTGAGTTCCTGTCCGTGTTTTGCTACAACGGTTGCGATCCATTCAGCGACTTCGTCAGGGTCATGTAGCTCAAACTCGATATCTTCGCTGAAGAACTCAATTGGATATTCCATTCTGTGAAGGGAAGACATTAAAAACGAGCTGAACTTTCTTGCCGCTGCTGTCGAAGTTTACCTCATCGCAAAGGTTCCGCATCAAGAAGATACCACGGCCACCGGGGCTTTCGAGGTTTTCTGGGGCGGTAGGATCCGGCAGATTCGCGAAATCGAACCCAGGGCCTTCGTCTTCAACTTCAAAAAGCAGTTTGTTGTCTTCTACCTGCAACGTGAGGTAAACGTTCTTGTCTTTATCAAACTTATTCCCGTGACGGATCGCGTTATTTACAGATTCTGTAACAGCAACCATGATGTTGCCATAGATGTCATCTTCAAACTCAAACTCGTCTTTTGAGTTGTCAATAAAGCTTTCAATTACTCTGATGTTCTCGATTAGGGAAGGAATCTGAATTTTAACCTGATTCATATTAATCGTTAAGTGTAAATTAGGTGCGTTTATTTACTGATATTCTGAAAGTACTCATTAACCTGCCGCTTGTAGTATGGTGACAGTGCAGGCGGTATAGTTTTGAGCAATTCAGTTTGTTTATCTTTTGCCTTAATATACTTATCAAACGAGGGCGGTACCTTCCTAGCCATTTCCTGGGCTGTTTTCGCCTCCCGTTTGTTGTCCAATTCTCTTTCCTTTGCAGCTTTCTCTGCTTCGAGCAGTCTGGTTAGGATTTCACGCTGGCGCATCAGGGTTTGTTCAGTCAATCGTTTATTAACGAGATCAGTCTCGCTTTGTTCCATCATCTTGCTGATATTTCCCATGCTGCCATTTTGGCCTTTTTCTCCGGGTTTCTGCCCCTGCTTCTCAAGTTCTTTCAGTGCGTTTCGGAGAGCCTCCTGCTCAGCAGCCAATTTAGCTAATTCTTCAGAAAGTGCCTTGCCTGATTTGCCTCCTTTTTTCAAATCATCGATTTTTTTGTTCAATTGTTGCTGCAGTTCCCCAAGGTTTCCGGGTTGCGGCTTGTTTCCCTTCTGTTTGCCAGCCATACTGCCCATCTGCTGCATGGCCTGCTGCATTTGTTTGAGCGCGTCGTTCAGCATAAGAGCGAGGTTGTTCATGCTGGTCATGGCCAGTTGCTGCTGCGCGGTGGCCTTTCCCGGGTTGCGGTCGCGGAGCTCCTGCACGCTGTTGTCCATACCCTGGTTCATGGCCGCAACTTCCCGTGTTACGAACGATTCAATCTGAAACACTTTCTTGGCCAGGGCAAAGAGACTGTCCTCTATTATCTGGGCATTGTCGCGCAGGCTAAGCTGCCGCTCCGAAAGGGTGATAAAGCGCGGGTCGCTTTGGTTCACGCCGCGAAACTGTTTCATCAGGTCTTCCTGATCAAATGAAAGCTTGATCAGGTTGTCGAGGATGTCGCGCAGGTCATCCAGGTTCTGCGACATGCTTTCCATACTCATCGAGCTGCTCATCTGCTCCATTTGTTGGGCCATTTGCTGCATCTTCTGCCCTGCCTTCTGCTGCGACTCGCTGGCTTTCTTGTTTTGCTGTTTCTGCAGCTGCTGCTGGCTCTGCTGCATGTCCTGCTCTATGCTTTGCTCGTCTTTTTCTTGCTGCTGCTCATCCATTGAGTTAGGATGCTCCATCTTCTCGTTCAGATCCTCCAGCTCCTTCACCTGCTCTTTCACGTCCTTGAACTCTTCCTGAAGGTCCTTTTGCTGTTCCTGCAACAACTGATTGTCCTCCTGCTTCTGATCCGTTTTCTCAGCAAGCTGCTGCTGTTCTTTGGCCATGTCCTCCAGCTTGTTCTTAATGTTGTCAAGCTTTTGCTCGAACTGCAGCTGCTTAAAGAGCTCTAAGGCCCGCTCCAGCTCACGCTCCAGGTTCCGCTCTTTGTTATCGAGCTTGCTGAGGAGCTTTTGCATTTCAGTGTCGTTTGGCTGTTGCTGTTGCAGTAGTTTCTCCAGCTCCTCGTACAGCTTCTTGGTCTCAGGGTCGAGTAGCTCGTTCATCAGCTTCTGCAGTTCCTGCGCTTTCTCAGCCAACTGCTTGTCCTGCTCGCTCAGCATGTTCTGCTTCTTGTTGAGCTCATCAAACAGGGCTTTCATGGAAGAGATGTCCTGCTCTAACTGCTTTTTCTTCTCCATCAGGCTTTCCAGCTGTTTTCGGTCTTGCCAGTCCAGGTCGCGCTTTGCCTTCATCTTCTCTTCCGAGCGTGCGAGTTCCTGCTGCAGCTGCGTGGCTTTGTCAAGGGTTTTGCTCATCTGGCTGGCCACAGACTGCGAGTTATTGTCCAGTTCCTTCTGCAGCTCGCGCTTGTCGGGCACCTTCATCGTGAAGGTGCGGGTGCGGGCAGCCTTTGGGCCGTGCAAGCCATCGTTGTCCCATACCTGCACGAAGTACTCCAGTTTATCGCCAGGCTGCATGTTCAGCGCGGCGGTGTTCCATTGGTAATAGTATGTCTGGCTGAGCTGCTGCTTGTTCAGGGGCAGAGCCTGGGTTTTGTAACTGGCCTGCGGTGTTTTGTCGTTGTTGATGCGGTAAAACAGAGCCAGGCGGGTAAGGCCATAATCATCGGACACGTCGCCGCCCAGCACCGTGTAGGTATAAAGGGCCGTGTCTTGGTACTGCTCTATGCTGATCTGTGGGTTCCGGTCGGGGATGGTGGTGATCTGGTAATTGATTTGCTCTTTGTTGCTGCTATACTTGTTGCGGAGCTGTATGCTGTAATTCTGGCTCTGTTCAAATGTTCTGCTGGCGCTAAAACGGCCCTCCGCTTTTGTGGCCGGAATCGCCTCTGCGGGCGAGGCAAAGTCTAACACAATGCGATCGGTGTCCGTTGCCGAGAAATCCCAGGTGATGGTACTCCCCTCCGGGATGGTGGCGTTTCCGGTATTCAGTACCTCATCAGGATTTCGCTTGAGGTATGCCGGATACTGCACCAGCATCCGGAAGTCTTTGAGGTTGGGGCGCGACAACACAGCCAGGGTATACTCGTCGGAGGCAAAGCCGGATCCTTCCAGTTGAAACTCCACGGGCTTCTGCAGCTGCTTAAAGGTATAGGTAAACGCGCCGTTGCCAGCGGCGCTCAGTTTTTGGCGGCGGCCATTGTACGTGATAAACACTTCGCTTGGTATAGCCTTGCCTTCTACGCGCACATCCAGCGCAAAATCCTCGCCCCTAAAAGCCTGCAGCTGGCTATTCTGCACCACAAACGAGAAGGGAGCCAGCGGCTCATAGTGCCTTTTGTAGTGAACGATTCGCTCGGTGCCCTGCACGAAAATAGAGGGGTATACCAGTACGATGAGCAGGGCGATGAGGGCCGGTAAGGCAACATACTTCAGGAGAGGCCGATTGTCGCGGTACGTAACAGCGTCTGTGAAACGGTATGCACCCATCTGGCCCGAGCGCTGCGCAATGCTTGCCGCGATGAGGTCATTGGTGAGATCGAGGTTCCTGAGCTGAATCGCGTTGAGGAGCTTATCCCTGATTTCGGGGTAGTGAGAGCCAACCCGCAGCGCGGCCTGCTCGTCAGAGATCACCTTCTTGAGCCGGGCCAATGCAGAGACGGGCAGGGCGATCCAGCGCACAAACACATACACCACAAACGCCACAAACGAGAAAAGCAGGAAACCGCGCACCAGCTGCGGAAAGTAAAACATGTACTCGAGCAAACTGTACACGATATAAATAGACAACAGGAGCCCAACAGCGAAGATGCTACCCCGCAACAGCATGTTGAGGTAAAACTTCTGCTTGAACTCCTGCAACTGATGCAGCAACTGATCGAGCGCATCGGTGTGTTTCATGTTCATTCTCCTTGATGATTGGTCACATCATAGCTATAGTTGTAAGTTAACCAAATACCGGTAAAGTATTGCTGTTAAGTACAAAGTGCCGCAATTAAATGCCTTACTATATAAACTCCCCCAGCCCTTTCTTTAGTATACCTCCCCAACGCCAACTCCAGCAGCACCGGGCAATGGTCGGAATGCTTCGCCTCGGTTAAGATGGCGGCGCGCTTTAGTCTGTGCTTCAGGTTCTCAGTAGCCATGTTATAATCAATACGCCAACCAAGATTTTTGTTGCGGGCTCCGGCACGATAACTCCACCAGGTATAGTTGTGCGGCTCAGGGTTCAGGTGCCGGAACGAGTCGATGAAGCCGCTCTCGATAAACTGGCTCATCCAAGTGCGCTCCTCCGGCAAAAAGCCCGAGCTGTTCGCGTTCGATTTCGGGTTATGAATGTCAATGGGCTGGTGGCAGATGTTGTAGTCGCCGCAAATAAGCAACGCCGGCAGTTCCTTTTTCAGTTCATTGATGTAGGGCAGAAAGTCGTCGAGCCACTTGAACTTATACCCCTGGCGGTGTTCTCCGCTTGAGCCGGAAGGCATGTACACGCTCATCACCGAAACATCCCCGTAATCTGCGCGCAGGATGCGGCCCTCCACGTCGTAGCACTCCATACCGCAACCAACTTCCACGTGCAGCGGCTTTTCTTTAGACAGGATGGCGACTCCGCTATAGCCTTTCTTCACGGCTGGGTGCAGGTATACATGATAGCCCAGCTCCTCAAAGTAGACTTTATCGAACTTCGACGCGTCTGCCTTGATTTCCTGCAGGCACAGTACATCCGGATTGGCGGCTTTCAGCCAGTCTCCGAAGCCTTTGGTGAGCGCGGCGCGAATGCCGTTTACGTTATAGGTGATGATTTTCATAATTGAAAAAGGACGCTAGACACCAGACATTAGATTTTAGACAATACTTTTTGTTTATGAAAAATAAAGTCAAGTGTCTAACTTCTGTTATCCAGCGCCTTGTTAAAATTCTTCTGATCGGTTAAAGTACTCGATTACGTGCCATTTGAGCATGTTTTCCTGCTCCCGCAAATTGGCAAACGGAATCGTTTTGACGGCGCGGTAATGCGGCCATCCTTCTTCGTCGGTACTTGTCAGCTCGTAGTAGCCGGAGATGCTGAACACCTTACAGGTGGCGATGTGCATCAGGTCCTGCTTTTCCTCCTTGGTAAACTCCCGGATCCCCTTCCCCAGTTCCTGAATCCCGATGAGGAACAGGATGGCATTCATGTCCGGCTTTTTGCCAAACTGCTTCATCAGCATGGCGCGCAGTTGTGTCCAGTTGTGTTCTAGGTTATCAGAATCGAACATAGTTTGATTGTTAATGGATGTTTGCTGCTTGTTAATTGGGTGTTAGTTTCAGCCAACAATTAACAAGCAGCAATTAATTACTCAGCACTCCCCCGCTCCTTCAGCTCTTCCCAATACTCTACCGCTCTCCTGAAGTGCGGGATCACGATGGAGCCGCCCACAAGGTTGGCGATGGAGAAAACCTCCATAATCTGATCGTCCGTAACACCCTCATCATAGCACTTGCCCACGTGGTATTTAATGCAGTCGTCGCAGCGCAGCACCATGGAGGCCACCAATCCCAGCATCTCCTTGGTTTTTACGTCCAGGGCGCCATCGGCATAGGTGTTGGTATCGAGGTTAAAAAAACGCTTGATTACTTTATTGTCGTAAGACATGATGCGCTCGTTCATGCGCGTGCGGTAGTCGTTGAATTCTTCTACTAAGCTCATTGTTGTTTTTGCTATTGCCCGTAAAGATTTAGAAAGGGTATATAAATTATGCGAAGTTAAGTATTATCCCTTAAACCACGGCTTCCTCACTATGTTCGACGATCTGCTTTCGCTACTGTTCCCAAGGAGTTGTTACGCCTGCGACGGCGCCATGGCCCGGGGCGAGCACTACCTTTGCACGAAATGCAGTATGAAGCTGCCATACACCGACACGCATGTGTATGGGGCAACCGAGCTAAACCCTTTGCAGCGCAGGTTTTGGGGCAAAGTGCCCGTGCGGTTTGCATTCGCCTACCTGCATTTCGTGCCCAAAGGGCGGGTGCAGCGGCTGTTACACAAACTGAAATACAGAGGCGCACAGGAACTGGGCGAGCACCTGGGCCAGCGCTACGGCTCCCTCCTCTCCGACTTCAGGTATCAGGAGCAGTTCGATCTGGTGGTGCCTGTACCGCTGCATAAACACAAGCTGCGCCGCCGTGGCTATAACCAGGCCGAAAGTTTTGCGAAGGGGTTGGCGGCGACCATGCAGCTGCCGCATAATGGCAAGGCGTTACATCGCACTACCGATACGGCCACGCAAACCCGCAAAAACAGGCTTGACCGCTGGGAAAACGTAGAGCAGGTGTTTCAGGTGCCACATCCGGAGTTGGTGCAGGGCAAGCGGGTGCTGCTCGTGGACGACGTAATGACAACAGGCGCCACTCTGGAGGCTTGCGCCGTGGCCTTGCTGGCGGCAGGCGCTACTGAGGTGAGTGTGGCGGCAATTGCGGCGGCGTGAGTTTAGCGACAAGGCGTTTTAAGGCAGCTTTGTCTTTTTTAGCCACACCGTCAGCTGCATCCCTTGATTGGTTTTTCCCATATACCACTTAAGCAAAGGATGTAAGGGTTTAGGTAAATGGTATACGATGCTCACATCATATTCATGATGAGCAATTTGAAAATCAAGTTTCCTGGAAAGTTCTTTGAATGATATGAGTCCGAACTCATATAGATGGAAAGGTTCGTGCATAGGGCTTAAGTTCGTTACATAAGTAGTCCCTTTAAGCCTGTAGTATAGATTAAGAATTTTAGAGACAAGCCAATCCGATGAGGGTACTTCAATTTGAATTATACCATCAGGCGACAACCAGCGTAAAGCTTTTTCGATGCATTGGGCAGGATTATACAAGTGCTCTAATACGGCTCCGAAGGTAATGAAGTGAAATGCTCCTTCAGGGTAATCTGAATCCTCAATCATACCTGTTTTAAGCCTGTCCGGAGAAATCCCCATCACATCTAGCGCCTTATTCCTAAACGAAACAGATGGTTCCAAGCCATACGTGTCAAACCCTGCTCTCTCCAAAGAAATCATACATTTACCGATTCCAGCACCGATGTCTAAGGCTTTCATGCCTTTTTGGAAGGCAATCAGTTTTTTAGCAGTTTCTATTTGCCGAGAAAAGTAATTTGGGTTAACCTTAAAGTATGCTTCTCTCCAATAGCTTTCGGGAGGTATGCCATAATGAGATTGAATATCAAATGGCACAGGCTGTGGGTTGGAGTAGATTAAAGAGCAATTCGTGCATCTTACAACAGTAGTTGTTATACCCCACTTTGACTTTGGTGCAAACCCTTGTGACTTATTAAGCCTCTGCCCTAAAATCTTATTTTCAGAAGTTGGGCGTCCACAGAAATTGCAGTTTTCAATTTCGTCAAAGAAGTACTTCAGTCTCTCCATATAAAATATACTTCTTAATTACCTAGCTCGTCTGCTCCCGGTGGATGTCGGACAGGCTGGGTTCGGCATACTCAATCTCCTCCTGCTGCTCCAACTCGTCCAGTTTTTCTTTTACCTCGGCGTAATCGATAAGCGCGGGCACTTCCATCACGAAGAAGTCCTCGTTCACCTCAACCGACACGCACCCCAACGCGGCAAACTGCTTGCGCAGATCCAAGAGCGGTGTCTCCTCATTTTGCCGGATCACCTGTATGGTGGAGTTACCCGACGGTGTGACCGTCTGTTGATAGAGCAGGCCTTCCTCCATCCGATCGAAGGTGGCGCGCACAATGTCGCCGGTAGCCACAAGCGGGACATAGTATGGGATGCTGTCTATTTTATATAGGTGCCGGGCTGCGTCTTCTTCTCGGGCCCACAGCGTCTCGGTCATTTCTTTCCCGAAGAGGCTGCTGTTGAACCGGAAAATGATCTGATGCGCTTTCTCCTGATCACTCATTTGTGTGTTGGGTTTGTTAAAAAGCAAAAAAGCCCGGAACTGCTTCCGGGCTTTTTATATGTCAAAGAGAATGAATGCTTACTTGTTTGAGCCAGCGTTGATCATGGCGCAACGGAAGCCGATGGTAGCCGTGGAAGAATCCTGTGCCATGAAACGACGCGTGCCCGGAGACAACCAATAGGCTACGTCTTTCCAGGAGCCGCCCTTGAATACACGCACCTCGTTGTTGATCAGAGAGTGGAATCCTTCGGTTGAGTCGTAATTCTCCGTCTCATCCAGGTATCCGTCGCGGCGGAAAGGGTTAAGGTCTTCCACGTCCTGGTAAGAAAGCGGGCGGTAGATGTCCTGCACCCACTCGTTTACGTTACCAGCCATGTTATACAGGCCGAAGTCGTTTGGCGGGTAGCTGTAAATATAATCCGTGATCATGGCTCCGTCGTTCAACGAACCTGCTATACCGGCATAGTCACCGCGGCCGCGCTTGAAGTTGGCCATGAACTTACCCATCTGCTTGCCATACGGGTTACGCACCTGGTGTCCGTCCCATGGGTATAAACGGCGGTTGTTCTGGTTCTCGTCTTCCGTATACTGCGTGCCGATCATGGCTTGCGCCGCGTATTCCCACTCCGCCTCTGTTGGGAGACGGTAATTTGGCAGGATAAGACCTGACTCGATGCCTGGAGTCGTGCTCTCTACGGGTTCAGCATTGCCCTTTTTACGACCGAAAAGGCCTCTACGACCGCCACCGCCATCAGTTTCCTGCTTCACGAAATTCTCGTTCACTTTGGCTGTGCGCCAGTTGCAGAAATCGTTGGCCTGCAGCCAGCTTACACCCACCACCGGGAAGAAGCGGAAACCTGGGTAACGCAGGTAATAAGTTACGTAAGGGTCGTTGAACGACAGCTGGCGCGACCAAACAGTAGTGTCTGGCAGGGCAGCCTGGTATACTTCAGGCAAAGAGTCCTTCTTGAGGTAATGCAGGTACTCCAGCCAGTGAATGTTCGCCACCTCAGTCTCATCCATATAGAAAGAGGCCACGGTTACGGTGCGTTCTATGTTGTCGCGCGTCATGGCGATGTCCTCTTCCATAGAGCCGAGCACTGTGCGCCCACCCTCGATGAACACCAGGCCTGGGCCCTGCGGGAACTCAGCGTACTCAGGAACATCAAAGGCCTCTTCATCCTCCCCATACTCGATACCAGTGGCAGTGCTGTAACCGCCCGGGTCCGTGCTGGTAGGCTGCCCCCCTTTTGAGCAGGACGACAGGAGAAACCCTCCCATAACTGCAACTGACAAATACTTAATTAACTTCATAAGTTTAGTACCCAATTAATATAAGGTTCTTGTAACGCAAAATAATGTGCAATTATAATTAAAATCAGAATGCCGGACAAACAATGTTTCTGTTTAATTTGTGGTTATTGCGGCTTTGGAACAAATCTTTGAAGCCAGCGGGTTCAAAAATCAGTGAAATTTCGTTGGCACCGCCAGCTTCCGCGCTAAACCCCTGCAAGCCAATATCGTGGCTGTAGCCAACCCGCACATTCTGGAGCTCCAGACCCAGCAGCACTGCCAGGGTTTTGTCCTGATTAGTCCCATTGGGCATCGGTACTCCTTTGTATATAAATCCTAACGTGAGCGGCGTGTAGATAGTATATAGGCCTATGTCTAAGCGGGTTAAATTTTGCTGCTGAATAAATGTAGCCGTTGGCAGGAAGCTCAGCTCAAAAAGCTGCCCCTGCTCTTCATAGGATTTAGCATAAAATTTATATCCGGCGATGGCCGTGAAACGGAGCGGCAACTCAGTTTCCTGGTTGAAGCCATAGCCAGGCCTGTTCAGGTGCGCCGCCGTGAGCCCGACCCAGAACTGCCTGGTATAGGCGAGCCCGCCCACCGTGAAGTCTAGGTAATAGCCTGGCTCAAAACTCCTTGCCTCTGCCGACGTGAGCGCCACCAAGCCGTTGTCCGACAGCTGGTCGCCAAACACGAGGTTATCGGAACTTACGCGCAGCGAGGCAACCGAAGCCTGCAAGCCCGCCGACATGGCCCAATTCTCCGTCAGGTTGGTATGGTAGGCATAGCCGCCCGAGAGCTGCCACTTCTGCAGGCCCCCAATACCGGCCCGGTCCTGCTGCACGAGCAGGCTCACGGCGCTTTTGGTGTCGGGCAGCCTGTAGTCGGCGGTAAGCTGGCTGGTACGGAAGGAGCCGTTGAGGGCAGGCCACTGGTTGCGGTGCGCAAGCGCCACGCGCCACGCGCTGTTGATGCCGGCAAAAGCGGGGTTGAGGTATAGCCGGTTTGCATACTGCTGGGTAAGGTGCACGTCCTGCCCCGCAGCCGCAAGCGCGCAGAGGCAACTAACGCATACCATCAGAATACTTTTTAAACCCATACCTATACCAAAAAAGCTTGCCGCTACGCTATTATAAAGGGGGCTACAGTCAGGCGCAAGCCGTAACTTAGCACGGTTTTGGCTATGAAAAACATAGTTTAGCCTCTATATTAGTACATTCACCGAAAAGACGACCTTTCCTATGAAAAAAGTTACCATCGGCTTCTTTATTTTTCTGGCCCTGCTGCTGATCATGGCGGCCTTGGTGCCTGTTTTGTTCAAAGATAAAATCAAGCTGGCCCTGGACAAAGAGATCGCCCGGAATATTAACGCCGAGGTGCTCTACCAAACAGACGACGTGAGCCTCTCGCTCTTCCGCGACTTCCCGAACCTGTCGCTAGGCGTCGATAACCTCTCCGTGATCGGCAAAGACTCCTTTGCCACCGACACGCTTGCCCGCATACCCTCCTTCCGGATGGGGCTGAACCTGATGAGCGTGGTGTCGGGCGACGAGCTGAAGGTAAACTCCATTACTTTAGACGAACCGGTGATACGGCTTATTGTGCTCAAGAGCGGCAAAGCCAACTGGGATATTTTTATCAGCGACTCCACGGCCGCCGAAACAGCGGCTGACACTGCCGCCAGCGATTTTAACATGGCCATCAAAGGCTGGAAGGTGAACAACGGCACGCTCTACTACGACGACCTGACCATTCCGTTCGGGATGGCCGCCTACAACGTGAACCACAGCGGCAGCGGCGACTTTGAGAAGAACGTGTTTGATATGAAGTCGGAGACGACGGCGGACCGCTTCACGATGACCTACGACGGGGTGAACTACATCCAGAATGCCAAGCTGAAAGGCGACGTGACCATGGCCATGGACCTGAACAAGTCGCTTTATACCTTCAAAGACAACAACATCCGCCTCAACGAGTTTCCGTTTACGTTTGCCGGCAGCATCCTGATGCCCGACGAGGCCATTGACATGGACCTGACCTTTGCCGCCACCGAAACAGACTTCCGCAATGTGCTCTCGGTGGTGCCGGGCATGTATAGCGAGCAGTTCGAGAACATCAAGACCGACGGAAAACTAAGCTTTGAAGGCTATCTGAAGGGCCGCATGCTGGATACCCTGATGCCTGGCTACGGCGTGGACCTGAAAGTGCTGAACGGCATGTTTAAGTACCCTGACCTGCCTGAGGCCGCCCGCAACATTAACGTGGACATGAGCGTGGACAGCCGCAACGGTGAGCTGGCCAACACCAACGTGGACATCCGCAAGTTCCACCTCGACCTCGGCAAAAACCCTGTAGATGCCAAAATGACCATCAAGGGCCTGGACAAGACCATGCTCGTGGATGGCAACGTGAAGGCGAACGTGGACCTGGCGGAGATGACCAAAGTGTTCCCCGTGGAAGATATGACCCTGCGCGGCCTGCTGAAAATAGACGCCGACGCCAAGGGAACCTACTCCGAGACCAGCATGCCGGTAATAAATGCCGACATGGACCTGACCAACGGCTACGTCAAATCAAAAGACTTTCCGGCCCCGATCCAGGGCCTGCACATGATCACCAATGTCCGCAACACCACCGGCAACACCGACGATACCCGCATCAACATCGAGCAGTTTAACATGACCCTCGATGGCGAACCGCTGGAAGGCCGCCTGTTGGTGCAGGGTATAGACAAGCCGGTTTTCGACGGGCGCATCAAAGGCATCCTCGACCTCACCAAGCTGACGAAGATCTTCCCGCTGGAGAACACGACGCTTTCCGGCCGTATAAACGCCGATGTGGCTGCCAAAGGCAAGATGAGCGACATAGAGGCCGAGAAGTATAACAACATCACCGCCAAAGGCACCATGGCCATCAGCAACCTCAGCTTTGTGAGCCAGGATATGCCGCAGGGTATGAAAATCAGCAAGGCCAACGCCACCTTCAGCAACGAGCGCATCAACCTGCAGAACATGAGCGGAAGCCTGGGCCGAAGCGATATTCAGGCCAGCGGCAGCCTCTCGAACTATATAGGCTACGCGCTGGCAGACAACCAGTCGTTGCGCGGCACTTTCAACATCAGCTCAAACAAATTTGACGTGAACGAGTGGATGGTGGACGAAAACACAGGGGCTCCGGTAGACGCCGCTGCCTCATCGGGTGTGGTAGAAGTGCCCGCCAACCTGGATATGGCCCTGAACATCGATGCCAAACAGGTGCTTTACGATAACCTGACGCTGAACAACGTGAGCGGACAGGTGCAGGTGAAAGACAAGATAGCCAAGCTCAACAAGGTGACTTTCAACACGCTGGGTGCCACCTTTGCCACTAGTGGCAGCTACAACACGCAAAACCTGCTGCAGCCGCTCTTCGACATGAAGCTGGACATTCAGGACCTGAGCTTTAAAGAGGCCTTCAACTCCTTCAACACCATCAAAACCCTCGCCCCGATTGCCGCCCTGCTGGACGGTAAGTTCTCGACCAACTTTGCCTTTGCCGGCGAGCTCGGCCAGGACATGATTCCCGTGTTCCAGACCCTGGACGGCTCGGGTGTGATCAATGTGCTGCGGGCTGCGGTGGGCAATGTGCCTATTGTAGACAAGATTACCAGCCTGACGCGCCTCGACGAACTGAAGAAGTTTGTGATCGAGAACAAGAGAATAGACGCTGAGATTGTGGACGGCAGCCTCGTCATCAAACCCTTCGACCTGAAGATAGGCAACGTGGAGATGAAAGTGGGCGGCGCAAACAACGTGAACGGCCAGATTGACTACGTGACTGCCCTGAACGTACCGACAGGCAAAGTGGGCCGTGAGCTGAACTCCCGCCTTGCCGGTTTGCTGGGCAATGAGAGCCTGGCTACTTCCGAGCGGATCACGCTGAACCTGAACATCGGGGGTACCGTGTCTGACCCGAAAGTGGCGCTGGTGGGGGGCTCCGTGAAAGAGCAGGCTGCCGATGTGGTGCAGAGCGTGGTGCAGAACAAGCTGGACGAGGCGAAGCTGAAGGTAGAGCAGCGCAAGCAGCAATTGCAGGACAGTGTGCAGAATGAGCTGAACCGCCGAAAGCTGGAGGCTGAGCAAAAGGCCCGCGAAGCGTTGGATAAAAAGCGCCTGGACGCCGAGCAGCAGCTAAAGAAGCAGGCCACCGACAAAGTGGGCGGTTTCCTGAAACAGCTCACCAAGCCCGCGCCCACACCAGCTGACACAGCCAAAACCGGGAACTGATACGAACGGTAGTATAACACAAGGATGCTGGCATCTAAAACCCAGTGCAAAAAGAAGAGGAGCCTTTCGATTAGAAAGGCTCCTCTTCTTTTTAGTAAGTCGATATTGTCTTACCTCTAAAATCTAACGTCCTAGTATACTTGCCCCATCAGCTCGCGCACATACGTCACGTAGTCGGTGTTTGGGGGGGTATGGCCGTTTTTGCGCAGGTCGGTGGCCGTCTGCGCGCGGTGGTAGGTGGCATGGTTAAAGGCATGCGTCAGGATGTCGAGCACGCGGGTGCTGTATTGGTTTCCGAGGCTGTTGCTGTAGTCGATCAGGCGGATAAACTCTGCCTCGTCGGCATTCTGCGCCAGCTCGGCTATTCTGTAGGATGTGCTCTTGTGCAGTGCCTTCAGCTCCTCCAGGTTATGCTCCTGCCATACCTTCACAGGGCTTTCGGTGCCTGTGATGCGGGCTATCCAGATAGCCTGCGCGTTGAGCGCGTGGCTGAAGAGGCGGGCGGCGTTGTCCGGCACCTCTGGCAAGCTGCTGAACACATCCAGCATGGTTTGGTTTGCCCAGATATTGTATTCCGATAGGTTTTTCAGTACGTCGTTTCCAGTCATGGTTACTTTTGTTCTCGTTTATCTTCCCAAATTAAAGTTTCGTCTGTTCTTTTCTCGGCAAAGTCGGGGCAGCGGCCGTCTCCCCTGCCGGTTATACCCCCATCCGGCTCGCAGAGTATCTTGCCATACATGTCGTACACCTTGCTGGGTATGTCGCAGCAGCGGCCGGTCAGGTAGTATATCTCCTGGCCATTGTAGGTATAGCGGTAAATCTTAGCGGGTGGATTGGCGGTTTCGGCCTCCTGCAGCTCCTGGATCAACTGGTTGAGCCACGGAGCACCCTGCGCGTTGGCCGTGGCAGCTTCCGAGATCATCGGCGAGGTGCCCGGCTTGTAGGCAGGCAACCACAGGGTTACCAGCAGCGCCAGGGTAAGAATCGTGCCACCAGGTTTTGCCATTTTGTTTATGTTTAGCTGGCAAAGATACTAAACGACTACTTATATATAAACTTTGCTTACAAACTGTTTACGAAGGATGCCCAATAAGGCACAAAAATTATCAGGCCAATCACCGCGGCGGTGATGGCCGCCATCAGCACGGCCCCCGCCGCCAGGTCTTTCGTTTTGCCTGCCAGCACGTGGTGCTCCGGCGACACCAGGTTTGTGAGCGTTTCGATGGACGTGTTGAAGATCTCCGCCATCCATACCAGCCCGATGCACAATGCCAGCATGCACCATTCCAGGCGCGTCACGTCGAACCAGTACCCCATGCCTGTCACCAACACGCTGGCGATAATGTGCAGATGCATGTTCTGTTCGCTGCGGAAAACGGCTGCGATCCCTTTGAAGGCAAACTTGAAGCTGTTGTAGCGGGAACTGAAGAAAGATGGTTGGGCCATAATGACAGGTATGGGCAGGGCGAACGGTGGAAATCTATGTCGCTCAGTATGATGTATAAAGTGCAGGTAATGGAGCGCAGGTATACCGGTATAAGCCATGTTCAAAAAACCATATAAACGTGAGTGCGATAAGTATCCGCAGGCGATTTGAGCAAAACCTTGTAGCAGATAGCATCTACTGGTATGGCAGCCGCCACGTTTTATAGCTGGCATTCGGCTCCACGCCTGGGATAGCGGCCTTTTTAAGCTGGGATTTCCTGCTCAGCGCTGTGCTCCCTCCTTTCCACGCTGCGGCTGCCGCAGGTGCCAGGCCAAAAAGAAAACAGACGCGTTTCCACATCTGCTTTCTTTCCGGGTTTACTTCTCCAGATCTGACACAGGCACAAATTTCATCGACAGCGAGTTTACGCAGTGGCGCACGTTTTTGGGTGTCAGGTACTCTCCTTCAAACATGTGGCCCAGGTGCGCGCCGCAGTTGGCGCAAACTATCTCGGTGCGGCTGCCGTCGGCATCCGGCACGCGCTTCACGGCACCGGTTATCTCGTCATCAAAGCTTGGCCAGCCGCAGTGCGACTCAAACTTGTACTCTGAGGTATACAGCGGGTTGTTACAACGCCTGCACAGGTATACCCCCTCTGCTTTGTTATACTCATACTCCCCTGTACCCGGACGCTCGGTGCCTTTGTTTACAATAATGCGGGCCTCCTCTGGAGTAAGTTTGTTGTATTCGGATGGGTCTTTCGCTATTTTCATGGATTTCATGTTTTATGCTGATGCTATTTACCTGTATAAACCGGCAAACGGCCCTAAGGGTTTGCCAAAACAACATGGCGCAACAGAAACGGCGCAGCGGGTGCCTATGCCTTTTTCAGAAACTCAGTCTTTAGCACCACGGTGCTTTTGCCCACACGACACTCCACCTCATTCAGGCTGCCCGTCAGGCGAATGTTCTTGACCACGTTGCCGCGCTTTAAAATGGTTGTCATCCCCTTTACTTTCAAATCCTTTACCACGTGCACGGAGTCGCCATCCTGCAGCACGTTGCCGTTGCTGTCTTTTGTATCCATCATTTTGATTGTTAGTAAGCCAAATATACCGTTTTTAGAGGAAAGGGAGACTCAGCAGCTTTCTTATGGTTCTCTGGTCAGGTAGGGCGGCGCTATTGGGTCGGTTTGCGCCACTTGGCGCTTATCCAGGCTTGCTGCTGTTCCGGCGAGAGAAAGGTCCAGGCCACGATGCGGCTGATCTTGTTGCCGTGGGCCATTGGTATGGTTCTCACGTCTGCGGCACCCGCTTTTGTCAGGGCGTTGTAGGCTCCTTTCAGGTTGGTTTGTTTCGAGATGAGGGTGGAGAACCAGAGGCAGGAAGCGGCGAATTGCTTGCTCTGGTAAATCATGTCGTTCACAAAGCGGCTCTCCCCGCCTGCGCACCACAACTCAGCTTTCTGGCCGCCAAAGTTCAGCACTGGCTTTGCGGTTTTCTTTTGCTGAAGGTTGCCCAGTTTGCGCAGTGAGCCTGCCTGCGCCTCTGCCAGCGACGCATGGAAGGGTGGGTTACAAACCGTCAGGTCGATGCGCTCGCCGGGCTGTAGCATGCCCCGGAAAATGTCCTTGGGGTTCTGCTGCAACCGCAATTTCACGCTGCTTTTCAGGGTCGGGTTGGCGTCAATAATTCTCTGTGAAGAGGCGATGGAGACCGGGTCGATGTCTGCCCCGATAAACGACCAGCCATACTCCCGGTTACCGATGATGGGGTATACACAGCTTGCGCCCACGCCCACATCGAGGCACGTGATGCCGCGGCCCTCCGGAATCATACCCTTGTTGGCGCTGCCCAGTAAGTCGGCCACGTGGTGGATGTAATCGGCCCTGCCGGGGATGGGCGGACACAGGTAGCCCGCTGGTATGTCCCAGTGTTTGACGCCATAGAAGTGCGCCAAAAGGGCTTTGTTGAGTGTTTTTACCGCCTGCGGGTCGAAGAAATTAACGGAGGCATCGTTATAGGCATTCACCGTCACGAAAGGGCCTAACGCGGGGCAGCTCTTTATGAGTTTCGGGAAATCGTAGCGTTCCCGGTGCCTGTTTCTGGGGTGTAAACCAGCTTTTTCTTTCGGGTATGATTTCTTCTGATGCGCCATATATCGAATGGCAAGTTACAAAGTTGCTCCAAGTAAAGCCACAAAATGCGCTTGTGGGTATGTTGGCCTCAGCAGTCTGCCATACCCCAAACCCCGCCCAACCAACTTTTCAAACAGCTTTGCTGGAGAAGCATGGGTATACAGCAACGTTCAGGGTGTGTCTACAAACACTGGCGCAAGCGTCCGCTTGTGCCTCCATGTGATGTGCAGGTAAGATTGCATGAGAAGGCACAAGCGGACGCTTGCGCCATAAACAGTCTTTGTTTTGCTGGTACAAGCACTTCAAATTTCCTGCAGGGGTTACTTAAAGCCAAAAATCACCGGGAATAAAAAGACCACGACCATAGCCCAAATGCTATAAACAGGCAGAAATGTGGCAATAGATCTGCCAACGGCTGCAATATCAGATTTGTTTGTGAGAGACCGGAAAAGCAGGAAGGCTATAAAGAGCAGGTTCAGCAGCATCAGCAAATTGCCGCCCAGCACAGCCAGCCTGTTTGGCGTAATGCCCCATTCCGATATCCTGAATACAATAGCTGACAGCGCAATGCCATTTACAAGTATAGTTACCGCTGATAAAAGGAAAAGCACCCAGGTGGCTGTGGTGTTTCCGGTTGTTTTGGCGCTTTCTGCCACCGAAAAGAAAACAATGGCCATCACCCCGATCAGCAGTAAATTGAAGATAATCAGGAACTCCCGGTCGTTGTAAGGGTCTTTGCCAGAGTAGTAGATGGCGACTAGGTAAACGACAAGCATTATCAATACCAGCGGGCTAAAGATTTTGGCGATTACCGGCGAGACCTTATTCACTAGCTGCGGATTGGTCTGGGTCAGGTACGTGCCAACGATAGGCGCTGAAGCCAGCCCGAAAACGCCAATGTATTCGAAATAAAACTTCTCAATCTGAAAGCCGATCAACGAGAATAGTCCGATCGTGAGCCCTGTCATTATACCACCGGCGATCAGGATAAGCGTTGTCATCACAATCAGGTCGCCGTTATACCTTAAAAACTCGAGGCGTTTGTCAGTGTCTGTTAGGTTGTTTCCTACAAAAGCAGCGCCCAACAGTACCCATAGCAGCAAAGGCAAGTGGATACAGGCCAGTAGCAACGTGTCGCTTTTAGTGGAATCTGGCAGGGCGTTGATATAGACAAGCGAAACTAGCAGTACCGCACAGATCACCGCTATGTGCTTTGGGTGCAGGTTGTTTTTCCAGGCGAAGTAAGCCGTCAGGAGTGGCAGAAAGATGAAGCCTGCATTTCTGGGATAAAAGAAAAGTTCGTCGATCGGGAACATGCCCGGTATTTTGGCAATAAAGCCTGCCACGAGCCCGGCAAGAACCACAAATAATAACTCCCTGCCCGTTCCCCAGTTAATCTCATCCGTTTCATAACTCAGCCTTTCGTTCCAGAAATCAGCGAGTGCGTTGCCCTTCAGTTCCGGATAGAGGGCGATGAACTCCCGCTTGAAAGGCACTTTGTTGCCGCGGTATAGCTTTTCAAGGTGGCCGGGTTCATTTAGATGGGCGCGTATTTCGTCTTTCATGGCTTTACTGTCTAACTGCCGGCAAACGGTGTCCCGAAGATGCCGACGGCGAGTTCTGCCCAAATAAGGAAGAGCGCGACCAGCACGACTGCAATAATGCCAATCCGGTAGTCCTTGTTGTGTACCGTCCTCAATACAAGCTCACACACAAGGCCAGTGCCGAGCAGCAGGACACCCATGACCACAAAATCAGACAGCGTCCAGGTCACCTCATCCGTGAACTGCATCGCTGTTAGAGGAATAAGCAATAGAAGCGCTGCTCCGAGCTCAATGGCGATAAGTCTTTTGGTTTGCATAATCATAATTTTTCTGTTTATAATTGACGGTTATATGTATGGTAATTGGTGTGTTATAAATCAATCCTCCTGTCTTTTCGAATAAGTTGGCTATTATTGTTTTGTTATAAATGATTCAGGTATAGGCGGAATCAAGCATTTAAAAGATGTTTTTTAAAGTACTTTGAAATGCAAAGTTTAGGTATAAAAAAATATCATTTGTATTTCCTGTTACTTAAAATAAGCTGCTCCAGTGCATTTAAATGGCTGTTGAACGCCTCGCGGCCAGTCTCGCTGGCATAATAAGTCGTGTTTGGTTTACGGCCTACAAACTGCTTTTCTACGCGCAGGTATTCTGCTTCTTCCAATGCGCGAAGGTGGCTGGCCAGGTTTCCGTCTGTAAGTTGCAGCGTGTCTTTCAGGGTGTTAAAGTCTACCTTCTCTTCCACCATCAGCACCGACATAATGCCTAAGCGTGCCCTGCTTTCGAAGGCTTTATTTATATTTCCGAGATACTCTTTCACGGGCGTGCTAGCGTTCGTATTTGAAATACACCAGCGTGCCATACACGATGTGCAGCACCCCAAAACCCACTGTCCAGGCCAATAAACCATACCCCACAAAAAAGCTGGCAAGCAAGCCAAGTATAATTTCGAATATGCCCAGATACCGGATATCGTTTAGGGTATACTTGCTGGCATTTAATAAAGCGCAACCATAAAAAATAAGCATTGCTGGCGCGACCAGGTATGGCAGGTTGTGGTAGATCAGTACTGCGCAAAAAATGCCGCCTGCCGCCAACGGTATAAACAGGTTTACCAGCATCCTTTCCGTCTTGCTGTCCCAAACCCGATGGTTGGATTTGCGGGCGTTGCGTGTGGTAAAATAAATAGCCGAACAAAGTGCAAGTATAAACACAAGTGCGGCCACCGAAATCAGAAACAAGATGGATTCTCTTGTCAGGTTAAGGCCTACGCCTACGCCCTGCTTGTAGTTTATGGTATGCGTAACCAGGTACCATTTTACAACAGCCGCACCTATAAGCGCCGAAACTCCGGCGGCTACCCCTGAAAGCCCGCTGAGCGAGATAAACCGGGAAGAACGATCCATGATGTTACGGATCTCGTGCAGGGTGGCTAACTGTTCTTGCTGCTGACTCATGTTAAAGTACTTTGAGTTTCAAAGTTAATAAAGCTTTACGTAAAGTCGAATAGTTAGCATAAAATATTTGGTCGTTTTTAAAAAAGATAGTTAAAAAAAGCTGACGGTTGCGGCCATATGATGGGCTTCCTTTTCCTGAGAAGAGGGCTGATTCATTCTACTACTTTTGTCATCTTGAAAGGATTTTGGTAGCTAGTAGCATCAGCTTAGCCTCCCTTCTACCAAGTTTCTTTACAGAATGACAGATAGGTTTGACTCTGGTATAGTTTGAATGAAACGGCCCTTTTCCTGAGAAGGTAATTGGTTGTAGGCGGCAAGAGAATAAGACAGGATACGCAATAAACCGATTAGCCTTAACCTTTAGGCTTCTGACTCGAATAAGATGAGCTCGATAAACTTCCCCCTTTCGATCATAACCTTATGCCTGGCGGCCTCTCCTTTCCCGATCCATAGTCCATCCCCTTTTTTGTAATGCTGGCGTGTGCCGTTAAAATCGATGTCCATTTCGCCGTCCAGCACATACCCCACATGGCCCTTTGCGCACCACTCCTCCTCCACAAAATCATCTGAGAACCGCAGCAGCCGCATTCTGTTTTTGCCATCGGTATAAATTTTCTGGGCCACGCCGGTAGCGGGTTTTTCCCAGGGTATATGCGCGAAATCAATGTGAGGGTCTGTCATGTTAGTGCTGTTAGCTGTTACAAGCTACAAAGATTTACTTGGCATACGCCCCGGAAGAGTACGTTAACTCATAACTATGCGTGTAAATCTCAAAAACGATTCCGAACGGGTCTTCTACATAGCACATTTTGTAAGGCTTTTCCTTAGGGTAGTATTCCCTGATCGGCATGCGTTGTTTGCCTCCTGAAGCCACGATTTTGGCAAGCAGTGCTTCAATGTTTGGGTCCTGTATACAGAAATGGAAAAGGCCGGTGTTGAAAGGATTGAAGGCTGGGGCTTCCTTAATGCCATGCGGAAATGAAAACAGCTCGATGCCGATGCCCTCGGAAGTAGCCATGTGCGCGATTTCAAACTCCTCCCAGTCTTCCCCGAAAACATCGATACACATCTGCCCAATGGCAGTCTCTCTTTCCTTTTTCACCGTGGATGGTTCCATTATGACATACCAGCCCATCACATCAGCATAAAATTCAACGGCCTTTTTTATATCTGGTACAGTCAGTCCGATATGGGAAAATGATCTCGGGTAATTTTCTTGCGTTCTCATCATAATTCAAGTATTAAGTGCTCAAAATAGCAGTATATTAAACTCTTATACAATAACTTACTTAAAAGTGCTTTAGGTTACTAACGGAGTTATTTGTTGATAATGAGTTGATTACAGAAAAAGATATGCGTCAAGAAGATTGCCCGCTCCACTATACCATGAACCTGATTGGCACTAAATGGAAGCCGCTGATTTTATTTCACTTGCTTAAAGGCCCGTTACGATCTGGGGTGCTAAAGGAGAGTGTTCCGGAGATTTCCAATAAAATGTTTACCCAAACAGTGAGAGAATTAGAAAAGGATGGCCTCATTAGCAGAAAGGTATTTCCTGAGGTTCCGCCGAAGGTAGAGTATGAGCTAACTGAAACCGGAAAATCGCTGGAAGCAATTCTGCTCAGTTTGGATGCCTGGGGAACTGAAATGGCAGCGCGTATTTAACAGGTATAAATTCCTCGTGTCCTGCAAGTTTGAGCGCAGCGGTAACTTGTAGGGACGTATGAAAGCAAGTTTTCAACTCGCGAAAGTATAGTTACGAGAATGCCAGTTAAAAACTGGCTGCAATGTATACCCACAAGTTACGCTGCCGCTAAACTTGCGGGATGGGGCGTTGTATTTTACTGAGTTGAAAATATACTATTAAACTTTTCCTGTAATTCACTTAATTTTGCGTCAATTTGACTTTTTTTGATTGGCGTGCTAACAAAAAAGCCTGATGCTAATATTTCTTTAGGGGTTATTCTTCTATGAAATGGCGCAACTTTTTCAGGACTTATACCATTTCTGGCACAAAATTTTTCCAAATAATTCTCTTCGTCATGAGAATTTTCTTCCCAATCTGAATATTCAATATAATCTTCTTCAAGAAAACCTTTTAGTACATTTAAGCAGAAACCTACACATGTCATTCTTTGCCCTAAGTCATTATTGCTAAAATGTATGCCATCACTATTATAGCTTTCTCCAGCATAAAAGTAGCCATACTTTGGATTGGCTTTCTTTATTATATTTAGACATTGGGCAATAAATGATGGTACTTCATCAGGATGAATTGTATTTGTTATTTTATGATAATAATCATGATTTATACCCTCTAACTCTATTGACGATCCTGTGTAGTGAAACTCTGATAAATTCTTATCATACTGGATAACAAATGCAGAATGATATGAGTTGCTATCATTCTGCATAGTACCAAGTGCAACAAAATTCGTTTTTCTATCAGATTCAAATAAAGATCTTACTACTTCAAACATTAGCTACACCTTTTCTATTTTTGAGTTATAAGTTTCTAATAATGATCGTCTTGCATTTTCCATCAAATTATCATTTCTGAATGGCTTTGAAATTACTAAGGCAGTTTTTATTTCACTCAAATGAAATTTTAAATCATTGAAACCGAGAAGTAAGTACAAGACTGTTAACTTGCCTTCTTCACTTTCAGCAAACATCTTATCTACAAAATCATAAGTCCTTGTAAGTTTAGAAATTATATCCTGTTCTTTATAATATAAATCCAAGTATAGTTTTAGACTACGAGCAATGTTGGGAGATACAATAGCTTTATGAAAATACTCATCTTTCTTGTCTTCAATAGACCATTCCTTACAAAGAACTAGGCTTTCTATTTCTTTGTACAAATACCTATTTACTTCAATAGCTTGTTCTATAGTGCACTCAATGGTAATACTTTGACCTGAGCCGTAATCAAAGTGATAGTTCGGCTTGTTACCTCCAATCTGATTTAAAAATCCTCTTATGACTTTTAATTTATAATTGTATTTATTTTTACTTCTCTTAAGAGAGATTCTTTTTGATTCAGCAAGTCGAACTTGAAGGTTTATGGGAGGCTGTTGATTTCGCTTATATAGAAAGCGGTATTTATAACTCTCTCTCTTAATTTGATCTTGGATACTCCTTAGATTTCCTGCTACTTGTTTATCAGTACTATTTCCTTTAATTGCATTATCTAATTCTTTATATATTGATGCCAATACCTCTTCTGAAGCTTCTAACTCACATTGTGCAGACCCCTCTGAGATTGAAAAATTTAATCTTTCATCATGAACTATAGAAACTGCAATAGTTTTTAAGGCAGATACTGCAATCAAAAACGATTCAATAGCTTCTACAGACATTGACCTTAAGCTTACAACTTCATTGTTAGCCTCTGTTAGCGCTATTTCTAATTTGTCTAGCAAAATGATTTGGTTAAACAGCTGTATATCATTCAAAAATTTTTCAAACGTATAATGTCATACGTGCCGATTTTGCTAATCGGTATAAATTATTAGGGATATCATTACATTTATTTTATTTCTTCAAATAAAGAAATAAAATACAATATAGCCTAATATAGCAAAGCTAATTGTATGTTGATCAATAAAAAAAGCAGCCCAAAACAGAGCTGCTTTTCCTAAGTCCTCTAACACCAGTCTAACCTCTAGCGCCTTACTTCATCTTGTCAGTGCGCTGCAGGCTGTTCATCGCATAGCCAACCCGCATCGACTGGAAGTTTTGCAGAATCAAGGCTTCCTCTTCTGCTGTAAGCCCTCCCGCCAGATAAAGCATGTGCGGGATAAAATTCTTCTTCTTTTTTAACTGCTTCTTTGTTGGCTTAGCATGCGTGATCAGGCCAACCATTTCATCGTCGTAATAGATCTCCACATTATTCATGCATTCAGGGTTCGTGATCATCGCGAATTGCTTCCCGAGCATCTTCCCCTCTGTCTTGATATAGGGGGTATAGATGCGGCCATAGTTACGAAGTATCTTTTGTAGGCTTCTGGAACCTTCAAATTTGTTGTAGGCGATAGGTCCCATGGCAACACCTCTTCCATGTGTCTCTGTCCTCTCGTCAAGCCCATCGACGCCCAGGTCGTAAAACAGCAAGTCAGACTTCAATTCCCTGTACTCGTCATACAGGTCTAGTTTAAAGGTATTAGCGTATGTGTGCCTAATTGTAAAGCCTAGCGTGGTGGCTTCCTGAATAAACCCTTTTAAAGTATAGTTCTTATAAGGAGTAGGAAAAAGCTCAGAGCTAAGCGAAAGGGTTCTGGTAAACTGACGGTAGCCGGAACCTGATGGCAACGTAATGTCCATATCTGCAAGCCCGCTAAACCTGTTTTCGCTCATGAACACAAGCCCTCTTAAGGATTCGGATAGCTCTCCGGCAACCATAGCAGAATGTTTGGACTTACCTGCCATTACATTTACCCCCAGGATGCTGTACTTCGCATTGCTGAGTGTGGCGTACCCGTAAGTAACAGGCACAGACAGGCTATACTTTCGCTCTGCTCTGTCGATGAAGTCGTTATAGCCGTCATAGGCAGACCTGTATACATACTGCTTTTTGGGAGTTACTTTTCCAAAGAAAATCTGCTCCAGCCCGTTGAGATAGGCTTGCTGTACCTCGTCTTTGTTAAGGGGAAAGTTCTGGTAAATGGCAAAAGACTGGGGGTTCTGGTCTTGCTGGAGCGAGTCAGGGTTCTGGAGATAATACGTATATCTTTCTTTCTCTGAGAATACCTCCCCTTCACCGTTCTCCTTAATTTTTACCTTTAGCCTGAACTTTACATTTTCCTGATTTTCCCAGATAGGCAGCTTTAAAAACTCCGCATATACTGTAACTAGGTACCGGTGGCTTTTTCGATTCTTTTTTCTGAATCGGTCATAATATTCCCTCATCTTAAAGTCCCGTTCTTTATTCCGGGTTTTAGCATCCAAATAAGGGTCAATCTCAGGGCTAACCATATCAATCTGCTTCCCGGAATAATAGTCTATTGGCAGGTCCCCTAATTTCGAGCGTATGCCTTTTCCAGTAGCTCGAACAAAGGTGCGGTAAAGGCGCTGTCTGTCAGGAATCTGCCATTCTCCGGCACTGATTCTATCGACCAATTATCGAGTTTAAACTCATGCACCAAGACCCTGTCTTGCGCTATGGCAGAAGCACTCAGCAAAAAAAGCATAAAGGCGCTAAAGACAAATCTTAAGGTGCTAAGGTTTAGGTTTTTAGTCAGCATAGGTGTGCCAGTGTTACTTGAGTGTTACTTGATAGAGTAGCTATGCAAAATACTAAAAACCCCGAATCAAATATGCCTTTTTAAGTATATAGACTAAAAACTAATGTTTAACGGTTGAAAACAAAAAAGCAGCCCCAACGAGAACTGCTTTTTGGATTACTGCTGAGACAAAAGTCTTGTGTCTAATGTCTAAAATCTAACGTCTTGTTTTTGCAAAAGTCTTGTGTCTAATGTCTTAAATCCAGCGTCTACTTCTTCAAGCTGCCGATCATATCTTCTGGCTTCACCCACTCGTCGTACTGCTCGTTGGTGAGCAGGCCCAGCTCGATGGCGGCTTTACGGAGCGTAGTGCCTTCCTTGTGCGCTTTCTTCGCAATTTTGGCAGCGTTGTCGTACCCGATGTGGGTGTTCAGGGCCGTTACCAGCATCAGCGAGTTCTCCAGGTTCTCCTTGATTCTGTCGGTGTTTGGCTCGATGCCTACGGCACAGTGCTTGTCGAAAGAGTCGCAGGCGTCGCCGATCAGCTGGGCGCTCATCAGCAGGTTGTAGATCATCACCGGCTTAAACACATTCAGCTCGAAATGGCCGTTCATACCTCCTACCGAAATGGCCACGTCGTTGCCGATCACCTGGGCGCATACCATCGTCATGGCCTCGGCCTGCGTTGGGTTTACCTTGCCCGGCATGATGGAAGAGCCCGGCTCGTTCTCCGGGATAAGGATCTCTGAGATACCAGAGCGTGGGCCTGAGGCCAGCAAACGGATATCGTTGGCGATCTTCATCAGGCTTACGGCCAGTTGCTTCAGGGCGCCAGAGGTTTCTACCATCGCATCGTGTGCGGCCAGGGCCTCAAACTTGTTGGGTGCTGTAATGAACTCCTGCCCGGCATACTCCGATATCTTCTCGGCTACCAGTTCTGCATATCCTTCAGGCGTGTTCAGGCCGGTACCTACCGCAGAGCCACCCAGTGCAAGGGTGCTGAGGTGTGCCAGCGTGTTGCGAAGCGCCTTCATGCCGTAATCCAGCTGCGCTACGTAGCCCGAAAGCTCCTGGCCCAGCGTGAGCGGCGTGGCATCCATCAGGTGCGTGCGGCCGATCTTCACCACATCCATAAACTCCTCCGACTTGGCGTGCAGCGTGTCGCGCAGTTTCTGCACCATCGGCAAGGTATGCTCCACCACTTTCTTGTAGCCCGCAATGTGCATGGCGGTCGGGAAGGTATCGTTCGACGACTGCGACTTGTTCACGTCGTCGTTCGGGTGAATCTTCTTTTTCTCGTCCATCAGGTCGCCGCCCAGCAGCACGTGCGCGCGGTTGGCCACCACTTCGTTCACGTTCATGTTCGACTGCGTGCCCGAGCCCGTTTGCCATACCACCAGCGGGAACTCGCCCTCCAGTTTGCCCGCCAGAATCTCGTCGCATACCTCACTGATGATGTCGGCTTTGTCCTGGGCCAGCACGCCCAGTTGCGCATTGGCCTGGGCCGCCGCTTTTTTCAGTATCGCAAACGCCTCGATCACTTCCTTCGGCATGGTCTGGCCGCCGATGGTGAAGTTTTCCTTTGAGCGCTGTGTCTGCGCGCCCCAGTATTTGTCTGCGGGCACCTCTATCGGGCCCATGGTGTCTTTTTCTACACGAACTTGCATATCGTTTTATCTATTGATTAAAGGAACATGTGTCTGTGGCAAAACTAAGGAATGCGGCACAAGTATCAAGGCCTACCGCACAAGACTTTTGCTTTTTGGCTGGCCCCAGGGGGTATAAAACTGCTCCTGCGCCGGGCGTGCCCGCTCCCCTGCTGCCTTCTATCATACGGACATCCGGCAGAATGGCTTTATACCCTATCGGATCACCCGCTTCCCCGACTTGGCGGAGAGCAGCGCGATCATCTCCAGCGTAACAGGCTTAAGGTAGGTGGTGTTGATGTTGGTCTGGTCGTTAAACGAGATCAGGTACTCGCCGTCAGCCCCCAGGTATTGGATCCGCTGGATGTCGCGCAGGTTGTAGGTGCGTTGCTTCAGCAGCAGGTTTGTCACCTCCATTTTCTCCTCGCCAATGGTTACGTGCCACTGCAGCGCATACCAGGTCACCACCCCCGAAATCACCAGCATCACCGCGAGCAGCAGGTTATAGATCCGGTTCGAGTGCAAGCCCTCCAGATGGCTGGTATAGGTCTTATAGAGGTCGTAGTCGTGGCTCAGGAACGTGGGCTGCACCCACCGCAGGGGCAGCCCGGCCAGCGTGAGGCCCAACAGCAGGCCCGGCGCGAAAAAGGCCCTGAAGTTAGGGGTAAGGGTATGGAGGTGCGCCGAGGAGTGGTGGATGATGCTGGAGACAAGCGCCAGCGTGCCCGCACTGAACACGGAGAGCACACAGGCGAAGATGAAGTAGACCACCGTCAGCTTCAGTTCCTGCTTCTGCATGTACTTCTGCTCCGCTGCCGTGAGGGGGGCGCCCTTGTATGCCGGCGACAGCCTGCGCAACGCGTAACGGACAACCGGCAGCAGTACGGCCACCGCAAAAAAGGCAATCAGCAAACTTTTGATAATCTCCAGCATAGGGTATGATTTGGTGCCACAAAGTTAACACGGTATCCCCAATTTCCGACAAATAAAGCCGCGCGGCACCGGAAACGCCCCGACCCTGTGCAGTAGGATAATAAAAAGCGCCCCCGATATTTCGGTGCGCTGATAAATTACGGGAATATTTTGCTTTAATGCTGATAGTTAGTGGGTTATGTATTTATATTATGTTTTGTAAATGAAAGGAATTTACTGGTTTTGCTGTACCTTTGCAAAGATACAGCATGCTTTAACGCACAATTTTATTGCCGACCCTTCAGGCTGTCAGGCCTGTTGGGTTGTACATTTGAGAAACAAGGAGAAGCAGCCCACAGCGAATTTGCAAATTTAGGTAAACGCGCTTTTCTCCTGTTTCAGGGCCGCAACATAATACCGTAGTAAATGAAAGTAGCCAGGATAACCCGTTTTGTAAGAGACTATTACATTGCTGTTTTCTCTTTTCTTCTTATTTTTCTGCTTACCCTGTTCATCTATTCAGAGACGAAGAAAAAGACCGAGGAGCGCAGCGAGCGGGCCTTCACCATGCGCGCCAACCAGGCTACCTCTTCCATTGAGCGGCGTATGTATAACTACATACAGGTGCTTATCGGCGCAAAGGCCTTCTTCGTGGCCTCCGACACCGTAGACCGTGTTGCCTGGAAGGCTTACTACAGCTCCCTCGGTATCGAAAAAAACTACCCCGGTATACAAGGGATCGGGTATGCGCAAGTGGTCAAGCCCTCGGAGATGGCAAAGCATGAGCGGAGAATACAGGCAGAGGGCTTCCGGGAGTACCACGTTATACCGGAGGGAAACCGCAAGCTTTATACCCCCATCACCTACCTGGAGCCCTTTACGGGCCTGAACCTGCGGGCATTCGGCTACGACATGTTCAGTGAGAGCACCCGCCGGTCGGCCATGCGCATTGCCCGCGACACCAAGATGCCGGCCATGTCGGGGAAGGTGCGTTTGGTGCAGGAGGTTGGGGAGAACGGGCAGGCCGGGTTCCTGATATACCTCCCGGTGTATAAAAACGGCGCCGACATAAGCACGATCCAGGGCCGGCAGCAGCAAATCAGGGGCTACGTCTACAGCCCGTTCCGCGCCGCCGACCTGATGACCTCTATCCTGCAGCAAAATTACAGCGACATCGATATTGAGTTGTACGACGGTACCAGCCTCACGCCAGAGTCGCTGCTCTACAACACAGACTCCACGCTGCGCTACCGCACCGAACACGACCGGGACTTCCATAAGCTAAGCACCATCAGCATCGGCAACCATACCTGGCGGCTCTACATCACGGCTTCGCCGGAGTTTGGCAAGACGGCCGATTCGGAGTTGCCCTACTTTATCCTGATGGGCGGCGGCATCATCAGCATGCTGATGGCTTTCATCATCTGGTCGCTGTCCAACACGCGGCGCTCCAACCGCCTGAAGCAGACCATCACCGACAACGCCACGGCAGCCCTTTTTATCATCGACTCGGAGGGGTTTTGCACCTTCATGAACCCGGCTGCCGAGGAGATGACGGGCTATACCCTCGAGGACATGGAGGAGAAGACGCTGCACGACGTCATCCATTACAAACACCCCGACGGGTCTGACTTCCCTGCCGAGGAGTGCGTGATCCGGACATCGCTTGCCATTAAAGAGCCCATGCGATCCTACGAAGACGTCTTTATCCGGAAGGACGGGACCTTCTTTACCGTTTCGTGCAGTGTGCAGCCCATAGAAGACAGCGGGGCGGGCACCTACGCCATTATCGAGGTACGCGACATCACCGAGGAGAAACAGGCGCAGCAAGCGATCGTAGAAAGCGAGGCGCGCTTCAGGACGATGGCCGACAATGCCCCTGTGATGATATGGGTGGGCGACCCAATGGGTAAGTGCGTCTATGTGAACAAGCAGTGGATCGACTTCTCGGGCATTTCCTTTGAGAAAAGTATTCACCTTGGGTGGCAGGGTGTGATGGACCCCAAGTATCTGGCGGCCTACAGTGAGGTGTTTAAGAAGGCTGTGGAGGAACACGGCAGCTTTAAGATAGAGATGCGCATGCGGGGCCGCGACGGAAAGCTGCGCTGGACCATGAACACGGCCATGCCCCGCTTTAACATAAATGGCGAGTTTCTGGGGCACATCGGCTCCATCATCGATATCACCGAGATTAAGGAGGCCGAGCAAAAAATAAAGCAGAACGCCGAGCTGCTCCAGAAGCTGTTCTTGGAGGTGCCCTCCGTAGTGGGCCTTATCCGGGCCTCAGACTTTCAGTATGTGCTGGCAAACCCGCAGTACCGCCAGCTGTATGGCAACCGCCCGCTGGTGGGCAAGTCTATTTACGAGGCCCATACCAAAGAAGAGGGGGCCGGGTTTTTCAAGCGCCTGGAGCGCGTGATCGCATCGGGCAAACCCTTTGTGGGCAACGAAATGCCGTCTACCTTCGACCGGCACAACAACGGGGAGCTGGCGCACGGCTACTTTAACCTGGTGTATCAGCCACTGCTCGACGGGGAGGGCAAGGTGGAGGCGGTGCTGGTGTTTGCCGTGGAGGTAACCGAGCTGGTGAGGGCGCGGAAGGGCCTCGTGACAGCTAACGACGAGCTGAGCGGAAAGAACGACGAGCTGCTCCGCATCAACAACGACCTCGACAACTTTGTGTACACGGCTTCCCACGACCTCAAATCCCCGATCGCGAACATGGAGGGGCTGGCCAGCCTGCTGCGCGACATTCTGCAGGGCAAGCTGGACGAGGAGGATGAACAGGTGCTTGATATGATGCAGCTGGCCGTAAACAAGCTCAAAGGCACTATCTCCGACCTGGCCGAGATTACGAAGGTGCAGAAAGAGATGCAGTCGGAGGTAGAGCCCCTGTCGTTTGAAAACACGCTGCAGGACATCTCCAACGACATCGACAGCCTGATCAGGGAGTCTGGCGTGACGCTGAAGACCAGCTTTGAAGTGACCGATATCCTGTATGCCCGCAAAAACCTGCGCAGCATCCTGTACAACCTCGTGTCGAACGCCATCAAGTACAGGTCGGAGGACCGGGAGCCGGAGGTGCGCATCACCACATACCAGCAGCCGGGCTTTGTGGTGCTGGAGGTGCAGGACAACGGCCTGGGTATAAAAAAGGAGCAGCAGCACAAGCTCTTTACCATGTTCAAGCGCCTGCACAGCCACGTAGAGGGCACGGGCATCGGCTTATACATCGTAAAGCGCATTATCGAGAACAACGGCGGCCTGATTGAGGTGGAGAGTGTGGAAGGGGCCGGCACCACGTTCCGGGTATATTTTAAGCAGGCGGCCGTAGCGGCAGTGTTTTGAGTCGTTTCTTCCTGTTAGGTATAACATAGTTGATCGAAGTAAAATATCCGCTGCTGTGCGTCTTTTAAAAAGGCCTGCGCACCGGCGGAGGGAGTTTTAGCCTATGTAAACCGAGCAACGCACCAACAGTAACGAGCAACGGATAAGATCAACAACGAGCATCGAAAAACAAACAACGACACACCATGGCCAAGATAAAGACATCCTATTTCTGCCAGAATTGCGGTGCCCAGTCCGCCAAGTGGATCGGCAAATGCCCGGCCTGCGGCGAGTGGAACACCTACGTGGAGGAAGTGGTGCAGCGCGAGGAGGTAACGCCCACCACCGCCTGGAAGGTAGGCAACACCAGCAGCGCCCAGGTAGCCAACAAGCCCAAGCCCATCGCCGACATCAGCTCTCAGGAACAGCACCGCATCGTGACGCAGGACCAGGAGCTGAACCGGGTGCTGGGCGGCGGCATCGTGCAGGGCTCGATGGTGCTGATCGGGGGGGAGCCGGGCATTGGCAAAAGCACCCTGATGCTGCAAATCGCCCTGAGCCTGAGCGGCCTGAAAGTGCTGTACGTGAGCGGCGAGGAGAGCGAGCAGCAGATTAAGATGCGCGCCGAGCGCCTCACCGCCCAAACCTCCGATTGCTTTATCCTGACCGAGACAGGCACGCAGAACATCTTCAAGCAGATAGAACTGGTGCGGCCGCAGGTGCTCATCATCGACTCCATCCAGACGCTCCACTCCTCTTTCATAGAGTCGGGGGCGGGCAGCGTGAGCCAGGTGCGCGAGTGCACCGCCGAGCTGCTGAAGTTTGCCAAAGAGAGCGGCACACCCGTTTTCCTGATCGGCCATATCACCAAAGAGGGCAACCTGGCGGGCCCCAAGATACTGGAGCACATGGTAGACACCGTGCTGCAGTTTGAGGGCGACCGCCACATGACCTACCGCATTCTGCGCACCACCAAAAACCGTTTCGGCTCCACTTCCGAGCTGGGTATATATGAGATGCTGGGCACGGGGCTGCGCGAAGTGAGCAACCCGTCGGAGATCCTGATCTCGCAGCGCGAGGACGCTTTCAGCGGCATCGCCATCGGGGCCACGCTGGAAGGCAACCGCCCCTTGCTGATAGAAGTGCAAAGCCTCGTGACGCCCGCTACCTACGGCACGCCACAGCGCACCAGCACCGGCTTCGACGCCAAGCGCCTGAACATGCTGCTGGCTGTGCTGGAGAAACGCGGCGGCTACCGCTTGGGGGCGCAGGACGTGTTCCTGAACATTGCGGGCGGCCTGAAGGTGGAAGACCCGGCGCTGGACCTGGCCGTGTGCGCCTCCATCCTCTCCTCTTTCGAGGATATGGCCATACCCAGCACAGCAGCCTTTGCCGCCGAGGTGGGTTTGGGCGGCGAGGTGCGCGCCGTAAACCGGGTCGAGAACCGCATCAGCGAGGCCGAGAAGCTGGGCTTTACCGATGTCTTTATCTCCAAGTACAATAAAAAGGGGCTCGACTTCAGCAAGTTCTCCATCAATATACACGCCTTTGGCCGCCTGGAAGAGGTGTTTGCCAACCTGTTTGGGTAAGGCTGCCGGGTGCTATACATGCCAACTGCTTGTAAGGTGTACTATTCACTCATAAGCAAGTAACCTCCCCCTATGGCTCTCTATGGCACAAGCGTCCGCTTGTGCCTCACAAGCAATCCGACCTGCCGCCTAACATGATAGGCACAAGCGGACGCTTGCGCCAGTGCTTACAAACGGGCATTGGCGGCAGGCTGTTTCCCTGAACGGATTTTGGTGTAACTTTATACCCTGCTGCGCCTCGCCGCACAGGCGGAGTGTATAGAATGACCTCCTGTTTTTAGGTTGGAGGTATGGCGGCAGGGCGAAGGGTATAGGTATAAAATAGAACAGGAACGTGGATAGAATTGTCAGAATCAAGGATATAGCCGAGAAAGCGAACGTGTCGACAGGAACCGTGGACCGGGTGCTGCATGACCGCGGCAGGGTGGCTGAGGACGTGCGCAGGCGGGTGCTCCGGATTGCCGAAGAGCTGAACTACAAACCGAACCTGCTGGCCCGCGCCCTGGTCACCAACAAAACGTATACCCTCGCCGCCCTCCTCCCCGACCCCGCCGCCGACAGTTACTGGCAGGCGCCGAAAGATGGCGTGGAAAAGGCCGAGAACGAACTGAAGCAGTATGGCGTGCGGGTGGAGCAGTATATATTCGACCCTTTCGACCCGGACTCTTTCTCCAGGGCGGCAGAAAAGGTAGCCGCCACTACCCTCGCCGGCGTGCTGGTCGCCCCTATCTTTTACCGGCAGTCGCTGGCCTTCTTCAACACCTGGAAGCGGCAGGGCATTCCGTTCGTGCTCTTCAACACGCACATCCCGGACTACGAACCGCTTATGTATATCGGTCAGGACTCTTACCAGAGCGGTTTTCTGGCGGGCAAGCTGCTGCATTATGGCTGCAAAGCGGAAGCCACCTTCGTGGTCGCCCATATCGAGGAGGACGTGGAGAACTCGTCTCACCTGATCCGAAAGGAGCAGGGCTTCAAAGACTATTTCGCGCAGCACGACCCGGACGGGCGCTACCGTGTGCTCTCCTCAGACCTACGGCGCAGCGAAAGCCACACGATCGCGCAGCAGCTGGATCGCCTGTTTCAGGAAGAGGCCGGAATAAAGGGCATCTTCGTGACGACCTCGAAGGCAAGTGTCATCGCCGATTACCTCCACCAGCGCCAGAAGGGGCAGATAAGCCTCGTTGGCTACGACCTGATCGCGCGGAACCTGCACTACCTGGACAACGGGGTGATTGATTTCCTGATCAACCAAAATCCCAAAGGGCAGGGCTACTGGGGCATTCACGCACTTGCGGACCACCTGGTTTTCGGGAAGAAGAGCAACCCGATCAAGTACTTGCCGCTGGACATCATCACAAAAGAGAACCTGCAATACTACATCGGGGCCGATAGCTGACGCCCGGGCGGCGGTGCCTCATATCCGGCCCATCAATAACCGTCGGTTGTTATGCTGCGTACTTTAATCCTACACACCGTGAGAGATTGGGGTGTGTTTTTTTTCAAAGGATATTTACGTTCTTAACCCCCAAATTGTATGGCATTAATAAATAAGAGTGACGTTGAGAAGCTGATAAACGTGCAAAGCAACACACAGAACGCCTTGTGCCTCTCCTTCTACTTACCTACGCACCGCTCCGGCAAAGAAACGCTGAATGGCCAGGACAGCATCGCCTTCAAAAACCAGGTGCGCAAAGCCCGCGAGCTTTTGGAAAAACATGATGTACCCGAGGCCGAAGTGGCGCAATACCTGAAACCTGCTGAAGAACTACTGCACGACAACAATTTCTGGAGACACCAAAGCGAGGGGCTGGCCCTGTTTATCACCAAAGGCTTCTCGGCCCACTACACCCTGCCCATCGCGATGCCCGACGAGGTGTATGCGCTCGACCAGTTTTACTTTACCCCCATGCTGCCGCTCCTGAGCCAGAATGGCCGCTTCTTTATCCTGAAACTGTACCGCGAGAAGATTTGCTTCTATGAGGCGACCATTGACAGGGTGCGGCCGATCGACATCAGCGACTTTGTGCCGCAGTCGCTTAGCCAGGCCCTTAAGTTTGACGTGAAGGGCAACGATCAGGACTTTACCAACTCCACCACCACCGTGAACGGGAGCAACATCGTGCACGGGCCCGGCTCTACCAAAGGCGACGAGGAGCATGAGCGCGTGCGCGAGTTTATGCTGGATATAGATAACAGCCTGCAGCAGATTCTGCACAACGCCACCGAGCCGCTGGTGCTGGCAGGCGTAGACCACTACTGCGGCATTTACCGCAACATCAGCAAATACAAGCACATTGTGACGCAGAACATCAACATAAACGAGGGCACGGACGACATGCACGCGCTGCACGAGAAGGCATTGGCCGTGATGAAGCCCGTGATGCAGCAGGGCCACTCCGACTCGCTGACGCGCTACCAGAACGTGGCGGGCACAGGCGCTACCTCCGAGGACATTGCCACGGTGGCGGCCGAGGCCGTGCATGGCCGTATAGACACGCTGTTTATCTCGCCGAGCCAGCCGGTATGGGGCAGCTACAACGCCGTGAGCGCCACCGCCGAGGTGCACGAGGAGTACCAGCGGGGCGACGACGACCTCATCAACCTGGCCGCGATCAAGACCATTGCGCAGGGCGGCAAGGTGTTCGTGAGCAGCTACAACGGCATGGCTGAGGCCGCCACGCAAGGGGCCAGCGTAAAGGCTTTGTTCCGCTACTAGCCACGGATAGATATTTTGGCCTTGTGCGCCAGAAACCTTAACTTAGAGGGCAGCCATAGCGGCTGCCCTTTTATGTTGCGCCTGAATGGCCTTTGGGCCTCTTTGGCGCTTATCCCCCTTTGCATGAAGCTGCACCTGACCGACGGGTATAACTTTTTATCCAAACTGACGCCGCTACGCGCCCTGAACGCGCTGCAGGTGGTGGGCAGCTACATGCTCTCGAAACTGACGGGCAGGGCCAGGCACTGGGGGTATCCGCTGAGCATCTCGCTGGAGCCCACCACCTCCTGCAACCTGCGCTGCCCTGAGTGCCCCAGCGGCCTCCGCTCGTTTACGCGCCCCACGGGCATGCTGCAGGACGAGCTGTTCAAAGACACCATCGACCAGCTGCACCGCCGCCTGCTATACCTCATCTTCTATTTTCAGGGAGAGCCATACCTGCACAAGAGCTTCCTGAAACTGGTGAAGTACGCTTCGGACCGGGGGATTTATACCGCCACCTCCACCAATGCCCATTACCTGGACGACGAGACGGCCCGTAAAACCGTGGAATCCGGACTGGACCGGCTGATCGTATCTATTGACGGCACCACGCAGGAAACGTATGCCGCCTACCGGGTGGGCGGCAAGCTGGATAAGGTGCTGGAGGGAACGCGCAACGTGGTGAAGTGGAAAAAAGCCATGAAGTCCAGGACGCCGCACATTATGTTCCAGTTTCTGGTGGTGCGGCCAAACGAGCACCAGCTGGAAGACGTAAAAACCCTGGCAAGAGAGCTCGGCGTGGACGAGGTGGTGTATAAGACAGCCCAGATCTACGATTATGCGCAGGGGTCCCCGCTCATCCCCACCCTGGACTACTACTCCAGGTATAAAAACAACGGCGACGGCAGCTACACCATCAAGAACAAGCTACTGAACCATTGCTGGAAGATGTGGCACTCCTGCGTCATCACCTGGGACGGCCTACTGGTGCCCTGCTGCTTCGACAAAGACGCCGAGTACAGGATGGGCGACCTGAAGGAAAACAGCTTTGCGCAGGTATGGCGCGGCCCGGTATACAGCCGGTTCAGGCAGTCGCTGCTGGGCTCGAGGGCCAATATAGAAATGTGCCGCAATTGCACGGAAGGAACCAAGGTATGGGCATGACCCGCTAAATTTTAAAGAGAATCAATTTGACAGATTATATGAAGGACCTGAACAAAACGGTAGAGTTACTGTGGGGGAAGTTGGAGGTATGGGGTGAGCAGGGGGTGCTGATGCTGCCCAACATTTTTGTGGCGATCATCCTGCTGATCGTCACGTTTTACGTGGCGGGCTTCATCAGGGGCTGGCTCGAGAAGTTCATTAACCGCTTTTCGCACAGCGCCGCCCTGAACAACCTTGTGCTCACGCTGCTCTACATCGGCATGCTGATGGTGGGCTTCTTCTTCGTGCTGAACGTGCTGAACCTGGATCGGGTGGTGATCTCGCTGCTGGCCGGTGTCGGTATACTGGGTTTGGCGCTGGGTTTTGCCTTTCAGGACATAGCGGCTAACTTCATCTCCGGCGTGATCATCGCGGTGCAGAAGCCGTTTGGCGTGGGCGACAACATCGAGACGAACGACTACTTCGGCACCATCGAGCGCATCACGCTCCGCACCATCGACATCCGGCAGGTAACCGGCGAGCTGGTGAAGCTACCGAACAAGATGGTGTTCGAGAACCCGCTCACCAACTTCTCCGTCTACGGCACCCGCCGCATCGACCTGGAGGTGGGCATCTCGTACGGCGAGGACCTGGAGCGCGTGCAGCAGGTAGTGATTGAGGCCTTGGAAGACGTGAAAAACCGCGTGAAAACAAAGGCCGTCGAAGTGATGTATGACTCGTTCGGCGACAGCTCCATCAACTTCAAGGCCCGCTTCTGGGTAAGCTACAGCCGGCAGGTGGATTATGTGGGGGCCAAGAGCGACGCGATTATCCGCATCAAAAAGGCCTTCGACGCCAACGACATCCTCATTCCGTTCCCGATCCGCACGCTGGACTTCGGTATAAAAGGCGGCGAGACGCTGACCGAGCAGCTGCAGGCCATGAACGTTTCGGTGAAGGACGGGCAGGCCCTTGGCAACAACGGCAAATAACAGCAAAGTATACATATAAAAACAGCGCGGGCCGATCGTTAACGATCGGCCCGCGCTGTTTTTATATGTATGGGGAAACTACTTGTCATCCTTGTCCAGGTCTTTTCCGAGGTCTTCCACCTGCTTCAGGAACGTGTCTATTTTCTCGTCGGCGTAAGGGCCGTATGAGTTGGAGATAGTGCCTTTCTGGCCCGAGGTGGTTTCCACGGCATAGAGGATAGACATGTCGTCGGGGTTGCTCTCGCCTTCGAAGCGGTAATGGTCTACGATGCGCACTTGCTCTGGGCTAAAGCTTTCTTTCTCGTCCATAGAGCACATCTTCCCCTCCTCCGACACTTTGAAGTCATGCTTGTAGCCGTCTTTCTGCAGGCGGTTCAGCACATTCACTAAAGATCTCTCTTCTATTTTATCTTGCATAGCATATGGTGTTTATGGCGTTCAAACTCTAAGTATAAAACTATACGCAAAAACGGGCTTAGGATACGAAAAGACGCGGATTAATCGTGGCCGCGCCTGCTGGCCCGGGTGTCTGCGGGCGGCACAAAGGCCAATGGCACATCCTGTCGCTGCTTTCTACGCGGAAGCCTTTTTCTTGTCGAGCTCCTGCTGGATTTTCTTGAAGTCGATGGCGCCGCAGCTGCCACAGCCTTTGGCGCAGCCGCTCTTGGCGGAAAAGCTGCGGTATACCATGCGGGCCATGTAGAGGGCGGCCACTAAAAAAATGAGGAGGATGATGAGTTCCTGTACCATGCCTTAATAACTCTCTGAAGTTAGAAAAAGTTTATTCCATGCCTTTCTTCCAGTGCTCCTGGATGGTGTGCTGCATCTCCGCATGGATGTTGCCGTTGCTGGCCACGATCTCGCGGCCAAAAACGTAGTCGCCGTCCGCGGTGAATTTGCTCAGCCTGCCGCCGGCCTCCTGCACAATGATGGTGCCGCCTGCCACGTCCCAGGCGTTGAGGTTATACTCGAAGAAGCCCTCAAAGCGGCCCGCCGCCACATACACCAGGTCCAGGGCGGCGGAGCCCAGCCTGCGGATGCCATGCGACCGTTCCATGAACGAGCCCAGCACCTGCAGGTACTGCTGCGTCAGGCCAAAGTCGTAGTACGGGAAACCTGTCGCGATCAGGGAGTCTTTCAGGGCCGGGGCGTCCGATACCCGGATGGGGGTATCGTTGCAGAAAGCGCCGCCGCCTTTGAAGGCCGAGAAGCACTCGTCGCGGCCCGGGTCATACACTACCCCGACTACTACCTCGTCCCCGTCCAGCAGGCCCACGCTCACGCAGTAAATAGGCAGGGTATGGGTGAAGTTGGTGGTGCCGTCCAGCGGGTCGATGATCCAGTTGTAGCGGTCGCCTCTCGTGGTGTCGGTGCCCTCCTCGGTGATGAAGCCCGCCTCGGGCAGCAGTTGGCGCAGCGCCTCCACCAGCTGTTTCTCGGCCTGTTTGTCCACGTAAGACACCAGGTCGTTAAAGCCCTTCATCTCGATCCTGGAGCGGTCGAACGTGCTTCCTTCGTTTTTAATGTATGCGCCCACCTTGCGGGCGATGATGTTCAGGTTGTTGGATAGTTGGTTCAGGTTCATGTTGTCTGCTCTACGTGTGGCGTAATGATTTCTGAGGGGGCCTTCCGGGAAAGCCATACGGTATAAACGGAACGCAGGCCAAGCGCCAGCGCAAGGGGTATGATGGCGGTATGCAGCATCTGCGGCCACCAGGGCCAGAACACAAGCATAAGGATGGCCAGTATGGCGGTGCCTGCCATGTACTTACGCACCCAGTCCGGCAAGTTGCTGCGGCCAAGGAAAAAAGCCACTGCCAGATGGGTAGGCAGAGCCCAGAGCAGGTTGAAGTTGTAGGCGGTGGCCTGGTGGTCGGTGGCTACCCACAGCAGGAGCAGCACCACGCCCATCAGGCCGGTTATAAAGAAGAACCCCATATCGAAAAGGCGGCTGCGGCGGCGCTTCAGCAAATCCTGTACAGTGAGGGCCAGCACCACGGCAAAGAACAGCCACCAGACCAGCGTCGGGGTGAAGAGGCCGTGCGTGAACGGAATCGGCTCCCGCTCAAACAGCACCTTCATCTTGCCCACCAGCGGCTTTGTCTGGTTTCCCTCGGTGAGCGTGGCCTGCGCAAAGCCCTGGGCCAGGTAGTCGGGCAGGAACATGTACTCGTAAGGCGCGGCCTCCTGATCGATGGGCGCCCCAAGGGCAAGGTCAATCCCGAAGTCAGACCACGGCTGCGGCACCAGGTACAGGTCGATCAGGTTGCGGAAGCTCATGTCCTTGTCAAAGTCACCGATGTTAAACCGGACCTGGTTGGGGAAGCTGGCCTCCACGCCGTCCCGGATGCGGGTGGCGCAGTTGTCGAAGAAGAAGTCGTAGAGGTAAAATCGGTTCTCGGGCAGGTAGTTGGTCGTCAGGAAGGCCCAGTATTGCTGCCGTTGTACCTCGGTCAGGTTCATCTCCTGCTCATACACCGAGCGGTTGTCGGCGGTATAGCTGTACACAAAGCGGTTGAAGTCGGCGATGGAGAGTTTATACCGCAACTTGCCCCGGATAAACTTGAGGTAGAAATTGGGCTCGTCGAAATCGAACGTCCCGTAGTTGAAGACGATGTCGAAGCCGTTGACCGGGTCGTTGACGCGCACCGCGCTGTGCCCGAAGATGGCATACAGGTCGCTGCCGCTGGAGCAGGTGATGAGGCTGATCCTGGCTTGGGGCGAAAGCCGGTACGTCTCGAACTGCGCCCACCCCTGAAACGAGAGCAGGCACAGCGTCAGCGCCAGCCCGAACTGCTTTATATAGTTTCTCATGTTATTCTTTTTCCTGTTTGCCGCCTTTGCTGACACCGGCCAGCACGATTACAAACTCGCCCTTAATGGTTTTTGTGGTGAAAATCTCCGTTAGCTCGTCTAAGGTTCCGTTGATCGTCTCCTCGAACATCTTCGTGATTTCACGTGAAACAGACACCTCGCGCTCCCCGCCAAAGTACTCCTTAAACTGCGTCAGTGTTTTGAGCAGGCGGTGCGGCGACTCATAGAAAATCATGGTGCGCTCCTCCGTGGCCAGGCTCTGCAGGCGCGTCTGGCGGCCTTTCTTTACGGGCAGAAACCCCTCAAACGTAAAACGGTCGGTGCTGAAGCCGGATTTTACCAGTGCCGGGACAAAAGCCGTGGGGCCGGGCAGGCACTCTATTTTCAGGTCGTGCTTCAGGCACTCGCGCACCAGGTAAAAGCCGGGGTCAGAGATGCCGGGGGTGCCCGCGTCCGAGATCAGGGCCATCACCTCACCCGCTTTCATGCGGTCTACCAAATGGCCGGTGGCCTTGTGCTCGTTGTGCAGGTGGTGGCTGTGCATGCGCTTCTCGATGCCCAGGTGCTGCAGCAGCTTGCCGCTGGTGCGGGTGTCCTCGGCCAGAATCACGTCTACCTCTTTCAGTATCCGGATGGCGCGCAGCGTGATGTCCTCTAGATTGCCGATGGGTGTCGGCACCAGGTATAGGTTTGTCTTCTCTTGTTCCTGCATGCACCAAAGATAGTATTTTGAGTTTTGAGTTCCGAGTGCTGCGCGCCGAGTTAGCCATTGTATGGCTTTCAACTAACAAACTGTACGCCATACCAGCCTAAAGGCACTTCGGAGTCGGCCTCTAGTCAGCCCCGGCGCCCGGAACCCCGGACTCATAACTCGCCTTATAGATTTCCTCGATGCGCGTGGCCAGCTTGTGGTCGCGGATGGTAACGGTGTTGCCCGCGTCGTGGGTGCTGAGCTCAATGTCTACCTTGTTATACATGTTGCTCCACCACGGGTGGTGGTCCATTTCGCCGGCCACAACGGCCACTTCCTGCATAAATTCCATCGCCTGCTCAAAGTCCTTGAACGTGAAGCTGCTTTTTAACTTGTTGTCTTCTTCCTGCCACATAGTTTTAGCGTTTTATACCTCCCCATACCCTCCCCGCGCGCCTGTTCCGGAAACAAGCCAAAACGGCGGGGCGTATAGGTATAAATTGTTACGAATTTAAGCCATCCAGAACTATGAAAAACAAACCAGAATCTTTACCCGCGCAGAAACAGGAGAAACAGCCGGGCGATGAGTATAAAATGCGCCCCGAGCCGGAGATTATCCGCGACTCCTACCGCGGGAGCGATAAGCTGAAAGGAAAAGTGGCCCTGATAACAGGAGGCGACAGCGGCATTGGCCGGGCCGTGGCCGTGCATTTTGCACGCGAGGGAGCCGACGTGGCCATTATATACCTCAATGAGGACAAAGATGCCAAAGACACCCAAAAAATGGTAGAGGCTGAAGGGCGGAAATGTATGCTCCTGGCCGGGGATGTGGGCGAGGAGGCGTTTTGCCAGGAGGCAGTGCAGCGCACCGTGGCCGAGTTTGGCAAGCTGGACATCCTGGTGAATAACGCGGCCGAGCAGCACGAGCAGCAGGATTTAAAGGACATTTCGGCGGAGCAGCTGCAGCGCACGTTCCAGACCAATATTTTCGGGATGTTTTACGTCACGAAAGCGGCTCTTGAGCATATGCAGAAAGGCAGTTGCATCATCAACACCACGTCCATCACCTCCTACCGGGGCAGCCACCACCTCATGGACTATGCCTCCACCAAAGGCGCGATCACAGCGTTCACCCGCTCGCTTTCCGCCAACCTTGCCGAGAAGCCCATCCGCGTGAACGCCGTGGCCCCCGGCCCCATCTGGACACCGCTGATCCCGGCCTCTTTCAGCGAAGATAAAGTTAAGGAGTTTGGGCAGAACGTGCCCCTGAAGCGCCCCGGGCAGCCCTCTGAGGTGGCGCCAGCCTATGTTTTACTGGCTTCGGATGATGGGTCATACATCACAGGGCAGGTGATACACGTGAATGGCGGAGAGCAGATCGGCTCCTGACCAAACCTAAACCCTGACGCCTCCAACAGAGTAAAAGCTACTAACGGATACCCCGTGTATGGGTGCCCGGGCAATTTAAAAGTATACCATTATGGCAGAAGATAAAGATAAAGATAAAGAGAACAAGCTTCAGGGCCAATCGCCCAACGAGCGGCCCTACCGCGTGATAGAGGACGACACAAGCGAAGAGGAGATGAAAGCCGGGCACATCACGCCCGGGGCAGATCCGCCCAAAAACGAGCACCAGCGCGGAGGCTTCGGCAACCGCGACGGCAAAGAGGGTTACGGCAGCGACACTGCCTCGGAGGGGCCATCGGCCACCGGCGTAAACGACTTTGCCGACGATGGTACACCGCCACCGGACAATATGCGCACCGAGGAAGAAGGAAGGGGCTCATAATTCCTGCCACTGGCGCAATTTCCCTGCGCCAGGGTCTTATATTAACCAATTTGCGCCAGGGTCTTATATTAACCAATTAAAGAAAAGCATCATGACATCATATAAGCATACACAGCCAAGTGCTGAGAACGAGGGTAAGCCAAGCGGAAAAGGCCAGGATAAAGCGGCCGGCGGAAAGCCCGTGGACCCGAACCAGACGCGTGCCGGGCACGAAGAGCTGAAAAAGAAACACACCGACGGGCCGGATGAGGCAGGGCAAAACGCCAAGACTAACAACCCAAACCGTAACCTCGATAAGCCTGAGATTGACAACAACACGTATAACTAGGCTTGTGGCCGCATATTTTTTAGAGATAGCACCTGCTCCGGCGGGTGCTATCTCTATTTATACCTACCTTGCCCTCCCGTATTAGACCATACCCTATACTTCCATGGCCCGTTACGCCCTCACAGATATCCACGGCTGTGCCCGTACTTTCAGAGCGCTCGTGCTGGAGCAGCTCAAACTGCAGCCCTCCGACGAGCTATACATACTTGGCGACCTGGTGAACAAGGGGCCCGATAGCAAAGGCGTGATTGACTTTGTGCTGGAACTGCAGGCACAGCAACACCAGGTGCACTGCCTGCGCGGCAACCACGACCAGATGCTGCTGAAAGCCGCCAGGCACGGCCCGCAGAAACTAAACCTGACAGACACGGAGAAAAAACTCGTGCTGGAAAGCTTCGGCATCTCGCAGTTCGAGGACCTGCCCGAGCCGTACAGGAAGTTCCTGAAAAGCCTGCCCTACTACCTCGAGCTGCCAGACTACTTTCTGGTGCACGCGGGCTTTAACTTCACGAGAGAGGATATTTTTGAGGACAAGGATGCCATGCTAAACCTCCGGGGCTATACCGTGGACTGGCAGAAGATCAACAACAAGCTGCTGCTGCACGGCCATACCCCTACGGCGCTGCACAGCATAAAAAAGACCATCTCGCACAAAGACCAAAGGCTGAACCTGGACGCAGGCTGCGTCTACTACAGGAACGCGGCCTACGGCAACCTCGTCGCCCTGGACCTGGACACGCAGCAACTGTTCATCCAGCCCAACCAGGACCGGCCCTACCCCGTTGCCCGGAAAAGCTGAAAGGCGCCAGTTTGGGAGCCATATAAAAGCAAAAGGGCAGGTGAAAACCTGCCCTTTTGCTTTTATGCCAATCAAATTTATTTTTCCATCACAATCTTAATAAACTCCGTGCCTTGGGATGTTGTGAGTCGGGCAACATACATGCTTTGGTTCCCGATGCTGCGCTTGATGTCAAAATTCAGCTTTTCGTTGGCGGCGGCGGTGCCCCGGTACAGTTGCTGAACCACCTTTCCGTCCATGTCGAGTATGTCGAGTGTGATGTAGTCCTGCTCCTGTAGCCGTAACGTAACCTGTGCCTTTGTGCCCATTGGGTTAGGGTATACCGAGAACTCCTGCGGTTTTTTAGCATCCGATTTTTTGTCTTCGGTACCGCAGTCGCCGATAGCGTCGCCATGTGCTAAGTGGTCTTCTACAGCATCCTGTGCCACGCAAAGCGATTTTCCTTTATGGCAAACAACTATTTTCTCGCCATTCTTGCCACAACGGGAGTCATCTACAAACACAGTTACCTCATCTGTGCTGGAGCATCCGGACGGGTCAGTGGCAGTTACAGTATAGCTCGTCGTTACCTCGGGCGATACTTCTACATACTGTGACGTGGCACCGTTACTCCACTTAAAGGTATGTGACGCTTTGGTGATGTTCGTGCTTGCCGTGAGTGTGGCGCGGTTAGCAGCCTTGTAGCCCGGGTACACTGTCTTGTCAGGCCCGGCATCTACCTCAAGCATCGGGTCAACGGTTATGGTCTGAGATGCATAGCCGATGCAACCGTTTTCGTTAAGCACAGAATATGTTAGCGTATGTGTGCCTATGCCCGCGCGTGAAGGGTAGAATTTACCTCTCAACATACCAGGCCCGTTATAGAAACCTCCAGCCGGAGACCCGCCTGTAGGAATGATCGCGGCGGCATTTATACAGAAGGACGTATAAGGCAAGGATATAGCCACCGCAGGAAGTGGCGCCTCTGTCAGGGTAACCTGCAGTGGCTCGCTCACACACCCAGTCGCATCTTTTACGTGCGCAACATAATTGCCGGGGGCCAAATTCTCAAACCAAGAGGCGCTCTGATAAAGCTGACCACCGTCCAGAGAATAGGTATAAGGGGCCACTCCGTTACTTCCGGTCAATTCTACCTTGCCGTTTTTTTGATTTGTACAGGAGCTTGCGGCTATCCTGGACGTAACCTGCACCGTGCACTGGCTAGCAAGCGCTGTAGCGAAATCAGCGCTTTCACTGCTGATCCTACGAACGTCTGCGCCCCGGCTCGACTGGCTAGCCGCCTTATACGCATTGATTACTGTGGGTATGTCACCCTTGGCAGGTGCAGCTATACCAGAAATACTGTGAAAAAGCATTAAGCCGATCAGGCAGAGGCGTGTGCTTCCCGATAGCGTACCCAATCCTGTTTTCTTTCGATCTGAAAGACCAAATAATCCTAATTTTGCAGATGCAATATTAAGACTGAGTAAAATTTTCCCCATGGTTTCTGTGAAATTTATTTGTGTATAAAATGAAGTTGTTTCAGACAGGCACCAGCGTGCAGTGCGTTTGAAAGAGGGAAAGTAATTACAAATATTATATTAAGCAATTTATATATATAAATGCTTTTTTTATTATAAAATTAAATTTGATTGTTTATGTTGATTAGCGCTGCATTGGATAAAGCGCCAAGTGCTGATTTCAGAAAAAGCTTTAAGCAGGCTATAAAATTTGATTAGTTGGGATGCCTTATAATCCTGCCGAGTACGAATATGACAGGCTTTTTCATTATTGTCCTATAAATAGGAGATGTTAGACTTCTAAATAAGTAGTATGGATATCTGTAAATTGTATTTCTATCAAATCTTTGCACTATAACATAAGAGTTTTATTTAGTTAAACATAATTATATGAATAGTGTGGTATGGCAAACTGGCGATGAGTTATACTAGGGTTTGTATTGCTATGTGAAGAGGTTGAATCTGGGGCATACATAAATTTTACCCTAGATGCCTTATTGAGGAGTATTGCTTTTGCATTGAAACTGTACATCGTAGCTGCATAGTTGAAGACTGAGACAACCAGCGGTATAAATGTTGACAGGCGAGAATCGATGATCTGGGAAAGTATAAAAATTCAATTTGATAAATAAAATACAAGCCTATATATATTGCATAATTGATAAAAGCTTGCTTATCTTTCGGAAGACTTATGTAATAGTACATCACATAGATAGCTGCTTTGGATGCTGAGTGATTTGAGTGCTATATACTAGATGTGTTACTTTCTTAAACTGTAAAAATAAGACAATTCATGTCAGGATATGTAGAGAGAAACACCACATAGGTGAAAGGCAAGTATTTAAAAGTTAGCAATATGAATAAAGTTTTCACCTGTTCCTTCCGTGGCATTTTCTTGCCGCTGCTGTTACAATGCATCTTAGCGCTGGGGATCGCGTCTGCCGGGTTTGCTCAGGCAGTTTTGCCTTTCAATTATGGAGGAGAATGGGAAGGGAGGCTGCCTACAGGATTGAGCGGAAGCTTGGGGCTGGATTTTCTTGATGAGCTAGGAAACAGTACGACTGGTGGCTCAGCAGGATTTGATCCCGGCGAATTGCATAACCTCGTGATGCAATTCAACCAGGTGCCAGGTATTCTGACTTACTGGCTCTCCTACCAGTATGCAGCGACCATTGATGGGAATGAATTTCAGGTTTGGGAATCAGCAGATGGGATAACCTATACGTTGCTAAACAGCCATACGAGTATTCCAAATGTACTAGAGGGTACCAAATACGCTGTTAATCCTAAGGCCAGCACGAGATATATTAAGTTTACCTATATAACAACTAAATTTACCGCATCTATATTACTGGATGACATTACGTTAACAGAAGCTGTTCCAGGGCCTGAAATTAATATAAAACAAAATAGTACAAGCATCAGCTCAGGCGGAAGTTTTGCATTTGGTACTGTGGGTGTTGGTACTGGTAACCCCAAAAGCTTTGTGGTAGAAAATAGCGGCACCGAAAGCTTAACGCTTACAGGGAACCCAAAAGTGGTTATATCTGGCACTGATGCAGCCCAGTTTGTCGTAAACGAATCGACAACACTGGGTACTGTCGCAGCTGGGGCATCCACGAGTTTTGAAATTTCTTTCAATCCAAGCAGCTTCGGTAATAAAACAGCGACATTGAGCATTGCGAACAACGATGCAGACGAAAATCCATACACATTTGCCCTGACAGGAACCGCGGAAGAATTAACCCCAACCATAACAAGTGTCAACCCTACCTCCGGCAAAATAGGCATTACTGTAACAATTACCGGTACTAATCTTAGCGCTGTGTCTTCAGTTGCGTTTAATGGTACAGCAGCGTCTTTCACTGTGGTCAGCGCCACGCAAATCGATGCTGTCGTTCCTCAAAATGCAACTACAGGTCTTATTAGGGTAACCACCACTGGAGGTAAGTTTGCAGAAAGCACAACGTTTACGGTAACCTCCCCCCGGATCACAGCCGTAACGCCTAATTCAGGGACTATAAATGACATTATAACTTTAACAGGAGAAAATCTTAACGCTGGTAACAGGCCATCAGTCAAGTTCACCGGTTCGGGAGGTACTCAGGTTACTGCTTCCATCATCAGTAAAACAGATATTGAGGTTAAGGTCAAAGTGCCTTTGACCGCCGTGTCCGGGCCAATATATTTGACAAATAGTAATGGTACAGCCACCAGTAGCAGTTTCACAGTAACCGGGCCGACCATTACAGCGCTGGACCCAACTTCAGGGAAAATAGGCTTTGTAGTAAAGCTGACAGGTACTGGCTTCGATGCAAGCAGTACCGTTAGCTTCAATGGGGTAGCAGTACCAGCCGCCGATATTGTTTATACAAGCAATACAGAAATTTCCGCCAAGGTTCCTAGCGGTGCCACGACTGGCCCTGTTACCGTAACTACAGCTGGAAGAAATGGACAGAGTCAACCGTTCACGGTATTGGTCCAAACAATTACCGTAACAGGCACCCTCTCGCCGTTCAGTGCCATGCTTAATGCGGCGTCTGCATCTCAAAGCTACCAGGTATCGGGCGAAAACCTGGATGGCAATATTACGGTAGCGGCTCCTGCAAATTTTGAAGTGTCGACAGACAACAGCATTTTTGCTAGCTCTGTTGCGGTTATAGCACTGAATGGTATTGTTGCTTCAACGCCTGTGTATGTCAGATATGTGCCTGCCACCAGAGGGACCCATAGTGGAAACGTATCGAACAGTTCACCGAATGCCACAACCAGAACCATCGCCGTCCAGGGTGCCACCCTGGACCCGACCATCACCGTCACCGGAACACTGTCGGAGTTTTCTGCTCCGGCGGGAGGAGGAACGTCAGACGCGCAGAGTTATACCGTTAGCGGAGCGAACATGGAGGCGGGAATTGCCATCAATGCCCCTGTTGAGTTTGAGGTGTCGTTGGATAACAGTATATTTTCCCCGAAAGTGACGGTGGCTTTGCCCTCAGGTGCTACCAGCATCGCGAGCACGACGGTGTATGTGCGCTACAAGCCGGCGGCTACAGGTGTGCACAGTGGCAATATCGTGCACTCCTCCACAAACGCGGCGAGCGTGCCTTTGGCGGCAAATGGCAGCAGCAACACTACCCTTCCGGTAGAGCTCGTCTCATTCAAAGCCGATAACAATGCCAGCGAAGTGACACTTCGCTGGGTGACGGCCTCAGAAGAGAATAATTCACACTTTGAGGTAGAGATGACCACAGACCCTGAGGCGGGCTTTACCCAGATAGGGCGGGTCAGCAGCAAGTCGGTGAACAGCTCCGTGACAACGGACTACCTGTTGCAGTATAGTCTGCCAGGCGCCGGGCTATACTACTTCCGCCTGAAGCAGGTAGACCTGGACGGCACCGCGAGCTACAGCAAAGTGATTGCGGTGGAGGTTGCCGGTTCGGGGAGAGAGAAAGTGACCGTGGCCCCTAACCCGCTCGTCTACAGCTCGAAAGTATTTGTGTCTGCCGCCGCACAGGGCCAGGCAACCCTGGTGCTGCAGAGCATGGCGGGCAAGCAGGTGTACCAGAAGGCTATCGATGTAAACGCGGGGCCAAACGAGGTGCCGCTGCCGCTCTACGACCAGCTGGCAAAGGGGGTATACATCCTGACAGTAGCGCTGAACGGCCAGCTACACCAGGTGAAAGTAGTAAAGCAGTAAGCCCTGAAGCTATGATGGTTAAGGCAAAAGCCCGGCGCCCTGTGCACCGGGCTTTTGCCTTTGCAGCATATTATTCCGGCTATTCTACGGCCAGCTAAATCTGGCAGCCGCTGTTGCGCCGTAGATAAACTTCTGAAACATTGGTTTATTCCATCGCAAGCTTTAATTTTGATGGCTACTAAACCAACTGAACCCATGCAGAAAGACACCGCCATATTCGACCTTATAGCCAAAGAAAAACACCGCCAGACCCACGGCATCGAGCTGATCGCTTCCGAAAACTTCGTTTCGGAGCAGGTGATGCAGGCCATGGGCAGCGTAATGACGAACAAGTATGCCGAGGGCTTGCCCGGTAAGCGCTACTATGGCGGTTGCGAAATTGTAGACCAGTCGGAGCAGTTGGCCATTGACCGCGCCAAGGAGCTTTTCGGGGCGGCGTGGGCAAACGTGCAGCCACACTCTGGGGCGCAGGCCAATGCCGCTGTTATGCTGGCCGTGCTGCAACCCGGCGACAAGATCCTGGGGTTTGACCTGTCGCATGGCGGGCACCTGACACATGGCTCCCCGGTAAACTTCTCCGGCAAACTGTACAGCCCGTCTTTTTATGGGGTGGAACAGGAAACCGGCCTGATCGATTTTGATAAAGTAGTGGAAACCGCTCGCAGAGAGCGTCCGAAGCTGATAATATGCGGTGCCTCGGCCTATAGCCGCGACTGGGACTACAAGAAGCTGCGTGCCGCCGCCGACGAGGTAGGCGCCCTGCTGCTGGCAGATATCTCCCACCCTTCCGGCCTGATCGCGAAAGGGCTTTTGAACAACCCATTCGAGCACTGCCACATTGTTACCACCACTACCCACAAAACACTGCGTGGACCGCGCGGGGGTATGATTATGCTGGGCAAAGACTTTGAGAACCCCTTTGGCCTGAAAACCCCGAAAGGCGAAACGCGCATGATGTCGTCGTTGCTGGATGGCGCGGTGTTCCCTGGCACGCAGGGCGGGCCGCTGGAGCACGTGATCGCCTCGAAGGCAGTGGCGTATTTTGAGGCCCTCTCCGACGACTACACGAGCTATATAAAGCAGGTGCAGCAAAACGCGCAGGCGATGGCCAAGGCGTTTTTGGAGCGCGGCTACGATATCATCTCCGGTGGAACGGACAACCACATGATGCTGATCGACCTGCGCTCGAAAGGGCTGACAGGCAAACTGGCCGAAAACACACTGGTGCAGGCAGACATCACGATCAACAAGAACATGGTGCCGTTCGACGACAAGTCTCCTTTCGTGACGTCGGGCATGCGCGTGGGCACGGCGGCCATTACCACCCGGGGCCTGAAAGAAAACGATATGGTGCGCATCGTAGACCTGATCGACGATGTGCTGATGAACCACGACAACGACAGCAAGATCAGCGCTGCCCGCAAACAAATCAACAGCTGGATGCAGGATTATCCGCTGTTTGCTTACTAAACAATAAAACAGGAGCCATACTTGATGGATCAACCATACATAGGGGAGGAAGAGCAGCCACAGGAGATGTCCTTCGTGGACCACCTCGAAGAGCTGAGATGGCATATCATACGGGCGTTTGCCTCTATTTTTGTTTTCGCAACCATTGCTTTTCTCGCGAAGAACTTTGTGTTCCACGATATTATTCTGGCACCGTCCCGCACCGACTTTTTCAGTTACCGGATTATGTGCGATATCGGGCAACGCATCGGGTCTGAAGCGCTCTGCATCGACCAGATGGGCTTTACCATCCAGAGCAGGCAGATGAGCGGGCAGTTTACCATGCACTTGCTGGTATCCGCCATACTGGGTCTGGTATGCGCCTTCCCGTACGCGTTCTGGGAGATCTGGCGCTTTGTAAAGCCCGGCTTATACCCCCAGGAGCAGAAGAACTCACAGGGGGCAGTGTTCTTTGTGTCTATCCTGTTTATCATGGGTATGCTGTTCGGGTACTATGTGGTGTCCCCGATTTCCATCAACTTCCTGGCAGGCTATCAGGTCGACCCGACGATTATCAACGAGTTTGACCTGTCGTCTTACATCTCGACGCTGACCACGCTCTGCCTGGCCTGCGCCTTTATGTTTGAGATGCCCGTGATCGTGTTCTTCCTGACTAAGGCAGGGCTGATAACGGCTGAAACCATGCAGGTATACCGTAAGCACGCCTTGGTTGTGATCCTGATTGTGGGGGCGATTATTACGCCGCCGGATGTGGTGAGCCAGCTGCTTATCTCCATGCCGCTTATGTTGCTTTATGAGGTAAGCATCAACATTTCCCGTTCTATCCGTAAAAAGGATTTGAAGAGACTAAACGATAACAACACTATATAAATAGTACGATGGCACTAAAGATCGCAATCGGCGGAGACCACGCCGGCTTTACTTACAAAGGCATGCTAAAGGGCGTGTTAGAGGAGTTGGGGCACGACATACAGGACTTCGGCCCGGACTCTGACGCCTCCGTAGACTACCCTGACCACGTGCACCCGCTGGCGAAAGCAGTAGCCCGCAAGGACGCTGATTTTGGCGTCCTGATCTGCGGCAGCGGCAATGGCGTGGCCATCACGGCCAACAAGCACCGGGGTATACGGGCGGCACTGTGCTGGCTACCGGTGGTGGCCAAGCTGGCCCGGCAACACAACAATGCCAATGTGCTCTGCATACCGGCGCGTTTTGTTTCGGAGGACGAGGCCCGCGAGATGACGCGCGTTTTCCTGAGCGCAACCTTTGAAGGAGGGCGGCACCAAACCCGCGTGGATAAAATCACGGACTGCTAGAACTGCCGGAAGGTATATATAAAAAGAGGCTGCGCCAGTTATTTGGCGCAGCCTCTTTTCATATATAGGGGGTATAAATCTTTTGAGTGTCAGCCCTTAAGGAGTAGGATCGTATCATTCCAGCAGATTCTCCCCTTGAGGACAAGCGAGAACGTGAGTTTGAAGCTTGCGACCATAGGTCAGAGGGGTGTTTACATTAGGGAATTTAACACTAAAAGATTAATTTTTGGCAAATATAATAGTGGCCTTTGCACCCTTATGACCCCCTTTAGGGAAAATAGTTCGGGAAAATGAAACGGCCCAACTGGGGTAGTTACTTTGAGAGCTGGTAGATGCCTGCGGTGTCGGTGGGGCCATACCTCCCGAAAATGGCAGGCAGCTTATACTGCAGCTCCGGCATCAGGTTCGACTGGTCTACAATGTACGCTGGCATCTCTTTTTGGAAGTTCTGGTAAATGTCGAACCCGGCTTGGTACTCACTTAGCCTGCCGAAGTGGCGCTGCGCCAGCTCCCAGTTCAGGTAAGGGGTCACGGGGGTGTTTTGGGTATAGTAGCCGATGTCGTCTCCGAGCACCAGCACGGTAGTGCCCCGCATGGGCAGTTGCCGTGCTGGCAGCAGCAACGGCGACTCGTCGAGCAGCAGGAAGCGGTTGATGCCCAGCACCAGCCGGTAGCGCAGCACCAGCACCGAGGCCAGCACCAGCAGCATCACCAGGTTCAGGAGCCACATCTTGCGGCTCGAGTTGAAGAAGAACTCGCTGAAGTACGCCACCGGGGGCAGCACCAGTATAAACGTGGCCACAGAAATCTCATCGCGGGTGAAGATGACCAGCAGGCTGGTGAGGAGCCATACCCACATCAGCTGCTGAAACTTTACCTGGAACACGAGGCGCTGCGGCAGCGAGGCTACGCTCAGCAACGAGAGCAAAAGCACCACGGCGGGCACGGCCATCAGCTTGGCCACATCGATGGGCGGGCGCAGGAAGGCCACGCTCAGGTGCCAGGGGCGCAGCAGGTGCAGCTCCAGAAACTCCTGCGTGGTGTTGGTGTACAGGTAATAAGTAATGAGCATGGCATACGGAAACAGGAAACCGCAGAGCATCAGCAGCATGCTCCGGAAGGTGCGGGAGGCAAAGAAGATGATCGCGAACGCACCAACCAGCAGGAAGAGCGCCATCGGCAGGTAACTCAGTGCGGCCAGGCCCAGCATAAATCCCCCCACAAACAGCCTGTTGTTGTCAAACCCCTCCCTCGACAGCGTAATAATGTATGGCAGCGACAGAATGACAAAGGTGTTGCCGATAAGCAGTGGCGTGAGCATGTTCAGCTCAAAGGAGATACTGCCCAGCACGAGGTATAGCAAGGCAGGCAGGTAATCTTTGGTCGCGTATACGTTGTGCCGGTTCAGGGTGGTGTTCAGGAGCAGCGCCTGCAGCAGCAGCAGCCCCATGGCCGTGAGCCGGTAAGCCAGAAAAGACCTCCCCGCCAGCACGTCTATCAGCCAGAACACCAAGGCCGAGAGCGGGGCCGTGTTGTCGTATATATCATGGTACATGCTAAAGCCGTTGTCCAGGCGCTCCCCCACCAGCATGTGCAGCAGCTCGGGCGAGGTGCCCGGTATGCCCCACATAATGAGTGGAAGCTGAATGGCAACAAAGAGCAGGACCAGCAGGATAAGTCGGGAAGGCAGTATGCTGCGGAAGTAACTAATCAAGGAAAGACAGTGTTAGAAGAGACTACACAACAGACTACAGACAAGCGGTATGAATACATGCAGCGGGTTTATCATTGCAAAAGCCCGGAGGGCCATTGCCTGGTCTGAAACAACACAAGCGCCCCCTACCCGAAATGAGTAAGGCGCTTTTGGGGTAAAAATGCGAAATTAATATGATATTTGCAGCTTCTATGGAAAGTAAAAGACAACACAAGTTCTCTCGCCTGATTCAGAAAGAGTTGGCCGACATCTTTCAGCGCGAGGTGCCGCACCTGTTCGGGGGCGCGTTCATCTCGGTAAGCGTGGTGCGGGTGTCGCCAGACCTGGGCTTGGCGAGGGTATACATCAGCGTGATGATGGCCAAGGATGCCGAGGCACTTTTGGCAGACGTGCGCGCCAATACCAAGACGGTACGGCACATGCTGGCCCAGCGCATCAAAAACCAGGCGCGCATTATCCCCGAGCTGGCCTTCTTCCTTGACGACAGCGCCGAGTACGCCGCCCGCATCGACAAGCTGTTTGACGGCATCGAGATTCCGCCGGCGAGCGAGGACGATGAGGACGCCGAAACATACCCTAACTAGCCTTAGCCCCTCACCACCCTTATGCAGTACGACCCGATAAAGCGCGTGCTGGGCGACGCGTTCAACAGAACGCCTTTCCTGCGCCGCGTGTTCTACAAGCTCCTCGACCTGCTGCTGCTGCGCACCTGGCACGTGCAGAAAGAACTGCGCACGTGGGCCGAAAACCGCCGCAACAAAGAGCAATATATCCTGGATGCAGGCTCCGGCTTTGGCCAGTATACCTATTACCTGTCGGGCATGAGCCGCAAGTGGAGCATCCTGGCCGTAGACGTGAAGGAAGAGCAGATATCAGACAGCAACTGCTTTATCCGGGCCATTGGCCGCCACAACGTGCTGTTCCGGATTGCCGACCTGGTGCGCTACCGCGAGCCCAAGAGCTACGACCTGATCCTGTCGGTGGATGTGATGGAGCATATACTGGAGGATGTGGAGGTGTTCCATAACTTCCATGCCTCGCTGCGCCACGGCGGCATGCTGCTCATCTCCACGCCATCCGACCAGGGCGGCTCCGATGTGCACGGCACCGACGAGGCCTCTTTTATAGAGGAGCACGTGCGCGACGGCTACAACATCAAAGAGATTCAGGACAAGCTGAAGCAGGCTGGCTTCAGCAAGGTGGAGGCACGCTACTCATACGGCACCCCCGGCCAGATCTCGTGGCGCCTGTCGATGAAGTACCCGCTGCTGCTGCTCAACGTATCCAAAATTTTCTTCCTGGTGCTGCCGTTCTATTACCTGATCACCTTCCCGGTGAGCCTGGTGCTCAACTGGATGGACGTGAACGGCAACCACAAGTCGGGCACCGGCCTGATCGTGAAAGCGTGGAAATAATTTAATTGTTGGTTGTTGATTGATAATTGTTGATTGGATAAACTGTAATAAGGCGCTGAATTATATATTACATCATCAAACAATCAGCAACTAACAATCAACAATACACCCTAATCAACCAAAAACGAGCAACGAAGAACGAAACACATGAATGTACCTTTTCTGATAGCGAAGCGATACTTTTTCTCCAGAAAGAAGAGGAACATCATCAGCATCATCTCCAACATAGCCATGATTGGGGTGGCAGTGGGCACGGCGGCGCTGATTATTGTGCTGTCGGTGTTCAACGGCCTCGAGGATCTGATCCGGGAGATATACTCCAGCTTTGACCCCGACCTGAAGATAACAGCCGTCACAGGGAAGTCTTTTGAGACAGACACCGAGTTCATGAACCGCATCCGCGAGACGCCGGGCGTGGCCGTGGTGTCTGAGGTGATAGAGGACAACGCCCTGCTGCGCTACAACGAGCGGCAGATGGTGGTGAAGGTGAAGGGCGTGAGCGAAAACTTTTTTGAGCAGAACAAAGTCGGCTCTTCCGTGGTGGAGGGCCACTCCGACCTGATTCTGAACGGGGCCTACCAGGCGCTGGTGGGGCGGGGCGTGCAATACCAGCTTTCCATCAGGCCCTCCAACGAGTTTGTGCCGCTTCAGTTTCTGTACCCGCGCAACACCAAGTTTAACCCGCTAAACCCCGAGGGCGCTTTCAACAGCTTGAACATTGCACCCGGCGGTATTTTCGCCATCGAGCGGCAGTACGACGACTCGTATGTGTTTGTGCCGCTCAACTTCGCGGCCGAACTGCTGGAGTATGGCCGCCGCCGCACCGCCCTGGAAATAAAGGTAGACCCGGCGGCGAAGATTGAGCAGGTGAAAGAAGCGCTGCAGCAGGTTTTGGGCCAGGACTTTAAGATACAGAACAGCGATGAGCAGCACACCAGCCTGCTGCGGGCCGTAAAGGTCGAGAAGCTGTTTGTGTTCATCACCTTCGCCTTCATCCTCGGCATCGCCTCACTCAACATCTTCTTCTCCCTCTCCATGCTGGTGATCGACAAGAAAAAGGACATCGCCATACTGGCCTCCATGGGGGCCACAGCCACCACCATTCGCAACGTGTTTCTGATGGAGGGCGCGCTGGTGGCCTTTATCGGGGCGGCGTATGGCCTGACAACCGGCATGCTGATCTGCAACCTGCAGCAGTCGTTTGGGCTGGTGAGCATGGGTATGGCCACGTCGGTGGTGGAGGCATACCCTGTGAAGATGGAGGTAGAGGACTTTGTGATGACCGGGGTGGCCATCATCGTGATCACGCTGCTGGTCTCTATCCGGCCTGCCCGGAAGGCCGCCGCCCTGTCGGTGCGCGAGAACCTGTAGCGTGCTTTTCCCTGCGCGGGAGGTGGTATGGCCGGTGGTGGTGCGTGCTGCCGGAGGCCCGGCTATAGGCATTCGCCTATGTTTTACAGGCATCCGTCCTGCTCTTTAGCCAGCCCGGCGAAAAGGGGGTTTCTTCATAGGAATTAAGACCTAATAAGGTTAGATTTGATGCCTCAAACTGTTTTTGGCATGAAAGTCTACACCACACAGCCGTTTCAGGTTATTTACTCGCTCTTCGAGCACGAATACCTGGGGTATCTGTTTGAATCTTTCGTGGTGCAGGTCAATTCCAAAGGCCAGCTTACGTTACAGCACCAGAACATCTCCTCAAAAAACGCGGACGAGTTTGCCTCCCGCCTCGACCCCGACGATTTCAGGCTCATCAACCTGATCGATCAGATCCAGCAGGACGCTGTGCTCAAGCGTTTCTCGTCGAAGCGCATGACCCCCGTGGATTTCTTCCTGAAGGTATACGACCCGGAGAAGGGCGACAAGGCGCTGCAGGAAACCATCAGCCACCATATACAGGGGCGCATGGGCAAGGTGCTGGACCTGCTCCGGCACAACAAGATGACCTTTATCATGGGCAAAGACGGCGAGCCTACCTGGAAGCGCATCCAGATTGCCCCCGAAAAGGCGACGGTGCTGTTCCATTTCATGCGCAACACCGACAACACGCATTACTTCCCGACGATAAAATACGAGGGCCTGAAGCTGGATTTCCAGTACCGGAACGCCTCCCTGATCTGCTATGAGCCTGCCTGGCTGATGGTGAACGACGTGGTGTACAGCTTCGAGAAAGAGGTGGACGGCAAAAAGCTGCAGCCCTTCCTCAACAAGCGCTTTATCGTGGTGCCCCGCTCGGTGGAGGAGAACTACTACCGCAAGTTCGTGGCCCCGCTGGTAGAGTCGTTCGACGTGCACGCCAAAGGCTTCGCTATTCAGGCGGAGCGCTACGAGCCAAGCCCCTGCCTGACCTTTTCGGAGATTTCGGCCGCAGAGGCGGCTCCCGTGGCAAAGGCAGGCGAGGCCAGGGCCGAGCGCGGCATGCTGTCATCCGGCAAAATTCGCTTTGAGCTCTCGTTTATGTATGGCACCTACATGGTGCACACCCAGGCGGCGGGCAAGCGCATCAGCGTGAGCATGGAGAAAACAGCGGACTCCTACATCTTCCACAAACTCATGCGCGACCTGAGCCACGAGAAAACATTCACGAAGGAGCTGCAAAAGCGCGGGCTGGAGGTGAAGAACGGGCAGGCCATGCTGGAGAAAAGCGACGCCTTTGCGTGGCTGAGCAATAACCTGTCGGCGCTGGAGGCGCAGGGCTTCGCGGTGCGGCAGCTGGCCCAAAGCGGCAAGAACTACTTTATCGGGGAGATCACACTGGAGGTGGGCATCACGGAGAAAAACGACTGGTTCGACATCTACGGCACGGTGCGCTTCGGCGAGTTCACGATCCCGTTCATCCGGCTCAAAAACCACATCCTCACCAAAAACAGCGAGTTTCTGCTGCCCAATGGGCAGGTGGCTATTATACCCGAGGAGTGGTTTACGCAGTATATCGAGCTGTTTGCCTTTTCGGAGGGCGACGACCAGCTGACGCTGAAGAAGCACCACATGGCCTTGGTGAACGACCTGGAGCAGGGCAACCTGGCCACCGTCACCATGTCGCGGAAGCTGGAGAAGCTCCGCACCTTCGACACCATAGAAGACCAGCCCCTGCCTGTCGGTTTTATGGGTGAGCTGCGCCCCTACCAGAAAGCGGGGTATAACTGGCTGCATTTTGTGCAGAACTACAAGTTCGGCGGCTGCCTGGCCGACGATATGGGCCTCGGGAAAACTGTGCAGACGCTGGCCATGCTGCAGCACCGCAAGGAAAGTGGCGCCGGCGCGGCTACCCTGCTGGCCATGCCCACCTCGCTAGTGTATAACTGGATGAATGAGGCCCAGAAGTTTACGCCCAGCCTGCGCATCCTGACCTATACCGGCACTTACCGCGACAAAAACGTGGAGCAGTTTCAGGATTACGATGTGATCCTGACATCCTATGGCATCGTGCGCCTCGACGCGGAGCTGCTCAGAACATATTACTTCGACTATATCATCCTGGACGAGTCGCAGGCAATCAAGAACCCCGACTCCAGCACCTCGCGCGCCGTCCGCTCGCTCAAGTCGCGGCACCGCCTCATCCTGACGGGCACGCCGGTCGAGAACAGCACCATGGACCTGTGGGCGCAGATGTCGTTCATCAACCCCGGCCTGCTGGGCAACCAGCACTTCTTCCGGAAGGAGTTTCTGAAGCCGATCGAGAAGGAGAAGGACGAGCACAAAACCCGCCGGCTGCACGCCCTCATCAAGCCGTTCATCCTGCGCAGGCACAAGTCGCAGGTGGCCAAGGAGCTGCCCGAGAAGATCGAGCATATATCCTTCTGCAAGATGACGGTGGAGCAGGAGCAGGCCTACGAAGAGACAAAATCATACTACCGCAACAAGATCCTGACCAACCTGGAGGAGCACGGGCCGGGCAACACGCAGTTTATGCTCTTGCAGGGCCTCACCAAGCTGCGCCAGATTGCCAACCACCCCCAAATGACGGACGCGGGCTACGAAGGCGAGTCCGGGAAGCTGAAGGAAGTGTTGCGGATGACGAAGAACATCGTGGCGAAAGGGCACAAGGTTTTGATATTCAGCCAGTTTGTAAAGCACCTCGACATTGTGCGCAAAGTGTTGGACGAGCGGGGCATTGTGTACGCATACCTGGACGGCAACACCAAGAACCGGCAGCAGCAGGTAGAGCGCTTCCAGGAGGACGAAAGCATCCAGGTGTTCCTGATCTCGCTAAAGGCGGGGGGCGTTGGCCTGAACCTGACCGCGGCGGACTACGTGTTTATCCTGGACCCCTGGTGGAACCCGGCCGTGGAGGCGCAGGCCGTGGACCGCGCGCACCGCATCGGGCAACGGAACACGGTGTTTACCTATAAGTTTATCACCAAAGACACGGTGGAGGAAAAGATACTGGCGCTGCAGAACCGCAAGATCCAACTGGTAACCGACCTGATCAGCACCGATGAGACCATCATCAAGAGCCTGACGAAGGAGGATATCGACAATTTGCTTAGTTAATAGAATTGTTGGTTGCTGGTTGTTGATTCGGCAGGAAGTATAAGTTAGGCCGCTTCCCGTATACCCTATCTGGCGCAAGCGTCCGCTTGTGCCCGTAAGGTAACGACCGCGATTAGATGCTCGCGCCGGAGAAACAACAACCAACAATCAGCAACTAACAATTCAACAATCAGCAATTTATCAGATGCGCCTTCACCTCAAAACCAACGTGCAGCAAGATTTCCTGACCGTGTTCAACGCGTTCGACGAACAGCTGTTCCGGAAACTGTCGCCGCCTTACCCGCGCATGAAGCTGCTGCGCTTCGATGGCTCCGAGCCCGGCGATGTGGTGGAGGTAGAGTTGCAGACAGGTATAAAATCGTTTCGCTGGACCAGCCATATCATGGAGAGGCAAGTGACGGATACGGAGGCGTATTTCGTGGACCAGGGCCAGCAGTTGCCCCCTCCCCTGCGCTACTGGCACCACAAGCACCTCGTCGCCAAAAACGGCAGTGGCGCTGTGGTGCACGACATCATCACGTATAGCACCGGACACAAGTGGCTCGACCTGCTGCTCTTCCCGCTTATGCTGGCGCAGTTTGGCATGCGAAAACCGGTTTACAGAAAGGTGTTTAGCCGCGAGCAGTAACGGACTTTCGGGACAAGGGCTCGCCCTGAACAGAGAAGCTTGTCGGGCGGATTTTGCAAAACCTTTTCCGGTGGCCGTAGTTAGCTGTGTACAGGATTTTAAATTGCGTACAGGGAGGTATGAAGAAAGCAGCCATCGTCGGAGCAGGCATCGGAGGGATTGCCGCTGCCATCCGGTTAGCCCTAAAAGGCTATCTGGTGACGGTATATGAGGCAAACGACAGCTTTGGCGGCAAGATGCAGGAGTTCTGGCTGGGCAAGTACCGATTCGATGCAGGCCCTTCGCTGTTTACGCTCCCCCACCTGGTGGATGAGCTGTTTGAGATGGCAGGCCGCAAGCCCCAGGCATACTTCACCTATACCCGCCTCAATCCCATCACGCACTACTTCTGGCCCGACGGCAGTCAGCTGAAGGCCTATGCCGACCCGGAGGATTTTGCCCGCGAGGCAGCACAGAAGCTGGGTGTGCCGGAGCACGACGTGCGCGAGGTGCTGGCCAGCAGCAAGCGCCTCTACAACGGCACCGCCGACACCTTTCTGCACAAATCGCTGCACAAAACAGGCACCTACCTGAGCGCGGATATACTAAAGGCGCTGGGCTGCCTCTCCGACCTGGGCCTGGGCACCACCATGCACAAAGCCAACGCAAAGAAGTTTACTGATCCGCGCTTCGTGCAGCTGCTAGACCGCTTTGCCACGTACAACGGCTCCGACCCCTACCAGGCACCAGGCACGCTCAACATCATCCCGCACCTGGAGCACAACATCGGGGCATTTTACCCAAAGGGGGGTATGTATGCCATTGCAGCGAGTCTGGTAAAGCTGGCGGAGGAACTGGGCGTTGAGTTCCGGTATACCGAGGCGGTGGAGCAGATCGTGGCGCTGGCGGGCAAAGTGATGAGCGTGAAGACGAAGCACGGCAACTACAACGCCGATGTGGTGGTGAGCAACATGGATGTGGTGCCTACCTACCGCAAGCTGCTCCCCGACCATCCAGCACCCGAGAAAACACTGGCACAGCCGCGCTCCAGCTCGGCCCTGATCTTTTACTGGGGCATCAGCAAGCAGTTCCGGCAGCTGCACCTGCACAATATTTTCTTCAGCGAGGATTACAAAGCCGAGTTTGAGCACATCTTCCGGCACAAGACCATCAGTCCGGACCCCACCGTGTATGTTAATGTCACCTCCAAGCAGGAGGCTGCGGATGCGCCACCGGGCTGCGAGAACTGGTTTGTGATGGTAAACGTGCCCCACAACCAGGGGCAGGACTGGCGCCAGCTGATTGCTGCCACGCGAGCCAGCGTGCTTAAAAAACTAAGCCGGATGCTGCAGACCGACATTGAACCGCTCATTGAGCAGGAACAAGTGCTGGACCCGCTGCAGATTGAGCGCCATACCTCCTCTTTTGCGGGTGCCCTGTATGGCAGCAGTTCCAACAATATGATGGCGGCTTTTTTACGGCATCCCAACTTCAGCACGCAGATCGAAGGCCTGTACTTTTGTGGCGGTAGCGTGCATCCGGGGGGAGGCGTGCCGCTCTGCCTGCTCTCGGCCAGAATTGTGGGCCAGCTCGTGCCTGCCGTCATGCCCATCGAAGACATATAAACAATGCCTGATACCACTAGAAAAACATCCCCTGCGCCGCGCACAGCCTACTGGTATAAGCAGTATACCCTGCCGCTGGCAGTGGCGGTGCTGCTTATTTTCCATGCCGTAGGGGTATGGGGCTTGCTGTACAGCAGTGACCCCGCGTCCTTTCAGCGGCTCACGCCCATGAACCTGCTGCTCACGAATGCCCTGCTCTTTGGCTTCCACCGGAATTGGAACAAGGCATTTTTGCTGTTTGCGGTCGTGGTGGCAAGCACAGGCTTTCTGGCGGAGGTCTTGGGGGTGCATACCGGGCTGCTGTTCGGCAACTATAGCTATGGCGCGGCCTTGGGCCCCAAGCTGTGGGAGGTGCCGCTGCTGATCGGCCTGAACTGGCTGATGCTGGTGTACAGCACCGGCCATATCAGCAACCTGGCCAGGCTGCCCTGGCTGGCAAAGGCAGGTATAGGCGCCCTGCTGATGGTGGTGCTGGACTACTTTATCGAGCCTGTTGCCATGCAGTATGATTTCTGGAGCTGGCAGGCGGGGCATATACCGGTGTCTAACTTTGTGGGCTGGTTTGGGGTGGCGCTGCTGCTGCAGGTTTATTTCCAGAAAGCCTCTTTTTTTAAGCACAACAAAATTGCCCCTTGGGTATACCTGGTGCAACTGCTCTTTTTTATCTGCCTCTACAGCACGCTGTAGGATTTTATACAAACGGTTGCGCTGAGGGCTTTAGGAAATAGTCTGGAGAAAGTTATATTTGTAAGGTTTAAGAGTTAAGGAAGCGCTGAAGCTTGTTTGCAGCTCAACGCTTTGCGCGCACAGAGCCATACTTCTATTTTGTAACGCATTTAGTATGACACTATTAGAGACCATTCTGGAAGAGACGTTATCGATTTTCAAGGCCGAAGGGATTGAGGCCAACTCAGAAGAGGACCTGTTCAGGAAATTGGATATAAGGAAGTCGACCTACCATGAGCTGTTCCAGAACAAAGCAGAACTGGTGCGGCAGGTCGTTCTCTTCGACATAGACAGGCAGAAGCGTGCCCTGGCGCAACTGCTCGCAGATGCCCAAAACCCGGTAGAAGAAATCATGTTCTTGATCCGCAACGGCGTGACCCAGATGCAGAATACCCACCCGCTCTACCTGACCGACGTGCAGCAGCACTATCCGGAGGCGTGGGCGCTGCTGCAGGATTATCTGGACAACTACGCGCAGCGCCTGAACGCAGAGGTTATCAACAGAGGTATCCTGCAAGGCTACTTCCGGAAGGATATAAACTTGCAGCTGGTCACCAAGATCATCCTGGAGCAGTTTTACATGATGATCAACCCCGCCGTGTTTCCGCCGGAGCGGTATAACCTCTCCGAGGTGTTCCGGAGCATTTACCTATACTATGTGCGGGGCATCTGCACCGAGCAGGGCGGCAAGATGGCCGAGGAGTATTTTGCGCAGAACAACCTGTAGCGGCATAACACAGGCCATGTGAGGTTGGCGATAGATAGCCGAGAGCAAGCGCAGATTCTCGGCAAATGCCCGATCCTCTCTGAGGGAGTTTTTTATAGACAGGCATACCCTAAAGGCGAAGGCCCGGCAAAGTTACATTGCCGGGCCTTCGCCTTTAGGGTATGCCACAGGTTAGCTGATGGAGACGCGCACTTTTTTGGTGTACTCGCGCAGCGCGGTTTTAAAGTCGGTGCCGTTGTCTTGCATATCGTTCAGAATCCAGACGGCGGCCAGCACGTGCGTCAGCTGCTCGCCTTCGTCTTCGCCCGCTACCTCAATGGCGGGTTGCTGCTCTTCCACGATGGCTTCTTCTGCGGCCATCAGCTCTTTTAGGCTATACTCTTCAACAAGTTTCTTGATTGCAGGGATTTTCATGTGTGTTCACTTAAGCGTCTAGTTTATGAATCAGTCCGCGCACGGCGTCTTCTTTGCTGGCGGCTAAAGTGTCTACCAGCTCACCGTTTTTGAAAACGGCGAAGAACGGCAGGTTGGTTACGCCGGCCATTTTGCGGGCTTCCGGGCTGTTCTCGGCGTTCACGTCCACGAAGGCGACGCTTGCGAACTGCTCATCATCAGACATGCGCTTAAACTTAGGGGAGAACAAACGGCAGTTGCCGCACCAGTCGGCGTAGTATTTCACTACTACTTTCGCGTTGGAGGTCAGTATTTCGTTAAAGTCGTTGTCGGTTGCAATTATGACGGCCATATAAATTTGATGTTAGTATGGTAAAAAAATCAATTAGGGGTACACTTAGAAGGTACTTGGTGCAAAATTACTTGTTTCTGGCGAAACACACAGCTTTCGGATTGCTATGGCAAAACAAGTTTACGGCCGCTTTGTTTAGTCCCTGCCCTATTGTGCGGGATTGGCACGGCTTGAAACTATAAAGGGTGCCGGCAAAGTTATAGGGGTGAATGATTTACGGCCATTGAACAACTTTACAGCCAAAATTGTATTAAAGAAACTACACTGCAATTTCGTATCTTTGCAGTATAAAACCTGAGAAGAGCAATGTTAGACAAGTTAGAAGCCATCAGTCAGCGGTTCGAGGAGGTAGGCCAGTTGCTTATCCAACCTGACGTGGCCAGCGACATGAAGAAATACAAGTCGCTGAACAAAGAGTATAAGGATCTTGACAAAATAGTAGTTGAATATAAAAAGTACCTGAACATCCTGAGCAACATCGACAATGCCAAGCAGGTGATTTCCACCGAGAAGGATGAGGATTTCAGGGAAATGGCCAAGGAGGAGCTTGACGAGCTGCTGCCGCAGCGCGAGCAGATGGAGGATCACCTGAAGGAGCTCCTGATCCCGAAAGACCCCAACGACAGCAAGGACATCATCATGGAGATCCGTGCGGGCGCGGGCGGCGACGAAGCCTCTATTTTCGCCGGCGACCTGTACCGCATGTATACCCGCTTTGCCGAGAAAATGGGCTGGCGCGTAGAGCTTATCGATGCCACGGAAGGCACTTCCGGCGGCTACAAGGAAATCATGGTGGGCATGTCGGGCGAGGACGTGTACGGCAAGCTCAAGTTCGAGTCGGGTGTGCACCGCGTGCAGCGTGTGCCGGCCACTGAAACGCAGGGCCGTATCCATACCTCCGTAGCCTCGATCGTGGTGCTGCCTGAGGTAGAGGAGTTTGACATCGACCTCGACATGAACGACATCCGCAAGGACCTTTTCTGCTCTTCGGGGCCGGGCGGTCAGTCGGTAAACACCACCTACTCTGCCGTGCGCCTCACGCACATCCCGACAGGCTTGGTGGCGCAGTGCCAGGACCAGAAATCACAACTCAAGAACTTCGACAAGGCCCTGACAGTGCTTCGCTCGCGTATTTATGAGCAGGAGCTTGCCAAGAAGCAGGAAGAAGAAGGCGCGCAGCGCAAGAGCATGGTGGGCAGCGGCGACCGCTCCGATAAGATCCGTACGTATAACTATCCGCAGGGCCGCGTTACCGACCATCGCATCGGCTATACTGTATATAACCTGCCAAACGTGATGGATGGCGGCATCGACGACTTTGTGGAGCAGCTGCGCATCGCGGAGAATGCCGAAAGACTGAAGGAAGGTGCCACAGCATAACATATCCGCTGTGGGATAACGCAATAAAAAAGGATGCAGCCCGGTTTATACCGCCGCTGCATCCTTTTTTATTGCTGATGGTCAATTGCTGATTGTTGGGCGGCCAAGGTTTCATTAGCTTCACCTCTCAGATAGCTCTCAAATGGCCAGTTTAAGTTTATACCTCAGACTTATATATCAACAATCACTAACAAACAATCAGCAATTAACTATCTAACAATCACTAACAAGCTTTGAAATACGCCCTTGCCCTTTTGCCCCTTTTGCTGCTGCTGAGCCTTTTCTCCTGCGAACCCAAGGATGAGGTCATTACCACAGACCCTGCTGCTGTGCTGGAGTTTTCGGCTGACACGGTGCTGTTTGATACCGTGTTTGTGAGCCGCGGCAGCATCACCAGGCGACTAAAAGTATATAACCGCAACAGCAAGGCTGTACGCATCCGTGAGGTTGCCCTGTCGGGTGCGGGAGCCTCTCCATACCAACTCACCATCAACGGCGTGCAAAGCCCGCTGGCCAACAACGTGGAGCTGCGCGGCGGCGATAGCCTGTATGTGCTCGTGAAGGTCAACATCAACCCTACCGACGAGAGCCTGCCTTTCCTTGTTTCTGACTCTATTCTTTTCCAAACCAACGGGCAGCAGCAAGCCGTGCAACTAGTGGCCTATGGGCAAAACGCCTATTTTCATCGCAAAGGCGTCATCGGCACTACGGTGTGGGAGAACGACAAGCCGCATGTGCTGCTCGATTCCGTGCTGGTGCAGGAAGGCGCTGTGCTCACCGTTCGGGAGGGCAGCCATGTATATGGCAACAACAAAGCGGTGCTGCTTATAAACGGGCAGCTGCGGGTGGAGGGCACGCCAGAGGCCCGCGTAACGTTCAGCGGGTACCGGCGCGAGAAAGCCTATCAGGCCGCGCCGGGCCAGTGGGAAGGTATCCGGGTACTGACAAAAAGCGGGGGCAACATCATCCGGTATGCCGATATCCGAAACACGGTGTATGGCCTGCGCATCGGTAACCCGGGCAAGGCTGGCACATTGGTGGAGGGCTGTGTCGTGGCGGATGCCTACCGCGACGGCATCGTGGCCTTCACTTCGGAGGTGCAGGTGCGCAACACGCTCATCTACAACTGCGGCCAGTATGGCTTCGGCGGTTTGGGCGGCGGCAATTACGAGGTGCTGTATTCCACTATCGTGAGTTATAACAACCGGCTGGTGCGCGAAACGCCGCTGTTTGTCGTGACAGACTTTATACCCGGAACGGAGATTGAGAACCAGCCGCTGACGCTTCGCCTTTCAAATTCTATTGTGTATTCCGACCGGTTCAATTCGGAGGACGAGGTGCTGGTCTCGCCTCTGGGCGCCACTACAGAGATCAGCTATAACCTTCTCCGGACGTTGGCCTATAAAGATGAGCTGAAAGAAAACGGCAACAAGCTAAACGCAGCACCCAAGTTTAAAGCGCCCGATAAAGCCGATTTCAGCCTCGACACTTTGTCTCCGGCCAGCAGCGCGGCGCAGTACCTGCCCAGCCTGCCACTCGACCTGAAAGGCAAGTCCCGCAGCACCACAAAGCCTGACGCGGGCGCAATTGAGCGCGTTATCGATTAGAGGCTTGCAGCGGGAAGCCCGCGCATTAAATCGCTGCGAGAGTTATTCAATCAGTCAAAAAATATTTACTCAGAATTGCCATGGAGTGGTATCAGAAAGAAATACGCTTGCCTGCCGTTAGACGGGGCTTTCACCTGATTACAGACCTGCTGGAAGCGCAGCTTCCGGAACTGGAGGGTATACAGGTTGGCCTGGCGCATGTTTTCATCAAGCATACATCTGCCAGCCTTGCCATCAACGAGGACGCCGACCCTACCGTGCGCCAGGATTTCGAAAGTCATTTTAACCACATGGTGCCCGAGAACCAGCCATACTACCGCCATACCCTCGAAGGCTCTGACGATATGCCGGCCCACCTGAAGGCGGCCCTGCTCGGCAGTTCCGTCACCATCCCAATCACCAAAGGCAAATTCAATCTGGGCACCTGGCAGGGCGTATACCTTTGCGAGCACCGCGACCATGCCGCAAAGCGCACCGTGGTCGTTACCTTGCAGGGGAAGTAATCTTTTTAGAGTTTCGGGTTCCGAATGACGCGTTCCGGGTTAGGTATAGCATCAAGCGCTGTAGTATGATGCGCACTTGTGTCTGTATACCCCCTATCGCAGCACGCTTATCTTCCTCACTTCGGTGCCGTTTGAGCTCCTGATGCGCAGGATATAGACGCCCTGCCGCAGGTGGCGCACATCCAGCCGAAGTACGCGGTCTTGGGTTTTCTCGCGCACCAACACCTGGCCCAACTGGCTCACCAACTCTAGCTGAAGCACCTGAACACGGGCGGGTTGCTCGATGGTGATGTAATCTGTCGCCGGATTCGGGTAAACCACCAAATCGTTTACGGTCACGTGCACAAAGTCCTCTTTCACCGCTGTGCTGTTTTGGCTGCCATTGGAGATGGTGAGTCGGACGCTGTACCTGCCCGGTTGCGGATACGTTACGGTGGGTGCCAGCTGCGATGAAGTAGCCGGAATCCCGCCTTCAAACTCCCAAAACCACGTCTCGGGCCGGATGCCTGCGGACGCGGAGACGAAACGAACCTCGTCGCCTGCCGCCACCAGGGTATCGGATGGGTTGCGGAACTTGAAATCGGAGCGCAGGGTGTTGCCGCAGGCAAGTGAGCTCAGAATGCCGCTGCGCGAAGTAGCCAGCAAGGTTTGCATGTAGCTGGCCTGGCCCTTGGTAAAGATGTTCATGCACGCATCGTCACTGTAGTCCATGTAGTTTTGATACATGTCGCCAAAGGGGCTGCCTTCGCACGACATCTGGATGCCGGTGTTGCATCCTGTGTTCTCGCCCTTCTGGTTGGGCGTGTCTGCGATGTCGTCGGAGTCGGCGCAAGAGAGCCCGTTGCCCCATATATGCTGTAGCCCCAGCCAATGCCCGACCTCATGCGTGCCTGTACGGCCTTTGTTATAGTTCGACTCAAATTGGTTAATTGGGGCGCTGCCCACTGCAATATAGTCCAGCACCACCCCATCGATGTCGTCTTTGGCTCCGGGCACTGAGGCATACCCCAGAATTCCATTGTCCAGGTTGCAGACCCATATGTTCAGGTACTGGTTGCTGTCCCAGGCATCCGTCCCGCCTTTGCCTGTAAACTTCACTTTGTCGGAGCCATACCCAAAGGAGTCGTTCACGCTGGTTTGGGTGCGGGTGATGCCGCTGGTTTTGTCGCCGTTCGGGTTGATGGTGGCGAGGCAGAGCTGGATTTTGGTGTCGGCGGCGAAAGGCCTGAAATAGTCCGGGGTGTTCACCGTGTCGGCGTTTAGCCGCCGGAAGTCAGCGTTTAGCACCTCAAGCTGCGACAGCAGCGCTGCGTCTGATATATTCTCGGTTTGTGTGCGGTATACCACATGAAACACCACCGGGACGGTGATCACCACGTCAGCTTGCAACGCCTTCCCTTGCTGCTGTTGCCTCAGCGCTTGCTGCACTTGCTGTTGCATCTGCTGTCGCCGGGTTTCGAAGCCCGGGTCTTGCGCCTGCAGCACGGTGCTGTAGGCATCTGTGGCGCAAGTATGGCCACTGGCCGCAGGCTTAACTTGCTGTGCCTGGCTGGCGGCGGCAAAGCCTATCAAGAAAATTGCCAGAAGAGTAAGCGTGCGCATACAGCAGGTATAAAACAGTTGCCGGTGAGGTTGTTTTTGCAAGATAGCAAAATGCCGGTAATGCGTACCTGCTAAGGGCTGGTATTTAAGCAGGTATACCCTAGAGGTTTGCGTCTACCCGATAGTGCAGCGAGTCTGACAGGATCAGTTTCTGAACTCCTTCTACCCGGTAGCTTGCAATATTGCCCGTTGCGGTGTCTGTAGAGAGCTGGATGTTGCGGCGCGAGTAAAAAAGCACGTTTTGGTCCTGAATCAGGGCATTCAGTTTCCTGAGTTTCCTGTCGGGGCCCAGTTCGAGGCGCAGGTGGTGCACCAGGGGCTCGGTGTCTTTCAGCCGGGTATACTCCACCAGAATATTGCCGTCGGCCAGCACCTGTTCCTGCCGGGTATAGTACTCCTGCAGCGCGGGGCGGTTCAGGTCAGTTTCCTTAAACACCGCCAGCTCATCTTCCCAGTCCACTGCCGATGTTTCAATGGTCTCGGTAGGTTTGCCCTCCGCAGACACAGACTTCAGCACCATGGGCTTCTCTGCCGTCAGGCGTTGCTGCTGCTGCTCCAGGTAGGCGCTTAAATTATAAGCGGCCTGCTCCGCATCGGCAGAAGCCGGCGGAGCGGGCCGCTCACAAGCAACAATGGCCAGCAGCAGGACCAAAAAAAAGCTGGAAACACGTTTGGCCACAGGTACTATTTATTTATCAGGGATACGCCGTCCATCTCAGCTGGCTTCGGAATGCCCATCAGCTCCAGGATCGTAGGGGCTAAATCCCCGAGTTTCCCTTCGTGCAGTTTTCCTTTAAAGTCGTTGCTTACCAACACGCAGGGCACCAGGTTGGTGGTATGGGCTGTGTTCGGGGTGCCATCTGGGTTGATCATGCAATCGGCGTTGCCGTGGTCTGCGATCACAATCGTGTCGTATCCGTTTGCCAGCGCCGTCGTGATCACTTTCTCGGCGCAGGCGTCCACCACTTCGCAGGCTTTCACCGCCGCCTCAAACACGCCGGTATGGCCCACCATGTCTGGGTTCGCAAAGTTCAGGCATATAAAGTCAGCGCTCTTTTTCTCCAGCTCCGGCACAATCGCGTCGCGGATGTCATAGGCGCTCATCTCGGGCTGCAGGTCATAGGTGGCCACTTTCGGGGATGGGCACAGCAGGCGGCTCTCGCCGTCAAAAGCCGTCTCGCGGCCTCCGGAGAAAAAGAAGGTCACGTGCGGGTATTTCTCGGTTTCGGCAATGCGGATCTGCTTTTTGCCCGCCTTGGAGATCACTTCGCCAAGGGTGTTTGCCAGGTTGTCTTTCTCAAAAATGGCCGCCACATCCAGGAAACTCTCATCATAGTTGGTCATCATGATGTAGCGCAGGTTCAGCTTGAACATGTCCTGCTCCGGGAAATCGCGCTGCGTAAGCGCCTGTGTGATCTCGCGGCCACGGTCTGTGCGGAAGTTGAAGCAAATCACCGCATCGCCGTCTTTGATCGTGGCAATAGGCTCCTGCATGTCATTCACCTTCACAATCGGCTTGATAAACTCGTCGGTCACGCCCGCGTTGTACGAATCCAGCACCGACTTGATGAGGTTCTGCGACGGCGTGCCCGTGCCGTGCACCATCAGGTCGTAGGCCAGCTTCACGCGCTCCCAGCGGTTGTCGCGGTCCATGGCATAGTAGCGGCCCACGATAGAGGCGATCGTGCCTGTGGTCTGCTCCAAATGCTCCTCCAGTTCGTTGATATATTTCACGCCTCCCTTCGGGTCGGTGTCGCGGCCGTCGGTAAAGGCATGGATGTATACATCGCGCAGCTCATGGTCGGCAGCCACAGAGCAAAGTGCTTTCAGGTGGTTGATGTGCGAGTGCACGCCGCCGTCCGACAGCAGGCCGATCAGGTGTAGCGGTTTCTTGTTCTCCTTGGCATAAGCGAGGGCGTCGGCAAGCACCGGCATGCTGCCCAGCTTGCGCTCGGCGATGGACTTGTTGATACGCACCAGATCCTGGTACACCACGCGGCCCGCGCCAATGTTCATGTGGCCTACCTCGGAGTTGCCCATCTGCCCTTCCGGCAAACCCACGGCTTCGCCGGAGGCCTGTAGTTTAGTATTCGGATATTTTGCAAGGATAGAGTCAACGAAAGGCGTTTTGGCCTTGTTAATAGCTGAAACTTCCGGATTGGTGGCGATACCCCACCCATCCAATATCATTAAGAGTACCTTTTTATCCATGATGCAAATATAACTATAATCTTTCAATGAAAACCTATGATAACCCCTAATAGGGGCTACTCTGTTCGATGCCCCAGGGTTTTAGAAACCGTGGCAAATAGCAGGCCGGGCGATACACAAAAACTGTTTTATATATTTAGGGAATACTATTAACTTAGAGACACAATCCGAAAACCCTTTTATGGCATAGTTTTGGATTAAGTTCGGTATTAAGGATACAAACGGAATATGAGAAACTTTAAACACCTTGTAGTAGCATTTTCGATGTTGTTGGTCGCCGTGTTTTTATCGGCGGGGCAGGCCGGGGCGCAAGGCGATGCCATGGGCAGCGTGAAGGCGGCCATGAAAATGGGTTCGGCCAAGGAGCTGTCCAAGAATTTTGGCAGCATGGTGGAGATTACCCTGGACGGCGGCGACGCCACCAGCTACAGCAACACGCAGGCTGAGTTTGTGATGAAGAATTTCTTTGCCAAGAATGCCCCTGTGGATTTCAGCGTGAACCACAACGGCGCTTCGGACAAGGGCCAGCTCTACGCCATCGGCACCTATGCCTCCAAAGGCGACTCGTATACAGTGCTGATCCGGATGAAGTCGGCTAACGGCAAGTACCTGATCCACTCGATGAACTTTATTAAAGATTAAGCAGATAAAAATGAGATTTTTAGGAAGGCCCGGTAGATATACCGGGCCTTTTTTTATTTTTGCACCGTGAAACCGACTTACTTAACCGAAAAAAGCATCAGCGAGTTTATCGCAAGCGCCCTGGCCGAGGATATCGGCGACGGCGACCACTCCTCGCTGGCCGCGGTGCCGGCGGACGCGCAGAACCGCGCGCGGCTGCTGATTAAGGGAGGCGGCATACTGGCTGGCGTAGAGCTGGCCACCTATATCTTCCGGGCCGTGGACCCGAGCCTGCAGGTAGAGGTGCTGCTGCAAGACGGCACACCCGTAAAGTATGGCGACGTGGGCCTGACGGTGAGCGGCAAGGCGCAGTCGATCCTGACGGCCGAGCGCCTCGTCCTGAACTGCATGCAGCGCATGAGCGGCATCGCCACCTATACCCGCTCCCTGCTGCAACTGATTGAAGGCACCGGCGCAAAGCTGCTTGATACCCGTAAAACGACCCCAAACTTCCGGATGATGGAGAAATGGGCCGTGGTGATCGGCGGCGGCTATAACCACCGCTTTGGGCTGTACGACATGGTGATGCTCAAGGACAACCACATCGACTATGCCGGCGGCGTACGCGAGGCCATCACCGCCACGCACCGCTATTTGCAGGAAAAGGGCAAAAACCTGGAGATTGAGGTGGAGACGCGCACGCTACAGGAGGTGGAGGAAGCCGTGGCAACAGGCGGTATCCAGCGCATTATGCTCGACAACATGCCGCCGGAGATGATGCGGGAGGCCGTGAAAATAATCGGCGGGAGGTATGAAACCGAGGCCTCGGGCGGTATCACGGAAAAGACGATACGGGCCGTGGCCGAATGCGGGGTCGACTATATCTCTGTGGGGGCGCTCACGCACTCTATCAGCAGCTTGGATATCAGCCTGAAAGCTTTTTAAGAATTTCGGGTTACCTTTGCGGTATCGGCAAGGGCAACAGTAGTATAAAGGCACCCTGCGGAGCAGTAACGGAACAAAACATCGATTCGATTTTAAGGAGTATATGCAGCGACCAAATCAAAAAGGTTTCCGGACCGCACAAGGGCCATCCCCGCAAGGCATCCGGACAAAGAAGTACCAGTTAGACAAGAATATGTATACCCGCATGGCCCTCGTGAAGGTGTGGCGCCGCGACTGGTGGTATGCGCTCATCCCGTTGGTGCTGCTGCTGTTGCCGGCTGTGTTCAGCTTTTCGTGGTGGTGGGTAGTGGCTGCCGTGGTGGTAACGCTGCTGTTTGTGCTGCTCCGCTCGGCGCAGGTAATGGGCGTTACGCAGATGGAGCAGGGCAACCCGCTGTTCGAGAAGATGACCTACGAGATTGATAACCGCCAGATTCTGATGAAACGCAACGAGCGCGAGGGTATGGCATTGAACTGGGATATGATCGGGAAAGCCCAGGCGGAGACGGATGCGTACCTGCTATGGCTCAAGCCTGCCTCAGATGCCCAGTTGCCAACCGGCTGGAAAGGTTGGGTGGCCCGTAACTTCGAGACCCCGATCTTTATTCACCTCCCGTTTCGCATCTTCAACAGTTCAAACGACATAAAGCTGATGGAGAGTATCTTGCGGCGCAAAAGCCTCTTGCCCACAAACGCCACAACCCAAGCGTCAGGGAATACCGTAAAATAGTAATACACAAAGCCTGGCATACCATATGAAATGCAGGGTTTGCCTACAATAAGTATAAAACGCACTAAAATGAATAAGAACGTAATAGCCGTATTTGCCGCTGTGTGCGGCCTGTTTTTAGCTTCCTGCGATACGCCAAAGGACATGAGGCCAGACGCAAAAGTGTCTGTAGACATGGTGCCCCCGGGCACGCGCAATACCCACAACATCGGAAAAGTGAACGAGGTGCACCACGAGTCGCATGAGGCGGAGGTAATGCCGAACCACGATGCAGGTGGAAACACCATCGAAAAAGGCGACAGCCTGGAAGAGTCTACTGAGACCAACACCGTGCTAGGCACCACCAAAGAATAGCCTGGCCCAACCCCTTGAGCGCCTGCCGTTGCTTTAACTATCGCAGCGGCAGGCGCTTTTTTGTGCTGGCTCGCCAAATTGCGCCATCTTCGCCGCTGGGGCACGGGGCTGGCGGGGCGGACGGTCTGGATAAAATCCCCTATATTTGCAACATAATTGCTTTTATACCTACATGGCACAACAGGAAGAGGAGTGGTTCAGTACCTGGTTCGACTCTCCATATTACCACATACTGTACAATAACCGTGACATGCAGGAAGCGCAGCACTTTATGGACCGGCTGCTGGCATACCTCCACGCCAAGCCCCATGAGCGCATCCTTGACCTGGCCTGCGGCCAGGGCCGGCATTCCATCTACATCAACCAAAAGGGGTATGACGTGACTGGCATCGACCTTTCGGCCAAGAGCATCGCCTATGCCCGGCAGTTCACGACCCCGCGCCTGCACTTTGCCCTGCACGACATGCGGCAGGTATACAGGCCGGAGTATTTCGACTTTGTCCTGAACCTGTTCACCAGCTTCGGGTATTTCGAGAATGAGACGGAAAACGTGGTGGCGCTCGCCGCCACAGCCAAAAGCCTGAAACCGGGCGGCAAACTGGTGATCGACTTTATGAACACGGACAAGATTATCGATAATCTTGTAGCGGAGGAGGAAAAAGAGGTGCGGGGGATCAACTTTAGGATTACGCGGGGCGTAGAGAATGGCTTCATCGTAAAAACCATCCGTTTCAGCGATGAGGGCCGGGACTGCCAGTATGAAGAACGGGTACGGGCCTTACGGCAAGAGGATTTTATGGACTACTTTAAGATGGTGCAACTGCGTCTGGTAGATGTGTTCGGCGATTATACCCTTCGCCCTTTCGTGCGCGAGACTAGCGACCGGATGATTTTCGTGCTAAAGAAGTAATCGCTGATGATCATAGCTATTCTCGTCCTGTTTTTTACAGTCGTGCTTTCAGGTTTTCTGGTGAAGGTCTTTCCGCCGCACAATACCAGGTGGCTGAAAATCGCGCTTTCGTTCAGTGGGGCCTACCTTTTCACAATCACCATCATACACCTGCTGCCCGACGTGCTGCAAAACAGCACCACCAGGTCTTTTGGCGTTGGCTACTGGGTGCTGGGGGGCTTTTTCCTGCAGTTGGTGCTGGAGCTTTTCTCCCACGGTGTGGAGCATGGGCACATCCATCATCACGATCACGGGCGCATCGGCTCTATGCCGTTCCTCTTGCTGGGTTCACTTTTCGTGCATTCGTTTCTGGAAGGGAGCATACTGGTGGAGTATGGGCAACCCCATGCGGGGCACGCGCACGCCAACGACAGCTTTTACCTGGTGCTGCTGGGCGTTGGCCTGCATCATGTGCCGGCCGCCTTTGCGCTGATGTCGGTGCTGCTCTCGCGCCTCGAGAATTTCCGGAAGGCTTTTCTATGGCTGCTGATCTTTGCGGCAGGCTCGCCGCTGGGCATTTTCTTCAGCAATGTTGTCTTGCCCCAAGAGGCGCCTGATGGCCTGGTATACACTGCCTTGACCGGCCTGGTGGCAGGCAACTTCCTGCACATCTCCACTACCATTCTTTTTGAGACAAGCCCCGACCACCGCTTCAACCGCACAAAGCTGGTTGCCACGTTATTCGGGCTGGCCCTGGCCCTCGGCAGCGACTTTATTTAGGTATGGTATGCGGCAGCAATGAGTGGCACAGCAGCTTAAAACCCTCCAAACTGTGTATGAAGTGGCGGCTTTGCGCATTTGCGCAATTTGTGAGAGAAATTAAACGAAACGTGTGAAAAGAATCAGCGGGAGCGGAAGCCTACATGATGGTGGAGAGCAGCGTGGCGATAAGGAGCTTGAGGGTGATCAGGGCTGCGGCAGGGCCTGAAGCAGTACCATTCTCCTTTTCTTCCGGGAAAAAGGCATTCTTAAAATAAGAGAAAGGGCTATCCAGCACCTCGGCATCCAGCACCGACTTGCTTGCTGGCTTGGTTGAGGTGGCGCGCACGTGCTTTATCTTCTTGGCAGGTGCCTCGCCCGGAGCAGACTGTTGCACGGTGGCGGTGATTGTGCAGCCTGTGTTTTGGCTGCCTGCCTGCGCTGTAGGCACAATCACGAAGCAGAGGGCAAGTATTGCTGCCATCGGAACAAATTCGCGTATATGCTGCCACAGGTATTTCATGCCCGAAAGTACTAATTTTTTTTAGAAGAAACAAGCAATAAATAGGATGATTTGTTGGGTTCTGGCTATACTGTGTCAGTGTGTAAACACCTGACTACGAACTTGTAGGGGGTAAGCTGGGTTTTTGTGCTTATTTTGCCGGGGCTGGCTTCAGCACCTTCATCTCCACCGGAATTACACCCGCCTTGATAAAGTCGAGCCGTCTGGCTGCTTTCTCCGAAAGGTCCACGATGCGCCCTTTTACGAACGGCCCCCGGTCTGTGATCCGCACTTTCACGCTCTTCTGGGTACGGGTATTGGTAACCCTTACCTTCGTGCCGAGCGGCAACGTGCGGTGGGCCGCCGTCAGTTTGCCCTTACGGTACGCCTCGCCGTTCGCCATCGTGCGCCCCTGGAACTTGCGGGCATAGTATGATGCTTTCCCTGACTCGGTATAGCCCCGCTCCCCAAAAGCTGGTGCCGCACTGCCGCAGGCACTCATGCCAGCGGCCAGGCAGCTGACCATCAGGGCCCGTTTCGCCAAAAAAATAAGGGTATAAATAAAAGGGGTGGAATACGTAGCGGTATGGGGCATTTCGGAGAGGGTATGTCAGGAGTGGCCGCGCTTGTTTCGCGCTGTATTGAGAAATGGTATAAAACCGGAAGGCGGAGCCGCATTTTGTGCAACCCCGCCTTCCGGTATAAAATATGGTTACTGCTTCAGTTGGTAGTTGTATACCTCCATGGCCTGCGTCAGCTTGTCTTTCTGGAAGAGGTTGATCACAAACTGCGCCCCCAGCACGCCTGCGCCCGCATACACCAACGGCGACACGCTTACACTGCCGCCATTGTTTACGTCCTGCGAGCCGCGCAACGATGATATAGCGCCAGCGGCCAGCAACCCGCCGCCCACTATGGTGATGCCCGTGTTTATCCATTTGTCTTTTTTATACCTGTTGAGCAGGGCCACGCTCGACGGGTTGTCGGCCAGGGCCTGCTCCAGGTTCTGGAAGTCCACGAGGTAAAGCGGGCCATTGTCTTTGGAGAAAAAGTAGATGCGCTTGCGGCTGGTGCGCGGGCCTCCGTAGCCATAGCTGTAAGGCGAGTAGCCATAATCGTAGGAGGTGCGGCTGGTATAGTACTTGTCGATGCGGGGGCCATCCAATAAGCGCTTGGCAAAGTCGTCGTAGCTGTTGCCGGCCTCCACGCGCGCAAAAAAGCCTTCGTCGTTTTGGAAGGCGCTCACCATGCTGGGGTTATACTTCAGCGAGTCGTCCACAAGGAAATGACTCGACTTGAAGATGGGTGATTTGTACTGAATCCGGTTGCCATAGATCACCTCTCCGCTCTGGAGCTGCAAAAAGTATCTGCCCGGGCGACTTTCCCCGGTCTGGGCCAGGCTGCTGTAGCCTGTCAGCAGGCAAATGAGCAGGTATAAAATGCTGTTCTTCATCATAGTTAATAACTTTTTTTGGTCAAAATTATTGTACTGCCTGCCACGTGTTGCCGCTACAAAAAGAGCAGGAAAACCATCACGATCATACCTGCCAGGGCCATGTATACCCAGCGCATCAGGTGTTTGCGGTGTTTGCTGGGCACGGTGTTGCTGATCAGCATGACCACAAACAGGAGGCAGAGCAGATAAAGCAGTATAAATGTAACGGCTTTTACCCAGTTAGGGATAATGGTGTTTTCAGCCTGGTACTGATTGCTGAGCCCAACGTCGGACAGGAGCCACTGGAGCCCAAAGAAAACCACGACCTCCAGCACCATAAAGTAAAAGAGCCAAAGTAGCCAGTTGTATTTGCCTGTGCTCATGTTTTACAGGCTCTTGAAAAAGTGGAAGCTCTTGACATGAAACCCTTCCCGGAAGTAGAATCGGTGGGCGGGGCCGTTGGTTACGTAGGCATCCAGCATCACCGTGTCGCAGTGGAGGCGCTGGGCCTCCTCCAGCATCCAGTCAGAGAGCAGCTTGCCCACACCCGCAGAGCGGTACGCAGCATCGACCACAAAATTGTCGGGCTCCAGGTATTTGCCGCTATAGAGTTTTGTGCCCACCCAGAAGCCGGAGAGCCCCACGCAGGCACCTGCCTCGTTAAAGGCACCAACCATGCGGTATCCACTGGGCAGCATCTGCTGCAAAAGCTCTTTGTAGCGCTCCTTGGGCATGCTGGGGTTTAGCTGCTGCACCAGCCGGTACTGGGCCAGCATGGGCTCCAGGCCGCGGATTTCTTGTACGGCAAAGGCCGCCTCAGGTAGCGCAGAAGGCTTGTGTGTCATGATAATGGGGGTATGGCGCGCCACCCGAAATGGGTATGCGCAAAAGCGTTGCGTATACACAAATATAAGGTTCTGGCGGTAGAAAGCAGCGTGTAAACTGTGCATATAGATGCCGAAGAGTGTTACTATCCAAAGAATCTTCTTGCACCTTAAAGGCATTATGAAACAAAAGCATGGGTATGAATCGTTAAAATACCAGAAGAGAGAAGGGATATGAAGTCAATACGTAATATAACATTAGATAATTATAAAATATACGCGGAGGGAGCAGTGCGTAAAATTTTTAGTGTTGGCTATGAGGACCTGCAAACCCTGATCTATTATCAGGATGGCAGCAATGCTTTTAAGCTGGTGATCGCTAAAGAAAACGATCCTCCCCTTGTTGTAGAGAAAGACATCACGCGGGCCGAAGCGTTCCGACTGATGAATACCCGCCCCTAGTTAACCTGGGCAGGTATAGTGCTGTATAGCATTTCTGAACAGATTATTAACGACTTAAACAAAGAACGGGCTGCCATACATGGCAGCCCGTTCTTTGTTTAAGCGATTAGCTTATTAATTTATTGATGCTTGATTTCAATTTCTCTCGGCTGGTCTGTGCTCTCATAATAAGGCAGTTTCACCATCAGCCGGCCTTCCTTATATATAGCCTCCACACGGCTCAGGTTTACTTGCGGCGGTAGCATGAAGGTGCGGTTAAACAGGGGTGCCGCCATGGCCGGGTTCTCTTTGCTCTGCAGCACCGAGAAGATACTAAGCTGGTTATTGTTCAGCACAATCTTAAATGCCTCGGGGTCTACAGTGGCTGCCCAAATAGTGATCACTGCTCCTTTGTTATATTTTTTTATGTCCATGTATGTCTCGCTTACGCCGCCTCCCAAGGTGTTGAGTAGGTCAACTTGCTGCGCTACATTCTTCAGGAATTCTTTGTCTTTTATCAGTTTCATCTTCTTCTCCTCTTTCGTAGTTCATGTGGAATAATGCAAACGCAGTGCCAACTATTCGTTAGTGAGCCAAACCTACACACTGTCTTTCTTTCTGCCATAATAGCCTGAATTGCCTTTCGGAGAACATTAAATAGAGACAAATTGTCGTGATTTTAGCCTCTTTTATAAAGGAATAATGCTAGTATGTTTTGCCTGGGACGCACTGCCTAAAAGCCACCTCTGCTGCATGTGCTTTTGGGCTGTCTCGTTTGCTCCTCTTTGTTATAGTATAAGCCCCGGCATTCACTCACAGGAAGGGTATAATTATAAAATGGTACGCTTTCCCATATATGGAATATAGTCTATTTAAGGGGGCTTAATTTCCATATATGGGAAATTGTCTATGTATGAATTTGGCCCAAAAATATTTATTTAAAATCTGAAACATATTTCTTTTGACGGATTACCTGCTTCTATATAGCTGATAAACAATGTTCAATAATTTATTTATACATGTATTTATATATTAAGATAGCTGAGTTGAGCGCGGGTGAGCTGCCGGGTCAGTGCGATGGCATGCTTCTTTCATATAGGTAAAGCATCAAGCACAGATATTATGAAAAACTTTACGCTATTCCTCATCGCCTTTTTAACTCTTACCATTGCTGCCAAGGCCCAGGTATTAGTTTACCATGAAAACTTCAACAACACAGTGACGGGGGTAACAGGCAACTTCACTTCATCAATCACCACTCCTGCTACAGACACCTTGTATACTGCCGGCGCTTACATGGAGGCAACCAACTTGGCAAGCCAGTTGGTATTAAACAACTCGATCTCTACTTACAACCTCAACAACATCAGCATTGAGTGGAAAGAATACCGCACACAGTACTGGAGAAAAACAAAAGGCCAGCAGGACAACTCCACCACGGGTGGAAAGAACTATGAGAAAATCGACAACACCAAAGCTGTCAGCTTAGAGTATAGCCTGGATGGCGTGACATATACAGCCGTGGGAAGCTATGCCGCCAACACAACGTTTTTTGCCTGGACTACTGTAAACAACGGTGTTGTGATCAAGTTGCCGGCCGCCGCAGAGAACCAGCCCAATGTGCGCCTGCGTTGGAAGGTGAGCGTAAACAACGCCAACACTGACTATTACGCAATGGACGATGTGATCCTGAGAGGAACACCCGTGATCGGTACTTCTGCCTTTAAGTGGAGCACCAGACCTGTGAACGAAGACCCTTTCACAACTTCTTCGGGTGCAAGCAACCCATACAAAGTAGACGGTGTTGCGTTGCAGTGGTCAAAAGCTACGATCGGAACGGGCATTACGCTGCAAACGGCAGCAGTAACAACGGATTTCCATAAGAAAAATAACCTTACCCTGATCCAGACGGGTGCGGCGGCAAACACAGGCACGGAAGTAACCCTACAGTTGAGCCAGAGCGTTGCCGGCTTAACCTTCGATATCCTGGACGTAGACCGCACTTCCGGACAGTACAAAGACAGAATACAAGTAATTGGGTATAATGGAACGCAGATTGTAGCGATTACGAAGAACAGTATCCTGCCAAGAATAGCCAACGAATACAAAAGCGGTTTGATTGTGGCAAAAGGCGATAACGTAGACGGCGTGGATTCGAAGGTTACCTCCTCGAAGGGCAACGTGACCATCAGCTTTGTGGGCGATGTGAACAAGGTTGTAATCCGGTACTTCAACGAGGATGCCGCCAAAGGCAGACAGGGTATTGCCATCACAGACCTGTCTTGGGGATCTTACGATGCCGCTATATCCACACTGCCTGTTGAGCTGGCGTTTTTTAAGGCATATGCCCAAAACGGGAACGCAAAGCTTGGCTGGTCTACGGCCTCTGAAGAGAATAACGAGAAGTTTGTGGTAGAGCGCAGCCAGGATGGCAAGGCCTTCCGTCAGATAGGCCAGGTGAAAGGCAATGGCACAAGCAGCAGCCAGATTAACTACAGCTTTACAGACACAAACCCTGCTGCCGGGGTAAACTACTACCGCCTGCAGCAAGTGGACTTTGACGGCACCGCAACATTCTCTAACGTGGTGGCCGTGGAGTTCGGGAAAAGAAACGATGTAGCCGTTGCCCTGGCCACCGTATACCCCACAGTTGCTTCCGCTGAGGTAACCGTAAGCCTGAACACAGACGATCGGACCAGTATTATTGTGATGGACGCAACGGGCAAAACAGTGGCCCAGTACACCAATGTTGCCGACCGCGCGCTAGTCGTGCCAGTGCAGCACCTGAACAAAGGCGTTTATTTTGTAACAGTTGCAAATGGCCAGCAGCGCGAAACACAAAGATTCGTAAAGAACTAGAATGTAGACCCATACGGTCAGCAGCGAAGCCCTTGCCTTTTCAGGCGGGGCTTTTTTGTTCTGTGCCTGCGGGAGCCGTGCTATAACGCTGCCCCTGCGCTCTCGTATTACCTGAGTATAACTAAATAACCGAAACTATGAAAACTGGAATTACTACAGCTATAGTACTGGCAGCGGGCTTAGCCATGAGTTGCTCTGAAACAAGCAAAGACGTAGACAATGCGCAGGACGTGCGTGAGATGGCATCCGGTGACACGGCCGTGATGTATGATGATCTCGGGAAGGAAGGAGAGCTGGAAGCCGATGGCGCGGAGGTAAACGTGTTGGGCGAAGACTTTTGGGCAGCCGTAGACTTTGACGCGCCGGTAGTGGCAGACCCGAAACTGAAAGACAGCGGCATTGAGAAACGCAGCGCCGATAAAGGCTATACCGTTTACTCGATGGATGAACGCGTTCTGTTCGACCTGGACAAGGCCGCGCTTCGTGCCGGGGCCGACGAGAAGTTGAGCGCCATTGCCGAGTCTATCAAGGAAATCAGCGATAGCGGGCCCATCCGCGTCTTTGGCCATACCGATGCCATTGCGGGCAAAGCCTATAACGAGAAGCTGTCGGCAGAGCGGGCAAACAATGTAAAGGATTGGCTACAGTCTAAAGGTGGAATTGACGCCTCGCGCCTTTCTATAGAGGCAATGGGCGAAACTGCCCCTATCGCGACGAACGAAACAGCACGAGGACGCCAACTCAACCGACGTGTAGTGGTGGTAGTGGCTACAAATTAACCGAGTATGGCCATCTATAAATGATGGGAAATGTTTTTAGAATAACGAAAAAGGGAGGTAGACCACTTCCCTTTTTTTATGCATTACTCCGTCACAGCCATATGGATGGGGGATGCATGCTGGCAGCAGACTTCGCTACCAAAAGTTCTGCTACACCGCTTCCCTTATCTAAGGCGCGTACATGCGTCGCCCGTAACATCGATTATAGCAAGGCAAATTCCACGGGGACAGTGGGTGTTTGATTCATGTGAGGGCCTTGCCGTTTCGATGTGCCCGTAACAGCATGTGTGCGCGCACCTCAAAAATTAAACAACGCTTTACCAGTATGCTGCGCTACGTGCTAAGCCAGCACCTATTGGCATAGCCACGCTGCAGGAGCAGTAATTTTGGAGGGGCTCAATCTTGATAATTTTTATAATTTCGATAGAAAAAGTTTTACTTTGCATCTTTTAATATCTTTAAATGTAGCTACACTGTTTTTTTTTAGTGGCCTTCTCCTGCATCTGTATAGGCATGAATTCCTTGCGGATCGCCGGATTTCGACGTTTCATAAAGATTGATTTAAAATATATGATTATTACGTGTCCTTTTTACGTAATTTAGGATATCTAAAAAAAGGAGGTGTATTACAGAAGCATCTCATTCACCGCATGTACAATGCTGGGTGTGCAGAAGGCTTTAAGCGGGAAACATAATGCAAACATACTTTACGAACAGCTTTATAAGTATTTACTATGACCAGGAGAATCATTTGGGGAAGGCTGTTTGGCGCGGTCATCTGCAGGGCCCTGAACTACGCGAGGCCTTTTTGTTGTGCTTAGAGGTAATAGACCGCTATAACCTGACGCGCTGGCTGGCCGACGACCGCCTGATGCTCTCCATCGCCCCCGCAGACATGGAGTGGAGTCTGGAAGTGCATGTGCCACGTATGGCAGGCAGTTCGCTGTTGCGCATGGCGCGCCTCCCCTCCTACTCCGAGGAAAACCGCGAAGCGGTGGATATAATGATTGACAAGGGCCTGCACTCCGACACCAAGCTGGCATTCCGCGACTTTAAAGACGAAAAGGAGGCAATGGCCTGGCTGATTCAGCCTCTGTAAAGAAAACTGTATCGCTAGCTACCCTATACATCAAGGAGTATAAACAACCCCAAAGACCTCACAGCGTGCGCAGCTCCTGTGAGTGTCTGGGGAGGATAAGCTGTTGCTACGTGGATAGGAATTAGAGGGTCAGACGCTCGCGGGACCTTCGGACACCGCGAGGTCTGTGAACTGATGCTATGATCATGTTAGTTATTTGTGCTTTTCCGCCTGTTGATGTCCTCACTAAAAACCACTTCCTGCTGCCTTCGGTTATAGCTTATACTGCTTGTGCGAGTTTTAACTTTTATAGGATTGGCAAAGTTCTGCTTCGTAGCTGGGGTTTAGTTATTGGTGAGAACACCAACAACGGCGGGAAATACTGGTGGAATTAAAGATTATTATAACCTGCTCTTTACAAAATTTCTGTTTTTGAGGGGTATTCTATAGGACACTCTATTTACTTTTCGGAGTGTTATAAACATGAAAATTATTTTTTCAACATAAAGAATGTGAATAATTTGCATGCGTACGACTATTATCTATTCTATTAGTACCTTAAGGCTAATATGATGCAGACAATAGTTTGTTTTAGCTTTTAAACGCAATTATTTACTCTGTTCTTCGTGAAAAGCTTAGCGTATATTTGGTGTATCTTAGTTTCCCTTCTTTCTGCACTCTGTCTTCATTAATGAGTTCAACTAAAGCTCTTGCTATTTTCTTTTTACCTATTTCTTTACCAATTCTTGATTCTATTTCCCCAATACTACTTCTAGGGTATAACTTTATATCCTCAATGATTAACTCTTTTAGACGATGAGGCTCTATTTTCTTTAGATTTGTTTTGCCTTTATAACCTAGACGTCTTAAGTACTCTGGGTTTATAAAATATTCTGTCCCCTTGCTCCTACCTTGCGACTGTATAAGTTCAAGCTCTACAAGCCGACCAATCCATGCTGAAAGGTCTCTAGAATCGTCTTTTATATTAAGTAATTTACCAAGTTCTACAGAAGGGATCAGGCTGTGTTGAGCGATGATGCCTAAGCTAATAACTTCTTTTTGCTTTAGATAGAACTGGTCATGAGCTTTCTCCATAAGTCTTATAACTTCTGTGTTGATAATGCGCTTTTGGATTGTAACAGTAACTCTATCGTCGCAGTCATCCACTCTTGGAATGGGTTTTCCATGGCTTACGAGTATCTCATAAACCTTATCATAACCACTGCCTTCCTTTTCCATTATTTTTAAATCATAGAAGAGTTTTGCTAAATGTGTATTTCTATGAATCGATTTACTAATAATATTTTGAGGAGTTACCCCTAGTGGAAGTGTGCCAGGGCTATGAATTTCTAAGCGATCATGAAATAGATTAATGAAAATGTCTCCTCTAGTTGTATAAGAGCGATGCACAAGTGCGTTTGCAACCAATTCTCTTATTACATCCTTATCATAATTATGAATGTTTTTCCTAAATATTCCATCAGATACTTCAATAGATTCATTCCAATCGGGAATTTCTGTTAAAATCGCTTCAAGCAATTCCTTTGGGTTAAGCTTATAGTCATCCCAAAGAAGCTTTTTAACTTTCCTTTCATGTTCATCATACTTTATAAATTGAACTGCCGGAGCATGAAGAAGCGAAGCCCTATCTTCACGCTGCCCAATCCACAATATTCCTAAGTTAGTCAAGTGCCCATTCCTTTCAAGTAAGTAGTAGGATAGTATTTCCTTGTCAGTTTTGGACTTGACAAAATTACTAACTCTTTCTGACTGCCGTATATCGTTTGCAAATTGAATCAGTTTTAGCTCATCTGCATTTTCAACCTTAATCTTCTTAGTTGTTTGCTCTTCCCAAACAAACGAGTTTTTATCAGAAAGGAGCCTTATAAGCTCCTCTGGCATTATTGGCTTGTTAAAATCAGATGATCTTATATAGTATTTGCCATCTGTCGTACAAGCTACGGTTTGCTTGCTCGGAGCAACGTATATTTCTATATATTCTCCCCCATTACTAGCTGTCTTTATTTCAAGAGCTATAAAAACATTAGTTGTCCGTTCGTATACTCTTTTAGTTATTAATTCTAAGTAACTAGGTGATAATGTTTGGCTTAATGGAGGCGAGTTTTTTTCATCATCAATACCAATGACAATTCGTCCTCCATTTAAGTTTGCAAAGGCAACGCAGTCTTTTGATAGCTCTTGCCAATCTGGATTTTTATTTTCTAAAAAGGCAATAGCTTTCTTATCGAGAGTGCTGCCCTCAACCATTAAGATTTCCATTGGTTGATACTTTATTATTAATATCTCTACCTTACGATCCGCAAGCCTCGCAAGCGTCTGGGTTGTCCAGGGAGCAACTCATATCGTTGCGGTTTTGGTCTTGTGAGCTGTAGACCGGCGAGAGGGTTTCGGCGGCCTGTTTCTCCACCGTGAACTTGATGGCATCTACAGCGGCCTTGGTGCGCAGGTAATACATACCTGTTTTCAGGCCCATCTTCCAGGCGTGGAAGTGCATTGAGGTCAGCTTGCCGAAGTTCACGTTCTGCACGTGCAGGTTCAGCGACTGGCTTTGGCATATATAGGCACCGCGGTCGGCGCTCATGTCAATCACGGTGCGCTGGCTGATTTCCCATACCGTTTTATATAGATCCTTGATATGCTGCGGGATGTTCGGGATATCCTGCACCGAGCCGTTGGCCGCGATGATCTGGTTCTTCATGTTGTCGTTCCAGATGCCGAGCGCGATCAGGTCTTTCAGCAGGTGCTTGTTCACCACCATAAACTCACCCGACAGCACGCGGCGCAGGTAGATGTTAGAGGTATAAGGCTCAAACGACTCGTTGTTGCCCAGAATCTGCGCGGTAGAAGCCGTAGGCATAGGCGCCACCAGCAGCGAGTTGCGTACACCGTGGGTTACTACTTCCTGGCGCAGCTCTTCCCAGTCCCAACGGCCGCTCTCTGGCGTTATGCCCCACAGGTCGAACTGGAACTTGCCTTCCGACAGCGGAGAGCCTTTAAAGGTCTCGTACGCGCCGTTTTTCTTGGCAAGGTCTTTCGATGCCGTCATAGCGGCGAAGTAAACCGTCTCGAAAATGTCCTTGTTCAGGCCTTTGGCCTCGTCGCTCTCAAACGGCATGCGCAGATGGATGAACGTGTCGGCCAGGCCCTGCACGCCCAACCCGATCGGGCGGTGGCGCAGGTTAGAGTTACGGGCCTCATCCACAGGGTAATAATTAATGTCGATCACCTTGTTCAGGTTCACGGTGGCGTGGTACGTCACGTCAAACAGCTTCTGGTGGTCAAACACCTTGTGGCCGTTCTCTTCTTTCACGTAGCGCGGCAAGGCCAGCGAAGCCAGGTTACAAACCGCTATCTCGTCCTCGGCTGTGTACTCCATGATCTCGGTGCACAGGTTGGAGCTCTTGATGGTGCCCAGGTTCTGCTGGTTAGACTTGCGGTTCGCATGGTCTTTATACAGCATGTATGGGGTGCCCGTCTCCACCTGCGACTCCAGCACAGCGAACCAAAGCTCCTGCGCCTTCACGGTTTTGCGGGCACGGCCCTCACGCTCATACTTCTCGTAGAGGCGCTCGAAGTCCTTGCCCCAGCAATCAGCCAGGCCGGGTGCCTCGTGCGGGCAGAACAGGCTCCAGCTACCGTTCTCTTCCACGCGCTTCATAAACAGGTCCGGCGTCCAGAGGGCGTAGAACAGGTCACGGGCGCGGTTCTCTTCCTTGCCGTGGTTTTTCTTCAGGTCGAGGAAGTCGAAGATATCCGCGTGCCATGGCTCCAGGTAAATCGCGAAAGCACCCTTGCGCTTGCCGCCTCCCTGGTCCACGTAGCGGGCTGTGTCGTTAAACACCTTCAGCATCGGGATGATACCGTTGGAGGTGCCGTTGGTGCCTTTTATATAAGAGCCCGTGGCGCGCACGTTATGGATGCTCAGGCCGATGCCGCCGGCGCTCTGCGAGATCTGCGCGCACTGCTTCAGCGTGTCGTAGATGCCGGGTATGCTGTCGTCCTTCATCGTGAGCAGGAAGCACGACGAGAGCTGCGGCTTGGGTGTGCCGGCGTTGAACAATGTTGGCGTGGCGTGGGTAAACCACTTCTCTGACATCAGGTTGTAAGTTTCAATGGCAGATTCGATGTCATCCTTATGTATACCCACGGCAACACGCATCAACATATGCTGCGGGCGCTCCACTATCTTGCCATCCAGGCGAAGCAGGTAGGAGCGCTCCAGTGTCTTGTAGCCGAAGTAATCGTAGTTGTAATCGCGGTCGTAGATGATGGTCGAGTCGAGCAGGGCGGCGTGCTTGCGCACAATCTCATACACATCCTTGGCGATGAGAGAGGCGTTCTCGCCCGTTTTCGGGTCCTCGTAGGTATAGAGGCGCTTCATGGTGTTGGAGAACGACTTGCTGGTGACCTTGTGCAGGTTAGAGATGGCGATGCGTGCCGCCAGCACCGCATAGTCCGGGTGCTTGGTCGTCAGGGAGGCCGCCGTCTCGGCAGCCAGGTTATCCAGCTCTACCGTGGTCACGCCATCATAAATGCCGTCAATCACTTTCTTGGCCACCTCAATCGGCGACACATACTCCATGTGCAAGCCATAGCACAGTTTCTCGATGCGCGCCGTGATTTTATCGAATTTAACGGATTCGCGTCTGCCGTCACGTTTAACTACTAACATAGCGTATACAATTAGCGGGGTCTAAAGGCCCGGGTTATTAATTAGGTACAGGTATAGGATAAAGCAGCTGCCGTTGCGGCTGCCAGGTTTTTTGCTCATGCGCTATACATCCGAACCATACGCAAGAAGCCATGTATGGCGTTGGAATACAATTACTTATAGGTTAAGCGAAATGCCTTTGCTATATAGCGGAGTAGAAATGCCCTGCAAATGGCACGTCGTGGGGTTGGGTATGATCCGGGCCTGCCATGGCCGCCCGGATCCCCGGTAAGCGGTATGCGTGCAATGTATTGTTTGGGAGGGAGAAGGAAGAAACGCTTTTCCCTTTGGCTTCCTAAAATTACTAAAACGCACTATATATTAAAAGTCCTCGTCCAGAGAGAACACCTTTTTGTCTTTGTCGCCGCCAACGCCGGCTTTCTGGTATTCGCCCACGCGCTTCTCAAAGAAGTTAGTCTTGCCCTGCAGCGAGATCATCTCCATAAAGTCGAATGGGTTGGTCGAGTTGTAAATCTTTTTGCAGCCCAGCTCAACCAGCAGGCGGTCAGCCACAAACTCAATGTACTGGCTCATTAGCTTGGCGTTCATCCCGATCAGGTCTACAGGCAGGGCATCTGTCACGAACTCCTGCTCAATACTCACCGCGTCGCGGATGATCTCCTGCACGCGCGCTTCCGGTAGTTTGTTTACCATCATCCTATAGAGTAGGCAGGCAAAGTCGCAATGCAGGCCCTCGTCGCGGCTGATAAGCTCGTTGGAGAAGGTCAGGCCCGGCATCAGGCCACGCTTCTTCATCCAGAAGATAGAGCAGAAGGAACCGGAGAAGAATATTCCCTCCACGGCCGCAAACGCGATCAGGCGCTCGGCAAACTGCTCGCTCTCAATCCATTTCAGGGCCCACTCTCCCTTTTTAGCCACCGCCGGCACCGTCTCCAGCGCGTTAAACAGGTGGTCTTTCTCGCTTTGGTTCTTCACATACGTGTCGATCAGCAGCGAATAGGTTTCGGAGTGGATGTTCTCCATCATGATCTGGAAGCCATAAAAGCAGCGCGCCTCCGGTATCTGCACCTCGTTCATGAAGTTCACGGCCAGGTTCTCGTTCACGATGCCGTCTGAGGCCGCGAAGAAGGCCAGCACGTGGCTGATGAAGTGGCGCTCGCCGTCGTTCAGGTTCTCCCAGTCCTTCAGGTCCTGGCTCAGGTCAATCTCCTCGGCTGTCCAGAAGCTGGCCTCAGCCTGCTTATACATTTGCCACACCTCATCATTCTGGATCGGAAACAAGACGAAGCGGTTAGGATTCTCTTTCAGTATTGGCTCCATATCATTCATACATTATGTGTTGTAAAGGGTTTGGTTCAGAGCGTTTGCTCTCACAACTCCTGATGGCCGATTATGTTCAAGGATCTTGGCCCAGCGTTGGCAACGTCATCAGGAGTTCAAATATATAGAATTGAACTTGAAAATCGGGGCTAAAGTTGTTCAATTTATGCACACCCTCCCAGGCGGTGGGAATGGCTATTTTCGGGGGTAATGCACATACTTATCCACACCGTGGATAACCTATATAATTGCGCTAAAATATTGGAATGTATGTATATAACAGCTATTTAGGGGGTTGATGCCCTTATGTTAGCGGCTGCGGAGCAGTGGGCTGCGAGTAAGTTTTGGCCGACGAAGGGCGGCAACACATCTGAGTAGCAGCCGGATACGGGGTGACGCCAAAAGAGTGCAATTTGTGGAAAACCTGGCATCCGGGTTTGGGTGTTAAGTGGCTGCCTTTTAGCTGTTTAAAGAGATTTTCCGCAAAATGTCAAAACGCGTGTGTAGATATGCACACGGTTATCCACAGCTGGGTGTGTAGGTTGTGTGCAAGGCATGAACAAATTGTGCCAGAGGGCATTGCATATATAAAATAAGGTCCGTACCTTTGCGCACTAAACTTTTAAATATACATTGAAGCTGATGTACGCAATTGTAGAAATCGCAGGTCAACAGACCAAAGTAGAGAGCGGCATGTTCATCTACGCAAACAAGCTTTCCGGCAATGATGGTGACGCCGTTGAGTTCGCCAATGTTCTTCTTACTGATGATAACGGAACTATTACCTTGGGTGCTCCTTTCGTGAGCGGTGTCAAAGTGGTTGGAAAAATCCTTGGCAACGTGAAAGGCGACAAAGTGATCGTTTTCAAAAAGAAGAGAAGAAAGGGATATAAGAAGAAGAACGGCCACCGCCAGCACTTCACTAAAGTCCTGATCGAGAGCATTGGATAAGCAGTAAGAGGAAATTAAACGTGAAATCGTTCCGGGCTGGAGTCACTACTAACCCGGATTAAATTTAAAAAAATGGCACACAAAAAAGGAGCAGGTAGTTCTAACAACGGCCGCGAGTCGCATTCCAAACGACTTGGTGTTAAAATCTACGGTGGCCAGGCCATCATCGCTGGTAACATCATTGTAAGACAGAGGGGCACTGCCCACCATCCAAGCGCAAACGTAGGTATGGGGAAAGACCATACGCTGTTTGCACTTACTGATGGCGTTGTATCTTTCAGAAAAGGCAAGAAGAACCGTTCTTACGTTTCTGTACTACCTAAGGTAGAGGCAGAAGCCTAAGCGACTTCCGGCTGCTTCGGCAGGCGCGCAAAAAGAGGGTTACCGCACGGTAACCCTCTTTTTTTGTACCATCAATTCAGTATAAGTCGCTACCCTGTATGTATTGTCAGGAGTACTTGCATGGAGAGCAATCAGACCTCCGGCTTTGCTCTTTTCCTGCTGCAACAGGAGGGTTGTTTAGCGATGGCTGGACTTGGCAGGCACGGCCGCAGCGGACAGAATCAACGTTATCCCATCAAGAGCCTTCTGTCTATTGTCTGGCTACGCGCGGCCCTTTCCTTTTTATAGCAACAAAATTCGTTTTTCTGCGGATATAGTGTTAATTTGCAACTTCTTATCAAGAAAGACCGAGGGACAGGGCCCTACGACGTCTTAGCAACCATGTAAAAGCTTGGTGCTAATTCCCTTCCGGACGCATTGTGCCGGAAAAGATAAGAATGTACCCCTCCCCAGGTGTCCTTCTTGATAAGCCTAACTACAGAGAGACTTTCGAGAAGAATGAAGACACCGACCATGACAAACCACCCCATACATAAACTGCTGCAGGAGCGCGTGCTCGTGCTGGATGGCGCCATGGGCACCATGATTCAGCGGTACCAACTTTCAGAGGCAGACTTCCGGGGCGAGCGTTTCAAAAACCACCCCAGCGACCTGAAAGGCAATAACGACCTGCTTTCTATTACCCGCCCCGACATCATCAAAGCCATACATGCCGAGTACCTGGAGGCTGGGGCCGACATTGTGGAGACGAACACCTTCAGCGGCACCAGCATCGCTATGGCCGACTACCACCTTGAGGAACTGGTGTATGAGTTGAACTATGAGTCGGCAAGGTTGGCCCGCGAGGCGGCAGACGAGATGGAGGCGAAAGTGCCAAACCGACCGCGCTTCGTGGCCGGAGCCATCGGCCCGACCAACCGCACGGCCTCCCTCTCTCCGGATGTGAACAATCCCGGCTACCGCGCCATCACTTTCGACCAACTGGTGGAGGCTTATTATGAGCAGGTGCGCGGCCTGGTGGACGGCGGCGCTGATCTGCTGCTGGTCGAGACGGTGTTTGACACCCTGAACTGCAAGGCCTGCCTCTTCGCGATAGACCAGTTTGTGCAGGACGGCGGCAAGCAACTCCCGATCATGGTATCGGGCACGATTACCGACGCCAGCGGCCGCACCTTGTCCGGGCAGACGGTGGAAGCCTTCTGGAACTCCATTTCCCACGCGCCCATCCTGAGCATCGGCTTTAACTGCGCCCTGGGAGCGCGCCAACTCAAAACGCACATCCAGGAACTGTCGCGCATTTCCAACGCCTACATCAGCGCCTACCCGAACGCCGGTTTGCCGAACGCCTTTGGCGGCTACGATGAAACGGCCCAGGAGATGGGCGCTATCGTTGAAGAATACCTGAGCGAGGGCCTGGTGAACGTGCTGGGCGGCTGTTGTGGCACCACGCCGATGCACGTGAAGGTAATCGCTGACCTGGTGCAGCAGTACCAGCCCCGCACCCCGTCCCAAATCGCCCCACTTCCGCGCTTCAGCGGCCTCGAGCCGCTCACCGTCACCCCCGATACGCTATTTGTGAATGCGGGTGAGCGCACCAACGTGACCGGCTCCAAGAAATTCGCGCGCCTGATTATAGAAGGCAAGTTTGAGGAGGCGCTCTCTGTGGCACAGCAGCAGGTAGAGGGCGGCGCGCAGATCATCGACGTGAACATGGATGAGGGTATGCTGGACTCGGAAGAGGCCATGGCCAACTTCCTGAACCTGATTGCCTCGGAGCCTGAGATCTCCAAACTGCCCCTGATGATCGACTCCTCAAAGTGGAGCGTGATCGAGTCTGGGCTAAAATGTGTGCAGGGCAAGTCCATCGTTAACTCCATCAGCCTGAAAGAAGGCGAGGAGAACTTTAAGCTGCAGGCCCGCAAGGTGCGGCAGTATGGTGCGGCCGTGGTGGTGATGGCCTTTGATGAGGAAGGACAGGCCGACACGCTGGCCCGCAGAATCGAGATATGTAGCCGTGCCTACCGCATCCTGACGGAGGAAGTGGGCTTCCCGGCGCAGGACATCATCTTCGACCCCAACATCCTGGCTATCGCCACGGGTATAGAAGAGCACAGCAACTACGCGGTGGAGTACCTGGAGTCGGTGAAGTGGATCAAGGCGAACCTGCCGCACGCACTGGTGAGCGGCGGCGTGAGCAACCTGTCGTTCTCGTTCCGGGGCAACGACGCCGTGCGCGAGGCGATGCATACCGTGTTTCTGTACTATGCCGTGCAGGCAGGTATGGATATGGGCATTGTGAACGCCGGTATGATGGGTGTGTACGATGAGATACCCGCAGAATTGCGCGACCTGATTGAGGACGTGATCTTCAACCGCCACCCCGATGCCACCGAGAAGCTGGTAACCTACGCCGAAACGGTGAAAGGCAAAGGCAAAGGGGCCGCACAGGCCGACAACAGCTGGCGCGAGGCCCCAGTGGAAGAACGCCTGAAGCATGCACTGGTAAAAGGCATTGTAGAGTTTATAGAGCAGGATACCGAAGAAGCCCGTCAGAAAGCCACCAAAACGCTGGAGGTGATCGAAGGGCCCCTGATGGCAGGTATGTCGGTGGTGGGCGACTTGTTTGGGGCAGGCAAAATGTTCCTGCCGCAGGTGGTGAAAAGCGCCCGCGTGATGAAAAAATCGGTGGCCTACCTGCTGCCTTATATGGAGAAGGAAAAGCTCGCCTCCGATACATCCAAGTCAACTGCCGGCACCATCCTGATGGCAACCGTGAAGGGTGATGTGCACGACATCGGCAAAAACATTGTGGGCGTGGTGCTGGCCTGCAACAACTACGAGGTGATAGACCTGGGCGTGATGGTGTCGCTGGACAAGATCCTCTCGGAGGCCGAGGCACAGCAGGTGGACATCATCGGCCTGAGCGGCCTGATTACGCCCTCACTGGACGAGATGGTATACGTGGCCCAGGAAATGGAGCGCCGCGGCCTGAAGATCCCGTTGCTCATCGGCGGGGCCACGACCTCCAGAATCCATACCGCCGTGAAGATAGCGCCGCAGTACAGCGGGCCAGTGGTGCATGTGCACGACGCCTCGCGCAGCGTGACCGTGGTGAGCAGCCTGCTGGGAAGCGACAGCGAGGCCTATGTTGCCGGTATAAAGGCAGATTACGCCAAGCTGCGCGAAGACCACCTGAACCGCACCAAAGACCGCGCGTTCGCCACCATTGCGGAAGCGCGCGCCAACAAGTTTAAGGTAGACTGGGCGGCCTCGCAGCCAACCAGGCCAAGCTTTATCGGCAATAAGGTTTTCAGGAACTACCCGCTGGCCGAGATCGTGCCATACATCGACTGGACACCGTTTTTCCATACCTGGGAGCTGAAGCGGCAGTATCCGAAGATACTGCAGGATGCGGTGCTGGGCGAGGAGGCCCGCAAGCTGTTTGCCGACGCCCAGGAAATGCTGCAGGAGATTGTGGAAAAGCAACTGCTGGAGGCCCGCGCCATCGTCGGGTTTTACCCAGCCAACGTGGAGGCCGACGACACCATTGAGGTATACGCCGATGATTCACGTGGAAACGTGCTGACCGAGTTCCATACCCTGCGGCAGCAGGGCAAGAAGGGCGCAAACGTGCCCAACATGGCCTTCTCAGACTTTATCGCGCCAAAGGAAACCGGCATACCCGACTATATCGGAGGTTTTGTGGTATCCACAGGCTTCGGCATCGAGAAACTGGTGGACAAGTACGAGGCAGACCACGACGACTACCGCTCTATTATGGTGAAAGCCCTCGCTGATCGCCTGGCCGAGGCCTTTGCCGAGCTGATGCACGCCAAAGTGCGCAAAGAGCTGTGGGGCTACGCGCCGCAGGAGCAGTTGGACAACGAGGGCCTGATCAAAGAGCAGTATGAGGGTATACGGCCTGCGCCGGGCTATCCTGGCTGCCCCGACCATACCGAAAAAATCACGCTCTTTAACCTGCTGCATGCCGAAGAGGAAACCGGCGTTATCCTGACGGAGAATCTGGCCATGTACCCGACGGCGGCCGTGAGCGGGTTGTATTTCTCGCACCCGGAGTCGCGCTACTTCGGACTGGGCAAGATCGGCGAAGACCAGGTGGCCGATATCGCGCAGCGCAAAGACATGCCACTCGAGGCACTGGAGCGCTGGCTCTCGCCCAACCTGAACTATGAGCCTACGCCAGTGGCGCAGCAGGTATCGGTGTAATATCCAACCACCCCTGCCCCTCTCCCGAAACAAGTCCGGGATCTTCGACTTGTCTAAGGCGGGGAGTCGGCTGCTACTGTTTCTTTAGGTTTTACAATAAAAACTGTCTTCCTGATATTTATTTTCTGAGGCGTTTGAAAAAAAGAGCCTTGGGCTATTAAGAGTAAGCTATAGCAGGTGTAGTGACAGAGTTCCCCGCCTTAGACAAGTCGAAGATCCCGGACTTGTTTCGGGAGAGGGGTTAGGGGGTAATTGGACCCGGAGTTGTGAACCAACAATCTAACAATTCAGCCATTTAACAATTAAAATAGCATCACCCGAGAATAGATGAAAATAACGGAACACTTCCAGAACGCTGAGAAAACACAGTTCACGTTCGAGATACTGCCCCCACTGAAGGGCGAGAACCTGCATACCCTTTACAACCACATCGACCCGCTGATGGAGTTCAAGCCGCCGTTTATCGACGTGACCTACCATCGGGAAGAGTATATGTATAAGCAGCGCGAAAACGGCCTGCTGGAGAAAATCAGCACGCGCAAGCGCCCCGGCACGGTGGGGATATGCGCCGCCATCCAGAACCACTACAAAGTAGACACGGTGCCGCACCTGATTTGCGGGGGCTTTAATAAGGAGGAGACGGAGAACGCCCTGATCGACCTGCACTTCCTGGGCATCGACAACGTGCTGGTGCTGCGCGGCGACTGCGTGAAAAACGAGTCGCGGTTTGTGCCTGAATTGGGTGGCCACCACTATGCCACTGAGCTGATAGAGCAGGTGGTAGGTATGAACAACGGGTGTTACCTGGACGACGAGCAGCTCAACACCAACGGCACAGACTTTTGCATCGGGGTGGCCGGTTATCCGGAGAAGCACTCGGAAGCGCCAAACATGAAAGCCGACCTGCGCTGGCTGAAGAAAAAAATAGACATGGGTGCGAGTTACGTCGTGACGCAGATGTTTTTCGACAACCAGAAGTACTTCGATTTTGTGCGACTGTGCCGCCAGGAGGGTATACATGTGCCGATTATACCGGGCCTTAAACCGCTCACAACCAAATCGCAGCTCACCATACTCCCCAGCATCTTCCACATCGACATCCCCACGGACCTGGCAGACGCGGTGGAGGCCTGCCACGACAACAAAGCGGCGGCGCAGGTAGGGGTGGAATGGGCAATAAAGCAGTCGAAAGAACTGATGGAATTTGGCGTGCCTTGCCTGCACTACTACTCCATGGGTAAGTCTGGCTCCGTTAGAAAAGTGGCCGAGGCGTTGTTTTAGCACGTCTGGGCTGGGTATAATAAAAAAGTCCGTGGCCATACATGCTGGCCACGGACTTTTTTATGGAGAGGATGTTTAAATTTCGTTTCCCAAAGATGAATTTTTTAAACGTACTCTGAGCTTTTCCCGGCACCTAGAAGGCAATGCCCAGGCTAAAGCCCAGCCCCCGGATGCCCGCAAAGGGCGCGTTCCCTTTGATGCTGACCCCCTCGTCCGTCACGGTCGCCTTTATTTCCGCCCTTCCATCCAGCTGGTCGTTCACAGACTCAATGTCTTCCTCCAGCTCTCTTTGCTCCTGCGGCGTCATGGTGCTCAGGTCTGTTACGGCCGAGGCATTCACATTCAGTCTGCCATAATGGGCCCCGATTACATACCAGTCGAAGGTAAGGCGCCTGGCGATCAGCCACTGTGCGCCAAACATCAAGCCGCCCCCAAGCCCCTCCACATTGCCGGCAACCGGAAGGATGTAGGACTTGCCGTCTATCTCGTACTCGTGGGTATACGTTGCGTCCAGGTCCATGTAGCGGCCATACAGCGACACGTAAAAACCCCGAGCCCCTGCATTTCTGCCGGTGTAAAGCCTGAGCTCGCCGGTATAGGCCTTGTTGGCCAGCGTGGCAGCCTCCAGTTCATCCATGGTCTCGTCGCTGATGGTGGTATACTTCTTTAGTACCTTGTCGACCAGGTAGATGGAGGCGACATCCGTTTTCGGGATGAAGCTATACCCCGCCACAGCCGTGATTTTACGCGACAGCGAGCGCTCGTAACTCAGGCTGTAATTGTCCAGGGCCAGCGAGGAAAGGTTGATCTTGATGATGTTCTTCCTGAAAACTTCATCTGGCCGCTCTTTCTTTGCCATTGTATTGTAGGCCGAGAGCGCTTTTAGGGCGCCGGGCTCCGTTTTGCCGCCCCCTCCGGGCAGTGGCGCTGCATGCGCAAACGCATGGAAAACGGTGAAGAGTACAATCAGTGTAGCGTATTTTTTCATATCGTAGCAGTAAGTACACAAAAATGGGATTTTTCTTCTACACTTGAAATACCTATAACTGAGTATTTTAGCAACACACTGTGTAAATGTCAGTAGAGCAGCAGATTAGTGAAACATCAGAAAAGTATATATAAATATCTGGCAATAGAGCGGTATTGCACATGGTAAAGAGGTGATTCTGCTTTTCTCACCCGATATAGCACAACAGCTAACGCTAGGCTATAAAAAGCTCCAGCGTGATCTGGTCGGCCAGCAGTTTGCCCGCATCCGTCAGGTATAGCACCTCCTCCGCCATGTGTGCCAATCCCTTTTCCTGTAGCTCTTGTAGGTAACCTGCGTGCGTCACCCTGAAATCGTAGCCATACGCGGTGCTGATCCGCTGCAGGTCGCAGCCCCAGATGGTGCGCAGGCTGGTGAGCAGGTAATCGTTGGCCTGGTCTGCCAGGGAGAGCGTCTCTATTTCAAAGGGAATCTGGCCCAGGGCAAGGGCGTCTGTATACTTCCTGTTGTGCGCCACATTATACTGCCGCGATACGCCGTTGAAGGAGTGGGCGCTGGGGCCAACGCCCAGGTAATGCACCCCGCGCCAGTAGTTGCTGTTGTGCCTCGACTCGTGGCCGGGCAGGCAAAAGTTTGAAATCTCATACTGCACATACCCGTGCCGGGCCATTTGCCCGAGCAGGATCTCAAACTGCCGGGCGGTAAAGTCATCCTCGGCGGGGGTGAACGTTCCCTGCTTGCTCCAGCGGCCCAGAACTGTGGCAGGCTCAACAGTGAGGGCATAGCAGGACGCGTGCGGCACGCCCAGCGCAAACAGCGTCTCCAGGTCGCGCTGCCATACCTGGTGGTCCGGTGCCGGTATGCCATAGATAAGGTCCACGGTGATGTTGTGGAAACCGGCGGCCTGCGCGTCTTTCACGCACTGCAGGCTCTCTGTGGCGCTGTGGGCGCGGTTCATCAGCTGCAGGTGCGGCCCATGGAACGACTGCAACCCGATGCTTAGGCGGTTTATACCGGCGGCTTTCAGCTCCTGCAACTTGGCTGGGGTCAGGTCGTCGGGGTTTGCCTCCAGCGTGATTTCAGCATCCTCCGAAACTATAAACAGCCGCTTTGCTGTTTCCAGCAGCAGTTGCAGTTCCTGCTGGCTAAGCAGCGAGGGCGTGCCGCCGCCGAAGTAGATGGTATGCACCGGCTGCCCCCGCAGGTACTGATGGCGCAACTCCAGCTCACGGGCAATGGCCTGCACCGTCTGCTCTTTCAGGCCCATCGAGGTGCTGAAATGGAAATCGCAGTAGTGGCAGGCTTGTTTGCAGAACGGAATGTGGAGGTATATGCCGGACAAGGTTTAATTGCTAAATTGTAGGATGGTTAAAGGGACAAGATTTGATTGTTAGATTGTTTAATTGTTTAGATTGTTGAATGGTTTAATTGTTATGCGGTTATACCAAATCATATAGCCGTTCATGCCGCAAGTTACCGCTGAGCCAAAACTTGCGGCATGAACGGCTGCAAAACAGTATAACTGGTCACTTTGCTTAGCTAGAGTTGAAAACGAACTAAACCATCCAACAATTTAACAATTCAACCCATTAACAGTTCACTCCGCAAATGTACAAAATAACTGCCTTTCTCTTCTGCATGATGCTGTGGCTGCCGCTGGCACTGGCGCAGGTCGGGCAGATGCCCCAGAAAGTGCAGCCGCAACCGGCGGCCCGGAAACCGGAGAAGGCATTGGCCAAGGTGGGGTTAAACGTGGAGGCAACCGATGCCCAGGGTGCACAGGTACTGCGGCAGTATACCTACCAGCGCCTGCTCCCGGACTCGGTGGAGGCATACAAAGAGTTGAAGGCGCTGGTATACCGGCTGCAGCAGGACACCTACCTGCTGGCCTCTGCCGACACGGTATACCGCCAAGGCGACGCGCTCCACGTGAAACTTCATATAGGTCAGCCTTTTGTGTGGGCACAGCTGCGCAACGGGAACCTGAGCGAGGGAGTGCTGCTGGAGTCCGGGTTCCGGGAAAAGTTCTACCACGACACGCCTTTCAAACCCGCCGAGTACGTGAAGCTGCAACAGCGCATCCTCGACTACGCCGAGCGCAACGGCTACCCTTTCGCCTCCGTGTGGCTCGACTCCATCCGGATAGAGGGAAATAAAATGGAGGCGGCCCTGATGGTGGAGAAGGCCTTTGTTGTGACGTATGATTCGCTGGAGATCGTGGGCGACACGAAAACGCAGCCGAAATTCCTGATGCGTTACCTGCAACTGCTGCCCGGCCAGCCCTATAACCAGGACCAGATCAATGCCTCGCAGCGGATGCTGTCGGCACTCCCCTATATAAAAGTGACCCGGCCCCCGCAGGTGCGCTTCGCCCGCGACAAGGCCCGCGTGTATTACTTTATGGACGACCGCCAGGCAAACCAGCTGGATGGCGTGGTCGGGTTTCTGCCCGACCCTACGCGGAAAGACAAGCTGCTGATCACGGGTGAGGCCAACCTGAACATTCGGAACATCAGGGGCTCCGGCAAGCAACTGGGCCTGCAATGGCGGCGCGTAAACAAGGGCTCCGTAATACTGGATGGCGAGTATCTGCACCCCAACCTGCTCGGGACGCCCTTCGAAGTCGGCCTGAAGTTCAACCTCCTTAAGCAAGACTCGTCTTTCATCACGGTGCAGCCGCGGGTGCAGCTGGCATACTATACCCTCAAGTACGGCAAGTTCAGCGTGTTTTCGGAGTGGCGCAACTCGCGTATTCTCTCTGACGCCAACCCGCAGAGCCTGCGGCAGTTTAACCTGGCCGATGCCCAAACCACAACCTACGGCCTCAACTACCTTTGGAACAACCTCGATGACTTTTACTTCCCGAGGCGTGGCCGGTTGGTAGAGATGCAGCTTTCGGCAGGCGCCAAGAAGCTGCTGCGCAGTCCGGATCTGGAGAAAAGCTTCTATGACACCCTGAACATCAAAACGACACAGCTTGGGCTGGCGCTGCGCCTGGAAAACTTCTTTCGGCTGGGCCGGAACAGCGCCCTGCTGGCGCGGCTGCAGGGCCAGGCCCTCTTCAACGACCAGCTTTTCCTGAACGACATGTACCGCATCGGCGGCCTCTCCTCGCTGCGCGGCTTCGACGATTACTTCTTCTACGCCTCCTCCTATGCCATTAGCACGCTGGAGTATCGCCTCTTCACCGCCACCGACTCCTATGTGCTGCTGTTCTATGACCAAGGCTACTACCGCAGCGACTTGGAGCAGTCTTCAGCAAGCGATTTCCCCTTCGGCGTGGGTGGCGGCATTAGCTTCAGCACAGGCGCAGGAATCTTTCAGCTGGTGTATTCTCTCGGCAAATCCGACCAACAGCCCCTTTCCTTTAAATATTCGAAGATACACTTTGGCATAACAAGTAAGTTTTAGGGAGCCGCAACTTTTTTTACGATTTATGGTAAGTATAGCTTGCAAGGGAAAAAACAAAAGCATACTTTTGCATCATACTCTTAGAGAGTATAACAGTGCGGGGTGGAGCAGTTGGTAGCTCGTTGGGCTCATAACCCAAAGGTCACAAGTTCGAGTCTTGTCCCCGCTACCACAGATTAAGAAAAGCCTGATTCAGAAATGAGTCAGGCTTTTTTGTTTTTTAGGGTGACCGATTTCCTTCCTTACTGTAGAATCCTGTTATAAACTGTCGGCTTCCCCTCTTTAGAACTAATCTGCAGTAGAGAGGAGGTCAATTTTTCGGGAGGATGTCATTTCCATGCCGTTTCCTCGTGTCGTGTGTCACGCCAATAAATCCACGCTTATCTGGACCCTTTCCTCATGGGCCGGCGTCAGGAGCGTGACCTCCATCAGGTCGCTCTCATGGAAGTACCCTCTGCCAAACCGCGAGCCGAAGTGTATCCGTGGCCATTGACTTCACCCCGTCTCTGGTCTTTCCCGCGTCTGTCACGATAGGCTGTTCGGCCGCCACCTTCACCAGACTGGATTCGAATACCCGCTGCCCCATACAGGGACAGGTCCGCAGCGCTGCTCCCCATCCACCCCGAACGAGAGGTGCACGGTGCCGGCGACCCACAAAAAGTAAGTTATTTTTGTTAAGGCTCTTTTGCATCATCGTTCTTTGGCTTACAAGCTTTGTGAAAGCAACTTTATTAAGTGATGTTCTGATTTTTTCGAAGGAAGTTGTGCGCTATTTAAAAAATAATAAATTTTTATATTTTAAATATTTAATATTTATGTAATTTGTGGCGCTTTAAAATATACTATTGATGCTGGCTTTATTCGTCTGTGAACAAACCGGGAAAATGATTATCTGCGTTTTCACCTTGATGATGAGCGCTATTTTTCCTTTATATGCGCAGGAGGAAGAATATTACCCTTTCTATTCCAGTGATTCAACAAAATTAAGAGAGCTAGCAGTTGCGCAACAGGCTTCCCTTAAAAATCATTTTGTGGTTCCCCGTAACATGAGCCCTGACTACCGGGAAAGTTACAATACCATCATTAAGAAAAGCGCTGAGGAAAGTTATAGAAGGGTGTTAAGCTCTGCACTGTTGGATACTATTGTGGATCCATATATTCAGTCGGTCTATCGGGTGATTGTAAGAGCCAACAGCGATTTGCCTGATACAAAGCTTATCCTCACACGAAGCGCTGTTGAGAACGCATATGCACTGGCCGATGGGACGGTCTTCTTTAACATAGGCTTGTTGGCAAAGCTAGAGAACGAAAGTCAGATAGCATTCATCATCTGTCATGAGCTGGCCCATATAAAGCTAAGCCATATGGAGAGAAGCATTAAAGAGAGTCTGGATGCTTTCTATAGTAAAGAGTTTAAGAAGCAGTACAGACAAACTGCCAAGGTTGAGTACAACCGTCACGCTAAAATGGGAGCTTTGCTTCAAGGGCTTTCTTTAGGCAACTTGCAGCATAGGCGCTCATTCGAAAAACAGGCAGATTCCCTAGGTTTTGTTTTTCTCTCCAGAACAAAGTACAGCACTGCCGAAGCCTATACTGCCTTACAGGCCTTAGATAAAATAGATGCACCATACTCTTCCCAGAAGCTTGACCTGGGTGCGCTTTTCAGCTGCTCAGACTTCAGCTATAGCTTTGAAGAAGGGCAAGCAAAAGAATCTTCTATTTTTGATGTAAGGGAGACGATGGTCGCTTTTCCAGATAACCCTGATACCTTGAGAACGCACCCGGACTGCCTCAAGCGGATGGGCTACATCAGAGAGCTGGAAAGAGCTTTCCCGGTTGAAGCAAACAGGCAAACCTATCAAACATCAGCGTTGGAAAGCATTAAGCTACTCTGCAGGAGGGAGGTAGTACAAAGCCTGTACGAAACGCAGAACTACGACTACGCTCTGTTTAACGCACTGCTCTTGCTCAGGGAACAGCCGGAGAGCGGCTACCTGAAGAGTATGGTGATGCTGTGCCTGTATGAGCTAAAGCGCCATTTGCTGCTCCATCGCTTTGCAGAGGTGGTATCTGTAGAATCAGAGCACCACCCTGAGAATTTTCAGCACTTGCTCCGTGTGCTCTATAACCTAAACACCTCCGACTTTGAAGGCATTGGCAATTGCTTTGCACAGAAAATGCGGATAGAGGAGGGAACGCACGAATACCAATTAGCGGCACAGTATGCCTTTGCTGTTTTACGCGAAGACACGGAGGTAGCTGAGCAAATAAAAAAGACTTATCTCGACAGACACAAAGAGGGGAGGTTCAGAGAAACGCTCTTCTCCGCAAGCCTGAAATAGAAATGAAACAAACTCTTTACTTAATATTTACTATACAATGAAACGATTACAAACTGTTATTACATTTCTGCTGCTTTTATTCGCAACAGCCGGTCATGCACAGACTCAAACACTGGCTGGTTTTACAAACTTTAACAAGAAAGCTATTACGCCCATATATGAAGGGAATGAAGTGAAGGGTTATACCATGTTCTACCATGCAGATAAGGCTGACAAGAGAAATGACAACTACGGGTTGGACTTCTTTGATCAGAACTTGCAGAAGGTAAAGAGCGTCATGCTACCAAAAGAGCGGTATTACAGTCACTTGCTAAGAAGCGCCTATAACGGGAAAGCTTTCAGCTTTTACTTTTACAACTCAAGACGGAAAACGCTTGAGATTGATGTCTTTGATAAGTCATTGAACAAAATAGCGACAAAGCAGTTCGCTAACCTCTCGAAGGCTGACCTGAGCGTTGCACTACAGGAGCTTCAAACACCAGGCAACGGAGATAACAAGCCGCTTTCCGGTCTGAATATTTATCCTGTTCCTGACATGGGGTTTGTCAGAAATGGGTATACCGGTATGATGAAAGGATTCTTGCTGGAAATGTACGACAACAACCTCAACCTGAAATGGACTTCCGCGTCTGATGATAAGTCTAAAGATTACGAATCGCTGCTGGTGAATGAGGTGACAGATAAGTACATACTGGCTACCGTTGCCCGCAGACCGAACATGCTATCTAAAAAGCTTACTTTCTCTATGGTAGCTTTCGATGTGGTGACTGGCAAGAAGTTGCTGGATATGGGGGTTGAAAGAGACGGCAACCGGCAGCTGTCTGTGAGTTCCTTTTCGTTTGACGACAAGAAGAGCGAGTTTATAATGATGGGCGAGTTTTACGGGCCGGAGGACAAGGCGATCGTTGATAAAAGCCAAGGCTTCTTTGTCAAGCGGGTTGGCCTGGATGGGAAGGAGAAAGTTGCAAAGTTCTATGCCTGGGACAAGGATGTAAACCCCTTACTGCCGCAGAACGCAAAGAAGAGCCTGGATGAGGGCTTTGTTAACTTCGTGCATAAAATAGTTAGAGGGGCAGACGGCAAGCAGCATATTGTGGCAGAACAGTATAAAGTTAAGGCAGACGGTGTGGGCATTGCGCTGGCGGTTTTAGGAGGCGGCACCAGCACGGCGAAAGGCGTGATTGGCAACATGATGATCTACAAACTCGACTCTGACCTGAACCTGGAAGGCGTTCATTTTTTTGAGAAAGACCAGACAGAATGTTTCCTGCCGCCCGGATCAGGTTTTTATGGCGCTGGCCTGATAGGTTTGGTGATCAACATGACTGGGGGCTTTAATTACCAGTTCACACAGGAAGAAAACACACAAACCAGTTTCAACACAGCTTACATCAACTACAGGGAGGTAAAGAAGAGCAAGTATTGGGAAAAGACGTTGGTCAACATTATGTACGCTGGTGAAGGCGACCTTAAAACGGACAAAGTTGACGTTACATCCAGCAAGGAAACGTTTTCCTACGTGTATCCTGCAAAACCAGGATACGTGTTGGTTCTGGATAGCCAGTTAGAAGAGAAGAAGCTTGAAATGAAGCTTGTGAAGCTGAATAAATAGAACATTAGGGATAGAAGGGGTTCGGGAGTGTAACAGGTTAAACGCATCAAAACTTGATGTTTTGGATGATGGTGGGAGTGTAATTCTAACTGTGTCATTTCATTATTTCAATTTACTGGCCCTGTTGGTGTACTGGTGTGAATCCTTACAGCAACAGGGCCAAACTCTTGAAGTGCGTCTCACTTCAAGTCCAGTTGCATCCTCTCGCCAAACCAGATGGCCAGCTGCTGGGCCGTCTGGCTCCAGTTTGCAAGGGGCATGACCCATTTTTTGCTGATGTTCTGGTGGGAGAGGTAAATCAGCTTCAGCAGGGCCATGTCTGAGGGGAAAGCGCCCTTCGTCTTGGTTACTTTCCGGACCTGGCGGTGAAAGCCCTCGATGGTGTTGGTGGTATAGATCAGGCGGCGGATCGGCTCGGCGTACTGAAAGTACGTGCTCAACTTTTCCCTGCTTGCTTCCACCATGACCACGCGGCTGATGGCGGGTCATCCGTCCAGGCCGTCAAGCAGTGACAGCTCCCCACACACATAGCACACCCGATTCTCTATCAGGCCGTTGCCAAAGTCAAGCCCCAATCAAAATGACCTTAGCAGCAGAATAAAAACGATTCTACTCAGAGGAGGGGTGCTTCATGTGTTATGAGGGAGTGGTATGCGTGCTGTGCAATTGATATCGGTATAAGCGAATTCCCCCTCATCCCAACGTTCTTCTTAACCTTCTTACTCAGAATTCGGTTATACCTCTTCTAAAGCATGTATACCCATGATCGTAAACGCTATACCGGAAGGCTGGGAGGTTATATACCAACAGGCGCACGGGGTACTGGCGGCACAGCTGGCCCACCACCTGAAGCCGGAACTGCAGTGCCTGTACTGGACTGAAACCGTGATCGCGATTGCCAACCACGACAACCGGCAGAAAGCACGGCGCGGCAAGGACGGACTGACGCCCGCCGGTGCGCCCGCCGACTTCACGCTGCAGCCTACCACCCTGGAGCAGGCGCAGGACCTGATGCAGGCGGTCCGGTTCCAGAGTCGCTGGGTGGCCTTGCTTACCTCCATGCACATGCGTTACCTGTATGAGCCCCTGCGCGGGCAGCAAAAGAAAATCGACAGCTTTCTGGATGAACAGGCGCAGCTGCAGCAGACCTGCCGCCAGAGCCTGGGCATAAAACGTACGGAGGCTGAGAAAGCGTATGCGGTAATGCAGTGGTGCGACCGACTCTCGCTCATCCTGTGCCGCAATGAAGTACCCACCGACGCGCGCGAACTGGAAATCACAACCGGGCCGGATGGAAAGGCTTATTTCGTGAAACAGCTGCCGAACAATGACCTGTCGGTATCGCCCTGGCCGTTTGTCCCGGAGCAACTGCAGGTGCAGGTAGAGCACAGGAAGCTGGAGCAACTGCAATTTAAAGATGACGCCGAACTGGCCCTGGCGCTGCACCAGGCCAAGGTAGGGTATAAGACATGGGTGCTAGCAAAGTAACATATATAGTATAGAACATTACAAATAATCATATATATTTAGCGTTGTTATTCACAACCATAAACATATGCTATATATGAAAACAAAGCTTGCCCTTCTCGCCCTTGCCTGTGGCGTTACCTTCGCTGCCAATGCGCAGTCTACAGCAGATGAAACGCTTAAACCCGTAGCAGGAAACAAAACGCTGGAAGCCTCTTTGGGGTGGGGCGGCTACTCCTCTACCACTCTCCGGCTGCGTAAATTCAGTTCCGATAACGTTGCCTTCCGCTATAGTGTGGATGCAAGCATTGACAATGACCGACTAAATGATGATGGCAAAGCCACCAGGTTCTCAGTCGGTTTTGCCCCAGGTGTTGAGAAACATTTTGCCGGTACCAGCCGCCTCTCTCCTTATATAGGTTTTTCTACCCCAATCAGTTACAGCTACAAGCACTTAAAAGGTAATGGCATTGAAGTGATTAATTCATTGTCAACCAATCCCAACTCATACGACAGGGGGTATTTGTCATTTGGTGTGAATGGGATCGCTGGTGTAGATTTTTATATAGTTAAGAACTTTTACGTTGGCATAGAGGCCGGTGTGGGTGCAGACTATCGGAGAATTAAGGAAGTGAAGGTTAAGAGCAATGACAATGCTGCTCAAAACTATACTTTAGAAGGCTATGACAACTTTAATTTCTCTACGTTTAGCACTGGAGGACTGCGGGTGGGCTTTGCCTTCTAAATCTTTTGTGATGCGAAACAGGAAAGGCCGGCTAACATCTGTTAGCCGGCCTTTCCTGTTTTAGAACTTGCTGCAGTGCCCAGCTATACCCTACAAACTTATCAGAAGCCTAAAACCTCAGCCTGCGGGTATAGCTACAGCGACACGCCTCAAAACCACTGCTGCTTTTGAGGCAGATACAACCGGTTTTGCCGGTATTCCCAACTTTGGTCAGAATTAGCTTGGGGCGTACCGGTAGTTATTTTTCTGCTCTAGGCAAACTTATCTGCATGCACAGGTGTTTAAGCCTTACTTTGCAAAAATACCGCATTAAATTGTACAAAGCCTATACTGTTGAGCCAAATAAACGACGCTACTTTATCCTCCAAAACCATTGCGGCACTATGGCTTTATTCTTGATATGAGCCAGCCGACCCGTTTGCTATACCTTGCGCTGAGAAGAAAAAAACTATGACAATTAGAGAATCCGACGACCACGACCTGAGGCAGCTGATATTCAAGAACGACAAAGTGATTGTGAAATTTATCGACGAAAACTGTGCCGTCTGCAAACTGCTGGCTCCCTCCTTTGCCAACTTCTCTTCTGACCCTGCTTACAGCGACATTACCTTTGTGCGCATGAACGCCTCTGAGAACCCCGTCTCCAGCCAGGAGGTAAGGCTGACCGGCACGCCCTTTTTCGCCATATACCGCCAGGGCATCCTGCGGGAGTGTGGCTTGGTCAGGACAGAGGCCGAGATAAAGGTCTTGCTCGAAAAGCTAAGCTAGCTGGCGCTTAAAAATTTACGGCAGGCGCCACGGCAGGTATAGCTGGTATGCGAAAGGCGTGCTAACTTGCGCCACTTTTTTAATTTCAGCAATTCTGTGAAGAAATCAACCTTACGGCTCCTTGCCTTTCTGATGGCGGCCTTACTCTCGGGCTATACCCTGCAAAGCTGCTCCAGCACCAGCAAGCTCAATGCCGAGGCGCCTGCCGCAACCGCCCTGGCCGCCCCGCTGTACAAGCCGCAGCTCTCGTCTATCGCTGTGCCCGTTTCTATCTCCATCGCGGCCCTGGAAAGCAGGCTGAACCAGGAGGTTGCGGGTGTGCTCTACAAAGACGACAACCTGAGCGACGACAACGTGGCCGTTACCGTCACGAAAAGCGGCAGGATGAGCGTGCGGGCGGAAGGAGACAAGATTTACTTCAGCGTGCCGCTGCACATCTACGCCAAAGGCCGCTGGAAGTGGGACCCCTGCAAGCTCTGCCCCGCCATCGACAAAACCGAGGATACCAGCTTCGACATGGTTATTAAAACGGAGAGCAAGCTTGGCCTGACCGATGATTACCGCATCAGCACCGTGACGAGCGGCGACTTTGCCTGGGGAAACACCAAGCCCGTGCTCACGCTGGGCCCGCTGAAGATCGGCCTCGCGCGTTTTGTGGAGCCTGCGCTGCGCCAGCAGATGGGTACCCTCTCGAAGCAGCTGGACAAAGAACTGCAACAGCACCTCGACATGAAAAAATACGTGACCGATGCCTGGCTACTGCTGCAGGAGCCCGTGAAGCTGGACGATGCCCTGAACGCCTGGCTCACGGTGGTGCCGCAGGAGGTGCGCATGGCCCCGCTGCAAGCCAAAGACGGCACCCTGAGCACCCGCCTCGGCATTACGTCCTACATCACGGTTTCCACGGAGGGCAAGCCCCAGGTGCAGCTTAACCGCAACCTGCCCAAGCTGCTTGTAGACAAGCGCCTTGCCGATGACATACAGGTTGGCCTGACCGCCACAGTGCCCTATGCCCACGCAAGCAAACTGCTGCAGGGGCAGGTCGCCAACCAGACGTATACCTTTGACGACGGAAAAAGCCAGCTGACGGTAAAGGATGCCGCCATCACGCCCAGCGGCGAGCAACTGGTGCTGATGCTGGATGTAGACGGGAAGACAAAGGCAGGCCTGTTCACCAAGAAGATCGTGGGCAAGGTATACCTGCGCGGAACGCCATACTACGATGCCGAAACCGCCTCCATCCGGGTGCGCGACGTGGACTATGACCTCGACACGAAAGACAAGCTGCTGAACACAGCCAGCTGGCTGGCTAAGAACAAGTTCGTCGGGATGATTCAGCAGCAGGTGAACATACCAGTGCAACAGCAACTGAACGACACCCGAAAGCTGCTGCAGGCCACGCTCGACAGGCAGGGCCGTGTGCACGAGTCGCTGCTGCTGCGCGGGAACATCCAGCACCTCACCCCCGAAAACATCTACCTGACACCGGAGGGTATCAAGGCGGTGGTAAACGCAAAAGGCACCCTGACAGCAACGGTGGACAAACTGTAGCTGCCAGCCAGCGCCCGGTTATACCTCCCCCGACTTTTAAATCCCCCGGCGGGAAGTGCCCACTGTGTTATGGAGCCCGTCTCTTCATCACCCGTGGGCGGCATCTGTTCTGGGGTGTATGGATAATCTTTTCAAAAGCTGTTTTCAGGACGATGCCTGCGACTTATACCTGGTCTCGCCTTCTTTTGCATAGGGGTAACGCCACAGTCAGAAAAAGCGCCACTTCAGCAACACCCTGCCACCGTTTGTTTGCAAAAATCAGGACTGATATTGCTCAAAACCTTCCCTTCCGGGCTACGGAAACCGGCGGGTGGCGGCAGGAAGCACGCTAACTAAAGGCCGATAGCTGCGTATCAAACCTCGGACAACAAGGAGATTTAAACACCGCCTATGGCAGATTATACAATGAGGGGAGTATTTGATCTGATCAAACGATCTGGATCAGAGTTCTCTGACAATGACTCGTTACGGCTAGCGGCTGCGCTGGCTTTCAACGCAATTTTCTCAATACCGCCGCTGCTCATCATCATCATCCGGGCTGCAGGCTTCTTTTTCGGGGAGGAGGCCGTGTCCGGGAAGCTGGCCAATGAAATCTCGACAGCGGTAGGGCCGGAGGCAGCGGAAGAAGTTCAGAAGATTGTGGAAAACGCCCAGATCAACGCGTCGGGCATTCACCTCTGGATCGGTATCGGCACGTTGCTGTTTGCCTCCACCACGTTTTTTGCCACGCTGCAGCAGTCGCTCAACAGCATCTGGAACCTGAAGGTGAAACCCACCAACGGTATTCTGCGCATGGCCAAAGAACGCGTCTTCTCTTTCGGCATCATCCTGAGCATTGCCTTCCTGATGCTGATGTCGTTTGTGATTAGTGCCGTTATCTCTATCCTGAGCGACTTTATATCCAGGCTGCTGCCAGCTGACATCTGGTATTGGGCTATCAAGCTGGTAGACTTTGTTGTGTCGGTTGGGCTGATCACGTTTCTGTTTGCCCTGATATACAAGTACCTCCCCGATGCCTATATCCGTTGGCGGGACACGCTGATCGGGGCCCTGGTTACGGCGGTTCTGTTTACCATCGGCAAGTTGCTGATCAGTTGGTACCTGAGCACCAGCGACCCGGGCTCCGCCTACGGCGCGGCAGGCTCTGTGATCCTGATCCTGGTCTGGATTTACTACTCCTCACTCATCATATTTTTTGGGGCGGAGTTTACCCAGCAGTACGCCGAGGAGTATGGGCAGCGCGTGCGCCCCAAGCCGCATGCCGTTTTTGTGGAGCAGCGGGAAGTAGTCAACGATCCGCAGGACGCGAACAGCGGCAGGCCCAGACCACAGGGGCGATTCGAGCCGAAGTAAAACGCCATACCTCCATACTGCACAGCTTGCAGTACATCAATAATTCCGGCACAAAGACAGAGCGCCCCGCTATAAATTGGTATAGCGGGGCGCTCTGTCTTTTCTTGCTTCGCAGGTTAATATACTGCCGGGTTCTGGCTATGCTGTTTGTTTCTCCTTCACGGCCAGTTGCCCGCAGGCGGCGTCAATATCCTTGCCCCGGCTGCGGCGCACGTTCACCTGCACCCCGCGGTCGGCGAGGTAGTAGATGAAGGCCTGCCAGCGGTCTTCGTTCGTATTCTGGTAGTCGGCGTTCTCGATTGGGTTATACTCGATCAGGTTGATTTTGCACGGGATGATCTTTGAGAACTGCAGCAACTCCTCGGCATCCTGCAGGGTATCGTTAAAGTCCTCGAACACGATGTACTCATACGTCACCTTGCGGCCTGTCACCTCGTGGTAATGCCGTAGCGCCTCGGTCAGGGCCTCCAGCGAGTTGGTCTCGTTGATGGGCATGATCTCGTTGCGTTTCTTGTCGTTGGCCGCGTGCAGCGACAGCGCCAGGTTGGCTTTCACGCCGTCATCGGCCATCTTCTTGATCATTTTGGCGATACCGGCCGTGCTCACCGTGATGCGGCGGGCGGCCATACCCAAACCGTCGTGCGCCGTGATGCGCTCAATGCTCTTCATCACGTTGGCGTAGTTCAGCAGGGGCTCGCCCATACCCATGTACACGATGTTGCTGAGCGGCTCGCCGTGCTGCTTCAGGCTCTGCTCGTTAATACGCACCACCTGGTCATATATCTCGCCGGCGTCCAGGTTGCGGAGGCGGTCCATGTAGCCGGTGGCGCAGAACTTACAGGTGAGCGAGCAGCCTACCTGGCTACTCACGCAGGCCGTTTTGCGCTCGTTGTGCGGAATCAGCACCCCTTCCACGATGTGGTCGTCGTGCAGTTTGAAAGCCGATTTAACGGTGCCGTCGGAGCTTACCTGCTGCGTGGCCACCTGCACGGCATTGATGGAGAAGTGCAGCTCCAGCTTCTCGCGCAGCGCCAGGCTCACGTTGTTCATCTCCGAAAACGACCGGGCCGAGTGCTTCCAGAGCCACTCGTATACCTGCTTGGCCCGGAAAGGCTTTTCGCCCTGCTCTACCAACCACGCTTTCAGGTCATCCAAAGAGAGTTTCCGGATGTCTTTCTTGTTGAGGATATGGATGTCTGCAATCAAAGTCATGCTGCCGCGTACAGTTCTGTTTGTGTATCTGTTAAAAGATAGTAGCCGCCATTGCCGGCGACACTGCGCCAACTGGCCGGGAGACTTCCGCCATACCCACAGGCTGCCTGGCAGTTACTATCCGCACAAAGGTAAACATAATTTAAGGGCTTTGGTTCATGGGTGGCCCGCAAAGCGGTATAAAGCAGCGGAAGTGGGTGGTGGGGTATGGCCGGAGTACCAGTGCGCAGGGCGTGTTTCATGTGGTTCGGACCCGGGCCGCCAGCGCCTTAAACACCACATACAGCACGCCGCATACCCCCATCACGATTAGCGCCCAGAACTTCTTGCGGTTCTTGTCTTTCCAGTACTCCCGCTCTGCCTCGGTCTGCCGAAGCTGCTGCCTGGTGGCGGCATGCGCGGCCCGCTCATCGTGCAGCGCCGCCTGGGCTGCCCCAGTGTCAGCCCGGATCTGCTTCAGAGCCAGTTCCTGCGCCCGAAGTGTTTTCATGAGTAACGACGTGTCCGGGCAGGCAGCCTTCGGGGGAGGACGCCGCAGTATAGGTATGGATATGGATATGGATATGGGTATGGGTATGGGTATGGCCGCTTCGGGGCATGGGATGGAATCGGTTGGGCTGCTTTTGCTGGCGGCTGGCACGCGCACGGGTTCGGGTATGGGCACGCTTTCCGGAATGGGGAAGTCCTGGGCGGCCTTCCCGGTATACCAGTCTTTGTGCTGCTCCAGCCAGTCCGCTACGATGGCCTTGGCCTCCGACTGGTTTTTTTCCCTGGCCAGGTAGTCCTTCACCTTCCGGGAGGTAACACAGGAGCACAGGAGCAGCAGTATGAACAGGGGGAGACTTTTCATGAAGTTCTCTGGTTTGGGATATCTACGGAAACGCTTCGCGCGCTGCCGCCCCGAAAACTGTATGACAGGCGTTTGCCGGGTCAGTTTACGGGGGCGGCAGGCACCATCCGTGCGGATCTCCCTTCTCCCCTGTTCATACTCTGATTTCCGGATTGAGTTCTACCAAAGCCCGCCGAATCTTCTGTGCCGCCGCCTGTGCACAGGGTATGGTTGGGATGAGCCAGGCCCGGACACTTAGCTGATTTCTCCTATCCTGGCCTTCACCTCCCCGGGCAGCGACACGAGCTTGCGCGCCTTGTAGTCGAAGCAGAGCATGCCCGTTTTGGCGCGCGCCACCTCTTTGCCCTCCTGGTTCAGGACGTGGTAGGTAATGTCGAAGCCATACTTGCTCAGCTCGTCGAAGGCCATCTTGATGTGCAGCGTGTCGCCGTAAAAGCCCTCTCCCTTGTAGCTGATCGCCACGTCTGCCATGATCAGGCTGGCCCCGCCGATCTCCAGTTCGGTGTAGCCGAAGTGCCGCAGCAGCTGCAGCCGCGCCTCGTGCAGGATCGACAGCAGCGCGTCGTTGCCCAGGTGCGCGCCATAGTTCAGGTCGGTGATGCGGATCGGTATAATCGCCTCAAAGTGCGTATAGGAAGGTATGGGTACCTGTACTCTTGCCATTCTTGCTGATGGTTATGGTGGGTGAATTGTTAACAGACAGTATGGCTGCAGCAGCTGATATCGGCAAATAACCGCTACGCCGTTGCGGTTGACATGCGCGTTTGCTGCGGCAGCACATAAAATTAGTGTTCTTTTAGCTGCGTCTGGTGTTGCAGGCTGTCTCGCACAATGTGTACATTTGTAAAGTAACGCAAAAAAGATGCATCTCGAAATACGACAGACCAAAGACGGATCGAATACCCTGTATGTGCCGGACCTGAACGAGCATTACCATTCGGTACACGGGGCCTTGCAGGAGTCGGAGCATGTGTTTATAAAGCACGGCCTGGAATATACCGTAGCGCAGAAAAAAGACATAAAGATTCTGGAGGTGGGCTTCGGCACGGGCCTGAACGCCATCCTGACCTTTCCGATGGCGCTGGCCCAAAAGGCGTTTATACAGTACGACACGCTGGAAAAACACCCGCTTCCCCAGGAAGTGGTGCAGGAACTACACTTCGAGAAGTTCATCCTCAACCCCGAGCTGCTGGAGTACTTCCAGATGCTGCACCAGAGCCCCTGGAACGAGCCCGTGGACATCATCCCCTACTTCACGCTGCAAAAGATACACGAAACACTGGAGGAGTTTATGGCCCCGAGCGCGTACTACGACGTGATTTACTTTGATGCCTTCGCCCCCGAAAAACAGCCCGAGCTTTGGACGGACGCCATGTTCGAGAAACTGTACAGGGCAACCCGCCCCGGCGGCGTGCTGGTGACCTATTGTGCCAAAGGCTCCTTCAAGCGCAGCCTGAAGGCCGCCGGGTTTGAGGTAGAGGCGCTGCCCGGCCCTCCGGGCAAACGCGAGATGACGCGCGGCGTGAAGCCGGTGGCGTAGCCCATCTGCGGGACGCACAAAACATTTCCGCTGTCCAGCGTGTTTACCAGGAGCCCGGTATACAGGCTGCCTCTTCGGAATTACTTAACAGGATGCCCTGTGCTATCTTATAGGCGGAGCGGTATAACAAGGGCTGTGCTGCCAGGCGCCTTGAACAGCATAGGCCACCACATCGCAGTTTCCATACTTTCCATACATTACCAAATAGACATTTACCCTCATGGCATCAGAATTCTACAATTTCTCAGCAACCACATTGCAGGGCAAAGAGACATCTTTGGACACCCTTGAGGGCAAGGTGGTGGTTGTGGTGAACACGGCAAGCCAGTGCGGTTTCACGCCGCAGTATGAGGGGCTGGAGGCACTCTACCGCAAGCACAAAGACGACGGCCTGGTGATCCTTGGCTTCCCGTGCAACCAGTTTGGCAAGCAGGAGCCCGGAGGCAAGCAGGAGATCGAAGAAGGCTGCCTCATCAACTATGGCGTCAGCTTCCCGATGTTCGAGAAGGTGGAGGTGAACGGTGCCAACGCGCACCCTTTGTTCAAGTACCTGAAAGAAAACCTGGGCGGCATGCTGGGCAGCCGCATCAAATGGAACTTCACAAAGTTTGTGATCGATCGGCACGGAAAGCCCGTAAAGCGCTATGCGCCCGTAACCAAGCCCGAGAAACTCGCGCCCTATATCGAGAAGCTGCTGTCTGAGTGCTAAGCCACTAAAGGCTACGAATCCAAATTCCGGATATGGGCTTGCAACCCCAAAAGCTTCTCAAGGCACCCTCGCTTTTATACCCGGCCCGGGCAGTATGATTTTGCCTCTACCGCTGACTTGCAAGGCGTGGTATAGCACCTATCCCATAACATCTTGTCTATCAAAAAGAATTATACTTTTTTAGCATTCTTACAAATAAATATATTAGTATAATAATTGATAAATATGCTTATTTACGAAGCGATTGGAATCTTAACTAAATAAATTCTTACATGAAAACGCTTCTAAAAAAAGTTATAAAAGCGTGCCAACCCAAATATGAGGTTGTCTGCACGACGTATCAGGTAATTCCGGGGTTGCCCATCAGCAAAAGCGAGCAGAAGCATGCCTTCGACCGTGGGGCAGTGGTGCAGGCGAAAGAGTTCTACGCAAAGGTAATCGCTTCTGACATGACCCGGACGATGGCGCCGGTGGAAGTGCAGTTGCGCAAAATATACCTGAGCGGCAAGACAATCGATCAGGCAGAATTTGGCCCCGTGCAGCAGCTAAGAACAGCCAGTGCCGGAAAACGCAAGAAGTAAAAGCCCCTCCCTGCCATGCAAAGTGCCCGAGTGGACACAGTACAACAAAACCCAAAAATGGGCAAGTAAAAGCCCCTCCCTGCCATGCAAAGTGCCCTTCCGCTTTTCGGTGGAGGGGCTTTTTTGTGTGTACTCCAGGCAGTTAGCGTGGCAGACAGTTTTATTCGCACCTCATCCTGTGTATACCTCCCTCGGCATGGTGGTGCCCAAAATCAACATCACACCCTTTGTTGCGTACTGTTACGTAAGAAACCATACCTTTCACTAATTTTAGGGCAGCTACTGCAACAAGCAACACCAAGCGTAAATGAAGAAAGCAACCGTTATTTTTATACAGGCATTAGGTACCTTTTCCATACTTGCCACTGCCTTGCCGTTGCTCACGCTCGAGGCTTGGTATGTGCGCGTGTTCGACTACCCGCGCATGCAGATTTTCTCGCTGGCCCTGCTCTGCCTTGCCCTGTTCTGGTGGCTGGGCACCAAAAACCGCATACGCGACAAATTCCTTATCGGCGGATTGGCCGTCGCGATTGTCTACCAGGCGATCAACATCTTCCCGTATACCTTTCTGGCCCCGAGCGAGGTAAAGCGCGTAGACCAGGCCAACGCCGGGGAAGACGCTTTGTTGAGCATCATGGTGGCTAATGTGCTGATGACCAATGACAAGTTTGACGACCTGGTGGCGCTGGCCAAAGAGAAGAACCCGGACATTCTGCTCTTGCTGGAATCGGACTCTGTGTGGGAGCGGGAAGTAAGGCCTGTTACCAAAGACTACCGCTACCGGGTGGAGATACCGCTGAGCAATACCTATGGCATGCACCTCTACAGCCAGCTGCCGCTTCGGCAGCAGCGGGTGAGCTACCTGCTCGACAAAGAAATTCCGTCGGTGAAGACGTTCGTGCAGCTGCGGAGCGGCACCTGGGTAGAGTTTCATGCGGTGCACCCCAAGCCGCCCGTGCCTACCGAAGACCCGAACTCCAAGAAGCGCGACGCCGAGATCGTGATGGTTGCCCGCGACATTGAGGACTCGAAATACCCGGTGGTGGTAGCTGGCGACTTCAACGATGTGGCCTGGTCGCAGAGCACGGAGCTTTTTCAGGAGGTGAGTCGGTTGCTGGACCCGCGCATTGGCCGGGGCTTTTACAACACCTTCAACGCCCGGTACCCGCTGCTGCGCTGGCCCCTCGACCACATTTTCCATTCCAAACACTTCAAGCTGGTCGAGATAGAAAGGCTGGCTGACATTGGCTCAGACCATTTCCCGATCTACATCAAGCTGAGCTTCGCGCCGGAAAACAAATACGAGCAGGAAGAGCCGGAGGCTGACGGCGACACACAGCAGGAAGCGACCGAAACGATACAGGAAGGCCAGGCGGAGGCCCGAAAAGACTAAAGGAAAGGCGGATGCGCTAAGGCCATACCCCCTCTGGCATCACCACCGCATCCAGGGGCACATCATAGGGGTCGAAGTCCGCGATGAAGGCTATTGGCGGCTCCAGCGACAGGCCGATTTTCAGCACATCGGGGCGGCAGTCGGCCAGGAAACGGTCGTAGAAGCCTTTGCCATACCCCACGCGATGCCCTGCCAGATCAAACGCCAGCAGCGGCACGAGCACCAGGTCTACTTCCGTGGCATGAATGATTTGCGCGCGCTGCGGCTCGGGTATCCCCCACCTGTTTTCTACCAGCACGGCCTCATCCGTCAGCTCATGGTGCGTCAGCACGTGCTGCGCCACATCCGTCACCGGCACCGCTACCCGCACCTGGGGGTGTTCGGTGCGGAGCTGCTCGATGATGGGCCAGGTATTTACCTCGTTGTGCTTTGTAATGGGCAGGAAAACATGCACCGTTTGCCCGGCCTGCAACGGGAAGCTCCGGAAAAACTGGTCGGCTATAGCCAGGCTCCGGCGCTGCACCTCTTCAGGAGGCAAGCCGCGCCGGAACTCTAGCATCTGTTTCCGCAGCTCCGCTTTCAGCATTACTCCTCTTCCAGAATGGTGAACTTAAAGGCCAGTGGGTCAAAGGCCTGCAGCAGGGCAGGTATAAAGTCGGGGTTGTTGGTCTGGTAAGAGAGCAGGTTGTCCTGGCGCTCCTGCAGGCTGCCGCCCGGGAAGAGCTTCTCTTTCAGGTTCTCCAGCTGCTTAAAGGTCTGCTCGTGCCTGCTGTCGCGGGCCTTCGAGATTTTCTTCTCCAGCATCTGCAGCGCGTTGGCGGCTTTCTGCTCCTCCGCGCCCACGGCTTTCACCAGGGTCGGGTCTATCTCCCGGGCCAGTTGCTCCACTTCGGCAAACGCTGCGGCCACGGCTTTCCGCTGCGCCTCCAGGCTAATCTCCTCTTCGTGCAGCTGCCCCGAGAGTTGCTTTTTCAGATCCTGAATATCCTGGAACAGTTCCTCCGGCTTTAGGCCCAGCTTGTGCATGCGGCTGGCGTTGCTGCGGCTGATGTATAGGGCCGAGTTCCGCAACATCAGCACCGGAAACGCCACCTGGTATACGTCGAACAGCTTCCGCAGCTGGAACCAGTAAGCCACTTCCGCGCCGCCGCCAATGTAGGCCAGGTTCGGCAGGATCAGCTCCTCGTAGAGCGGCCGCAGAATCACGTTCGGGCTAAAGCGCTCGGGATGCTCTTGCGCTTCCTGCCGTACCGCCTCTGCCGTAAAGCTGATGCTCGTGTTGAGCACGTTATAGTGATCGCCCTCCCGCACGATGCGCTCGCGCAGGCCGTCTTGCAGGTAAAACAGGTTGATCTCGCGGGAGAATACCTGCGGCTTATACCCCAGCTCGTCCAGTTGGGCGCTCGTCTCCTCCACCAGCCTGTTCGACAGCTGCTCGGTCAGTTCCTTTTCCACTACCGGGGTCAGGGCTTTCTTCAGGCCGGCATGGTCTCCGTCGATGCTCACCAGGCCGTATGCCCCGAAAAGGGCGTGCGTGATGGCGCGCGTGGCGTCTGCCAGGTTGTTGCTGTTGCGGTAGGCGTCCTCAAAAATGGGGTATGCCTCCGGCAGTTCTGCCAGCAGCGTCTCCATGTCGCTGGTCGAGAAACGGCCCACGGCCCCCTTCTGATCCGACTCCCAGGTATACTGCTTGCCAAACAGGCTGAAATGGTTGATCTCGGCAAAGTCGTGGTCTTCGGTGGCCATCCAGTATACCGGCACAAAGTGGTAGTCGGGGTACTGCTGCTGCAGTTGCCTGCAGGTGTTGATGGCGGTGATGATCTTGTAGACAAAGTAGAGCGGGCCCGTGAAGATGTTGAGCTGGTGGCCCGTGGTGATGGTATACGTGTTGGGCTGCAGCAGCAGGTCGATGTTCTGCTGCACATTGGGGTTGATACTGGCAACGGAAGTATACTGCTCCTGCAGGGCCTGGTGCAGGGTATGGCGCTGTGCCTCGCCGAAGCTTTTCTCCTGCAGCTGCGCCCCGAAGGCCTCCAGCGTGGGGAAGTGGTTGTAGAACGGCCGCAGCTTTTCGCTGCGACAGAGATAATCGGATATCGTTTGGGAGAATGCGCCGGTGGCGGCGTAGTCTGTGGTAGTGATTTTCATCGAGGATACTTCCATCTGCATGTTTTTGCCTTGGGTATAGCCTCTTTAACAGCTAACCCCGAAATGTGTTGCAGCCAACCCGTATTTTACCGGCTGCACCACAAAGTAACTGCTTTATTCCGGGTTTTGCAGGAGATCCGACAGAAAGCAGGAGGCAGGGTATGCGCGACACCACTGGCACCGGGGATGCGTCTGCATACCGTCCGCCGGCGCAGGTCTTCGGCACGCTCCCTCCCCCTGGTAACAGAACGCGCCGGAAACAGGTATAGAGAGAACGGCAAAGCCGGTGAAGCAGCAGTGAAACCGACCTCCACGCACCAAAACCATACCTATGGCTTCTCCCAGAACGTTATCCCCCGCCCCCGAGGCGCATCCGTCGCAGCGGCTTATCCGAAGCATTCTGGAGCAACCCACCAGGTACGAGCCGGACCGCGAGATTGTGTACCGCAACCTGGAGGGCTATTTCGCCATACCTATACCGGCGGCCAACGTGTCGGCAGAAGACCTGATCCTGCACATGGGGCAGTTCTCTGCCAGCGGCAAGATCGACAAGAAAAGAATCAAGAAGGAGTTGGCGGCAGAAGCCTGAGCCGCATCGCTGCCACCTTTTGTGTTTTATACCTACCAATTAACTAACAAGAGAAAAATGGGTTTACTAAGCGGAATGATGGGACACGCCTCCGAGGTGTCCCTCGAAAAGATAACCAATGAGTTTCAGCCAATCCTGATTGAGGACGAGCGCATCGAAAGGGCCTACAAGCTGATCCGGGACATGCTGGTGTTTACCACCAAGCGCCTCATCCTGGTGAACAAGCAGGGCCTCACCGGCACCAAAGTCGAGTACCAGAGTGTTCCTTACGGCAGCATCAAAACGTTTTCCAAGGAAAGCGCCGGCATCGGCGACCTGGACGCAGAACTCAAAATCTGGCTGACCGGGGACCTGGAGCCCACCATCAAGCAGGACTTCAGGAAGGGCGACAACATCAACGAAGCCTACCGGGTGCTGAGCCGCCATGTGCTGAAGTAGGCTCGAACAAACGAACTGTCTCACTTTTATACCTTCAGGCCCAGGGAGCACGGTTTCCCTGGGCCTGAAACGTGTATGCCCATACCCATACCCCCGTCATCCCTCCTAAACGGCTGCAGTCTATACCCCCTTCCCGAAACATCCCTCCAAGCGTTCTGTACTGCCTCCCGGAGGTATAAAACCCGGCATTGACTTTCTTCTGCCATACCCTTCCGCAAACGGCCAGCCCCGGGTGGCACGCTGCATTGCATTTTTTTACTGCTCCTGTGCGGGCCACGCATTCAGTGTGCTCACTACAAACAAGTTATAGTGGTACTATATTTTCACTTTTATGCGATAAAGCAGGATGCCTCAGGATAGCCTTCGGTATAAGAATGGCTAAAATTGATCTAAACGAATGCCAGACGGGCTTTTTTGCTTTTCAGACAGCACACACTGGCCTGGCATTATTTCTTCACTTTATAAAAATTGGTAGCCAATGAAAAATCTTTTACAGAGAGTAAAGAAGAATAATAAATGGGCCGGGCGAGTTGGCATCGCGATGCTGCTTTCCCTCTTTTCCACACAGGCGTTCAGCCAGACTGCCGACTGGGTCGGCAGCGTGAGCACAGACTATTTTGATGTGGCCAACTGGAGCCAGCCCGTGGATTTCGCCAACATTTCGTCCACCACATTGGTCATCCGCCCCGGTGCCCCGCACTACCCTGTGCATAGCGGGGGCAGCGCGACGACAAATAGCCGGCCCGACAGAGTGAACATCGCACCCGATGGCAACCTCACGGTGAACGGCACGCTCTACCCCTGGAACAACGACTACATAAACGGCACCCTGACGGTAAACGCCCCGGCAGACCTGAACATGCGCCGGGATATGTATGTTGCCACCGAGGCCAACACAAACGCGACCATCACCATCAACGGCGGGTCTGTGTCTACAAAATATGCCGTGCGGGCTTCTACCGGAGCCGCAAGCCATACCACCCTTACCGTGGCCGGAGGCGCCCTGTGGGTGGGCACTGACCTGGCTTTGGCTACAACCGAGGGCACCACCGCCGACCTGAACGTTTCTGGCGGCACCGCAAACATCCTGGGCCGCCTGTACGTGGGCGCGGGAGGCAAAATTCACATCAGTGCCCTGGGCATGCTTAAGGTTGCGGGAGACCAGCGAACGCAGCTGAATGACCTGGTGACTGCCGGGCAGCTCACGGTGCAGGCCGGAAAAACGCTGGACATCTCCTTCGACGGCACCAACACCGCCGCAGCCATTTACCAGGACCCGAACAGCATGATCCGGGAATACGCCAACGAGGTGGTGCTGAGCAACGGGGTGCTGACGGCCAGGATAGACAAGGCGACCAGCAACATCACCTCCCTGAAGCTAAACGACGTGGAGCAGCTGAACGTGCTGGGCGACAGAAGAAAAGGCACCTACTACGATTTCCAGACGTCCTACGGCTTCGAGACCATGTATAACTGCGTGTACTCGGTGAAGGTGGAGAACGAGAACATGGTGGACATCTCCTTTAAGCGCACCTACAACCCGGCCACCGGCCAGGTGACGCCCGCAGACGCCGACATCCATTACGTGCTGCACAAGAACGACACCGGCCTGTACTCTTACTCCATCCTGGAGCACAAGCCAGAGTACCCCGCCTTCGACCTGGGCTCGTGGCGCATGGTGCAGTGGATAAACCACGACGGAAGCGACTACCTGACTGAGCGCATCTACGTGGACGAGCTGCGCAACTGGGAAATGCCCTCCGTGACTGACTTCAACAACGCCGAGGCTACCCCCATCCAAGAGATCGTGAAGCTGACCACAGGCGTGCGCGCCGGCAAGTACGACGGCAAGTATGAGTACACAGCTCCGTTCTGGGGTGAGGGCGCGGGCGTGTATGGCCATGCCAGCAACAAGAACAACATCGGCACCTGGATCATCATGCCAAACCCCGAGTACCTGAACGGGGGGCCGACGCACCAGGACCTGATCGCGGCGGCAGGCATCAACCACGTGCTGCTAAACGGGCTGCACTACGGCGACAAGGCCTTTGTGATACCCCAGGGAGAGCAGTGGAGCAAGATGTATGGCCCTTTCCTGATGTATAGCAGTGCAAAGGCCACCGGCGATGAGAACTGGGCCGACGCCAAACAAAGAGCCAAAGAGGAAGAAGCCAAATGGCCTTACGCCTGGCTGACCGACGTTCCGGAGTACCCGCTGGCCGACGCAAGGGGCGGCGTTTCCGGCAAGTTCATGATCACAGACCCAGCCAAGCCCGCCCTTACCGGTGCCGATGCCTGGGTGGGTGTGACCAAGATCAGCAACGCCGACAACCAGTGGCAGCATGAGGCAAAGAACTACCATTACTGGGTAAAAACCAACGCAGACGGCTCCTTCACGATCCCGAACGTGCGGCCGGGCACCTATAGCTTTTACGCCTACACCGACGGCGCCGTGGGCGAATACGCCATACCGGATGTGACCGTGACGGCGGGAGGCGACAACAACCTCGGTGACGTGACCTGGAACATCGCCCGCGCCAACGGCAAGATCCTGTGGGAGGTTGGCGTGCCGAACCGGAAAAGCGATGAGTTCAAGCTCGGTGCGTTTGATTATGCCGAAGGCTTTGTGGAGCGGAAGTTCCGCGACACCTTCCCAGGGGTGATCGAGTATAACACGCAGGCCAACAACTGGGCCGATGTGTTGCCTTACGCCCATACCAAGTACCCTACCGAGGAATTTGCGCCGGGCGACGGCTGGAAATGGCGGTTTAACTTCACGATGCCAGCCAACATGCCGACAGAGGGCGATGCCAAGCTGACGATTGCCTACGCCAGCACCGACCACGCCCAGCAGTGGATTTATGTGAACGACGAGAGCAGGACGTTCAAGACATACTACCCTGACAACGGCGACGGCAACGCCTTCATCCGCCAGGCCAACTATGCCAAGTACTCTACCAAAGAAATCCTGATCCCGATGGACAAGCTTGTGCCGGGCGAGAACACGATTACCCTCCTGATGCCGTCTAACTCCGGTTGGGTGAGCCACCATATGTATGATTACATCAGTCTGGAGGCAAGCGTGCCGCCATTGGCTGCCACAGTAGCCGCCACCGACGTGACCTGCCACGGGGCCAGCGACGGCAAGATAACGTTCACCTTAAATGGTGGTGCTCCTGCCTATCAGGTGAAGGTTGGTGCAGCCGGCACCTATACCATGCATGCATCGCCGTATACCCTCGAGAACATGGCCGCGGGCACGTATACCGTTTATGTGAAAGACGCCTCAGGTGAGGAGGTAACATCGACGGTGACCATAAACGCCCCTGCCGCCATCGCGCTAAGCACATCAAAAGAGGACGTGAAAGGCAACAACCAGGACAACGGCAGCATCACGGCCACCTTCAGCGACGGCACCGCCCCATACCAGGTGAAGCTGGGCGCCGATGGCACGCTGTCCACACAGGCATCGCCTTACACATTCAGTGGCCTGGTGGCAGGCACCTATGCGGTACACATCGTGGACGCCAACGGGTGCGAGGTGGTGGAAAGCGTGGAAGTGGCCCAATCGGTGGTCACGGGGGTGAAAGGCCCACACGCAGGCACGCAGGCGCATATCTTCCCGAACCCTTCCAACAGCTCTTTCACGCTGCAGGTGCAGGGCAGGTTCTCGTATCAGATTCATGGCGCCACCACAGCCAAAGTAGTGGAGAAGGGGCACGGCCTGAACGAGACGCAAGTTGGCGAAGCCCTGGCTCCCGGCTATTACTACATCAGGGTGGAAGGAAAAGGCAAGCCATTCTACATCAAACTGCTTAAAAACTAGGTCACGCTTTTAGCCACAACAAAGCAGGACTGCTTTATCCGCTATCAGGTATACATCTGGTAGCGGATTTTTTATGCGGCTATATGTATAGCGTATAGCGGCTTTATCAGATAGATTGAAAGTGATCGTGCAGTAGTCGCAAAAAATCATCCACCCACACCCTCCCAAAAGGGAGATTTCACTTGTTTATGAGTGCGTGTCATGCGTGCATAATCAACTGAAGTTGGTATACCCCCGAGTACCCTGTTAACGAAAGCGCCCTGCAGGCGATATACCTGCAGGGCGCTTTGTTTATATAAGGCAAATGCCTTTTATACTACTACCTCTCCATACAGGTCGAAGTCAGAAGAGTCGGTGATTTTTACGTTGGCAAAGTCGCCGAGGCGGACGTAATTGCTGTCGGCGGGCACCAGCACCTCGTTGTCCACTTCCGGCGAGTCGTACTGCGTGCGGCCCACAAAGTAGCCGCTTTCCTTGCGGTCGAAGAGCACTTTGTAGGTCTTGCCTACTTTCTCCTCATTCAGCTCAACAGAGATTCCCTGCTGCAGCTCCATGATGGCATCGGCACGCTCCTGCTTCACCTCGTCCGGCACGTCGTCTGTCAGGGTATGGGAGTGCGTGTTCTCCTCGTGCGAGTACGTGAATATACCCAGGCGGTCAAAGCGCGTTTCCTCCACCCAGTCATACAGTTCCTGGAAGTCCTTGTCGGTTTCGCCGGGGTGGCCGGCAATCAGGGTTGTTCTCAAGGCGATGTCGGGCACGCGCTGCCGGATGGTGTCCACCAGCTCGATGGTGCGGCGCTTGCTGATGCCCCGGCGCATGGTCTTGAGCATGCTGTCGGAGATGTGCTGCAGCGGCATGTCCATGTACTTGCAGATGTTCTCGCGCTCGTTCATCACGTCAAACACCTCCATCGGAAACTGCGACGGGTACGCATACTGCATCCGGATCCAGTCGATGCCCTCCACATCCGACAGGTTGCGGAGCAGGTCGGCCAGCTTGCGCTCGCCGTAATGCTGCAGGCCGTAGTAGGTCAGGTCTTGGGCAATCAGCACCAGCTCTTTGGTGCCCATGCTGGCCAGGCGCTTCGCCTCCTTCACCAGGCTCTCAATCGGGCGGTCTACGTGCTTTCCGCGCATCAGGGGTATGGCGCAGAACGAGCAGGGACGGTTGCAGCCTTCGGCGATCTTGAAGTAGGCGAAGTGCGACGGCGTGGTGATCAGGCGCTCCCCGATCAGCTCGTGCTTGTAGTCGGCCTCCAGCTTTTTGAGCAGTTGCGGCAACTCCAGCGTGCCGAAATAGGCGTCCACCTGCGGGATCTCGGCCTCCAGAGAGTCTTTGTAGCGCTGCGAGAGGCAGCCCGTTACGTATAGCTTGTCAATCTGGCCGGCTTCTTTGGCATCGGCGTAGCGCAGAATGGTATCGATGGACTCCTGCTTGGCATTGTCGATAAAGCCGCAGGTATTGACCACAATGATGTTGGAATCGTCTTTTTCGGACTCGTGCGCCACCTCAATCTCGTTGGCCCGCAACTGCCCCATCAGCACTTCCGAATCCACGAGGTTTTTGGAGCAGCCCAGCGTGATGACGTTTACTTTATCTTTCTTGAGTGTTCTTACTTTCACTTCGTTATCTAAATTAAGGAGCGTACGCGTTAGTAGTTGACAACCCCCGCTGGCACCGATTGGTTCGTTTTGGCAACGAAGATGCAAAGGTACGACATGTTTGGTAAATAAAAGAACAGCCTGCTTTGTGGCAGGCTGTTTAGAAGAAATCGGTTTCGCTGTGCCTGACTATTCCACCACCACGCGCCTGGTAATAACCCCATCGTCTAAGACAAGTTGCAGCAGGTATACTCCCTTGGGCTTATCTCTCAGGCTGATGAGCTGCTTAAACTCGCCAGACTGCTGCGGGTACCGCTGCTCATACAGCTTTTGTCCTTTTGTGTCGGAGAGGCGCAGGGTTAAGGCTGTTCGCTTCGGTAAATGCAACGCTATGTTTAAATCTGAACTAGTAGGATTCGGATAAACGACAAGCTTCGCGGCCGCCGCGCTCTCCGGAAGGCCGGTGCAGGTGGCTACCGTAATTGTTTGTGTCGTTGATACCGTACAGCCACCGTCAAAATTATAGGTATACGTAATGAGATGCGTGCCGACTCCCGCCACAGTTGCATCAAAATATATACTGTCTACCCCTATGCCACTAAAAAAGCCACCTGTAAGTTGCCCTTTAGCCAGGTCAAAATTTTGTACTGTACTACAAACTTGCCCGTAAGGTGCCAGGGTAAGTATAGGCTCCGGTGTCACCGTGATTGTTTTGGTTGCTGAAACGATACAGTCGCCCTGTGTTATTGTGTAGGTCACATCATGAGTGCCCACTCCGGCACTGGCTGGGTTAAACTCCCCGTTTGCAGTTACGCCCACCCCGGACCACACGCCGCCATCCAGATTTTGGCCTCCAAGCCGAAAGTTCTTGTCTGTAAAGCAGAAGGTTTCGTTTCGGCCTGCATTAACCTCAGGTGCGGGCAAAACAGTGGCTGTTACGGCAGCTCTGGTACTTTCGCAGCCACCAACTTTTTCAAACCGTGATACATAGTACGTAGTGGTGGCTGTAAGCGGAGGGGTCTTAAAAGTCGTTCCCTTTGCAATATAGTTATAGTCATTGCCAGTAGCAGAGGTATACCAGTAATAAGCATAATCTGTCCATGCTCCAGAGGCTTGCAGCGTTACACTACTGCCTACACAGCCAGTGGCCCCTATCACCGCAGGAGGAGGAGCTGACGCGTCTACTACCACAGATAAGGTTTGTACCAGACTTGCTCCACAGGAGTTGGAGGCAGTTACAGACACTTTCCCTGCCTCTACCCCTGCTACAGCCGTCATAAAAGATCCTCCCTGTCCATATATGATTTCCCACCCTGCTGGCACTTCCCAATGATAGCTTGTTGCTCCTGCTACTTCAGCCACGCTGTATTGCACCTGAGTGCCACGGCAAACAAATTTTCTATCGGCACTAATTGCCCCTGGCTTATTCGGTAATGCTGCGGGATATACATGTAATGTTGCAGCTGCACTTGTTTCGCACTGTTTTGTGGCCACAGCGGAAATATACCCTGCCTGCGCACCTACCTTTATCATCACTTGTGCTGTACCTTGGCCTTCTTGTATTGCCCAGCCTGCCGGAACACTCCAGGTATAGGCCGTGGCCCCACTGACTGACGCAACAGCGTACACAACACTTTCCCCAGGACATGGAGTAGCGTCTCCCGTTATAGCATCTGGCTGAGGCAAAGCATTCGCAACTGCTAAATCAGCTTTGTTGGCAGTGCCAGCCATAAAAGGCGCAGAAGCCACAACCCTTATCCGATAGCCTGTGCCAGGAGGAGTATTTACTGGCACAACTGTGGTGAGAGGGCTTGTTGTGCCTGAACCAATAGAAGTGTATGTAGCAAAAGAACCGTGTCCGTCAGAAAGCTGTGCAGAAAAATTTATACCTGTAGCTGAAGTGTCTGATGCAGTAAAAGGCACTTCTAGCGCTGCCCCAGGGCACAGTGTAGATGTACCTATGGTTCCGGTTTCTATATTGGGAGGAGTAGCGGCTGTAACAGCATTCAACTTTGCAACAAACACGTCTACGCCATAAGCTCTTGAATTTTGCAATGAGGAGTTTTCCCCGAACCCCGCACTGCCTGAGTAATAGCCTGTAATGTATAGACGCCCTTCGGTATCTGCGGCAATATCAGTTCCTTGATCTTCACCATTGCCACCTGCCCTTAGTACACCGGTGGCTTGGCCCGCAGTGTTATATTTAGCGACAAAGATGTCTCCTTTCCCAAAACTGTTGATCCAGAACGGACCAAAACCTGCAAAATTGCCTTCTGTATCACTAAGGCTGCCTCCAAAGTATCCTGTGATGTAAATATTGTCATTGCCGTCAATAGCCATTCCCTGCGGCTCATCGTGTTTCATGGCAGTTCCAGCCTGCCTTGCCCATACAATGCTTCCGCTATTGTCAAACTTCGCTATAAAGATATCTCTATCCGAGTTCTGGCCGCCTTCAAAGTTCCTGAGCGTTGTAGTTCCGAAAGTAGCTATACCGTCAAACCAGCCCGCAACATAAGCCTGCTCATCACTGTCAAGTACAATATCAGACACATCAGTCTGCTGTATACCTCCCCCGGCATGCTTGGCCCAGATTACATTACCGCTTTCATTGTATTTAGCGACAAACAAGTCGCTGTGCACCTGATCGTTACCAAAAGAAACAGTACCGAAAGTGGCTAATCCGCTAAATATACCAGTTACATAAACATTGCCCGATGCCCCCACTGCCAAACCACTGGCATAAGTGTGGCCAGCACTGGCTCCCTGCTTTGCCCATAGCGCATTTCCGTCAGTATCGTACTTTGCGATGAAAGCATTACCTGTATAGGGCTCATCTGTGGGTACTGTGAGCGTTATTGCATCAAAACTGACTGTCTTGGTAAAACTACCTGCCACATAAACCTCTCCCTGAAGACCTATGCCTATACTTGGCATTCTGCCGTATGCTGCGCTTGCTATCTGCTTTGCCCACACCACATTGCCGTTAGCATCATATTTCACTAAAAACATATTGCCGTCTTTACTGCTGCTGGTTAGGTTAATGGCATCAAAGGTAGCAGTGCCCCCATTATCACCATAAAACACGTTCCCAAAGGTGCCTGCAACATACACGTTCCCCTGACGGTCTACAGCTATATCATCTGAATAATCGTTTCCGGCAGATCCCCCTGCACTTTTCGCCCATAGCATGTTGCCACTGGCATCATACTTTGCAACGAAGACGTCTTGATTGCCCGTGCTGATTAACGTTGAAGCGCCTAATTGAATGGTTGTGCCAAAGTCTCCTGTTACATACACGTTTCCTGCTGCATCGGTGGTAACACTTCTGCCTATAGCAGGTGAATAGCCGCTTGATTTTCCTGCTTTCACCCAAGCCCAATCATCTTCCTGAACTGCTGCTGGGTTTACCGTGATGGTAACTGCGGCAGTACTTGTGCAGCCATTTCTGTAGCCTGTAACGGTGTAGGTGGTAGTAGTGGCAGGAGTGGCAATTGGGTTAGCTACAGCAGCATTACTAAGCCCGGCCACCGGTGCCCAAGAAAAGGTATCTGCACCAGTTGCTGATAATGCAGTAGATGTTCCTGCCGTAATTGTTGTGACTGCCGCAGATGCTGAAACGTTTAAACTGACAGGAGCAACAGGCAGCACACTTGCACTGCTACTCTCACAAGTATTCGAGATCCGAACGGAAACATTTCCGGCTACAGCTCCTACAGTTACTGTAATCTCCGCAGTGCCGGCTCCGGCAGCTATAGACCAGCCAGCAGGTACCGCCCAGGTATAACCCGCAGCCTCAGGAACAGGGGCAACAGCATATTTTATACCACTGGCGCCTATACATGGAGCTGATGCGCCGGTGATACTGCCTGGTTGGGGCAAGACTTCGGCTACTGTCAGGTCTGCACCATTATCGCTCCCTGTTATAGCTGGCTCTGAGGCAAGGGTCCTTATTCTATAGCTTTTTCCCAGAGGCAGATTTGATGGGACGGTCGCAGCAATAGGGCTTTGGGTGCCGCTGCCGATAGCAACTGCGTTGCCAAAAGAGCCGGATGCATCTGAAAGCTCAACAGTAAAAACATTTCCGGACCCAAACTCGCCTGTGGTAGTAAACGGAATGTTTACGCTTGAGCCAGGGCATAAATAATTATAATTTACAGAAGAAGTTACAAGCGTAGGGCGTGGGGCAGAAGTTGTAGTGGAGGTGATAGCGCTTAATTTTCCGGATACAACCGTACCTGTAAGCGTGATATTACCAAAAGTAGCGGGCCCCCTAAAGTCACCGGTAAAGTAGATCCCCCCGTTGGCACTTACGTCCAGACCCTTCGCTATGTCCATTCCGGAACCTCCGGCCTGCATGGCCCCGGTTACAGTGCCGTTGGCATCGTATTTGGCGAAGAACATGTCATAGCCGCCATACGAGATCAGCGTTGCGTTGCCGAAAGTGGCAGAACCTTCAAAATAGCCGGCCGTGTAGATATTGCCGCTTGCATCCAGGTCTATTGCGGTACCCTCCGCGTCTCCGGAGCTTTGGTGTGTCTTCACCCATACTGCACCTCCAGTGGCGCTATACTTCGCCAGAAAGATATTTTTAACATTGCTACCTGTAACAGTAGCAGTGCCAAACGTCGCCGCGCTGCCCTGAAAGAACCCGGTGATGTAGCTGTTCCCGTTGCTGTCTACTACGATGCCTGTGGCTGCATCGCGGCCTGCGCCTCCGGCCTGTTTTGCCCATAGCGCATTTCCGTAGGCATCATATTTGGCAATGAAAATCTCTCCAGAAGTTATAATCGATTCATCCTTGTAAAGCGTGGTGGAGCCGAAAGTGGCTGTTAGCCAGAACTGGCCTGTCAGATACAGATTGCCGCTGTTATCGGTGGCAATGTCGTGGGTGAAGCAGCTGCCCAGGCCGCCTGCCATTTTTACCCATGTCAGGTTACCGTTGGCGGCATACTTGGCAATAAAAACCTGCTCATCTCTTGAGGCGGTGATGATGGTAGCGCCGAAGGTGGCTGAGTTGAAGAATATACCTGCCACATATACATTGCCGCTTCCATCAACCGTAATGTTCTCGCCCCATACATCATCCCCTCCCGTGCTGTTGGCCTGCTTTGCCCACACCACGTTGCCGGTTGCATCAAACTTTGCTACAAAAGCAGCTCTGTCATCCGGGCTGGTTAGCGTAAAGGCACCCACTGTGGTTGTCCCCTTAAAGTTGCCGGTGATATAGGTGTTGCCAGCAGCATCGGCGGCTATATCCACGCTTTCCACAACGGAAGTACCGCTAATTTGCTTCGCCCACACCAGTTGCCCTCCGTTGTTGTACTTTGAGATAAAAGCGTTTCCATTCGGGCCACCCGTTAATGTGGTGGTGCCGAAGGTAACGGAGGTGGCGAAGTTTCCGGTGACATAGCTGTTCCCGTCAGCGTCTGTGGCGATCCGTTTGCTTTCGCTGTAGTTTGGCCCTCCGGCGTCTTTTACCCACTGCCAATCCTGACCGGAGGCAGACAGCGAAGTAAGAAAGAGAAAAAGAAAAAGTAGCCGCTTGCCCACAAGTCTGTTTATTTAGAGAAAGCGTGTGTAAAGCAAAGCGTGGCGCTGTCTGATGTGTATATAAATATACCAACAATATACCATGCTTTTGCTATAAATAGTCAGGTATATATAAAATATACGCAATATAACACCAACATGCAGATTGCAAGCAGAAAAGCCCGAATAATAGTACGTTTAGGAATAGAGCATGCTCAGGCATAGTAGTATGCAGCTCATCCACAATAAGGTATGCCTGATGTCAAAATAGCACAAAGAGCAAAGCCGCAGGGGTATAACCTTTATTTTATAAGGAAGGGAATTGAATTATTGTCAGGATGCGGCGCTTGGCAAAATGCAACTTTATACCCGTTGTGTGCGGAGCGGGTACCCTAGTAACTTGCCTTGTAGTTAATCACAAACTCCACGGCAGTTACCTGCCCCTGTTGCACCTCTACCGGGTAGATGTTGTTCTCGCCGTCGAAACGGTTGGCGAAAAGGCCCTGATCCTCCTGCGAGAAAAGGCTATACCTGCCCGGGGCCAGGCTTACCGCGAAATTACCGGCAGCGTCTGTCTCGACCTGTGTTACAAGCTTTGTTGTGATGTTGGTGTGGAAAACACCGTTGGTGGTGGTGACTTGCGCCGCGTTGGTGAGCTGGTATACATATACCGTGCGCTGCACGCCTCTGCCTTTGCTGGGCGGGGCATCGGGGGAGGGCATCTGGTTACCCGATTTCCACAGCACCTTGCCGGCTATACCCTGTTCTATGGGGTGCTGTGGCATCGCGGCAGAATCGCTTGCGGTTTGCTGCTGCGTGTCTTGCTGCGCCATCCGGTCCGGATTAATTTTTGTGTGGGAGGAGGAGGTATGCGTGCCGTTGCAGGAAGAAAAAAGCAGCGCCAATGGCAGCAACAGAAGCATTGCCAGGGATTCTGGGAAACGCAGAAACGGGGTCAATTCAACAGTGATACAAGTATACATCCGATAAAAGCACATGACGATACCCTGTTTACGGCTATCGTCATGCGTCGTATGTCCTGATGCGGGTTGGCCCCTGTCTATTTAGCGTGAAAAGAAAGACGCGACGAACTCGTGCTTGTCGAACAGTTGCAGGTCCTCGATCTTCTCCCCAACGCCGATGTACTTTACCGGGATCTTGAATTCGTCTGAGATGCCGATCACCACGCCGCCTTTGGCTGTGCCGTCCAGCTTGGTGATGGCCAGGGCCGTTACGTCTGTTGCCTTTGTAAACTCGCGGGCCTGCAGCAGGGCGTTCTGGCCTGTGCTGCCGTCCAGCACCAGCAGCACCTCGTGGGGGGTGTCTTCTGTCACTTTCTGCATCACGCGCTTGATCTTCGTGAGCTCGTTCATCAGGCCAACCTTATTGTGCAGTCGGCCGGCCGTGTCGATAATCACCACGTCGGCGCCCAGCTCCACGCCCTTTTTCACGGCGTCGTAGGCCACAGAGGCGGGGTCGGTGTTCATACCATGCGATATCACGGGCACGCCCACGCGATCGCCCCAGATGATGAGCTGGTCTACGGCGGCGGCCCGGAAGGTGTCGGCAGCGCCCAGCACCACTTTCTTGCCTGCCTTATGGAACTGCGCAGCCAGCTTGCCGATGGTAGTGGTTTTGCCCACCCCGTTTACGCCTACCACCATGATGACGTATGGCTTTATACCTGCCGGAAGCTCGAAGTCAGCGCCGTCGCCGGAGTTGTTCTCCTCCAGTAGCGCCGCAATCTCCTCGCGCAGGATGCGGTCCAGCTCGTCGGTGCTCACGTACTTGTCCTTGGCCACGCGCTTCTCGATGCGCTCGATGATTTTCACCGTTGTGCCCACTCCCACATCAGCATGCACCAGGATCTCCTCCAGTTCGTCGAGCACCTCTACGTCTACGGTAGACTTGCCGACAACTGCCTTGCTTAACTGGCCGAAGAAACTGTTCTTGGTTTTCTCCAGGCCTTTGTCCAGCGACTCTTTTTTCTTCTCTTTGCTGAAAAAGTCAAAAATGCCCATACTGATGATTTTGTAAGGATGAAGACTTTCGGTGATACGGTAATATACTAAAAAAGTCCCAGTGATGGGACTTCTTCATGTAATCTATCTATAAGTAGAGTAGGCTTCTTACTTCTTAAGGAAATCCTGCACTTTGTCTACAGGCACCATTTCTTCTTTAAAGCTGTAAGCACCTGTCTTAGGCGACTTCACCGCTTTGATTACCTTTGCCCAGTCTTTACCTGTGGCGGTTTTTAGGGTTGCAACTACCTTCTTAGCCATGGTTATTTAATTTCTTTATGTAAAGTTACTTTCTTCAGATTCGAATTATACTTCTTCAGCTCAAGACGCTCAGCAGTATTCTTTCTGTTTTTGGTAGTGATGTACCTTGAAGTCCCAGGTATGTCAGTAGTCTTCTGCTCTGTACACTCCATAATAACCTGGATTCTATTACCTTTTGCTTTTTTAGCCATCTCTAATGTAATTTTTTATTTAGGACTGCAAATATAGCTGCTTAAAACTCTAATAACAAACAAAGTATAATTTTTATTGTGAAACTGTTTCGCGCAGTTTCACAACACGCGCAGCGATCGGTGCCAGTGCCTGCCCACGGGTGAGTAACCGGGCAAGACCGGTGGCACATCTGTAGAAAAAACGGCAACGGAGCGAGGGATAGCTGTTGCCGAAGTACCTCGCTCCGTTGCCGGTCAAATCTATCTATAGGTCAGATGGCGTGTCCGGAGAAGCGTGCTGCCCGGCGGCTTTAAAGCCTGTTGCCACGCGCCGCCGCCCCGGCAGGGGCTACTAAAACAAGATAAACCCTTGCTCTACCGCTTTCTTCAACACGGCAGAAATACCGTTCTTGTTGATTGTCCTGATCGCAGACGTAGATACCTTAAGGGTTACCCAAGCATCTTCCTCCGGGATGTAGAAACGCTTCTTCTGAAGGTTTGGGTAAAACTTACGCTTCGTCTTATTGTTAGCGTGAGATACGTTGTTACCTACGCGTGGTCTTTTACCTGTTAAATCGCAAACTCGTGCCATCTTGTATATTCTTCTAAATTATTTCAATAGGGGTGCAAATATCTTAAAAAAGATACAGAAATTCAAAGGCATAGCAGATATTTTTCCTCTAATTGTGTATTCAGCCACGTCGGGCCATGTTTTTGACACAGATTTTATACCTTCCGCCGCTCGCCCTCCGATTTTCCGGCCTTGTTGAAGCCATACGGGCAGTGCTTGCACGCGTTCTTGCAGCAGTATCCTCGCTTTAGCAGATACTTCGCGGTCAGCACCATTAATCCGTGCTCGTTAAAGTAAAAATCCTCTCCTTCCTGCAGCTGCTGGCTCACGTGTGTATGGTTTTGGGTGTAATTTACAAATTAAGCCGCCCCGCCCCAAACGCGTCTCCGCAAACACCTCCCGATGGCCCTGCGTACGCTATAGTGCGGCCTGGCGAAACGCCACGGGCCAAGACACCTAAGTCACAAAAACCTATGCCAACCTACAGCACATTCAGCGAAACCATCTCCGCTATGCGCGAACGCGGTTTTGTCCATACCTTCACCATCCAGCGCGGCGCCATCTTCTGCCCGGAGCTGGCGGCCTCTGTCCCGCCGGAGCGCCTCACGCTGGTGGAGCGCCACCGGGTGCCCTCGCCAGATACTATTTCGAGGCCGCGCGAGGTGTTTGGCTTCCGCACCGACGACAACCTGTTGGGCCTCATGACCAGCACCTACGCCGAATATGACCCGGAGGGCTTCCAGAACGCGATCATGCGCTGCAAAACCAGCCCCGACCTGCGCCCCTGACCCCGGCTTTTGTACTTGCCCCCAATTCATTACTTTTACAACAACCTGACATCATACCTGTCGCGACGCAAGGGCAAGCGGCCCCGCGACGCGCGTCACAAACCATAAACCTATACCTATGAACACGCCAACCATTACCTCCAGCCAGCAGGCCATCGACACAGAGCACCAGTATGGCGCGCACAATTACCATCCTTTGCCCGTTGTCCTGAACCGCGGCGAAGGCGTTTACCTGTGGGACGTGGAAGGGAAGCGCTACTATGATTTCCTGTCGGCCTACAGCGCCGTGAACCAGGGCCACTGCCACCCCCGCATCATCGGGGCCCTGATGGAGCAGGCCCAGCAGCTGACCCTTACCTCGCGCGCCTTTTACAACGACAAACTGGGTGTGGCCGAGCAGTATATATGCGAGTATTTCGGCTACGAAAAAGCCCTCTACATGAACTCCGGGGCCGAGGCCGTGGAGACAGCCATCAAGCTGGCCCGCAAATGGGGCTACATGAAAAAAGGCATCGCCCCCAACAAGGCCGAGATCGTGGTGGTGGAGCACAACTTCCATGGCCGCACCACCGGTATCATCTCCTTTTCCACCGACCCAGACTCCACAAAGGGCTTCGGCCCTTACATGACAGGGTATAAGGTGATCCCCTACAACGACATTGACGCCCTGGAGCAGGCCCTGAAAGAGAACCCGAACATCTGCGGCTTTCTGGTGGAGCCGATACAGGGCGAGGCTGGCGTGGTGGTGCCCGACAAGGGCTACCTTGCCCGGGCGCATGAGCTCTGCAAGGAGTATGATGTGCTGCTGATGGCCGACGAGATACAGACAGGCATTGGCCGCACAGGCAAGCTGCTGGCCAGCTATTACGACGAGGTGAAGGCCGACATCCTGATTCTGGGCAAGGCGCTCTCAGGAGGGGTGCTGCCGGTGTCCTGCGTGCTGGCCGACGACGAGATCATGCTGTGCATCCAGCCGGGCGAGCACGGCTCTACCTTTGGCGGCAACCCGTTGGCGGCCGTGGTGGCCATGGCCGCACTGGACGTGATAAAGGGCGAGCACCTGACCGAGAACGCAAGCGAGCTAGGGGAGGTGTTCCGGGAGCGCATGCGCGGTCTGATCCAGAAACGCCCGGAACTGGTGACGCTGGTGCGCGGCCGCGGCCTGCTGAACGCGATCGTGATCAAGCCAACCGCCGACGGGCGCACCGCCTGGGACGTGTGCGTGGCCCTGAAAGACAAAGGCCTGCTGGCCAAGCCCACACACGGCGACATCATCCGTTTTGCGCCCCCACTGGTTATCAGCGAGGAGCAACTGCAGGCCTGCTGCGACATTATTGAAGAAGTGATCCTGGGATTTTAACCCGCAGCATTCAGGCTGATAGGCTTGAAGAGTAAATAACAAAAGAGAAACAAGAAGAGGGCGATGCTGCTACAGACAGCATCGCCCTCTTCTTGTTATGGTGCAGCTGGTGTGCACGCAGGGCGGCAGGTATAGCTCCAGTGCCTGCAACGGGCGGGGCTCGGAGCCATATCCGGCCAGATACTAAAGCACGCAAATTCCCAACGGGAGAAGGGGTTCACCTGCCTGTACGGAACGCTGCGCATCCGGCAAGCGCTTCCGAGGGGAGCGGGCTTGCCGGATGCTGCAGGAAAAGGTTTTTAAGGAACGGTTGTTTTCTTAGGCTTGGAAAGGACTCTGGCGCAATGCCTCAAATTTGAGGCACTTTTTATATAACACAAGGTATTCTACGGGCCTTTTATAACATCAGATTTTATACCCATTTTCAGGACATAAACCTTGTTTACAAAGCGTCAGTACGTTTTTATCACTCATTTTTTTGGCAAGAACTACTTGTTTTGCAACATGAATGTCGAAAAATGATGTTGTTGCACCATAGTTTTTTATACCTCCTGTAGCCCTGATTTCAGGTTTTGCTTAGTTTTAAAGGTCTCAAAAGGTATATTTGGGAAAGCAGAGGCCACAAACTACAGCAGGTTTTATATATGGAGAAATGCAGGCACACCCATACGCGGCACGCTTGCTCTAGCCTATCTTGCCCGTAGCCATTCACCTTAAACATACGCGAATGCCACAAACGACCACCCCCTGGAACAGGCTTATCTCCAAAAAACGCTTTGAGACCACCGACCCGAAGTACAGCACCGACGAGTCGGTGCGGGGCGAGTTTCAGCGCGACTACGACCGCATCGTGTTTTCCTCTGCCTTCCGGCGGCTGCAGAACAAGACGCAGGTAATGCCCATGCCCGAGAGCGACTTTGTGCACACCCGCCTCACCCATAGTTTGGAGGCATCGGTGGTGGGCCGCTCGTTGGGCCGCATTGTGGGCAAGCGCATCCTGGAGCGCCACCCGGAGCTGGCCCACGAAAAGCACATACAGGAGGCGGATTTCGGTGATGTGGTGGCCGCCGCCTGCCTCGCCCACGACATCGGCAACCCTCCTTTCGGGCACTCCGGCGAGGACGCCATCTCCGCGTACTTCCTCAGCGCGCAGGCCCAGCCATACCTGGCCACACTCACCGCAGCCGAAAAAGCCGACCTGCAGCAATTTGAGGGCAACGCCGCCGGTTTCCGCACCCTCACCTATACCTACCCGGCGCACTGCAACCTGCCCGGCGGCCTCAGCCTGACCTATACCACGCTGGCCACTTTCACCAAATACCCCAAGGAGTCACTTCCTATTTTGCAAGGCACGAAAAACACCAGCGAGAAGAAGTATGGCTTTTTTCAGACCGAGAAGGCGTGGTTCCGGAACATCGCCCAGGAGCTGGGGCTGCTGAACAAAGCCACAGGCGGCGAGGTGTTTTACCACCGGCACCCGCTGGCCTTTCTGGTGGAGGCCGCCGACGACATCTGCTACCGCATTATCGACTTTGAGGACGGCCTGAAACTAGGGCTGGTGCCGCAGGAGCAGGGTATGCAGCTGCTCCGCCAGATCCTCGACGACAACCCGAACCGCAAGTCCAGCCTCAGCTTCTACGACTGGCGCGAGGAGATCGGGTACCTGCGCGCCCGCATCATCGGCAAGCTGATCGAGGAAACCACCGCCATATTTCTGGAGCATGAGCAGGAGATTCTGCGTGGCACATACGATCAGCCGCTCATCAACGAACTAGCCTGCAAGTCCGTGCTCGACCAGATAAAGAACCTGTCGGTGAGGCTGATTTACCAGAACCGCCCGGTGCTGGAGATTGAGGCGGCCGGTTTCGAGGTGCTCGGCGGCCTGCTGGACGCCTGCGTGAAAGCCGTGTTCCACCCCGAGTCGAAGCACCACCGCAAGCTGGCAGCCCTCATCCCGCCGCACTACCTGCAACTGCCTGAGGGCACGGCAGCCTACGAGCGCATCCTGCACATCACCGACTTCGTGGCCAGCCTCACCGACCAGGCGGCGCTCGGGCTATACCGCAAAATAAAGGGCATCGAGCTGCCCCGGATGTACTGATTGACTTTGTAGCTGATGCGGAGATTGAATGTACGGTTTGCAGACGCGGCGCTGCTCCTGCTATATATAGCTGTTTGCCTGGTCATTGTGCTGAGGACAATTGCAGACGAGACAGGCTATACCACTCCAGACTCTGCCTATTACCTGGAGCTGGCTGAAAACCTGAGAACGGGCGTTGGTTTCTACAGGTCAGATGAATACCCCATTCCGGTGGAGAAGGTGCCGCAAAACCAAGTCTACTTTACTACATGGCCAGTGGGGTATCCTGTGCTGATAACGCTCACTTCTGTCGTCACCCGGCTCAATGTATTTTGGGCGTCTAAAATCCTCAATCTGCTCTTTTTAGGCCTTGGTTTTTTGTTGATGCGGCGTATCAGCATAAATAACAGCTACTTGCTTGCATGCGGCTATTGCAGCTATACCATGCTAGCTGTATATACATACACGTGGTCTGAAGCGCCTTTTACTTTGGGCTGTCTGCTGTTGGTTTACCTCTTGCGCCAACTTGAGTATGGCAAACAGGCAAGCAGGATTATCCTACTCCTATTCCTGACAGGGTCTTTTTTGTTCTTGATGCGCTATGTAGGGGTTTTTTCTTTCGGGGTTATAGCCCATACAGCAGGCTTCTACTGGCACCGCGGACAGCATAGTCTCAGTCTCAAGCTTTTGGCAGTGGCTCTTTTACTTTGCGGGTTTGCCGCACTGTATTTTTGCATCAATTATTACTTCACAGGCTCCTTTTCAGGTGGCGACAGGCTGGCAGGCCGCGAACCCCTGGATGAGTTCTTCCACAAGCAGGCGCTTGGTATAGTCAACGAATTTTTCTTGATCAGGAAACATTATGCGCCAACGCCACCCGACGCACTCTTTATTCTGCTGCTGGCTTTTCAGGCTGCAGTTACGGGCGCAATAGTATGGCTACTGAGGGATGACCGGCCTTGTCTTTACTTTGAGCGACGGCAAACGCTATTCCCCAGACTGTGCTTTCTGGTTGCGGGTCTGTATTTTGTGTTCCTGCTTTTCCTCCGCGTGCTTTCACCTTTCGACCCTTTAGACTTTAGATTGCTGTCTCCTGCCGTTTTCCTGGCGCTCGTTGCGCTCCTGTACTATCTTTGCATTTTGCCCGATCAGCACAGGCATAATAAACGCATCAAAGCCCTGGTAGTGAGTCTAGCGACAGTTTCCCTCCTGCTCAACCTCCCCAAGCAGTATGTTCTTGACCGCATATTGCAACTTCTTCCCTGATTGCCCGCGCTGTGTTCGTCTATAAAAAGGCTTGCTTCGTCTGCCCGGCGGCAATCTTGGCCGAAGGCTGCGTCCGCTGGCTGGCATCCCTCGCTAATTTGAACTAAATTTATATCCTGGGGCAAAAGGCTCCCAAGCGGAGCGCCAGGCCCGCATTTATACTTATTTCAACAAACCCTTACGCATGAAACGCAAATTTATCACGTGTCTCTTGTGGTGCGCCACCGGCCTTGCCGCGATGGCCCAGACCAAAGACAACAAAATCGAGTTCACGGAATATGACCTGCCCAACGGCCTGCACGTGATCCTGCACCAGGACAAGTCCACGCCCAATGTGGCAGTATCGGTGCTATACCACGTGGGCTCCAAGAATGAGCTGGAGGGCCGCTCGGGCTTTGCCCACTTCTTCGAGCACCTGATGTTTGAGGGCACCGACAACATCGACCGCGGGGAGTACAGCTCGCTGGTGCAGAAGGCCGGCGGCGCGCTCAACGCCAACACCTCCTTCGACCGCACCTATTATTATGAGTTGCTGCCATCGAACCAGGTGGCCCTGGGCCTGTGGCTGGAGGCCGAGCGCATGAAGCACGCCAAAGTAGACGAAACCGGGGTGGAAACCCAGCGCAAGGTAGTGCAGGAGGAGAAACGCGAGCGCATCGACAACCAGCCCTACGGCTCTATGGGCGAGAACGTGTTTTCCACCGCCTTTACCACGCACCCTTACAAGACAATGCCGATCGGCTCTTTCGAAGACCTGAACGCCGCCAGCATCGAGGAGTTCCGTGATTTCTACAAGACGTTTTACGTACCCAACAACGCCACGCTGTCCATCGCAGGCGACATCGACATAAGCGACACCAAGAAGCTGATCGAGAAATATTTCGCGGACATCCCCAAGGGCACCAAGGCCATACCCCGCCCGAATGTGGTGGAGCCGAAGCAAACGGAAGAGCGCCGCAAGACGGTGTATGACAACATCCAGTTGCCCGCCGTTATCCAGGCATACCATGTGCCGGAGCAAGGCACCGACGATTTTTACGCCCTGTCGATGCTGACCACCCTGCTTTCGGGCGGGGAGAGCGCGCGCCTGCCCAAGGCACTCGTAGACAAGCAGCAGAAAGCCGTGGCGGCGTCCTCCATACCCTTCCCGACCGAAGACCCGGGCCTGTTCCTGACCTTCGCCATTGCCAACATGGGCGTGGAGGTGGATGACCTGGAGCAAGCCATGAACGCGGAGATTGAGCGCGTGAAGACCGAGCCGCTGGAGGACCGCGAGTTCCAGAAGCTGCGCAACCAGGTGGAGAGCGACTTTGTGCAGGGCAACCGCACCGTGGCGGGCCGCGCCGAGAGCCTGGCCGACTACCACGTATACTTCGGCGACGCCAACCTGATCAACACAGAGCTGCAGCGCTACCTCAACGTGACCAAGGACGACATCAAGCGCGTTGCCAATAAATACCTGACCAAAGACAACCGCGTGGTGCTGATTTACCTGCCCCAATCCGCCCAGCCTAATAAATAGACATTAGATTCTGGACACAAGACATTAGACAAAATATTTCGGATGCAACACTATACCCAACTCAAGAGTCCCTTCTTACAAAAAGTCTTGTGTCTTACTACTTGTGTCTCAAAACTACTTGTGTCTCAAAAAAAAGCAATCATGATAAAGAAACTATATAGTACCGCATTGCTGGCGTTTGCGCTGGTATACATAGTGCCGGCCCAGGCACAGCAAACAACGCCCCCGCCTCCGGGGCCTGCCCCAAAAATTGAGTTGGGCGAGTACAAGCATTTCACCCTGAAAAACGGGCTGAAGGTATACGTGGTGGAGAACCACAAGCAACCCGTGGTGTCGATGTCTCTGGTGTTAGACAGGGACCCGATTCTGGAGGGCGACAAAGCGGGCTATGTGCAGGCGGCCGGGCAGATGATGCGCACCGGCACCACCAACCGCACCAAAGACCAGTTCGACGAGCAGGTGGACTTCATCGGCGCGGACCTGGGCTTCTCGTCTACCGGCTTCAACGCCTCTGCCCTGAAGAAGCACCTGCCCACGCTGCTCGACCTGACCACCGACGCACTGCTGCACCCGAAATTCACGCAGGAGGAGCTCGACAAGGTGAAGAAGCAGATGAAATCCAGCCTGGCGCAGCAGAAGGAAAACCCGGATGCCATCGCCAGCCGCACACGCAACATGGTGCTGTATGGTAAGAACCACCCCTACGGCGAGCTGATGACGGAGGAAACTGTGGACAATTTCACGCTGCAGGACATCCAAAGCTACTACGACACCTACTATAGACCAAACATCGGGTACCTGGCCGTGGTGGGCGACGTGACGCCAAAGGAGATGAAGAAGCTTCTCAAAAAATCGCTGCAGAAATGGGAGAAAGGCAACGTGCAGGAGATGAACTTCGACCTGCCCCAGCAGCCCGCGCAAACGCAGGTCGTGATTGTGGACCGCCCGAGCGCGGTGCAAAGCTCGCTGGTACTCACCAACCCCGCCGACCTGAAGCCCGGTGCCCCGGATGCCGTGGCAGCCTCGCTGATGAACAACATCCTGGGCGGCGGTATGGACTCGCGCCTGTTCAAAAACCTGCGCGAGACGCACGGCTATACCTACGGAGCCTACTCGTCGGTGAACAACGATGAGATTCTGGGCCGGTTTAACGCCAACGCTAACGTGCGCAACGCTGTGACTGACAGCGCCGTGGTGGAATTCATGAGCGAGCTGAACAAGATCCGGAACGAGCGCGTGAGCGACGAGGAACTGCGCGACGCCAAGGCCTACATCATGGGCAGCTTCGGCCGCGGCCTCGAGAACCCGGCCACGGTAGCGGTATACGCCATCAACATCGCCCGCTATGGCCTGCCCGAGGACTACTACACCAACTACCTGAAAAAAGTGGAGGCCGTGACGGCCGAGGACGTGCAGCGCGTGGCCCAGAAGTACATCAACCCAGACAAGATGTATGTGCTGGCCGTGGGCAACGCATCCGAGATTGCTGACAAGCTCATCAAGTTCGACAAAGACGACAGCGCCATCGCTTATTATAGCGCCACCGGCGAGAAGGTGGACCGTGCCGCCATGGGCGTGCCCGCGGGCTTAACGGCGGAGCAAGTGATCGCGGATTATATCAAAGCCATCGGCGGACAGGCCAACATCGAGAAGCTGAAAGACATCAGCATCACCAGCAACGCCAGCATACAGGGTATGACGCTCGTGTTTAAGCAGCAGCAGAAAGGCAACGACAAGTTTGCCGTGCAGGTGCTGATGAACAACAACCCGATGCAGCGCGTGATCATCAACGGCGACAAAGGCAAAATGGAGGCCCCGATGCAGGGTATGAACAAGGAGCTAACCGCCGAGGAACTGCAAACGCAGAAACTGGAGGCCAACCTCTTCCCGACGCTGCAGTACGGCAAGCTGGGCATCAAAACCAAGCTGACGGGTATGGAGAAGGTAGATGGCAAAGACGCCTACGCCGTGGAGGTGACGCTGCCGAGCGGCCAGAAAGCCACGCACTATTTCGCCAAAGACACCGGTCTGCGCCTGAAGGAAGTCAACAACCTCGAAACGCCGCAGGGCGTGATCACGCAGACCAAATCCTACAGCGACTACAAAGAAGTGAGCGGCGTGAAGTTCCCGTACGTGGTCGAGACTGTGGTAGGCCCGCAAACGATCAAAGCCGAGGTGCAAAACATCGAGGTTAACAAAAACCTGCCCGACGACACTTTTAAAATGTAGCTTCCTGTGGGACGTTAGCTAATAGACGTTAGACACAAGACAATACCGTATCGATTAACAAAAGCGGCTGACCTTTTAGGTCAGCCGCTTTTGTTTTTGGTGCCGCTTGCCCCGACGACGACAGCAGGGGGCAGGGTTTTTAAAAGAAACCTGTTTTTTTTCAGTATCTGTGTGATATTCATCGCCGCGCTGCGAATAATAGGTTAAAGGGTAAACAACCTGATCTGGCCCGGCATTCATATATAACTTTATATATACCCGAGACAACGGGAGCTGCCGAAACCACAAACAGTTGGAAACCCCGCAATGACCTGACCCGCTTTTATGGCTTCTGATAAAAACAAAGCGACTTTTGAGGCGATCATACAGGCAAACAAAGGCATCATTTACAAAGTGGTGAATGCCTACTGCCACCGCCCCGACGACCGGGAAGACCTGGCCCAGGAGATCATGCTGCAGCTTTGGAAGTCGTTTGGGCGCTACAACGACCAGTATAAAGTCTCGACGTGGATGTACCGGATCGCGCTGAACGTGGCCATTTCCTTCTACCGCAAAAACCTGGCGCGCCAGCAGGTGCTCGTGCCCATCAGCGAAAACACCGCGCACCCGGCAAACGAGGAGCCGCAGAACCACGAGCAGCAACTCGCCCTGCTGGAGCAGTTCATCAGCGAGCTGAAAGAACTGGACAAGGCCCTGATGCTGCTTTACCTGGAGCAGAAAGGGCAGCGGGAGATAGCTGACATTCTGGGCATTTCGGCCTCCAACGTCTCCACCAAAATCGCCCGTATCAAAGACAACCTGAAAAAGAAATTTCTAACCTATACCCCCTCATAACATGGAAGAGAACCAATTATCAGACCTCCTGAGCAGTTACGACAAAAGGATCAGGCAAGCGAACGCGTTTTCGTTGCAGGCAGTGGAAAGCCTGCAGATGCAGAAGTCAAAATCGGTGCTGAACGGCTTGTTTTACAAACTGCTGATTGAGCTGGCCATCGGTCTTGCCTTCACCAGTCTGTTGGCTCTGTTTATATACAACAACCTGGGCAGTCTGCCACTTGTGCTCGCCGCAGCCGTTATCATGGTGTTTACCATCATCGCCGTTTCCGGGTGCATCCGGCAAATCATGCTCCTCTCCACCTTCGACTACAGCCGCGACATCGCCCAAAACCAGCGGACACTGGCGTCCCTGCAAACGCACATCATCACGTATCTCCGGTTGGCTATCCTGCAGCTGCCCTTTTACTTCGCCTATATCCTGATCGGGTTTAAGCTGTTTTTCGGGGTAAATATCTGGCAGGTGGGCGATACCGCCTGGCTGATCAGTCAGGCAGTGATCAGTGTGGCGTTTGTGCCGGTTGCCTGGTGGCTATACCGCAAAATCTCCTACAGAAACCTGCACATTGGGTGGGTAAAAGCCCTGGTGGCAGGATCCGGCGGAAAAAGCGTGACCAAGGCGATGGAGTTTCTGCGCGAGATCGACAGGTTCCAGCACAGCTGAAGCCGCCAGAACTACTCCATACCCCGCCCGTGGTATAAAAATGATGCGGCAGTCAAAAAAAGAGGCGGCGATGCAACCCTTCGGCCGGGTATGGCATCATCAGAGAAAACTACCTGATACCACAAACCTAAAACCCCGGCGCCACGCATGCAAAAAGACCTGCTCTTAAAACTCGTTCTACTGCTATTCTTGTTATTCCCCAGCCCCTTCGCACAGGCCCAAGCAACGCTGCTTTACGGCACGGTAAGAAGCGGCTCCACGCAAGAGGCGATCCCGTTTGTGAACATCGGTATAAAAAAGAAAGGGCTTGGCACCGCAGCGGATGCCGACGGGAAGTTTAAGCTACTGCCCGGAGATGAACCTCTGCAGGATACCCTTACCTTCTCCGCCATCGGCTACCAGGAGTTGTCTGTTCCCGTTCGCGCCATCATCGCCGGAGACATGCATCAGTTCCTGCTCACAGAAAAGCCGAATATGCTGCAGGAGGTAGTGGTACTGGGCAAAGCGCCCAAAATCCGACAGCTTGGCGTGCGGTATAAAATGCCCTTCCTGTTTGGGAGTGCCGAGTCCAGAAACGCGGATGATATCTCAGAGTTAGCCCAGCTTATACATGTGCATGGCAAAAGCTCGGAACTATTGTCAACCACTGTCTTCCTGAAGAGCAGCAAAGCCGATTCGGCCACATTCAGGATTAACTTCTACCGAAACGCGGACGGAAAACCTGCGCAGCGGCTCGTGGAAAAGAGCATTGTGCGGCGCCTGTCGCTGCGCGAGGGCTGGGTAACCGTAGACCTGCAGCCGTATGGGATTTTTGTGGAGGATGACTTCTTCATAGGCTTCGAGTACCTGCCCGACAGCCAGCAGACGGAGAAATTCCTGTTCTTCTACGGGGCCGTGCTCGGCGGGAATGTGTATGCCCGAAACGTTAGCCTGGGCGAGTGGCGCACCACCGCGGGCGGCAAGCTGTCCGCTTACGTCACGGTGAGGCAGTAAATCCATCCGCTTTGCAGCAGGGAGGCAGTCTTCAAAACAGCTCCCCCTGCACCGGCTGCACAAATTTCTTCGGGGGCTTCAGGTCGAAACCGCAGACTTTGTTGAGTTGCTCCACCAGATACGTTTCCAGCTCCGGGGCCAGCGTGTTATCCGGCTCGTGCACGAAGAAGTAAAGTTGCTGCAGGCCGTTGGCAAACCACTCTTTCAGGCGCTCCACCCAGGCATCGATGCGGGTATAATCGGTGGGGTGCAGGCCGTTGCCCACAAACCGGATCATGGCGGAGGGCGTGGTCAGGCGCATGTGCAGCACGTCGCGACGGCCCGCCACATCGGTCATCACGGTGCCCACTTTATGTTTCTCCAGCACCTCAAACAGCTCCAGACTAGCCACGTTGTCCGTAAACCACCCCTCATTCCTTAGCTCCACCGTGATGGGGATACTCTCCGGTATAAACTGCAGGAAGGCATCCAGGTCGGGCAGTTGGTTGGGGCCGAAGTAAGGCGGCAACTGCAGAAAGGCCTCGCCCAGCTTGTCCTCCAGTCCGGCAATGGCCTCGCAAAAGGCGGCGGTTACGTCGTGGGTGCTGCGCAGGGCGGCCTCGTGGCTGATGAGCTGCGGAAACTTGGGGCAGAACGTGAAGCCATGCGGCACGGTGTTGCGCCAGCGGTCGATGGTGTCGGGGCTGGGGATGTGGTAGTGCGTGCTGTTGAGTTCGATGGTGTTAAACTGCTTGCCATACCACAGCAGCGACTCCTTTTCGGGCATCCGGGCCGGGTAGTATTTGCCCACCCAGGCCTTGTTTACCCATACCGGCAGGCCCACGTATACCTGCGGCTTGGTATAGGCCCCGGCCTGCTGCAACAGGGGCAGGGTATCGGGGTGGGTAGGGGGCAGCGTGAAGTCCACGCGGCTGATGTCCTGCAGTTTTCCAAAGTCCATATCTCAACGTATAAAAATCCAATTTTCAACTCAATCCCCAGCAAGTTCGGCCGGGCTTGCGGGACATGCCGCCCCTATAAAAAACAGTAAAAATGGCTCAAAATTCCTGGCCTCCTCCATTTTATTTTAAATATTTTTTTATTATTTTTTATAGTTAATATACTATGCTTTTGCCGCGCTGAAATCTTTGCTTACGCTCCTCAAACAAACATTTGCCGAATTATAGCCCCGCTGTAAGAAAAATCAAGAAAGCTGTATCCCTCCACATCCCGGGGAGAAGAATGCCGTATAAGGCTTGTTTTAAGAATTTTTGCCTAACTTTGTGGCTTCACCAACGATCAAAGCTTATGATTTCGAATAGAAAGTGCTACATTTTAACAGTAATCATTTTTCTATTTATTGGCATTGGCCAACCCATTTTAGCACAAAGCACAGACACACAAAAAGGAGAGGCCTCGTGGTACGGGAGCCGCTACCATGGCAGAAAAACCAGCAGCGGAGAGCTCTACAACAAGAACAAAATGACTGCCGCGCACAAAACCCTCCCTTTCGGCACTAAGGTAAAAGTAACCAATCTCGACAACAACGAGTCCGTGATTGTCCGCATCAACGACAGAGGCCCGTTTGTGGGCGACCGCATCATCGACGTGTCGGAAGTGGCAGCCCGCAAGCTTGATTTCCATGCCGAGGGCATCGGGAATGTAAAGATCGAAGTGCTGGAGACAGGCGCAGAGCTTGCCACGGCAGCCGGCTTCTCTTTCGAGCTAGATCCCTTCGCTAATTTTGCGCTTGCCACAGATGACATGGCAGAACTGGCGCTCAGCAGCATCTAACGCACCCAACAGAAAACTTATTTATAAAAGCGCGAGGCCTTTGCAGGCCTCGCGCTTTTTGTTTTGTCCCCGCCCCCCATCCGGCGTTTGGTAGCCAACTATGGCGCGTTCATCTATAAAACCCTGCACTTGAGCTTATACCCTATGGGTATACTTTGAAAAGCAGATGAATTTGCATATACTTAACTACCGAAACTAATGCTTTAACTTACTTCTAACTCCTTACATTTTGAAAAGACGAAACTTCCTTGAGCTTTCGGCGCTGGGTTTTGGCGGCCTGATGCTGCCCGCTGTTCCTGTGTTCGGCGACATCGTGACGCCTGAGCGCATGCTCGAACAGGTAGACCCGGCCCTGAAAAAGCGCCTGGCCGACGTAGCCCTGAACACCGCCAAGTCTAAAGGCGCTAACTATGCCGACGTGCGCATCGGCCGCTACCTGCAGCAGTACATCTTCACGCGCGAGCAGCAGGTACAGAACATCGTGAACGCCGAGTCTTATGGGGTGGGCGTACGCGTGCTGGCCAACGGCACCTGGGGCTTCGCCGCCACCTCCGATGTGTCGGACAAAGGCGTGGCCAGAGCCGCAGAGCAGGCCGTGGCCATTGCAAAGGCCAACGCCAAACTGCAGAAAGAGCCCGTGCAGCTGGCTCCGGTGCCGGGCTACGGCGAGGTGAGCTGGAAAACGCCCATCGAGAAAAACGCCTTTGAGATTCCCGTAGGCGAGAAAGCCGACCTGCTGCTGGCCGCCAACGCCGCCGCCATGGACAACGGCGCAAACTTCGTGAACTCTGCCCTCTTTCAGGTGAACGAGCAGAAGTACTTCGCCTCCACCGAGGGCTCCTACATCGACCAGGACATTCACCGCATCTGGCCAAACTTCACGGTGACGGCCGTAGACAAAGCCTCCGGCAAGTTTAAGACCCGCGAGGCCCTGAGCGCCCCGATGGGTATGGGGTATGAGTATATGATCCCGAAGGCATCGGAGAAGATAAAAGGCCCCGAGGGCACCGGACTGGTAGGTTACCGCAAAGCCTACGACATGCTGGAAGACGCCACGCTGGCAGCCAAACAAGCCAAAGAAAAGCTCACGGCCAAGTCGGTGATGGCGGGCAAGTATGACCTGGTGCTCGACCCGAACCACCTGGGCCTGACCATCCACGAGTCGGTGGGCCACCCGCTGGAGCTGGACCGCGTGCTGGGGTATGAGGCCAACTACGCTGGTACTTCCTTCGCCACGCTGGACAAGTGGAAATCCAAGAACTTCAAGTATGGCTCTGACAAGGTGAACATCTTCGCCGACAAAATACAGCCGGGCTCGCTGGGCTACGTGGGCTGGGACGACGAGGGCGTGAAGACGAAGAAGTGGGACCTGATTAAAGACGGTGTGCTGGTAAACTACGAGGCCATCCGCGACCAGGCGCACATCATCGGCGAGAAAGAGTCGCATGGCTGCTGCTACGCCGACAGCTGGAGCTCCGTGCAGTTCCAGCGCATGCCGAACGTGTCGCTGGCACCGGGCAAGGAGAAGAAGAACGTGGACCAGTTGATTGCCGGCGTGGACAAAGGCATCTACATCGCGGGCCGCGGTTCCTACTCCATCGACCAGCAGCGGTATAACTTCCAGTTTGGAGGCACCACCTTCCACGAGATCAAAAACGGGAAGATTGTGGGTCCGCTGGAGGATGTGGCCTACCAGAGCAACACCCAGGAATTCTGGAACTCCTGCGCCGGCTCCTGCGACGAGAGCGATTACCGCCTGTTCGGCTCGTTCTTCGACGGGAAGGGCCAGCCCAGCCAGATCAGCGCCGTGTCGCACGGTTCCGCCCATACCCGTTTCAACGGCGTGAACGTGATCAATACGGCACGCAAAATTTAAATGAGTCGCGAGTTCTGAATGCGGAGTCCTGAGTTATACCTCCTATGGCTGAAAGTATCGTAGCTGCCAAGTCTTATCAATTTGCATTGCGCATCGTCAAGCTGTATAAACACCTGACGCAAGAGCAGCGGGAGTTTATACTGGCGAAGCAAGTGCTACGCAGCGGCACCTCCATTGGAGCCAATGTAGAAGAAGCCTTAGGAGGCCAAAGCAAAGCCGATTTCAGGCACAAGTTAACGATTGCCCTAAAAGAGGCACGTGAAACAAGCTATTGGCTGCGCCTGCTGAAAGACTCAGATTTCATAAAACCAGATGCCTTTAACAGCATCCACGGCGAGTGTGATGAGTTGATTAGGGTGCTCAAAAGCATTATCCTAACCTCTCAGCAGAAGGAGCAAACCAACTCGTGACTCAGAACTCAAGACTCAGAACTGACAACGTAACGCAGTTTGAAATCAAAGCAAGAAACTAAAAGATGGCAATATTAAGCAAAGAAGAGGCGCAGGCGATCCTGAAAAAGGCGCTGGGCTACTCAAAGGCCGACGAGTGTGAGATTACGCTCACCGGCAATGTGGGCGGCAACATCCGCTATGCCCGCAACGAGGTATCCACCAGTGGGGCGGAAGAGAACGTGTCGATGGCGGTAGAGTCGCGGTTTGGCAAGCGCTCAGGCGTGGCCACGATCAACGAGTTCGACGACACGTCGCTGGAGAAGGTGGTGCGCCGCTCGGAGGAAACGGCGCGGCTGGCCCCCGAAAGCCCGGAGTACATCGAGCTGCTCGGCCCACAGCAGTATACCGCTACCAAAGCGTTTTTTGAGAGCACCAACAAAGTAGACCCCGCATACCGCGCTGACGCGGCCGCGAAAAGCATTGCCGCCGCATCGGCTAAGGGCCTGACAGCAGCCGGTTTCCTGGAGCACTACAGCAACTTCACGGCCAAGATGAACAACAAGGGCCTGTTTGCCTATCATCCGTCCACCAGCGTGGATTTCTCCGTGACCATGCGCACCGAAGACGGCACCGGCTCCGGCTACGTAACCCAGGACTTCAGCGACATCGGCAAGCTGGACACAGGCAAGGCCTCGCAGATCGCCGCCGACAAGGCCGCCAACTCGCGTAACGCCAAAGCGCTTGAGCCCGGCAAGTATACCGTTATTCTGGAGCCCGCCGCCTCCATCGACCTGCTCCAGAACATGTTCTACAACATGGACCAGCGCAACGCCGAAGAGGGCCGCAGCTTCCTGAGCAAAACAGGCGGCAAGACCAAACTGGGCGAGAAACTGGTGGACGAGCGCATCACGGTGTACTCAGACCCTTCCAACCTCGAGGTGCCCTCGTCGCCGTTTGCAGGCGATGGCCGTCCGCAGAAGAAGGTAACCTGGATCGACAAAGGCGCGGTGAAGAACATGTACAACACCCGTTACTGGGCCTCTAACAAAGGCGCGGTGTCTGTGCCGCCTCCCGGCAACATCATCATGGAGGGCGGCAGCCAGTCGCTGGAGGAGATGATCAAGAGCACGAAGCGCGGCATCCTGGTGACGCGCCTGTGGTATATCCGCACCGTGGACCCGCAAACGCTGCTGTATACCGGCCTCACCCGCGACGGCACCTTTTACATCGAGAACGGCAAAATCATGTACCCGGTCAAGAACTTCCGCTTCAACGAGAGCCCGGTGATCATGCTCAACAACCTGGAGGCCCTGGGCAAGCCGCAGCGCATCAGCGGCAGCCTGATCCCGCCGATGAAAATCCGCGACTTCACGTTCACGAGTTTGTCGGATGCGGTATAAAAACTGCTGAGCTATACATTGGATGCCGTATGCAGATGGCTGCGTGCGGCATCTATTTAAAATTTAAGTTTTCTTCAGCAAACTTGGGAATGATTGTCATCCCCCTGCCCCCTTCAAAGGGGGACTTTTTTCTGCTATAGTCGATTTGCATTTTATATTGCATTGGGGCGGCTGTCACAGTACAATATAAAGTAATCCTAAAAGTACTCGTGCTGAAGGTCCCCCTTTGAAGGGGGCAGGGGGATGACAATCGTTTTTGAATTCATTTTATAAACAAGTCAGGATTAAGCACTTTCGTGAAGTGACGAACTAAATTCAAGACTCAGAACCATAAACTCATACCTCTTAAAGTGCATCCTTTCACCTTCGTGCGTCTGCAATACCGCTCCGGCAACTGGGATACCGACCCGCGTATGCCGAGCAATATCCTGCACTCGCTGATTCAGTATACCACCGTGAAAGTGGAGGAGCAGGAGAAGGTGATTTCGTTGGAAAGCGCTGAGCTGTTTAATTACCCTTTCAGTTATATGAGCGGGCACAAACTGGTGCAGTTTAACCAGAAGGAGCGGCAGAACTTTGAGGCCTATGTGCGCAACGGCGGCTTTGTGTTTGTGGACGACTGCAACCACGACATCGACGGCCTGTTTGCCCGCTCGTTTGAGGAGCAGATGCGGCAGATCTTCGGGGCTAATGCACTGAAGAAAATCCCCAACAACCACAAACTGTACAAGTCTTTCTTCACGTTTGACGAAGGGCCGCCCACCACCTCGTTCGAACTCAACGGCTGGGGCGACGACCTTGTGCACGACTACCTGAAGGCAATAGAGATTAACGGCCGCATCGCGGTGCTCTACAGCAACAAAGACTACGGCTGCGAGTGGGACTATGATTTCCGGAACAAGCGCTGGCTGGCCGAAGACAACACCAAGTTCGGCGTCAACATCATCCTGTACGCGCTGACGAGCTAAGTGCGCGCGGCGCTTTAAAGTAGCCATACCCCTTTTTACTCCCCTCCTTTTTTCAAGGAGGGGTGCCGCAGGCGGGGTGGTTTATTCCATCAAGGAGAAAAGTAAGGCCCCGCCGGCGAGGCGAAAAGCCAGCTAAATGCAAAAAACATACACCATACGTCATCATTCAATAGTAAATGACCGAACAAACCATACACCACCTGCTTGGCAAGCTGCCTCAGCTAAAGCAGGAGATCCAGAAAGTGATTGTGGGGCAGGAGGAAGTGCTGGACGAGGTGCTGATCACGCTGCTGGCCGGTGGCCACGGCTTGCTGGAGGGTGTGCCCGGTTTGGCCAAAACCCTGCTGGTGCGCACGCTTTCCAGCGCCATGGACCTGAATTTCCGCCGCATCCAGTTCACCCCCGACCTGATGCCGACCGACATCCTGGGCACCGAGGTGCTGGAAGAAGACCACGCGACGGGCAAGCGCTTTTTCAAGTTCAACGAGGGACCGATCTTCTCCAACATCGTGCTGGCCGACGAGATAAACCGCACACCGCCCAAAACGCAGGCGGCCCTGCTGGAGGCCATGCAGGAGCATGAGGTGACGTATGCCGGCAAAACATACCCCTTGCCAAAGCCCTTCTTCCTGCTGGCCACCCAAAACCCGATTGAGCAGGCGGGCACCTACCCGCTGCCCGAGGCCCAGCTCGACCGCTTCCTGCTATATATAAAGATAAAGTACCCGACCGAGCAGGAGGAACTCAGCATTCTGGCGAACACCACGGGCACCCGGCAGGCACAGGTACTGCCCACCATCAGCGGCGAAGAGGTGCTGCAGCTGCGGCAGCTGGTGCGGGAAGTTAGTATCAGCGATGAGCTGCTGCAATACGTAAACCACATCGTGCGCGCCACCCGCCCCGACACGACTTCCCTGGATTTTGTGAAAACATACTGCCGCTGGGGAGCCGGGCCACGGGCCGGGCAGGCGCTCACGCTTACGGCCAAGGCGCGCGCGCTGCTGCACAACCGCTTCGCGGTTACGGCCGAAGACATCTACGCCATGGCCTATCCCGTGCTGCGCCACCGTATACTGGTCAACTTCACGGCCGAGGCCGAGCGCATCACCCCAGACCGCGTGGTAGAGGAGCTGCTGCTGCAGATAAAATTGCCCAAAGCCGTATTAGTATAACGTGCGCAAACTCTAACGCTATAAGTGTATGCAGGAAGAAGTAGATATAGTGAAGATTTCGGAAGAGCAGGTGAAGGTGCTTCGCAACATTCTGGGCGAGCGGATTTACTTTCTGTACTCAGACAAGCTGCAGGTAGAGCTGGCGGCGGCGGGCTATGTGTTTTGGGCAAACGGGTTTTCCGTGGCCCTTTCCACCATCAACCAGCCGCCCGGCCAGTTCAGGACCTATATCAACATCAGCGCCGACTACCGCACCTGCCACAAAGACGCCAGCACCTACTACGAGTTCGACGTGAACGTAAGCAGCGCCCCACTCTGGCAGGAGGGCTCCCTGCAGTTCGGCAAGCTCTCCAGCCTCAAGGTTTTCTCCGACCCGATCCTGATGATCGAGATTTACCAGAACAGCCAGAAGGCGGGCGAGAAAGGGCGCCTGCACGACTGTGCCCTGGTGTTTTACTCGCAAACCCGGAAATACCTGCTGCAGGCGCGGCAGGAACTGGTAGGCGGGATCAACGTCGCACTGGATGAGGCGATGATCGAAGCCCAGATCAGCCCATTGAAACTACGCTATACCCTTGTCTAAAGAGAAGTTCATCCGGCCGGAGGTGCTGGCCACGATCAAAGACCTATCGCTGCTGGCCAAAACGGTGGTGGAGGGCTTTATGGCGGGCCAGAACCAGAGCCTGCGGCGCGGCGCGGGGCTGGAGTTCAGCCAGTACCGCAGCTACCAGCCCGGCGACGACCTGCGGCAGCTCGACTGGAAGATGTTTGCCCGCTCCGACCGCTACTACATCCGCGAGGCCGAGGTAGACACCAACATCACGGTGCGGTTTGTGCTGGACGGCAGCGCCTCGATGGGCCACGAAGACACCAACAAGGTGCGCAAGCTGGAGTATGCGCGTTTTCTGGTGGCCTCGCTGGCGTACCTGGCATCGCTGCAGGGCGATGCGGTGGGCCTGTATGTGCTGCACGCAGACCAGCTGCTCAACCTCACGCCCCGCTCCGACAACATGCATATGCAGCGTTTCTGGCATCAGCTGAGCGAGGTAGCGCCACAGGGGAAATTCCCGGATGCGCAGGCTGCCAGCAACCTTTTCGCGGACCGCAGGCAGAAAGAGCTCACCATTTTCCTGACCGATCTGTATGAGCAGGACGCCGAGATCTCGACGTTGCTCTATAAATTGGGCGCACAGCGGCATGAGCTGCTGCTCTTTCACCTGATGGCCCGCAACGAACTGGACTTCAGCTACAGCGGCACCCTCACCTTCGAGGATATGGAGACCGGCCAGACGATGCAGGTCAGCACGGACGAGCAGCGCAAAAGCTACCTTGCCCGGCTGCAGGCCTGGCTACAGGAAACAGAGCGCGACATGCGCAGCCGCCAGATCGCCTACGACCGCTTCGTGACCGACGAGCCGCTGGACAAAGCCCTCCGCGCCTTTCTGCAGAAACGCCTGCTGTTTGGCTAATGGTTGAATTGCTGATTATTTTTTCAAAAATGAAGAATGTGATTTTAATATATCCAAAAGGCAAATTATCAACAGCAGATCATCCCCCTGCCCCCTTCAAAAGGGGATGATCATGCACAAGTGTCTCCTTTTGAAGGAGGCAGGGGGATGACAATCTTTCCAAGAACTAATTTGTAATTCGTAATTCCCTAAAATTGACTTTTCTCGCTCCATACTGGCTTTTCGCGGCTTCCGCCATCATGATTCCCATCGCCATACACCTGTGGAACAAGCGGCAGGGCAAGACGGTGAAGATGGGCAGCCTGCGCTGGCTGGAGGCCTCGGCGAGCAACCGCTGGAGCAGCATCCGGCTGAACAACGTGTGGCTGCTGTTGCTGCGCTGCCTCATCCTGCTGCTGCTGGCCGTGGCGCTGGCACAGCCGGTAGTGGTGCGGGCCCCGCAAACTCCCGAAAGCCGCAAGGCCGTGTATGTGGGGCAGGAGTTGCTGTACCGCGCGGCGGCCCGCCAACAGCTGCAGCCCACCATCGACGCGCTGTTGCAGCGCGGCTACCAACTTTATACCTATACCCCCGCGTTCAACCCTATCACAAAAGAAAAATGGCAGCAGTTGAACAGCGCGGGTACCGATTCGGCTATACATAGCAGCGTTAACTACTGGGCTTTGCTGCCTGTGCTGGCCGAAAGGCACCCGCAGCCGCAGGACAGCGTCTGGCTCTTCACCTCCGATCAGCAGCGCTATTTTGCGGGTATGCGCCCTGCCACAATCCCCGAAAATTTCCGCTGGTTTCCGGTCGCCTCCGAGGCCAACGCCGCGTGGGTGCAGGCTGCCGTGCAAACCTCCCCCGATAGTCTGCTGCTGGTAGCGGGCAACGCCACCCGCGACGGCATCGCCTATACCCGCTTCCATACCTCCTCCGATATAAAAAGCATTTCCGTCAGCAACCAGCAACTGCAGCTACAACGGCAGAACGACACATTGCAGGCCACACTCTCAGATAAAAGCATCAGCCGTGTGCCGGTGCAGACGAAGCCGCTGCGGGTTACGCTGCTGGCCGACGAGGCGCAGGAGCCGGAACTGCGGTACCTGCAGGCTGCGCTCCAGGCCATCGACAGCTATACCCAGCGCCCCATCCGCATCGCCCGGGCACAGGACACTGCCGCAGCAGACTGGGTGTTCTGGCTGCGCAACGGGGCAGTGCCGCCGCAACTGCAGCAACAGGTGGCGGAACGGGGGCTGCAGCTCTGGGTGCAGTCGGGGGGGGCGCCCACCACCATCAAAACCAGTATGGCAACAAGTGCCGAAGTAGTGGAGGTGCGCAAGTTTCACCTTGCCCCCGTGCGCCAGGCGCAGCAAACCGTTTGGGCAACCGCCAACGGCGAGGCCTTGCTCACGGTGCAGCCCGTGGGCAGGGGGCAGGTATATACTTTCCGGAGCGGGTTTGGCCCTAGTTGGAGTGGGTTGGGGCAGAGCACCCTGCTGCCGGACCTGCTGCTGCCCCTGCTCTTTCCGCAACAGGACAGGGAGCTACATGATGTGCGGGCACTTGGCGAGCAGCAACTCATCCCGGCCCGCAAAGCGGCTGTAACCGCGCAAAAAGCCCCGGTGGCGCAGCAAGAGAAGCTGTTGCCATGGGTTGTGTTAGCGGCTTTTGTCTTATTTTTGATCGAAAGGTTTATCGCCGGGAGGCGCGCGAAAGGATAGGTATGGCTTTGGAAAACAGCATTCAGGCGTTGCACCGGATTCGTAGGCAGTATGTGCGGGCGAAGGGGCTGCTCTATGCCCTGCAGGCGCTGGCGGCCCTGCTGTTGGGTATGGCGCTGCTGCATACCTGGGGCCAGGTGCCTGTGTTCGCGGGGGCGGCCGCAGCCCTGATGCTGGGGGCGGCAGGGTATATGGCCTGGCACTGGCACAGCCTCCGGAAAACGGACGTGCAGCAGGTGGCCCGGCACCTCAACCGGCAGTACCCGGCGCTGGAAGACAGCACCGCGCTGCTGCTCCGCCACCCCGATTCCCTGAACCTGCTGGAGCGGCTGCAACAACAGAAAGTAGCCGGGAAACTGCAGGAACTTCATCCGGAGAAAGAAAAGACCTTTAGCCTCCGCGGCACCGCCACGTATGTGGTGCTGGGTCTGGCGCTGGCGCTTTCCGCCGGGATTTTATACCTCCCGGCCGCACCAATTCCCTCTAAAGAGGCCCCGGAAAAGATACAGGTCAGCTTTCCGGGCGCACCCGCCCCGGCGGCAGACACCGCCACCGTAATTGAGAAAGTCGACATCACGATCACGCCGCCTGCTTATACAGGCAAACGCACCTACATGGCGGAGGGGCTGAACCTCAAAGTAGCGGAGGGGGCCACCGTCAGCTGGCGCATCCGAACCAACAGGCCAGCCAAAGCCCTGCAGCTGGTGCTAAACGAAACAGCCCCGACTAACCTGAAGGCCAGGGAGAATGTGTATACCCTGGCGCGCAGCTTCTCTTCGCCCGCGGTATACCACTTTCGCCTTAATGGCCAGCAGTCGGCATTTTATACCCTCGAGATCATCCCGGACGAGCCACCGGCCATCCAGGTGCAACACCCGAAGCAGTATACCGAGATTCTGTTTGGCCAGCCGCAGCGCATAAATGTGCGCGCCCAGTTCTCCGACGATTACGGCATCCGGGAGGCAACCATGGTCGCCACCGTGGCCAAGGGCTCGGGGGAGGCGGTAAAGTTCCGGGAGCAGGAAATCAGCCTTGGCTTGCAAGGCACCCGCCGCAGCTTTGCCATCAACAAAACCCTGGACCTTAAGCAACTGGGCATGACGTATGGCGACGAGCTGTATTTTTACCTGCAGGCACGGGACAACCACCGCGGCTATACCCGCTCCGAAACGTATTTTGTGCAGATCGAGGACACCACCATCGTCGAGTCGTCCTTTGACATGTCGATGGGCGTGAACCCGGTGCCGGAGTATTTCCGGAGCCAGCGCCAGATCATCCTCGACACCGAAAAGCTGCTGAAGGAACAGAAAAGCATCTCCCGCGCCGCCTTTGAGGAGCGCTCGAACAACATCGGCGTGGACCAGAAGCTGCTGCGCCTGCGCTACGGCAAGTTTCTGGGCGAGGAGTCTGCGTCGGGCATCGGGCCGGGAGGCGGCATACCGGAAGGCGCTGAGGGCCACGACGAGGCCATGCACGCTGCCGGAGACGGGCACGACCATCCGGAGTTTGAGAACCAGAACGACCCGCAGGCGCTCCTCGACCCCTATGTGCACAAGCATGACCAGGAAGACGAGGCCACCATTTTTGAGCCTGCCGTGAAAGCAAAACTGAAGGGATCGCTGGCGCAAATGTGGGAGGCCGAGCTGCGCCTGCGCACGCACAAGCCAAAAGAGGCACTGCCCTTCGAGTACAAGGCGCTGCGCATGCTGAAGGAGGTGCAACAGTCGCAGCGGGCGTATGTGGCCAAGACCAGCTTCGAGGCCCCGCCCCTGAAAGAACCCGAACTGCGCCTGTCGGGGGAACTGAACAAGATCACGCCGCTGGCTGAGCGGCAAACGATCGAAAACGAGACGGAGCTGCCCCATACCCGGGCGGTCCTGGCCTGGCTGGAGCGCTACCGGCAAAGCGGCAGGTATAAACCGACGGACGCGCAGGTGCTGGAGCTGGCAGGGCAGGAGTTGGCCCGGCAGGCACTGCGCAACGGATCGGGGAATAATTTGCGCGCGTTGCAGGATTTGCGGCAGGTCATCACGGAAGTGAAAGCAGGGAAGCGTTTGTGCCCTGCCTGCCTGGCCGCAGTGGAGCGGGCATGGGTGGCAGGGCTGCCACCAGCAGAGCAAACCCCGCAGCCGCAAACGGCACGGCGAGGCAAATTGGCCCACGAGTATATGGAAAGGCTGCAGCAGAAAAAGTAAAGGCGAGTGAGACGGAAATCACAGCGATGGCATCATCGTTTGTATTCATTTGTCATCCTGAAAGAAACTTGGCAGCCGTAGCGGGCCTCTTTCCCCGGCAGGTTAAGCTGACGCAACTTGCCGCAAGATCCTTTCAGGATGACAGCGTGAGAAATAAGAAGAAGCAAAAAAATAATATCAAATATAACGCATGACACACTTCCAAACCCACATCGGCCTGCTCACGCACCTGCCCGGCATGCACTATTTGGAGGTGCCGAAGGAGGTGGCACAAGCGCTTGAAGCGGGCCGCCTGCACTGCACCGTAAACGGCAAGCTCACTTTCCAGTGTGGGTTGGTGGCGCTGGGAGAGGGAAAAGCCTATATCACCATCAGCAAAAAGCGCATGCAGGAGCTGGAGGTTAAGCTGGGCAGCACTGTAGCGGTAGCGCTGGAGAAAGACGACAGCCCCTACGGAACAGAGGTCCCCGCCGAGATGGCCGAGCTGCTGCGGCAGGACGAGGAAGGCAACAGACGGTTTCTGTTGCTCAAGCCCGGCATGCAGCGCTATATGCTGCACCACGTTGGGGCGGTAAAGAACCCCCAGCTTCGCGTAGACCGCGCCATCACCTTAATCGAAAACCTGAAAAAGCTGCCGGAGGGGAAGGAGAACTTCCGGGCCATGCTTGGCCTGCCTCCGCGTTAATCCATACCTGCCATGATGCAACTTACCTGGCTTCTTGCCATTCCTATGCTGGCGCTGCTGCTGTGGCTGGCCTGGCGAAGGCCCAACCGGCAACGGCTGGCAGCTCGGCTGCTGGCCAGTGGCGTGGCCGTGGCCAGTCTGGTGCTGCTGGTTTTTCCGCCCGCCACCAAACAGGCGATCAGCCCCGGCACCGCCATACTGTTAACCGAGGGGTATAACCCCGACACGCTCCGGCAGCTGCTTGGGCAGGCACAGGCTAAACCGGAAGTCTACAGCTACCGCACGTCCGCCGACAAGGCCACGCCCCTGGAAAGCCTTTACCTGCTGCGGAAAAAACAGCCGGGCCTTGTCCGGGTGCACCTGTTGGGGTATGGCGTAAGAGGGGCTGAACTTCAGGCACTGCATGGCCTGCAGGTAAAGGCGCACCTGGCTGCCGAGGCAGAGGGTATGGCCGCAGTGCATTGGCCCGAAAGCGTGACGCTGGGCGAGGCCGTAGAGGTATCGGGCAGGTATAAAGTTGCAGGGAAGAACGGAGCAAGGTTATACCTACAGGCGGCTGGACAGGCACAGGACTCGGCAGTAGCAACAGCAGACACGACTACCCGTTTCGGGTTGCGCTATACCCCAAAGCAGACAGGTCAGTTTATATATACCATCCTGCGAAAGTCGGGCGGAACAACGGATACGCTGGGGCAGGTACCGGTGCAGGTAAAGCCCGTGAAAGCGCTGGGCGTGTTGCTGCTGGCCTCTTCGCCGCTCTTCGAGTTCCGGTTTCTGAAGAATCACCTAGCGGCGCAACAGCACGGGGTAGCACTCCGCACTGCCGTCAGCAAGGGCATCTACCAACAAGAGTGGCTAAACATGCCCCGCACCAGCCTCGACCGCCTCACGCCCAAGCTCCTGCAGCAGTTTGACGTCGTGCTCACGGAGCCACAGGCATTACAGCTGCTATCTGCCACAGAGCGGGCCACCCTGCAGCGTGCCGTAACCGAGGAGGGGCTGGGTGTGCTCACCATCTCTAATGCCCCTGCCACCCAACGCAGTACGGCTTTCTTTACCTCGTTTCAGATGGAACGACGCTCCCGTCAGGACGCGCGCAGCACCCGCGCCTCCTGGGCCGACAACGCTCCCGCCTCCGTCACCGCCGCACCTTATTCCCTGGTGCGCACGACAGCGGTTACGGGTCTGGTGGCCGGGCAACCGGGCCAACTGTTAGCGGCGGCAAAGCGGGCGGGTTGGGGAAAGGTGGCGCTCAGCCTGGTGCCCCAAACGTTTCCGTGGCAACTGGAGGGGCAGCAAGCGGTATACGCCAGCTATTGGGCTAGTTTGCTGTCGGGGGTGGCGCGGCAGGAGGTGCAGGACAGGTTCTGGCAGCTCTCGGACCCGCAGGTGCCGCAGCCTAATCAGCCTCTCACACTCACATTCACTGATTATACCACTCCATACCCTGCCTTGCCAGCCGCCACCGTCATGCGCCTTGCCGACTCGTCCACGGTAGACTTGCCGCTGGCGCAAAACCCGGTGCAACCTGCGCAGTTCAGCGGCACCTTCCGGCCCCACCGCAGTGGCTGGCACCGCGCCCAGGCACCGGATACCGCGCCTTATTTCTTTTTTGTGCAGGATACTTCCGACTGGGTTTTCGCAGATTTGCAGGCGAGGCGGCAGGAAACGCAGGCTTTCCTGGCACAGCAGCAGGCTTCCCCTACAGCCGATGGCGCCATTGCCTATACCCAAAAGCCCCTGCCACTCCTGTGGTTCTTCCTGCTGTTTGTGCTAAGCAGCGGCTTTTTGTGGCTGGAGGAAAAGTTCTGATCTTTCTGGATATTGGCCTTCCCGGATAGCTGAACTTCCCGGATACTGATATTCTCGGGCACTGGTCTTCTCAGGCACTGCATTCTCAGATGTTGATATTCTCGGGCACTGCATTCCCAGACACTCACAGGACCTTCGGACACTGTGAGGTCAGGTCAGGTCGGGGGTATGGGACGGGTGTTACCTCAGAATTTTGAACTCGGTGCGGCGGTTTTCCTGGTGCTCTGTTTCGGAGCAGGACACGCCGTCTTTGCAGCGGTTGATGAGCCGCGTCTCGCCGTAGCCTTTGGCCTTGAGCCGATCCCGGTCTATACCCCTGGACACGACATAGTCTGAGGCGGCCTGCGCCCGGAGTTGCGAGAGCATCTCGTTGTAGCGGTCAGACTGGCGGCTGTCGGTGTGGGAGCTCAGCTCGATGCGAATTTCTGGGTTATCGTTCAGCATCTGCACCAGTTGGTCCAGCTCTCTGGCGGCGTCCGGCCGGATGTTGTATTTGTCGAGGTCGTAAAAGATATTATCGAGCACGATGGGCTTGTTGGGCGTGCTGCGGTTAAACACCATCTCCACCTTCAGCGAGTCTGTGTTGAAGCGGCAGTCGGGCGTGAGGCTCCGCGTCTGGGTCAGGTACTCTGGCTTGGAGCCCCGGATAACATAGCTGATCCCCGCCTTCACCTGAAAAGCGAAGTCGCCGTTGCTGTCGGAGTATACTTCGAGCGGGGTCCCGCCGCCCTCCTCGGTCAGTTGTAGCAGCACGCGCGCTACCGGTTCCTCCTTTTTTCGGGAGGTGCCCGCAACGGCGAAGCGCTCCACGGTGCGCCCGATCAGCGTGCAGGGCACGTGGTATTCCTCAAACGTAAAGATTTCGTCGGAACTGCTTTGCCCCATGCGGCCCGAGGAAAGCATGCCCCTGGTGCCCGCGCTGTCGGCCAGGATGCCAAAATCGTCGTGCGAGGTGTTGAGCGGGTACTTCAGGTTCTCCACTCCCGTCCATGCCTTGTGCGCCCCGATAGCTTTAAAGATGTCCAGACCGCCCATCCCCAGGTGCCCGTCGGAGGAGAAGTACAGGGTACCGCCCGCGCTCAGGCTGGGGAAACTCTCGCGCCCGCTGGTGTTGATGGCGCTGCCCGCGTTCACGGGCTCGCCCCAGGAACCGTCGGGCTGGCGCTCACAGTAGTATACATCCGTCTCGCCGAAACCTCCCGGCATGTCAGACACAAAATACAGCACCTGCCCATCCGGGGTGATGGCCGGGTGGCCGATAGAGAACTCACTGGTGCTGTTGTACTTGAAGGCTTTCACATTGTCCCACTTATCGCCTTTGCGCACGGCGGTATAAAGACCGTGGCGGTTGGTATGGGTGCCGTTGTCGCTGCCCTTAAACCAACTGGTCGGGTCGGAGTTGGCGCGGCCGCCGCTGCTTTTCACTACCTGCGTGCGGGTAAAGTAGAGCGTCTGCTCTTTCTCCAGAAAAACAGCTGGGCCGTTGTGGTAGGCGGTGTTTACGGAGGCGGGCAGCGGCACAGGCGCGGCATACGTGCTGTCGGAGGTGGCCTTGGCGATGTATAGCTGGATGTAGCCGTTGCCCGTCCAGTTGCTGCGCTCCGTTTGCCGCTTCTTATCCACCGTGAGCCTGTCGGAGGCGAAGAGCAGGCCCTCAGCCAGTTTTACGGGGCTGAAATCGGCTCCTGTGCTGTTCAGGCTCCGCTGCGGCTTTACGTCGAACGGCTCCGGCCGCTGCATCCAGTGCAGGGCGGTGTCGCAGGAGGCAGCCATGCGGAGCGCCAGCGTGGCCTGCGCCGGCACTTTGCGGCCATAGTCCTGGAAGAGCTGCTTTGCCTTGCCGTAGTTGGCGTTGCGCTTTGCGGACTCGGCGTAGAGGAAGGTGTTGGCGGGGTCGGCCTCAGGGAAGGTGGTGGCCTGCGCATACCAGAACTCGGCCTCTTTGCTGTTGTTGAGGATGCGGTAGCTGTCGGCGATGCGCTGCACCACCGTCAGGTTGGGCTCTCCTTTCTCCAGGATGGCCTTATAGGCCTCGAGGGCCAGACTGAACTCGAAATTCTGAAAGTACTTGTCCGCCTGCTTCATGTCCTGGGCGCGCACCGCCACAGGCACCCCAAATATCAGCCAAAGCAGCAACAGCGGAAGGGTAATACGGATTCTCATAAAGCGTGCGCTGTAGCGGTTATAGGTTGCGGGGCGTCAGGATGCGCCCGTATTTCTTCTGCAGGAACGTGTAGCCGAGCGACACCTCGTGGCTTCCGTAGTTCCGGAGCGCCGTCAGGCTGATGTCGTAGGAATAGCCCACCCGGAACTTCTGCGTCACGTATACCTGCGCCATCACGGCCAGCGCGTTCCGCTTGTCGAGCTGCTTCATCTCCTGCTTCGTGAACATGGGCATGGCGGTGCGGTACGAGGTGCCCGCCCAGATGCGGTTGTAGAACAGCAGAAAAGCGTTCAGGTCGATGCTGGTGGGGCTCCGGAAGTCTTCCTTTATCAGGATGCTCGGCTTCAGGCGCACGTTCCGGTTCAGGTCGAACAGGTAGCCCGTAGACAGAAAGTAGTGGCGGCGCGGCGTGGCGATCTCGGTGTTGCTGTCTTTGAAGGGGAACAGGCTGGCGGCCGAAAATCCGGCGTAATAGCGCTCCGTGTTAAAGAAGAGCCCTACTTTCAGGTCCGGGAGAATCTGGGAGACGCGTGTTTGGGGCACTGCCATGTCCGGCGTGTCGCTGCCGGGCTGCAGTCGGGAGCCGTCGAGGGTATACTGCAGGGCGCCCACTGCCATCCCCAGCGAAAGGGTCGAATAGCGGTCCAGGCTCACGCGGGTGGCGGCGTTCAGGAAAGCCCCCGTCTGCCGCTGCACTCCAATCTCGTCGTTTACCAGGTGCAGCCCCCAGCCCAGCCGCTTGCTGTAGCCCGGCCCGTCGATGCTGATGGTCTGGGTGGTCGGGGCCCCCTCAAAGCCCGTCCACTGGTTGCGGTACGTCGCGTTGATGTTCAGGATCTGCTTGCTTCCTGCGTAGGCAGGGTTAATCACCAGCTCGTTGAAAATATACTGGCTGTACTGCGGTGCCTGCTGTGCCACCGCTGCCGGGGCCGTCGCCAGCCCCAACAATAAAAGTAAAATCGTTCGCTTATTCACATGCTTGCCCATCTGCTTACCTCACTATCGTCACAAATCCTTTGAAAACCTGCTCCCCCCCATCGCACAGCTGCACGCGGGCCACATAAAAGTAAGTGCCCTCGCTCAGGTTGTCGCCGTGCCAGCTGTTCTGGTATCCTTTGGCCTTGTATACCTCGTTGCCCCAGCGGTTCAACACGGTCAGTTCGTTCTTAGGGTAGTTCTGGATGTTCCGGATCACCCAGGTGTCGTTGTTGCCGTCGTTGTTGGGGGAGAACACGTTCGGGAACGACAGCTCTGTTTTCGCGAGCTCTTTGTCTGGCGTGATACTGATAGCCCCGCTGTTGCAGGTGCCGTTGCCCACTGTCAGGCTGATGGTGCCCGTGCCGTCACCGGGCGTCACTGCAATCCTGGGGGTGCCCTGGCCCGCCGTGATGGTCCAGCCAACCGGCACCGCCCAGACATACGCCGTGGCTCCGGTTACCGCCTCTACCTCATATACCAGTCCGGCACAAGGCGTGCTGCGGTCGAGGATGGGGGATGGTGTTGCTACAGGCACGGCACGCACCTCCATGGACGTTTTCTGGCTGCCACCGCAGCCACTGACAGCAGCCACAGCCACGGTTCCGGCGCCGGTTCCGGCTACCACGGTTATCTCAGCACTGCCCTGCCCTGCCGTGATGGCCCAGCCTGTGGGCACGCTCCAGGTATAGGCCACGGCGCTGCTGGCAGAAGAAACCCTGTAACTGACCGGACTGCCTGTGCATACCGTTGCGGGCCCTTGCACGGCACCCGGCGCGGCAGGCACCCCTTCAGCTGGGGTTACGTCCAGCGCCGTCACGCTGCTGCCGCCGCAGCTGTTGCTCGCCGTCACTTTCACCTGACCGGCGGTGCGTGTCACTTTCACCTCAATCGAGGCAGTGCCCTGGCCACTCACGATCTCCCACCCGGCTGGCACTTCCCATACATAGGCATCGATGCCGCCAGTGCCCGAAACGGCATACGTGGTGCTGGAGCCGAGGCACGGGTCCCGAGGGCCGGCGGTCAGCACGGGAGCCACGGGCAAGGTCTGGGGCGCAGCCTGAATGGCTTTGGTGTTGCCTGCCCCGCAGTCGTTGGCGGCGGTTACCGTGATGTCGCCGGCAGTGTTGCCCGCTTTAACGAGGATGCTGGAAGTGCCCTGACCGGAAGTGATGCTCCAGCCTGCCGGCACCGTCCAGACGTATGTTGTGGCCTTGGAAACGGAGGCTACGCTGTAGGAAAGGTTGGCCGTGCCCTGGCAAAAACCGCTTTGAGGGGCTTTAATGGCTGCTATGGCTCCCGGCACGCCGCTTGTGGGGGCTACGGCAAGCACCGCACTCTGGCTGCTGTTGCCGCATCCGTTGGCGGTTGTCACGGTCACGTTGCCAGTGGTGTTGCCTGCTCTCACCTCTATGGCTGTGGTTCCCTGTCCTTTCAGAATGGACCAGCCGGTTGGCACGGCCCAGGTATAGGAGGTGGCACCGCTCACTGCGGCAATGCTGTAGGTCTGGATGCTGCTTTCGCAGGCAGCGGCTGTTCCCGTGATCGGGCCCGGCGTGGCTGGCGGCAGCGTAGAAACCACGATTTCCTTGCTCACTTTCCGTTCGCCGCAGCCGTTGGATGCCGTGAGGCGCACGGTTCCGCTGGCACTGTTTGCCTTCACGGTAAGTTGCGCCGTGCCCTGCCCCGAGACGATGGCCCAGCCAGACGGCACTTGCCAGGTATAGGCCTCTACGCGCTCTGCCTGAAGCGCCTCCACCGTGAAGGTGGCGCCCACGCATACGCTGCTGTTTGCCTCTGATAGCTGTACTCCCGCTGGTGCCCCGGATACAGGCGTTACCGACAAGGTTTTCTCAGGGCCCGCACCGCAGGCATTAACGGCTTTCACGGTAACGCTGCCCGTGCCGGTGCCCACCGTCACCTGGATGCTGGTGCTGCCCTGGCCATCGGTAATGCTCCAGCCAGCTGGCACGGTCCAGACATAGCTTGAGGCACCGCTCACAGCAACTATACTATATGTGCCACTGCTGCTCGCACAGCCAAACTGCACGCCTGTAATCGCCTCCGGCGCAGCGGGGGCGTTTAGCGTCGCTTGCACCGTCATGGTGGTTCTGGCGCTGGCATCGCAGCTGTTCAGGGTAGCCACGGACACTTCGCCGCCAGTGCCACTGGCATTCACGGTCACCTGGTTTGTGCCAGCTCCCGATATGATTTCCCAACCAGCCGGAAAACGCCAGTCGTAGCTGAGGGCGGTTGCCACCGGCGAGACACTGTAGACAAGTCCTTTTTCCACGGCACAGGCCAGGGGGGCGCCCGTGATGGGGCCAGGCGCCGCAGGGGCGGCGGTAACAGGCTGCACCGCCAGGGTGGCGGCGGGGCCCATGCCGCAGGAGCTCGCTGCCTGCACCGCAATATCGCCGGTGCCAGAACCTACCTTAACTGTTATTTTGCGGGTGCCCTGACCTGCTGTGATAGTCCAGCCTGAAGGCACGCGCCAGGTATAACCGTCAGCGCCCGCGCCCGCCACTGCATCTACCTCATAGCTGATTATCGTGCCTACGCAGCCCTGAGCGGCACCCCGGATTGCGGCCGGGGCGGCGGGCACACCGTCATAGATGGAAACATTCCGTGCCTGCGCGTGGCCGGTGCCGCAGGAGTTGGCGGGCTGCACGCTTATCTCGCCACCGTTTCCGGCCGTGTTCACTGTTATTTCCGTGGTGCCCTGCCCTGTTATCACTTTCCAGCCTTCCGGCACTGTCCAGGTATAGCTGGTGGCGTTCGCCACGGGGGCAATGCTGTAGGCAAGCCCTGATTGCTGACCGCAAAGCTCACCGGGCCCGCTGATCGGCAGGGGCTTTGCGGGCGGAGCGTCCTGGCTGGTCACTTCAAAGGATCTGGCGGGTCCCTCGCCGCAGGTGTTGCTGGCGGTTACCTTTACAAAGCCTGCGTTAGCGCCAGCTGTCACCTGGATGCTCGTGGGCTCCAGTATGGTATAACTCCAGCCCGAAGGCACATTCCAGGTATAGCGAGTGGCCCCCTCTACCGGGGCGATGCTGTAGATGTAGCGCTCACTCTTGCACACATCGCGCGGCCCGGTTATCGAGCCAATCTCCGTGAGGAGCACACAGAAGTTAAGGTCGGCGGTATTGTTGGTCCGAATCTCGTCAATGCCAAACCCATACACCAGCGCCCGCATATACCCTGAGCCCGTTATGTTGATCCGGGCGGTGATGGTCAGGGTGGCTGTCTCTTTGTAGGCCAGGTTGCCTATTGTCCATTTGCCGCCGCTGAAGGTGGCGCCTGCCAGCGAGGAGGTAGCGCTCAGCAGCTCGCCAGTAAACTGGATGCCATCCACCACTACGCCGTTTTCGTTTACCGGCCCGTTGTTCCGGACGGTGATGGTATAGGTGATCGTTTCGCCGAAATTGTAGATGCTGGTGCCTTTGGAACCCGGTGTTTTGCTGAGTTTCACTTCCAGGTCGGCCGGAAAGCTGAGCACGCTGTTGATGATCTTAATCTCGCCCTGCGGCGCGATCAGGCGGCCCTGCAGCTGCGCCCCGTCGTTGAGCTGGATGTTGCCGGTGGCGAAGATGTTCCCCAGCGCCGAGGCTCCTCTGCTCACCTTCACGTCGCCATCCACCACCCAGAACAGGTTGATGCCGCCTGCCCCGTTGAGCATCTCATAGTCAGTGCGCTGAATCTCAAGGTCGCCGTCCACCTGAATGATGATCAGCGGGTTGTCTTCCCCATCCCCGTTGAAGGTTAGCTTGCCTGTCAGAGTGGCTTCATCGGTGATGCGGTATACCCCTGGCATGATCGTTTTTCCGGACAGGCTGCCGCCGCCCAGCGTAGCCGTGGGCACCTGGCTGGCCAGAAAGGCCTGCACATCCAGTGCCTGCGCAACGGCTTGTTTGGCAAAGGCGTCCCGCTCGTGCTTTTCTCTCCTGATCTCACCGGGCGGAAAGCCCTCTATCGGGCCATCGGAAGTGCCTACACTCGCATGCACCACGGTCCGTCCTTCGCTCAGCACTTTCTTCGACGCCAGCGCACTGAACTCGTACACCGGCCCGAGCGCCGGGGCGCTTTGGGGAAAAGCAACACGAGCCACCATGCAAAAGCCAAGCACCAGAAATATGACTTTTTGTAAAATGCTACGCATCAACTATTATTCTATATGTTCTTTATATCGGAACTCTATTTTAAGAGAACACACTTCGTGGCCAATTTCAGCATATTGAATATTATCAATTACTTACCCGCTCCCGGTTTCTGAAAAAAGCAGGCTTTGTCAAAAGAAAGCCACGTGTTATGTAAATAAATGTATGCCTATTGTGCTATTTTCTATACCTGCTATGCCTGCAGGTGATAATAGCATCTATTTAAGTGCCACACAATCTATTTTGAGAACTTTCACTTTTTAGGTAAAAGAATTCTTATGCAATAATAGTTATAAATAAATATATATGCTTCAAATTATCAAACTTATTGCTGAAAACATTGCCTTTATAAATACCTTAAAATTGGGTTATTCAAAGATAATATCAGAACCAGTATAGAATTTGTATTTGGGAGGGCAAAAAAAACCGCCGCAGCTCCTCATGTGGAGGAACTGCGGCGGCGCAAAGGAGAATGAGAAGGTTTTAGCGGTGCCAGCGGACTACCATACCCATTGCGGACAAATAATCCGGCGCTTGTTCAGCAACTTGAAGCCTACCACCACTTCGTGCGTGCCGGCGCTCACCCGGTTCAGGGTGGAGGTAGTCGCGTCGTAGGAGTAAGAGATATCCAGCAGCGGGCTCACGTACACGCCAAACATACCCACGATGGCATCGTTGTGGCGGTAGGAGGCCCCTACCCAGAAGCGCTCGTCGTAGAGCACGCGCACGCTGGCGTCAATCGAGAGCGGGCTTGGGTCTGCCAGCTTCAGCATGACCGACGGGATCACATCCAGCTGCTCTGTCGGCTCGAAGCGGTAACTGCCCGTCAGGAAGTAGTGCCGCTGCAGCCCGAAGGTGGCTTCCCTGTTCTCCACCGGCTGAAAGCTCCCCACGTCTTCCAGCAATTGCGCCCCCGAGATGCCCACGGAGAAGTTGCGGGTATACACCCACAACCCCAGGTTCAGGTCGAACAGGCTGTTGTTGATGCTGCCGCCGCCCATCAGCGGGTCGTTGGGGTTGGTAAACTCCAGCTCTGCCGAGTTTACGGAGTTCCGGATAAGGCCCGCCGAGGCGCCCGCCGACACGTTGAGCGTGGTGGTGAGCGGCAGATGGTAGGCATAGGAGAAATTGAGCCCCGACCTGCGCAGCGGCCCCGTTTTATCGGTATGGAACCCAACACCCACCCCATGGTGGGCCAGCGCCCGGTGGTACTTGTTGCCGGAGGCACCTTTGTTGAGCGGCGTGTGCGCCGTCACGTACGAGGTGACCGGGCCCCCGTCGATACCCACCCACTGCCGCCGGTGGCTCACCCGCACATCGGCGTAGTCCTCGATGCCGGTGATGGCGGGGTTGAGCAGGAAATTATTGAGCATGTACTGGCTATACTGCGGGCGTTGCTGTGCCATCGCCTGCATGCTCAGCGCTGCAAAAAAGAGGATCAGTAGAAGCGGCTTCTTCATAAAATCAGCGGATGATGGTCACGTTCCCGGAAATCGGCTTTTCGGTACTGTTGAGGTAAATGATATAGTAATAGGTTGCCACCGGCAGCACTTCGCCGTTGTAGGTGCCGTCCCAGGGCACGTTATACCCTGCCGAGGAGCTGAAGATCCTGTTGCCCCACCGGTTAAACACCTCCACGCGCATCTCGGGGTAGTTCTCGTGGTTCTCGATCTCCCAGGTTTCGTTCACCTGATCGCGGTTGGGGGTAAAGGCGTTGGGCACGGTTATGGCCGGGATCACGGTCACGGTCACCTCGTCGGTGGCGGTACAGCCCTCTGCCGTGGTTACGGTCACGGTATAGGTGGTGGTCTCTTGTGGCGAGGCGATCGGCCGTGCCAGCGTCGGGTTGTTCAGCCCCTCGGCCGGTTCCCACAGGTACGTCACGCCGCCAGTTGCCCGCAACTCCGCCGTGCGGCCCTGTATGATGGTCACATCCTCGCCAGCGTCGGCCACGGGCTCCACAATGGTCACCGTCACCTCGGTGCGCGCCGCACTCATACATGTATTCGCGTTCACGGCCTGGGCATAATAGGTAGTGGTCTGCTGCAGGCTAGGCGTGGTAAAGATCGGCCCCACAAATATGGGTGCCCCGCCGGTGGGTGCGGTATACCACTCGATGGTGTTGCCGTTCGCGTTTGTCACTTCCAGCGTTGCCGACCCGTCCGGGCAGGCCCTGGCATCGCGTGTTGCCAGCACCGGGTTTTCGGGCAGCGGATTCACGGTTATCTCGATAGCCTCCGATGCCCTGGAGCATCCCTCGGAACTGACCACCCGCCTGAACCAGGTGTTCTGGGTAAGCGTGGGCGAGGTATAGTTGATGCCATCATTGGTGCCGGCAGCCGGGTTAAAGCCCGCTGTCGGGCCGCTTGTGCTGCTCTCCCAAAGGTAGGTATAGGTGCCGGTGCCGCCCGTCGGGGTGCTGCCCCGGAACGTCACTGTGGTCTGGCTGGCGCACACGGCAGGCTGATCGGCGGTGATGCTGTTGTTCTGGATGCCCTCGTTCACCTCTATCGTCACCACCTCGCTTGTGTTCGGCGTACAGTCTCCTGCCGTTACCACGCGGCGGTAAAAGGTGGTCTGGGCGATGTTGCCCGGGGTATAGCTCTGGCCGGTGTTGGTGCCCGCGGCCGCGGCAAACCCTCTGTCCGGGCCTGCCGTGCTGCTTTCCCAGAGGTAGGTATAAGTGCCGTTGCCGCCCGTCGGGGCCGACCCGGTGAGGGCCACGGGCGCTGTGCCGGTGCATACCTCCTGATCGTTGCCGATGGTGTTGTTGGCAATGGCCGGGAAGACGGTGATCTTGATCGGCTCAGAGTAAGCGGTGCAGCCCCCTGACGTCACGGCGCGGCGCACCCAGGTCTCGGGTTGGTTCAGGGCCCCTGCCGGGAAGGTATAGTTCTCGGTGTTGTTCGCGCCCGGTGCGGCCACAAAGCCCGCCGCCGGTCCCTCCGTGCTGATTTCCCAGAGGTAGGTATAAGGCCCTCCGGCACCGCCGGTAGGCCGCGAGCCGATCAGCGGGGCCGGGGTGTCGCCCTCGCATATTTCCTGGGCCGGGCTGATGGTGTTGGCGCTGGCAGGCACCGGGTCCACCGCAATGATGGCGACCACGTTGCTGGAGTCGGTGTTGCAGTTGCCGGAGAGCACCAGGCGCCGGAACCACGTGTTGGTCGTCACAGCCGCGGTGGGGGTATAGTTGATCGTGTTGTTCACGCCCGGCGCATCGGTAAACCCGGCACTCGGGCCGGTGGTGCTCAACTGCCAGGTATAGCTGTAGGGCACGCTGGTGTCGCCGCCCTCCGGCGTGCTGCCGGTAAGCTCGGCGGGCGTTTCGCCTTTGCAGACGTTGCGCGCCGGCTCCCCTTCAATGGTGTTGTTGGTGATGCCCGGCACCACGTCGATGGCAACAGGTGTTTTTGGGCCGATGCACTGGATGTTGTTTGCGGTGTCTATGGCGGCCACGTAATACGTGATGTCATCGGAGAGCGACGGCGTGGTGAACGAAGGGCCCACAGCCACAGGTATGGCAGCGGGAGCCTCAGACTCAAACCAGGCGTATATCGGGCCGGGGCCGGACGGCGTGAGCGTTACCGATTCGCCGGCGCAGACGGCACCCGGGGCCTGTATGGTAGGCGCGGCCGGCTGCTGCAGAATCACCACCTCCTGCGTGGGGGCGGGCTGCCCCTGGTAGATGGCGTTGGAGCTGCCGCACTCGTTCACGGCCTCTACCGCCACGGTATAGGTGCCGGGCCGGGTAAAGTCGTACGCAAACTGGAAGGTGTCGGAGTTGAACGTTCGGGTGGTGCTGGTCGGGCCGGTGATGGTGATGGTCACGGTCACGTTCTCGCCCAGGTTCTTGTCGATCATCAAGCCACCGCCCCCTGGAGCGCCGCCTCCGCCGCCAGCGCCACTGCTGCTGTAGTCAATAGTGGTGGGGCCGCACTCGGTCACGCTCGACGGGATCTGCACCTGTGGCCAGCCAACCACGATGCTCTGTGAGGTGGTGTCGGTGCCGCAGCCGTTCTCCACCACCAGCTCGATATTATATACCCCGGACTCATTAAAGATAAACACCGGGTCTGCGGCATCCAGCGAGCCGGACTGCAGGGTATACCCCTGATCTGGCTGCACCGACCATGTATAGGACAGGTTGCCTCCCGTGGAGCTGTCGGCGGGCGTAACCACCACGGGCACGCAGGGTGGCATCTGGGCTTCTTCCAGGCGCTCCTTCTTGTCGATGGTGAAGTTTGCCTTGGGCTCCTGGCTCAGTTTGTACACCTGCGTAAACTCCGCCGCGCAGCCGTTTTTGTTCACCGCCTGGATCTTGATCGGGTAGTTACCCAGCGTATCGTAGGCGGTCGGGTTTTTAATCGGGAAGTCGCTGTTGAGGTATGATTTGGTTTCCCCGTTGCCCCAATCCACAATGTAGCGGGCAATGTCGCCGAGGTAGGGCTCCTGGGTGGTATTGGTGATGGTGGCGAAGATGGCCGTGTCGGCGGGTGCCACGGTGTCGGGCAGGCAGATCTGGAAGTCGTTCGCTTCGGTGAAAGCCACGATGGGCTTCTGCTTCACGTTGATGGTCTGGCTGACGGTATCGGAGGCGCAGCCCTTCCTGCTTACGCCAAACACTTGTACCGTGAAGGAGGCAGTGCCTATTCCGGTAGAGTCATACATCTGCGTGATCGGATCAGTGCCTGTCGTGGATGCCGAGTTGCCGTTGCCGAAGTCCCATACATAGATCACGTCCGGGTCACCGTTTGGCACGTTAAACGTGAGCTGCGTGCCGGAGCAGATGGCCCCGGTGGGCGTCACGCTGAGCGTGGGGCGGCCCGGCGTGGGGTCTTGCACCACCGAGAACTGGCCCGACGTGATTGTGCCGGTGCAACTGGGCCCGGTAACCTCCACGGTATAGGTGCCCGGCACATTGGATGTATAGGTGGAGGAGGTGGCCCCGGTGATTGCGCTTCCATCAAGAAACCACTGGTGCGTATCCGGGGTGAAGTTATTGCCGGGCCTGGCGGTGAGGGTGATGCTCTCGCCCTGGCAAATGTTGGAGGCCTGCGCCGACTCAATCGAAACGGTGCAGGAGACGGTGCCTTGGGCATACGCCTGCCTCGTGCCCAAAAACAGAAAGCACAGCAGCAGGCTGCAGATGTATAAGTGCCTTTGTATAAGAAAGTGCATTAGGTTGCAGTTAAGGGTGAACTATAGGCTTCGTATCTCCAAGAGTATTACGCTATCTATATATTACATGGTTAAAAGCAGTTGTTCGGGTGCTGCAATGCACGAACCGGATAACGTCATAGCAAAGATATAAAATTACGCGTGCCAGCAAAGGCTTGCCAGCGGCAGCGCTTCACCCCACTTTATTGTTGAAACCTTAAAAAGGTTACAAAGTAACTTTATATTTTATCACGCCTGAATATTTAACGTACTGACGCTTTGCAAATTGCATTTAGAAGCGTTCTCTAAAAATAAAGTCTGGGGAGAGAATAGTGTTCGTATACAGTTGCTTTTACTGGAAAAAGCAGGCGGAGAGCCTCGAAAATTTGCACTGGAAAAGGACGGAAAATAAATTTGTACGTCAGGCCTAGGCAGCCCTTCAGTGTACGCCCCATGTTGCCTGCGGGCCTGGCTGGCCTACGGGTGCGCCAGCACGTTGCGCAAGCGCCCAAAGAAATGCGGTGCCGGCAGGCACGGTATAAAATGCAGGGGGCGTGGTGCGGTTTTATGGCCAGGCAGGGGCCAACCGGAAGCGGCTGCCGCGTGCTGGCTTGGTATAGGGTATGGAACAGGCCCAGGTGGCGGCCCTCACAGGAATACGCTGCCTCCGCAAAGAGACAGGAAGGGCCGCCACCACGCTACAGGCTACTGCCCTAACGGAACCGAGAATTGTTGAAGCCAGCTTTTCGCGGTTCCCATGTCATCAAACGTCTTCACCTCAAATGCGATGGAGTTCTGGTAAAACTCCATCGCGGTGGACTCCGCAAATGACTCGGGCGTGGTGATCATGGCGAAGTGCTTCAGGCCGGCTCTGGCCGCCTGCGGAGCCCACTCCTCCAGCACCCATTCCAGCGAATGCCCCCAGGAGCCCACGATAAGGCGTGTGTCGTTCAGCACGCAGGTATACCCCGCATTCGCCAGTTCTGCGGTATAGGCCGCAGCGCCTGTTTTAATGTTTTCAGCTGTCAGATACCCCATCCAATTCACATGGACCCATTTGTTAGTTTTATCCACTTCAATCGTGAGGTATACCCGCCCAAATGCGTTTATTAGTTCGCGTGTCATTTTTAAGATTAGGTTATCGCAAATTTACTAAATATGCCTGTACTATTCACTGTAAGTTTACCGCTGCCACAACCCGTGCGCTTTCTGCCGCATGCCAGGGCGGGGCATGCAAGCCAAAAAAACAGCTACTCCGAGCCCCTTCCAGACCCAGAGTAGCTGTTGGCACTTGCCTTTGCAAGTAGCGGCTCGCCAAGGCAAAACAGATCGCTTTAACTCCCCCTCACTCCCTCCCGAAATGTGGGGTGCAGCAGGCGCAAGGCTTAGTTGCGGATGAAGCTAATGCCCTGCCATACACCTGTTCCCTGAATGCGCAGCACATACTTGCCGCGTGGCAGGCTGCTCACGTCTATTCGCTGCTCGATACCGCTGTTCAGCTCCAACTGCTGCAGCGTGCGCCCATCCATCCCGATAACCGAGACGTTATACCTGCCCGCTGGCAGATGCCCCATGTTCAGGGTAGCTATACCGTCTGTCGGGTTAGGGTATATTATCGCCTTAGGCTCCGGGGCTTTCCCGGCATGCGCAACGGAAACAAAGATAATGCCACTGTATGCAAAAGTGCCGTTTTCATCTACCTGCTTCAGGCGGTAGTATACTGTGCCGGCAGGGGTCGCCGCGTCGGGCAGCGAGTAGTGCAGCAGGGTTGTGCTGTTTCCGGCGCTTTTCACGGTGCCCGCCACCACAAAGTTCTTGCCGTCTGTGCTGCGCTCCACGACAAAGTGGTCGCTGTCTTTCTCGCTGGCCGTTGCCCAGGTGAGGAGCACGCCCTGACTGCCGGATTTGGCCGCGAACTTCACTAGCGTGACCGGCAGCGGCGTTACAGTCTGCGCGTCGCGGAAACTGTACTCGTTGCGCTCGTTTTTCTGAAGCGCCGCCGGCCTCCCCCCTGTGTTTGTGTCCAGCAGGTCCACCACGCCGTCGTTGTTGGAATCGTAGTAATGCGCGCTGCTAGGGCTCAGGTACGCCAGCCTGTTGCTTTGCTTCTCCAGCCAGTCCGGTGTCTTGTTTTTGTTAGTGTCCTGGGGGGTATAATACCCTTTGGCCATACCGGCCTCGAACCGCTCTGCCCGGGCCACCATGTCGTTCAGGGACGTACCGTCCTGGTCGTCGTCGAAGGCCTCTTCAAAGTCAGGCGTCAGGTCATCGTCGCTGTCCAGGTCGAGGTAGTCGGGCACGCCGTCTGCGTCGGTGTCCACGGGTGTGATCGCCTTGCCCCCGTTGTCTGGGTCGTAGGCATCGTTTATACCGTCCCGGTCTGTGTCTACCTGCGCCTTGTTGATGAAGCCTGCCGTTGACTGCCCCTCCACGTTGTCCAGTATCCCGTCGTTGTCCGCATCGAGGTCCAGAAAATCCTTGAAGGTGTCTTCATCAGTGTCTGGCATGGCAAAGATAGTCACGCCGCTGTTATTTTCGGTTTGCGCCGCTACCGGCATGCCGTTGCCGCTCACTGCCCCCGTGATGGTGCCACTGTTTGCACTGTAAATTCCGCCGGCGGGCACTTTGCCGCCGTTTGCCTCCAGCACGTTGGTGATCCCGTCTCCGTCCATGTCAGCGTCCAGCGAGTTGATGCGGCCGTCCATGTCCAGGTCGAACACGTCGTTGATGCCATCGTTGTTCTGATCGCGGTACGCGCCGTATACCGGGTGCACGAAATCCAGGTCGTGGTAGTTCAGGTCACCGTCGTTGTCGGCATCGCCAAGGGGGTCCACGCCGTTTCCGGAAATCACATCGGTGATGCCGTCGTTGTTGTCGTCTATGTCGTCGCGGTCATTCACGCCGTCGTTGTCCCAGTCCTGGCTGATGGTGAAATTCACAACCGTTTGGGTCTTGCCACCCGCCTCATCCACCGTTTCGATAGTGAGCGAGTAGCTGCCGGGCTTCAGCAGGTGCTTGTCTCTCACCAGCAGGGTTCCGTTCGGGCGCAGCTCTGTGCCCGCAGGCAACGTGCCCCCCACGATCGCTGCGTTCTCAATCGCCCCGTCCGGGTCTGTGAATGTGGCGATGGCCTCGCCCGTCGCGAATGCCAGGTAGTGCCTGCCTGTCACGAGCTGCTGCAGAGCAGCGGGCCTGTCAGTCGGGGTAAGGCTGACGCTTGCCGTGTTGTTGCCGTTGGCGGTATTGCCCCCGTTCACGTCGTGCTCATTCCCGGCTGTTTTGTAGGCGGTGCTCGTTTGCGTGCCCGACGAGGTTGGCGTTACCTGAAAAGTGAGCGTACGGGTTTGGTTTAGGCTGAGCCCGCCCACAGTCCACACGCCGGTCGCAGCGTCGAAGCTGGTGCCTGCCTCCGGCGCCTCGCTGCCCGCCACCAGTTTCAGCCCGGCCGACAGCATGTTTTGCAGCGCCACGCCCGTGGCGGCGTCTGGGCCCAGGTTTTTGGCCGTAACGGTCACTGTGTACTTCCCGCCAATGTAGTATGGCCCTGCCTGCAGCGTGCTGGCAACGGAAATATCAGCGGAAGCATTGGCCTGCAGGCTTGCCGACTGGCTGTTGTTGGCGTTGTTGCTGTCATACTCGTTCGCGGTGTTAACAGATGCCGTGGTGGTATAACTGGCGGCAGCCGTCGGCTTAACGGTAAGGGTAAGCGTTTTTTTGTTCGCGCTTCCCGGCAGCAGGTCTGTGCCCAGGCTCCATACCCCGGTGGCGGCATCATACGTGCCGGCATCGGTGGTATAGCTAACAAGGCTCAGCCCGGCAGGCAGCTTGTCCAGTACCGTTACGCCTGTCGCGGCGTCGGGGCCGTTGTTAAGCACTTGCACCGTGAAGGTGGCGGGCTGGCCATTGTAATAAGGCCCGGCCGCCACTGCGTTGGTTACCTGCAGGTCTGCCACGGGCACCACTTTCAGAAACACTATCGCTTTGTCGTTCTGCGTGTTCGGGTCATACTGATCCTGCGACACCTTCTGCCCGCCCAGGTTCAGGCGGCCCACCGTGTTGGGGATGCCCTTTATCACCAGCGTTTTTGATTCTCCCGGATTAAGGACAGGGATGCGCCACAAGCCGTCTGCGGTAGTGTAAGTCGTGCCGCCAGAGGCAACCGGCACCGCCGTGAACGTGATCGTGCCCGTGCGGGTGTCCTGTCCCATCAGGTTGGTGAGCACGTCGGGCCCGTCGTTTGTCACCGTGAAAGTAAAGGTGGCCTCCGTGATGTTGTGGTAGAATACCCCGCTCACATCGCCCGTCACCACCATGCTGGCCCTGGCATCGGCTGCCTTCTTCACTACCACGTCCACGGATGCCTCATCCGGGTTTGTATTGGCGCCCTGCGACTCGGCCAGCGAAAGGCCGTTTGCCGTAAAGCGGTAATTTTTGTCTCCGGTCACCGTGTTGTCCGGGTTTGGCCTCACGACCAGAATCAGCTCTGTAAAGGCACCCGAAGCGAGCTTCCCGATGTCCCATTTGCCGGTGCCGGCAGTATACGTCCCGATTTTAGGGGTGGCGCTTACCAGTGTCATGCCCGCCGGCACGAGTGCTGTCAGCGAGAGGCTGGTAGCGGCGTCAGGGCCCGTGTTGGTCGCCCTCGTCGTAAAGCTTACCTCCTGGCCGGTATAGGTGCTGGCCGCCGACGCACTGACCTCCACCTTTACGTCTGCCGTTACGGTGCCTGAGCCAGAGCGTATGGAGTTGGAGGCGCTGTTGTTGCCGTTCACGTTGTCAAACTCGGTATGCGTCTGCGTGGCCGTCGTGGTGATAACCGCGCTCTGGTTGATGGTCGCGTTCAGGGTAAGCGTGGCCGATGCCCCGTTCGCCAGGTTCCCCACGGTCCACTTGCCGTCGGCGGCTGTGTATACCCCCGTGGTGGCGGAAGCGCTAGTAAAGGTGAGGGAGGCGGGCAATTTGTCGGTCACGACCACGCTGGTGGCTGCACTGGGGCCGTTGTTTGTCACCACCACGGTATAGGTCACGGCGTCGCCGTTGGCATACGCTGCCTTTACCGGCGCAATGGTGTTGGTAACGGCCACGTCGGCCGTCGGGCCCACCGTAACAGACGAAGAAGCGCTGTCGTTGCCCGGCACGCCATCGTTTTCGGTATGGGTTTGCGAAGAGCTTATCCCGAACGTGCCTACGGCGGTGGCCCTGGCCTGCAGGGTCAGGGTATGGGTGCCCCCCACCGGGATCGTGCCCACGCTCCAGGTGTTGTTGGCAGCGTTAAAAGTCCCCGCTGTCACGCTGTTGCCCACAATGGTCAGGCCGCTCGGCACAGCGTTCGCCAGCACCACGTTCGTGGCGTTGTTCGGGCCGTTGTTGGTGGCGGTAATGGTAAATGTAACCACCTGGTTCTGGTTTGTGGTGCTGCTCGAAACGGCGCTTGCCACGGCCACATCGGCCGTTGGGTTCACGGTGATGGTGTTCGAGGAGATGTTGTTGCTGCCGTTCTCGTCCAGCTGAAAAGCGTCCCGACTGTTCAGGTAAGCTGTCGTGGTGATGGTACCCTGACTGGTCACGCGGGCATTCAGCACCAGCGACTTTGTGCCGTTCAACGCCAGGTCGCCTACCGTCCAGACGCCAGTCGTGGCAGTATACCCTGCGGGCACCGTTCCCTCCAGCTTCAGGCCGCTTGGCAGCAGGTCCGTCACGGCCACGCCGGTGGCCGCATTCGGGCCCAGGTTTTTCACCGTGATGGTATAAGGCACCAGGTCGCCGTTGTTGTAAGTGGTTTGCGGCACCGTGTTCTTCACCTCAATGTCAGCAGAAGCGACCACGCTGATAGTGACGGCGGCTGAGTTATTGGCGGCATTGTCATCCGCCTCGTTGGATGCCTTGGTGGCCATGGTGGTGATGGAGCCGAGCACTTTCGGCTGCGCGGTTATGGTCAGCGTTTTGGACGCACCCACTGCCAGCGCCCCGATGGTCCAGAGGCCGGTGCCACTGTTGTAGGCCGCCGCGTCCGACGAGCTGATAAACTGCAGCTTGGCGGCATCCAGCAAACCCGTCACCGTTACGCCCGTCGCGGCCACAGGGCCGTTGTTGGTTACGGTGAGGGTATAGGTGAGCGGCTTCGCCAGTGTATACGGCCCAGCCGAAACGGTCTGCGTCACGCCCACATCGGCGCTGCAGTCGTAGGTAAACGCCTGCGATTGGGTAGCGGAGTTGGTATACCCGTAGGTCCAGGTGTTCACCAGCTTCAGGTCGCCGGCCAGCGCGTTTGTAGTGGGGTGGCCCCAGCTGTGCGCCCCGCTTGATGAGGACACCCCGAACAGCTCGGTTTGCGGAGCGGGGAAGGCCGTGGTCGAGAGGTTGGAGTCGTCCCAATACAGCTCTCCGTTATAGTTGGAGCCAGCCACCGGGCGCACATCCTCCACCCTGAAGCCGCCCACGTTCATCTCGGCGTCCCATACCGGGAAGTGTATGGGCGAGGCGGCGTTTTTAAAGTAGTAGGTTACCGTAGCGCCTTTGGCCACCTTGTTCCCCTTGCCGTCCAGACCGTTCCACTCCACGCTTTTGTTGCCTTTCGGCCCGTTCAACTCCAGCAGCACGTCGGTGGTGCCTGCCTGGTAGCCCGCCGTTCCGTTTTGCTCTACCAATACCAGAAACGTGCTCCGCTCGCTGCTGTAGGTGTTGAAGGTGGCTTTGCCGCCCCCAGTGTTGGTGTTGCAGGCCGTCACCACGCTTACGTTAAAGGTAGGCGCGGTGGCGCTGGGCCAGATGGCCGGGTCCGGGTTGTTCACGAAGTTGTTGAACTCCGGGTAGTCTTTCTGCGCATTCTGGCTCTTGCGCCGCGCCTCCACCGTGGCACCCACCGACGTGTCGGAGCCATTGCGGTTGGTCACGAAGCGGAAGAAGTTCTGCGGCGCGATGCCCGCCAGCTCCAGCTTCTTCACAAAGTACTTGTCCGCCTGGTCCTCACTCGGTATCAGGGGGAACATGTTGAAGGTTTTGGAGAAAACGTTACCAGTGCCTCCCGCCGAGAAAGACCACAGCTTAGCGTATAAGCGGCCCGGCTTTTCAACCTTGCTGCCATCGTATACCGAGAAGTCCCAGAAGTCATACACCGAGAAGCGCTGCCCCTCCGACATGGCGTTTTCGCCGGTTTGCGTGAACTCGAAATAGTAGTCCCGCGCCTCGCCGGAGGCCGCCGGGTTGGCCACGCTCAGGCTTTTGTAGCCGCCTGTGCCGTATTTGTAAACGGGGCCGATAGAGGCCTGGGAGGCATCCTCAATCACGCCGCTCTGCCCATTCTGCAGGAGCATGTGCCGGGTGGAGTTGGTGTTGCGCGCAAGCGTGGTGGAGCCTACCGTTACCTCGGAGCCGTCCGGCTTGCGGTAGCGTACCGTGATGATCAGGTCGCCCTGGTTGCCGGAACCCTGGTCGTGGGCGGTGCGGTGCACTCCGTAGTGCAGCTGCTCGCCGGGCAGCACCCGCACATACAGGCGGTGATCTTTGGAGTAGGTGGCACCGTTGTAGTTGTAGCCCGCGGGCTTCAGGAAACTCAGTGAGGTGGTGGATACCCCTGTCTGGCTCGGGAAGTTGGCATCGTGCGCCAGGTATCCGGCGCGGGTGTTGTTGTGGTCCGTCAGGGTTGTCGGCGACCCTGGGGTGTTAGGGGTAAGCTGTTTTGATCCTTCCGCCAGCGCAAGGATCGGCATCATCCATACCAGGAGGAGCCCGAGGCGCAAAGTTATTTTCATGAGTTGGTCAATAAAGCCGAGAAGACAGCTCTGTCAGGGCAGGCTTTTTTCGTTGCTTCTCACCCTGCATTTCTCAACCCACGTACCATATTTAAGACAATGCCAGCCTTCCGGAGGCCTCTTGGGATATTTGTACACACCTGCTGGCATAATGGGAATATTTTTATTTGTTTTATACTATATTTTTACTATATACTTATACTTAAATTTAAGTATTATTTCCTCCGCCAGGCTTGCCCGCCTCTTTCACGAACGTAGGCTTATTTAAGGATTCCCAAATCTGGAATTCGCTTGTATTCTATGCCCCAAAACGGTACTTTTGACCATTGCCGGCAGCTATACCCATCTTCTTCACAAAATACTTGTCACACAATTTTGTAAGCCCGGCACGTTATAAACTTATGGAAGCAGGTAGCCAGCATGCAGGCAGGTATATAACAGCTATTTGCCGACTGGGCTGGAAAAAGGTGAAATGCCGTATCCCTGAGGTATAAATACTGGACACAATTTCGCCGGAAAGCTGAACCGCTCTGCTGCATCAAACGCTTACCGAGGCTAATCGGCTCATTGTCACGTTGCGGCAATAGCAACATTTTACTAAAAAGTGTTAGCCAATAGTGAAAAGGCGTATAAAAGCGGTCGAATTATTGCGGCGATTTAAGATTGCCGAATTCTCATTGTCAAACTTAAAACTAGTCTGATGCGTGTTACCGAAAGAAACAATGTGAATGTGCGGGGCACTGGGGAGAAAGCCCTGATTTTCGCCCACGGCTTTGGCTGCGACCAGAACATGTGGCGCTTCGTTACCCCAGCGTTTGAAGACACCCATAAAATTGTACTTTTCGACAATGTGGGAGCCGGAAAATCAGACAGTTCCGCCTATAACAAGCTGAAATATGAGACGTTGCAAGGCTACGCCGACGATGTGCTCGAAATTTGCGAGGCACTGGAATTGGAACGGCCTGTTTTTGTGGGGCACTCCGTTAGCTCCATGATTGGGGCACTTGCCGCCATACAGGCGCCTGAGATGTTTGAAAAGCTGATTATGGTCGGGCCATCGCCCTGCTACATCAACAAAGAAGATTATATAGGCGGGTTCTCGCAGGAGGATATCCTGGAGCTGCTCGAGTCGCTGGACAGCAACTACCTGGGCTGGTCTACAGCGACGGCACCCGCCATCATGGGCAACCCAGACCGCCCCGAGCTGGGCGAAGAACTCACAAACAGCTTTTGCCGGACCAACCCCGAGATCGCCAAGCACTTTGCGCGCACAACCTTCCTGTCGGACAACCGCGCCGACCTGAAGAAGCTCCAGACGAAGTCGCTGATCCTGCAATGCTCTGACGATATGATTGCCCCCGTGGAAGTGGGAGAGTTTGTGCACCGCAACGTTGCAGACAGCGAGATGATCCTGCTGGAGGCAACGGGCCACTGCCCAAACTTAAGCGCACCCGAGGAGACGATCGCCGCCATCAAATCATTCCTATAAGTTGAAAGAGCCGCATGCGAAAAGGAGACCACTCATACCGGATGGACCACAAAGGCCTGATAGAGGAAAGCGCTGAAGACCTATACGAGAATGCTCCCTGCGGCTATCTTTCCACGCTGCCCAACGGGCTTATCGTAAAGGCCAACAAAACGTTTCTGAAGTGGATGGGGTATGCGGCGGAAGAGTTGCTATACCAAAAAAAGTTTCAGGACCTGCTGCCGATCGGGGGCAGGATGTACTACGAAACGCATTATGCGCCATTGCTCCGGATGCAGGGCTTCGTGACGGAAATCAACTTCGACCTCAGGAGGAAAAAGAGACAGTTGCTGCCCGTTTTAGTGAACACCACCCAGTTGAAGGACGAAAACAGCAAGCCAATCCTCAACCGCACGACCGTTTTCAACATCACCGACAGGAAAGGGTATGAGAAAGAGTTGCTGCGGGCAAAGAAGCAGGCCGAGGAGGCGACCAGGATAAAGGCGGAGTTCCTCTCCACCGTGAGCCACGAGATTCGCACCCCGATGAACGCCATCATCAGCATTGCCAACCTCCTGCTGGAAACCAACTATACCCAGGAACAGAGCCAGTACCTGAGCACCCTGAAAGCCTCTTCCGAAAACCTGCTCCACCTGATAAACGACATCCTCGATTTCAGCAAACTTGAGTCGGGCAAGGTGGCGCTGGCAGAGCGGGAGGTGGACCTGAAGGAGCTTGTCACCTCGCTGCTTCATGGTGTGCGCATTGCCGCCCAAGACAAAGGGCTTGCCCTGAAACTGGCCATCGACAAAGACATGCCTCCCCGCGTGCTGGGAGACCCCGTGAAGATCGGGCAGGTGCTCACGAACCTGCTCGGCAATGCGGTCAAGTTTACGGAGCGCGGCTCTGTGTCGCTGGAGCTGGAGTTGGAAGAGCTGACGGACAAAGAGGCGGTGATCTCGTTTTGCGTGGAGGATACCGGCATCGGCATTCCGAAAGACAAGCTGGAGAAGGTGTTTGAGGAGTTTGCGCAGGCAGATTACGACATCAACCTGAGGTATGGCGGCACGGGGCTGGGGCTTTCCATCAGCCGAAAGCTACTCGCGCTCTATGGCAGCAAGCTTACCGTGAAAAGCCAGGAAGGGCAGGGCTCGACGTTCTGCTTCGCTCTGCGGCTCAAACTGGGGCAAGCCGCCCCGGCTTTGCCAAACGACACGGCGGCAGGGCACGAGCCCGATGTGGCCGGCGTAAAGCTGCTGCTGGTAGAAGACAACGCCGTGAACGTGATGGTCGTGACGAAATACTTTGAGAAGTGGGGGGTTGACTTTGACGTGGCCACAAACGGTGTGGCGGGAGTGGCAAAGGTGATGGAGCAGGACTATGACCTGGTGCTCATGGACCTGCACATGCCCGAAATGGACGGCTACGAAGCCACGGCTAAGATCCGCAGCCTCCCCGAAAGCAAGTACAAGCAGTTGCCCATCATTGCGCTGTCGGCCTCAACTGAAAAGGACTTTGCCGAAGAGATGGCCGGGGCTGGCATCAACGACTTTATCAGCAAGCCTTTTAACGCAACCGAGCTCCGCAACAAAATTGCGCATTACGCTTACGCTGCCACCAAAGGGCTGCCATACCATACCACCTTTACAGGACAGCAGCCTATGCCCACGGCACACACACCACTACAAAACCCCGACGGCCCAGCTTACGACTTAAGCACCTTCGAAGAGCTTTTGGGCGAGAATGAGGCAGACCTGGAAGAACTGGTTAAGATAACCATCCGGAATTTTGAGGTTTTCCAGGGGAAATTTCAGGCTGCGCTTGTCTCCCGAAATCTGGAGGACTACAAGTTTTCCTGCCACAAGATTACCGTGACCTTGGGGCTGCTGAACGCCTGGAGGCTGCAGCACGCAATCACGCAGGGGAAAGACTTGCTGGAGGAAGCCGCCACTACAGCAGACCAAAAGCCACTCGACGAAATAGCCAAGGCCATTCATCTGGAGTTTGACGTATTGCTCGCAGGCCTGAACGCAACGCTTCTGCATCGCTGGAACCAGACCGACACACCTGATACGCCCTGAGTTGCCGCCTGCAGATGCGCTGAAAAAGAACGCCTTTCCGTCTTATACCCTGGCATACGACTCCCCTCACGGCTATTCGGTTGCTCGCTTTTACCGTATGTAAGAGCCAGTGCCTTTTGCATACCCCGTAGCCACTTTTACTTTGGAAAACCTGAGGAACCTGGCCGTATGGCTCGTCGTTTTTTCTGTGCTGCAGCAGCATGTTGCGCAAGGGCAGGATAGTGTGGCCACAGCACCAGTACCAGTACCAGAGACAGCAAGCGGATTCTTAGATTTCAATGGGTATTACGACACCCGGGATTTTAGCGTCATGACCATAAATGCCCTGGCCCGGCTGCAGCACGGGTTCGAGTACTTTTCGCTCACCAATTTTCAGGGGGCCAAAGGCACCTCAGACCTCTCGGGGTTCTATACCGAACAGAATTTGCGCTGGGCCCCGAGCCGGGCGCTGCCCCTCAGCCTGACGGCGCAGTGGGTCATCCGGGCGGGCGACAGCAACGACAACCTGTTTCTGGGCTTTATCTGGCGCCCCACCGACATGCCCAAACTGGCCCCTATCTTCCGTAAGATACATTTATACTATTTCACCAACTTCCATCTGGTAGGCCTGAGCGAGGCACACAGCATCCGGTACCTGCCGCAGCTTGAGCACGTGTACAGGCTGGACCTCCTCCCGAAGGCGCTGCCCGGCCGCCTCTATCTGGCGGGCTTTGCAGACCAGAACATCTCTTACCACGAACATGGCAGGGTGTCTTTTAAGTGGGTGACGGAGCATCAGCTTGGCGTGATGGTCCTGAGGCACTTTTACGCAGTGGTGGAGTATCGGCTGAACGAAAACCTGCCGGCTGAGAGCCAGGGGGTAGGCTTTGGGCTTCAGTATGTCATTACCTATTAGCGGGGCTCAACACTCCGAATCATACCCCTTTCACATACCTCCCCGGCATACCTCTACCACAAGTGCCGCTGCTACGCCGACGCCACGAAGATGGTGAACGCGATCAGGATGAGCGGAAAGATGTATAGCTGGTACGCCCTGGCCAGTTTGTTTTCTGCGTCGTGCTTTTTCCTGCGCACATACCTCAGGATGGACGTTCCGATCAGGGAGGTGATCATCAGGTACGTGAAAATGAAGATCCTGTCGGAGATGGTGGCGTATTCCATCTCGGGCTTGTAGGCCGAGAAGTACAGGGCGATGGAAGCAAGCAGGGACGTGACCTGAATCGCCTCCAGGGTCTCGAACTTATACATCGGGATGTATACCGAAAAGTACGTGATCACCAGTATCACGAGCAGCGGCGTCAGTATCTTCAGAACAAAGTCCACGCGCGCTCTTTTCAGGATGTATATATAGCTGAAATTATAGAACGGCAACGCCTGCTGATACTCCTCCAGCGGGTTGATGAAACTGATGATATCCTGATTGTAGCCCACAAAGTGATCGATTAGCTTCCAGCCGCCGGAGTCGAAAACCGAGTCGCGGAGCGCCGCCACGGGAGGCTGGATCAGGAAAGGCTGCAAGGCGCTGCCGGGCTGGAAGGAGATAATGAACTTCTGCTGGTCGAACGGGTAATTGCGCAGGTCTGGGTCAAACAGGAACTTCCCGGACACTTTGTAAAGACTGCTATACATAGCGGTCTTGTTGGCCGGTCTCTTACTCCGCACCAGCTTAATGTCGAGCAGGCGCGCGTGGCTTGTCTCGCTGCGGGCCGCGTTCGTAAAATCTATCTGGTCGATGGAGAAGGGGCTGCTGGAAAAAAGCTCGAAGTAGAAGTTGGCGTAAAAGGTGCCTTCCGTATCCTGCACCTGGTCTATCTGCACCAGATCAATGTGGGTATAGATAACCGGGATTTCGCGCAGCGTGTCTTCCACAAAAATCACCTGCTCGGGGGCCAGCACATGATGCGTCAGGTTGCTGGGTTTCCAGGCCAGGAAAACGCTACCTGCCCCGGACTTGGTATCCATAAAATACCAGTCGGCATACCAGCCCCTGTAAATTTGCTTGCCGCCGATATAGTTGTGCAGCCCCTGCACGGTGTTTTCCCGGATAGTGGCCGGAGACGTGTCCTGCTTTGATTTGGCCGCCTCCACCATCATGCCAATGGCATCGGCGAAGCGCGCCCCGAACGAGAGCTGAAACTCCAGTTCTTCGCTGTAGTCCAGGTCGTTTCGCAGCGACAGGATCACCTCCTGCAGGCGCAGGTTTAACGCGCCCGACACGCCCGCGATGTTGATGTCGTACATCTCTTCGATTTCCTGGCCCTGCGCGTGCGCCAGCGACTCTACAAACCCCGCATCGCCGAGCCCCACGAAAACAGGGACCTTCAGGCCAGCCCGCTGCAAGCCCAGGATAATGGCGGTGGCCGCCCCGGACTCTATGGACACCAGCAGAAAATCCGTTTCCCTGGCCATCAGCTCTTTCGCCACGGCACCCAGCTCGGCGTCGGTAAAGGCGTGATCCAGCGGGTAGTGGTATGTATCCACCACCTGAAAGTCAGGGTTCTCGGCTGCAAGGTCCTGCATGCGCTGCAGCAAAGCCAGCGAGTACAGGTCTCCGTCTTTGCCGATATAGGCGGCCCGCTTAAACTTCTTCTTCAGCAGATACTGCAGTACCGTGCCCTGCTCCTTGATTCCGTTTTCAGCGGTAAACATACTGGGGTATTTGTCAAAAAGGGGCGTTAAGGCATATTCCCCGATAAACGGGACCCCTTTCGGGCCGATCAGCGCGGATATCGCGTACGCCCGCGACGAGCTCCAGCAGCCTACATAGCCAAGCAGGTGCGGGTCGTCAATCGTTTCCTTCACCTTCTGATAGGCAATCTCAGCGTTGCTTTTATCATCCAGATACAGCACCCTTAGCTCCCGGCCGGCCACACCGCCCGCGGCGTTAATCTGCTTTACCTTCTCCCCAATGATAAAGTAGATCGCCTCCAGGTCTTCCTGGCTCAGCTCAACAGAGTTCAGGATCACCCCGATGGTATAATAATCCTGAAATTTTGTGAGGGAGAAAATCCTGTTCCGGAACAAAAACACCGCGAGAAGAAGCGTGCATGCCAGCAGCAGCAAAAGGACTTTATGCGACGCGGTTTTGAAAGGCATAGCTACAGCGTTTTGTGTGGCGGGAATCGGCGTGCTACGGAAGCTCGGAGAGGGCGAATACGGGGAACTTCCTGGTAAACAGCGCTTTTAGAGTAGTACGCATTTCATTTTAAAAAGTAAATTTAGCGCCGGTGCCACCAAAAGCTGTCCTGATCAGGTATAGCTATTGATCACATATTGCCTGCTGCACATCGCATCAAGCAGTAGTATACCCCTTGTTAGAGGAAGTAGGTGCTTCCCCGACTGAAAGCCTGCCCCTATCTTCTAAAATAGCAATTCCCCCGCCTCTCAAACTCCTCTCATAGCATCTGCCGCTGCCAGCGTGCGGCCCATAAACTGTGCAGAACAGCGGCTATTATCCTGGGTCTGATTATTTTGACTTTCCGTTTAACTGTTTTACCCGTGCCAAACAAGGCACTATACAATCATTTTTTGCTATCTTAGCTAGTTGGGCATCCAATGACGTGTTTTTGTGAATGCCATATCCTCCAATATTTTAACTGACCCAGCCCTGTCCATGATAAAAGGAGACCTTATTTTTAAGCGGGGAAGCGGCCTGACAACCAGAATCCTGGTACTCATGATGGCCTTCCTGACGCCGTCTCCTTTTGCACAAGTACTTCTTGCGCAGAACCCGCAAAGCTTCATCACCATCGACAAGCTGAAGAACCTGACAGGCGAGTCCGTCACCAGCATTATTCAGGACAAGGAGGGCTTTATATGGATCGGGACCAAAAGTGGGCTGATCCGTTACGATGGCTATACCCAAAAGGTCTTTAGCAGGAGCTCCAGTGGGCTCAGCAACGACGATGTGTCTGCCGTTTACATTGATTCGAAGGACAGGATGTGGGTTGGCACCATCGATGGGTTAAGCTTGTTCAATCGCAAAACGGACCGGTTTACCAATTTTAGGTATAGCCCAAACCTGGCATCAACACTCTCCTCCAAAGAGATAAACACTGTGTTCGAAGACTCCGGCCATACGATCTGGATTGGCACTGAAAAAGGGCTTAACAGGTTTGTTGAAGCGGACAGTTCCTTTGTCAGGTATGCGCACAAGAAATCTGATTCCCCGTCATTAAACTATGGCAGTGTAAAGAGTATTTTTGAGGATACACACAAAAAGCTCTGGATCGGCACGTTTGGGGGCGGCCTGCTAGAGTTTGACAGAGAAAAAGAGGAATTCCGATTCCCTCGATTAACCACTTCCTCCAAAGACGCGAACTCCCTGCGCTACATCAATGTCATCAGGGCCCTGAATACGGAAGAGTTGTTGTTGGGTACGTCCAATGAAGGATTGCTCATCTTCAACCCGGGCACAAGCCAGGTCAGGCCTTTTTTTTGCACCCGATGAAGCGTATAGCGCCATTTCTATCGTCAGGGCGATCCACACGGATGAGAAAGGCAATATATGGGTTGGAACAGACGGCCAGGGGCTCCTTAAAGTCAGCAGTTATACCTCCGGCACTCCCAGGGTTGAGCAATACGTTAAGAATACGCAGAATCAGTATTCGCTCTCGAGCAACGCCGTGTATGCCGTGTTTGCCGACGCGGAACTCAACATCTGGATTGGCACCGCCTGGAACGGCGTAAACGTGATTGAGCGGCAGGAGCCCCACATCCAGCATTTCTACAGTGATTTTAAGGGCAACAACCCCTCTCCTGTGCTCGCCATCTACAAAGACGACGAAAGCATGTGGTTCGGGACAGACGGTTTCGGGTTAAACGTATACCATACGGCCTCCTCTAAAGTGTCGAGCCTCGCCCCGGAAAAACTTGGCCGGGATTATGTGCAGCTGATCCGCCAGCGCCCGGACGGAAGCTACTTTGTTGGCACCTTTGCAAACGGGCTTTTCCTACTCGACCCGCAGGCAGGCGTTTCAGACCATTTTAGGTATAAGCCCGATGATCCGGCCTCGCTGAGCTACAACGATGTCAGGGATATTGTGGAAGAAGCGAGCGGCAATGCCTGGGTGGCGACGTGGGGCGGTGGCTTGTGCTACTTCGATAACGCCTCCCGCAAATTCCTCCGCTTCCGGAAAAACGAGAACGACCCGCATTCCCTTAAAAGCGATAACGTAACCGCGTTGGCAGAAGAGGCGGACGGCGCTATATGGGTCGGCACTTTCGGCGGCGGCTTACACCTCTTCGATACCAGCACCCGGAAATTCTCTCATTTCAATATTCCGGGCAAGAGAGGCATTCCGTTTTCGACGCTTAACATTATAAGCCTTCTGAAAGATACTCACGGCTATTTGTGGATTGGCACCTGGGGGCAAGGCCTTTTCAGGCTGCATACCCAAAGCCGTGAGATCACCCACTTTAGCGACAAAGACGGTTTGCGCGAGAAAGCGATTACCGCTCTGGTGGAAGACGAAGAGGGAAACATCTGGCTAAGCACAAAGAATGGGATCCTCGCGTTTAACCATGCTACCGGGAGATTCAAAAAATACACCCAGTTAAATGGCGGGTACCATATAAACGCCGTGTACAAGGCTGACGGTGACCTGGATTTCGGCGGAAACGAAGGAGTGGTGTCCTTCAACCCAAGGAAAATCCAGCTGACGGACAGCACTCCGGCTGTTAAATTTACGGGCCTTAAACTCTTTAACAACGACGTGAAAGCAGGGGCTGCAGACCATATCCTGGACAAGAACATCGTAGAGGAGGATTTTATAGAGCTGAAGCACAACCACTCCCTCATCACGTTTGAGTTTACGGCCCTGGATTTCCCTTTTGCCAACCATGAGTACGCGATCAAGCTGGAGAACTTTGATGAGGATTGGCGGGAAATAGGCAAGCAGCATGATGCGACCTTCACAAACCTGGCACCCGGAGACTACACATTCAAGGTAAAAGCCCGCGTGCCGGGCGGAGAATGGGGCGACACCTACAAGCAGATACGGGTACTGGTGCATAAGCCCTTCTGGAAGACATGGTGGGCTTATCTGCTTTACATCATCTTTTCCGGCTTCCTGTTATACCTGTTTTACCGCTACACAATTCACCTCGAAAACCTGAAAAACAACCTGCGGCTGGAGAAAGTGAAGCGGGAAAAAGAGCAGGAACTGAACGAGCTGAAACTGCGGTTGTTCACCGATGTGTCGCATGAAATCCGAACACCTGTCACCCTGATCATGGGCAACATCAACAGGCTGCTAAAGGAGAAAGAAGATACCAGGAAAGAAGAAGCCGTTTATGAGCTAAAGAAAAACGGCTCTCATTTGCTGCAACTGGTAAACGAGCTGCTCGATTTCAGAAGGATTGATGCAAAAGGGGTTAAGCTACAAGCATCAGAAAACGACTTTGTTAGCTTCGTGGAGGAGATTTTCCTGTCGTTTAGCACACATGCCGAGAACCTGCATATCGACTACAGGTTCTCGGCTACCCAAGACACGGCACCGCTCTGGTTCGATAAAGAACAGATGGAGAAAGTGGTTTACAACCTGCTCTCCAACGCTTTTAAGTTTACAGATGCCGGCGGCACTATTCAGGTAGGGGTTGTACTGAACGAGCTGAACGTGGAGTTGGTGGTGCAGGACACCGGAAAAGGCATTTCGGAATCTAAGCTGAACAAGATATTCAAGCGCTTTTACCAGAGCGAGAACAACGCACAGGTTGCAGAGGAGGGTTTTGGCATCGGTTTGTCAATCGTCAAAAATGTCGTGAAGCTGCATCATGGAAAAGTTTTCGTGGAAAGCGCCCCCGGAAGCGGAAGCACGTTCACGGTGAAGCTTCCACGGGGCGAAAGTCATCTCACGACCTCGCAAAAGGTTCAGGAAAGGGATGCGCACGAAAACCTCCATTACTATACCGAGGGCAGCACCAGCGAAAAGGAAGATCAGTTGCTGGCGAAGGCGTTCTCTGATGCCACAGTGCTTGTGGTGGAAGACAACGCAGACATCCGGCGATATATGGTTCAGCTGCTGCAGCCCTTGTTCCAGGTAATAGAAGCAAGTAACGGGGCAGAGGCCTATGCACAAGCCATCGCCAAAACCCCCGACCTGATTATAAGCGATGTGATGATGCCTGAAAAGGATGGGATTGCCCTCACCAAAGATCTTAAAGGCGATGTCAGGACCAGCCATATACCCATCATCCTGCTTACTGCCAGAACCTCGTTTATCTATAAAAAGAAGGGGCTGGAGACTGGGGCCGACGATTACGTGACCAAACCGTTCAGCGAGGCCCTGCTGCTGAGGCGTGTCGTGAACCTGCTCAAAAACAGAAAGCTCGTACAGGAAAAGTTTCAGATAGAGGCCCTGACAGAGCCGCAGCACCTTGCCCTCGATACCCCCGATCAGAAGTTCCTGGCTGAGCTGACGGACATCCTGGAAAGCAACCTGGACAACGAAGCACTGAATGCGGAGTTTATCTCCAGGGAAATCGGCATCAGCCACTCGGTGGTATACAAAAAGGTAAAGGCGCTCACGGGCTTCACGCTGGTCGAGTTCATCCGGGATTTCAGGTTGCGCAGGGCCGGGCAGTTGCTCAAGGAATGTCCGATGTCCGTAACTGATGTCTGCTTCATGGTCGGTTTCGCTGACCGGAAGTACTTCAGCCAGATCTTTAAAAAGAAGTATGGCGTCACTCCTTCTGAGTATAGCAAAGGCATGCCACTTAATCCTGTTGTATAGGCCCGGCTTAACTTGTACTTTTTAAGGGTATAGCTTTGTGCCTACCCTGTTGAAAAATGTCACAAAACGCGCTGTTGCATCAGGTTCCTTTTCTGCTATATGTTGGTATATATAAGTAAGTGGTCACTATAAAGCCTTTACGACTGATGCCTTAGCCGAGGCAGGATAGCACGGCAAGAAAGCCATACATGCAAAAGAAGCGCGATTTGCTTTTACACCCCCTCATTTAAGCCAAAATATGTGAGTACTCCCTCATTTTCAGTTCCGCAACGATTTTGCCCTACCTGCAAAACGGAAAATTCACCCCTCTTTCCAGCGCCTTGCCGCTAACTTGCGCTTAGTAAGCAACCCATAGGAAACGTGCTGTTTGCCATCTTTCAGGAGATAACATATTTCAGAGCGCCGGGGCTGGGAGCCAGAGCCCGATGCGTTAGCTCCTAAAGTTGATGGTTAGCTGACTTGGTGAAACGCGCAGTGGTTTTACCAAGTCAGCTAACCTGAAATAGTACCTGCTGATGAACAATTAAGTGTTCACAGGTTTTTGACATTTTTTCACTTCATACCTTACTAAGCTTATGAGAAGATTATTACTGTTCTTTTTTGCCTGCACCTTCGCGTTTACCGCTGCCGGCCAGGACTTTTTCTATGGCAACGATCTCTCGTACGCCAACCAAATGGAGGATTGCGGGGCTGTTTTCAAGGAAGCAGGCGTGCCGAAAGACGTGTATCAGATATTTGCCGACCAGGGCACCAACCTGGTGCGGGTAAGGCTGTGGGTGGACCCCACCTGGCAGAACTCCCTGGAGCAGCCTGCAGGCGTAAAGCTGCAGTACAGCGACTTCGAGGATGTGAAAGAGACGATCCGGCGGGCCAAGGCCGCGGGCATGAAGGTGATGCTGGGGCTGCATTATTCCGACATTTGGGCAGACCCAGGGCGCCAGCTTATACCTGCGCGCTGGCTGGACCGGGCCAACGACACAGAAGCCCTCAGTCAGGCCGTGTACGATTATACCGTGGAGGTGCTGCAAACCCTGAACGCTGAAGGGCTGATGCCCGACATTGTAAAGGTAGGCAACGAGACCAACGGCGGCATCCTTTACCATACCAGCACCAATGCCAACCACGAGGCAACCGGGAGCGTGAGTGCCAACTGGACGCGCCATGCGGCGCTTTTCAACGCCGGCATCCGTGCCGTGCGGGCGGTGGGGGCCACCGCTACCATCAACCCTAAAATAGCCCTGCATTACTCTGGCCTGAACAACCTGAAAGCCTGGTATCAGAATGCCATCAACTACGGTGTGACCGACTTCGACATCATTGGCTTTTCGTACTACTACAGCTGGCATGGCGGCAGCATCGGTGCCCTGGGCCAAACGGTGCAGGATATGGTAACCAGCTTCCCTGCGTATCAGGTAGCGGTAGTGGAGACGGGTTATTTGTGGACCACCGAGAACTTCGACACCAGCGGCAACATCATCGACACCCCGGACCCGGCCTACCTGCCCGTGTCGCCGGAGAAGCAGCTGGAGTACATGGTGGACTTTACCCGCCAGGTGAAAGCCTCAGGCGGCTCAGGTGTGATTTTCTGGGAGCCGGCCTGGGTTTCCACCCCGTGCCGCACCCCCTGGGGGCAGGGCTCCTCGCACGACCATGTGGCTTTCTTCGATCCGGTAAACAACAACTTTATAGAAAACGGCGGTGGTCGCTGGACCAACGCCAGCTTCTATGCGCCCCAGCCTGACAAGCAGGTGACCTTTAAGGTGGATATGACCGGGGCGGATGCCTCTAAAGGAGTATTCGTGACCGGAGACTTTGACGGCCCCAACTGGCAGATACGCCCCATGACGCATTTGGGAAACAACATTTACAGCTGGTCCACCACGCTGCCAGCCACGGCCGCAGGGGGCTACTATTTCCTGAATGGCCCCGACTGGGCAAACCGCGAAACAGTGCCTGCCGCCTGCGCCACCATGTGGAATAAGGACCGGGGGTATAATGTTGCACAAAGCACGGAGTTTGCCTTTAAGTGGGCCTCCTGCGACCCGATTGTGCCGGCGACGGTGCCCATTACGTTTAAAGTGAGCATGCAAAATTCGGGTGTAAACACTGCTAACGGCGTCTACCTGGTAGGGGAGGTGAATGACTGGACCTTTACGCCTATGACACATGAAGGGAACCAGATTTATAGCACCACTTTGAGCTTGAAACCGGGTGAGTCCAAAGCTTACTATTATATTACCAACAACAGCTGGGACAACTACATGCAATACCGCGAAACTGTGCCGACTGCCTGTGCCGAAAGCAATGGCGTAGACAGACTGCTGCGGGTTCCTAACGCAGCGGCTACCGTGGGCTTTAAGTGGAGCTCCTGCGAGGCCATTGGCGCGACACTCACGGCGAGCCCCGCCAAAAAGAAGGCGATAGGAGCTGGTGCGGCATCTGTTTATCCCAATCCGACCTCCGGGCAGGTAATGATAAGCCTTCCGACGCACAGCAAAGGGTTAAAAGTTGTGGTATTGAACACTGCCGGCCAGCAGGTCTTCCTGCGCGACCACCTTCGGACAGATGCCTCCGGTCAGCTATCTGTCGGGTTGACGGACCTTCCGGCGGGCCTTTTCCTGATCAGGGTGTTCAGCGAAGGGCGCAGCATCGTGAATCAGCGGCTCGTTATCCAGAAATAGCTAGGCCAGAAGCGGGAGCAGGAAGTGCCTGCGCGTAGCAAAGCTTTTGTTCCCGCTTTTTTAAAAACATACCCCCTGATAAGGCAGCATAAGTAACGCCACTAAGTTTAGCAAACGGTGGTGTTTGTGTATGGCTTTTGCAAAAGTTGGCTGGTGCGCGTCGCAAACGTGGGCCAGCCAATTTCTGTATAGGGCTGATGCTATACCCCTATACCATTAAATTCAGGATAATTCTTTCTTGCCTGAACCTCTAGGGCAGACTTACAGGTGGGTATAACGGCGTTTTATAATGAGTCTATTGTATAATGGGGCATGTTGGCGCAACGGGCCGCTCCTGCAAACGGTGGCTCATACCCGCCAACCTCAACTTGTTGGACTTTGGAGGCATATAGAACACAGGCTGGCTGTTGCTTTTGACCATCGCTATAGCTTATAGAAAGATAAATAAGCCCCAAAAGGCAATCCATGTGTTCAGGACGGGACAATCTTCTGAACGTATGGATTGCCTTTTTTGAAATACGCCCGGCAAGAGATGCGGAAGATTTTCAGGAGGGTATAAAACGCTGCTGCGATTTAAGTGATACTTAAAAGGTGTCGCAACAACGGTATGAAGGTGCATCATACAGGCATGATGCCTTTGACTTGCACACCTTTTGTCTCGGGTGTTTAAAAACGTGAGTACTTGCTCATTTTTGGCCTTACAACGAATTTAGCCCCCCTCTTAAACTAAAAATTCGACATGTCCGGCAGGCCCTCTGCCTACTTTTACAAAAAGCGAAAGGAATGAGAAAATTGATTTTCAAGAGACACATGGTAGGTGGCCTGCTGATCCTGATGGCCTTGCTGTTCTTTTACCTCCTGTAACCCTCAGAGAAGCACCGAACCGGATAGGAACGCTTCCCTCATCTGATGATTATCTGGAACCGCCGCAGCAGAACACTTTGATAAAATGAAAGCAAAGCAAACGGAAACACAAAACAACACCTTATATCACTTTACCAATAGAGAGAAATAATCTAAACTTTAATGTATGACTAATTTATTACGCAAAGAAAATCGATTCGCACTGCACAATTGGCTGGGCCAGCACATGGCTTACCTGTTGCTGCTGGTAGCGGCTGTAACGTATGCAGGCAGCAATCCGGCATACGCCCAGCAGGCAACTGTTACGGGCACTGTTACCGATGCGGGAGGGGACCCGCTACCCGGTGCGACAGTGGTAGTTAAGGGCACCACTAATGGTGTGACCACCAGTGGAAACGGCGCGTTTACATTGAGCGTACCAAACAGGACTGGCGTACTGGTTGTCTCGTTTTTGGGCTTCACGACGAAAGAAGTTCCTTTGAACGGGCAAAGCACCGTGAACATTAGCCTGGGGACAGACGCAAAAGCGTTGGAGGAAGTAGTTATAATCGGGTATGGCTCACAAAAAAGAAGTGACGTTACCGGTGCCCTTTCTTCGGTGTCCGCAAAGGAGATCAAAGACCAGCCCGTTGCCCGGGTGGATCAGGCGCTGCAAGGTAAAGCTGCAGGCGTGGTCATTCAGAATAACAATGCGGCTCCTAAGAAGCTGTTTTAAAACCTATTAAGCCCTTTTTAACATTATAGAGATCATCGCCAAATAGACCATGCTCTGGGCATTGACTCTGTCTTTCTCATAGTCTTTGCTCAGGCGTCTTGC
>NZ_JAKVIR010000040.1 GCF_022601975.1 Pontibacter sp. E15-1
GTAAGGATTCACACCAGTACACCAACAGGGCCAGTAAATTGAAATAATGAAATGACACAGTTTAAATTACACTCCCGTTTTATACCTAATTCTGATTTTTAAGACACCATAAAAAAGAGGGGCCGTGCCGCAGCAGGGTCCCTCTTTTGGCAAAGGCGTATCAGATGTTACTGTATTCTGGTCCAGGCCTGGGTTTTGCCAAGCAGCGAAATGCCGATATATCCCTTTACTTCCATCTTGTTTTTGCTCAGTATCTTCATGTAGCAGGAATAGGTTTTCCCGCTTTCAGGATCGTAAATGGTGCCGTCATCCCATTTGTTGTCTCCCTCGTATTCAAATCCTTTCATAAACACCATCCCCATCAACGGGCGGGTTTGCAGTTTTTGCACCGGGTTGTTCTCGTCTACTTTAGGCTTGCCGTTTCGGTTAGGGTCTTTCAGAGAAACGATTTTGCCGCACAGCTTGTCGCCGCACTGGTAAATCTCAAACTCAGCCTTTCCGTCCTGGTTGGTCCATACCCCGAGTGGAGACAAACTCTGAGACCAGGAATACGTGGCGAAAAGCATAAAGGCAACTAAAAATGAAATGCGCTTTCTCATGTTAGAAATGTTTGATTATAGTGTGCAACGAAATATACCAAAAAAATAGAAGTATAGCTAAAGTATCGGAATTATCGCTTTAGGAGCAAGAATAAAGCCAACGCGGTTCCTTGACACAAATAGGGAAGTTATATGCGCTATACGGGAGGCAGCACATGCATGAAACAGTGGTTTGCTGAGTATCAGCATGTTGCCATTAAGCGGGTTTTGCCTGGCAAATATCTAAAAATAATGTGCAAAACATTGTGAACTTTTAGCCGTTATTTTATCTTTACAAATACAGTAGCGAGTGCTACGGCTCTGATCCGACTGACCTGATATACTTTTATGGTCCGGGGCGAAGGGTTATGTTGGACTAATGAGAAAGGAGGTGCTGATGTCTAATCCCAAACGAGTGTTATCAAGCCTACGTAATAGTATTCACCTAAACCGTGAAGTGGCTTCGTAAACGGGATTTTGCTGTTTATGCAGCATGCAATTACATTGGTCTTCGGATGGTTTTCTGAAACACAGAAAGCTGCTTGGTAAGACTTTTTAGGATTCTGAAACACCTGATGTATCTTGACGGGCTACATCAGGTGTTTCTTTTTATACCCACTTCTGTCTGTTACAGGTCGTCTTTGTAAATAGAGTTATCGCGCATGCGGCGCTCTCTAATAAAAGTACCAATATAAAACGCGACTGCCACAAAGCAGCTTAGCCCCATCACTACCAGCAGTACATTTCTCCTGCTGAGGGTGAAAGTTGCCGGGTCGATGCGCCATACCACCAAAAAGCCCACGAGCAGGGTCAGGGCCGTTACTGTATGAAACACAAACCGATTGTGCTTGCGCAGGTGATAAGTACATGCCAGGAGCAAAAGCCCAAAAAGCGGTGCGATCAAAGCTGTGGGGGGCTTGGCCGGGTTGGCGAAATAACCAGTTAGGCCTGCGGCCAGCAGCACAAAGGCATTGATGCTGTTGATGATATAAGGATGTACCATGGCATTGAGTTTTGGGATAGTTAAACCTGCCAGCGGCAAGCCATGGTGATATGTACGTAAAAATCAGTAGGGGTTATATAGTAAACGACTAATTAAGAGATTTTCGCTACAGGATTCTTCTAACTTCTAAAAAGCGTAGATCGTAGCGTGTGCCCTCCACCTCGCTAACCTTTACCCCACCGTTTGAGGAGGCGTGTACAAACTGGATCGGCTCGCCTTTGCCGGAAATCACGATGCCAACATGCCCGGGCTCACGCACATCAGGGTTAGTGCCGGTAAATATCACCAGGTCTCCCGGCCTGGCCTCGTCCCGGGTAACACCCAAGCCCTCTTCGGCCTGCAATGCAGAGGAGTGGGGCACCGGAATCTCAAACTCAGCGAAAACATGCGTCACAAAACCGGAGCAGTCGAAGCCCTCTGGCGAGATACCCGCATACACGTAGGGGCTTCCCATCAGGCTCATGGCATAGTCAATTATCTTCTGATGCCTGCCTGTTTCCTTACCTGAGTTGTATGCCGCTGGCATTGTAGCGCGATCCTCTGGTGCGTGGTGCTGCGCTATTGCGGGAGAAATTTCTGTTATAGCCTTGCTGTTTGCTGTTTCTGGTTCCGGCAGGATAGCGCCTGGAGTGGCCCACAACATGGTGGCAAGCAGTAGGAGCGGGGCGCATACGTATATATAGGTCTTTTTCATAGTGGTTTCGTGTGGTGCGCTTTTTTGTATGGAAATACCGTGCCAACCTGATGGCAGCCCAGTCAGATTCTGAATATCATACATATGGGCAAGCGCATGGGGCAGGGGCAAGGGGCGAGGTTGCGAATTTTGAAAAGCACGGTATTTGTTGTAACATGCCAAAGCTTTTATCAATCATCCAAACCAATCACATGCTCAAACAAACACAATTCAAGCTAGCACTGCTACTCTTTCTTTTTCTAAGCCTCCGCGGCGCAGCCACGGCACTGGCGGCCGAACTGAAGTATACCCTGACGATGCCCGCGCCACACACACATTATTTTGAGGTGGAGGCCGAGCTTAGCGGCGCAAAGAAAAATCACATTGACTTCACGCTTCCGGTATGGGCGCCAGGCTCTTACCTGGTGCGCGAGTTCGCCAAAAACATCGAGGGATTTGAAGCCACGGACCAATCCGGTAAAACGCTGCGGTCCGAGAAAATTGACAAGAACACCTGGCGCGTGTACAGCAACAAAGCTGATCTGGTGCGTGCAAAGTACAGTGTATATGCTTACGAAATGAGCGTTCGCACCAGTTTTCTGGATGCGTCGCACGGGTACGTGAACGGCACCAGTGTTTTTATGTATCCAGAAGAATTCCAGAACACTGCCGGAACGCTGGTTGTGAAGCCCTATGCGGGATGGAGCAAGGTGTCGACGGGCTTAAAAAGCACGGGCGGCTTCAGTTACGCTTTTCCGAACTACGATATTCTGGCCGACTCTCCGTTGGAGATCGGAAACCATGAGGTATACACGTTTACCACAGCTGGCGTGCCTCACGATGTGGCGGTGTATGGCGAAGGCAACTTCGATCCGAAGCGCCTGATGGAGGACATGCAGAAAGTAACGCAGGAAGCCGTTGCCATTATCGGCGAGCTGCCCGTTGACCGGTATGTTTTTATCATCCACAACCTGAATAAAGGGGGCGGGGGCCTGGAGCACCTGAACTCTACCACCCTGCAGACATCGCGCTGGAACTATGGCACGGATTCAGGTTACAATGGCTTTCTTGCGCTTGTGGCGCATGAGTACTTCCACCTCTGGAACGTGAAACGGCTTCGTCCGCTGCCCCTGGGTCCATTCAACTATAACCAGGAAAGCTATACCGACCTGCTGTGGGTGTCAGAAGGCATCACGAGTTACTACGATGATTTGATTGTGCGTCGTGCTGGCTATACCTCGCCGCAGCGCTACCTCGATGTGGTATCCGGGAGCATCAACTCGGTCGAAAACACCCCAGGAAACAAGGTGCAGGCGGTGGCCGAGGCCAGTTTTGATGCCTGGATAAAATATTATCGCCGCACCGAGAATTCTAACAATGCGGAGGTGTCTTATTATACCAAAGGCGGCGTGCTGGGCCACCTGTTGAACATGGAGATTATGGAAGCCACCAAAGGCGACAAATCGCTGGATGATGTGATGCGCTACATGTATAACCGCTACTACAAGAAACTTGGCCGTGGCTTTGAGGAAGCAGAGTTTAAAGAGGCGCTGGAAAAAGTGTCGGGCCGCAACATGGACGCTTTCTTCAAAGATTTCGTGAACGGCACCAAAACTCCTGATTACAACAGCTATTTCGATGCCGCAGGCTTGCGCCTGGTAAATGTAAACGATGGTATAAATGCAGCGAGCTGGGGAGCCTCCACTGCCGTTTCGGATGGCAAGGTGCTGGTTCGGGGCGTTAACAGAGGAAGTAGCGCCTACGAGGGCGGGCTGAACGTGAACGATGAGATTGTGGCTATCAACGGGTACAGAGTCGGAAATGACTTGGACAGTTATGTGAGCAGTCTTCGTGTTGGCGAAACCGCCGAAGTGACGCTTGCCAGGGAAGGAAAGCTGCAGACGCTTCGTATCCCGATCCTGAAAGAGGAAAATGTGCGCTACAGATTCGAGCAAACACAAAACCCAACCGACTTGCAGCAAAAAATATATAAAAAGTGGTTGGCCCTAAATAATATTTAGGCGAAACAAAATTATTTTTCATCATTAAAGGACAGCGCCCGAAAAGCTCTTTAAGCTTTTCGGGCGCTGTCCTTTTTTCTTTTTGTGGATGCATTCAATTCTGAGAAAGTAAGTTTAGATGAATGCTAAACCAGTTTTCTATTCTCTTTCTAATTCCTGTAGCCGTCGTAAACAATGACGATGTTTTATAAGAAATATAGGAAATAAAAAGAAATAGTGCAATTAAGTAGAACCTTGGAATGCCTTAATATATTGTATATTGTGTTTAATATATTTGTTGTGATTTGCCGTATTCCTGCTTAACTTTCGGTGTTGAAAATGATTTAAATTCTAAAGATGATGGTGGTATTAGAAACGCCATACGTTAAAATATCATATTTATTTCAGGTCAATTGCCTTTCAGTCAGTTGGTTAATGCGGCCAACAGATGCGGTGTTTATTGAGGCGCATGTTGCCATTGTAGAGTTTTTATCCAAAAACTTCCCAGTGAAACTATATTGCACTGATCTGACTCTAGTTGGGGCCTTGACCAAGGACCAGGAGACGTGGCTGGCAACAGAATGCTACAATAAAACATACAATATCCTGAATGACGATTTTTATGTGGCGGTGGTATTCTCAGAAAATCATTTCAAGGCTGTCGTGTCAAATTATATGGTCCCATCTTCAGAGACGGCGGATGATTATGTTCACTTTAACTACTTCACTGATCAGGAAGAGGCGTTACACTGGCTTGAGAACATAAAAAAAGGCCAGGATTCGGCATTGTTTCCTTTTGCCACCTGACCTTTTATATGCAAACGTAAGTTACCTCAAGGGAAAATGCCCAAAGACTCGTAGCTAACGCCTATTTTCTCGATGGCCGTCAGGAAAGCCGCTGTCCGCAGATCCGGAATGGTTTTCTGCAGCATCACTTCCCGAATTTCGTGGTAGGCATTGATCATCGTGTCTTCCAGGCCCGATCTCACCAGGCCGATCTCATCTGCTCCCTGGGTCAGGAAAGCACGTTCACCTGCTGTCAGGCTTTTACCAGACGAACTCTCAATGGCGTTCACCAGTCGCAGGTAGCTCGCCTCTTCAGCGCGCTTGCCCATACGTCCGAAACGCACGTTTGAAAGGTTTTTGAGCCACTCAAAATAAGAAACCGTTACACCGCCGGCATTCAGGTATAAGTCCGGGATAATGATGATGCCCTTTCGCAGCAAAATTTCCTCTGCTTCGCGCGTCACAGGTCCGTTTGCACCCTCCGCAACGATCTTGGCTTTGATGTTACCCGCATTTCCGCTGTGGATCACATTCTCGAGGGCAGCCGGGATGAGGATATCACACTCCATCTCCAGCAAGTCTGTGGAGTTGTCGTAGTTTTTGCAGTCCTTGAAGTTAAGGATAGAGCCATTTTCACTTCGGTGCTTGAAAGCATCCTGCACGTCAATGCCGTTGGCATTGAATATACCTCCCTCACGCTCGGCTATGCCCACGATCACAGCCCCATCCTGCTGGCAGAAAGAAGCTGCATGATAGCCCACATTTCCAAGGCCCTGCACAATAATGCGCTTTCCCTGCATGCTTTGGCCATTAAATTTTTTGTCCTTGAGCAGCTCGGTGTCAGCCAGGGTTTCGCGAATGCCATAGTAAATGCCAAGGCCTGTGGCTTCTGCACGGCCGCGAATACCACCCTGCCCTACGGGCTTACCTGTTACACAGCCAAGCGCGCTCGTTTCGCCATACTTAAATGTCTGGTAAGTATCGGCAATCCAGGCCATTTCACGGCTACCAGTACCATAGTCAGGCGCGGGCACGTCAATACCCGGCCCAATCAGGTTCTTTTTGATCAGCTCGGTAGCATAGCGCCGGGTCACGCTCTCCAGCGTTTTTACGGAGCTGGTGCGGGGGTTGATCTTCACGCCGCCTTTGGCACCGCCAAACGGCACGTCCACTACGGCGCACTTGAAGGTCATGAGCGTGGCAAGGGCTTTCACCTCATCCTCGTCTACCTGCATGCTGTAGCGAATACCGCCTTTAGACGGAAGCTTGTGGTGGGAGTGTTGTACCCGAATGCCTTCAATCACTTCAATCTTCCCCTCAATCTCTACAGGGAAAGATACTTTGTAGACACTGTTGGGAGCCTTGATCTGTGCCAGTATGCCCGGGCTGAGTCTGGAAAAACTAGCAGCGTGGTCAAAAAACTGATGGACGCTTTCTAGAAATTTTTTCCCCTCATTAGGTTCATTTTCCATACGTGTGAGTAGTTTTTTTTGGTGGTCTTATGATGATTTATGAACGTTGATAGGCAAGATTTGTTCTTCTTGCCCTTTTTCCCAATGTATGCACTTTCACGCTGTTTTAAAAATAATACTTCGCTCATCTACAGGATCGTAGTATACTTTAGATTTCCCATTGCTTCAGCACTTAATCTCTCAAATCAAACTTTTACACAGCTCCATAAACTTCAATCCCAAGTTAGCAATGCCATGAAGAGGGTAGGTGAACCATACTGCTGAAAGATGTTACAACAAATCTTGATTAAGTGTTAGAGACACAACTATCGTTCGGCAAATGCGTATTGTTTGTATCATTACATTAAATAAAAGATATTTATAATTTACTTGTAAAATATAATTTTTAATCTGTATTTTACAATAGGTATAAGCTATAGAACCTTTCAGCTTGTCGTGGATCAGGGGAATTAAGTCAAATCCGGAATTATGCAGATGGTAATTGAAAACGAGGTAATGGCGGGTGTACCTGTCAACGTGAGCACTGTAACGGAAAATGCCTCAGGCTGTGAGGAACTTAGCTTCTCTTTTTTGGAAGAGCAGGAAATTCTGTTCGTTAACTGGACTGGCCTGGTACCTTCTAAAGAAATGCGCAAAGGCTATATACAGGTCCTGAAGCAAGTGCAGCACTACAAGGCAAGAAAGATTTTGCTGGACCTGAACAAAAGAAGCTTTATCGACAGCGAAGATCAACGGTGGGTGTTTAGCAGTGTTTTCCCGAAGATGCTGCGCAGTATTGGCGCGAATGTATTCGTGGCTATTGTGTTGCCGGTAGACTTGTTCCACGACCTTGTGGCGGAGCTAGAGGGAGATGAGTTGATACACAATAACCACTTTATGATCATTCAGCATTCGCTCTATAAGGAAGAGGCGCTGCGCTGGCTGAATAAAGTGCCATACAAATAAAAGATCATACGTACTTAAAAGCCGCAGCCCGGACCTAGGAATACTCCATCTGTCCGGGCTGCGGCTTTGTAGGTAAAGGGGGCTATTTAACGGCTAAAAGCTCAACGTCAAACACCAGTGTGGCGTTTGGCCCAATCGCTTCGCCTGCTCCCTGAGCCCCATACGCCAGGTTAGAGGGTATAAACAGTCTCCACTTAGCGCCTTCCTTCATGAGTTGCAAAGCCTCTGTCCAGCCGGCAATCACGCCGTTTACAGGGAACGTTGCTGGCTCGTTGCGGGCATAGCTTGAGTCGAACACCGTACCATCGATCAGCGTGCCATGATAATGGGTGGTTACCGTGTCGTTTTTAGACGGAGACTTGCCGGAGCCTTCCTCGATCACCTGATACTGAAGGCCACTGTCCAGGGTGGTTACGCCTTCTCTTTTCTTGTTCTCTGCAAGAAACGCCTCGCCTACCTGCTGGTTTTCAGATCCGGCGGCATTCTGTTTCTGGGCCATTTCCTGCTGCAGGGCCATCATGGCCTGTTGCACCTCTTCCTGCGACAGCGAGGAAGGAGTGCCCTCCTGTACCTCTTTCATGCCTTTTATAAAAGGGTCTACATCGATGGTGATGCCTTGCTTGGCTAGGTTATTTGCCATGTCGCGGCCAATAATGTAGCTGATTTTCTCTTTCAAATCCATAGTGTTTGTTTTTGCACGCGTGGTGCTTTCAAAAATAAATATACCGCTAGGGGAGGGCAAAGTTACACTTCTCTGCTTTTAGCTGCAAACTGCGCGGCAGCATACTAGGGTTCCGGCAGTTGTATATATACTATCACAGCGTCGGGCTGTACCTCACCTTTACCTGGCTGGCAGTGCCCATAACTTCCGCACTGATTTAGTTTTATGGCCCAATCATACATAGCAAAGCCGCGCTCCTTCTGACAGAAGCGCGGCTTTGTTTATTTCTACGAATTGACAGTAACAGATGAACGCGGATGCGCTACTGCGGCTGTTAGATTTTTTAGGATAGCTTTTACCAGATGCCTGAATGGTCAGACGAGGCTGGGAACTGCGTTTTACAGGTATAAGGGAAAATCTTCTTCCGCGCCATCTGAATGAACGTGGGCTGGCTGCAGCAAGGACTTAACGAGTAGACTGATGGTGGTACCGATCAGGAAGAAGGAAGACAGAGTCGTAATGCTTTTCATATGCCAGAGTTTTATACTTGTGAAACGCTATTTTTGCATAGTAACGCAGCCATATAGTATAAAGTTCTCATCTTATGTTACAAAACTGTAAATAATTAGTGCGCACTCACTTATTTGATAACATGCAGTTAATGTAAGCTGAATTTACGCCAAAAATGAGGTGTTTCGCTTAGGTGTAGTCCTCCGAATCCTCATCCGAAGTGTCGATGTCTAACGTAACATTATCGAAGCATTCGGACATGTATACACAGGTTACTATACCCACCACTAAAATTGAAACACCCAGGACAACTAACGGCGAAAGGGAAGATCTAGACATAGCTTGCAGATTAGTAGTATATTATCTCGTCCATACGGATAGTTGGCCGCTATTGTTAGGCAAGGGAAATGGCATTCAACGAGTTAAAACAGCAAGCGCCAGGTAGTTATACCTGGCGCTTGCTGTTGATTCAAAGGATATGATTTTACTACATATTCCGGCGGTACTGCCCACCAACTTCAAATAGGGCATTTGTGATCTGACCCAGCGAGCAGAATTTCACGGTCTCCATCAGCTCCTCGAATATATTCCCGTTCTGGACCGCAACCTGCTGGATGCGCTTCAGCATGGCGGCACACTTATCGCGGTTTTGTTCCTGCAGGGCATGCACCATGTTGATCTGGTACAACTTCTCCTCCTCGGTTGCCCGGATTACCTCTTTCGGAAGCACAGTGGGCGAGCCAGTGGAAGACAGAAACGTGTTCACGCCAATGATCGGATACTCGCCGGTATGTTTTAAGGTTTCGTAGTACAGGCTCTCTTCCTGAATCTTGCCGCGCTGGTACATGGTCTCCATGGCGCCCAGCACGCCGCCGCGCTCCGTGATGCGGTCGAACTCAATCAGCACGGCCTGTTCCACCAAATCGGTCAGTTCTTCAATAATGAAGGAGCCTTGCAGCGGGTTCTCGTTCTTGGCCAAGCCAAGTTCGCGGTTGATGATCAGCTGGATGGCCATTGCCCGACGCACCGATGCCTCGGTAGGCGTGGTGATCGCCTCGTCGTAGGCGTTGGTGTGGAGCGAATTGCAGTTGTCGTATATGGCGTAGAGCGCCTGCAGGGTGGTGCGGATGTCGTTGAAGTCGATTTCCTGCGCATGCAACGACCGGCCTGATGTCTGGATATGGTACTTGAGCATCTGAGAACGGGCGTCAGCGCCATACTTCAGCTTCATGGCCTTGGCCCAGATTTTACGCGCCACACGGCCTATCACCGCATACTCCGGATCTATGCCGTTGGAAAAGAAGAAGCTCAGGTTCGGCGCAAACTTGTTGATGTCCATGCCCCGGCTCACGTAGTACTCTACAAACGTGAAGCCGTTCGCCAGCGTGAAGGCCAGCTGCGAGATGGGGTTGGCGCCCGCCTCGGCGATGTGATACCCAGAGATAGACACCGAGTAGAAGTTGCGCACGTTTTTGTCAATGAAGTACTGCTGCACGTCACCCATCAGGCGGAGCGAGAATTCCGTGGAGAAGATGCACGTGTTCTGCGCTTGGTCTTCTTTCAGAATATCGGCCTGCACAGTACCACGGACAGCTGCGAGTGTACGGGTTTTGATTGGCTCGTATACCTCCGCAGGCAATACCTGGTCGCCAGTCACGCCGAGAAGCATCAAGCCTAACCCATCGTTACCCTCTGGCAACGGGCCCTGGTAGCTTGGGCGAGTTATACCCTTTTCTTTATAGATCGCGTCGATTTTCTGGTTGATCTCATCTTCCAGCCCATTCTCTTTAATATAAAGCTCACACTGCTGATCGATGGCGGCGTTCATGAAGAAGCCGGTCAGGATGGCGGCGGGCCCGTTGATGGTCATGGACACGGATGTCTTCGGGTCGGCGAGGTGGAAGCCAGAGTACAGTTTCTTGGCATCATCGAGGCAGCAGATGCTCACGCCTGAGTTGCCGATCTTGCCATATATGTCCGGGCGGTGGTCCGGGTCCTCGCCATAGAGCGTCACAGAGTCGAAGGCCGTGGAAAGCCGCTTGGCGGGCAAGCCCAGGCTCACATAATGGAAACGGCGATTGGTGCGCTCCGGTCCGCCCTCGCCGGCAAACATGCGGGTAGGGTCTTCGCCCTCGCGCTTGAATGGGAACACACCCGCTGTGTAAGGAAACTCGCCCGGCACGTTCTCCTGCAGGTTCCACTTCAGCAAATCGCCCCACGCCTCATACCGCGGCGTAACCACCTTCGGTATCTGCAGTTGCGAAAGGGAGGTCGTGTGTGTCTGAATCTTTAGTTCCTTGTCGCGGACCTTGAACACGTAGAACTCATTCTTATACGCCTGTACTTTGTCTTTCCAGTTCTCCAGAATCTTCTTGTTCTGGCCATCCAGGTTCAGTTCCACTTCGGTATAGGTCTGCTTGAGTTGCTTCACCAGCCGGTCCTTGTCCTCCACGTTTATACCCTGCACCGCCTCAATAGACTTCCGGATACCGTATAGCTTTTGGGCGATTTCCGCCTGATCCCTGCTCCACTTGTCGTAGCTGCGGATGGTCTCGGCTATCTCGGAGAGGTAACGCGTGCGGGCAGGGGGGATGATGTATACTTTCTCAGACATCTCCTTCGAGGCGCTCAGGCTGGAGGCAAAGTCCATACCCGTTTTCTCTGAGACTTTTGCCATGATGGCACGGTACAGCTGGTTCATGCCCGGGTCGTTAAACTGCGAGGCAATTGTCCCGAATACCGGTATAGCATCGTCGGCTGTGTCCCAGAGCTGGTGGTTGCGCTTATACTGCTTTTTCACATCGCGCAGGGCGTCCAGGGCACCGCGCTTGTCAAACTTGTTCAGGGCAATCACGTCGGCAAAGTCCAGCATGTCGATTTTCTCGAGCTGGGTGGCGGCGCCGTATTCGGGTGTCATCACATACAGGCTGGTGTCAGAATGCTCGATGATCTCGGTGTCGGACTGGCCTATGCCGGATGTTTCCAGGATGATCAGGTCAAAGTCGGCTGCCTTCACTATGTCCACGGCGTCCTGCACATACTTGCTCAGGGCCAGGTTGCTCTGGCGGGTGGCCAGCGAGCGCATGTATACCCGATCGTTGGCGATGGAGTTCATACGGATTCTGTCGCCGAGCAAGGCACCGCCTGTTTTGCGCTTCGACGGGTCCACGGAGATGATGGCGATTTTCCTCTCCGGGAAGTCAATCAGGAAGCGGCGCACCAGCTCGTCCACCAAAGACGATTTACCAGCCCCGCCCGTGCCGGTTATACCCAACACTGGCGTTTTCACGTCCTTCGCCTGCTTCCGTACCTCATTCAGTATCGCGCGCGCCTCTTCCGGGAAGTTTTCGGCAGCCGATATGAGTCGGGCGATGTCCTGTGGGTTTTTGTCTTTCAGGTGGGTATACTCGCCGTTCAGGTTCTTCCCGGTCGGGAAGTCGCACTGCTGCAGCATGTCGTTGATCATACCCTGCAGGCCCATGGCGCGGCCATCGTCGGGGGAGTAGATGCGGGCAATGCCATACCCCTGCAGTTCCTCGATTTCGCTGGGCAGAATCACGCCGCCACCGCCACCGAACAGGCGGATGTTCCCGCTGCCGCGCTCCTGCAGCAGGTCATGCATGTATTTGAAATACTCGATGTGCCCGCCCTGGTACGAGGTAATGGCAATTGCCTGTGCATCTTCCTGAATGGCGCAGTCCACAATTTCCTGCACCGAACGGTTGTGGCCCAGGTGAATCACCTCGGCGCCTGAGGCTTGAATGATACGGCGCATGATGTTGATGGCAGCATCGTGGCCGTCAAACAAAGAGGCTGCTGTCACGATACGGATGTGGTTGACAGGCTTATATGGTTCTACAGTGGTGTAAGTCATACTTGCGTAACAGTGTTTTTTCGAATTTGATGCGAAGATAATCAATTCTGGCAGAGAATCCCGCAGTCGGGCACAAGGCAAGTGAGTACGTACCTATCCTGCAAACACGCAAATTGGGTATGGAAACGGCAAATCGGGAAGGAGAAGCAAGCGCGGTCTTACCCCAGGCCAGCCTCCCGGGCCAGTGTCACGAGGTCAGCCACATTCCTGGTTCCGAGCTTTTTCTGGATGTTCTTGCGGTGGGTGCTCACGGTGTTCGCGCTGATAAAGAGCGCCTCCGCGATGCGGTTGGTGCTCATACCCCGGCAGATGAGTTGGAGCACCTCAATCTCCCTTTTCCGCAGGCTTTTGATGAGCAGCTTGTTCTTGATCCGGAGGTTTTCCTTCAGCGCCTCCGTCAGTTGGCTATCGGTGTTCATCTGCTGGCTCATGTCCACGTCCACACAAATAATCTGCCGGGTGCTGCCATCCGGGTGAAGGGCGAAGGGTTTGGACCAGCCCATATACCATACATAAGTGCTGGCGTGTTTGTGCCTCGCCCTGAAAATGCCGCCAAACTGCGGGCTGGGCGAGTGGTGGTAGTGGTCGATGCTGTCCTCCGGAATGTTGAGGTCCTCGGGGTGCACTATTTCCTGGAAGTAGTGCATACCGCCCATTTGCAGGATATCGTCCAGGGTATACCCCAGGGTCTCCTCGTTGGTTTTGTTGCACCAGACCACGCCTTTCTCCAGGTCAGAGATATAAATGTTTGCAGGCACCTCGTGTACTACTTTTTCCAGAAAGGCGCATTTTTCTTTCAGAATATCCAGTTCCTGCCGTAGGGCGGCCAGGCTGTGAGTGGCAGTTTCAGTTTCCTTGTTTGTGATCATCTGTGGTAGTTGTGCGTAATGGTGGCCTTGTCTTTTATACTATAAACAAGATAAATAAAAAATATTATAAATAAAATGCTAACCGGGTCCGAGGCAGCAGGAAACGGAGAAACAAACTTTATGGTGCAAGCGATATAGATTTGCTGGCATAGCCGAAGCATATCACGTTTTTGACAGGAATATTCTTAACTTTGTTCTCGTATTTAGATTATATGAAGAACATTCGAAACTTTTGCATCATCGCCCATATCGACCATGGAAAAAGCACTCTGGCAGACCGTCTGCTGGAATTTACCTCTACCGTGGCAGAGCGTGAAATGCAAAACCAGCTGTTGGATAACATGGACCTGGAGCGTGAGCGTGGCATCACGATCAAGAGCCACGCCATCCAGATGGATTACCATTACAAAGGCGAGGAATATGTGCTTAACCTGATCGACACGCCTGGTCACGTAGACTTTTCCTATGAAGTTTCCCGCTCCATTGCCGCCTGCGAGGGTGCCTTGCTGATCGTGGACTCTTCGCAGGGTATAGAGGCGCAGACCATTTCCAACTTATACCTCGCCATCGGCAACGATCTGGAGATCATCCCGGTGCTCAACAAGATCGACCTGCCGCACGCCATGCCCGAGGAAGTATCGGACCAGATCATTGAACTGATCGGTTGTGAGCGGGAGGATATCATCCATGCCTCCGGTAAGTCCGGTATAGGTATAGAAGAGATCCTGGCTGCCATCTGCGATCGTATACCGGCCCCGAAGGGAGACCCGGAAGCGCCATTGCAGGCCCTGATCTTTGACTCTGTTTTCAACTCTTACAGAGGCATCGAAGTATACTTCCGTATTTTCAATGGCACCCTGAAGAAGGGCGAGAAGGTGAAATTCATTAACACGGGCAAAACCTATGAGGCCGACGAGATCGGGGTATTGAAGCTGAACCAGGAATCCAAGAAAGTAATGGGTGCCGGAAATGTGGGCTACCTGATCTCGGGCATCAAAAATGCCAAAGAGGTGAAAGTGGGGGATACTATTACGCACGTGGATCGTCCGGCTAAAGGCATACAGGGCTTTGAGGATGTGAAGCCGATGGTTTTCGCGGGTATATACCCGGTGGAAACGAGCGAGTACGAAGAGCTGCGCACCTCTATGGAGAAACTGCAACTCAACGACGCCTCCCTGGTATGGGAGCCGGAGACATCCGCTGCCCTGGGCTTCGGTTTCCGTTGCGGCTTCCTGGGGATGCTGCACATGGAGATTGTACAGGAACGCCTGGAGCGTGAGTTCGACATGACCGTGATCACCACCGTGCCTTCTGTTCAGTTCCACGCCTTCGATACAAAAAACAACCTGCTAAAAGTGAATGCTCCGTCCGAAATGCCGGATCCGAGCTTTATCAGCCATATCGAAGAGCCTTTTATCAAGGCGCAGATCATATCAAAGTCTGATTATGTGGGGCCGATCATTACGCTCTGCATGGACAAGCGCGGCATCCTGAAAAACCAGACCTACCTGACCAGCGACAGGGTGGAGCTTTCTTTTGAGATGCCTTTGGCCGAAATCGTGTTCGACTTCTTCGACAAGTTGAAGACCATTTCACGCGGTTACGCGTCCCTGGACTATGAACTGATCGGTTTCCGGCAAGCCAACATGGTAAAGCTGGATATTATGCTGAACGGCGAGAAGGTGGATGCCCTGAGCGCCATCGTGCACCGCGACAAGGCATATGATTGGGGCAAGCGCCTCTGCGAGAAGCTTCGTGAGTTGCTGCCGCGCCAGATGTTCGAGATTGCCATACAAGCCGCCATCGGGCAAAAGATCATCTCCCGCGAAACCGTGAAAGCGATGCGCAAAAACGTACTGGCCAAGTGTTATGGCGGTGACATCTCGCGTAAGCGTAAACTACTCGAAAAACAGAAAAAAGGTAAGAAACGCATGCGCCAGGTGGGCAACGTGGAAATTCCGCAGGAAGCCTTCTTAGCCGTGTTAAAACTCGACTAAACACCTCAAGCCCTGATACGCCACCGCGTGTCGGGGCTTGTAGGTTATGCTAGTGGCTTTTTGAATTTGATTGTTTTACGGTCTTCAGAAATTGAGTCAATGAATTACCTGGAAAGAATAACCATTAACCCGTAGATATGCCACGGAAAACCATGTGTAAGAGGCATGCGCTGGCCCGTGGAAGTGGTGCTTGATTTGTTAAGTTCGGATATGACGAAAGAGGAAATTCTGGAAGATCACCTGGAGCTTGAAAAAGAAGATTTTGTCGCTTGTCTGAATTTCGCAAAAATGCTTTTATCCGTGAGTTGTAGTGCATTTAACGAACCGAACTTATGACAAGAGACGAAGCCCAAAATGCTTGGGAAAAGATAGTTGATACTGGATTTACCGGTTATGAAAAATTGACTCGTGAACAACGAGTATGGTTTAATATAGAACCTTTAACAACTGAAGGATTATGGGACCATTATATGAATCACGGAGCGGACAAAAATGCTGATACTATTGCGGATTTAGAATATCTGAATTTTAATTCTGTAGCGAATCAATTACGTGAATTCAATAAAACCTATTTCCCAAATGGAGTTCCTGAAGGACCAGATGCTCGACAAGACGAGCTTGACAAGTTTGATGAAGACCAACTTGAAGGCGATATTGAGAAAATGGACGATAAATTTTGGGAAATATCAGATGAATTAGAAAAAACTCTTTTGGAACACATAATTACACTGGAATTGGAAAATAAAAACGCACTACAACAATGTATAACCGCAATTACGGCGGATTCGACTACTTCCGAATCCACTCGGAATTGCTAAGGCTACTGCTTAAGCGAAAATCATTAACATAAAACCTGTAGCTGACGGCTATACGAGACCGATCTCTGCAGGAACTTGCGTAATGAAAGTACTCTGTGACGTCCATATACCGCTTCGGCTCGTTAAATTCCTGCAACTGCATGGCGTGGAGGCGTATCACGTGAATAACATATTGGATAGTTTTTATACCTCAGATGGCGCTGTGGCCACGTATGCTGACAAGCATCAGTTAATTGAAATCACGAAGGATGTGGATTTCAGAAACGCTTATTTCTTAAGCAAATCACCACAAAGGTTAATCAGGGTTTGTCTGGGCAATATGGCGACAAAAGAACTGAATGCTATTTTTGAAAAGTACCTGGAGCTACTCAAAAAATCATACCATACTACTGCTAGATTTTATATCGAAATAAGCCGTGAAAACGCGCTAGTTATTAATTCATAATTCTACATAAAAAGAATAAGCCAACACATGACCCTGCTCGACGGTAAAAAAACATCTGAAGCCATACAACAAGAAATAGCTGCCGAAGTGGCTGAACTGAAAGCCGGTGGCGCACGAGCGCCGCACTTGGCCGCCATACTGGTCGGCAACGACGGCGGCTCCGTTACTTATGTGAACAACAAGGTGCTGGCCTGCGAGCGTGTGGGCTTTGCGTCGTCATTGTTTCATTACGAAGACACCATCACGGAGGCAGAACTGCTGAACAAAATAGAAGCGCTGAACCAGGACGATGCCATTGATGGCTTTATCGTGCAGTTGCCGCTCCCGAAGCACATCGACCCGGAGAAGGTGCTGGAGGCAATCGATCCGCAGAAAGACGTGGACGGTTTTCACCCGATGAACGTTGGCCGTATGGTGGCGGGCTTGCCAGCTTACCTGCCTGCCACGCCTGCCGGTATCCTGCAGTTGCTGGAGCGATACAAGATCGAGACGAGCGGTAAGCATTGTGTCGTGATTGGCCGCAGCAACATTGTGGGATCGCCGATGAGCATCCTGATGGCAAAAAGCGCCTATCCAGGAAACTGCACTGTAACCATCTGTCACAGCCGCACCGTGGACCTGCCGTCTTATACCCGTCAGGCCGATATCATCATCGCAGCCATCGGCAAGCCAGAGTTCGTAACAGCGGATATGGTGAAAGAGGGTGTTGTGGTGATTGACGTAGGCACCACCCGCGTGCCGGATGCCTCTCGCAAGTCAGGCTTCCGTCTGAAAGGTGATGTTAACTTTGACGAGGTGGCCCCTAAAAGCAGTTTCATCACCCCGGTGCCAGGCGGCGTTGGCCCGCTCACCATTGCCATGCTGCTGAAAAATACCTTAAAAGCTGCCAAGAAAGAGGTATACGCTTAGTTTTTGGACACACGTAGAAAGACGTAAGACACAAGACCATTATAAAAAGAACCCCGCAGTTGCTATACCTGCGGGGTTCTTTGCTTTATAAGGATTGGCTTCTGGTTGTGAAATCCCTTACTTTTAGCGCCTCCGAAGTGGATAATCTCCACTTCTTGCGGATGCCCCTCCTCGAAGGGGCAGGGGTGGGTTGTTTTTTACTTTTCCCGGATCAGCAAGCCTAAGTGCGCAAAATCTGTATGATTGCGGAATACAATTAAACGACAAGCTAATGCGCACCTACATTCACGATATCGGCAAACACACCGGCGGCGGTTACTTCTGCACCTGCTCCTGGGCCTTTAACCACCATCGGCCGCTCGGAATACCGGTCAGTGGTGAAGGAAATGATGTTATCGCTGCCGGAGAGGGTATAGAACGGGTGACTTTCGTCTACCATTTGCAGGGAGATGGTAGCTTTGCCTTCATCCAGCGTGCCAATATAGCGGAGCGCCTTTCCGCTGCTTGCTGCATCCTGCTTTAGCGCTTCGAAATAATCCTCCGCTGCTTTGAGTTCGGTATAAAACTCGGCCACTGAAGCTGCCTGCAAGCACGATGGCGGCAGGATATTGTCGATCTGCACATCCTTCGCCTCCAATGGATACCCGGCATCACGGGCCAGAATCAGCATTTTGCGCATGAAGTCCATTCCGCTGAGGTCGTCGCGCGGGTCTGGCTCAGTATACCCTTTATCCTGGGCCATCTTCACCACGTCATGGAAAGAGGCATCGCCTTTAAAGTTGTTGAAGATAAAGGAGATGGTTCCGGAAAGTATCGCCTCAATGCGCTGCACACGGTCCCCGCTCATCATCAGGTCCTTCAGCGTACGGACAATCGGCAGACCGGCACCAACATTGGTTTCGTAATAGAAGTCTACGCCATGCAGGAACGCTGTGTCTTTAAATAGTTTATACTGCTGATAATCAGATGAATTGCCTATCTTGTTGCAAGTGACAATAGAGATGTTGGATTGAAACACTTCCTCATAAAAATGAATAGGGGCGGGGCTTGCCGTGTTGTCGGCCAGCACACAGTTGGGCAGGTTCAGCTGCTTCATCCGCTGCACAAAGTCTCCCAGGTTTGCTGGCTCCCCATGCGTTTCCAGCGCCTCCTTCCAGTTGTTGAGCGGGAGTCCGTCTGCGTCAAAAACCATTTGGCGGCTGTTGCTGATGCCTACCACTTTTACCTGTATGCCGTTGTGCTGTTGCAAAAAGGTCTGATGCTCCAGCAACTGCCGGATCAGCGTCGTGCTGATGTTTCCGGTGCCAAGGCAAAAGAGGTGCAGCGTCTTCTTCAGTTCAGTGAAGAAGGCGTCGTGGACGGTGTTCAGGGCTTTGGGCAGATCGTGACGCGAGATGATCACCGAGATGTTATACTCCGACGAGCCCTGCGCAATGGCGCGCACGTTCACACCGTTTCTGCCCAGGGCATGAAACAGCTTGCCGGAAATGCCGGGCGTCTCCTTCATGTTCTCGCCTACTATGGCCATCACGGCCAGGTCATGCTCTATCTCGGGCATTTCTAGTTTCTCGGCCTGCAGTTCCAGTTCAAACTCCTGCTCGATCAGCCTTTTCGCTTTCAGGGCATCGGCGGGATGTATGGCAAAGGTGATGCTGTGCTCGGAGGAAGCCTGCGTGATCAGGATCACGTTGATCTGCTCCCGCGACAATAGCGAAAACAGCCTGCCGCTATAGCCTGCCTTGCCCACCATGCCGCTGCCCTGCAGGTTGATGATGCTGGTCTCGTTGATAGAGGAGATACCTTTGATGGAAGAGCCGGAATTCTGGTTGTTGTGGCGGATGACTGTGCCCGCAAAGCCAGGGTTCCGTATGTTCCGGATCACGATCGGTATGCGTTTCAGGAAAGCCGGCGTCATGGACGGTGGATAGATTACACGGGCACCGAAGTAGGAGAGTTCCATGGCCTCGGTATAGGAAAGCTCCGTCAGGGGGATCGCTTTCTTCACCATCTTGGGGTCGGCCGTCATCATGCCGTTCACATCCGTCCAGATCTGTATCTCCGCGCTGTTCAGGGCCGAGGCGATCAGGGCCGCCGTGTAGTCGCTTCCGCCGCGCCCCAGGGTGGTCAGTTGCCCCTGCTCGTCGCTGGAGATGAATCCGGTCACGAAAAGCAAATGGTTTTTATGCTCCGCATAAAAACTCTGGAGCAGGTGATTGGTTACCTCGGTCTGCACGCGGGCGTGGCCAAAGCTGCTGTCTGTTTTGATAAGCGGCGAAGCGTCTACAAACAGGGCCTCCGGGAAACGCTGCGACGCCGCCGCGCTCACCAGAAACGTGGCGCAGCGCTCGCCATAACTCAGCACCAGGTCTTTGGTTTTGGGCGTGAGCTCACGCAACGAAGAAACTCCCTGCAGCAGGCCTTCCAAATCTCTGAAGTATTCCTTTAGCTGGCTAATAACAGGTTGCAGGTTCTCTTTCTGTAGGAGTCCGCGGGCCACTTCCAGGTGCTGCTGCTCCAGTTCCTCCAGATAATGGAGGTAATTTTTGCCATCGGCGGCAATAGCCGCCGTGCTTGCCAGCAAGTTGGTCACGCCACTCATGGCGGATAACACAACGACGGGCTTCTCTTTTTTTGATTCTTCGGCAAGTATATCTAATAACGTGAGAACATTTTTAACAGAGCCGACAGTTGTTCCCCCGAATTTCAGGACCTTCATAGAATTTGATTTGTGCTGGTATATGCGGGCAAGTTTCGCTTTGCGTGCCGCGCGTCTTTCCTTTGTTACTTATAAGGTATGCCCAAGGCTTTTTGCAATGTATGGGTGCCCAGGGCCACAGCCTGTACCGGTTTAAGGTTACACTCAGGATGCGGTAAACAGTTTGTGCTGTTCATGCAGGAGCGCAGCCAGTTCCGAAAACTCATTTCCGATCCTTCTCGCTTGCTTGGGCCGGTTCAGGAACGCCTGTAGCTGCTCCGGCAACGGAGTGTCCGTGCTCAGGATCTCGTCGATGGTTTGCTTGAACTTGGCGGGATGCGCTGTTTCCAGGAAAATACCCGATGTGCCCAAATCAGGCAGTTGCCGCAGCAGGCTGCTGTAAGCGATGGCCCCGTGCGGGTCGAGAAGGTAATCATCGTCTTGCTGCACCTGCCGAATGGTTTCCCTGATCTGTTCGTCTTCCATCCAGAACCCTTTGATGACCTCCTTCAGGGCCTGGTAATCCTGATTAAAGATTTCCTGAATGCGCGGGAAGTTGTTCGGGCTACCCACGTCCATGGCATTCGCGATGGTTGCCACAGAAGGGGCGGGGGTATAGTCGCCAGACTCGAGATAGGCCGGCACTACTTTGTTCAGGTTGGTGGCCGCGATGAAAAATTTCACGGGCAGGCCCATCTTCCGGGCCAGCACGCCTGCCGCCAGGTTACCGAAGTTTCCGCTGGGCACGGCAAACGTCACTTCCGCGTCAGCGTCAGGCTGCAGCTTGCGCCACTGCCCCCAGGCATGGAAATAGTAGACCATCTGCGGCAGCCAACGCGCCACGTTGATAGAGTTGGCGGACGAGAGTTGCATTTCCTTGGAAAGCTCCGGGTCAGAGAAGGCCTGCTTCACCAAATGCTGGCAGTCGTCGAAGGTGCCCGCCACAGCCACGGCATGTATGTTCTGCCCCAGCGTGGTGAACTGCATCTCCTGAATCTCACTCACGCCGCCCTCGGGGTATAAAATCACCACCTCAATGTTGTCAACGCCCAGAAAACCGTTGGCCACGGCGCTTCCCGTGTCGCCTGATGTGGCGACCAGCACCGTCACCGGCTTGTCAGGCTCTGCAAAAGCCTGCAGGCACCTGGACATAAACCGGGCACCCACGTCTTTGAAGGCGCAGGTTGGGCCATGGAACAGCTCAAGGCTATAGATATCTTTCTTTACTTCAACCAGCGGAATCGGAAACGTGAACACCTCCTCGCAAATATCCTTCAGCGCCTCCGGGGTGATGTCCGGAACGGTATAGGGCTGCAGCACCTCAAAGGCAATCTGCGGCAGCGTCATGTCTGGCAGCGCCTCCAAAAAAGCAGCCGACAGGGTGGGGATGTGCTGGGGGAAGAAAAGGCCTTTATCGTGGGGCAAGCCTTTCACAACCGCCTCCTTAAAACTCATTTCCGGTGACTGGCGGTTGGTGCTGTAATACTTCATGATTGTGCGTGTAAGGTTGGTTGCTGGATAACGCGTGCCCCTTGCTCAGGCACTTGCGACACATAGGCATGCAAGTCGATGCCGCTGGATAAATAGACTTCCTCGATGGCTTTCCTCACTTTAAGGGCATCCTGCTCGGTGGCCGACAGGGCAAAGATCGAAGGACCCGAACCGGAAATGCCCGCTCCCAGGGCCCCGGCTTCGAGGGCAGCCTGTTTGGCCTGCTTGAACAGCGGGATGAGGAAGGCGCGTTCCGGCTCAAAAATCTCATCGTGGAGGCTGCGCCCGATCAGGGCATAGTCGCCTTTGAGCAGCCCGGCCATCAGGGCGGCCAGGTTGCCCCACTGCCGGATGCCTTTCTGCAGCGGGATGTCTTTTTTGAGGATGCTGCGGGCCAGCGAGGTCTTTAGCTCTACCTGCGGATGGGCCACGGTGCAATACAACTCGACAGGCACTCCCAGCGGAATCACATCCAGCGGGTCGTAGCTGCGCACCAGCACAAAGCCTCCCAACAGCGAGGGCGCCACGTTGTCGGCGTGGGCAGAGCCGGAAGCCAGCCGCTCACCTTCCATGGCGTACAGTACCAGCTCTTCGGTGGAAAAGGGGTGCCCGAGCAGCTCATTCACGGCGAAAGCGGCGGCGGCCGAACTGGCGGCACTGCTGCCCAAGCCACTGCCTACCGGCATACCTTTGTGCAGCTGCATCTCTATACCGAAGGATAAGTTCAGGTCTGCAAGCATTTTCTGGGCCACCACCCCGATCACGTTCTGGTCCGGGTGGTGGGAGAGGCCGCTGACACCCCTGATCTCGGAGATCTCGATGCCGGGTTTAGCTGTTTTGCGCACCCATACCTCATCGCCGGGCTGCTCCAGGGCAAAGCCCAGCACATCGAAGCCGCAGCAGACGTTGGCCACGGTGGCGGGTGCAAATACTTTTATATAGTCCAATGCATTCATGTATAAACTGCTTATGCCAGTGCTTTGGCAGATTTTTCTGTTTTTGCTAAAAAGAAGCTGTCGTGCAGCAGGTTTACCGCCGCTACCGAGTCGTTTCCGCTGATTACCAGCGAGATGTTGCGCTCGGTGGCACCCTGAGCGATGGCTCTGATGTTGATCTTGTGGTCGCCGAGGATGGAGAACATGGTGCCCGCGATGCCCGGCTGCTGGATCATCCCGTTCCCGACGATGGCCACGATGCTCATGTGCTGCTCCAGGTTCACGGGGTCTACCTCACCTGCGGCGATATGGTATTCAAACTCGCGCGTCAGGGCCTCCAGGGCCGCCGGGCCCTCGGTGTCTGCCAGGGCGATGGTGATGCTTTGCTCAGACGACGACTGCGTGATAAAGTAGATGTTGATGTTGCGGGTGGCCACGGCCTTGAACATGCGCATCGCGATGCCCGGCACGCCCACCATACCGCTTCCGCTCAGCGTGATCAGGGCGATGTTGTCGATACAGGAAACCCCTTTGATGATGTTTGGCCCCGGTGCGGGTGTGGCGGTGATCAGCGTGCCCTGGTGCGCGGGGTTAAACGTGTTCTTCAGCATCAGCGGAATGTTCGCGCTCACCAGCGGGGCAATGGTGGGCGGGTACAGTACCTTCGCGCCAAAGTAAGCCAGCTCCATCGCCTCCTTGTAACTAAGCTCCTTTATAGAGTGTGCCGCCTTCACCTTGCGCGGGTCGGCGGTATACATGCCATCCACATCCGACCATACCTCCAGCCGCTCCGCACCCAGTGCCGCCGCGTAAATAGAGGCGCTGTAGTCGGAGCCGCCACGGCCGAGCACGGAGGTTTTACCGGTCTCCGTCTGGGCGATAAAACCGGGCGCAACCACCAGGGCCGCATCCGGCATCTGCTCCTTGATGCGGGCGTAGGTCTTGCGCTGGTCTACTTTCGCGTTTAAATAATTACTGTCGGTGATGATATAGCTTCTGCTGTCTATCAGTGTGTTAGTGAGCCCCTGGTGCTGAAATCCCACAGACACGATGGCGGAGGAGAGCAGCTCGCCGTACGACATGATGCGGGCCTTGATGCTGTCGCTCAACTCGTCGAGCAGCATCACGCCCTGGCACATGTCCTCCAACTCGCGGAGCAACAGCTTCACCCGTCCCTTCACCTCAATCTGGCTGCTGAAAGGTACCAGCAGGTCAATCGCCTCCATGTGCTTCGTCTCCAATTGCTGAATCACCTCGTGGTAGGAGGCGTCCTGCCGCGCCGCTTTCTGGAAGCAGGAGATCAGCATGTCCGTAACGCCCGACATGGCCGATACCACCACCACCATCTGGTGCGGATAATTCTTTTCTTTTAAGACAGCGGCTATTTGCTGTATAGCTGCCGCGTTGGACACAGAGGTGCCGCCAAATTTTAAAACCAGCATGAGGATGTATAAAATGCCTGATATAAGAAAAATTGCCTAACAGAAGGCCTAAACCGCAAGTGTTGCGATATTAGAGAAGGGACGATATATGCAGTAGAACCCCCAAAGGGGTAATAATTGTAGCCGTGAAGAAAGCAGAAAAAAAAGGCGCAGTTCTCCCGTTCTTCAGAGAAGGCACCATGCGGTTCGATATGTTTTTTGCGCTGTTCATTGCTTACGATGCTACAAAGTACTACCTGTTTTATAGAATTGCTAATTTTTGTAAATTTTTATTGTGAAACAAGTAAAGGTGGAGATGGCGGCCGGGGCGGCACGGAACGTTAAAGTGCGTGCTGAATGTTGCTTTTTTAGCTAAATTGCGCATTCTGCAAACGGGAGTGCGCTTCTGTTTGCCAGCAAAACAAAAACAGGCCTGTAGGGTGGTATACCCGTGGCCGCAACACATTGATCTTGGAAATTACGAAAGCATATAAATCCGCCTCCATCCACACCGTGCCCAAAGACGGCAGCGAGCTCCCTTTGATGGAGGCTTTCTATACCATACAGGGCGAGGGTGCCAACACTGGCACCGCCGCTTACTTTATACGCCTAGGCGGCTGCGACGTGGGCTGCCACTGGTGCGACGTGAAGGAATCGTGGGATGCGGAACTGCACCCGCTCACGCAAGTGGAGGAAATCGTGGAAATGGCCACGGCCTTTCCGGGCAAGGCCGTGGTGATTACCGGCGGGGAACCGCTGCTCTACAACATGCAACCCTTGACGGCGCAACTGCAGCAGCGGGGCATCAAAACCATGATCGAAACCTCCGGTGCCTATCCGCTGAGCGGAAACTGGGACTGGGTCTGCCTCTCGCCTAAAAAGTTTAAAGCGCCCGACGCCTCCGTGTATCCTTTTGCACATGAGCTGAAAGTCATTATCTTTAACAAAAGTGACTTTGCGTGGGCCGAAGAGCACGCGGCGCTTGTAGGCGACGACTGTCTGCTATACCTACAGCCCGAGTGGAGCAAGGCCGACGCCATCATGCCGCTGATCGTGGAATTTGTGAAGCTCCACCCGAAGTGGCGCGTCTCGCTGCAGACGCACAAGTATATGGATATCCCTTAAAACCCTATGTATAAATCTCTGCTTGCAGCAATGCTCCTGGTGGTGTGCCTTGTCACTGCCGGAATGTCGCAAAACCGTAAACTCAGCACCAGCTCTTCCAAAGCGGAGCGTTTATATGAAAAGGCAGACGAGTATATCCGCAGCCGCGATTTTAACCGGGCACTGGAGGCACTGGCAGAGGCGAGAGAGAAAGACCCGCAGTTTGTGGAAGCCTATATTAAGGCGGCGAACCTGCAGAAGATGATGGGCAACAAGCCCGCCGTGTACGATCTCCTGCAGAAAGGGCTGCAACTGGTGCCGTATTCCCCGATGTATGGCGGCTACTACTTCGACCTGGCCGACCTTCAGTTTGAGCGTGGCGAGTACGCTGCCGCAAAAGAGAATTACGAGGCCTACCTTAAATCCAAGCCGAAGAACGCGAAGCTGATCGAGTGGTCCAGAAGCCAGGTGAAGACAGCGACGTACGCGCTGGAGGCCATGCAGCGGCCCGTCGACTTTTCGCCGGAGCAGTTGCCGGGCACGCTCAACCGTTTCGGGCTCCAGTACTTCCCTTATGCCACCGCCGACCAGCGCTACTTTATATATACCGCCCGGGCCAGCGCCCGCCCCGATCACGACGAGGACATCTTTATCAGCGAGCGGGTGGCAGGGGAGTGGCAGGATCCTGTTTCCATCTCCAACAACATCAACACCAGAGCCAACGAGGGCGCGGCCACCATCTCCGGAGATGGCAAAACCCTCGTGTTCACCTCCTGCAACCGCCCGGACGGGCAAGGCGACTGTGACCTCTACATCTCGTTCAGGACGGGCAAGGAGTGGAGCAAGCCGAAGAACATGGGCAGTGTCGTAAACTCCAGGGCCTGGGACTCGCAGCCGAGCCTCTCGGCGGATGGGCGCACGCTCTATTTTTCCTCTACCCGGGGCGGCGGTGTGGGCAAAGAGGATATCTGGGTGGCGCACCAGCACGAGGACGGCTCGTGGCAGAAACCCGTGAACATGGGCAAGGCTGTCAATTCCTTGGGCCGCGACATGGCCCCGGCCATCCATACCAGTGGCTCCACGCTCTATTTTGTGAGTGACGGGCACCTTGGCCTCGGCGGCCTGGATGTGTTTAAAACCAGCAAGGGAAAGAATCAGAAATGGACGGAACCGCAAAACCTGGGTTATCCGCTAAACACGCACGCTGACGAGGGCTCTCTCTTCATCTCCGCTGACAACAAAGTCGGTTATTACTCCAGGCAGGAAACCACCGACGCCGGTGTGCCCACCATCCAACTATACCGCTTCGAGGTGCCCGCCGCGTGGCGCAGCAGCGAGAACAGTACCTACGCCCAAGGCCGGGTGTTCGATAAAATCACGAAGAAACCCCTGGCTGCTCAGGTGCAGCTCTATAACCTGGAGGCCGACTCGCTGGTGGAGCAGGTAAGCTCTGACAAAATCAACGGCGAGTATACCGTGGTCCTGACGGAGGGCAAACAATATGCCCTCTATGTAAGCGCGCCGGGTTATCTGCTTAACAGTGTGAGCTTTGACTATACCTCGTCGAAAGCCCTGTCGCCGGTGGCGTTGGATGTATACCTGGAGCCGATAAAAGCCGGGGCTGCCGTGGTGCTCAACAACCTCTTTTTCGATACGGGCAGGTATGATTTGAAGCCCATCTCTAAAACGGAGCTGAATAAGCTGATCCGGTTTTTAGAGCTAAACGGGAACGTGAGGATGCAGATTGCGGGCCATACCGATGACGTGGGGACGGAGAAAGACAACCAGGTGCTCTCAGAGAAACGGGCAAAAGCAGTGGTGGAGTATCTGAGCGCAAACGGCATCGGCAAAAACCGACTCAGTTTCAAGGGCTTCGGCGAAAGCAAGCCTATTGTAGAGAACACTTCCGAAGAGAACCGCCAGCAGAACCGCCGGATAGAGATGCGGGTGCTTTAGAAATAGACACAGGTATTTAGAAAAGGACACAAGTATCAGGACACAAGACACAAGACTTTTTTATACTGAATCATCGTCTGGTAATACACTTATCAATTGATTAGCACGCGTTACACTAATCCATAAGCAAGTAAAATTATAAGCAAGCGAAGATTCCCATCTTGGGAGGGGCAGGGGTGGGTTATTTTTTGATTCTTTCTTATGAGCAAACCTACACCAAAAAGGTTTGATAGTGGCATTAGAGTTCGATGTTTTCTCTGCTCTATATGACTTATCAGACCAAAAGCCACCTGCCGTGGATTTCCTAAATCCGTGTAGACTTATCTTGATAGTGGTCTCTGCTTTTTTACTAAACTGAAATGGGGCTTGGTATAGAACGTTATACAGGCTTTCTAAAACAATAAAACCTCCAGCGCTTTTGCACTGGAGGTTTTAGATCTATACTATCTACCCGAATTTACCAGATTCTGATTCTCTCTTCCGGGGATTTGTACAGCTTGTCGCCCGGCTTCACGTTGAAGGCCTCATACCAGGCATCCATGTTTACGGGAGCACCGATGGTTCTGTATTCGCCCGGAGAGTGTGGGTCCGTCACGATCTGCTGTGCAGCGCTTTCCGGCAGAATATTGCCGCGCCATACCTGTGCCCAGGCCAGGAAGAAACGCTGATCCGGGGTAAAGCCATCAATCTTCTCATCCGACTGGCCTTGCTTGGTCATTTTAAAGGCTTCGTAGGCAGCATTCAAACCGCCCAGGTCGCCGATGTTCTCACCAAGGGTCAGCTTGCCGTTTACGTGAATGGTGTCCAGCACAGTATAGTTGTCATACTGCGTGGCCAAAGACTGCGCTTTCTCCTTAAACTGTGCCAGGTCTTTCTCGGTCCACCAGTTGCGCAGCGTACCGTCTTTGTCATACTGGCTGCCGGAGTCGTCGAATCCGTGGGATATCTCGTGACCAATCACTGCCCCGATGCCGCCGTAGTTCACCGCGTCGTCCGCGTTCGGGTCGAAGAAAGGGAACTGCAGGATACCCGCCGGAAACACGATCTCGTTCATCACCGGACTGTAGTAGGCGTTAACCGTCGGGGGTGTCATGCCCCACTTGGTTCTGTCAACGGGCTTGCCCAGTTGGCTCACCATGTCGTTGTAGCTCCATTTGTCGGCGCTGCGCAGGTTGGCAAAGAACGACTTTCTGCTGATCTCCAGGCCATCATAGCTTTTCCAGTTGTCAGGATACCCGATTTTTGGGGTGAAGGCATGCAGTTTCGCCAGCGCTTTTTCCTTGGTCTCGGCGCTCATCCAGTCCAGGTTGTTAATCCGGATCTCGTAGGCTTTGATCAGGTTCGAGATCAATTCCTGCATCCGTACTTTTGCCTCTGGCTTAAAGTGCTTCTGCACATACAGCTGGCCCAGCAACTCGCCGATATTGTTGTCCGTCAGCGACGACATGCGTTGCCAGCGCGGCGTCTGTACCTTCTGCCCCGAGAGCGCCTGCGCATACGCGAAGTTCGCGTCTACAAACGGCGAGCTGAGGGATGAGGCGGATGACTTCAGCACATTCCACTGCAGGTAGGTTTGCCAGTCAGCAATGGGCGTGCTGGCCACAAGACTGTTCAGCTCTGTAAAGAACTTCGGGTTGTTCACCAGAATCGTGTCCTCGCCGGTTACTTTCAGCTTCGCCAGCATCGATTTCCACTCAATATTTGGCGTGGTTTTGCTGAAGTCTGCAACCGAGAACTTATTGTATGTTTTGTACGGGTCGCGCATTTCCACGCGGGCCATCTGCGCCGCGGCCATTTGCTTCTCCAACTTAAAGATGGTTTCGGCGTGCTGCTCGGCCTTTGCCTTCGGAACACCCGTCAGGGTAAACAGTGTGGTGATGTAGTTTTTATACGCTGCCTGAATTTTGGTGCTGCGGGCATCATCTTTCAGGTAATAGTCGCGGTCGGGGAGGGTGGTTCCGCCCTGGCTCAGCTGCGGCACCATGTTGTTTACGTCCTTGCGGTCCTGGCCCACATAAAAGCCAAACATCGGCGAGGCAAACCCGGTGGATTTCAGGTAGGCCACCTCGTTGAGCACATCGCTCACATTTTTCACTTTGCCCGTTCGTTTCAGGTCAGCCTTGATGGGCTTGTAACCGGCTTTCTCAATAGCGGCACTGTCCATGGCTGCGGCATAGAAATCGCCCACGCGCTTTTCTACGGAACCTGTGGCGGCCTTATCGTTGGCGGCGGCCTCGTTCAGGATGCTCCGCACCGCATTGATGTTAAAATCGCGCAGCAGGTTAAAACTTCCCCAGCGCGTTTCTTTGGCCGGAACCGGGTTGTTCTTCAGCCATGTGCCACTGGCATAGGTATAAAAGTCGTCACCTGGCTTCACGTTCAGGTCCATGTTGGCCTTGTCGATGAATTGGTCCTTGCCTTTTTCCTGTGCCGTGGCGGCGGTGCCGTATAGGGCGGCGGCACCAAAAAGTAATAGTCTCAGATGGTTTTTCCAGTTGGACATGCTTTTCATGTTAGGTGTATAAAGTGAGTTTAAGGTTAAACGTAGTCTGGTAGCTTGCGCAATGAACAGGATGTGAACACGAGTTTTGTGGCTCTAAAGTAAGCATAATGCCTGATTTTTGAGTGCAAATTTTAGCACACTTCAAAGTGAGCAGAATTGGTGATTGGCCCAAAATTGAATTCTAGCTGGTTGGGTATAGTATCATTTGCCATACTAAATTATTCAATTGTATAATTTAAGAGGGTATAGAAACCCGATTTTCAGCGTTTGAACAGCAATAAGCAAGCCAGAGTGAGGTGAAGCGTAGACTAATTCAACGCGATCGCGGTAATATCGCGGTGGTATCAAGATTTGAAACTCTTTTTTTTCATAGCCTGCTTTACGCTCCACGCCTGGGGTAGGGGCCCTTCTTAAGCTGGGGCGCGTTTTCCCGCTCGGCGCTGTGTACATTTCCTGCCTAACGGCTGCCACTGACGTGGCACCGGAAATCTACAAGAAGAGGGCCCCTACCCCCGGCACCTCCCAGAAAAACTGGGAATCATTTTGCTTTGTTCTGACATTAGAATACCCTCAATGGCTATAAACTTCATTTTGAAGTTATTCAAACTTAAGTAATTCCCGAATTCACGTTAATTCAATTCGATTTGCATCCGGGTGTACATTTTGTGGTGAAAGTTTGGGGGTAGACGAAAGAGGAGGGGGTATAAAAAACCATCCTGCAAGCAGCCAAAAACGGATACCTACAGGATGGGAACGCCCGTTGGAACGGGCAAAATTTTGAGGTATGCGATTAGAAGCTGTTTTAAAACCTATTCGAGAGCTATTTTAGAAACAGAGACTATAATCATAAAGGCCATTTCTGCGGCATTTAACCACTTTTAAGGATTTCTACTTTCCCGCTTGAATAGGTTTTAAAACAGCTTCTTAGGGTTTTTGGAGATATTGCAGCACTTCCGTGTTACCCTGCTGATGCGCCAGATCAAGGGCGGTGAGGCCGCGGGCATCTTTTACGGATAGGTCAGCTCCGCTCTCCACCAGGATCTTCACCATTTCGTTCTGGCCAAACATGGTGGCAAACATCAGGGCAGTGCTCCCGGTGCTGTTTTGCAGGTTCAGGTCTGCCCCATGCTGGATCAGGAAGCGCGCCACCTCACCATGCCCCTTGAAACACACGCCCATAAGCGCAGAGTTGCCGGCAAAGTCTTGCGCGTTTACGTTCGCGTTATTCTCCAGAAGCCACTTCGTCGCCTCCAGATGCCCTTCATAACTACTCAGCGTCAGGGGAGTGAAGCCGTTGCCATTTTGGGTGTTAACGTCTATACCGGTAGCAAGAACTTCCTTCAGGGAGGCGACATCACCTTTGCGGGCGGCGTCAAAAAGCAAGTCTTCCGGTCTGCTGGAACTGAAAGTCATGGTATGGGTATGTTTAGCGTTGAAAACCTTAATACCATCGTACGCCGGAAAATGTTTACGTCCCTTCCCATAAAGCCGCATTCAGACAGAAAAAGTGCTGCGAGTTAAGCCATTCTATAGCTTAGTTCGCAGCACTTCATTTTGTTAAGCCGGGAAATGTGACTGGGAGTTTTATCTGGCCGGTCGGTCGTTATTAACTTCTATCCAATGGCCGTCAGGGTCCTGAAAGTAGATTTGCTTCACACCGTCTACGCGCACAGTGGGGGCCTTGGCGGTGCCGGGCCAGTTGGTATAGTCGACGGTATGCTTGTCGAGGTTCGCTATAAAATCATCGATAGACCGGACGCTAAAGCACAGGTGATCGTTTTTGTCGGGTGTCACGTCGCGCGATGCGCCCTGAATCAAATGCAGTTGCCCGGCCCTCCCTAGCGTGAACCAGGTATGTCTCCCGTCCTTAAAAGGCTCTGGTATCTGCTTCAGTTGCAATACATCCTCGTAAAAGGCAGTGCTTTGCGCCAGGTCATGCACGTATATGGCTATGTGGTTTAACAACAGCACTTCTTCGGCGCGGGCAGGCCGGATTTTGCTGGATTGGGCGCTGGCCGCAGGCGCCGCTGCAAAACCAAGCAGGCATAGCAAGGCGATTTTCGTCAGTTTATTCATCGTTACGATTTTTGAAGCAGGCAGCATACCTGGAACAGCGGTGCTAGCGGCAAGATGATTTTTGCATACCGCACTTCCAATAAGCCAGCCATACATAGAACGCCTAAAGTAAGCAAAAAAAGGATTTAGCACACGGGATACGACAAAAGTTTTAACACGTATGGCTGCTTATTTCGCTGGCGAAGAACCCTGAGGTTTCTTTGCTTTGGCCTAGAACTTTTGGTAGCTCAGGTCACCGGTCCGGAACCAGCGATAGCCGTAGGCATCCAGCGTAATGCGCTGCCGGCCCTTGCTGTCGGCAACAGCCTCGACATTCGCCATCAGGTCAATCAGCTTGTCGCCCTCTTTTTGACTCAGGTCCAGGATGATCTCATGCGGTTTCTCCTCAAAATTATGTACCACGACCAGCGAGTTACCTTTCCAGCTGTAGCAGATACCCAATACCTGTTCGCACCCGGTTTTCAGCAGTTGCCATTTTCCCCAGCCAATCTCGGGGCACTCTTTGCGGAGTCGGATCAGGGCCGTCATCCAGTTCAGCAGCGAGTCGGGGTCGCGGCGCTGGTTCTCCACATTGATGTGGTGATAGGCATAGGGGCCCTCGTCGATGATCGGGTGCACCAGCTTGTCGGCCCTCGAAAAACCCGCCTGATGGTCGTCGGACCATTGCATGGGCGTCCGGACGGCTGTGCGCTCCTTGAGGCTCAGGTTGTCTCCCATCCCAATTTCGTCGCCATACCGGATCACGGGGGTGCCCGGCAGGGAGAACATCAGGCTATAGGCAAGCTCGGTTTGCTGCCTGCTGCCCAACATCGGGGAGAGGCGGCGGCGGATGCCCCGGTCATACAGCTGCATGTTTTTATCCGGCCCAAACCGACTGAAGACTTTTTGCCGCTGCTCCTCGGTCAGGCGGCCCAGGTCCAGCTCGTCGTGGTTGCGCAGAAACTGTGCCCACTGGGAGGTGAAGAACAGGTCTTTTGTCTCCTCAAGCGCTTTTGCAAGCGGGGCTGTGTCGGCCGAGGCGAGGGCATAAAACACGTGCTGGTTCACGTAGAAGTTAAACATCAGGTGGATGCCGTCGCCTTCCTCCCCAAAGTATTTCTGGCTTTCCTTTGGCAGCACGTTGGCCTCACCCAGCAGAACGGCGTCTCCGCGCCGCCACTGCAGGAAGCGCCGCATCTCGCGCAGGTACTCGAACTTCATCTTGGGCTTTGCCTTGCCGGGGGCGGGCGTCTCCAGTATAAACGGCACGGCGTCTACGCGGAAACCGGCCACGCCCAGCTCCAGCCAATAGCCCATGATGCGCTGTATCTCGGCCCGCACCTCCGGGTTGTCAATGTTCAGGTCTGGCTGAAATTTGTAGAAACGGTGGTAGTAGTAGGCCTTCGCCTTCTGGTCGTAGGTCCAGGTGGCCTCCTGCACGCCCGGAAACACCATGCCCTCGTTCCAGTCCGAGGGCTTTTCCTCAGACCATACATACCAGTCGCGGTGCTTGGCGTCCTTGCTGCTGCGGGCATCCTGAAACCAGGGGTGCTGGTCGGAGGTATGGTTCACCACCAGGTCGATGATGACCTTGATGCCGCGCTTGTTGGCCTGGTGCATGAACTCTACAAAGTTGCCGCTCGACCCGTGCCGGTGGTCCACGCCGTAGTAGTCATACACATCATAGCCGTTGTCCTGGTTGGGGGTGGGCTGGAAGGGAGCGAGCCATACCGTGTCGATCCCGAGGGCATGGAGGTAGTCGAGGCGGCGTGCGAGGCCCTCAAAATCACCGGTGCCGTCGCCGTTCACATCCATAAACGTCTCGAGGTCGAGGCTGTAAATCACTGCGTTCTTGTACCAAAGGTCTTCAATCATGGCGGGAGGTATATTTTGCAAATGCGTTAAACTGATGGTGCGCGCCAGGCCCCTTTTGCGTGGTGAGGCGCACAGCCATTATACCCGCGTTAATTTTTAAGGGTTGAATAAAAGGCAAATTTATCCGTTCTTTGCAGCTATATGTCCCTCTCCATCACATCCCTCAACTCAGGCAGCAATGGCAACTGTTATTACATCGGAAACGACCAGGAGGCTGTGCTGGTGGACGTGGGCATCTCGTGCCGCGAAACCGAGCGCCGCATGGCGCGCCTCGGCCTGTCGATGCACAAGGTGAAGGCCATATTCGTGTCGCACGAGCATTCAGACCATATCCGGGGCATACCGGTACTGGCCCGCAAGTATAAGCTGCCGGTATACATCACCCCTTTTACGCAGTTAAATTCCCGTCTCAGCTATGAGGGCGTAACTGTCTTGCCGTTTGTGGGGTATGAGCCGGTATGGGTGGGCAGCCTCTGCGTCAGGCCCTTCCCGAAACTGCACGACGCCGCAGACCCGCACAGTTTTGTGGTAAGCGGCGAGGGCGTCAACATCGGCGTGTTCACAGACATTGGCTCGCCTTGCCAGCACGTGATCCAGCATTTTCAGGAGTGCCATGCTGCTTTTCTGGAAGCCAACTACGACGATGCGCTGCTGGACAAAGGGCGCTATCCATACCACCTGAAGCAGCGAATTCGCGGCGGCCGCGGGCACCTTTCCAACAAACAGGCCATCACGCTATTTACGGGGTATAAACCTGACCACATGAGCCACGTGCTGCTGGCCCATCTCTCGAAAGACAACAACTGCCCCAACCTGGTCAAAGAGCTGTTTACTGCCCACGCGGCGGGCACAGAGGTTGTGGTGGCCTCGCGCTTCGTGGAGACGCCTGTGTATACCATACATGCCGCAACAGGTATAAACCTGCGTCCCATCACGCGTCCGGTAATTCCTGAGCAGCTCAAGCTTGCCTTCTAAAATCCATACCCTGGCGGCTCGGCCGCTTTCGACTCATCTGTAATACAAAAGCGCGCCGCTTCCGGCCATTCGCGGCTGTTCGCTACATGCATTCCCGAATTACCTGCCTGTATAGTTTCCCGGTTCTGCTGCGCTAAATTTTAGCCCTTCCGGAAAACTCAATTCACACAAAGTGGTAAAAGAGGTGTTAAAACTTTGGGTGTCCGCCTCGGCTATCGTAATTTTAGTGTTGGAGAGGCTATCCCGAGAGGGCGGCTCTGCCATTTTATTAAATTTATATAATCTTATTGCAATGAATGACTATCTGGGAAAAGTGTATTTCCAAAACACTGTGCAGGACTATCTGATCGTGTTGGGCATCATTCTGCTTGGGCTACTCCTGATTGGGCTTTTCAAGCGGGTTGTCCTGACGCGGCTGCAGAAACTGACCGCGCACACCTCTACCTCTATCGACAATTATGTGGTGGAGGGTATGGAGCGGTTCGGGGTGCCGGCACTATATATTACCTTACTTTACGTGGCCGTCAATTACCTGGTGCTGACCGAGAAGATGCAGAATGTGATGCGCATCGCCGTCACGGTAGTGGTGACGGTGCTGGTGATCCGGTTCATTTCCACGGCGATCATGTTTATGCTGCGCTCCTTTGTCCGGAAGCAGAGCAATGGCGAGGAGAAGGTGAAACAGCTGGGTGGCCTGATGCTGCTCATCAATGTGATGATTTGGTCTATCGGCCTGGTGTTCCTGTTCGACAACATGGGCTACGATGTCACCACCGTGATCGCTGGTTTGGGGATAGGCGGTATCGCCATTGCCCTGGCCGCGCAGAACATCCTGGGCGACCTTTTCAATTACTTCGTGATTTTCTTTGACAGGCCCTTCGAGGTCGGCGATTTTATTATCGTGGACGACAAGATGGGCGTGGTGGAGTATGTCGGTATCAAAACCACCCGGCTAAAAAGCCTCTCCGGTGAGCAGCTCATACTATCCAACAGCGACCTGACCAGCTCCAGGCTGCATAATTACAAGCGGATGCAGCGCCGCCGGGTTGTCTTCAAGATAAACGTAACCTACCAGACGCCGATGGAGCACATCAAAGAGATTCCGGTTCTGATAAAGTCGATCATACAGGCGCAGAGCAAGACAGAGTTCGACCGTTCGCACTTCAGCGCGTACGGCGATTCCAGCCTCGATTTTGAGTCGGTATACTATGTGCTGAGTTCAGACTATACCACGTATATGGATATCCAGCAGGCCATCAACCTGCGGATTTTTGAAGAGTTCCAGATGCGCGGGATAGAGTTCGCTTACCCGACGCGCATGCTTTATGTGCAAAACCAGCCGTTAGAAGAAGCGCTTTAAAAAAAAGCCTTTCCGCTTCAGCTGCATCAAACGATATACTTAACTGGTATGGCTTATTGCTCTATACTGCACAGCCATACCCTACATCAGGAAAATTATGCAATACAGAAAACTAGGAAAAACAGGATTTGAGGTGTCGGAAGTGTCGTTGGGCACCTGGCAAGTGGGCGGCCGCTGGGGCGAGCACTTCAGTGAGCAGACTGCGGAACGCATCATCAACGAGGCCATTGACGCGGGCGTGAACTTTATCGACACCGCCGACGTGTACAGCGACGGCGAAAGCGAGGCCGCCGTGGCCAGGGTGGTAAAAAGCCGCTCCGAAAATGTATACATCGCCACCAAGTGCGGACGCCAGATTCAGCCCCATACCCCCGAGGGGTATACCGCGCAGCGCCTGATCGGCTACGTGGAAGACAGCCTTCGGAACATGAAAACCGATACCATCGACCTGATTCAGCTGCATTGCCCGCCCACCGAAATCTACAACCGGCCCGAGATATTTGAGGCTTTTGAGCGCCTGCAGGAACAGGGCAAAATCCGGAACCTGGGTGTCAGCGTGGAGTTGGTGGACGAGGCGCTGATGGCAATGAAATACCCCAACGTGGCGACGGTGCAGATCATCTATAACATGTTCCGCCTCAAGCCCAGCGAGGCGTTTTTCGCAAAGGCCACCCAAAACAACGTGGGCATCATCGCCCGCGTGCCCCTGGCAAGCGGGCTGCTGACCGGAAAAATGAGCCAGGACACGACGTTTAGCGCTGAAGACCACCGGAATTTCAACCGCAACGGCGAGGCATTCGACAAAGGGGAGACTTTCTCTGGCGTGGAGTATGACCTTGGACTTGAGGCGGTGGAAGCCCTGAAGAAACTGTTCCCGGGAGATAGCCCGCTGGCGGCCTGGGCTATCCGCTGGGTGCTGATGGCCCGTGCCGTAAGCACGGTTATACCGGGCGCCTCCAAGCCGGAGCAAGTAGCATCCAACATCAAAGCCTCGGAGCTTCCGGCCTTATCTGCGGAGCAAATGCAGGGGGTTGAGGCTATCTACGACCAGTATATAAAGCCAAGCGTGCATCCGCAGTGGTAGGGGTGTTTCGATACAAGTAGCACGACTACATACAAGTAGCACGACACACGACACACGACACACGATTTTATTCGTCAGGCTGATTGCTTTTGATCTTTAAGGAAATTAGACTGTAACCTATAATAAACTCTTTTGATGCAACCGAAGAAAGTAGTGGTGGCTTCCCTGAACCCTGTCAAAGTGCAGGCCGCGCTGGAAGGAATCAGGCGCATGTTTCCAGAGGAATCTTTCGAAGCTATACCCCGATCTGTGCCCTCTAACGTGGCGGAGCAGCCCATGACGGATACCGAGACCTTAACCGGGGCCGTCAATCGGGTGAACAACGCCTTTGACACACACCCGGACGCTGATTTTTGGGTTGGGATAGAGGGCGGCGTGGCCGGGATGGATGGAGAACTGACGGCGTTTGCCTGGGTAGTGGTGCGCTCCGGCGGCCTGGTGGGCAAGGCACGGTCGGGCACCTTCTTCCTGCCGCGCGCTGTAGCCGACCTGGTGGCGCAGGGCATCGAGCTGGGTACTGCCGACGACATGGTGTTTAACCGCAACAACTCAAAACAGGCGGGCGGTGCCATCGGCATTCTAACAGCAAATGCCCTCGACCGTAAACAGCTCTATGCGCAGGCAGTCATGCTTGCCTTGGTGCCGTTCAAAAACGAACCGCTGTATGCTGGCACAGAGTCCGCGGCACAACGTTAGGAATAACATCATGTAACCTGGGGTATAATTACTCCACTTGAAAACAAACACATGCGGTATAAAACACTTGGGAAATCCGGGATTGAGGTAAGTGAAGTGAGCTTCGGCTGTATGTCGCTGGGGGATGACCAGGCGCTGAACACGCAACTTCTGCAGCAAGCCCTGGAAAAAGGCATTACGCTTTTTGACACGGCTGATCTATACCAACAGGGGCAGAACGAGATAACCGTGGGGAATGCCTTGAAAGGAATGCGCCAACAGGTGGTGCTGGCCACCAAGGTAGGGAACCAGTTGCGCCCAGATGGCAGCGGCTGGGACTGGAACCCAACAAAGGCTTATATCTTGCAAGCTGTTGAGAAAAGCCTGCAGCGCCTGCAGACAGACTATATCGACCTCTACCAGCTCCATGGGGGCACGCTGGAAGACCCGGTTGACGAGACCATCGAAGCCTTTGAGACACTGAAGCAACAGGGAAAGATCCGGGCATATGGTATATCTTCTATCCGTCCCAACGTGATCCGGGAGTATGTGAAGCGCTCGTCCATCGCCTCCGTGATGATGCAATACAGCCTGCTCGACCGCCGTCCGGAGGAATCCTGCTTCGGGCTTCTTCAGGAACATAAAATCGGGGTGCTGGCACGTGGGAGTTATGCGCAGGGGCTCCTGCTGGGCAAGCAGGCAAAATCCTACCTGAACCGCTCTGAGCAGGAAGTGACTGATGCGGCAGCAGCCGTGCAGCGTGTGGCGGGTACCGGCCGTTCGGCAGCAGAGGTGGCCGCGGGCTTTGTCTTGCACCAGCCCGCAGTAACATCGGCCGTGTTGGGTATCCGCACAGCAGCGCAACTTCGGGATGCCATGCAGGTAGCGGAAGCCAACCCGCTTCAGGATGCCGAAGCAGACGAACTGATGGCTAAAGTGCCAGCCAATTTGTACGAGCAGCACAGGTAACTCACCGCAATAAGATTTGTTTGTTGAAAACCATCTATACCCTTAGCAGGCCGCAAAGGGTATAGATGGTTTTTTTATTTGGAGGGGTATGGCGGATTTTTCGTTCAGGAACATCCATCCAGACTTTCTTTCAAAGGGGTATGTGTGCCAGTTAAAGACTCGCTTAAAGAAAGGACTATGTATGGAGTAGGGAGCTTCTACGGGGGGTGGTTCAGCTATAGACAAAAAAAAGATGGCTCCTGCGTGAGGAGTCATCTTTTAATTTGAAAATTTTACTTTTCAACTTTTAGCCGTTTTTTTATACGGCCCCATAGGGGCAGCGGTTTTCCGGAAGCCAAAGATTTTCCATTTATTTTTTAATATCTTGGCCAGATACACGGTTTGCGGCATCAGATGCAAGAAAAGTAGGTATAAATTGGCGTGAATCAGCCCGATAAAAAAACAAGCTGGTTTGATAAACAGGCTATATGGCCAGTTATACCTCCACGAAGGCGCTTAACTATTTTTTGAGAGGAGGGGTGCCCGAGCCTGTAACGGCAGCTTGCCGTATAGAGGTGACGATACCGTATAGCTATAACCTAACGCATGCAATCTTTTCTCCTGCTCTTAGAAGCTGTTTTAAAACCTATTAAGCCCTTTTTAACATTATAGAGATCATCGCCAAATAGACCATGCTCT
>NZ_JAKVIR010000041.1 GCF_022601975.1 Pontibacter sp. E15-1
CATTTTGCCTCTTGCTTTTCAGTAAAAGGATTTTAAAACACTTTTAGTTCTTTAAATTAAATTGGTAGAGCACTAGTGCAGCCTTAACCGGCAGTAGTATTGCCATTCTAAAAATTGCTTTGTCTTTTGGGAATGGGAAATCATATGAATTTAGCGGTTTAGCACAGTTGCCTATTTATTACGTTATCTTTGCTTACCTATTATATGCCTTTCCTCTAAAGAACTCCAGTCTGTAAAATTAGGAAGAGAAGTTAAGTTGGAGAGTATGTGGGAGTTGTGGTTCTGATGTTGATATGGCCAATCAGTATATGGTATATAAAGCCATTGAATAACAAAGCCATAAGTGGCAGCAAAAATTTGTGCAAGAATAGAGATCCAGCAGCTAACACGGAGCATAATTTAGACATTGGCTCCGCCTCGCCCAGTATATAGCACGAACACGTTATCGCTGATTAAATATAAAGCCCCTATTTAATCGGTGCTGAAATTTATAAACTATGATTGATTCATCAAATATTTGCTTGGCTTGTGGATTGTGTTGTGACGGCACCCTGATTGGGTTTGTACAGCTCGGTCAGGAAGAACTGCCTCGACTAAAAGAAATAATGGAGATAGAGGATGTAAATGGCCAGGGATTTTTTCTTCATCCTTGTGACAAATATTGTAATGGTTGCACTATTTACTCCGAAAGACCGAAACATTGTGCCAGTTTTAAATGCGGACTTTTAAAATCCGTCGAACAGAAGGAATTGGGCTTTGAGTCGGCTACTGAAATAATCAATGTAGTGAAGCAGAAAAAAATTGCCATAGAAAGACAGCTAGCAATCCTTAAAATCAACCTTAAATCCCAATCATTTTACTTTAAGATGGTCGAGTTGAAAAAGTGGTTGCATAAAAACACGTCTGCAGCGGCATCAACGCAAGACCATCTAGAATTAACATCTGAGCTCAATCAGCTCGACAGTCTGCTGTCAGAAAAATTCAATCTCTCGTTAAATTAAGCGTAAGATTTTATTGATTGACGTTACGCAAAAGAGCAACGCCGTTCGTTAAAGTCCCCCTTTGAAGGGGGCAGGGGGATGAAAAGCATTCGGCAAGCCACTTCCTGCTCCTAGCTTGATGAGACACAGCTTCTAAAATATTTCACATGGGGGTGTCCGCAGGGAGTGTCATCCCCCTACCCCCTTCAAAGGGGGACAATAAAGGGCTTTGCGTAAGAGCAGTTATTGACTGAAAAATACAGAGGATTACTTTGGTTACATACAGTTGAAATACATAATAAACAGCAGCTATCAAGGTGTATAGTACAAGCCTAAAACGAAAGAACCCTTTTACAAAGCCGTAAAAGGGTTCTTCAGTTTTATACCTATAAGAAGGCAGGTACGGGCGATAACAATGCCACCGATAGCCTCTTAATTCCAGCCGCCACCCAAGGCCTGGTACATATGCACCGTGGCGTTTAACTGCTTCATCTTGGTTTCAATCAGCTCAAACCTCGATTCCAGCGCGTCGCGTTGGGTCAGCAGCACTTCCATATAATCGGCTCTGGCAGACCGGAAGAGGTCGTTGGAGATGACAATGGATTGGTTGAGCGCCTGCACCTGTTGCGACTTCAGATCGTAGCTTTTCTCCAGGTTGCTGATATTCGACAGCTGATTGGCCACCTCGATATATGCGTTCAGGATGGTTTTCTCGTAGTTATAAACCGCCTGTATCTGCTTGGCATTGGCACTGTAATAGGTTGCTTTGATGGCATTCTTGTTGATCAAGGGGCCGGTCAAATCCCCTGCCAGCGAATACAGCAAGGATTCTGGTGATTTCAGCAGATAGGCTGGGTTAAATGCCTGGAAACCAATGCCCGCCGTTATACCTAAAGAAGGATAAAAGTTAGCTTTGGCTACCTGCACATCCAGTTTGGCTGCCGCCAGGTCCAGCTCGGCCTGCTTAATGTCGGGACGGTTTTCTAACAACTGAGCGGGCACACCCGCCTGAATAGCGACAGGGGCCAAATTGTTGAAAGCCTTGGCATCCCGCGCAATGGGTTGCGGATACCTGCCCACCAGAAAGTTGATCCTGTTCTCCGTTTCCGTGATTCGCTGCTGGATATCGTACTGGAGGCTACGGGTGCTGAGCACCTGGGCTTCGAACCTGCGCACAGCCAGTTCCGTAACACGCGCCGCTTGCTTTTGCAGCTTCACAATCTCCAGGGCATTGGTCTGGATCTCGATGTTCTGCTGCACGATATCCAACTGGTTATCCAGCGCCAAAAGCTCATAGTATGAATTGGCAATTTCGGCAACCAGGTTCGTCACCATGAAGTTCTTGCCTTCTACAGACGACAGATACCGAAGCACCGCCGCCTCTTTCGCGTTTCGCAGCTTGTGCCATATATCCACCTCCCAGGTAGCAAAAGCGCCAGCCAGGAAATCAGGAAGGGGCTCTGGCATTTCTTTCTCCGGTTTTATGTCGGTGGTCGCCTCCATCGCCCCGATGTTGGTATAGCGGGCTACTTTGTCAACGCCGGCAGCGCCTCTAAGGCCTACAGAAGGCAGGTACTCCCCTTTTCTGGCCCTTATCTCGTTTTGGGCCACCTGAATTTCCTGCAGCGTAATGTTCAGCTCCTGGTTGTTCTGCAGGGCGTTGTCAATCAGGGCGCTCAGGTTTGGGTCGGTAAAATATGCCTGCCACTTGCCTTTTGCAGTATTGGATGTATCCTGCGAGGTTTTATAACTAGCAGGCACTGCCGTATTCACTGATTTTTCAACTAAAGCTGGAGTTGTACAGGCCGTAAAAGTCAACGACATGCAGGCCACTCCCAAGCCTATGGATATTATTCTTTTAAGCATGATGTACATAATCTTCGGTTAAAGGAACCTCGTCTTCATCTTTAATCAGGTGGCGGCCATCTGCCATGTGGGCGAATATGTAATACAACCCGGGCACGATGATGACGCCGAAAATGGTGCCGAACAACATACCCCCTAAAGCCGAGGCACCAATGGTGCGGTTACCGATCGCGCCAGCGCCTGTGGCAATAATCAGCGGAATCAAACCGGCGATAAAGGCGAAGGAGGTCATTAGGATCGGGCGGAAACGGACTCTTGCACCCTCAATGGCAGCGTCGAATATCGTAGCCCCCTCTTGGCGCTTCTGCACAGCAAACTCTACAATAAGCACCGCGTTTTTACCCAACAGACCGACCAGCATGATGAGGCCGATCTGGGCATATATGTTATTCTCCAGCCCCATAAGCTTCAGCAATAGAAACGAGCCAAATACCCCGACGGGCAGCGAGAACACCACCGCCAATGGAATAATGAAACTCTCGTACTGGGCGGCCAATACCAGGTAGACAAACAGAACCACCACAATGAACACATACAGCGATTCATTGCCTCTTGTCGATTCGTCGTAAGAAAGGCCTTCCCAGGCAATGTCATACCCTCTGGGCAAGGTTTCTTTGGCCACCTCGCGCACTGCCTGGATGGCGTCGGCTGTGGTATACCCTTTCGCCGGTAAGCCCTGAATAGCCGCGGAGTTATACATGTTGAAGCGGGTTACCTCGTTAGGCCCTTGCGTTTTCTTGAGCTTCATGAAGGATGAATAAGGCACCATTTCCCCCTGGTCATTTTTCACAAAGAGCTTCAACACATCCGAAGGAAGCCTTCTGAATTGCGGATCGGACTGCACATATACCTTGAAAAACTGGCCGAACTTGATAAAGCCCTGCTCATAGGTGCTACCAATCATGATGTTAAGGTTTTCCATTGCTTTTCCGATCGAAACCCCTTTTTGCATGGCCCGGTTATTATCTATCTCCAGTTCGTACTGCGGATAATTGGCAGCAAAGAAGGTAAACAAGCCGGAAAGCTCTTTGCGCTTGCGCAGGTTGTCCATAAACTCCTGGTTTATTTTATCGAACTCCTGGTAGTCGGTATCGGTGGTTTTATCCAACAAACGCATCGAGAAACCTCCTGATGTACCGAAGCCCGGAATGGCTGGTGGTTCGAAGAACTCTACCACGGCGCCGAGGCCCTGCGATTTCTCCTCCAGTTCTTCCATGATTTCTTTCACGGTATGATCCCGGTCAGACCACTTTTTCAGGTTGATAAGACAAGTACCGGCATTGGAGCCTCTTCCTTCGGTCATGATCTCGTAACCGGCCAAAGAAGATACCGACTCCACACCTTCTACCTCTTCGCATATTTTCTGAAGCTTTTGCGATACCTGGTTGGTCTTCTCCAGCGTGGATCCCGGAGGTGTCTGGATGATGGCATAGATCGTCCCCTGGTCTTCGTTCGGTATAAATCCTGCCGGCAGCACTTGATTTTCGTAGAAAATGCCTAACCCGAATGCGAGGAGTATGCCGAAAGTAAGCCACCTTCTGCTGACAATTGCTGTTAGCAAGCCTACATACTTACCCGTAAGTTTATCAAAGCCTCTATTAAAGCTATCGAGCGTTCTGGTCAGCAGGTTTCTTTTCTTTTTCTTCCCGTGATTGTTCTGTAACAGCATAGCGCAAAGCACCGGCGTAAGCGTCAGGGCGATGATGGCCGATATGACAATAGAACTTGCCATGGTAATGGAGAACTGCCGGTAAAAAGTACCCACCGGACCCGTCATAAACGAGATAGGCAGGAAAACCGCTACCATAACAGCCGTAATGGCAATGATAGCGCCACTGATCTCGCCAAGCACTTTTTTAACAGCCGCATAAGGCGTTAGGTATGGCTCCTCCTCCATTTTAGCATGAACGGCTTCGACCACCACAATCGCATCATCCACCACAATACCAATTGCCAGTACAAGGGCAAAAAGCGTCACTAAGTTGATGGAAAGCCCGAAGAACTGGATCACGAAAAAGGCCCCGATCAGGGATACCGGAACCGCGAGGATGGGTATGAGCGTAGAACGCCAATCGCCGAGGAAGATGAATACAACCAGGGCCACCAGTATAAACGCATCCCGCAGGGTATCAATCACTTGCTCTATAGAGGCATCCAGAAACTGCGACACGTCATAGCTGATTTTATAGTCCATTCCCGGAGGGAAGGTAGCCTTCATTTCATCGAGCTGCGCTTTAACCTCTTCTATCACATCGCTGGCATTACTGCCATAGTTCTGCTTAAGTACAATGGCTGCGGATGGCTTGCCGTCGAGGTTGGAATAGATATCAAAGAACTCACTTCCGAGCTCTACCTCAGCGATATCCCCCAAGTGTATGCTTTCGCCTTTTGCGTTGGCCCGAATGATAATGCTCTTATACTCTTCCGGCTTGTTATACCGTCCTTTGTAGGTAAGCACATATTCCAGCGACTGCGCGGCTATACCGGAGCTTTGCCCCAGCCTTCCCGGCCGACCGATGATACTCTGCTCGCCCAAAGCCTCCATCACTTCTTCCACAGAAATGTTATAGGCCCGCATACGGTCAGGGTTCAGCCAAACGCGCATCGCGTAACGTCGGCTACCCAAGATCTGCGCCCTGGCCACCCCTTTGATCCGCTGTATTTCTGGGATCATCTTCACGGTGGCGTAGTTGAACAGGAACTTCTCGTCCATACTTTTCACCTTGGAATAGAGGTTGACATACATCAACATACTCGGCTGGATGGGCGTAATCACAACCCCTTCCCGCTGCACTAATTCAGGCAGGAGCGGCATCACCTGGTCTACCCTCGTTTTCACCCGGATCACCGCATCATTGGGGTCTGTTCCTGGTTCAAAAATCACCCTTAGGGTAGCCTCACCGGCACTGGTCGCGTCGGTGGCGATGTAGCGCATATCCTGAACGCCGTTAATGGCATTCTCCAGCGTGATTAGCGTGGAATTTACCAGTACATCCGCACTGGCGCCGGGGTAGGCAATAAAAATATTGACGGTTGTGGGTGCAATTTCCGGGAACTGCGAAATCGGCAGCTTCTTGATGGCCAATGTACCCACAAACACTATCATGACCGATATCACAATCGCGAACACGGGCCTGTGTATGAATTTACTAAACATTTCTTGTCGTTTTAGGATACCTAATTACTCAGCGTATAAATCCAGGTGAGCCATGACGGATTTAGGCTGCATGAAATTGTATTGAATTTTCTCCTTCTCGCGCACCAGGCGCAAGCCCTCCAGCAGGAACTTATCGTCTTTCGTGAGGCCTTTCTGCACCACATAAATGTGCGGCATTTCCGCGGCTATGGTAATTTCGCGTGATTTCAATACATTGTTTTTATCCACCACAAACACATACTTCTTGTCCATCACCTCAAAAGTGGCTTTCTGTGGTATGATTAGCGCATGGGTAATCGGCACGCTCATGAGTATATTGCCGGTTTCGCCGTGCCGTAACAGCCCTTCCGGGTTAGGAAAAGTAGCCCGGAAGGCAATATTTCCGGTTTCATTGTCAAAATCGGCTTCAATGGTCTCGACAACTCCTGTATGTGCAAACACCTTGTTATTGGCCATCAAAAGGCTCACTTGCGCTTTCTCCTCTTTCTTGCCCGATGTTTTATAATCCAGGTATTTCGCTTCCGGCACGTTGTAATACACCCACATCTTGCTGTTGTCAGAAAGCTCCGTAAGCAGGTCGCCTTCGTCTACCAGGCTTCCCTGCCGCACATGGAAGCGGTCGATAATACCGTCGAAAGGGGCTCTGATTTCCGTGAATTGCAGGTGTACCTGCGCCAGCGATAACTCTGCCTTGGCCTTGTCGAGCTTGGCCTTGGCCATCGCCAGCTCATTCGGCGACACAACATTGCTATCGGTCAGCCTTTTGGTGTTGAGGTATTCGATTTCAGTCGCTTTTACCTCAGCCTGTGCCTTGTGCATTTCGGCTTCGTAGAGCTTCGGCATAATCTGAAACATTAATTGTCCTGCTTTCACTGCCTGGCCTTCGTCTACAAAGATTTTCTGCAGGTAGCCTCTTTCCATTGTCCGCACTTCGATATGGCGTATGGAACGGATCTGGGACACATACTCTTCGGTAAGGGTCGTGTCCATCACGACCGGGCTGGTGACCATAAATTTGGTTTCGGCCTCCTTTTTTTCTTCTCCTTTGGATTGGGTACAGCTTGTTTGGCACAACATGGCGCATAAGCCAAGGAGCATGAGAATTCTCTTCATGGAAAATTGGTATTAAAACAATAAGAATTGATTGATGAACTCTTTGTGAAAGGTGTATATGGAACAATACACAAGCGTATCCGGTATAGCGCGAGGCTTACAGGAAATGCATCATAAAAATGAAATGAGGAAAGCCAGACAATAGGAAATTACCTGGTAAACGATAAACTATACTCTAATAACCTGGAGGTTAAGATGCCATCTATAGGCTGAAAAATGGGCAAGGTACTTCGAATGGGCGAAGTATTTGGAAAGGAAGCGGAACAAATAGCCGCATATAAAGGCATAAAGGATAGCAGCAATGTAATTGGCGCTATCCAAAAAGGCCTTCAGAGAAAGTGATTCATCTTCCTCGATCTCGTATTCGGCGGTAATTAATTTCCTGTGATTTTCTTTTGCCGAACCGGATGAAGAAGTATTAAAAACAGTGGCCTCTTCGAATTGGGAGGCCCGGAAAGTAATTGTTTCTGGCTCAGCGATTTTTTCGAGGGAAGCATAAGAAGCGCTTTCCTTTGCTGCATGGGCAGATAATGGCCTGTACCCGCTTACCAGCAGGATGATCAGAGGGAGAAGATATTTCAACACAGCCTTTATCATCTGCCGCAAAGATGCATCAAGATACTTATAGAGACAAATCGTAAAGCTAAAATATTTGTTCAAACAGTAAACAGACATTTCTATACTTCGCCCTTGTTACGATGCAGTATAATCTGGCACTAATGCAGAGAAACTCCTCGTACTCCTTATCACACATATAATTATTTAGGATACTCAGGCGTAAAAACATTGATCGAATCAATATAGAAACAACTCCCCTCCCACTTACGCTGCTGCGCGTTTCAGCCTACAGCATTTTTTATACTTCTCGCCGCTGCCGCAGGGGCATAGTTCGTTGCGGCGCACGCGTTTGCCGTAGGGGTTCAGCAGCTTTTTGAAGTCGATGCGGAAACGGCGCTTGATGTTTTTCTGGTGGAAGATCTTGGTGAGGAGGGTATAAAGCTCCGGGTGCTTCTCGGCCAACATATCTGGCTTTTCGAAGAAATACTCTGTAACCACCGCAAAGAACTCAGCCTCGCTGGTGGCACCGTAGCTGTTAATGTCGGAGTCGCCCGCCTTAATTTCCTGGATGTTGCGGTACATGAGTTCCTGCCACGGCTGGATGAGTTCTTCGGGCAGGTAAGCAGCCGGTGTGCCGTCTATCTCGCCGTCGGCCTGGTCGAGCATGTGGGCAAACTCATGGATGCCCACGTTCTTGCGGTCGGCCATGTCGTTGAAACCGCGCTCCAGGGCAGGCTTAGAGAGCGTGACGTAGTGGGCGTTCTGGAAAGGGTTCACGCGGCCCAGCACCTCCGACACAGCCTCGCTTTTCTCGTCTTTATACCGTTTGATGCTTCCCGGAAACACCAGCACTTCGCCCAGGCTCTGGTACTCCCAGTCGCGAAAGCCAAAGATGGGGATGATGGCGCTCGCCCCTACCAGAATCTTGGTCACATCGTCCACCACCACGTCAATACCCGTTATCCGCTTCTCCGACAGGAAAAGCTGCAGCATCTTCTCGAAGCGCCCTTTGTCTTCCTCCGTTTTCAGGGTATGGTAAAAGCCGATCCTGTCCTGCAGGATCTTGCGCCATGCCGCCGGAAACTCAGTTGCCAGCACTTTTTTGCGTTGGCGCGTTTTGCGGGTAGCCCACGTATAAAAAAGCAGGCCAATGCCTGCAACCAGTGCAATAAAAACGAGATACCCCATGGAGCACTTTAACGCACCGAAAAGAGGAAAGATGCCTATATAACCAGCAAATTACACCCCCGGATGTCCGAATTATCGAAACGCCCCAACACCTCGAAGCTTCCGTCTGCCGAAACCCGTCCTATATCCTTGGTCTCGACAAAGGCGCAGGAATGGACGTTGGCCAGGTCGATGACGTTGATGCCGCCGGAGCGGTGCTGCAGGCTGATGTCGAAGGGGTCGTTGAGGTCGCGGAGGAGCACCCGCATGCTATACCCTGGCCAGAACACGCCGTTGCCCTTCGAGTAGCCCTGCGACAGCAGCTCCGTCATACCATATTCCGAGTGTATGGCCTCCACCCCGAAGCCCGCCTTTAACTGGGCGTGCAGTTCCTCGCGGATCATCTCCCGGCGGCGGCCTTTCATACCCCCGGTTTCCATCACGGTCACGCCGCTGAAATCCTCAAGCCCCAGCAGTTCCTCCGCCAGATCCAGCAGGGCATACGAAACACCGATCAGCAGCACCTTCTTGCCGCGCTGCCGCGCCTGCCGCATCGCCTGCAGCAGGAGGGTATGGTTGCGCAGGTAAAACCCGTGCTCCCGCTGCTGTGTCTGCCGGATAAAGAAATCAACCATGGCCACCAGCGAGGAACCGCCCTGCTCCAGGTAAGAAGGCAGCAAGGCCAGCACCACATACTCCCGCAGCGGGCCGTAAAACTGCTCAAAAGTTCTTTGTGCTACCGCGTGGTAAAGGTCCAGGGAAGGCACCAGGTGGCGGCTGCGCACCTGCTTGGTGGTGCCACTGCTGTAAAAAGTGACTTTAGGGGTAAACTCTCCCGTTTTCACCTCTTGCTCCTTAAAAAACTCGATAGGCAAAAAAGGCAATTGCTCCAGCACGGTAATCTCACCGGGTTTTATACCCAGATAGTGTATATAGGCTCTGTAAACCGGGTTGTGCTGTGCCTGATACCGAAACAGGTCGAGCGCCACCGCCTCGAAGTCAAAACGCGCTTCCTGCTGAAGCAGCCTGGTATGGTTGTTTTTAAAATCCATTGAATACAACAAATCCTATATTTCCTGCGTTTGAAATAGTAAATTTAGCTTCATTTTCTAATACCCTGCATGAAACACCTGCTGAAGTATAGCGCTGCCCTGCTGTTGCTGCCCCTGCTGATGAGCAGTTGCCGCGAGGAGCCCAATTATCCCGACGAGCCGGAGATCTCATTCAATCGGGTAGACCAGTTTACCTACACCAAAAACAGGATCACCTTCGACTCGCTGGTAGTGGTGGTGGATTTCCAGGACGGTGACGGGGACTTAGGCCTCCGGCGAAAGTCGCAGGGCGAGGGCGACCCCGACTTTAAAGCCCCCTTCGACCAAAGCTCCCCTTTTTTCAACAACTTCTTCGTGAACCTGCAGATCAAGCGGGGCAGCAGGTATGTGCCATTTCCTTTTTCTTCCGAGTTCCTGAATTTTAACGGCCGTTTCCCGCGGCTGGCCACAGACGATAAAAGCGAGGTGCTGGAAGGGCAGGTAAAATATACACTCACCAACTTCTCAGACGATATCTTTGACCCACGGGACACGGTCCGTTTCGAAATCTTCATCTACGACCGTGCCCTGCATAAGAGCAACGTTGTATACTCTAACGATGTTGTCCTTTTTCAGGGGCTATAAGCATCCGCGATTCAGTTAAAAGAGAAGCCCCCGGCGACGCAAGTTGCCGGGGGCTTCTCTTTTTTTGTAGGGTATACCTCTTTTTTAGTAGATGGTCGGGAAGTCTTCCGGGTTGGCTTCGTGCATGATCTCATACACCATCTCAAACACGTCCTCAGGGCTCGGTTTAGAGAAGTAGTCGCCGTCAGAGCCGTACGGTGGCCGGTGCGCATGCGCCGACAGGCAGGCAGGCTTTGCGTCCAGCCAGCGGTAGGCTCCCTGCTCATCCACCACCTGCTGCATCATGTAGGCGGTTGCACCACCGGGCACATCCTCGTCAGCAAACAGTACGCGGCTTGTCTTCCGGATAGAATCCGTGATCATATGATCCGTGTCGAAGGGTAACAGTGTTTGCACGTCCAGCACCTCCGCCGAAATACCGAACGCCTCCAGTTGCGTGGCGGCCTCCATCACAATGCGGCACATCGAGCCATACGTCACGATGGTAATGTCCGTGCCTTGCTTCAGGATTTCCGGCTGGCCCAGGGGCACAGTAAACTCGGCAATGTTATTCGGGATACGCTCTTTCAGGCGATAGCCGTTCAGGCACTCGATCACCAGGGCGGGGTCGTCGGACTTTAGCAGCGTGTTATAGAACCCGGCGGCCTGCGTCATGTTGCGCGGCACCAGCACGTGCATACCCCGGATACTGCTCAGGATCATACCTATGGGTGAGCCGGAATGCCAGATGCCTTCGAGGCGGTGACCGCGCGTACGGACGATGAGCGGAGCTTTCTGCCCGCCTTTAGTGCGGTACTGCAGCGTGGCCAGGTCATCCGAAAGGATCTGGATGGCATACAGCAGGTAGTCGAGATACTGGATCTCGGCGATTGGGCGCAGGCCCCGAAGCGCTGCCCCGATGCCCTGCCCAATGATGGTGCACTCGCGGATGCCGGTGTCGGTCACGCGGAGCTCCCCGTATTTTTCCTGCAAGCCAGCAAAGGCCTGGTTCACGTCGCCGATATACCCTACGTCCTCGCCGAGGGCGAACACGCGCGGGTCGCGGGCCAGCATGGCGTCAAAGCAGGCCTGCAGCACCTCGCGGCCATCCACTGTTGGGGAGCTGTCGTCAAATTCGGCTTTCACCTCCTCTACCAGCAGGGCCGACTCCTCGGATTGGCTGTAGAGATAAGAGTTGTAGCGGTCTGCGTTCTCGCCCATGGTCTGTTCCAGCCACCCGATAAGCTCGCGCTTGGCCTGGCTGCGCTCGGTGCGCACATAGCGCAGGGCCTTGCGCACGGCCTTCACCGCATCGCTGCGGATGGGAGGCTCAATTTTGCGCAGTTCTTTGGCGATTGTGGCCAGTTGGGTGGCGTGCTCGTTGCTGGCCGAAGCCAGGTTATCCAGCAGGCGGAGGGCTTCGGTATGGTCTTGCTTGATGGAGTGCAGGAGCTCGCCCCAGGCGTGACCGCGTGCCTTGCGCACAGTCTCTTTGGCCTCCGCCTCTATTTTTTCAAGCTGTTCTTCTGTGGCAATGCCGTTTTCCAGTATCCATTCCCGCATTTTCCGGAGGCAATCGTGGTCGGCCTCCCAGGCAAGGCGCTCGGCAGGCTTGTAGCGCTCGTGCGACCCCGAAGTAGAGTGGCCCTGCGGCTGCGTCATCTCCTCCACGTGCACCAGCACAGGCACGTGCTGCTCGCGGCACACGCGCACCGCAGCCTCATACGTCTCGCAGAGGGCCATGTAGTCCCAGCCCTTCACCCGGAAGATTTCATACCCCTGCTCGTCCTCGCTGTTGCGCTGGAAACCGGCCAGTATCTCCGAGATGCTTCCTTTAGTCGTCTGGTAGGCCGCTGGCACAGAAATACCGTAGCCATCGTCCCAGACAGAAACCAGCATGGGCACCTGCAGCACCCCCGCCGCGTTGATCGCCTCGAAAAACATACCCTCTGAGGTGGAGGCGTTGCCGATCGTGCCAAAGGCCACCTCGTTTCCGCGGTTCGAGAACTGCGTCAGGTGCTGGAGGCCGGGGTTTTGGCGGTATAGCTTGGAGGCGTAGGCCAGGCCCACCAGGCGCGGCATCTGTCCGGCCGTGGGCGAAATGTCGGCGCTGGAGTTCCTGATCTCCATCAGGTTCTTCCAGTTGCCCTCCTCATCCAGCGAGCGGGTGCCGAAGTGTCCGTTCATGGCGCGGCCCGCCGTGGAGGGATCGGCCTCAATATCGGTGTGCGCATACAGTTGGGCAAAATACTGCTCCAGCGTCAGCTCACCTATGGCAAACATGAAAGTCTGGTCTCGGTAATAGCCAGCGCGGAAATCGCCGGAGAGGAAGAACTTGGCCATGGCAAGCTGCGCCACCTCCTTTCCATCGCCGAATATGCCGAATTTGGCCTTTCCCATAAAAACTTCCTTGCGGCCAGTGAGGCTAGCCTGACGGCTCTCCCAGCCGATGCGGTAGTCGTTCAGGATCTCTTCAGCGGTTAGTTTCTGAGTTATAGATGCTTCGGCAGTCTGCATGTTTTCTCGGTTAGGCAATGGTGAGTTGTTACTCATCAAAAGTAAAGAAAAAATACCCTATTTTCAAATTAAGGCCGATTTGTGCCCTGTGGGCATAGTCGCACTTTAAGGAATCAAAAAGAAATTAGTACATTTGTTTTGGCCTGAGCGCTTCAGAACTTAAATCGCGTAAATTTTGCTTCTATATTACTGTATGACACGAAAGCTGCACATCCTGCTGGCGCTTTGCTGCCTGCTTGCGGCCTCCCAGGCTTTTGCACAGGGCAAGCTGAGCTTCGAGAAAGAAACCCATGACTTTGGCACCATTGCCGAGGGCACACAGGCTGTTTACGAGTTCAGGCTGAAAAATGTGGGCGACCAACCGGTAATAATTACCGGCGTGCAGGCCTCCTGCGGCTGCACCACCCCCACCTGGACCTCGGCCCCCATCCTACCTGGCAAAATGGGCATGGTTACTGCTGTGTACAACAGTGCGGGGAGGCCCGGGGCGTTTAACAAGTCCATCAGCGTGGCCTCGAATGCCGAAGCGCCCCTGCAAGTATTGTACATAAAAGGAGAGGTTGGGCCCAAAGACTTAAAAACTAACTACTCCCCGGAACAAAAGGCAATGTCACCGCGTTTGGCAGTTGGAAGCACAAATTACAATTTCGGAAAACTTGAAATAGGACAAAAATCTATAGCAAAATTCCGAATTAAAAACACGGGCCGACAGCCACTGGTTATCCAGGGCGTAAAATCTGCCTGCAACTGCGTCCAATACCGCGTTTCGGAGCCAGCGCTAAAACCCGGACAAACCGCACTTGTGGAACTAAGATACAGTGCAACGGTGTTGGGTGAGCAAAGCGAGGAAGTAACTGTTCTTTCAAATGATATTGTAGTGCCCATGCTTCGGTTCACCCTGAAGGCAAACGTGACCAAGCGACAGGCACCCGAAAATATGTTAAGGAAAGGCGAACAGCCGACACCTTAGAGATAGTTTTTTTCATAGTTTTATTTTGTACTAATGGCAGTGATTCTATCACTGCCTTTTTTCATTTATACCCCTCCCGTCGCACTTGTGCCGGTCCTGGTAATTGCACCTGTGCCCCTGTGCTTTCCGCTTCGCCCGCCGCTGGGTGCGGGCCTGTGGCTAGAGTGTTTTATTTGACTGGAGAAGTGGTATCTTTGCGCATCTTTTTAAAACCTACAACTACTCACAAAATCTAGAACGACATGATTATTGGTGTTCCGAAGGAAATAAAGAATAACGAAAACCGAGTGGGCGCTACGCCAGCCGGTGTAATTGAACTGGTGCGCAACGGCCATACCGTTTACGTGCAGTCTACCGCGGGCGAGGGCAGCGGCTTTGTGGATGACGAGTACTCCCGCGCAGGCGCCACGATCCTTCCGAGCATCGAGGAAGTGTACGGCATTGCGGAGATGATCATTAAGGTGAAGGAGCCAATTGAGCTGGAGTATAGCCTGATCCGTGAAAACCAGCTGCTGTTCACGTATTTCCACTTTGCCTCTTACGAGCCCCTGACGCACGCCATGATCGAGCGAAAGGCTGTTTGCCTCGCCTACGAAACGGTGGAGAAGGCCGACAGAAGCTTACCGCTGCTGGTTCCAATGTCGGAGGTGGCGGGCCGCATGGCCATACAGGAAGGCGCCAAGTACCTGGAGAAGCCCATGCAGGGCCGCGGCATTCTTCTGGGAGGCGTACCGGGCGTGCGCCCGGCCAAGGTGCTGGTGATCGGTGGTGGTGTGGTTGGGACCAACGCAGCCAAGATGGCAGCGGGTATGGGTGCCGATGTCACGATCATGGACAACAACCTGCAGCGCCTGCGCTACCTCGACGACATCATGCCAGCCAACGTCAACACCTTCATGTCTAATGAGTACAACATCCGCGAGCTGTTGCCTACCCACGACCTGATTGTGGGGGCCGTGCTGATACCGGGAGCCAAGGCCCCCCACCTCATCACGCGCGACATGCTGAAGGAAATGCGCTCGGGCACAGTGGTGGTAGACGTAGCTGTGGATCAGGGCGGCTGCATCGAGACCTGCAAGCCGACGACGCACGAGAACCCAACCTACATCATCGACGATGTGGTGCATTACTGCGTGGCCAACATGCCGGGCGCTGTGCCTTATACCTCTACCCTCGCGCTTACTAACGCCACGCTGCCGTATGCGATCCAGCTGGCCAACAAAGGCTGGAAGAAAGCCTGCGCCGAGAGCGTTGAGTTGCTGAAAGGCCTGAACGTGGTGCAAGGCAAGGTGGTATACCAGGGCGTGGCCGAAGCGTTCGGTCTGGAATTTGTGCCTGCTGAAGAGGTGCTCTAAACAGCCACTTTACTGTGCAAAGGGCGCCTTTTTGACTCTGTCAGAAAGGCGCTCTCATGTTAGGCGGTTGCATACTTAGGGTTTTTGTTGGAAAAGTATACCTGCCTCATTACGTTTTATCCTGTAGACATTCATGTTCGATACGTCTTTTAAACTACTGCTGCGTCGCCTTGGCCTGCTGTTGGGGCTGTACATGGCGTTGCGCGTGGTTTTTTATACCCTTAACTACCCCACTTTTGCCACAGCAAGTGCCGGTGAGACGGTGTTGGCCTTCCTGCATGGCCTTCGCTTCGATGTGTCTGCCCTGTTAATCGTGAACAGCGCCTTTGTCTTTTTTTCGCTGTTGCCGCTGGGCGACACGCTGCAGCCAAAGTACCAGCGGATCGTCAAATGGGTATACATGCTTTCCAACGCCCCTTTCATCGCGCTGGCCCTCGTAGACCTGGAGTTTTTCAAGTTTATCGGGCGGCGCTCCAGCAACGAGCTCCTTACCATTGGCGGTGACATCACGGAGCAGCTCGGGCAGCTTGTGGGGTATTACTGGTACCTTGGCCTGGGCTTTGTGCTGCTGCTTTGGTTCCTGATCCAGGTATACCCAAAAGCCCCGGCTGGCGCTAGGCCGCAGGGGGCGGTATGGCTCCGGAGCCTGCGGCTGCTCCTGGTGGCTGCTGTTGCAGTGCTGGGTATACGGGGAGGGCTGCAGTTGAAACCGTTGCGCCCGAGCCATGCCTTTCTGCTGGAGCCCGCCGCGCTGGGGCACCTTTCCCTCAACAGCCCTTTCACGTTCATCAAGGGAGTGGGCCAGACCAGGCTGGAGGAAAAGCACTACTATGCCTCTGATGCGGCGCTGCTGGCGGCGCTGCCCTTCAGCCCCGACCGCTACGCAAACCCGGCGGGGGGTATAAAAAAAGAAAACGTGGTGATCCTGATTCTGGAGAGCTTTGCGGCGGAGTATGTAGGCGCACTGAACAAAGGGGTCGGTTATACCCCTTTCCTGGACTCACTGGCTACGGAGGGTGTGCTGTTCCAAAACGCCTTTGCCAATGGCCGAAAGTCCATCGAGGCCTTGCCTTCTATCCTGGCGGGCATCCCCTCGCTGATGGAGCAGCCGTTCATCACCTCGCCCTACCAGGCCAACCGCTATACCGGCCTGGGCACGGTCCTGCAGCGGCAGGGCTACCAGACGGCCATGTTCCATGGGGCGGCAAACGGCTCCATGGGCTTCAACAACTTCTCGAAGGCCGCCGGCATCCAGTCCTACTACGGCATCGACGAGTACCCTGCCGCCAACCGCGGCCGCGACTTCGACGGCCAGTGGGGCATCTTCGACGAGCCCTACCTGCAGTATGTGGCGCAGGAGCTGACGGCATTCCGGCAACCGTTTATGGCAACCGTTTTCACGCTCAGCTCGCACCAGCCCTATACCGTGCCCGAAAAATACCGCGGCCGCTTCCCGAAGGGAGAGCTGGAGATCCATGAGTCGATCGGCTACGCCGATTATGCCTTGCGCGCGTTTTTCGGTATGGCCCGAAAGCAGCCCTGGTACTCGAACACGCTGTTTATCCTTACCGCCGATCATACCCAGAAAAGCATGGCCCCGGCCTACCAGAACGAACTGGGCCCCTACCGCGTGCCGCTGCTTCTCTTCCATCCGGGCCACGCGTTTGACGCCGTAGACCCCAGGCAGGTGACCCAGCACGCCGACATCATGCCTACCGTAATCGACTACCTGAACATCCCCACGCGGGAGGTGCTCCCCTTCGGGCGCTCCGTGCTCGACAGCACAAGCCAGGGCCTGGCGCTCCTCTACAACGGCAACACCTATTACCTGGTGCAGCAGCAGGATGTAACGGCCCTCGCACCCAACGACCAGACGCAGTTTTATACCTTCGCCGACATGGCCCCCGGCCCGCCAGCACCAAAGGCAGCCCGGCAGCTGAAAGCCTTCGTCCAATACTTCCGGAACGGTATGGCTGGCAACAGACTGTATTTCTGGAATAACTGAACCATGCGCCCCGGAATGCGCGCTTCTACTCAGTTATTCAAAAATCCGCTACTCGAAAGTGAAGGGGGGTATGGCTTGCAAAGGCTGGAACTGCCTGGTTTCAAAATCGACCTGCCAGCAGAAGTGCTGCATGCCATTGGTGATGACCAGGTAGGGTGCCCGCAGCGTTTGGTTGTAGACGGAAACCTGCTTCACCACCGCCTGGGAGATGGGCACATGGGTGGCCTTGCACTCGACAAGCAGGTGCGGCTTGCCTTGCTGGTTATACACGCACAGGTCCGAGCGCTTCTGCAGTGTGTTGTAATTGGCGCCGCGCTCGATGCTGATCAGACTTTTAGGGTAGGCAAACTCGTTGATGAGGTAGTGCACGAAATGCTGCCGCACCCACTCTTCGGGCGTCAGGACCACGTTTTTGCGCCGGATTACGTCAAATATCAGGTAATTCGCGCCAGATTTTGTAATTTTGTGTTCAAATGATGGCAGATTCAAGGCTTCCATGCCGCAATTTAGCCATTTCCTGATGTTCCGCCTCAGTAGTGACCACTACAAGGGCGGATTTTTTATACCACTTTTTAGCACCTCTAGCGCATGAAGACCAAAGAAGAAATTGTAAGTGACTGGCTGCCCCGATACACCGGAGTGCCTTTGGAAGAGTTTGGCGAGTATATTCTGCTGACCAACTTTATCAACTACGTGCGCATGTTCGCCGACCGCTTCGGCGTTGAGCTCAATGGCCTGGACAAGCCCATGCAGACGGCCACGGCCAACAACATCACCATCGTGAACTTCGGGATGGGAAGCGCCATGGCGGCTACCGTGATGGACCTGCTCTCGGCCATCAAGCCGAAGGCGGCGCTGTTTCTGGGCAAGTGCGGCGGCCTGAAGAAAAAGACGCAGATCGGCGACCTGATCCTTCCGATAGCGGCCATCCGCGGCGAGGGCACCTCCGACGACTACATGCCCCCGGAAATCCCGGCTCTGCCCTCCTTCCGTTTGCAGCGCGCGGTGTCGTCCATGATCAAGAAGCACGAGATGGACTACTGGACGGGCACGGTATACACCACCAACCGCCGCGTGTGGGAGCATGACGAGGAGTTTAAGGAGTACCTGCGCCAGATACGCGCCATGGGCGTGGACATGGAGACGGCCACGATCTTCACGGTAGGCTTCATCAACGAGATTCCGCACGGCGCACTGCTGCTGGTGTCGGACAACCCGATGATTCCGGAGGGCGTGAAAACCTCTGAGAGCGACAAGCTGGTGACCAGCAACTTCGCTGAAAAGCACCTGAGCATCGGCATCGACTCGCTGCTTGAGCTGATTAACTCCGGAGAGTCTGTAAAGCACATGCGCTTTGAATAAGCATTCCACCATGACCAACACGCTACGTTCCTTTGCCGCTGCCATACTGCTTGGCAGCGCTTTTCTTGGCGGCTGCGCAGGCCGCAAAGCCGACGCTGAGGCAGCAGACCTGATCGTGTACAACGGAAACGTGTACACCGTGAACGACAGCTTCGACAAAGCGGAGGCATTTGCGGTGAAGAACGGCAAAATCATCGCCGTAGGCACCTCAGCCGATATCCGGGCGAAATACACTGCCCCGGAAACTCTGGATGCGGAGGGCAGATCCGTCTACCCTGGCCTGATCGACGCCCACTCCCACTTCTACCGCTACGGCCTCGGGCTGCAGTCGGCGGACCTGGTGGGAACAGCGTCTTTCAAGGAAGTGGTGCAGCAACTGGTGGCGCAACGGGCAAAATACCCCGATGCCGACTGGCTCACTGGCCGTGGCTGGGACCAGAATGACTGGGCCGTCAAGGAATTCCCCTCCAAGGATACCCTGGACCAGCTCTTCCTGGATGTGCCTGTCATCATCACCCGCGTGGACGGGCATGCGGCCCTGGCTAACCAGAAAGCCCTCGACCTGGCCGGCATCACGCCCCAAACAAAGATGGTGGGTGGTCTGGTGGAGGTGAATGGCGCCGCCATGACCGGCATCCTGATCGACAACGCCGTGGACCTCGTTACGGACAAAATTCCGGAGGCAGAGGAGGCAGAAAAGAGACAGGCGCTCAAAAACGCGGAAGCCAACTGCTTCGCCGTCGGGCTGACAACGGTAGACGACGCGGGGCTGGACAAAGCCACGGTAGACCTGCTGAACGACATGCACCAAAAAGGCGAGCTGCAGATGCGCGTGTACGCCATGCTGAACCCTACCCAGGAGAACAAGGACTTCTACTTCAAAAACGGGCCTTACAAGACCGACAGGCTGAACGTGCGCTCGTTTAAGGTATATGCTGATGGTGCCCTCGGCTCCAGGGGTGCAAACCTGCTCAAGCCATACCACGACAAGGCCGGGCATTACGGTTTTCTGCTGGCCTCGGAGCAGGAGTTCCGAGACATCGCCAAACTGCTGCATGCGCACGGTTTTCAGATGAACACGCACGCCATCGGCGACTCAGCCAACCGCCTCCTGCTGGACATATATGGCAACCTGCTGGGCGGGAAAAACGAAAAGCGCTGGCGCATTGAGCACGCACAGATCGTTAACCCGGCGGATATGGGCAAGTTCGGGCAGTTCAGTATCATCCCGTCGGTGCAGCCCACGCATGCCACCTCTGATATGTACTGGGCAGGGGACAGGCTGGGCGACGCGCGCATCCGGCATGCCTATCCGTTTAAAGAACTGCTGGACCAGAACGGCTTTATACCCCTGGGCAGTGACTTTCCGGTGGAGGACATCAACCCGTTTTATACCTTCCATGCAGCCGTTGCCCGCCAGGACGCTAAAAATTACCCAAGCGGCGGTTTCCAGATGGAGAACGCGCTCACCCGAGAACAGGCCCTGCGTGGCATCACGATCTGGGCGGCGCGGTCTAACTTTGAGGAGGCTGAGAAAGGCAGCATTGAGCCGGGCAAATTCGCCGACTTCATCATCCTCGACAAAGACCTGATGGAAATTGCCCCCGCCGAAATGCGCGGTGTGCAGGTGCTTCATACCTACCTCAATGGCAGGCAGGTATATAAAAAGTAAGCTTTCTGTTTTCTGATGCACCAACCGGAGAAAGCCGCTGCAGGATTAATTGCAGCGGCTTTCTCCGGTTTCCGATTTATACCTATAAATAAATTCATACCGTTAACAAATAGATTCTGCGCATATGTAAGTGTTTGTGCAGAATAACCCACCCCTACCCCTCCCGAGAGGGCCCCTACCCCCACGAGGGGAATTACACTACTTTAAAGGCAAGGCTGTGTGCACTCACCAATTGATATTGGTACCAGATGTATAAATTCAGAGCTATTTTGACTGGATATTTATACCTCATGAATTCATACGGGCACGGTGTGGGTGCTTTCTGGCTGAGCTTCCAGTGATTTTTTGCCCCGTACCAGCAACAAGAACAGCAGCCCTAATACAAAAAAGCTGATAAGCGCCAGAATGCTGTAGCGCATTGAACCGGTATAGTAGGCAATCATCCCGTATGCCAGCGTACCCAGCACAATCGAGACTTTCTCCGTCACATCGTAAAAACTAAAAAAAGAGGCGTGGTCTACTGTGGTGGCGGGTATGAGTTTGGAGTAGGTAGAGCGGGACAGCGACTGTATGCCGCCCATCACGGAGCCCACGATGGCGGCCAGCACGTAAAACTGAAACTCGGTATATGTGAAATAGGCCCCGATGCAGACGCCAATCCAGATAAGCACGGCAAAAACCAGCGCCCTGATATTCCCGAACCTTGCTGACAGCCTGGAGAAGGTATAGGCTCCAGCTACCGCCACCAACTGTATAATCAGTATCGTCAGGATCAGCACCTCGCTCGGCAGGCGCAGTTCCACCTCCCCGAAAATGGCAGCCAGGTACATCACGGTCTGCACCCCCATGTTGTAGAAAAAATAGGCCAGCAGAAAGCGCTTGAGCAGCGGCAGGTATTTCACCTGGTCCAGCACGTGCCTGAGCTCTTTAAAGCCGTTCAGTATCCAGCTTCCTTTCGGCTTGCGGGCATACACATTGCCTGGCAAATGGTAAAACGAGTATTGCGCGAAGCCAAACCACCAGATGCCGGTGCTCAGGAAGGCGATGCGCGGCGGAAGCGAGGTGTTCTCTGGGGCAATGCCGAACCACTGCGGCTTCATGATCATGGCCAGGTTGAAGACCAGCAGCAGCACGCTTCCCACGTAGCCCATCGAAAAACCGCGCGCACTCAGCCTGTCGTACTGATCTTCGGTGGCAATCTCGGGCAGGTAGGCATTGTAAAACACAATGCTGCCGCTGTAACCGATCGTGGCAAGCACAAACAGTACGACTGAAATAGTAAAAGTCTCTTTGGTAAAGAAGAAAAGCCCAGCGCAGGAAAAGGCCCCCAGGTAACAGAAAAGCCGCATAAACAGCTTTTTGCGGCCACTGTAGTCGGCAATGGCAGTCAGAAACGGACTCAGGGCGGCGATGATTAGGAATGCCGCCGAGATGGCATAGGTGAAGAGCACCGAACTCTCCAGCTCAAACCCAAGGAAGCTTACCACCCCTGACCCATCAGGGTTTCGGGCCACCGCGCTGAAATATATAGGGAATATGGTTGACGTGATGACCAGCGAGTAAACAGAGTTTGCCCAGTCGTAGAAGCACCAGGCCCTGCTCACAGTAGGATTGTTCTTTTGCATCGTCTAAAATAGCAAAAATAATACTGCTGGCCTCTGCTATGCGGAAAAACGAAAGAAGACAGTTAGCTAACCGTGCGCTTTCTCAGGATGGAGAGCACGGTCTCCCAAAGGTGCTCATAAGGTATAATCTCCACTTCGGCAAAGGCGTCGCCGGGGGCGGGCGTGTTGCTTAGCTTGGCAAACAGGTTCTTGCTGGCCGCTTTCGTCCGTACTTCGTCCAGGTCGTTATGAATGGCCAGCAACAAAAGCCGCAGAAAATATCTGGGGCGCTCCGCCTTCTCCCCGCGCATATACTTGAGAACGTATTTCCTGATTCGCTCAGCCTGTTGCTCAAAGTTGAAATCGTCCTGTACTGCAAAGCTATCGATGATATTCAGGATAAACAGCGACAGGTTAAACCCTGCCTTGTCTTTTGGCAGCTCTACCAGTTGGGTAAACACATCGTTTGGCAATTCCATCTGCAGCTGCGCTGGCATGGCATTACTGATTAAAACCAAGTGCCTCCTGAAAAGCTCCCAACGCTCTTTTGCTGGTTGCTGGATGATGCTCAAAAACCGATTCTCCATCACCTCTCGCATGATTTCTCCGGCTAAAGCATATTTTCTGGCATGGAGCGCCAGAAGCAGGTAATTCTCCATAAAGGCGAACCAATTCACAGATAAAGGATCAAACAGCTTAGCATACTCCACAGCGAGTACCAGTCCCTGATCATATTTTTTTGTCCGGAGTAAAGCGTACACTCGAATAAAGGAGTTATATTTTTTATTATACCAGCCAGGATGAATAACCCCATCTCTTAATAAATTCTCAGCAGTTTCTACCGCACCTGCAATAGTACTATAGTCACCGCAAAGCTCTAAGTAACTAATATTTAATATGTTATACATATTAAATATAGATGACGATGATGACTCTTGCCAAAGCTTCTGTAGCTCTTGTAAAATTGCAGGTAGTTTGCCAAGCCATTCGTTGCGTGTCTTCATATTGGATTTCAATGCTACACTTGCACTTTGATACAACATGACTGCGAGTCGCTCTTTAGCTTCTAAAGTATAATACTTTTGAAGTTCAACCTCTGTCTTGGTAAATGCTTTATCACTTCCTATGATAGAATTGATTACTTGCTTGAGTTCTAAGCACCTAACAATTCTTTTGTTTAACTCATCAGCTTTAGCTGTTTCTAAAGCTTGGTTTAAAACTTTTTCTGCTATTTTGTATTCATTTGCAGTTATAAGAATTTGCGCCTCGAGTATAACCGTATCGACTTCGCACGCTTGGACATTACTATGAATAAACTTATCTTTTGGCAATTCTATAAAATTTAATTGCCTGAGAAGCTTTTTCCGAATTCTTGACTTAAGCATACGGTAATTCGCATCTACTTTATTACTTCCGTAAAGTGCCCGAGCTGCTTCTTCATCAGTATCCACTTCACCCTGCTCAATCAACTTGAACAATCTGGTCTCATTACTTTTCTCATCTTGAAGATTAACGAAGGGGTTAGATTTGTTACCCCTTTTTTGTATTAGTTTGACTAGCCTTGTAAGATCTTCCATTCAATTTGGTTTCTTAACTAGCTTGATTGTCTAGAATGAAAAGTATGTGTTTCCATAGATGCTCGTAGGGTACAATCTCAATTTCTGCATAAGCATCTCCTGGGGTTGGTGTATCAATAAGTTTTTGATATTGCTTTTGTCCTTTACTACGGCAAACATCAGCATCGAAGTCTTCGGTAACAGTTAGAATAAGAAGCTTTAAGAACAGCTTACTTCTTAAACTAAAAGTATCTCTCAAATGTGTTAATATATACTTTTTTAAACTTTCGATTCGATAAAGCAATGCTTCAGAATCTTCTTTCTGTAAGAAGTATATAAACTGTAAAATAAGGATAGCTACATTAAAACCTAGCTTATCTTTGCTGTATTCTGGTAATGAGAGATTATAGGGGTTTTTGTGAAGATTCAAGTCAGTGCTGTTATGTGGGCTAATTATTCTATAATAAGCCTGATAAAGACTCCATCTTTCTTTCGCTATATTTGAAATCCGATAAAAAGAACTGTTTGATAATACTTTATGAAGAAGGAGGCTACAAATAGAGAATTGGTTTGAATGCAAAGCTAAAAGAAAGTAATTCTCCATATAGGCAAACCAATTCACAGCTCCTTCTTTAAATTCAGTAACAAATTTTTCAGCGTAGAGTAACCCATTTGAATAATCCTTACTTCTTAAATGTGCATATACTAAAACGAATTTATTGTAATTTGATTTGAACCTTAGGGGATTAATCACACCCTGCGCAGCCCATTTCTCTGCGTTTATGGTCATTTCAACAATTTTGTCAAAGCTTCCGGTCAATTCATAGTAGGAGATGGATGTTTTGTAATATGCATCAAAGGCGACAAAGGTCTGTGCTTCTCGCCAGAGCGAATTTAAGTCCTCTATTATTTTAGGGAGTTTTGGGAGTAATCGTTTCCTAGCTGTTATAGAGTTCTTTAAGCTTACGTTTACACTTTGAAAAATCATCAATGCTTTAAACTCAGCGTTTCTCTTTGACATTATATCATCCAGAGTAGCTAATGTTTTATTGAAAAGCTTTGAATTACCCATTTCAGAATAACAAGCAACAGCTAGTTCAAGCGCTGTAACCTTATGATTTGTATAATCATATTTCTCAGCTATCGCCATTATTTTATTTATTAAGGATAAGGCAACATCAAACTCGTAGCTGATTCTCAAAGTGTATGCCTGTTGGAGCATCGTATGGCAGGCTTGTTCTTTTGCGTAGTTTTTTAAACCAGCTTTAGCATAGTCTAAGAAAAGTAAGTTGTTTAGTAATTTTTTCTTAAGCCGATGTTTTAACATCTTATAGCGCACATCATTGGCAGATGAACTATAAAGGCTTTGAGCAGCAGCTTCATCAGATTCATATTCCCCATTTTTTATACCCTCATACAAAGCATCCTCCTTGCTAGTTCGACCATTTTCAATCGGTAATACTAAACTTAGGTTAACGCTATTAGTTACTAACTTTGCAATCTTGGACAATTCTTCCATGATAAATATATGAAATAACAAAAAGGGCAACTATTCAAATAGAATAACACAAAAAAAAGTGAAATGCTTAAATGTTACTTTTAGTCATAAAGATGGGTTTAAAATTAAATATAATTAACGAATATTTACTTAAACAAAGTAACGATTATGTTACTTTAAAATAGTTTGTAGTCCGAAAGTATTGCAAATAAAGTAATAATGGGTCAAATCAACTTACACTATATTTAATTAAACAAATTTAAAATTTAAATATACACAGTTACTTATTGTGTAATTTATTCCTTTTAAGGATGAGCAAACTAGCTCAACTTTGTGATAGATATTAATCCTAAAACAATAAAGAAAATGATAGCATTAATAATTACAATCTTAATCAGCTTAGGCGGAGTAGCAACTGAAACTAAAACAGCCCCTAAGGACACAAAGCCTACAACTACAACAACTGCCTCAACAGCTACTGTCATGGGTGGCACATCTACGTGGACTAATGGTGGAGAATAATTAGTGACCTCTTAGCATTCACGATCATCCCTTTTTTCTCTAACTTGCCCTTACGTATGGTCTTTTGACAAAGGGGAAGTTAATGAGGAATTTCAGGTTATACTTAGTAAGCTTATTAATAATACTGTCGTGTTGCAGCAAGCCTACACGGGCCCCGGAAGAGGTGCGTGTACGACTGGCAGTAGACCCGGAAACCTTAAGCCCGGTCAGCTACAGCGATGTGGGGGCTCTGCAGATAGTCAACTTGCTGTTTCAGAGCCTTTTGGTCGCAGACCTGGCGGACAATCAGGTGAAGCCTTGCCTGGCAGCAGCGATGCCGCAGGTAGAGCGCCAGGATTCGGTGACACTCTTTACCTACCAGATCAGGGAGGAAGCTTCCTGGGCTGATGGTTCGCCGGTAACAGCGGCAGACGTTGCCTTTACCCTGAAGGTATTGAAGGCCCCGTTGTTGAACAACGAGTTCCTGAAGCCTCAGGTGCAGTTTATACAGGACATCCGGGTAGATGTCACTGCTCCCAAGCGATTCACGCTGGTGTGCAAGGGCTATGCTCCGGAGATGGAATTGCTGACAGGAGATTTTTTCATACTCCCAGCGCACCTTTTCGATCCTGATGCTTTGCTGCTACCGATTGAGGTAGCAGCACTTAACGAAAGCTTTTCCGAGCTTGAAAACAACGGGAACCTGATCGCATTTGCCGACAGATTCAACTCCCAGGAGTATGGGCATAGCACGCAGATGCTGCAAGGTAGCGGCGGGTATGTGCTGGAACGCTGGGAAAGTGGCCGCTACCTGACGCTAAAGCGAAAAAGCAACTGGTGGGGAAACGAGTTGCCAGACGCACCTTATGTGGCTGTGCATCCGGAACGCATCAGCTTTCAGGTTATCCCGGATAACACCACGGCTATACTTGCCCTCAGAAGCAGGCAGCTGGATGTATTGGGGGACATAGCAGCTACTGAGTTCGACCGCATGCGGCAGGACAGTGCCTTCAAGAAAGACTATGCCCTGTTTGCGCCGGATACCTACGAGTTTATTTATGCCGGTATCAATTCGCGACATGCAAAGTTTGCGGACAAGCGTACCCGCCAGGCCATCGTGCATTTGCTGGATATCGAAAACATCATAGCGGCTTCGCAGCAAAGCTATGCCACCCCAACCGTTGGCCCTGTCCCCCCTACCCTCACCGCGTATTACAACGATCAGCTCAGGCCCTATACCTATAATGTCGAAAAGGCGAAAGCGCTGCTTGCTGCGGCCGGCTGGGAGCAAGAACAGGACGGCTGGGTTCAAATCATAAACGGAAGCCGGGAACAGCTGACCATCGAGATAAACTATCGGGCGGGCAACAGCAGTTACGAGAACGCCGCCCTTATCTTTCAGCAGAGCGCGGCTGAACTGGGGATACCGGTGCAGCTGCAGGCAATGGAGAACAGTCTGCTCAGCCAGAAACTCAAAGCGCATACCTACGACATGTTCTTCCGGTCTATCTCTGGCAACCCGTTTGTCCTGAATTTCAGGCCGCTGCTGCACACGAGCCACGCCGAAACCGGGGGAATGAACGTAAGCGGGTTTGGAACGGAAGAAAGCGATAACATCCTGGACGCAATCAATAAAGCAACCACACCCGAGGTGAAGGCCAAACTTCTAAAGCGTTTGCAGGAGATACTGCACGAGGAGGCCGCTTTTGTATCGCTGTTCTACCTAAAGGATAGGCTTGCCGTGCATAAACGGTTTGGCAACCTCAAAATATCCGGGCTGAAGCCAAACTACGATGTGAGCGCCTTCACCCTCAAAGAATAACTCCCGGCATGTGGCCTTTTCTGCTTAAGCGACTTCTACTGGCGATTCCTGCGCTATGGGCTCTGGCCACAGCGGTGTTTCTGCTGAGCAGGATGCTACCCGGCACTTTTGCCTCCGAGCGCTTGCTTCAGAACAACGCTCCCGGTTACTATAGCAAAGGAACTGAGGCAGACAAGCAGGCAGCCTATACATTATATATGAAAAGGACAGGGCTAGACCTGCCCTTGTTCTATTTAAGTGTTGCACCTGCCAACGGTCTTCCTGCGGCTCAAAACAAACTGCCTGCGGAAAGTAGCCAAATACAGGATCGTCAGCGATCTTTTGCTTACCTCACTCCATCGGTCAGCTGGCATGGCAGCCAAAACCAGTATCACCAGTGGCTGGTGGGGGCGCTGCACGGCAACCTTGGGGAATCGTACAGAACCAGTAGGCCCGTAACTGAAAGTTTGCTCGAGGCAATCGGGAACACCTTCTGGCTGCTGCTCATCAGTATGGTGCTCACCTTTGCCTTGGCGTTGGAATTGAGTATCCAGATGATCCGGAAGAAGGGAAAATGGCTGCGGAGAGCGTTGCTGCCGTTTTTGTTTATCACCGACAGTGTGCCGTCTTTTGTGCTTGCCCTGCTGTTACTGGTATTCCTCGCCAATCCCGATTTTTTGCAGTTGTTTCCGGTGTACGGTATGGGGTATTATACCCCCGATCAGCTAACCGCCTGGCAGGAGATGGTCCAGCGAGCCTACTACATGGCCTTGCCAATGCTGTGCCTGGTGCTGTTTAATCTTCCTTACCTAACCAACCAGGTATACGCCTCGCTTCATACGGCAATGCAGGCGGACTTTGCACGCACGGCCAGGGCGAAAGGGCTAGGCGAATCGGCCGTTGTCCGTGGCCACGCCCTCCGCAACGCACTGCTGCCCATCATCACCATTGTGTCTGATTTTATACCTGCCCTGGTTACGGGCACCTTTATCGTAGAGACTATTTTTGCAGTGCCCGGTATTGGGCGCATGCTTATAGAGGCCGTGCTTTCGCGCGACTACCCGGTGCTGACCGGCATCGTGCTGCTGATCGCCGCTTTCCGGATTGTGGCTTTCGTGATGGCCGATATCGCCTATGCCTGGGCTGACCCGCGCATCAGACAACAGACGCAATGAGGCAGCTGCGAAAAGATATCCAGATACTGTGGGCGGAAAACCTGATATTCAGGGGCGCGGCGTCTTTTCTATGCCTCTTGCTGCTGCTTGCGCTGCTATTACCCTGGCTCCCGCTGGCCTATACCCCCAACCAGCTCGACCTGGCACACCTATACCAGGCACCTTTTTCGAAACCATTCTCAGTCCAATCGCATTACCTGGGCACCGACGGACTAGGAAGGGACGTGCTGGCCAACGTCCTGCATGGCATCCGCACAGCCTTTTTCATCAGTGTGCCCGTTATGGTGCTCGCTACGCTGCTTGGGTTGGCGCTGGGCATGGTGGCTGGTTTTTTCGGGGACACTGGCCTTTCCCTGCGCCGCAGAGGTATGCTGGTGCTGGTTTTCGGTATGGCAAGTATGAGTTACTATGGGGTCTATCTGCCCCTTCAATTAGCAGTCGCCGATCAGGGTGCCGGAAAAATAGCCGCCAGTATGGGTATGGGTATAGCACTGCCCATGTTACTTTCAGCGGTTTTGGCAATTCTTAGTAAGCGGGTTCAATTTCTTCGGGAAAGCGTAGCCATACCCCTTGACCAACTGGTGCTGCGCCTGACGGAGACGATGTCTACTATTCCTAGGTTTGTGCTCATACTGGTGCTGGCTTCCTTTACGCCGCCCTCGGTCCCACTCCTGTCCCTGATCATCGTCCTGACCCTTTGGACGAACACAGCCCGCCTGGCACGAGCTGAGCTTATGCGTATTAAGCAACTTCCTTACTTTGAGGCAGCAAGAAGTATTGGCTTGAATTCATGGCAGCTGATGTGGCGGCAGGCTGCCCCTAACCTGCTGGGCCCCGTACTGGTCGCGTTTACGTTTGGGCTTGGCAGCTTGCTAGCCCTCGAATCTACCTTATCCTTTTTTAATATCGGCGTGCCTTCTGACCTCGTTAGCTGGGGCAGAACCATTGCAAGCATCCGGGCAAACACCGGGGCCTGGTGGCTCGTTGCCTTCCCCGGTGCACTCCTGACCCTCACAATTCTGGCACTTTATACCTGTAGCCACTATTTAAATAAAATAATCAGCAAAAAAAACGCTGCCTAAAATGTTACTTTTGGCGTTTTTCCGAACAGAAATTTAAAACGCCTTTTGCCTGAGGGCATCAATACCATGTGATTCTCATAACATTGGCTGCACTTACAGTTTATAATGCAAGAAAGTCTTGATAATTATTCATGTTACCTGCACTTGCGAATATTCCTGTTCTTTTAAAGCAGACCTCTGTAAAATTGTTACGTGTTAAAAAATAAGCTCCTCGACATATGAACGTAACGTTTACTGCATCGCCCCAGAAAACAGTTGGAAATTGCTACAAAAGCACCTGCCTCTCTGCTATCGCCACGCTTCGAGCGGGCACTCAGGAAGAGGAACTGGTAGGATACGCTACCATTGATGGCCATATGGTGCACCATGTGGAAGTGGCAAGCGCGGTAAACAATGGAGCAGGCATCTTCATCGGCGACTACTTTGTGGGCTTCGCCGACAATGGGCATGCCATCAGCCTTACAGCGCCCTTTATTCGCTACTAAAAATTAGCATTTATACATGCAGCGCCCCTCATACGGCTGCACTAAAACATTTGGTTAAAAATTATTTGTTGGTTGTTTGTGTTTAGATTAGGCAATTAGCCCTGTAGTCCCCCCTACAGGGCTATTGTTTTTATAGGCTCCCAGCATCTTTAGAGATCAGCCTTTGCTTATTGCCTCACATTGCGTTAACCCGATATTGCTTTTCAACCAGCCGATGTCCTTTAACCCTCTCTCAGCGGAAGTATTTAATAGACTCCGTTTTGGGATATGTTATTTGATGTAATACCTGAGAGCATTCATACCCATCGCCCTTTACCATACACACAAGAGGCCGTTATCAGAGAAAGCCTCTGGCGCCACAGGTATAAACAGCATAAAGCGACTGGCAAACACCGTATTTACCAGTCGCTTTGCGCTACAAGGCAACAGGCTTAGGCTTGTTTTACCAACTGTATTTCAGCGTGCAGTTTAATTTCATCGCTCACCACCACGCTGCCCGCCTCCGTCACGGCGTTCCAGGTCAGGCCGAAGTCTTTGCGGCTGATCTTGCCCGACACAGTGAAGCCGGCTTTCGTCTGGCCATACGGGTCTACCACAATGCCACCGAATTCAACATTCAGCGTAACAGGCTTGGTTATATCCCTGATGGTGAGGTCGCCATGCAGTTTGAAATCCTCTCCCCCTACGTTCTCATACTTGGTGCCTACAAACCGAATCTCACTGTGCTGCTCCGCATCAAAAAAGTCCGGCGATTTCAGGTGCGTGTCACGCTGCTCGTTGTTGGTGCTGATGGAGTTCACGTCTGTGGTAAACACGATGTCATGGGCTCCGCTGAAATTCTCATCGTCGGTCTCCGCCGTCACATGAAACGTGTTGAAATACCCGGTCACAGTCGTGATCATCAGGTGCTTTACTTTAAACTGTACTTCGCTGTGCGTTGGGTCTACTACCCATTTTACATTTGCCATGCTATTCGCTTTTAAGGTTAGTAATCTGGTATGGAATGAAAATACGTTATACAAACGTACATACATTTAATGTATATACATATAAAATATTTAAATTGTTCCGCCTTTCCCCTGCTCTACTTGCCTTTCTCGGATTCTTGGATGAAAGGTCGCGCTTGCAAAGGCTTTGTATTGCGCCAAATTAGCCTGCAGGGTAATAGGGTATGAAGTTTTGCGTATAACGTGAGTGCGGGAATTGGCGCGATGTTAATTTTCTTTATATCACTAATTTATACCCTTTTATCAGATCACAGCATCATGTTTCCCTTTTTGCGTGCTGCCAGCTATAGCTATAGGATTTATACATTCCTCATTTCACTTCTGCCCCAAAGAGAAGCGCTACTATAGATACGGGCTCGCCCGACACCAAACAGTTCGCAGGAAAAGCAGTTTTGAAAAAACCATCCCTGGCACGGATGGAAATAAAAATAGGTATACTTGATGCTGAATGTCCGTATTGATATTCTGAAAGCGCATCGCAATTTACCGGCAGCGCTAGCTGGCAATCTTTTCGGGGAGATTGGCAAGCAGGGAGACTCTGATACCCAAAGAACCATTACACATTCGAATGGTGTTGATTTCTTACGAACCTACTTTTACAACTACAATGGAAAAAACAGCAGACAAAATTGAGAACCCAACCCTCTTGCCTCACCCAATTGCCGTAGTGCCAAACGCCCTGCGCGAGGAAAGCGCTCTGTTTATCGGCCCCGTGTCCGACGGATTCTTTCAGGCCTCTCAGGACAAGCTGGAATCGCCGCCGCGTTGGGAACAGGGGAACTACAGCCTCACGGCTGGCAAATGGCCAAGCCCCATCCCCAACCTCATCGACCTAACGCCTTATAATGGGTATGTGCTCGTGGTTATCGCCGCCGACTGGGACAAAGAAGTAATCAGCCAGGCCCGCATTGTGGGTGTGATGACGGCGATGGCCGGGGACGTGCTCACCAAGTTTGCCTATTCCACACTCCAGGAAAAAGAAGAGGAAATAGACGCCTATACCTCGGGCATCAGCAATTAACAGGCGCTGAGCAGGCAGGCCTTGCCGCAGCTAGAAAAACCGGTTCACGCGCGTCAGTTCGTTGCGGTACTGCGTCAGGAGCCTGCTTTTAGAGATAAAGCCTTTGAACTTGCCATTGCGCACCACCGGCAGCGACCACAGCTTGCTTTTGTCGAACTTGTCGAGGACTTCTGCGGCTGGTTCGTCTATCTCCACGGTAAGGGTGGGCGGCTGCATCAGGTCGCGGGCTAAAACGGTATCGTAATTCGACACATCACCGAGCTGCTTGCGCATATCGTTCAGCCGAATCACCCCAACGAGCATCCCCTTTTGGTCCAGCACTTGCAGCACGTCCCGGTTCGCAGTAGAGAAGTGCTCTACCACCGTCCGGAGCGAGGCGTCTTCGTGCAGCGGCTGGAAGTTCCCCTTCTCCACAAGCTTGCTGATATCCAACTGGTTGAGCAGAATCCGGTCTACACGCAGGGCTTTGCTCAGTCCGGCAGGCTGCACCACGCTCTTGCTCAGGTTCTCGACATAGTATTTCAGGAAATACGACACGGCGCAGACCAGCATCAACGGTACAAAAAGCTGATAGCTCTGCGTGATCTCCGCAACAAGGAATATGGCGGTGACGGGCGCGTTCATGATGCAGGCGAAAACGCTTGCCATACCCAGGAACATATACGTGGACGCGTTGAGATCATAAAAAGGAAAGATTAGCGAGGTTACTTTGTAAAAAAGGAAACCAAGCAATCCCCCCGTGATGATCGACGGGGCAAAGTAGCCCCCCTCCCCCCCGGAGTTCACACAGATGCCGGTGCTCAGGGGTTTCACCATTGTGATGAGAAAGAAAAAAAACAGGTTAAACCACGCAGAGTCAGACAGGGCCGAGAGCGGCGAGTTCACGATCAGGGAGCGCTCCTCAGAGTTGAGCAGCGCGTTGATGCTCACATACCCCTCGCCATACATGGGCGGCAGCAGGTAAATGATGCTGCCCAGCGCCACTCCGCCCACCACAGCCCGAAAGTACGCGTTTTTGATTCTGGAAAAATACACCGAGCAGAAGCTGTAGGTCTTCAGCAGGTAACTTGACATGAGCATGCCCAGCACCCCCAGCAGGATGACCAGCGGAATCTGCTCATACACAAAGTCTGAGAGCGGCACCTCGAAGCGCAGGTGCTGCCCCATAATGAACTCATAGAGAATCTTCCCGGCGGCAGCGGCCACCAGCAGCGGAATCAGGAGGGTGGGCGTAAACTCAGGCAGGATCGTTTCGAGGGCAAAGATAAACCCGCCCATCGGGGCATTGTAGACCGCCGAAATACCCGCCGCCACCCCGCACCCGATCAGGAGTGTGCGGAGGCGATAGCCCAGCCCCAGTACCCGCCCCACGTTGGAGCCCACAGCCGCCCCACTGGAAATGATAGCTGCCTCCACACCGGAGCTGCCCCCAAAGCCAATGGTCAGGCCGGTGGTGATGAATTTTGAGTAGATTAGCCTGAACCTGATGATGGAGGCATTGTTCTCAATCGCGTCGATCACGTTGCGGGCCCCGTTGAAGAAGGCAGTTTGGGAGAATACGTTGCGGTTCAGGAACGTAACGAGCACGAAGCCGATCAGGGGCAGCAGGAAGTTGAGGAGACTTGGGGCAAAGTATACCGCGTACTGCTCAATGTAAAAGATGATGGTTTTGATGAGAATCGCTGAAAGCCCCACAATCAGCCCCACCACTACGCTGAGCACAAAAGGCATGATGCGGTTATTGCTCTGCCTCCGGCGCCACCTGAAAAAAGCGAGTTGGTAACGGTTTAATTTGTGCTTCATAACTGTGGAGTTGCCCTGCAGCGTAAGCTACGAAATTTGCATCGAAGCGAAACAAGAATTTACTGCTTCTTTGGACCATTATGTCCATACCCTCCTTTATAGCCACTTTTTCGATACCCTGCCAAGCCTACTGATTGCCTAAGGCGCATGTATAAATTTTGTTTTGATCCGGTGCAATCGCGCGTGCTCCGAACAGTGCCTCCGTTTATGGAGTATACCCTTCAAGCAACTTAGCCTGACATGAAAAGAAACAGAAGAATATTTTTACAAAAATTTGCAGCCCTGAGCGCTGGTGCCCTCCTGCCCGCGGCTGCGTTTACAAACACTTTACCTGAAACGATCAACACCATGAGCGATACTCCTCTAACAAAACCAAAACTGCTTATATTCGACGTGAACGAGACGATGCTCGACCTAAGCGGTATGAAAAAGGCCATCAACACGGCATTCGGCCATGAGTTTGCCTTCCAGCAATGGTTCGCGCTGATGCTGCAATACTCCCTCGTAGACACCGTGACTGACAGTTATCACGACTTCGGGACCATCGGCAAGGCAGCCATGAAGATGACGGAAGACAAGCTGGGCAAGACAATCGAGCAATCGAAAGTGCCCGAGCTGCTCGGCATGATCAAGAGCCTTCCGCCCCACCCGGACATTATACCCGGTCTGAAAAAGCTGAAAAGCGCTGGCTACCGCATGATCACACTCACCAACTCCACGCACGAGGTGGTGACCCAGCAGATGAAGTCGGCTGGCCTGACAGAGTATTTTGAGGAGCTGATGAGCATCGACGCCACGCGCAAGTACAAGCCGCACCCGGACACCTACAAGCAGGCATTGGCAAAAGCAAACGTGAAGCCAGCGGAGGCCATGCTGATCGCGGCGCACGGTTGGGACATGGCCGGGGCACTCCAGGCGGGCATGCAGGCAGCGTTTATTGCCCGCGAAGGCCAGGCGCTATACCCGCTCTCACCTAAGCCGCAGCTGGTTGGCAACACCCTGCAGCCCATCGCTGAAAAACTCAGTGCCTTGTAGCGAGACGAGCAGTATACCTATGAAACAGAAAAGCCCGGTGCATATCCTATATACACCGGGCTTTTCTGTTTTTGATTGTGCTGAGATTAAATTAAGCGCCTCTAGTCGATGCCTGCTTCACCACCAGATCCGCTATTTCCTCCCATTTCTCTTCCTGCAGAAAGTGCCTGGAGGCCAGTTTATGGACCGTATCCAGATTTGCCGCCTGCTTTATCTCATTGCCAAAATGATCGTAATCCAGCGCCGGGTCATCAGCGCCCCAAACAGCCTGAATGGGGTATGGCACGTTCTCGACGGCCTGGTAACAGAGCTTCTTAAACTCATCAGATTTTTCAAAGTGCCGCATGATTTTCAGGAAAGCCTTGCCGTCGTCCTCCCGTTTGAGCAGGTCCACGTAGGCATCCACTTCCTCCCTCGGAAGGGCATCGGCATGGTTAACGCCCATTTGCGAGAATAGCAGGTACCAGGTCGGGTGGGTAATGGTCAGGAGCTCTGCCTCCCCTAGCACCGGCATTTCGAAAGGGCGCATGGGCAGGGGTTTCTTGAATTTATCTACCTCGATCCAGGTGTTCAGAATAGTGAGGGAGAGGACTTTTTGCTTATTCTCCGCTGCCATGGCAAAACCGATTGGCCCGCCGATGTCGTGGATGAGCAGGTGATATTTCTGGATGCCCAACACCTCGGCGGCCCTTGCACAGAAACGGGCAAAGGTATGGAAGGTATACTCAAAGTCCTTGGGCCTGTCAGACAAGCCCAGCCCCGGCAAGTCGATGGACACGCCGCGCATACCTTTGGCAGCCAGCGAATCGATTACTTTTCGGTAAAGGTAAGAGGAAGTAGGCACGCCGTGGATGCAAAAAACCACCTCGCCTTCCCCTTTGTCCAGCACGAACGTATTTATACCGTCTACGTCGATAAATTTCCCGGAGGATTTGTGCTGCTCGATAACCTCTTCAACAGAGCGCTTGTTTTTTTCAGTTTTCATAGTCACAGTTTTAATGGTTCAGTATAGCCTCCAACGAAACAGCTTGAAAGCAATATGTGCGAAATAAAGGGGTATGGCCCGGTTGCTTTCATTGCGGAAGCAACCGGGCCATACCCCTTTATTTTTTGAGCAGTGTATACACTGGTTTGAGCGCGGCAAAATTGATGGCTGCCCCGGTAACGCAGTATATACAGACCTTTTTCTGAACAAAGGCCATTTTATACATATACTGCGCGGCTCCTGCCGCCTGCCCCACCAGCACGGCACCAAGCGCCAGGTTAAGGAGCCGGGAGCGCTTCTTAAACCGCGATCCCGCCATGGCCAGCAGCATGGTCAGGGTATAGGCACCCAGGCTGATGACGCCGTCGGGCAATCCGAGCAAAACGGCGTCTTTCGACGTGTTTACTTTCACGGTGTCGAACACCTTGCCCGGAAGGTCTGGCAGCTTTTTAAAGTAGCCCATTTGCAGCAAAGAAATCAAGCTGAAGTCTACCAGCCCGGCGGCGGCCAAAGCGGCTATGTCTCTTCGGTTTTCGGTTGCGGTGCTTTTGTCTTTTCTTATTTTATCAATAACTGATTTTTTATTCCCCATGTGTGTTTTTAGTATATGATTCGCGTTAATGCATACGGCTAAAGCCGGCGAGAGTGTTCAAAATCTGATCTGCGTGAAAAACCAAACTCCAGCCACCGTTTTAGCAACAGCCGCCGCCATCGTAGAAGTAAGTGGACCCGGTGATGAAAATATCGTTGCGGCCCAGGTTAGCTAACGCCGCGGCAGTTTTATCGCACACGGCCAGCGGCTGGTTGTGCACTAGGGTATGGCCTTGTCTGTCGTCGAAGAACTCCTCATTGCCATAGTATACCGCATGCTTGCCCGTGAATACGCAAGGGCCGTCAGCTGGCATCGGGTCTTTGATCGCGCAAATCTCCACGCTCTCTATAAAGATGACTTTATCGGTATCATACTGCCCGGGGGCCAGCACGCGGTAAGGGCGCTTCGCCCTGACCTCCACCGTTCCGAAACCGATCGCCGTGATCATGTCGATATACTCCTGCAGCGGGAGCGCCCCACTCAGGCACAGGGCACGCAAACGGTCGTCTTCGCGCAGGCTCTCCGACATCTCGTCTTCGCTGGTAGGGTCTGAGAGCACCAGGCGGCCATTCGGCTTCAGGACACGGTACATTTCAGAAAGGGCTTGCTTTAACTCATCCTTCTTGAAGATGTTGAAAAGGCAGTTCTGTGCGGCCACATCAATCGTTTCGTCCGCAACGGGCAGGTCCAGGGCGTCTCCGTTCCGAAGCTCCACGAAGTCTTTCTGAAACCACGCGTTCTTCTTTTCGGCTTCCTGCAGGTTCTCTCTGCAAACATCCAGCATTCTGTCCACCGGGTCCACGCCGATCACGGCGCCCGGCCTGCGGCAGAAATACGCAAACTGCAGCAATTCCATACCTCCGCCAACACCTACATACAGCACAGATGGGTTATGGCTCAAGTCGCGTGGGTTCACCGTGGAGCCGCAACCGTAATTCATCTCCAGCATCTTAGACGGCACATGCAACTCCGGAAGTTGCCATACGGGCGTGGTGGTACAGCAAAGCCCTTTTTGGGGGTTATTGGCGGCGTCTTCGTAAACCAGTTTGGCGGCCTCTAAATAATTACTCATACGTATTGTTGTGTTAGATTTTTCTTGAATAAATGGGGTATAAACCGGATATCAAAGTTATAAGTAAGGCATGTATAAATTTGGTTTTGAAAGCGAAGTTTAAACTCAACCTCTTTATACCACAAAAGTGGTTAACACCCAATAAATCGCGCCGGCAACCAGGGCTGCCACAGGCAAAGTCAGGACCCAGGACAGCAGAATATTGGAAACCACGCGGTAGTTCACCTTGCGTGTCACGGTGCCAATGCCAAAGATAGACCCGACCGAAACGTGCGTGGTAGAAACCGGGAGGCCGTGTATACTGGCTGTGGTAACCAGCAAGCCCGTGATAAGATTTGCCGTAAAGCCCTGCCCGTGGTTCATGCCGGTTATTTTTTTGCTCATGGTGATGCCCACCTTTCGTGCGTTTAAAAGGCCACCCACGGCAATGGCGACCGCGATGGCGCCGATGCCCCACTTAATGTCGTAGGCATGGATCACCAGCAACAGTCCCGCTATTTTGGGTGTGTCGTTCAGGCCGCGGGCGAAGCTTACCACCCCGGCACTAAAAAAGTGAGCAGCATCCAGCACGCGCTGCATGTTAATGCCCAGAAAACTCCCCTGGTATACATCGATGCAGTTTTCCTGCTTGTCTATGCGTACGGTAGCGTTGTTGCGCGTGGCTACGGCCTGCATCGTGTTCCCGTTGGTGGCGAGCTGACTCACCGGCACAAACTCCTTGCCTACACACACACAGGTCTCTTTTGTGAATCCCAGCTTTGCCCGAAGTTTACTGAAGATAAAGTAGGCCACCAAACTGAGCACAGCCGCCATCAACGGACTCACCAGCAGCGGCACGATGAAGGTGCTGCCCAGTTTTGCGAAGTTAAACGAGGAGCCAATGGCTACCACCCCTGTTCCGAACAGGGCACCCACCAAGCCGTGCGTGGTGGAAACCGGCATACCCACCTTCGTGGCGATAAACACCGTAATGGCAGCACCCAGTGCCACGGCTATAGCAAACTCAGGCCCCTGAAGCAGTTCATCGGGCACCAGCCCTTTCCCTGAAAAATTCTTTACCAGCATACCAGCCAGGAAAATGGCGGCAATAGAGCCCATAAAGGTGGTGATGGTTGCCCACCGGATGGCGCTTTTATAGGTGGTGGTGCCGCTCCCAAAAAGCGTGGCCACCCCTTTAAAGTTATCGTTCGCGCCGTTGCTGTAGGCCAGGAAGGTTGCCCCAAGAAAAAGAAGTACCAGGATCATATCCGCAAGCTGAGTTTGTACTGCATATAGTTATTTCACGGTTTCGCCGCCGCAGCTGGATCCGGCCCCTGCCGTGCAGCCATAGCAGTGCTGGTTGAGCACGATGCTGCGCTGGTCCAGCGCCGCCACGTTAAACTCCCGGATGTGCTGCGGCGCGCCCTTGGCCACCTTCAGCTCCAGCATCTGGTTAAAGTCGCAGTCGTAGAGGTAGCCGTCCCAGCCCACCGATACCGTGTTGCGGCACATCACCCCCTCGGCGGCCACCGGGTTAAAGGCCTCGATGAGTTTGAGCATGTAGCCCTCGTAGTT
>NZ_JAKVIR010000042.1 GCF_022601975.1 Pontibacter sp. E15-1
TTGTCTTCTCTTTTGCATAGGATAACAAGTTATAAATTTACACTTAAACTGCTGTCCTATTTGAGGGGTCCATTATACTTGCATATAAAAAAGAGCTGTAGTTAAGTTTCAGCCTAGCACACGCGCATCAGTGGCAATAGCATAGATAAACCTTAGCAAACATTAGCAATTTGATATATAATAACATGAGAAAACATGAGTTTTTAGACATATAAAAAAGCTTGAATTGAATTTCAGCCTATCACACGCGCGATAAAAGTATAATGCTTAGGAATGGCAGGAAGCTAACAAAATAAAGCCTTGTAAGGCTAAGTTGTAGCACTCAATAAAAGGTATTGAGTTTATGGACATCACACGCGCGCGCCTAGCTATATGTTAATATTTGTTAATGCTCCCGCGCGTATAGGGGGCATGAGTTAATCAGATTTTGAACTGGTTTTTGGAGTCCATAAAAGACAACTTTAGTAGTTAATTTCCTATGGTACAATGATTTTTTGTAACCAGTTTGTAACTCGTGCTTGCTTTATTGGTCTTAATGTGCTGTAAATCAATTGATTGTATAGAGGGTTAAATACACGCTCCTGGTACGATTTAAAGCCCCTTTTTAAGGGGTTTTTTTGTTGCCCCTGTTTTTACAGGACAACATTCAGACAACATTTCAAAATGAGTTCTAAGAACTCGACTATGGCTCCCCTGAAGCAATAGAATCTGAAATACATTTTAATTTGCGAGAGTACGCAAATCTAGAGCATGGTTATTCTATATTTTGGATATATTCATTCAAACCTTAACCTGTCTGCCTCATAGAAGTGATATGCCTTGAAGATGCTGCCTTTTATGCCCTGATTGACAAGGTGGTTGAGAGGATCAAGGAACAGAACAACATCAAAGAGGATAAGTGGATTTCCGGTCAGGAGGCCATGCAGAAACTGCGTGTCAGCAGCAAGACCACGCTGCAAAAGCTGATAGACGAAGGGAAAATCCGGTTCAGCCAGCCGGAAAAGAAAATCATCCTGTATGTCAGCGATTCCATTCAGGCATATCTGGAACAGAACGCCTCGCATGGGGGAGAAGGCGGGAAGGAAACAGTTTCTGAGGGACCTTTTTAAGGAACGTCTGCCGGAATTGATCCAGAATGATCTCGATAAGAATATCGATCAATCCATCGAACCTAAGCTTTAAAGCAGCTTCTTATAGATCATGAGCCGATTAGAATTCCTATTCGGCTCAAATATTGTTTTTATTTGAGCTGAATAAGTGTTATATTCGGCTCATGACCTATAACTGGCAACAACCCGACTGGACTGATTTCAGGTATGATTTAAGCGAAGTGGAAGATATGCTCTTCAGTTTTGCGGAGCAAACCGGACATGTCAGCGGCATGTTGAAGGCAATACCTGAAGATATCCAACTGGAAGCTGTGATTGATATCATGGTTGCCGAAGCGATTAAAACTTCAGAAATCGAGGGCGAGTATCTTAGCCGTCAGGATGTCGTTTCATCTATCCGCAATAATCTTGGCCTTAACCAGACTCCTGAAGCCACTGAGGATAAGATGGCGCAAGGGGCTGGTGAATTAATGACCGATGCTCGTAAAACCTACGCCGAAGCCATAACTGAGGAAAAGCTTTTCCAATGGCACAAGATGCTATTGAAGGAAAACAAACGAATTAATGTCGGCATGTGGCGCAGTCATGAAGACCCAATTCAGGTTATCTCGGGCGCACTTGGCAAGGGAAAAGTGCATTTTGAAGCCCCGCCTTCATCTCGCGTGTCGGAAGAAATGAACAGGTTTATCCAATGGTTCAACGATACTGCCCCTGGAGGAAATAACGAGATAAAGAAAGGGCCTGTCAGATCAGCAATTTCACATTTGTATTTTGAAACCCTTCATGCCTTTGAAGATGGTAATGGCAGGATAGGCCGAGCCATTGCAGAAAAAGCCTTGTCACAAACATTAGGCCGCCCGGTGTTACTCAGTCTCTCAAAGACTATCGAGACCGATAAGAAGTCGTATTATAGTGCCTTGGAACAGGCACAGAGAAGCAACGATATTACGCCCTGGATTAAATATTTTGTCGGCATTGTTTTGAAGTCACAGGAACAGGCAATCAGCCTTGTCGATTTCATCTTGATGAAATCGAAGTTCTTTGACCGGTTCAAGAACTCCTTAAATGAACGGCAGATAAAAGTTATAAGAAGGATGCTGGATGCCGGACCAGATGGTTTTGAAGGGGGTATGAATGCTAAAAAATACACATCCATTACAAAAGCGTCCAAAGCTACTGCTACAAGAGATCTGCACCATCTAATGGAATTAAGAGTGTTAATCCAGGAAGGTGGCGGCCGTAGTACCCGCTATCTTCTGCATATGTGAATTCTTCCATTTATGATTTTAGTATTCAAATTCCTAGTGGCATTTCTGGTCTGAATTGCAATCAGTTATGGCTTTCTTCTTTCGTATTTTGAAAGAAGAAAAGAAATATAGCTTATCGTAAGGCGCCACGGCGACAGCTGTCTGGTACCACAGCGCAAAGCTGGCGATGCCCCTGAGGTGGATGCTGCTGAGAGACCCGGAAGAGAAGCTGGCCCCGGTAGCGTTGCTTTGCACAGATGCTGGAAATGCTAAAGTCGAGCTTAGGGTAAGCAATCAAACAAAAGCCTACCAACAAGCCCAAGCTATTTCCCCGGACTTCAGGAATACAAATTGCTCTACATACTATTTTAGTTTTTAAACGGTTATAGCTTTATGTTTAGTGAGATAACACACTTTAGAAGTTTTCAGATCGTAAAGCCTACTCCTCTACCGCAAATATGCATCCTCCCTTTATTACTATCATCTAGCGATTTGAGTTCGCACGCAAAACACAGGCATTGGCTAAAATAATTGCTTTTAAATCGCAAAAACTTAAAACCCTTTATTTTAAAGGCCCGTATTCAGGCAGTCATGTGTTATATTGTTATGATTATATGAATGAGATAAAAAATTAGCTTACAGACTCCTCTCCCTGTAGCCAGGATGTATTCTACTATAAGAATATAGTATAGCATTAAATCTGTTATATACCCCCGCTTCGTACGCTTAACATCTCCTTAATTTTACCAACTTAATTTCTTTTACCTCAAACACCCATGAAAAATCTTCTGATTTTACCCTTACTTGTGTTTTTGTTTTTAACAGGCTGTAAAGACAAAGATGACCCTCAACCTGCCACAGGAAAAACGCTGATAGCTTTTGACGTAAAGAAAGATGTCAAATACTCTTCCGGTGCTGTGAAACGAGAGCCAGTGTCGGCCATCGTGCATGTATGGCCAGCCGAGAACCAGGATTTTGACGTGCAAGCCTCTGGCTCAGATATTTACCTGGGGTACGCCTACGATAAAATCTCAGGCAAATCTAAAACTGCCAAATACGGTGCCGTTGGCTCTCGCATGAACGAGCAAATCAAGCCAGGAAAGTACTTCATTTATGTTGTGCTGAAGAAATCGTCTGAGACTGGTAGCCTTGCCTATTCTTACCGATACTTTGAGGTGAAGGAGGGAGAGACCGTCACGCTTCAGAAAACTTTCAGCCACGATGTGCCTTCAGAAACATTTGAAGAGTGGGATAAGAACAAATAATCGCTGTAACCCTCGCACATTCCTTTATTTGAAAATATTTCTTTAAAAGGCATCCCCCTGTGTAGCTAACACAAGCTGCACAGGGGGATGCCTTTTTGGTGGCAGGGTTGCCTTTACCGCGCCAGGTCCTGGCTGCGGTTGGCGTCGATGGCGATGAGAATGAACAGCAGGATGGTAAAAGACCACAGCGAAGAACCGCCGTAGCTGAAAAAGGGCAGCGGAATGCCCACCACCGGGGCCAGCCCAATGGTCATCCCCACGTTCACGAGGAAGTGGAAGAAGATGATGGACGCCACACAGTAGCCATAGGCCCGACCGAAAACAGATTTTTGCCGTTCTGCCACCATCACGACCCGGATCATCAGGAACATGAAAAGGCCGATGAGCACAGTGCTGCCCACCCAGCCCTGCTCCTCGCCAATGGTACAAAAAATGAAGTCGGTGCTCTGCTCAGGCACAAAATCGAACTTGGTCTGCGTGCCTTCCAGAAAGCCTTTCCCCCAGAAACCGCCGGAGCCGATGGCTATCTTGGACTGTGTTACGTTCCAGCCGAAGCCCAGCGGGTCTGCCTCCGGGTTAATAAGCGCCTTAATGCGGTTCTGCTGATGCGGCTGCAGCACGTTGTTCACGAAGAAGTCCACGCTGAAAATCATACCCACCACCAGCACCCACAGGGCCATCATCGTTTTATAGCGGCGCAGGAGGCGATAATCCAGCCAGGTGGCCAGCGCGAGCAGCACCGTAATGGCCAAGATCAGGTATAGCTTCGGAACCAGCAGCGTGAGGATGAAGACAGCGGCCACCGACCCCCCGATAATCAGGATGAGCGGCGAGATGCCCTCACGGAAGTAGGCCAGGATAAACGCGGCAAACACCAGCGCCGAGCCCGTCTCGTTCTGCAGGATAATGATGGCCGGTGGCAGCAGCGTGATAGCGGCCAGCTTCATCTGGTCAGCGAAATTCTGCTGGCGAAGGTTTACGGTGCTCAGAAACTTGGAGGCGGCCAGGGCGGTGGCAAATTTGGCCAGCTCGGCAGGCTGCAGCCGGATGCCCCCGCCCAAATCAAGCCAGGACCTGGAGCCGGCAATCGGCTTTGCCACGGCTAGCGTGACCAGCAGCAGCAGGATGATGGCGCCGTAAATGGGGTATGCCAGGTGCTCATACACTTTGTAGTCCACTACCAGAAGCACAATGATGAGTATCAGCGAGGCCGCGATCCATACCAGCTGCTTGCCGGAGTTGATGTCGAAGCTCATGATGTTCACCACATTGTCGGGGCTGTAGACGGCGGCGTAGATGTTCATCCAGCCCAGGCCCACCAGCAGGAAGTAGAGCAGGATGGTGACCCAGTCGATGTTCTGGAGCATGTGGCTGCCCGAGGCGTGCCTGCCAGGCGTGGCTGACATGCCGATTCTGCTGCTTCCAAGTATTTTCTGCTCTACACCCATCCGTTAGTCAATATTCAGGTATTCCCGGCTCAGCACCCAGTCTTCCATTCGTTTTCTGGAGACGGAGTCTGTCAGGTACTTCTCAATCATCAGGCCTGCGATCGGGGCTGCCGACTGGGCGCCGAAGCCCGCGTTCTCCACATACACCGCAATCGCGATCTTGGGGTCATCCTTCGGGGCGAACGCCACAAACACGGCGTGGTCCTTGCCCTGGGGGTTCTCGGCCGTGCCTGTTTTGCCGCATACCTCAATCCCCAATTTTTCGAGGGAGGCGTTGCGGCCTGTGCCAGACTTCACCACGGCGGCCATACCGTCTACCACAGGGGTGAAGTGACGGGCTTCCACTGCCGTAAAATGGCGCTGCTGATACTCCGGCTTCGGTTTGCCGTTCTCCCCAATCGAGCGGATGATGTGCGGAGTGATGTAATAGCCTCTGTTGGCGATCGTGGCCATGAAGTTGGCCATCTGCAGCGGCGTCACGCCCAACTCGCCCTGCCCGATGCTAAGCGAGTAGATGGTGGAGTATTTCCACCGGTTCTGGCCATACACGCGGTCATACATGGCCGGCGAGGCCACAATGCCTTTCTTCTCGTTCGGGAGGTCGATGCCCAGCTCTACACCGAAGCCGAAGGTGGTAATTTGCTCACGCCAGTTGGCAAGGCCGATCGAGGTGTCCTTAAACGTGTTGCTGGACTTGCCCTGGTTCACCTCTGCCCGGAACACCTGGTAAAAATAAGGGTTGCAGGAGGTTTGGATGGCGATGCTCAGGTTGGTGGGGGCCGCGTGCGCGTGCGAGCACTTGACCAGGCTCTGGTTGCAGGGGAAACCTGTGTTTGGGGTGATGATGCCGTCCTGAAGCGCCACAAGGGCCTGCGCCAGCTTAAAGATGGACCCGGGCGGGTTGCTGCTCGCCATTACGGGGCGGTTAAACATGGTCTTGTTCGGCTCACTCAGCAGGGCCATATAGTTCTTGCCGTAGTCTTTTCCGGTAAACAGGTTGGGGTCGTAGAAGGGGGCGGAAACATAGGCCAGCACCTCGCCGGTTTTCGGCTCGATGGCCACCACGCTGCCCTTAGCCCCGTTCATCAGGAACTCGCCATACTGCTGCAAATCAAGGTCGATGGTGCTGACCAGGTTCTTGCCGGCCACCGACAGGGTGTCGTAAGCACCGTCTTTAAACGAGCCTTTTTCCACGCCGCGCACGTTCACCATCTTGTACTTCACGCCGCGCTTGCCCATCAGGTACTGCTCATACTCCAGTTCAATGCCGCTCTTGCCAATATAGTCGCCGGGGCGGTAGCCGCTGTAGGCAGAGTCCTCGAGCTGGCGCGGACTGATCTCGGCGATATAGCCCAGCGCGTGCGCAAGGCTTTGGTGCGGGTAGCCGCGTGCCGTTCGGGCGTTGATGTAAAAGCCGGGGAAATCGATCAGGTTATCCTGAATGCGGGCAAACTCCTGGGTGCTGAGTTTCTGGTAAAAGGCGGAGGGCTGCACGTAGGAGTAGGCGCGCGCTTTCTTCAGGCGCTCCCGCACCTCTTCCAAAGGCAGGTCGAGTAGTTGTTGGAGGCGCAGCGTATCGATGTTCTTCGCCTCTTTGGGCACCACCATCAGGTCGTACACGGGCGTGTTCTGCACTAGCAGCTTCCCGTTCCGGTCGTAGATCAGGCCGCGGAAGGGATACTGGACCACGGATTTGATGGCGTTGGTTTCGGCGGCCTGCTTGTAGCTGCTGTCCACCACCTGGATGTAGAACAGGCGCAGGGCAAAAATGGCACCTACAAGTATAAAGATGCCCTGAATGACGTATTTTCGGTTTTCTAAGTAGTTCATCGGTAATCTATCCGCGCTCTCTTTGGCGAAAAGAACAGGAGTTGAAGAATCACGATTAATATGCCCGTGAAGAAGGTGCTGAAGAGGATCTTGCCTAATGTGTACAAAGCCGTCTGGAAATTAATGGTCTCCAGAAAGAACACTGCCGCGTGGTGAAACACGATCAGCGAAAACGAATAGACCAGAAACCAGCGCCACCCCATCACGTGGATGTTAACGGAATCACTGCTGTCGTAACCGTCTCGCGGTGTCAGAAGGTTCAAAACGTGGGGCCTTAAAAATGCCAGTAGCACACTGGCCGCGGCATGGATGCCCACTGTGTCGTAAAACATGTCCACCGTGAACCCCGTGGCAAAGCCCAGCACGAGCAGCCATACCCTGTTTATACCCAGCGGCAGGAAGAGCAGAAACGCCACGTAGATAAAGCAAAAGCCAGTTCCGAAGAGCACCAGGTTATCCAGCAGCAGGATTTGCAGCGCCACAAACAGAATAAACTGCACGATATTTTTTATACCAAAGCTATTGCTCATCTGTCAGAATGCCTGCTTGTTGTTCTAAGTCCTCCCGCTCATACATGGTGGTGTTCTCCACCACATACACGTAAGACAGCTGCGCAAAGTCAACTGCTAGCTTTACCTTTATCGTGTAAAAGCTCTTGTCCTGCTCTTTCTCCACAGCGCTGATCGTGCCGACCATGATGCCCTCCGGGTATACGGTGTTGAAGCCGCTTGTCACGATGGTGTCTCCGGCGGCCGGATTGACGTGCAGCGGGATATAGTCCAGCATGGCCGTGCGGTAGTCACCGCCGGTCCATTTTACGGTGCCGAAGGTGTTGTCTTTCTTGATTTTGGCCGAGACCAGCATCTGCGAGTGCAGCACCGACGTGACGGTGGCATACCCCCTGGACACTGTTTTAATGCGGCCCACCACGCCACTTGCCGCAATCACGCCCATACCTGGCTTCACGCCGTCGGCAGTACCCACGTCGAGGGTCAGGTAGTTGTTCATGCGGCGCACCGAGTTGTTGATCACCCGGCTTGCGTGCAGCACGTAGGGGGCGGCGTGGCTGCTGTCGGTGGCGGCGTAGAAGGTGGTATCCAGCACGGCGGTGCTATCCGACACCTCCAGGTCGCGGTACTGCATCAGCTCCTTGCGCAGCGCGGCGTTTTCACGGGCCAGCGAGTTGTTGATGGACGACAGCCGGAAATAGTCGGAGACGCTGCTCTGGTACTCCAGCACCTGCCCCACGTATTTGTTTGCGGAATTGAAGAAGGCGGCCCCCTGGTATGTGTTATACCGCACGATCAGGTACACACACAGCACTTCCAGCAATACAAACACAAGGAACGCACGGAACCGGTATATAAATGCAAAAAGATTCCGCATGGAGCCCTGTTAGGTTAGCAGGACGTTCTTGAATCCTTCGATGTTCTTGATCGCGGCCCCCGTGCCGCGTACCACCGCGCGAAGCGGGTCTTCGGCAATGTGGATCGGCAGCTTGGTTTTGGCGGCCAACCGCTTGTCGAGGCCACGGAGCAAGGCACCGCCGCCTGTGAGGTGAATCCCGTTATCGTAGATATCAGCCGAAAGCTCCGGCGGCGCGATCTCCAGCGCCTTCAGCACGGCCTCCTCGATCTTCGACACTGATTTGTCCAGCGCGATGGCGATCTCCTGGTACGTTACCTTGATCACCTTCGGGATGCCGGTCATCAGGTCGCGGCCACGGATCTCGTAGTCGGCTGGCGGGTTCTCGATTTCTGTCAGGGCAGCGCCCACCTCAATCTTGATCTTCTCGGCAGAGCGCTCCCCGATCAGCAGGTTGTGCTGGCGGCGCATATAGTCCAGGATGTCTTTGGTGAACACGTCACCCGCGATGCGGATAGACTGGTCGCAGACGATACCGGAGAGGGCCACCACGGCAATCTCGGTGGTTCCGCCCCCGATGTCCACGATCATGGAGCCAATGGGCTGCTCCACGTCGATGCCGATGCCAATGGCGGCGGCCATCGGCTCCTGGATCATCCATACCTCCTTGGCACCGGCGTGCTGCGCAGAGTCACGCACGGCGCGTTTCTCCACCTCGGTAATGCCCGACGGGATGCAGATCACCATGCGGTGCGACGGCTGGAACAGGCGACGGCCCGTGTCGATCATCTTGATCATACCCCGGATCATCTCCTCGGCCGCGTGGAAGTCAGCGATGACGCCGTCTTTCAGGGGGCGGATCGTCTTGATGTTCTCGTGCGTTTTCTCGTGCATCTGCATGGCGTTGCGGCCAATGGCCAGCACACGGCCCGTGGTGCGGTCCACGGCGATGATAGAGGGTTCGTCTACGACTATCTTATCGTTATGTATGATCAGAGTATTAGCAGTACCAAGGTCAATCGCTATATCACTGGTTAAGAAGTTAAATAGTCCCATTTTGTAGGTTCAGGCGAAACTGTGCCCAATTATATTTTAAATATACAATATTTCTAAACAGAAACTTGCGGCAAAATTAGTGAAATTCAGCGTAATTAATAATGTAGCACCCGAAGCCAAAGAAATTAAAAGTCTTTTCATAAGGCAGTTGCTCTCGCATATAGACTTGTATAACGGCTAGCACTGTGGAAAAATTGAATTGCGGGCACGCTTCTCTATCCGCTGAAACCCACCGCGGGCACACCCGCACGGAAGTTATGAAAAATCCCCGGCCTTTTAGCAAAGCCGGGGATTTATATAAAACGGGACGCGTATGCGCGAGGGGTTTGTTAGTGTTTGAAGTGGCGCACGCCGGTCATTACCATCGCTATATCATGTGCGTCGCAGTAGGCGATAGAGTCCTTGTCCTTGATAGAGCCACCTGGCTGCACCACGGCTTTGATGCCCGCCTGGTCGGCGATCTCCACACAGTCCGGGAAGGGGAAGAACGCATCGGAGGCCATCACCGTCTGGCTCAGGTCAAAACCGAAGCTGCGGGCCTTCTCGATGGCCTGGCGCAGGGCATCCACGCGCGAGGTCTGGCCCACGCCGCTGGAGTACATCATTTTGTCGGTGGCCAGCACGATGGTGTTGGATTTGGTGTGCTTGCACACTTTGGCGGCAAACACCAGCGCCTTTTTCTCTTCGGCGGTCGGTTCGCGCTTGGTCGCGGTGGTAAAGTCAGCCTCTGTTTCGGTGGCCAGGTCCTTGTCCTGCTCAATCACGCCGTTCAGCAGCGTCTTGAACTGCTTGTTGGGCAGTTCCACGGGCTTTTGCTTCAGCAGGATGCGGTTCTTCTTGGTCTTCAGCAACTCCAGTGCATCAGCATCATATGCCGGGGCGATCAATACCTCAAAGAACAGCTTGTTTAGTTCCTCGGCCACAGCCAGGTCAATAGCTCTGTTCGCGATGATCACGCCGCCGAAGGCCGACACCGGGTCAGAGGACAGCGCCAGCAGGTAGGCGTCTTTCATGGTGTCGGCGGTGGCGCAGCCGCAGGCGTTGGTGTGCTTCAGGATGGCTACGGCCGGTTCCTCAAACTCAGCCGCCAGGGCCACGGCCGCATCCACGTCCACGAGGTTGTTGTACGACAGTTGCTTGCCATTCAGTTGCTCAAAGAGGTCCTCCAGCTTGCCGTAAAATGTGCCTTTCTGATGCGGGTTCTCGCCATAGCGCAGCGGCATGCTGTGCTGCACACTCTGCTTGAAGGCTGGTTGCTCGTCCTCGGCGTTCATGTAGTTGAAAATGTGCGTGTCGTAGTGCGAAGACACGTTAAAGGCTTTCGCGGCAAAGCGCTTGCGGTCTTCCAGTTCTGTGGCGCCGTCTTTGGCTTGCAGCAACTCCACCACCTCGCCGTACTGGTCTCTGGACGAGACGATCAGCACATCCTTGAAGTTTTTGGCTGCCGCCCGGATCAGGGAGATGCCGCCAATGTCGATTTTCTCGATCACATCGGCCTCCGGAGCGCCCGAAGCCACCGTTTCCTCAAAGGGGTATAAATCCACCACCACCAGGTCAATCGGCGGGATCTCGAACTTCTCTCTTTCCGAAAGGTCCCCCGCGTTGTCGCGGCGATGCAAGATACCGCCAAATACCTTTGGGTGCAGCGTCTTCACGCGGCCACCGAAGATAGACGGGTAGGCGGTCAGGTCCTCTACGGCCACCACGTCTGCGCCCTGCTCTTCCAGGAAGGTCTGGGTGCCGCCTGTGGAGTAAATGGTCACGTTGTGCTGCTTAAGTAGCTCCACCAGTGGCTCGAGGCGGTCTTTATAATATACCGAGATGAGTGCGGATTTGATTTTAACGGATTGCATGGCAATTGCTGTTTTGGGTTAGTCTTCTTTTTTCGGTTGGTCTTGTTGGTCTAAGAGCTGCTCTACCACCTGCGGTAGGTGCAGGTGCTCCAGTTGCAGCACGCGGGCCGCCAGGTCTGCGGGGGTATCGGAGGGCAGCACGGGGCAGCGCTCCTGCCGGATGAAGGTGCCTTTGTCGTACTCCTCGTTTATATAGTGGATCGTGATGCCAGACTCGGGCTCGCCGGCTTGTATCACCGCCGTGTGCACGTGCTGCCCGTGCATGCCTTTGCCGCCATACTGTGGCAACAGGGCAGGGTGTATGTTGATGATCTTGTCGGGGAAGGCCCGCAGCAGGTTTTGCGGCACCAGCCACAGGAAGCCAGCCAGCACAATCAGGTCGGGTTGAAACTGCTGGAGCTGTTGCAGCACCTTTTCAGACTTGTAGAACTCCTCGCGGGAAAACAAAAAAGCCGGGACGTGGTATGTCTCGGCTCTTTTGAGGGCATAGGCGTTCGGGTTGTTGGAGAACAGGGCGGCCACACGTATATCAGGGTGGTGCTCGAAATGCTCCAGCAGGCGTTGGGCGTTGCTTCCCGATCCCGAAGCGAAAATGACTATGTTTTTCTTGGCTGGTCGTTCCAAAAGTACAGGCGTGTAATGAAGCCGCAAAGATAATGGGTTTGCCTTAAGAATTTAGCAAGTAATCCCAGAATATGTGCAGAACCGATAGGGGTGGTAGCTGGATAGGGCAGGGAGCGTGGGAAAGCAATCATACCCCCCGGCATCATGAGCCGCTCAATAATTGTGTTTCTTCCGGTGTGCAAATCCTGAAAATACTGTGTTCTGCATACCCCGGACAGGGCATTGCTTACTTTCTTTTCGCCTTCAGCGACCAGGTAAAGCGGAAGGTAGCCACGGGTTCGCCGCTTTCGTCGGTGCCAACGCTGGTGGCCACCACTGTCACGCCCTCTCCGGTTGCCTTGGTTTTGGCTGCGGCGGCGGCTATTGCCTGGCCATCGTGACAGGTGAAGCTGATTTTGCCAATGGCCTTTTTCGTGAACTCAGCATCCATGCGCACCACCAGCATCGACACGGCTGGCTGCGATTTGTATACCTGCGTCATGCAAAGCACACCTGTCGAAAGCTCGGCAGCCATACTCAGGCAGGCAAAGTATATCGACTTGAAGGGGTTTTTGTTGAGGTATTTGTAGGGCACACGCACTGTGGCCTTCGCCTCCGAAATGTCGGTTACACGAAGCCCCGCCAGGTAGGCCATCGGGAGGCGGGCCAGCAGAAACAGCCGGAACTTAACTGGTGATAAGACCAGCCCCCGAAAGGCTGCTGCATGGTTGGTCTGGTTTGGCATGGCACTGGCCTATATCGCGTGTTCTGGAGGAATGCCTTTATTTAGGTGACCTCCTGGCAGGAAACGCAAAGGCCCTGCGCCGAAAAATTTATACTGTGCACTTTGTAGCCCTCCGGCAAGGTAGGGGCAGGCACAAGCACCTCATTCAGGCAGAACGTCTGGCCACAGGAGGTACAGTTGAAGTGGATGTGGTTGTCCTGGTGCTCGTGCTCCTTGCAGGCATCCTGGCAAAGCGCATACTTCATGGCCCCGCTCACATCGTTGATGCTGTGGGCGAGTCCCTTCTCCTCAAAGGCATGCAGTGTTCTGTAAATGGTTACGCGGTCAAATCTGTTCTCAAGCTGTTTCTCAATTTCTGAGTGTGCCAGCGCATGCTTGTTTTGCAAAAGTAGCGTTAGCACCTCCAATCGGCAGTTTGTTTTGCGGAGCGTATACTTCCGCAGCAACTCCTCTGCCATTTGGAGTAGAGGGCGGTGTTGGTTTGTCATAGCTGTTGCAAATATACGAGAATAATAAGGATTAATGCGGTGTTGCGTGAAATCCTCATACCCCCATACCTCAACACCGGCCAGACCAGCGCGTACACCTATATGCATTTGGAAAAGGTTATCAAGTCATCTTACGGGCTGTAAACTGTCCATAACCGAATCTGTCTCCACGTTTTTATAGCCTCACAGGACTCTCTTTTTTAGTTTGTAAGCTACTATTATATAGATGGTTATAAACAATTTATACTTCTGAAAACGAAAGTTTAAGATGCTGTAACATTGTTTTTTGGAGCTTATAGGTTATTTTAAGGCAATTTTAATAAATTTACATCCGTAGATAGCAAAATACGTATATATGCCGAAGGCAGACTTTGCGCTTATCTGCAACGCCTGATCATTTTATTCTAAACAATTTTATCAATGAAAAGAACTTTACACCTATTCGCAGCCCTGCTGCTCGTTATGTTTACGGCTGGTGCATCCTTTGCACAAACAGTTACAAATGAACCTACCGTTGACGGTACCCTGGATATGGTCGAGAACCTGACCATCAACCAGAATTTTCTGTGGCAGGCTATCGTGAAGGGCTTCGACCGCGCTGCCCTGACTCCGAAGGAGAAGGTAAACCTGGAGATACAACTGACGAACCCTGCCCAGCGCAACAATTTTGTGCTGAACTATAACTCCAATAGAGCGGCTGCCACTGAGGAGGAAGCAACTTATTCCCTCGTGACCTTCAATGAAGCGGGCTACGCTAAAATCGGCCCTGAAGGGGGAGAAGATTTGGTGGCAGAGTATCAGGAGTACTTCAAAATTAACTTCAGCCAGGCGGGCACTTATGCCTACAAACTGATTCTGCGTCGCGTGGAGGGAGCTGACGTCGAGGGAACGGTACTGGCTTCTGTAGATGAGAGCGTGACTGTAGCGGGCACCACCACCGGCCTAGACGATATGATCGGCGACAAGCGCGTGGCGGTATACCCTACTGTTTCAGAAGGCGTTGTGCGCGTGGACCTGGGCACTATCCGCAATGCCTCTGTGGTTGTGGTGGATATGCTGGGCAGAAAAGTGCTGGTACTGAACAAAGTAAACGGCAAAGCTGAGATCAACACTCAGAAGTTTGCCAAAGGCACTTACTATGTAAAGGTATCTGCCGGAAACGACGTGGCCACCAGCCGCCTGATCGTGAAATAGTCATACCCTATTTTATACCTACAGTATGAAGCCTGCGTCTCCGGATGCAGGCTTTTTTTATACCAGCAGCATTGAGAGAATCCCCAGCAGCATGATCAGCTTGTTCAGGTTGCTGAGGTAGCTGAAGTCGGCCTTGCGGTCGGCCCGCGCCAGCTTCACTACCATCCAGACGCTCGGGGCCAGTACCAGCGCCAGCATGTATACATCAAAAGGCCATGGGGTAGATGGGTGCGCCATGCTCGCGATCAGCAAGGCCAGAAAAATGGCGATAAGCGGGTATAACACATACTTGGCTCCGCGCATGCCCAGCACAATGGGCAAGGTGCGGCACTCGAAAGAGGCATCGCCCTTCATGTCCTCGATATCCTTTATGATTTCGCGGATAAGCGAGATGAGCCCGGCAAACAGGGCGTAGCCCAAAGTGGTTTTGTTCAGCATGTCGTTGTACACGGCCACCACCAGCAGCATGGATGCCGACAGCAGGGCAATGGCTACGTTGCCGATAAGCGGCAGCTTTTTCAGGCGTGCAGAATACCCCCACAGCAGCAATACCGCCCCCAGGTTAATCAATCCTACCCGCACCAGCAGCAGCCCCCCGATGAGCACGCCGATAACCGACAGCACCAGATGGGCGAACATGGCCCGGCGCCTGCGGATGATGCGCCCCACTAACAGCCGGTCCGGCTTGTTGATGGCATCTATCTTCACATCGTAATAGTCGTTGATGATATAGCCAGCCGCCGCAATGCATACCGTGGAAAGGGTGAGAGCCAGAAAGCCCGGTTCCAGCACCTTTGCCCATCGCACCCCCGACGTAAGCAGGCAGGCTTGCACGAGCGCCTGGCTCAGTACAATCAGCACCAGGTTTTGGGCGCGTATGAGGGATAGGAAGAGTTTCATCTGGCAGACGGCAATACAGGACAGGGGCAAAGGTAAGGCCGTGCGCGGAAACGGCAACAAAAAAGCCCCTGTGCAAGGGGCTTTTCTTGTAATGATGCAGTAAGCGTGTTAGATTCTCTTCACGTTAACCGCATTGATCCCTTTTTTACCTTCCTGCGTGTCGAACTCTACGCGGTCGTGCTGCTGGATGTCTACGCCGTTCAGGCCACTCGCATGCACGAAGAAATCTTCATTTGTCTCGTCCTCAGTTATAAAACCATAACCTTTCGACTCAATAAAAAACTTTACTTTTCCTGTCTTCATAAAGATGAATAATTTATTGGGTAATAAAACTGAACGTAAACTAAAGATTTATTTTTATATATACAATACAGTATTAAAAGAAATCTACTATTAGTTTGTAGAAAAGGTATAAATGCGTGGGGCTTACCACTTGTCCTGCGCCTTCATAATCTGCTCTATCAGCTCGCGTACGGCCCCTCTGCCCCCTTTTTTGGTGGATACAAACGTGCTGATTTCTTTAATATCCTCGGCAGCGTCGGAGGGGCAGGCGCGCAGGCCACAGCGCTGCATCACCTCCAGATCCGGCATGTCGTCGCCCATGTAGGCCACGGTGGCGGGGTGGATTCCCTGCAGGTAAATGTAATCCTCGAAGGTATCTACCTTGTCCTCAATACCCAGGTGGATGTCCTCAATGTCCAGTTGCTCCAGCCGTTTGCGCACGCCCGGCTCGTTTTTGCCAGAGATGATGGCTACCCGGAAGCCCTGCCGAATGGCGTGCTTGATGGCAAAGCCGTCTTTGATGTTGAAGGCGCGCACCTGTTCCCCATCGGCAAAGCAATAGAGCAGGCCGTCTGTCAGTACCCCGTCAACATCAAAAATAAAGGTGTTGATGCGGGTGAGGTCGGTTTGAGTGATAGACATAAAACAATGGAAGGCTACTGTTAGAAGACACTACTGCAGGATGGGGCAGGCACACAGCTTACGGTGCTGCGGGTACGTTTGCCATCTATACGAAAACAACGCGTGCAAAAATAAAAAAGGCTCCTCGCTGGGAAGAACCTTTTCTGGTATAAAAGCAGCCGCCCTTGCAAACGGCTGTTAAAAGGGGCTAGTCCTGGTTGTCGCGCCACTCATATACCCAGGCCGCCTGAATCTGTTCCAGGTGGCCTTCGTTGGCCTGCTCGCGCGTGCCTTCAAAGTTTGGCAGGGTCAGGATCCACTCCAGCAGCTCGGTGAAACGGATGCGGTATATCTTGGACTCCGTGAAGTCGTCGCCGAACTTCTCGTACAATGCCATCGCAATGTCTTCGTAATCATTCCATTGGATTGGTGGCTCGTAGCTTTTATTCATTATATATATGGTTATATGGTTATATGGCCAGATGGTTTTTAAAGGTATGAGGTAGTCAGCATATGAATGTCAACACGTTAGCCATGCAGCAATTTAAACTAGTGGCCCAGGAAATCCTGCGTTGGCACTGTGATGACCACATCCTCGTTGCCCTGCACCACACACTGGCAGCCCAGGCGGGAGTTGATACGCGGGTCCACGGCGCGGTCTATATAGTCTTCTTCCTTGTCAGAAATCTCGGGGAGGTCGTCCATGCCAGCCTCTACATACACGTGGCAGGTACTGCAGCCGCACACGCCGCCGCAGTTATGCTGCAGTTTAATGTCATTATCCAGGGCTACGTCCAGCACCGATTCCCCTTCTACCGCTGGGTGCGTTACGTCCGGCGAACCGTCGGCAAACTTAAAGGTTATATTTACAACTTTCATTTTATCCAGATCTATTTTAGAGGCGCAATTTACAAAGCCATTCAGCCGAATCAAAACCGACGTGGCTTTAGGCTCTGTACTTAAACAAGATAAAGGCTTATTTGGTTAATGCCGGATTTGCTCAATTTTTGCCCGCGCCTGTATGCTCTCCGAAAGCAGCGCGTAGATTTCCCTGTATCGTGGGTGTTGCTGCAGCATGTGCTGGTGGGCCTGCAGCACCGGATCGTCGCCGCGCACGGCTGGGCCGGTTTGCACCGCAAACGGGTCCTGCGCGGTGGCTTTGGCGATCGTCTCTGCGAGGAGTGGCTGCAGCAGCTCTGCGGGCAGGTTGGCTTCCTGCAGCAATTGGCGGCTTATACCCAGCAAGTGGTTAGTGAAGTTGCAGGCAAACACCGCTGCCAGGTGCAGCCGCTTCCTGTCCTCAAAACCCATACGGTATACCTTGTTGCTCAGGCTGCCTGCCACAAGCTCCAACAGGCGAAGGGTCTCCTCATCCTGCGCCTCCAGTAGCAGGGGCACCTCCGCCAGGTCCAGTAGCTTGCCCTTGGAAAAGGTTTGGAGGGGATAAAAAACGCCTGTGCGTGCGCCCTCAACAACGTGCAGCAAAGCGAGCGGCTGTGAGCCGGAGGTATGTACAACCGCTGTGCCGGGCGCTACCCGCAAGTCTGCAGCCACAGGAATGAGCGCCGCGTCAGGCACGGCAATAACCACCAGGTCCAGGGCCATCGCCCGAAAGTCGGGGGCTGCGACGGGGAGTGCCCCGGGGATAACTTTGGCTAAGGCCTCACGGGAAGAAGCGCCTCTGCTATAGACAGCCTGCACCCCGTGCCCCGCCGAGGCAAGCGCCTGCGCCAGGTGCCAGGCCACGTTGCCGGCCCCCACAAAGGCGATGCGTTTCGGTTGCGTTACATTCATTATGTATGATTTAGCTCTTTCGTCCCTGTTACTTATACAGGATGATACCTACGCGGACTATTCCTTTAGCTGTCAAAACATGGTATCTCAGGGTATACTATAGCTTGCTTTATAACAGGAAAGCCCTTGCGATGAGGCAAAGGCTTTCCTGTTATAAAGCAGAGACAAAATACTTAAGCTGTCTGCGCCTTCCTGGATTGCCTTGGGGCAGCGGCTGGCTTGTTTGGCCCTCCGTTTTCCTTGTTACGGCGCAGAATAGCCATCACAAACCCGATTGCCATCACAATCGTGCCGATCCAGAGCAGGTTCACGAAAGGCTTCTCAATCGCTTTCAGGATAATGTAGTCTTTCTGCGTGGCGTTCACGCCAATCTTAAAGCGGTTGTTCTCGGTGTCAATGTTCAGGAAGGTGATGCGCAGACCAAGGTCGGCCACTTCCTCCGGCACGCGGCCCAGCATCTGGTTCCGGATCATGAGCACGGGGTGGGCATGGTAATTCTTCTCCTCACCCATAATCTTCATGTCCGCCTGCACGGCCACGTCGCCTTCTGCCAGCGGCACGCCCGGCACCTTGTCGATGCGCTCGATGCCGTTGAACACAGCCACGTAGTCATTCAAGATGATGGTGTCGCCGGCGCTCACCTCATACTCCTGCAGGTCGCCCCAGTCCTTCTCCTCATTCGGGTCCGGCACCGAGGACACGTGCGAGTACAGGTCTTTGTTGGCAAAGTGCTTGATGTCCGGCGAGGCCAGCAGGCCCATGTTCGGGTTTACCTGCGCCCGGGGGTATAGAATGAACGACTTGCCGCTCTCGCGCTCTTTGTACTGCACCTGGTAATAGGTGTTCTCCGGAGACTCCAGGTCCAGCGTGTCGCCGGTATGGAAGTATACTTTGTCGCCCACTTTAATGTCGCCGCGCGCAATGGCTTTGTATTCGTCATTGGTCGGGAAGAGGAGCTCGCGGTTTACGTACTCCGGCACGTCTTTTACCTCCTGGTACTGGCCGTGGTAGCTCACGGTATACTTGTCCATCTCTACCGGGCCGTTGCGCCACAGCAGCACGTTGTCGCGGTTTATCTCATCGTCAAACTCGCGGGAGTATACCATGCCGGAGGTGTTCTGGGAGATGATGTTGGAATAGCCCGACGAGAACAGGATGCCGATCAGCATCAGGGCTATACCGATGTGCGATACCGCGCCGCCTGACAGCGTTACTTTCTTGTGCAGCAGGCTCAGGATGATGCTCAGGTTGGCGAACACCGAGAACAGGGCAGCCACCAGCAGCGTGATGTATACCGGGTTGTTGATCGTTTCGGAAAGCACGCCCAGCTTCGACAGCACGATAATTAGGCTGGCGAACAGAAGCGTGAGCATACCCGGCAGCATGATCGCATCGAGAAAGGTGCTTTTGTTCTTCTCTCCCTTGCTCCACCACAGCAGCTGCCCCACACCCGACAGCACCGCCACCGCCACGCCAGCCCACAGCTGGAACTTGGTATAGTGCGCAATCTGGTCGGCCGGTAGGGCCGCGTTAGACTCTATGCCAATAAAGCCCAGGAAGGCGTTGTATACCGGTATGGACGTGGTGGCCAACACCTGGAAGCCAGCCAGGCAAAGCACGGCTGCGCCGATAAACACCCAGAACTCGGCATTGTAGGTCGATAGCTCTTTCTCGGTTGCCGGGATGTGCTTCCAGCGGTATACCAAAAGGCCAATAGCCAGCACGGCGAACACCGCCAGGTAGGTGAACAACTGACCCGACAGGCCCAGGTCGGTGAAGGAGTGCACCGAGGCGTTGCCCAGAATGCCACTCCGCGTCAGGAACGTGGCGTAGAGGATAAGCAGGAACGAGGAGATAACCAGTATGAAAGAGGCGGTCAGGCCCTGCTTGCTGCGGCGGTATGCAATCATGGTATGGATGGCACCTATCAGCACCAGCCACGGGATGTATACGGCGTTCTCCACCGGGTCCCAGTTCCAGTAGCCGCCGAAGTTCAGGGTTTCGTAGGCCCAGTAAGCGCCCATCACGATGCCCACACCCAATACCACGGCCGCAAAATGAGACCAGGGCAAGGCGGGTTTCACCCACTCAACAAACTTGCCTTTCCAGAGGCCGGCCATGGCAAAGGCAAACGGCACCAGCATGGCGGCAAAGCCCAGGAACAGGGTAGGCGGATGGATCACCATCCAGTAGTTCTGCAGCAGCGGGTTCAGGCCAGTGCCGTCTTTGGGCACAAAGTCAGGGTCCATGGCAAACACCGGGGCGTCGGCCATAAAGTCGCGCATCAGGATAAAGGGAGAGGAACCGATCTTCAGGTCGCCGATCACGATGCCCAGAATCATGGAGGTGAGGAAGAGCTGCACAAACGAGAACATCGCCATCACGGGGGCTTCCCATACCTTGTTTTTCTTGCCGCTATTCATCAGCACCACGCCCAGCACCACATGCCAGAAGATCCAGAGCAGGAACGAGCCTTCCTGGCCCTCCCAGAAGCAGGAGATCATGTAATGCACCGGCAGGTGGTTGGAGGAATGGCTCCAGGCGTAATAATACTCGTAGCGGTGCGCGTAAATGATGTTAAATAGACTGAACACCACCATCAGCACACCGGCTGCGTGCACGTAAAAAGCGCCGCGAGCCAGCTTGCGCCAGCTATCGTCGCCGGCAGCCTCTACCTTGGCGCGCGAAGCCATGAAATAAGCGTAAGAGGATACTATGGCCGCTACAAAAGCAACAATCACACTGGCATGGCCAATATCCCCGATCAGCGTATTAATCATTTCTGATAATTAAAAAGTTAGAAATTTAAGAAGTTAGAAAGTGTTTAAGAGGCAGTAAGTTAAGGAGCGTATGTTTTGATGCTGGGTAAGGACGTTATTCTCGTCTGGCACCCGACTCTCTAACTTGCTAACCTTTTAACTTTCTAACTAAACTAAAGGCCTGCAGTGGTGGTCTGGATTTCTTTCTCGACGTACTTGGACGGGCACTTGAGCAGGATTTTGTCTGCCACAAACACGTCCTGCTTCATGCTGCCCGTGATCACGATCTGCTCTGAGCGCTCAAAGTCCTGAGGCTTGGGGTTGTAGTAGACCACGCGCTGCTCCACACGGTTGGTGTCGATCAGGGTGAAGGCGAAATAGTTGGGGTCGATGAGCGGGTCGTAGCTCATGTTGATGATGTGGCCCTGGGCGTCTTTCTTGAGGCGGCCCACCACGTGTACTTTGGTGGTGTTTCCCTCTTCAGCGCGCTCAATGGCCTCGCCGAAAGAAACATACGTGCTGGCGTCGCCCACCGACGACATGATGATGCCGATGGCCAGCGCAATGATGATAATCCCGATGATGTGTGACTTTTTCATCTGTCTGTTAAAGTGTAAAATCCTTTATCTGTAGCCTAACACGCCATGGCTGAATATAAATCCATGGCGGCGGGCAAAATTAACTGCTTCGGACAAGGCACACACCACCGGGGTAATGCAGGAAGCTAGAACATGCCTCCTGTGTTTCCGTTCACAAACATCGTCTGTGTGGGAGATGTGCCTGCTTCCACAGTGGTTTCCTCTTCCTTTACCTGAAGCTTCAGGTAAAACTCATCCGAGTCCAGAAGCTTATGCGCCCGCAGGTGTCGCTGCGAGATAAACCAAATCTGGTTTTCGGTATTGCTCAGTATAAAAAAACACTCCGACGACTCGCTGGCATTGTACACGCCCAGCACTTTGTAAGCATAGGCTGGGTCAAAGTGGCCATCGTCAATCGGGTGGGGTTTCACATGGTCCAAAGGGCAAAGGGAAACGTATAGCTTGGGATTTAAGTAAACACTCATTCAGTTTATAGTCATTTATGGTTGAATACGTGTTACGGAAAATCCCGGCCTTTGGCCACGGCCACGAAGGGCAATAACGGCTAGCGGTTCACGAGGTCGTCCTTCAGCTGTTTCTCGAGCTTGCTCACCTTGCGGTCCAGCGAGATGAGGTACACCAGCACGCCTCCTAGCACCGTGAGCAGCACCACTACCACCACGTATATTTTCCCGTCCTGGCGCAGGGTGTCCGCCATTTCAACGTCAGGTTGGGCAGGTGTTGCGGCATTTTGGGCCTGCACCTGCTGTATGCCTGCCGTCGCGAAGAGTATAAAGCACCATAGCGCCAGTATTCTAAACAGTTTCATATAAGCGTTGTTTCAGTAATTCCAATCTTGATTTGATGTTCACGATCCAGACGCCGAGCAGCGTCCAGCCGATCACGGCGGGGTAAAACACGGCGCGCAAACGGTTATCGAGGTCGTAGGAGTTAAAGCCGGGGTTGCCGCCGTTGCCGGGGTGCAGCGAGTCGGTGAGGCGCGGCAGGATGAACAGCAGGGGTATAAGCGCCGCAAACGCGAAGATGTTGTATACCGCGCTGATGCGGGCGCGCTGCTGCTGCTCGTTAAAGGAGCTGCGCAGCACGAGGTACGCGAAGTAAATCAGCAAGCCGATGGCCGAGGCGTTCTGCTTCGGGTCGTTGCTCCAGTAATCGCCCCACGTGAACTTGGCCCACTCCATACCCGTGATAATGCCCAGCACACCGAACAGGATGCCCACTTTGGCCGCCTCCGCGGCGATGATGTCGTTGCGGGTGGTTGGGGTTTTGAGGTATTTGATGGAGTAAACGAACGATACCAGCAGAATCAGGATCATGCCAAACCACATGGGCACGTGGAAGTAAAGGTTGCGGATCGTCTCATTGAGGATCGGCAGGCGCGGCACCTCCGACAGCATACCGGCCACTACGGTAAAAACCAGTAGCAGCACAGCCAGTATTTTCCACCAGTGTTTCTTCATATAGCTATTAGTTGGGCGCAAGACACAGGACGTTAGACTTTTATGAAAAACAGATACACTCCTGTTCTGGTTCTTAGTTTAGATTTATTAATCGCTTTTGTACAGCTATCATTTTTTCTCTTCTCTATACTTGATAAGCCCGAAGTCTAAAATCTTGGGTCTTATGTCCCATAAGATCATGAACGCCAAAGGTACGGGAACAAAATATAAGATACAGTGACCACGATCATGTTTATGGCAAGCAGGGTAAGCAGTTCGTCGAGGCTGGTGCTCCGGTCGAGGCCGTCCAGGGCGTTTTTCGACATCCTGATCAGCATCAGCAGCATTGGCACAATCACTGGGAAGCTGAGCACGGCCATCAGGGTGCTGCTGTTAGCGGCCTTGGCGGCGATGCCCGAGATCATGGTGAGGGAGGTGGAAAAGCCAATGGCGCCCAGCAGGATGGAGAGCAGGAACATGGGCACGTCCTGCACCGGGTTGCCCAGCACGAGCGCATAAAACAGAAAGCAGATGACGGCCAGCACCAGCATGAGCATGGCGTTGTAGATGATCTTGGCCAGTATCACGCCCTGCGGACTCACGATGGAGTAGAAGTAAAGCAGCCGCCCCCGGCTTTCCTGCATAAAGCTCTTGGCAATGGCATTTACCGACGTGAACAGCAGGATGATCCAGAGCACGGCGTTCCATACCGGCACCGTGAGGACGTTGGAGCGCAGCCCGAAACTGAGGTAGCAGACAAACACCGTGCTGCTGACATAGAGCAACATGCCGTTAAAGGCGTACTTCTGCCGCCACTCCAGCACCAGGTCCTTCTGGATCAGGTATAAAATCTCTTTGAACAGCACCGCTTTTTGAGTTTACCGCAAAGGTAAGGCGCAAATTTTTAGGTTGCTAATTGCTGTATGGTTGAATTGCTGAATGGTTGAATTGTTGACTATTCGCATCGTGCCGGTGCGTGTGGCAGTAAAAGAGAAAGCACGAACCTGCTTGGCCCGTGCTTTCTGTATGCGTTCGCTGATCCAAACGATCAAGCCATTCGTCAAGCTATACTTTCGCTTAATCCTTCTTTTTTTTCTTGTCTTGCTTGTGCTTCACCACTTTCGCGTCGCGGTAGAAGATGATCTCCTCGGCAATGTTGGTTACCTGGTCGCCCACGCGCTCTACTTTTTTGATGATGGAGAGGACGGCCAGCGCCTCGGAGATTTTCTCGGGGTGGGCGGCCATATACTTGGTCACAATGCGGTCTGACTTGCGGTAGATCTTGTCCAGCCCCTTATCGCGCTTGATCAGGGTTTTCGCCAGCACCGGGTCGTTGGTTTTGAAGGCGATGCGGCAATCGTTAAGCATCGACATGGCCTCCTCATACATCGGGAGCAGGCTTGTCATCTCCAGCAGGTCCTCGTTTACGGGGGCGTCCAGCTTCTTGGCGAAGCGCGCGATTCCTTCCGCCGTGTCTCCGATGCGCTCGAGGTTCGCGTTGATTTTGAGCACGGCCAGCACCATGCGCAGGTCAACGGCCACGGGCGTAAACAGCGCGAAGAAGTTCTCGCACATGCGGTCGATCTTCACGTCAAACTGGTTTACCTTTCGGTCGCGCTTGATGATCTGCTCAGCCATCACCTGGTCGGCTTTCAGCATGGCCTCCCGACCACTGTGCAGTTGGTACTCTACCAGGTCCCACATCTCCAGCAGCTTTTTCTTCAGCTTTTCTAACTCTACGTCTATATGAGGCATCTTGTGTCTATTCTGATTGGATAATGATCATTTAATCGTTTTGCAAGCAGGGTGGTATAAACTCAACCAAAACGACCTGTAATATAGTTCTGTGTACGCGTGTCCTGCGGACTAGTGAACATGGTCTTTGTTTTAGAATATTCCACCAGCTCGCCCATGTAAAAGAAGGCCGTGTTGTCGCTCACGCGCCCTGCCTGCTGCATGTTGTGCGTCACGATCACGATGGTATAGTCATTCTTCAGCTCATAGATCAGTTCCTCTATCTTGGCGGTAGAAAGCGGGTCGAGGGCAGAGGCCGGTTCGTCCATCAGCAGCACAGAAGGGGAGATCGCCAGTGCCCGGGCAATGCAAAGGCGCTGCTGCTGACCGCCCGAAAGGGCCAGGGCCGACTTGTTGAGGTTGTCTTTTACCTCGTTCCAGAGGGCGGCGCGCTTCAACGATTTCTCGGCGGCTTCTTCCAGCACCGCTTTTTTGCTGATGCCCTGTATCTTCAAACCATATACCACATTTTCGAAGATCGTCTTGGGGAAGGGGTTAGGTTTCTGGAACACCATCCCTACTTCTTTCCGAAGCTCGTCTACGCGTACCTCCTTGGTATAAATATCCTTGCCATCCAGCAGAATGTCACCTTCCGTCCGGAAGCCATCGATGTAGTCGTTCATGCGGTTGAAGGTGCGCAGAAACGTAGACTTCCCGCAGCCCGACGGGCCGATAAAAGCCGTGACATTCTTCTCTTCCATGGCAATGTTGATGCCTTTGAGCGCATGAAAGTCGCCGTAGTAGGCATCGAGGTTTATCGCCTCCAGTTTATTGTGTTTTCTGCTCATGGGTCGTCTTACCACTTTATTTTTTTCTGCTGCCTGTTGCGCAGGTACACGGCAATGCCGTTCAGCATGAAGGTAATGATTAACAATACAATAATGGCCGCCGCCGCGTTGGTCTGGAACTCGGCCTGTGGCCTGGAGGTCCAGTTAAAGATCTGGATCGGCAGCACGGTAAACTCATCCAGGGGCGATGAAGGCGTAAACGGCACGTAGGCCAGCGCCCCGATCACGATAAGCGGGGCGGCTTCGCCCACTGCCCGCGACAAAGCCAGGATAATGCCTGTGAGGATACCGCCGAACGACGCCGGCAGCACCTGGTTCCATACCGTTTGCCACTTCGAGGCACCCAGGGCATAAGAGCCGTCGCGCACGCTGCGGGGCACCGACTTGATGGCCTCGCGGGTGGTCACAATGATGATGGGCAGGATCAGGAGCGACAGCGTAAGCGCGCCGGCCAGCAAACTGCCTCCCAGGTTCATCTGGCGCACAAAAATCTCGAGGCCCAGCAAACCATAGATGATAGAGGGCACACCGGCCAGGTTGGCAATGTTTATCTCCAGAAAGTTAGCCATTTTGCTTTTCCTGGCATACTCCTCCAGGTAAACGCCTGCGGCTACGCCCAACGGAAACGCGATGATGGTAGTGAGCACCAGAATCCAGAGCGTACCTACCCAGGCGGTAAGGATTCCGGCGCGGGCGGCACGGCGTGAGGGCAGGCTTACCAGAAAGTCCCAGTCGATGCGGCGGGCGCCTTCCAGTATAATGTCGAACAGGAAAACAGCCAGCACCACCAGGCCGATAAAAGTGCAAAAGACGCCGAAAACCTGGAAGGCTTTGTCCTTGAGCCTGTTTTTTTCTGAATTAGTCATACTTTTCCTGGTATTTCTTTTTGATCCAGAAGCTGAGGTTATTCAGCGCGAATGTAAAAATAAAGAGCGTGATACCCGCTGCAAAAATTGTTTTGTACTCCAATGATCCGCGCGGCACGTCGCCCAGACTCACCTGCACAATGTAGGTGGTGATAGTCTCGATGGGAACCAGCGGGTTGAGCGTGAGGCGGGGCTGCTGACCTGCCGCAATGGCCACGATCATCGTCTCGCCCACCGCCCTGGAGATAGCCAGGATAACAGACACCACGATGCCTGACGAAGCTGCCGGAACCATCACACCGAATGAGGTTTGCAGGCGGGTGGAACCCATGCCATAAGCGGCTTCGCGCAGCGAGCGTGGCACAGCACTAATGGCGTCCTCACTCAGGGAAGAGATCATCGGTATGATCATGATGCCCATCACGATACCCGCCGACAGGGCGTTGAAGCCAGCCAAATCAGGTATAAACCCCTGGAGAAACGGCGTGACCACTGTCAGGGCGAAGAAGCCATACACTACTGTCGGGATAGTGGCCAGTACCTCCAGCAGGGGCTTTACGACCTGCTTCAAGCGGGCGTGGGCATACTCGTTCAGGTATACGGCAATGGTAAGCCCGATCGGGAGCGCGACCGAAATGGCAACAGCCGTTGTGAGCAGGGTGCCCGCCACAAGCGGTGCGATACCGAATTTTTTATCGGCAAAAAGGGGCGTCCACTCTTTCTCGGTCAGGAAATCAACAAGCGGGACTACCTGAAAGAAGCTGATAGACTCAGAAAGCAGCACCCAAATAATGCCGGCTGTAATGAGTATGGTGATGACGGCTGCCAGCCACAACAAGCCCTCGATAATTTTCTCGGATACTCTCAAGGCGCTTTTCGTTTATAAACACGGAGATAACGGCCGTACTTCAGCCGTTATCTCCGTAAAAATATCAAATAATTAGAGATTATTTCTGAGCGCTCTTCACAAACTGCTCAAACTTCTGCTTTTGCTCTTTGTACATCTCGGCAGGAAGCGGAATGTACCCTACCTCCTGGCTAAGCTCGGCGGCATTGTCGAGGTAGAAGTTCACAAACTCCACAGCAGCAGGGGAAGCCGTGGCCTTTGAGTTGACATAGATAAACAGCGGGCGGGAAAGGGGGGCGTACGAACCGTCTTTTACCGTCTCCAGCGAAGGCGTGATAGCGCCTTTTCCGTTGCTGTCGTTCAGGTCATCCACGGGCACGACTTTTAGCTTGTTCTGGTTTTCCTCGTAATAGGCAAACCCAAAGAAACCGAGGGCATTGATGTCGGTAGCCACGCCCTGCACCAACACGTTGTCGTCTTCGCTGGCCGTGTAGTCGCCACGGCTTGCGCCGCTTTCGCCCACAACAGCCTCCGTGAAGTAGTCATACGTGCCAGACTCTACGCCTGGGCCATACAAGTGGATCTCCTCGTTTGGCCACTCCGAGCGGATCTGGTTCCAGCGCTTGAGCGTGCCCTGTGCCGCGGGCTCCCATATCTTTTTCAACTCTTCAGTCGTGATGTCCTTTACCCAGGTGTTTTCTGGGTTGATCACCACAGTAAGGCCGTCGTAGGCTACTTTAAGCTCGGAAAACGTAATGCCGTGTTCCTTGGCAAGCTCGGCTTCCGCTGGCTTCATCGGTCGGGAGGCGTCCACGATGTCGATTTCGCCGCGGGTAAACTTCTTCATACCCCCGCCAGTGCCGGATACGCCCACTGTTACTCTTACATCCGGGGCCTCTGAGCGAAACTCCTCGGCTACTGCCTCTGTGATCGGGTATACCGTAGAGGAACCGTCGATCTGGATGCTGCCGCTCAGGTCAGACCCGCTGCCGGAACCCTCTTCTGAGCCTCCGCCACATGCGCTGAACATCATGGTGGCGCCTATCAGCACTGCTACATTCAATTTAGTAGAAAGCTTAAAATTTAACATAAGCTAGAGTTGGTTTGGTTGTATGGTTGTTTTGTAATGGCTTCTGCATCTGCAAAAAGCTGTTGCTAGTATACTTGTATGCTTCTCAAGTAGTTATAGAAACTATCCTTTGTGCCGATTTTGTCCCTGCTTTCGGGCCTGCAAAGAGAGTGATAACCTGGCAGACTTTTCGCGGCGCAATGTTACCTTATTGTTAAGTTTTGAGGAGGGTTAGAGGGCCACTTCCATCTGCAGGCGGAACTGGTAGCTGTTCTCGCGGCCCGGCTGGTCCTGCAAGGTCACGTCGCTCTGCACTTTCAGGCTGTGGCCCACAATGTACTTAGACAGGCCCAGGGTATACTGCTCCTGCGAAGACAGGCTTGTGACTGCCGCCGGGTTATAGGTGGTATAGCGGCCTGCCACTTCCCAGTTTGTAGGGAAGAGATACCCGCCCTGGATGTTGAAGGCGTTGCCCGTCACGAAGGTTTCATTCACCTTGCCAGCGTCAGTTCTGGACACCACGGGGCCACCACTATGGGCTGTGCTGTTGGCATACTCGGCCATTGCCGAGAAGCCTCTGTACTTAAACATGGCGTCCACAAAGAGGGTGCCCAGGTCGCGCTCGTCGCTCAGGAAGCTGCCAAGCTGGCCTCTGGAACGCGCAGCGTTGTCGTTGAAGTCATAAGCAGCCGCGATGGCCAGCTTTGGGGTTTGCTCGCGGGAAATATCACTGCCCACGTACGCGCCGTCGCTCTGAAACGCACCCAGCGGGAACACCTCTACCTTGGCGGTATAGTCATACCCCCCGGCGTTGTTCACGGTGATGTCACGGCCCTCGCCCATCGAGATGGAGCCGATCTCCCGAACGATCACATTGCCAAACGCATGCTCGTGGTGCAGCTGCAGACCGGCGTCGCGGTCGATGTTAAAGCGTGAGTTCAGGAGGCTTCGGTCTACGAACTGCATTTTCTGCGAGGAGATAATCCGCTCGCGGTTGCCCGGCAGCTTGGTCTGGCCCACCCACAGCTCCCAGCCCGGAGAGAAGTTCCATTTGGCCACGGCGTCTAAAATGATGTTGTCGGCATTGTTAGTCATCGAGGGGATGTCGCTGCCGATGTCGCTGTTGCTCAGGCCGAGCTCTATTTTATACTCCAGCTTAGGGGAATAGGCGAAGCCCTCGAACTTCAGGCGTGCCCTGCGGATCAGGAAGCGGTCGTCGAGCTGGTTGGTTGAGTTATTGATGCCTCCCTGGTATAGCATCTGAAAGCGGGTGCCAAACTTTAGGCTGAAAGAGGAGTCGGCGGCCACAAACTGCAGGCCTTTGCCGAGCTTAGAATTGTTGATGCTTTGCGCCTCAGCAGTTCCCAGGATGAACAGAGAGAAGAGCGCGAGTACCGCGCCTTTTAATTTGGTGTTCACGAGTGTTAATGGTTTTGGTGAGAATAAATCGAATCTACAGTGCTGTTTCGCAGGCTAGTCAGGCCTGCGGGTTTTCAGCCATACATCCTATGGCTTCAGTTCTGGTGGCCGGTAGCACTGGCTGGCTTCCCGGAACTGCGCTGCAAAGTAACCGCTTTCCTGTTATCGGCTTGTTATGCCAATATTATGTTAATGTTAACATTCCTGAAGGCTGGTCAGGAAGCAGCGCCGGATGGGTGCATCCCGCCAGGGGCAGACAGCCAATGCGCGTCTCGTTGGCCGGTCTGGGAGTGAGTGAAGTGACACCTTATATATTCCAGCAGGAAAATTACCTGGATTTAACGTGAACTCGATAATAGCAGCAAGTTAACCTGCTTTCAAATAAGTTTTCTGGTTTGGGAAAGTATAGTTTAGCTAGATCGGGGCAAAATAATTCCCAGTTTTTCCGGGAGGCGCCTTGTATATTTCCGGTGCCACGTCAGTGGCAGCCGTTAGGCAGGAAATGTACACAGTGCCGAGCGGGAAAACGCGCCCCAGCGGGCGTGGAGCGCAAAGCAGGCTATGAAACAAGGAGTTTCAAATCTTGATATCACCGCGATATTACCAAGTTAACGTTGCATTCACATTTCGGTAAAGTGCCGGTAAACCTGCCTTAACATACCAATAACCCACACTTAACACACGTGCCTGTTCCTTAACAGAAGCATAACCGGGGGGTAAAGCTGGCTTAAAGTGGCCGCTGTACTTTTGCAGCGAGACTAATTAACAGTACTTCCATGAAAGCATTAGGAACAATTCTCACCATCCTGGCCACCACCATGTATAGCTTTGCGCAGCAGGGTGCCATTAAGGGCAAGGTTACGGATAAAGTAACCGGCGAGGAGATTATCGGGGCCGTGGTCTTTATCAAAGGAACATCCAAAGGCACCACCACCGACTACGAGGGCAACTATGTGCTGCCCCTCGAGACCGGGGCGCACACCATCTCGGTTACCTTCTTGTCTTACAAGCCTTTTGAGCGGACAGGGGTGCAGGTAAGCGGAAGCCAGCCAACCACTGTGAACGTGCAGCTTGAGGAGAACACCACCCAGATCCAGACAGTAGAGATTGTAGGCACGCGCCAGACCAACACCGAGCTGGCCGTGCTGGAAACCATGCGCAGGAGCGAGGTGGTGGTAAGCGGCGTGGCCGGTGAGCAGATTGCCAAGTCGATGGACCGCGACGCCGCCGAAACCGTGAAGCGCATACCGGGTGTCACGATCCTGAACGATAGGTACGTGGTGATCCGGGGTATGGGCCAGCGCTACAACACGGTGCTGCTCAACGATGCCCTCACCCCAAGCACCGAGCCAGACCAGAAAGCCTTCTCTTTCGATATTCTGCCAACCAGTGTGATAGACCGCATCATGATCTATAAAAACGGCTCGCCGGAGCTGCCGGGCGAGTTTGGCGGCGGCGTGATCAGAATTTATACCAAGAACGTGGTCAGCGAAGACAAGACAAGCATTGGCGTGTCGGGCTCATACCGCGCTGGTGCCACCTTCAACAGCGGACTGGCGGATGCCAGGAGCAGAACCGACTTGCTGGGCTTCGACAGCGGCAAGCGCCAGATTCCGGCCGGTTTGGCTGCGCATGCCACTGCCCAGGGTGAGGTGCCGCAAAAAGGCCAGCTGTTTCCCAATAACTGGGCTCCGCAGTCCATCACGGCCACCCCGGACCTGCGCATGTCGCTGGGGCTCAACCGTCGTTTCGATCTGGGCCCGCTCCGCATAAGCACGGTGTCGGCCGCATCTTACAGCAACACGCAGTCTGCCACCGAAGGTACCCGGAACGCTTACGGGGAATTCAACAACGCGCTTGGCAGGAGTGAGCAGCAGCTCAGCTACAACGACAAGGTATATACCAACAATGTGCGGGTAGGTGTGATCAGCAACTGGTCAGCCCGCCTGAACAACGACAACAAGATCGAATTCCGGAACCTTTTCAACCAGCTAGGCAGCAACGAGGTGCTGGCGCGAGAGGGTATAGATTACACCAATGGCGCGCAGCGGCAGAAGAACTACTCGCTGCGTTACGAGAGCCGCACCATCTACGCAGGGCAGCTACAGGGCACGCACGATTTCGACGACAATAACACGACCGCTACCTGGACCGGAGGGTATACCTATACCAACCGCAACGAACCGGACTACCGCCGCTTCCGCACCGTCGATGACGAGAACGACGGCAACTACAGGCTGCTGTACCAGCCCATCCCGACACTCCGCGACGCGGGGCGTTTTTACTCCGACCTGAACGAGCACGGCCTCATGGCGAGCGGACAGGTTGAGCACCGCTTCGAAACGGCTGACTCCGCAGCTGAGAACGCACCAAAGCTCAGGGCCGGCTTCTACGCGGCGCGCAAAAACCGTGACTATACCTCGCGCTTCTTCTCTTTTGCACCGGCTAACAGTTCCATGTTCGATGCCAACATCCCGTATCTGCCGATCGGGCAGGTATTCGCCTCTGAAAACATCAACAACACCACTGGCTGGAAACTGCTGGAAGACTCTAACCCGCAAAACAACTACAGCGCCAGCAATACATACCTGGCCGGTTTTGTGGGCGGCGCTGCCCCGATCACCGCAGCCCTGTCTGCTTCCGGAGGCGTGCGGGTAGAGTATAACAACCAACAGCTGGAGTCAATGGGCTTCGACAGCCGACCCCTGTACATAGCCAACCCGGTGCTGAGTGTGCTGCCTTCCGCTAACCTGACGTATGCCTTTACACCGCGCTCCATGCTGCGCGCCGGTGGCAGCATCAGCGTGAACCGCCCGGAGTTCCGGGAGGTTGCGCCAGCCCCTTACTTCGACTTTGTGAACCTGCTGGAAGTGGTAGGGAACCCAGACTTGGAGGTGGCCACGATCTACAACAGCGACATGCGCTACGAGTTTTACCCGAACCCAACCGAATTGCTTTCTATCGGAGCCTTTTACAAGTACTTCAACAAGCCGATCGAAACGGTGTTCGAGAACACCAGCGGCGGAAACACCATTACCTTCGAGAACGCCAAAAACGCTTACAGCTATGGCCTGGAGGCGGAGGTGCGCAAATCGCTACTGGATATGTCGGAGTCGCGGTTTGTGCAGAACCTGACGCTGGTGCTGAATGCCGCCCTGGTGAAAAGCGAAGTGACCCTGACCGATAACCGCGCCCGTTACCAACCCGGGCTGCGCCAGATGGTGGGCCAGTCCCCATACGTGGTGAACACCGGGGTATACTACCAGGATGAGGACCGGCAGTTGCAGTTCAATGTGCTGTACAATGTGATCGGGACGCGCATCTTCGCGGCGGGCAGCAACCTGCGCCAGGCCATCTACGAGATGCCGCGCCACCAGATCGACCTGTCGCTGACCAAGGGCATCGGGGAGCATTTCGAGCTGAAGGCCGGTATCCAGGATATCCTGAACCAAAAGACGCGCCTGATCCAGGACTCTAACGACGATAGCAAAATCACCACGGTAGACGAGTCTTTCAGGTCATTCAGAAAAGGCCAGTACGCTACTGTGGGTATGACCTATACCTTTTAACAAACCGAAAAACCAAACACTTATTAACCAATACTTATGAAAAAGTTATTTAACCTGTTACTGGTTGCCTTTCTAACGGTGTCCTTTATGGCCTGTGACGACAAAAGCACAGACACGCCCGCGATAAACGGGGAGCAGTTCACAACTGAGCAAGCAAATGGCATGACGGTTATCTCCGGCGCTACGGAAGAGAATTTTACGCTGAGCGCAAGCACGAAATACCTGCTCAGAGGCTTTGTGTATGTAAAGGAGGGCGCTACCCTGACCATTGAGCCAGGCACTGTGATTATGGGGGAGAAATCAACCAAGGGAACGCTCATCATCGAGCGCGGCGGAAAAATTATGGCGCAGGGCACGGCCTCTAAGCCCATCGTGTTCACCTCGGCGCAGCCGGCTGGCTCACGGGCCGCTGGCGACTGGGGCGGGATCATCATCCTCGGGAACGCACCGGTTAACCTGGGCAGTGGCGCCAAAATAGAGGGCGGCGTAGACAGAGAGTACGGTGGCTCCGACGCTGCCGACAACTCCGGCACGCTGCAGTATGTGCGCATCGAGTACCCGGGCATCGCCTTTCAGCCCGACAACGAGATCAACGGCCTGACGCTGGGCGGCGTAGGCTCGGGCACCACCATCGACTATGTGCAGGTGTCTTACAGCGGCGACGACTCTTTTGAGTGGTTCGGAGGCACCGTGAATGCCCGGCACCTGATCGCTTACAAAACCGTGGACGACATGTTCGACACAGACAACGGCTACTCCGGAAAGCTGCAGTACCTTGTGGGTATCGCTGACCCGAACGTGGCGGACGCCTCTGGCTCCAACGGCTTTGAGTCTGACAACGACTCGCAGGGCTCGGGCGCAACCCCCATCACAGCCCCTACCTATTCCAACGTGACGCTGTTCGGTCCGCTGGGCACCAACCCGGCAGCACAGGTAAATGCCAACTTCAAGCGCGGGCTGCACATCCGCCGCAACAACCAGACAAAGCTGCACAACGCCATCGTAGTAGGCTGGCCGACAGGTTTGCTGCTGGACGGTGCGCCAACACAGGCCAACGCAACCGCTGGCGACATGAAGATCCAGAACACGGTAATTGCAGGTATACCTTCGGGCAAGGCGCTGACCGTGGAGAAAGACGGCACCTATGACGTGGCAGGCTGGTTTAACGCGGCCGCAAACAACAACGCGGTGGTAGACGATGCCGGGACCCTGAACATCGGCGGTGCCTACAGTGCCACGCCTTCTTTCACGCAGGCCAGCACCTCCATCACGCCCAGCTTTACAGGTATGGACAGCTTCTTCAACCAGGTAGACTACATCGGAGCCTTCGGCGCGACCGACTGGACTGCAGGATGGACGAACTTTAACCCGCAGAACAGTGCCTACTAATCTCTAGAAAACTGATTGCGCATGTGTGGTGAGAAGCATTGTGGCAATCACTAGCAAAGTGGCTTAGTCTCCCGCTTTGTGAAAAGCCCGCCTTGATTGGCGGGCTTTTTTGATGCATGCTCATTTTTCTGAGGTATAGCCAAAGCCGGTTCAGGTATACCAGCAACCTTGCGCGCGTCAGAAATCTGTGACAGGAACCTCGGTGCCGCACGAGCGGAAAAGAAAGAAGGCCAGCACCAGCACGACGATCAGTCCGAGGCAGCCCATGCCGCCGCATCCTCTTTTTCCGTTGCCGCCCGTTCGGCCTGCCCCGCCCATTAGCTTGCTCAACAGAAACATCTTGAATAACCCACGCAGCATAATTTCTCTTTTTTAAGATGAACGAAAACTCAGTCCCCCGCCGTGGCAGCACAGCTGCAGGCACATATGGGGGCTGAAGAAAGTACGGGAAGAGGGTATGGGGGTTTGCCTGGCCGCAAGATTATGGCGCAACGCGGAGAAAAATTGGAAGGTATGGCAGCAGGTATGAATTATATGCTGGCACGGGCGCTTTAGCTGATCGGTACTTTGCGGAGGATGGCCTCGATAAAGTCTTTTGTTTTAATGCCGTCTGCCTCGGCCTCGTAGTTGAGGATAATGCGGTGGTTCATCACATCGTGCGCCACCTCCTTTATGTCCTCGGGCAGCACATAATCGCGCTCATCAAAGTAAGCCACCGCTTTAGCGGCACGGTTCAGGGCGATGCTGGCCCGCGGCGACACGCCAAACTGGATGTAGGGGGCAAACTCCGTGAGGTCATACTCGGCGGGGCGGCGGGTGGCAAACACCAGCTCGATGATATACCGCTCCAGCGTCTCGGAAATCTGCACCTGGTTGATCTCGTTTCGGATCGAGAAGATATCCTCCTTCGACAGCACCTTGGAGACGGTATCGATATAGCTCATGTTGGCCATGCGGCGCATGATCTCGAGCTCGTCCTCTTTCTTGGGGTAGTCGATGTACACTTTCATCATAAAGCGGTCTACCTGCGCCTCGGGCAGCGGATAGGTGCCTTCGTGCTCCACCGGGTTTTGGGTGGCCAGCACCAGAAAGGGGAGGTCGAGCATATACGTGGTTTCGCCGATGGTAACCTGCTTCTCCTGCATGGCCTCCAGCAGCGCCGACTGCACCTTGGCCGGGGAGCGGTTCACCTCGTCGGCCAGAATCAGGTTGGCGAAGATCGGCCCTTTCTTTACCTCAAACGCAGAGGCGTTCTGGTTGTAGATCATCGTCCCGATGAGGTCGGAGGGCAGCAGGTCGGGCGTAAACTGAATGCGCTGAAAATCGAGGTGCAGCGCCTTGGAGAGCGAGTTGATGGTGAGTGTTTTGGCCAGCCCGGGCACACCCTCCAGCAGGATATGGCCCCCTGTGAAAAGGCCGATCAGGAGGCGGTTCACCATATACGTCTGGCCCACCACCACTTTGCCTACCTCATGCAGCACTTGTTTTATCTTTTGCTGATGTGCTTTCACTCTGTCCGGGTATATCAATTCATCTACTGGCATGCTGTGTTGGTCCTTAAAGCGCTAAATATAGCAATAATACGGGATTAGGGACAGAATATTGTGCAAACAAAATCGCCTTCGGGTGCGGGCGGCGGCATACCTCGGGCCGCCGCCCGCACCCGAAGGCGATCGTGAAGGGGTATATGTAGGTGCTAGGCCAGCACGGTTTGGCTATTTTTGAGTTGCTCCAGCCTTTCCCGCTGCGCCACGCGCACCGTATCGATCAGAACGTTCATGCTGCTTTCGTCCACCACATCCAGGGGGAGCACCAGCACCGCATCATGCGTACGGATATGGATTTTGCGGTAGCGCATCATCAGGTATAAGGTCAGGAAAAAGCCGCTGAACAACACAAGGGCCTCGTTATAGCAGGCCGCGAGGGCCATGGCGATACTCAGGCCCAGGTACAGGGCCTTGCCACTCTCTTTGATTTCCCAGGTCACGATGTCTTCCAGCATCACAGCGTCTTTTCTGGGGAAAAGCCAGGAAAAGCTGATCTTGATGAGCCGGTGGGTGGTGAGCACAATTTTCTTGTCCACCGTCTGAATAAGGCATCGTTCTCCTGCTAACAGCTTGTTGATAGCCATGAGTAATGGAGTATTAAGTTTGTTTATATAGGTATAAGCGCAGTGTTTACTAACACAGCCTGTTACATCTGCTTATTCAGTAGATCCAAAAAGCTGACAAAGGGTTGCAAGCATGGTTCGTCTTCGCATGCTTTTTCTTGTAAAAGCCTAAAGTAATGCTAAACCCGCCTTAAAGCAACTATTCACTAAATATAATTAGTACTATACATAGTTGGGTGCGTGAACGACCGCCCATCCTGCGGCGGCGGGATGGGCGGTCGTCAGTATGGTGTGTGCTGTGCTACTCAGAGAGGTATAACTCGCCCTCAAAACCATGCGCACGCTGGTTCTTGAAGCGGGTGATATCCGCTTGCATGTTGTCGTAAATTTCCTGCACTTCCTCGTATTCCTGCGCCAGCGGCTTTATGTGCTCGCACAGGAGCTTGGCGACCAGCGGGTAAAACTTTGTGTCGTCGGTGTTTTTCGCGGTCACCTTAAAAGAGCCTATGGCGTTTTCCAGCTTTTTTATGGGCGCGGGGTATGTAGCCTTAAATTCCTGAATGGTGTCGCGGAGTTTCTCCCGGATCATCAGGTACAGGTCCTCCTCAAATGTCATTCCGAAGTCATCGTCCTCTTCTTCGTCGAAATCGTTCTGCGCGAAGTCGTCTTCGTATTCAAAATCGTCTCTCATGGCTGGTAAAAGTTGTCTTTGGTGAATTAGGGGTTAAGTTTCTGTAGATGGAACGGCTTACAAACCAAGCCACTTTCAGGTTCCGGAACTGTTGTGCAGCCTCCTGCAACTGCATAATTAGTCGCTCCTTAGCAAGTCCCAATACCTAAACTAAACAATCTTAAACTGAGCAATCGGCAGCGCCCAAAATA
>NZ_JAKVIR010000043.1 GCF_022601975.1 Pontibacter sp. E15-1
ATGGGGTGATAAAAAGGCGAAGTCAGGTTCCTTTATGAACAATTTGCAGCCCAAAAGATGAATTTTAAACATGCTCTGACGGGGAAGCTTTTAGCAAAGACTTATTTCTACTTTTTAGCCCAGTAATTTTTTGACGCTCCACAACCTGCCGAGCAGGTGAACATCATGACGTTTATACCCATTCACTTTCAAATCACTTTATGAAACTTAACGCTTTACTACCATGGCAACAGAAATGAACAGAAGAAATTGGATCAGGTCTAGTGCCCTGATCACGGCCGGTTTATACATGGCCGGTCTGCCGCAGCTGGCGAAAGCCACAGCGCCCTCCAGGCTCCTTATGCCGCCCCGAGCGGATATGCACAAGATTCTGGCGGACCTGCCGCGCATGCAGGCAAGGCTCACCTCCAACGAAAACCCTTTTGGGCCATCAGACAAAGCGAAGAAGGCACTAGTGGGTGCAGTGGACGAAAGCTGCCGCTACCCCCGTGAGCGTATCATGGCCTTGCGCGCCGCCATTGCCAAGGAGGAGGGCGTGTCGGAAGAGAATGTGCTCCTGGGTGCCGGATCAAGCGATTTGCTGCTGGCTTCCGCGCTGCGCTACTCCGCAAACGGTGGGACGATCCTGTCTGCCGACCCAACCTACGCGTCCCTGATCAGGTCGGCGATGGAGGTGGGGGCCAAGTGGGAGAAAGTGCCGCTCACGAAAGATTTCGCACACGACCTGACCGCAATGGAAAAGAAGGTAAACGACGAAATCAGCCTGGTGTATGTCGTAAACCCCAACAACCCGACCGGCACCATCACGCCAGCAGACAAGCTCCGGGCTTTCTGTGAGGCGGTAGCGAAGCGCAAGCCCATTTTTATCGACGAGGCCTATATCGATTACATGGAGAACCCGAAAAGCCAGTCGATGGTGGATTTAGTGCGAAAAGGGCAGAATGTGATCATTGCACGCACCTTTTCAAAGGTTCATGGCTTTGCCGGCCTGCGTGTGGGGTATGCCATCGCGCAGCCCGAGGTGATCAAAGAGCTCAGCAAATACACTAATGGGGGCTTTAACCTGAGCGCAACCTCCGCCAGCGCTGCCCTCGCCAGTCTGCAGGACAAGGAGTTTACCAAGTACTGTGTACAGAAAAACAAAGAGGCAAAGGACTTTACCTACAGCGTGCTCAAAAAGGAAGGCTATACCTACCTGCCTTCCCATACCAACTTCATTATGTTTCCGCTTAAGATGGACGGCAAGAAATTTACCGAGGAAATGCTGAAGCGGGGAGTGGGACTCCGCAGCTGGGAGTTCTATGACCAGCAGTGGTGCCGGGTGAGCATGGGCACGATGGAGGACATGAAGCTATTCGCCGACGCCTTCAAGCAAATTTCGTAACTCCTGGAGCGCTGTATAACATAGCATGTACGTAGTTGCTTCATGCTTTAAAACTGAGTGATTACTTTAAAAAGCCCTTCCCGAACTGCTCAGGAAGGGCTTTTTTTGGGGCTTTTAAGTGCCGCAAGGTATAATTGCCTGTAGCGAAAGAAATCGGATCGGGTAATATTGAACAATACTGTGTAGGCACTCACTTAATCTGAAAATAAAATCTAGCAAATTTACTAAATTAAAATCCGTTTTTAACTGCAGGAAAGTAGCAATGGAGGTATGTTTTTATAGAGATTTAGGTTGTGTAGGGCTGGTAAAATAAAAAAGTCCCTGGCGGATTACCACCAGGGACTTCAAGTTTGGCTAAAGCGTTGCGTAGAATAAAATCAATTTATTTGTCGAGCACTACGGTGTTGTTTATTAGATAATTCCCGGATTCTGTTTCCAGATTATACACCTGTCTTACTGTTTTGTGCGTTTGGGGCAGTTGCGCAGCCACTTTGTATTCCCTGAAGCCGTGCCGGGCGCTATCGTAACGGTACAGGATGTCGCCTTCTTTGATTTGACGCATTTCCTTTTTGCCCGCTTTGGTATAAATCGGGTGGTTTCCGGTGGCTTCAATCTCTATGGGAACAGCGGCCGCCCAGGCTCCAGCCGACGCGAAAATTTCTTCGGTGGGCAGCAGCACCAGTTTTATGGTAGGTATGCCTTCCGCTTTAAAATGCGCCTGCAGGCCCGTCACGGTGGTTTCGCGGGTGGTATGCGCAGCCAGGTCAAAGGACCTGATTTTATCGCCTGCCTGTACCCGCTCTATGGGTATGGCGGTTCCGTCTGCCAGCGTTACAAGAGAACCGGCCGGAAAGCAGAAGTCATAGTCGCCATCCTCTTTTGCGACCGTGCTGGTGCCTTTGCCTGCATTGGCATGCTCGCGGGAATACTCTCTGGAAAGGGCAAATGCCAGCGTAGACAGGAAGCCGGGTTCCTTTTCCCCGTTATGCTTCAGCTCATCTATATAATAGTCCCATACCTGCTTGTCTGCCCCGGTTCCGGGGATGCACACCTTAATCATTTTGAGGGATTTGGGTGTGGCGTATACAGCCATTGTCCCGACTTCGTCCCTTGCTGCCCCTTTTAGCAGCTTATACATATAGATTTTCCTTTCCACACCGTCGCTGTAGTTAAACACATAGGGCTTTGCCTCACGGTCCAGCACATAGTTGCTTTCAAGCTTTAAATAGGTGTCCTCCTCCGGATTGCGGAGATCAAAAGAGGCGATTTTTTTGTAGTCCTCCAGCGTGAGCGCCTGCGTTGCTGCCTGCCCAAACCCGTCTGATGCGCTGCTTAGGATCATTCCTGCCATTAACAGCAAAGGAAGAAATTTATTACCACGGCCATTGAAGTGTGATAATATAAAATAAACAAGTTTTGTGGTTTTTGAAGTCATACAGGTAAATTTTTAAGTTAGAGAATATGTAAAACAAGTATTTATCAAGTATACATATAAATTTATAATAAAAAATTAAATATGGGTATAAAATTTAAGGGGGTGTTTCTGAAAAATTTAAGTTTTAATTAAATAATCTTAAATTTATAGTGGGTAATTGGGTAATCACCAAAAATCATGGAGTAATCACTTTTGTAAATTGGGTTTTCATGAAATCTTTAAAAATAAATCAATAATAAATGGCTTATAATTTGAAATTTTTAAAATAAATGAAAAATATATGTAAATATTTTAAAATTTAATTTGCAACTGTAAATTTTGCAAGCTAATATTGAGAAATCAGATTTCCCGGTATACGCGTTCCATGCGTAGGATAATATTAATACGGCTTGCTCTGTAGTATGGCAATCGCCTGCCGTTTTATCCTTTGTATTTTTACTTATCCACTTTAAATTTTACCATAATATGAGCAGAACTTTACTCTCAGTAATGTTGATCTGGCTATTGCATAGCAGCTATGCAATGGGGCAGAACCGGATAGTTTCCGGGAACGTGACCGCACAGGAAGACGGCTCGCCATTGCCTGGCGTGAGCGTGGCCCTGAAAGGAACGACCATCGGTACAGTGACGGGCATCGAAGGGGACTTCAGCCTGTCGGTTTCGGAAGCGGGCGGCACGCTGGTGTTCTCGTTTATCGGGATGATGCGGCAGGAGATCCCCATCGGAAACCAGGCTACATTCAAGGTGGTGCTGACACCCGATTCGAAGCAGCTTGCCGAGGTGGTGGTGACTGCCTTCGGTATCGAGCGGGAGAAAAAGGCCCTTGGGTATACCGTGCAGGAAGTGAGCGGCGAAAAGCTGGCCGAGGTGAAGTCTTCTAACGTCGTGAATAGCCTATCGGGCCGGGTGGCCGGGGTGCAGGTGAGCAGCAACGGCGGACCGGGCAGCAGCTCTAACATCGTCATCCGGGGTATGGGCTCGGTGAGCCGGAACAACCAGCCCCTGGTGGTGATCGACGGCGTGCCGATCCAACAGTCGGGCAACAACCAGTATGGCGGTGGCATCTCTGAAGTCAACCCCGAGAACATCGCGTCTATGTCTATCCTGAAAGGCCCGAACGCGGCAGCCCTCTACGGGTCTCGTGCCGCGAACGGGGTTATCCTGATCACGACAAAAAATGGGTCCGGGGCAAAAGGAATCGGGGTGGAGCTGAGCTCTAGCGCCACGTTTGAGCGGCCTTTGGTGAAGCCGGGTTTCCAGAACACCTATGGCGGCGGCAACGGCTACCGCACCTGGTACAGCAACGGGCGTAGCGGCGCCATCACCGACCCGCTTGAGATAGAGCAATACCGCGCAGCCTACGGACCCAACGCGCCGCTGAGTGGCACGGCAGGCACCGACGAAAGCTGGGGCGCGCCCATGGACGGACGCCTGGTGCGGCAGTGGTGGACGGGCACAGACGTGGCCCCCCTCACGCCGCAACCCGATAACTGGGATGAGTTCTGGGACACGGGCAAAACCTTCTTCAACTCAGTGGCGCTTTCCGGCGGCAACGATCTGGGCAGCTTCCGCCTGTCTGTTGGCCGCCTGGACCAAAAGGGCATCATGTATAACAACGATTTCAAGCGCAACAACATCAGCCTCAACTCAACCTACAACCTGATGCCAAAGCTAAAGGCAGTGGTGAGCGGGGAGTACATCCAGTCGGAGTCCGATAACCGCTCCTACCAGTCGGGCCAGCAGTTCATCTGGTCGCACCGCAGCGTATCCTGGGAGCAGCTGCGGAACTGGCGCGATTACCAGGATGTGCACATCCAGAAGGCGGGCGATGATTTGCCGGCAAACTGGCAGCACACCTTCTTCACCAATCCGTTCTTTCTGCAGGATGCCCTGACCAATGGCAACAACAAAGACCGTTTGCGCGGAAACGCCGCGTTAACCTACAGCTTTTCGGACAGGCTCAGCCTGATGGTGCGCAGCGGAACGGACCTGTGGTCGGATACCCGGATTAACGTGAGCGGCTGGGAAAGAACCTCGAACGGCAACCTGCTGTTTGGGGCCTACAGCGAAGAGGTGCTCCGCAACCAGGAGACCAACCATGACGCCATCCTGAGCTATAAGCAGGATGTTACGCCGGATTTATCCTTAAGCGCGCAGGTGGGTGGCGTATACCGCAAGAACTACTTCAAGCGAAACTATGCCGCCGTAAGCAAACTGGTAATCGACGGCCTGTACACGCTCAACAACAACGCGGTGCCAAACACAGACCAGAGCACCATCGAGGAGTTTGCCATGCAAAGCCTGTTCGGGGCGGCACAGTTCAGTTTTCGGGACGTGCTGTTTCTGGATGTGACCGGCCGGAACGACTGGTCTAGCACGCTTCCTACCAACAACAACTCTTTCTTTTACCCTTCTGTGTCGTTGAGCGCGGTGGTAACGGATCTGCTGAATATCAATAGCAATGTGCTGTCGTTTGCCAAGCTGAGAGCCAGCTGGGCGCAGGTAGGCAACGATGCGGACCCCTACCAGCTCTACCAGCTCTACGATGCGCAAACCCCCTGGGACGGCACATTGCCTGAGTTCAGCGAGAGTACCGACATCAACAACGCGAGCCTGAAGCCTGAAATTACCACAGGTACTGAGGTTGGGGCGGATGTCCGGTTTTTAGGGGGCAGAGTAGGTATAGACGCCACCTACTACGAGCAAAGCACCAAGGATCAGATTCTGGGCGTGGAGATATCGAAGGCGAGCGGTTACAACCGCCGTTTCCTGAACGCCGGCGAAGTAACAAACAAAGGCGTGGAGGTGATGCTGACTGGCACGCCCGTGCAGCTGGGCAATGGCTTCCAGTGGGATGTGTCGGTGAACTACGCCCGCAACCGGAGCAAGGTGATTGAGCTGGCGGAGGGCCTCACAACTTATACCCTGTATTCCAGACGCGGTATGTCGTCAGAGGCGCGGGTGGGGCAGGCATACGGCACGTTCTATGGCACAGCCTTCCTGCGCTCGCCGGAGGGGGAGATCGTCTACAAGAACGGACTGCCGCAGACGGCCACTGGCCAGCAGGTGCTGGGCAACATCCAGCCAGACTGGATCGGCGGGCTTTCAAACGCATTCACTTTCAAGGGTATCACGCTGAGCGCCCTGGTTGATGTGAAGAAGGGCGGTGACATTTACGATGAGGGAACCGGCACCGCCCGCTGGACAGGGCAGTATGCCGAAACCGCCGTGGGCCGTGAAGAAGGCGTGATCGGGAAAGGGGTGAAAAACATAGGCTCGGAGGAAGCGCCCGTGTATGTGCCCAACGACGTGATCGCCGACGCCAAGCTGTTTTACAGCTACAACAACCCCCGCACGTACCACGAGTCGGCAATCATCGACGCCAGCTACGTGAAGCTGCGGGAGGTGAGCCTGGGCTACATGATTCCCGGCTCCCTGACGCGTAAAATCAGGGCGCAATCGGCCAAAATATCTTTCGTGGGCCGGAACGTTGCCATCCTCTTCAAAAACAACCCGCACATCGACCCGGAGGTAGACTCGCAGGGCGGCAATGCGCAGGGCTTCACCTACGGCCAGTTGCCAAACAGCCGCAGTATGGGTGTGAACCTGGATGTGAAGTTTTAGTCAGATGTCTTACTTTTTAACGGATTAGCTATATGAGACTATACCATAAATTCATCAAAGCCCTTTACATTATCGCCGGCTTGTTTGTGGCCACTGCCTGCACCGAGGATTTCGAGCAGATGAACATTAGCCCGAACCAGCCCACCGCAGTGAGTTCGGCAGTGCTGCTGCCTGCCGGCATCGAGTCGAGCGTAGACCGCTACTGGGGCCACCGCAATCGCTTCGAGCGCATCAACCTGGACGGCGGCATGCTGTGGGTGCAGTTCCTGGCCCGGAACATTTACTCCGACGAGGGAGACAACTACAACATGAGCCCGGCCTACTATACCAACAACTGGAAAGGCTTTTACAACGATGCCCTGCTCAACTTTCAGCGGATCGTTATACAATCGGGCCCAGAGGGCGCGGTGCCCAACACCAATTACGAGGGCATAGGCCTGGTGATGCGCTCCTGGGTTTTCTCGCTGCTCACCGATCTGTATGGGGCCGTGCCGTACAACGAGGCCCTACAGGGCACAGCGCAGACGCCCATTTATACCCCCCAATACGATTCGCAGGAGGCCGTGTATGCGGGCTTGCTCAACGACCTGAAGCTGGCGAATGAAAAGCTGGTGGTAGGTGGCCCGAAGGTGACTGGCGACATCATGTTCAACGGCGACATCCTCCGCTGGAAAAAGTTTGCCAACTCCCTGCGCCTGAAGCTGGCCAACCGGCAGGCGGCCAAAAAGCCAGCGGAGTCGAGCGCCGTGATGACCGAGATTGTGAGCGACCCCGTGACGTACCCGATCTTCACGAGCAACAGCGACTTTGCCGTGTTAAACCACTCCAGTGTGCGGCCAAGCAACAACGAGTGGCACGAGGTGATGGTGCAGGGCGGGCGCACGGACTGGAACCTGAGCAAAACGCTGGTAGACAAGCTGCAGGCGCTAAACGACCCACGGCTCACGGTGTATGGACAGGCCGTAGACGGCAAGTATGTTGGCGTGCCAAACGGTTTGCCAGATGCCATCGCCACCACATACCTGGCAGGCAGCGCCAAACTCGGCACCTACTTTATGCAGCCCACCACGCCAAGCCCGATCATGACCTACGCGGAGCTGCTCTTTACACTGGCAGAGGCGGCGCTGGACGGCGATATCCCCGGCGATGCCCAGACTTACTACCAGCAAGCCATGGAGGCCTCCTTCGACCAGTATGACCTGACCATACCGGACGATTACCTGGCTGCGGCCGGTCCGGCAACCAAAGAGAATATCCTGACGCAGAAATGGATTGCCTTGTTTGGGCAGGGGATAGAGGCCTGGACGGAATACCGCAGAACAGGCTTCCCCGTTTTGCCGCCAAAAGACACGCGCGCCTTGTTTATGAACGACGGCGTGATGCCAACGCGGCTGCAGTACCCTTCGTCGGAGTACTCCCTGAACGCGGCGCAGCTGGAAGCGGGCATCGGGCTGAACGGGGGCATTGACGACAGGAAGACAGCCATGTGGTGGGTTGAGTAAGCCGCCAGAATTTTTTTTACACACTTTAAACGACCGAAAGATGAAAGTTATCCATACCAGAAACATACTCCCCGCGCTGCTGGCGCTCTGCATTTTCCTGATGAGTTGTGAGAAAGAAGACGCAATGGTGGTAGACCGGGTGGAAGCGCCCGTGCTGATTACCATTACAGGGGTATCCTTTGAGGCAAGTGAGCCGGTAAACGTGACGGCCACCGTCTATGAGCTCGATAAAAGCGGGATACTGGACCATACTGTAGGCATCGACTCCATACCTGTAGCCAACCTTTCCCTTAAAATCGTGGCCAACGGTATAGCGATGGGCGAGTATACCACAGACGCCGTCGGTAAGGTAAACCTGACCAAAAGCTGGGGCGAGCTCGGCTTCGCTTCTCCGGAAAAAGGCAACGCCGCGCAACTGGAGTGGTCCGGGAGCTACAAAGGCCAGGCCTTCACCAAACTGTCGCGGGTGCAGGTGAAGTAGGGGCAGGTTTTCAGAACAAGCCCCTGAGCCCTAACCCTGTTTAATATAAAGTCCAAAGGTAAAAGTCCTGACACTCTCCGGAAGGTCGGGGCTTTTTTTATCACTCGGGTTTCCAATCCGGCCCAGTGTTTATCCTATAGCAAGTATAGAATTTATTTTTTGGAGGAAAATCTAACTGCTGTTACGAAAACCCCTCTTTTGTCCCCCTTCAAAAGCATGGCTGTTACATTCTCTTCTTACTGTCATCCTGAAAGAATCTTGGTAGAAAAGTGCTCCTCAGCAAGTAGCAATAGCTTAACTTGCCGGGGAAAGGGCTCTCTGTTTCTGCTACATTTCTTTACAGCATTACAGGTAGAGAAGTGCCTGATTTGACTTGCATGAAAAGGCCCTGCCTCCTTTAGTGGTACAACTTTAACGAACTGCGCTGCTCTTTTGCGCAACGCCCGATCTAGTACCTACGCAGGGCGATACCCTGTAGCGTGGGTAATTGTAGAAGAGGGTGGGGGATGCGCAAATGTCTACATTTCCCCGGTTCACTCTACAAATTCCTTCTGCCCCAGTATAACCCCTGTTGTCACTTCAGAATAAATTCACTAAACTTATGGCTTGTATCCAGGCACGATGTCGCAACTATTGCTGTTTAAGGAGAGTGATTACTCAGAGAATTGCTGTTTCAGACCACGCGGCGGCCTTTTGCCAACACGACCCACGCACCTACGCATTGAAAACACATTTGCACGCTTTTTTTTTCAGACAAATAATCATTCACAACAGCCCAATACCCATCAGATAATGACGAAGGTTTCACTAAAAAGCGCATTATACCTCTGTATACTTTGCGCCATCACCCTGGCCTCTTGCAACAACAAGCGGTCCGGCGATCCCCGTGTGCTGGTCTTCAGCAAGACGAGCGGCTACCACCATGCCTCCATCGCAGCTGGCAACGTTGCGCTGCAGAAACTGGGACAGGAAAACGGCTTCCAGGTAGACACCACAACCAACGCCGCTTATTTCCAGGAAGACTCTTTGGCCAAATACGCAGCCGTGATTTTCCTGAGTACCACCGGCGATGTGCTGAACAATTACCAGGAGGCCGATTTTGAGCGTTACATCCAGTCAGGTGGCGGTTTTGTGGGCATCCACGCGGCCGCCGACACCGAGTATGGCTGGGGATGGTATGGCAGGATGGTCGGGGGGTATTTCGAGAGCCACCCCGAGCAGCAGGAGGCCGTAGTACATGTGGTAGACGCCGACAACCCCGCGACCAAGCACCTGCCAAAGGACTGGAAGCGAAAGGACGAGTGGTATAACTACAAGCAACTCAACAAAGACAACAAGGTGCTGCTCATGCTGGATGAGAAAACCTACAAAGGGGGCACCAACGGCGACAACCACCCGATTGCCTGGTACAAGGAATTTGAGGGAGGCCGCACGTTTTATACCGGTTTGGGCCATACCGATGAGTCGTACCAGGACGCTGATTTTATGAAGCACGTGCTGGGCGGCATTAAGTACGCCATGGGCAAAAATGAGAACCTGGACTATGAGAAGGCTGCCTCTCAGCGCGTGCCGGAAAGCGACCGTTTCGTGCAGACGGTACTGAACAAGGGGGGCTTCTACGAGCCGACGGAGATGGCGATCCTGCCGAACCTGGACATCCTGGTGGCGCAGCGCCGCGGCGAGCTGATGCTCTTTAGCAAGGAAACAGGAGAAGTGACGCAGGTAGGCGCACTGGACGTGTACCACAAAACTACAGTGCCCGACGTGAACGCCGAGGAAGGCCTGATGGGCCTGGCCGCTGACCCTAACTTCAGCAAGAACAACTTCATCTACATGTATTACAGCCCGATGGACACCTCTGTGAACCGCCTGTCGCGGTTTGTGTACAAGAACGGCAAGCTCGACATGAAGTCGGAGAAGGTGATGCTGCAGCTCTACTCGCAGCGCAATATCTGCTGCCACACCGGCGGTTCCATTGCCTTCGGGCCCGGCAACATCATGTATTTGTCTACCGGCGACAACTCCACGCCTTTCAACGAAAAGGGGCAGCCTTACGTGAACCACGGCTACGCGCCTCTGGACGACCGTCCGGGGCATGAGCAGTATGACGCCCGTCGGTCTTCGTCGAACACCAACGACCTGAGAGGCAAGATTATCCGCATTAAGGTAAAAGAAGACGGCACCTATACCATCCCGGAGGGCAACCTGTTCCCGGGTAACAACCCCAAGACGCGCCCCGAGATTTATACCATGGGCCACCGCAACCCCTACCGCATCTCGGTAGACCAGAAAAGCGGGGCCCTGTACTGGGGCGAGGTAGGCCCTGATGCCGGTGCCGACAGTCTGGACGTGCGCGGCCCGAGAGGGTATGACGAAATGAACCAGGCACGCAAAGCCGGTAACTATGGCTGGCCGTTGTTTATCGGTGACAACTACCCGTACCACCGTTATGATTACGCCACAGGCAAGACCGGGCCGCTATATGACCCAGCCAAGCCTGTGAACGACTCTCCCAACAACACTGGTTTGCGGGAATTGCCAGCCGCACAACCCGCCATGATCTGGTACCCGTATGCGGAGTCTCCGGACTTCCCGGAGGTAGGCACCGGCGGCCGCAACGCCATGACGGGCCCTGTCTACTATTCAGACCTCTATCCGGAGGATACCCGCTACTCGTCTTACTACGACGGCAAGCTGTTTATATATGAGTGGATGCGCGGATGGATAAAAGCCGTGACTATGCTGCCAGACGGCACCTTCGAAAAGATGGAGCCCTTTATGCCCGGCCTGAAATTGGCTGGTGCCATCGATATGGAAGTGGGCCCGGACGGAAAGCTATATATACTGGAGTACGGCTCAGGCTGGTTCGCCAAAAATGCGGATTCCGGCCTGTCGCGCATCGACTACCTGTCTGGTAACCGTCCTCCGAATATCGCCAGCATCACGGCTGACCGCATGAACGGCAAAGCGCCGCTTTCCGTGACCGTGAAAGTAGAGGCGAAAGACCCGGAGAACGACAAGATGCGCTATGTATGGAAGGTGGACAAGGAAGTGAAAGAAACCACTGAGTCAACGCTTACCCATACCTTCGCGGCCAAAGGCGACCATACCATCAGCGTGGAGGTGTTTGACACGAACAAGGCATCCTCCAAGAGCGAGGAGCTGACTGTTTACGCCGGAAACGAGCAGCCGCAAGTAGCCATCACGCTGCAGGGCAACAAGAGTTTCTATTTCGATAACCAGCCGGTGCAGTACCAGGTGAAGGCAACGGATGCAGACAGCGAGATAGACCCCGCCAACCTGTACATCTCCACAGATTACGTGCAAGGCAAAGACCTGGCCGGTGCCTCAATGGGCCACCAGGTGGTGTCGGAAGAGATGCTGGGCAAGAACCTGATGCTGAGCCTGGATTGCAAGGCCTGCCACGCCATCAACGACAAGTCGATAGGGCCGTCGTACACGGAGGTGGCCAAGCGCTACGCAAAAGAACGCGGTGCCCGTCAGCACCTGATCGAAAAGATCATCAAAGGCGGAAGCGGCGTTTGGGGAGAGGCGGCCATGCCTGCGCACCCGAACCTGAAAGAGGGCGATTCGCGCCAGATCGTGCAGTGGATCATGTCGCTCAACAGTGACGGCAGCACCCGCAAGTCGTTGCCGGCAAGCGGCGAGATTGTGCCGAAGCCAGACCCGAACAAGAAGGACAACACGGTGCTGAAGCTTGTCGCCACATATACCGACCAGGGCGGAACCGGCATTAAGCCTTTGTCTGGCGGCACGGTGGTATACCTGCGCAGCAGCGCCCTCGACGCAGCCGATTTCACAACTGTGGAAGGCTTTAACAAAGTCGAGTTTGGCGGAGCCACCTACCTTATACTGCCAGGGGCACAGGGCTGGGCCAAAACGCCGCAACTCGACCTCACCAATATCGGCAGCGTGGAACTGATGGGAATCGGAAACGGGCAGGAAAGCCAGTATAACTTTGAAGTGCGCCTGGACAAGCCAACCGGACAGAAGATCGGGGAAGGCCAAATGCGCCTGAGCGGTGAGCGGCAGCCAAACACCACCACCATCGCACTACAGCCTGTTACCGACAACAAGATGCACGATTTCTATATCGTGGTGAAGTCAGTTGAGGGGACCTCAGGCCAGAACCATGTGCTGAAGACAGTGCGCTTTATACCCCAGTCCGGCGCATCAGCGTCCTCTGGAAAGAAATAAGCACCGCCACACAGTAACCTAAAAAAGGCAACGGCTTCTCAGTTTTGGGAAGCCGTTGCCTTTTTTAGGTATGGCCTGCCAGGTATACATCCGACTGGCTGGCAATTTCCGCCTGGCAAGCCTTATTTAGGGCGCAAGGCAATAGCATGAGGAAGAGTATACATACAGAGGCCAACGGTATTTACACCGCGGTCGATAGGCCAACCGTCGGGCCTATCTTGCCCAAAGAGATATAATCGGGATTGAAAATACGGGCTAAGCTGAGAAAATAGGATGCCCGCCTTGTATGTTTACAAGGAAACGAGCATCTTACTTCTACGGGCAGTAGCCTCTCAGTTTACAAAGCAGGTTTAAAACAGGTATGGTGGTATTGCCCTTGGCGTTTACTCGATTACCAGCTTCGACTGCTTGTGACCCGATACGGATTGTGCTCTGATAAGATAGAGGCCTCGGCTCATGCCATTGTGTATGCGTATCTCTGATCTGGAGGCACCGTGCTTATCAGTGACCAGTGGAACAGACGTGACAAGACGACCCGACTCATCATGCAGGGTGAGGGTGACAGCTTCATTTTCAGCGAAGTTTCTCAACTCCACATACACCCTATCACTAGAATTTGGGTTGGGATATACCTTCAGCTGTAAAACGTCGTTTTGATCTTCTTCAGCAGTGGCAGACAGCTTGGCCTCCTTCGTGTTCTGTACCGTTTCCTCAGAGACTTTTTCGATTTCTATGGCTGAAATGATCGCATTGTTCACCTCAGAGATAAAGGAAATACTGAGGGAGTCGTCGGTCACCAGAACATCCTCAAAGGTTTTCACCACGGCCTTGCCCACTCCGTCCTGTTTGTAGATGTCATAGTTGCTCAGCACCCGCTTACCTTCCAGGTCCACATGAAAGACGCGTTTGCCGGCCCCGCCCGCAACACTCCCAGGCGCACCGAAATAGGGCTCCACGAAGTGCAACCTTACCCGGTACAGGCCTCCGCTGCTTACCGGAATGCTGAAGCTGAGAGGGGCCTCGGGTAAGGCATACCTGTAGTGCAGGTACAGACTGTCATCCACAGTTCCCTCCACATCGAAAACCTTAGACGTGACAACTCCCCCGCTGAAGAAGACATCGCCACTCCATACTCGTGAAAGGCTGTCTGTGAACGGGAGGCCACCTACGTTGATGCGAATGTTGGCCTGCACGTTCGGACGGATATCCACAGGGGTATAGGCCTCAAGGTGTATAGTTTGCCCCTGTACAGTGGCAATGACAGCCCTGTCCGCCTCTATTCTGTAAACGGAGTCTTCCCTTAATTGCAGCATAAATCCGCAGTATAGGCTGAAGGTTACGTCAGCAGCACCGTCATTATTCAGGTCAATGCCCGTCCCCTCGCCCCCGGCAGAGGTTCTGCCTACGTAGGTATTCCCCCTGACCCTTCCCACAAGCGTGGAGAAATCATTTCCCGAAGAGCGATAGCTCTTCCGGACGGCTTCTGCGGAAGGGTCCCCCGGGCCGCGTGGGTAGATAAACGTGACATTTGCGGGAGTATCAGAAACCATTCTCACCGGAAGCAAGTCCCCATACGAGCTCCTCCGTACAGCGTCCGTGGCTGTTATAGTCGGTGAGGGATGCAAGGCGATGAAGTTCTGCTGATCTGCTTCACCGGGAAAGGACACGCTTGCCATGTGTGGTGTCATACTGGTGTCAAGGCTGTCGGCGCCGTCAAACGTCAGTAGGGGCCACGTGATGCCATACTCAGTTGCAGTTGAGCCAGAGGTAAGCGTGGAGAGGATACCGTCAGGGGTAACGGTGAAATCATTCGTAAAGGCAGGGCCTACTTCCCCTTTTTTAGGCCGGTATTCCACCCGGCAGCGCACTAGCAGCGGATGTGTGAACTGGGTCGTGAAGAAAGCCTCGTAACGGTCGGGCAGGCTAGCCAACCGGATCCACTCACCGTCTTCCAGGAAGGTCGGGGCAAAAGAGACCCCCAGTCTGTGTTTTGTTTCCCTCACCCCATCCGACGGCCCGAGGCGGGAGTCCCATCCCGTCCTGCCGAGACGCACTACTCCCAGGGCTGTCCAGTACTGGCTGTAAGCGGATGCCGCAGATCCCCGCAGGCTAACCTGCATCTGCATGCCTCCTGCATTTGCGACCGCTGTTGCCAAGCCCAGGTCACTGACGAGGGTGTAGCCCCCTATCTCGTTGGGGGCAGGTTGTTCCGGTATGTCGGAGACGTGTCTCAGGTAATTCTCTGCCATGTGATACATCATGTAGCCATTGTAGTTGGTGAAATGGCTATAGGGGGCATACCGGGTTCTTTCTGCCGGGTCAAAATGGTTTTTGGTGACCGAGTACGTGCCATCCGCTCTTCTCCACCGCTGCACACTCTCAAAACCCAGTGCGGCGGCACGACGGTACTGGCCTGCCAAGCGCACATCTCCCTCCTGATGCACTAGCTCTGCCATTGTTTCATATCCGTTCGCCAGGACGATGTCATTCCAGGTGTGGTTGCCGCTGCGCCCCCCGGCAACACCCTGGCCTGAGGGATCCTGCAACAAAAGGCTGGATTGGGTTCCTTTTTTCAGGGCATCCAGCATGTCGTTTCGGGAGGCTCCGTCGTATCCCTCAGCAACCATTGCAAGAAGGTTGCCCCTTGCTGCCGATTCATAAGGCCACGTATCCGGGTCGCTGGAAGTGTCGCGGTAAAAATTCCACGGGTTCCTTGTCAGCCGGCTTTTTTGCGTGCTTTCCCAGTTTCTTTCCACCCAGCCGACCCCGGCGGCTTTGTTTATGAATCCGTTTTTTGCACGGTACCATTCCCCCTTCATTGCATAAGTTCTCCAGTTATGGGTCGGCCCTCGGAGGATTGCCTCTACAGGCATTTCCATCCTTTTCTTCCATGCCAGGAGCTGTGATGTGGAAACGTGTGAAGCATAAAGGGGAATGGCGCTGGCAAGGGGCGCCAGAAAGAACTCACCGTGGTTATCCGGTATAGATTTGCTCCCACCGGCCACGTCGGCGGTGGCGCTGTTCATGGCAGCCACGCCTGCAGCCAGTAAATCCATAGCGCGACCCGCCGAAAGCAAAGTGCCCACGGCATAGGCAAAATAAGGCGTGGCATACTGAATCTCACTGTGACTGTAGGGGTCGATGACAGCTCCCTTGGAATTCTGGAACTTCACGCTCGCGCGCACGATTCCCTCCACCCTGTCCAGGTACGCCTCTCGTGATATGTTAAGGGGTTGCCACGGCCTTGCCGTTAAATGGTATTTTACTTCAGGAAGTGAGGAAGGAGCTCCTGCCACCTGCGCCAGACTGTTTCCGATAAACAGCACAAATGGAATCAAGACAAATATAAATCTACCCACTAATGCCAGATTACTTATGGATGTTCTTTGGGGGAGGTACGGCCTGAGCCTTTTTTTATGCATCTGTTTTATTTACAAGTGGTTAGATTTTTAATAAATTAATCACACATACGCTCTTTTCTTGTATAAGTATAATTTTACAGGAGATATTTATATGATGGTGCTTTAAAAAGTATAATGGAGAAAAAAACAGCAGAGAGTTGTTAGAAAAGGATGTGTGCTACGAATCCAGATTTATTGTCCTCACTGCTACAGCTTTAAGATAGTCAAGAATGGCAAATAAAATATGGGCAATCATCCATCAGGCACATTACGAACCATAAACAGAAGGATAATGCGCAGAACAACATGCATTTCTAAAGCAAAAAACCAATCATTTACCTGCTATAAGCATCATGCTATTTAAACCAACACAATAAATATAATCTTAAGTAACAGGGAACAGCTTTCTTTATACCGATTGTATGTATCCCAAATCCAGGTTGTAGCATTATGTTCCCGGTTTTTCCGGGAGACACATACCACGGGCGTGGAGATAAAAGCCATCGGGTACTCTCAATATAAACAGTTAATACATATATTTCCTGCCACAAGGCGTTATCAGGTTGTCTATTCAAAATTACAAGCTATACTACTAATGAAAGAATATTATACCGCTAAAACTGTATTGATTACGGGCGGTGCGCAGGGTATAGGCCTGGGTATGGCGCAGACTTTCGCGCAAGCAGGAGCCAGGGTCGTGCTGGCTGATAAAGACGCTGAAGCCGGAGCGGAAGCACTGCAGCGACTCTCCAAACAGAACCTTCAGGCACAGTACATTCCATGCGATGTGGCCTCTGAAGAACAAGTGAGCGCACTGTTGCGCCAGGTAGCCGAAGCGTATGGCCAACTGGATGCCCTGGTGAATAACGCTGGTATAGCAGACCCGTTCGTAGGATCGCTGCAAGAGATGGAGATGGCCGAATTTGACCGGGTGCTGGCCGTGAACCTGCGGGGGCCGCTGCTCTGTGCCAAATATGCGCTTCCACTGTTGCAAAGAGCCGAACACCCAGCCATTCTGAACATCTCCAGCACGCGCGCCTTCATGTCTGAGCCCAACACCTTTCCGTACTCCGCCTCGAAGGGTGGGCTGGAGGCCCTCACGCATTCGCTGGCAGTGAGCCTTACCGCTGAGCGCATTAGGGTAAACGCCATTGCGCCCGGCTGGATCGAGGTGGGGGAGTGGCAAAAGAAAAGCCGGCGGCACACGCCGCAGCACGCTGCCCACGACAAGGAGCAGCACCCTGTCGGGCGGGTAGGTATGCCCGAAGATATCGCGGAGGCGGCCCTGTTTCTCTGCTCGGATAAAGCCGGTTTCATAACGGGGCAAACGCTCACCATCGACGGGGGTATGACCGTGAGAATGATTTATAGTTAAGCTCTATTTGGAGTCTCCGCCAGCCATGGAGGCGGCTCTCATTGTTGCCACGCACACAACTCTAAGTCACGGGCTGCGGTAAAACAGTTCAACCAAGACAAGACATGTATGATGCACGCGCCTCCTGCCCCCATACTTCTATATGTCACCAACCCCATGTGCGCCTGGTGCTATGGTTTTACGCCGGTGGTGCGCCGCCTGCATGCGCTTTGGCACGGGCGGCTGAAGGTGAAGGTATGCTTCGGTGATGTGCAGGCAACCGCCGCCGAGCCGCTCAGTCGCCAGGAAAAAGGCAGTATGGCCGTGAGCTGGCACCGCGTGCAGGAAGAGGCCTATCTCCCATTCGATTTCCGCTTTTTTACACGGGCAGACTTTGTGTACAATACCGAGCCTGCTTGCCGTGCCCTGCTTTGTGTGCGGCTTCTGCGGCCCGTCCTGACCCTGGAGGTGCTGCGGGCGTTTCACTCTGCCTTTTATGCCGACGGCCTGGACCTTAAAGACACGGCGGTGCTGGTGCACCTGGTGGGGCTGTTTGGCATCAGGGAGAATCTGTTTCTGGCGCTTTTTGAGTCAGACGAGATTATGCGCCAACTGGAAGAGGAATTTGATTATGTGGATGAGCTAGGAGCGGATACCTTCCCAAGCCTGTTTCTGCAGACAAAGCAAGGGTTTGAGAAATTGGCGGATGGGTATGTGCCGCTGCATAACCTGGAACAACGCCTGCTTCAGGCACTGGCGCAAACGAAGACGTAAAGTGGCTTAACAGCCCGTTTTGCTGTATTTGGGTTAAGCGGTATTATTTATATAGTCAGTGTGAATTATTATTTAGTAAAGCTAAAAATAATCTCAGAATAGGTAAACCTGAAAGGCCGTTTTAATGTATATATTAAAATATCATTATATTACATGATTAAGCGACAGTTCCTGACAGACACCTTATATTATGCGTAGCAGAACATCAACCAACCAAGTAAATGAGTACATCAATTCCCTGGCGCCCGAGAAGCAAAAACTGGCTTTAGCAGTCAGGCGCATCATCAAAGGATCAGTGGCCCACCTGGAAGAGAGCGTGCGCTGGGATTGCGCCTGTTATTTCTTCTATGGGCCAGTTTGCTACTTTGCTTCCTCGCGCAGCGGCATCCATTTCGGCTTTTTCAGGGGGAAAGAGCTGTCGGACCCGCACCGCAGGCTGGTAAGCCGCAACGGCCAGAATCCGCACATCAAAATCCGGACACTGGAGGACATTGATGAAGAGTATTTTGGCAACCTGATCCGCGAGGCGGTGCACCTGAACCAAAATTAGGGCAGCGGCTTTGGGGAAGCCGACTGAGGTATAACAACAGACAGCTTTTAGGGCTGGCGGTGGCTTTCGGGGGAAACGACCAGCGCCAGCTTCCTGAATCATACGTCTGGTGTGACCCGGCGAGCCGCATAAGGGAGACTTCCAGAAATTCACCTTGGGGTGCGGGTATGTACTGCCTGCTGGCCAGTATCTTAAAGCGGGCCCTCGTGGCTGCACTTTTCCTCAGTGGTCTCCAGCTCAACGGTCACATGCTGGATGTCCAGATCGGCCATGGCAGAGCGCATGCGTTTCTTTAGCGCTTCTGTCTGCTCCACCTGCAATGCGGGCGGCACCACCGCGTGCAGCGTCAGCACGTTATAGCTGCCGTCCAGCGTCCAGATATGCAGGTCATGTATGGAATGCACGTCGGGCACCTCCACCAGCCTTTTTTCTACTTCCTTTGGGTCAATGTGCTGCGGCGTGGCTTGCAGCAGGATCTTCATGCTCTGACGCAGGTTGCGCACCACGTTGTACAGCACGTATAGGGTGATGCCGACAGACAGGAGCGGATCGATGACCGGGAAGTCGAAGAAATACAGCACGATACCGCCAAGCAACACGGCTACCCAGCCCAGCACATCCTCCATCAGGTGCAGCCGCACCACTCTCTCATTCAGAGAGTCGCCTCCCTTCAGCCGCAACACGGCGGCCCCGTTGGCTACGATGCCGAGCACGGCAAACCCCATCATCCCGACGGCGTTGACTGGCTCCGGGTTAAAAATGCGTGGGATGGCCTCGGAGAGCACAAAGAAAGAACCCACCAGCAGCACCACCGAATTGATGACTGCACCCAGCAGCGAAAACCGCTTGTAACCGAAAGTGAACTGCTGGTCGCGGCCGCGCTTAGCCACTTTCTCGAAATACCAGGCCAGCCCCAGCGAAAGTGAGTCACCCAGATCGTGCAGGGCGTCCGAGAGAATCGCGACGCTGTTGATCCACAGCCCCCCGAAGATTTCCAGAATCGTGAACCCCAGGTTGAGGAAGAATGCTACCTTTATATTGTCGCTGGCCCCATGGTGATGGTGGCCTGTATGATCGTGGTGCTCGTGTGCCATAGGTAGTCAAACGAAAAGAAAAGCCGGGGGATATATAAACTGCTGATTTTGCCCCTGCGTGGTATCTTTGCCATAGCGGCACCCGGCGCAACTTCCGTAAACAAAGCGGGGCCCAGTATATTGCCTGACAACCCATGAAGATATTACTTGTAGAAGACGAACCCAAGGTTGCCTCCTTTATCAAGAAAGGCCTGGAAGAGCAGACCTACGAAGTCGACCAGGCCTATGACGGCACGTTTGGGGTGCGGCTGGCGCTGCAGCACGACTATGACCTGGTGATTCTGGACGTTATCCTGCCCAACATCAGCGGGCTGGACGTCTGCCGCCAGATCCGGCAGCACAACACCACGGTCGCGATCCTGATGCTGACCGCGCTTGGCAGCACCGACGACAAAATAACCGGGCTCGACGCAGGCGCCGACGATTACCTGACAAAGCCCTTTGAGTTTAAGGAGCTGCTGGCCCGCATACGGGCGCTCAAGCGCCGTGGCGCGGAGGTGCCCGCCGGTGAGGTGCTGCGCGTGGCCGACCTGGAGCTGGACCTGACCAGGAAAACGGTGCTGCGGGCGGGCAAACCCATCAACCTGACTGCCCGCGAGTTTTCGCTGCTGCATTTCCTGATGCGCAACCGGGGGCGGGTGGTCTCGCGCGTGGACATCACGGAGCAGGTATGGGAAACGTCCTTCGACACAGGCAGTAACGTGATCGACGTATACATCAACTTCCTGCGCAAGAAAGTAGACAAAGCGCACCACACCAAGCTGATCCATACCCTGGTAGGGATGGGGTATGTGCTGAAAGAGGAGAGCAACGCATGACGATCCGATCAAAGCTCACGCTGCAGTTTGCCGGTATTTTTGCCTTCATCCTGCTTCTGTTTTCGCTGGTGGTGTATTACTTCACCTCCCTCTACCGCCAGGACGACTTTTATACGCGCATCCGCCGACGCACCACCATCGTGGCCCGGCACATTCTGGAGGCAGACGAGGTGGGGCCAAAGCAGCGACGGCTCAACCAGATCAGCTATTATCAGGAACTGCCGTATGAGGCCATCCGGATCTACCGAACCGACGGGGAGCTGATCTTCTCGAAGGGGGAGGGGGATCTGGGCGTGACACCGGCATTGCTTGCAAAGATTAGCCAGAAAAAAATGCTGCAGTACGACGCGCACGAGCGGCAGGTGGTAGGCGTATACTACCCCGACAACCAGGGCGACTTTATCGTGCTGGCATCCTCTGTGGATGCCTACAGCCTGCGCAAGCTGCAGCACCTGAAAGTCATCCTGATCGTGGGCTTCTTCGGGTCGATGGTGGTGGTGGTGGTGGCAGGATGGGCTTTCTCGCAGCAGGCCATGCTGCCGATCATAAAAGTGCTGCAGGAGGTGGAGCAGATCAGCGCCAGGGACCTGAGCCGCCGCCTCAGCAACGACAAGGGGCAGGATGAGGTATCCGAGCTGGCCCAGACCTTTAACAACATGCTGGACCGCCTCGAACTGGCCTTTGAGATGCAAAGCACCTTCGTGTCCAACGCCTCGCACGAGCTGCGCACCCCGCTTACCGCCATGATCGGGGAGCTGGACGTGGCCTTGATGAAGCCGCGCGAGCCGGAAGAGTACCAACGCGTGCTGCAGTCGACGCTGGAGGATGCCCGCCTGCTGGCAGACCTCTCCAACGGGCTGCTGCAGATTGCCCAGGCCAGCATCGACACCTCCAAAATCACGCAGACATACCTGCGCTTCGACGAGCTGGTATGGATGGCGCGCGACCAGGCCCTGAAGCGGCGGCCCGACGCCCGCATCGACATTGACTTCGCCAACTTCCCGGATGAGGAGGACCGGCTGGTGGTGCGCGGCAACGAGGCGCTCCTCCTGATCGCCGTGCTCAACGTGCTGGAGAACGCCGTGAAGTTCTCGCCATCGGGCAAGGTGGCCACGGGGCGCATCGTGGTGGGCAAGCAGGATGTGGCGCTGCAGGTGCAGGACCGTGGGCTGGGTATTTCAGAGGAAGACCTGAAGCATGTGTTCGTGCCTTTTTTCAGGGCAGACAACGCCCGCAACATCACGGGGCACGGCATAGGCCTGCCGCTTGCCGAGCGCATCCTGAAGCTACACAGCGGCTCAATCACTGTGAACTCCATCATCAATGAAGGCACGGAGGTAATCATCCGGCTACCGCAGGCCTATCGATTTATACCTAATTATAGCTGATTTTAATCTCATTTTAATTTCGCTTTAATCCGGCCTTAATGTTGCATCCCTATGTTTGTGGGTATAAACTTAAGGTGTGCCATACGTCTAGCTGTAGCGTGCGCGAAGCAGGTATAGGGGCAAGACGAAATTAAAATTATGAAAGATAAACAGTATAATCCCTCTTATTTAGCCCATCTCTCACAGGACATTCCGGCAGGCCTGGTTGTCTTTTTTGTGGCTCTTCCCCTGTGTTTGGGGATATCGCTCGCCTCCGGGGCCCCGCTTTTTGCAGGTATCGTAACAGGAGTTGTGGGCGGTGTGTTGGTTTCTTGGCTAAGCGGCTCGCAGCTCAGCGTGAGCGGTCCTGCCGCCGGACTTACCGTTATTGTGCTGAACGGTATCGAAACGCTGGGTTCATATGAGGCATTTTTGTTGGCTGTTGTGATCGCTGGTTTTCTGCAGCTGGTGCTGGGCTTCCTGAAAGCCGGAGTTATCGGGCTTTATTTCCCTTCCTCGGTTATCAAGGGGATGCTGGCGGCTATCGGATTAATTCTGATCCTGAAGCAGATTCCGCATTTCATGGGTGCTGACGAAGACTTTTTCGGTGAGTTTAGCTTTTTCCAGCCCGATGGGCGCAACACATTCTCGGAACTGGCTTATACCTTCTCGAACATCCAGCTTGGCGCTTTAATCATCGGGGTTATCGCCTTGACCATCCTGCTGGTATGGGACCGGCCTTCTATCAAGCAGAATAAAGTGCTGAGGCTGGTGCCGGGCGCATTGGTGGCTGTGTTGGTTTCTATCATTGCCAATTACCTGTTCGTTAACTTTGTGCCAGAATTGGCGGTGGCGTCTACGCACCTGGTGAGTCTGCCCATCATCGACGGGTTTTCAGGCCTAACAGAGCAGCTGGACTTTCTGAGCCTGGATCAGCTTGGTAACCCGCAGCTCTACATCGTTGCTTTCACGATTGCCATTGTGGCCAGCCTCGAGACGCTACTGAGTGTTGAGGCGATTGACAAACTAGACCCTCACAAACGCCGCACGCCCACGAACCGTGAGCTAAAGGCCCAGGGTGTCGGTAACATAGTGGCGGGCCTGCTGGGCGGTTTGCCCATGACGGCCGTGATTGTGCGGGGTTCCACGAACGTGGCTACCGGCGCGCAAACGAAGGTTTCGGCCTTTGTGCATGGTCTTTTCCTGGCATCGTCGGTGTTGCTGATAGCTGAGTTCATGAACCTGATCCCGCTGTCGGCGCTGGCGGCGGTGCTGTTGGTGGTGGGGTATAAGCTAACCCGCCCTGCTCTTTACAAAACGCAGTTTAAACTGGGCCACGAGCAATTTGTGCCGTTTATCGTGACGGTGCTTGCGATCCTGTTCACAGACTTGCTGATTGGTATCAGCGTCGGGCTGGCCGTAGGTATCTTCTATATTCTGAAAGCGAACTACAAGTCGCCTTACTTTTACCACAGAGAGGACCATCCTGAGAAAGACGTTATCCGTATCAAACTAAGCGAGCACGTGTCGTTCCTGAACAAGGCCAGTATCATCACAACCCTGGACAAGCTGCCGCCGCACAGCCACGTGATCATCGACGGAGAGAACTCAGCCTATATAGACTACGATGTGATGGAGGCTATCCATGAGTTTAAAAAGACGGCACACGAGCGCGACATTGTCGTGGAGGTGCACAACGTGCCGGAGGTTGAGGTGATGGACATGCACTAGGCCCTTCCATGGGCATATAAAAATTTGAAAATCTTAAATTGAGTTTTATAAACAGAGAAACGATGCAAAAGATATTTGAGAACAATAAGAAGTGGGTAGCAGAGAAAAAAGCCGAAGACAAGGACTTTTTCGTGAAGCTGGCAAAAGGCCAAGAGCCACGGTACCTTTTTATTGGCTGCTCTGATAGCCGTGTACCGGCTAGTCAGATTACCGGAACAGGACCAGGCGAGATGTTTGTGCATCGCAACATCGCTAACCTGGTTGTGCATTCAGACATGAACCTGCTGTCAGTGCTGCAGTATGCTGTGGAGGTGCTGAAGGTGAAAGACATTATTGTGTGCGGCCATTACGGTTGTGGCGGGGTAGCTGCTGCTGCGGGTAATAAGCAGTTCGGCTTGATCGACAACTGGCTGCGCAACATAAAAGACGTGATTCGCCTGCATGAGAGCGAAATCTCGGGCATTGACGATGAGGAGCAGCGTCTGCGCAGGCTGGTTGAGCTAAACGTGATCGAGCAAGTGCATAACCTGTCCAAGACCTCCATCATCCAGAATGCCATGCATTCTGAGCAGCCGCCCAAACTGCACGGTCTGGTATACGATATCAAAGAGGGCCTGCTCCGAAACCTTGAGGTGACTGCTGAAACCTTTAAGGACATTGAGTACATTTACGCCACTGAACCGAAATAAGCAGTTGAAGCGGACAGCCTAAGCGAGACGCTTCACATTACCGCAGAAACAGCGAAGCCCCGGCCTAATGGCCGGGGCTTCGCTGTTTCTGCGGTAATGCATTCTGTGCTTTAGTGCCCTACAAAGTAACTCAGCATCAGGTTAAAACCAGCGTTCTTACGGTCTTTGCCCACAAAGGGGCCTTCGTCGTACACTTTCTTCAGGCCGCCATTGTAGCGCAACTCCAACCCGACGCCGTTTGAGGCGCGGTAACCCAGCCCAGCCACATACCCGAAATCCACGGTATAGGGATGGTCCGTCACATCTGTTTTAGAGGTAGTTGTATTAGTGCCGGAAGTTAGCTCCCGTACTTGCCGGGCCTTCGCGATGAACGATGCCTGAGGGCCAAGATCCACAAAAAAGCCGTTAGACGCCAGGTGCAGAAGCAGTGGTACGTCCACATAGTTCAGGCGATACGATTCTGTGATTTCGTTACTGCCTGAGCGCGAGTCAATTTTTGCTCCTTTGGAGGTATAAAGCGCCTCTACCTGTACTCCCACCAGTTCGTTTATGTGCTGTTGCAGCATCAGGCCGGCGGTAAACCCGGTGCGGTATTCGTAGTCTTTGGCGTCGTCGCCTGCAAAGGTATAATACGTGGCGCCGCCTTTCAGGCCAATGCGCTGCGAAAAGCCAGCCGTGGAGGCGAGCGCAAACAGTGCGATTAGCAGTGTCTTCTTCATCTGGATAGTTTTGGGTATAAATATGGATAGTATAAACTCGGATGGCATACGTGTATGGCAGCCAAATGAGTTGCAAATATAGGGAGCAAAGTTCATGAATATGGCACAAACAAAAAACCCGTTGCATCGCAACGGGTTTTTTGTTTGTGCCATACGGCCGAAAACACTACGCAGATTTACCAATGAAACCCATACGTATAAGGTCGGCCAACGGAGTTACTACCACTCATAATCTCTCTTCGAAGATGATCCGTAAGAGTAGGGAGGTCCGCTATTGGTGCTTCCGTAGGAGCTACTCCCATAGCGCTGGCGGTCGCTGTCATGGCGGTTCTGATGCTGACGCTCGTGCATTTCGTCTTCTCTTCTTCGGCGCTCAGCCTCATCATCACCGAACCAGGATTTTACCTCGTCTCCTGCACGATCAAAGAACCCACGTTCATGGTCATCGTCGTGGCGATGTCGGTCGCTGTCTGAAAAGTGGCGGTCTCTGTCGTGGCTTGATGAGCCGTAAGAGGTGCCGTAGTTAGAGGTATTATAGCCTGTACCGTAAGTGGCGCTGTTGCCAGCCGATGAACCGTAGCCGCTGCCCGAGCCATACCTTCTGGAAGAGTCATAGTCGTGGTCATGGTCGGAGCCATAGCGCCCCGAATAGCTAGACCCGGAAGAGCCATAATTTCTGTTTCTGTAATCACGGTCATCATCATCGTGGGTCATTCTGTCCCAGGTGTTCTCCGCTTTGTTTTTGGTTTTATCCCACCAGTCGTTATCGTTGTCGTGGCGGTTTCTGTAGCTGGATGAGCCGTAATTAGAGTTGTTGCGGTCGTTATCGAAGCGGTTGTTGGAAGATCCGTAGCTGGATCCGCTTCCACTGTAGTTATTGCGGTCGTTGTCGAAGCGGTTGCTGGATGAGCCGTAGTTACTGGAACCAGCTGACCCGCCGCCATAAGACGATGTGCCGCCGTAGCCGGAAGAGGCATATGAGTCACGGCCTGAGCCAAAACCACCGCCGCCTCTGTTTGAGTTTGAGCTGTAAGCCCCACGGTCACGGTTTGTTAAGTCATATTCGCCGGAATAGTAGTTTCTGGCAGATCCTCTGGATTGGTTTGATTCATTACTGTTATACGGGTTGTAGCCCGAATTCTCATAGCTTCTCATGATTTACGAAGTTTATAGTTAAAAAAAAGATTCGGAAAAGCATCACCAGGGCAATGCCTTTTAAGTGTGCTTTTTTACGGCTCAATCCGCTTTAAGTTATGATTTGAAAGTTAATTGTATGACTGTCAAATATTTGTATTCATGCTCTTGGTTTCTGACTGCGCGTTCATCTGATCGAATTATAATTTAGTTCAATTTATTTTATACCCAGGTTGGTAGGGTTGTGTTGGTACAAATTGCACTATATCTAAATGGTGATTTAATTGTATAATCTTAATTTGACTTAGGTATTAGGATCAGGAGGTATGATTTTAAGTTATATGATTGATTATAAGGTGCTGAGTAGGGGAGGGACAAACCTTTTTTTAGAAAAAAAATTGTACAAGTAGTTTGACTTAAAGATAATGTTTTTAATTTTGCTAATCAGTTTATAGCAAGTTGATTGCCCAGGGGTGTATTGGGAAAAGTACAAAATAGCAACGGCAGAAACTGCACACAAACTTTTAGCCAACTGTATGAAATTTAAAACCGCGTTTGCCGCTATGGCAGCCATTTGCCTGCTCTCGTCTTGTGAGGATCTGTTTGAGGAGGGAAACTTGCAGCCAGACGGTTCGAAGCCGAGTCTAACGATCAATAACCCGACAGTGAACCAGAACATTACAACCTCGCAGGGGCTGAAAGTATATGTGACGGTGGTTGATAAGGATGAGGTGGAGAACATTAATTTTAGTGTGTCTGGCGTGCAGGGCGAGAAGGCCTTGTTAGACTTCACAGTTGCCCCGCATAAAACGGTGGTTGAGTTTGATACCCTGGTTGCCCTGGATAACATCACGCCCGGGAGTTATACCCTTAAAATCAGCGCGAAAGACAAGCGCACCAACCTCATTGAAAAAGAGGTCGCGTTTAACGTAAAGTAACAGCGGCTCGCATACCATAGAAACAGAGGGGGCAAAACAGCAATGTTTTGCCCCCTCTGGCATATAAAAGGCGAAGTACGTGGCTAGAACTTAAAGACAACCTGCCACTGCTCGTTTAGGGTGAGGGCGGCATCGAAAGGCTCTCCGGTTTTCTCAGAGACAAAGCCTTTGATTTTTGGGGTAGACCCTTTCAGGAGCAGCGCCGCCAGCTGCTTTTCGCTTAGTTGCCTGCCCCCCATAACAAACGGTACCAAAAACCGGCACCCCTCCCGGAAACGACTGCATCCGTAGGCTGTTTTCCCTTTCAGCAGGCTGCCCTGCCTGCAGCGTGGGCACAGCGCAAACGGATCCGCGTCGGGCGCTTTCTCTGCCTTCTCCAGCACAAGCTGTTGGGCAGTGTCTAGTCTGAGCACCGCGTCGAAACTATTGCCTGCCGCATCTTTATACCCTTTGATGAGCGGTGTCTTGCCTTTGCTGAGCAGGGCCTGCACCTGCTTTTCTGTCAGCGTCTTGCCATGCTGCTCCATCGGAATCAGGAACTGGCAACCGCCGTTATACCGGCTGCAGCCAAAGGCCTTGGAGCCCTTCAGGATGTGACCCTGCTGGCAGGCAGGGCAGGGGCCAAGCCCGGGTCCCGCAGGCTCCTTTTTACCCGCGGCGGCTGTCTTTTTGCCGGGTTTAGCGGCTTTTGCTTCCTGCTGTTGCGGTTCCAGCGTCACGGTGGCTGCGTGGTCGTACTTTACTTCCTGCACCAGGCTGATGACAAACTGCTGCAGTTCCTGCAGGAAGTCCGCCGCCTGAAACTCGCCACCCTCTATCTGGCGCAGCTTGCGCTCCCACTGCCCTGTCATCTCCGCAGACTTGAGGGTCTGGTTCCGGATCACCCCGATCAGGTCGACGCCCATCTGGGTGGGCACCAGTTTCTTCTTCTCCTTCCGGATGTACTGCCGCTTGAAGAGCGTTTCGATGATGGCGGCGCGGGTGGAGGGGCGGCCGATGCCGTTCTCCTTGAGTGCCTCCTTCAGTTTGTCGTCCTCTACCTGACGTCCCGCGGTTTCCATAGAGCGGAGCAAAGTCGCTTCGGTATACTCCTTCGGCGGGTTGGTCATCTTCTTGTCCAGGAGCGGCTCGTGCGGCCCGTGCTCCCCTTTCTCAAAATTGGGCAGCACCCCGGCGGCCTCTTCTTCCTCTTTCCCGTCTTTGCCAGTGGGTGCGTCAGCAGACTTCACGTCCTCAGCGCCATAGATCACGCGCCAGCCCGGCTCCAGTATCTGCTTGCCCCGCACCCGGAAGCTATACCCCGCCGACTCGGCCATCACGGTGGTGTTGCTCACGATACAGTCGGGGTAAAAGGCCGCGATGAACCGGCGCGTAATGATATCATACACATCTCCCTCGCGGCCATACAGACCTCCTGCGGCGGCCCCGGTAGGTATGATGGCGTGGTGGTCGGTGACTTTATTGTTGTTAAAGACTTTCTTTGTTTTCCTGATCTTGGCTTGCAGCAGCGGGGCCACCTCCTGGGTATAACTGCTCAGGCCTTTCAGTATCCCCGGGATCTTGGGGTAAATGTCGTCGGGCAGAAACGTGGTGTCTACGCGCGGGTAGGAGACTACTTTTTTCTCGTAGAGGCTCTGCACGGTTTTCAGGGTCTCGTCTGCCGACAGGCTCAGTTTGTTGTTGCACTCGATCTGCAGCGAGGTGAGGTCGAACAGCTTGGGCGGGGACTCGGTCCCTTTCTTGATCTCCACATCGGTGATGGTGAGCTCCGCCTCCCGAATGGCGTCCAGAATCTTCTGGGCCTCCTCCTCTTTCTGGAAGCGGCCGTTGGTGCTGGAGAAGGTGGTGTCGCGGTACACGGTTTTGAGCTCCCAGTATGGTTGGGGCACGAAGTTCGCGATCTCGTGGTGGCGGTTTACCAGCATGGCCAGCGTGGGCGTCTGCACCCTGCCGATGGAGAGCATTTGCTTGCCGTTGGCATACTTGAGCGTGAAGAGACGGGTGGCGTTGAGGCCCAGGAGCCAGTCGCCGATGGCGCGGCTCTTGCCTGCCTGGTATAGCGAGTCGAACTCCGAGCCCTCGCGCAGCTGCGCAAAGCCCTGCCGGATGGCATCCTCGGTGAGCGACGAGATCCAGAGGCGCTTGAAAGGCTTTCGGTAGTTGGCCTCCGTCAATACCCATCGCTGTATAACCTCGCCCTCCTGGCCCGCATCCCCGCAGTTGATCACCTCGTCGGCGGAGGCCAGCAGCTTTTTGATGACGTTGAACTGCTGCTCCACACCCTTGTTCTTGATCAGCTTGATGCCGTAGCGCTCAGGGAGCATGGGCAGGTCATACATGCTCCAGCGCTTCCACTCGGGCCGGTAATCGTCGGGCTCGCGCAGGGTGCAGAAGTGGCCGAAAGTCCAGGTGACCTGGTAGCCGTTACCCTCATAATAGCCGTCTTTTCTGGATTTTGCGCCAATCACAAGGGCAATTTCACGGGCTACACTCGGTTTCTCAGCAATGCATACTTTCAAGGATTCGGGGATTTAGGGTTGCCAACAGAATCCAAATTTACGATTTTCAGGGCTAAGTTGCGCGGTGCAGGCCCTATTATCTGCCTCTACCGGGTGCGCCTTCTCATAAACGATCTCTGGCCCGTATACTTCGGGGGAGGAGGGTTTATTACAGTATCTGACTCTATTTATATAATTTTTTTTGAATATAAGGAGGTTTTGCGATACACGCCCGAAACATTCGCATGGGGTATCTGGTATTACAGATTAGAAATTGCCCTAAAAACAAAAAATGCTTAAAAAGTTACCCTTGCCTAACCTGTCCGCCCGGGTATGGATTGCCTGTCTGCTACTGGCTCTGGTTGCACCAGCCTGCGAAGAGTTTGAGTACAGCCCCTATGAAATCCGGCTGGCCGACGACGAAAAGGAGTTAAACACCCGCAACATCGCCAAAATCGAGTCGCTTGGCATCTCGCCCTCCGATACCCTGCGTTTTATCCTGACGGCGGACCTGCAGGGCTTTTATGAGGAAAACGAAGCCATGGCAAAGCACATCCGGGCGCGCCGCGACGTAGACTTCACGCTCGTAGGCGGCGACCTAACCGATTTCGGTCTGGCCAAAGAACTCAAGCTCATTCATCAGGATATGAAGACTATCGGCGTGCCCTACGTGGCCGTGATCGGCAACCACGATGCCGTGAACAACGGGCAGCAGGCTTTCAGGGCGATGTATGGGGAATTTAATACTAGCTTCGCCGTCGGGAACAGCAAGTTTATCCTCCTGAACACCAATTACATCGAGTTCGACAAGCAGGCGCCTGACCTTGATTGGCTTGAGAAAGAGCTCGTTGCCGCAGCCGGTTACGAGAACATTTTCGTGCTGTCGCATATCCCTCCGAAAAACTTTGAGTTTGGCCCCGAGAAGTCGGACCGGTATCATCAACTGATCAGCCGGTATGGCGTGCGGTACTCGCTGCATGGCCACAACCACAGCTTCAACCAGTATATATCCCCTGACGGGAAAGTGCCTTTCGTAGAAACGGCCGCCGCCGAGGACCGCGAGTATCTGGTGTTTACCGTGATCGGCAGCCAAGTAACCTTCGAACGCACTATCTTTTAGGACCCCTTCCGCATGAACTTTCATAAAGCCCTTTTCCTGCTGTGTCTTCTGGCGGCCCCATACCTTAGCAAGGCCCAAAACACGGAGATCAGCAGCGCCACAGCCCGCAAGTGGTATGCCCCGGACGCGGTAACGCTGCAGTTTGCAGGCAACATCGGCATGTTTGCGGTAGCGCCCAGCTACAGCTTTGCCCACGACAAATTGAACGCTGAGTTGTTTTACGGGTATGTGCCAGAATTTGAGGCGGAGGAGAAACTTCATATACTCACCCTGAAAGGGGTATACAAGCCATTCCGCAAGGTTCCGCTGAAGAACAACTTTTCGCTGACACCTCTCCGGTTCGGGCTTGGGCTGAGTTATTATTTCAGGAGTCAGTTCTCCACAAACTGGTCTAATACCTACCCAACCAACGACTATTACTGGTGGACGAGCAGCCTGCGCCTGACGGGCAGCCTCGGCCCGGCCCTGAACTACAGTCTGCCTAACAGCAGGAACTTCCGGGAACTGAGCCTGTATGGCGATGTCAGCACGTATGATCTGATCGTTACCTCCGTTGTAAAGGACAAGTCGCTGACGGCCTGGGATATCGTCAGTTTTGATGTCGGCCTGCGCGCCAGTTTCAGATAAGGTTAAATGGTAGCATGGCTGGTTCGGAATGCTTGAGTCATACCTGCTCAATCCACCGCTTGGCTGTGCGCGTACCAGTTTATACATTCGATTATACCTCGACAGCTCATATATAAAAGATGCCTCCTCTCGGTAAAATGCTTGTGCTGCTTGGCGTGCTGCTGGTGCTCGTTGGGCTAGTGGTATGGCTGGCAGGAGATAAATTCAGCTGGTTTGGCCACCTGCCCGGCGATATCCGGATAGAGCGGAAAAATATGCGCTTTTATGCCCCGATTGCCAGCATGCTGCTACTCAGTATCCTGTTCTCTCTGTTGCTTTGGCTGTTCCGCAAGTTTTTCTAGCAGTGCCAGAAGGAACGGGCGTTTTTAGCTTCCGGCATACTTGTTTATCTTGCCAACGCGAAGCTGGCGTTTCCTAGAGGTTTGTCCGCAAAGGACAGCTCTGATGGATTGCTGCTGCGTTTCTTATAAACTCCAGGCGATGTTCTTCATTTTATCCAAAACGATTGACTTTCTGTTGATGCCCCTCATTTGGGTGCTGCTGCTGCTTTTTCTGGCTCTTTTTATGAATTCATTGCGGTGGAAACGGTATAGCCTGCTGGCTGCGATCGTGCTGCTGCTTGTGTTCTCCAATCCCTTTCTGGCCAATGAGGCCTTTCGGGCGTGGGAGGTAAGCGCGGTGCCGGTGCAAAATACCAACCACCATCATGTGGCGGTCATCCTGACGGGTGTCACCTCATACCGCGAAGACATTTCGGACCGCATACACACATCCAAGGGGGCAGACCGATTCCTGCATCCGCTTCAGCTTTACCGGCTCGGCAAAATCGACAAGTTCCTGATTTCGGGAGGCACAAGCAGCATCCTGAGCGAGCATGTGCCGGAGGCAGAGCAAATCGAGAAGATACTCTTGATGGCTGGGGTGCCAGAGCGCGACATTCTAACCGAGGGGAACAGCCGGAACACCCATGAGAACGCCGTGAACACAGCCAAAGCACTGGCGCGCCACCCGGAGTGGCAGCAGGTGCTGCTGGTAACCTCGGCGTTTCATATGCGTCGCTCCGTGGCTTGCTTCCGCAAGGCGGGCGTAGACGTGGATGCCTTCAGCACAGATTTTTACAGCAACGAGCGCCGCTATACCCCCGACGAAAGTATCATACCCAGTATAAATGCCTTTGACAACTGGCACCTGCTCGTGCACGAGGTAAGCGGATTCGTGATTTACAAGATGCTGGGGTATTGTTAAATGGCTGAATGGTTAAACTGCTAGATGGTTAAACTGCTAGATGGTTAAATTGCTATATGGCTGCTGCTAAATAAAGAATATTTAGCGATGGCCTATTGGGGCTTGATTTTCATACCCATTTTGCATCCGCCTCACACTATCCGATTCTTCTATTTAGTGCTCGACCAATTTGATTATCAGAATTAGCGTTTATTTTTATATGCATAGCAACGGCTTTTATGCCTCATTTCTAATTTTTAATTTGGCGAAGCACCAGCCATACAACAATTTAACCAACCAGTCATTTAGATTACCCCACCCAGATGCTTTTCTGGTTCACGAACTCCCGAATGCCCAGGTAGGAAAGTTCGCGGCCATACCCTGATTTTTTGATGCCGCCGAACGGCATCTCAGGGGAAGAGTGTACAATGGCGTTGATGAACATGGCCCCGGTCTCCACCTGTCGGGCCACACGCAATCCGCGCTCAGTGTCCTGCGTCCAGACGGCGCCGCCCAGGCCGTAGCGGGAGTCGTTGGCTATCCGTATGGCATCGGCCTCGTCCTTCGCGACGATGACAGCTGCGACAGGCCCAAACATCTCTTCCTCGTAGGCAGGCATACCGGGCTTTACGTTCTTCAGGATCATGGGCTTGAAATAGGCGCTTTCCCCGTCTACCCGTCCACCGTCCAGCACCACTTCGGCACCTCGCTCCACAGACTGCGTCACCTGATGTTGCAGTTCCTCTGCCAGGTCCTTCCGGGCCATGGGGCCATAGTCGCAGTCATCGGTCAGCGGGTCGCCTGTTTTCAGCGCCTGCATCCTGGCCTTCATCTTCTCCAGAAACGCGTCGGCGATTTCCGCTACCAGTATAAAGCGCTTGGCCGCGATACAGCTTTGCCCCGAGTTCACCATCCGCGACTTCACCGCCACCTCAGCGGCTTTTTCTAGATCGGCGTCTTCGAGCACGATAAACGCATCGCTTCCGCCCAATTCCAGCACTGTTTTCTTAATCTGCTGTCCGGCTTTTTCGCCCACCTGCGCGCCAGCCCCTTCGCTTCCCGTCAGGGTAACGGCCTGCACCAGCGGGTGCTCAATCACGGCGTTCACGTCACCGGACCCAATCAGCAAGGTCTGGAACACATTATCGGGGAAGCCTGCCTTGCGCACGATCTCCTCAATGGCCAGCGCACTTTGCGGCACATTGGAGGCATGCTTCAGAATCCCGACATTGCCAGCCATCAGCGCCGGGGCCAGAAATCGGTATGCCTGCCAGAAAGGAAAGTTCCAGGGCATGATGGCCAGCACCACGCCCAGCGGCTCGAAAGCGATGAGGCTGCGCGAGGCCTCAGACTCGATGACCTCGTCTTGCATGAACGAGGCGGCGTTGTCGGCATAGTAGCGGCAAGCCAGGGCACACTTTTTTACTTCAGCCACTGCGTCTTTCAGCGGTTTGCCCATTTCCAGGGAGATGATGCGGCCATACCGTTCTGCCTCGTTTTCCAGGATGTCGGCTTGCCTGCGCATGTGCCCGGCCCGTTCTTCGAAGCCGGTTTTTTTCCAAAGCCCAAAGGCCTTGTGGGCAGCCTGGACTTTTTGTTCTACCTCGGTGGGGGTATGGGGGTCAAATGTTTTCACCGTTTCCCCCGTGGCCGGGTTTATCGATTCTATTGCCATTGCTCAGTAAGTTTATAGGTTAGTGTCAGGGGTATGGAATTGGTATACGCGTTGGGGCGGCGCACGATTACGCACATTTTCTTTCGCTGTTCCATAGGTTTTAAGATAACCTTTTGAGTTCAGATAAGTTAAAAGATTAGTTTTCCGAAATATTACTTAATTTTATGAGCCTGCATTTTCAGGCCATGCCCCTTTATCTAAAATAGTGCAAAACCAACCCATCAAAACCATTTCTGAAGAGGAACTGATACTACGCCTTCGGTCTCAGGACGCATCAGCTGTGTCGGTGCTGTACGACATGTATAGCCCTACGTTGTTTGGAGTGGTGTTGCAGATCGTGAAAGAAGACGAGACGGCCGAAGACGTGCTTCAGGAAGCCTTTGTTAAGATCTGGAGTTCTTTCCAGAGCTACGACTCGTCCAAAGGCAGACTGTTTACCTGGATGATCAACGTGTGTAGAAATTTGGCCATCGATAAAATCCGGTCAAAGCAATATCGCGTAAGTCAGAAAACAAGGGAAATACCCACTGCACCCCGAGCTGTTTACGGTACTTCCTCCTTCAAGCCAGAGCACATCGGCCTGCGGGAAATCACCGAGAGACTTAGCCCGGAACAAAAGCAGATAATCGATTTGATGTACTTTGAGGGGCTGACACAGAGCGAGATTTCCGAGGAATTTGACATTCCATTGGGCACCGTGAAGACCAGGGCCAGAAGCGCCATCAAAACACTAGGAAAACTATTTAAGGGACGTGACTAACGAAGACTATATAACGTCCGGGATACTGGAACTTTATGCCGCTGGTGCATTAAGCGAGGAGGAGCGGCTGGAAGTGGAGCGTATGGCCGAGGCCTCTCCCGAAGTGCAGACCGCACTGGAGGAAGCCTGCCTTGTAATGGAGCAATATGCCGCCTCGCATGCCGTGCAACCTGCCACCAGCCTCAAAGCCAGGCTGATGGACCAGATCCGTGCGCAAACAGCCGTAACCACCGAGACGCCACTTGCAGCTACGCAGCCGGTACGGCCTCTATATCCAGACACTACACAGGAAGGCACTCCGTATAAATGGATGTTTGCCGCCAGTATTGCCCTGTTTCTCATATCAGGCTTTATGAGCATCCGTTTTTACAGCAACTGGCAAAACGCCGAGGCCAAGCTGGAACAGGCCATTGCCATGGAACAAACCATGGCGCAGAACTACCAGACGGCCTCTTATCGCTTGGATCAGCAGAGCCAGATACTGCAGGTGCTGCGCAACTCCGATATGCGCTCCATACGGCTGCAGGGCGTGGAGGCACACCCGGATGCCAACATGATGGTATACTGGAATGCCGCTGAGCAACAGGTATACGTAGACGCCGTGCAATTGCCAGCCCCGCCTACAGGCATGCAGTATCAGCTTTGGGCGCTGTTGGATGGCAACCCCATTGACGCGGGTATGATCCGGATGGAAAACGGCAATGCCGTTGCCATGCAGCCGATGAAAGGGATAGGCGCCGCGCAGGCATTCGCTGTTACCCTGGAACCAAGCGGCGGAAGCGCCTCCCCAAACCTGGAGCAACTCTACGTGATGGGCGAGGTGAAATCTTAGATTTGGCTGTGCGCTCATAAGTAACGCTATGGCTGCTACCAATTTAGCAAAAACGCACTACCTGCTTCGCTACAGCGATTACAGGTAGTGCGTTTTTGCTTGCCAGACAGAGTGGTCGCTAACTTGCCTGGGTTTGCGCGGAAAGAAGGGACAACATCCAAAGAAGGGCATTGCCCTGAAAAATCAATGCAATTTTGATCAAAGGAAGTCATGGCTCAATTTATGCTATGTAGCAACGTGAGGCCAGCCCTGGCTAAGAAGGGAAAACACAAGTTTTTATACCTGAAAAGTGGTTGTTTGCTGGGTTTGTCCTAACAAAGTGGCCATCTTTGGGTTGCTGATATAGCGCCCAATTCGCCTTGACAGAAGGTGTTGCGCTATTGTGTTATTTTCTGAAGGGCAGATAGCTGGACTGAACTGCTCGTAACCGCCGTCTGATTATACATATCCAATCTGAAATACCTACTTATCATGGACAAGAATAGCTATTACAACCCAGCCGATTTATCGAAATTTGGCAACATATCAGAGCTGCAGCCCGAAATGGGCCGCAAGTTTTTTGACTATTATGGAGAAGTGTTTAAAGAAGGGGCGCTGACCGAGCGGGAAAAAGCCCTGATCGCCTTGGCCGTGTCGCATGCGGTGCAGTGCCCGTATTGCATCGACGCCTACAGCACAGATTGCCTGCAAAAAGGGGCCGACGAAAACCAGATGATGGAGGCTGTGCATGTGGCGGCGGCTATCAAGGGCGGCGCAGCGTTGGTGCATGGGGTCCAGATGATGAACAAGATTAAAGAGTTGACAATGTAAGGTATGGTTTGGACCATAAAATCCCTTCAGAAACAAGAACACGCTTACGCCGACCCGCTCATTCAGCTGGATGTGCTGCAGCAGCCCAGCAGCCAGGGGGAGCAGTTCCCGGCCTTTGCCGGTAAGCTGCGCGCGCAAGGGCTCTTCCCGCTGCGCCCCACGAGCACCAGCATCCTGCAGGTGAACATGGGCAAGATGTGCAACCAGACCTGCAAGCACTGCCACGTGGACGCCGGCCCG
>NZ_JAKVIR010000044.1 GCF_022601975.1 Pontibacter sp. E15-1
TATTCAGAGCAAAAACAGAGCAAAAATTTCAAAATTAACAGAAACAACAAGAAGTAGTACCGTTCTGCAACGGTCTCGCGTTTTGAATCTGAAATCTCGATGGTACACAAAAAAAAAATAAAAATACGTGATGCATGGGATAAGACTCGATGCTCAAATTGCGCAAGTGCGGCAATATTAGATTCTGGAGTTGACTGGATGTCCCCTGATTTAGGAGCGGGCACAGTAAATAATGGTTATAAAAATACTTGGTTAAATCCTGATGAAAATTGGTGGACTGATCCAAATAATCCTGCTACTGGGAATGGCCTTGATGATGGCAATGGTTTTGGATTAGTTGATGATTAGAAAGGATGGAACTACACGTAAATCATTGGTTGTCAAAACAACGAAAATATAAGCATTCTTTATGACTAAGATATTAATTAGTATAATTCCTTTAGCACTGATAGTAGTGATAGCCTGCAAAAAAGAGGACTCTATTGTTCAGCAAAATATTATATTAAAGGACAAGCCTTTAGCCGAGATAAAGGCTCACATAGAAGGAGCTTGGCAATTCCATCATTCTGTTGGCGGTTTCACCGGGCAGGCGACATTTTACTATAAAAATTCCTATATAGATTTCAGAACTAATGATTCTCTCTTTTGGGTAGACGATGCCCAGGAACGGGCTAAAACAAAAATCAATTGGATAAGAGCTAAAGATGTGTATGGCGACTCTACTTATATATTAAGCTTTTATGATGTCTACAATTTCCCAGAAAGTTGGGTTGTCGAAGGAATTGAAAAAGATAGTTTGATTCTCCGTGATAATGGCGCGGATGGATTCATTCATTATTTAATTAAAAGGGACTAAATTAAAATTTAATAAAACACATTTTATGAAACACTTCTACTTAAAACACTTACTGGTTGTTGTCTTAATTATTTTCACTGGTAATCTCTATGCTCAGCAAGGTGATACACTTCATATAGAGCGGGCTCCTAATGGGAGACCAACCTTTGTAAACTTTAAGGTTAACGCCTCACCAAACCGGACACTTTCCAATAATGTAAATTTTCTAAAAAACTTACTGAAGACAAAAAGCAAGGACAACTTTCGTTTGATTAAGTCTGAAGAAGATGATGCAGGAAAGCTACACGAAACATTTAAACAATATTTTGATGGCATAGAAGTAAATCGCATCAATTACAAAATTCACTATAACAACGGAATTATCGAGACAGCAAACGGAGAGTATGCTGATATTAGCTTACTTACTACTATTCCTGCAATAGCTGAGGAAGATGCTTTAAAGAATGCGCTCTCGTATATAAATGCAAAAAAATATAAATGGGAAGATGCGGCATCCGAGCAGTTTATAAAAGAAAATAGCAACGATAAAAAGGCAACTTACTTCCCTAAAGGAGAAGTAGTCATTTGTAAAGATGTACTAAAAACTGGCAAATTATGGGTTTTAGCATGGAAGTTCAGCATATCCGCTTTAGAACCCAACACGGAACAATATGTATTTGTGGATGCTTCACAGGGCCAAATTGTTAACTATGAATCCATGATTACTGATGTAAACAGCCCTGGCACTGCACAAACACGTTATAGTGGTAATAGAAATTTAATTACAGATTCCTTCACCGGCGGTTTTAGGCTTTGGGAAATTCGGAATGGCGTTAGTGTTCAGACTTTAAATACCCAAAGAGGAAACAATTACGGCACAGCTATTGATTTTGTCGATACTGATAACAACTGGACTAGCGCCGAACATGCTAATGCTAATCGCGATCAAGCAGCTTTAGATGCACATTGGGGGACAGAAATAGTTCTAGATTATTGGCGTTCAGTCCATAATCGCAATAGTATAGATGGAAATGGATTGCGTGTGATAAATTATGTACATTACCTTAATAACTGGAATAACGCACAATGGGATGGCACCAATAGAGTGATGCGGTATGGAGATGGCTCTACATCTCCGTTAACCTCATTAGATATTTGCGCGCATGAATTTGGGCATGGAATAAATCAAGCAACGGCCAATCTAGTTTACCAAGGTGAATCAGGCGCTTTGAATGAGGGCTTTTCAGATATTTGGGGAGCTGCAGTAGAAAACTGGGCTGATCCTAGTAAGCAACATTGGTTAATAGGAGAAGCAGTGGGGGCCCCCTTTCGTTCTATGAACAATCCTTCATCTTTAACATATACTTTAGAGGATGGAACTACTGGCACTTATCCTGATACCTACTTAGGGGTGGGTTATTATCAGGGAACCGCTGATTTTGGTGGCGTTCACGTCAATTCTAGTGTTCTGAATTACTGGTTTTACCTACTGAGCCAAGGTGGTAATGGTACTAACGATATTGGTAATTTATTTAAAGTTGTAGGAATTAGCATTAGCAAAGCGGCTCAGATTGCATATCGGGCACAGAGGTTATATTTGACATCAACCTCAAATTTTTTAGCGGCGAGAAATGCTACTTTGCAAGCTGCCAGAGATTTATATTGCCCCGGCAGCTTAGAAGAAAGAGCTGTAGTAAATGCTTGGCATGCTGTAGGAGTAGGTGCGGCTTATCCCGCAGAGACTATTGCAGGAGATTTTCCAGCCAATAGTTGTGCAAATGCTACCATTAACTTTTCTGTTTCCAATCCCGTTGCTGGACTGACTTACAACTGGTCAGTCACCAGTGGACTGCAAATAGTGGGTTCTGCTACAGGAAACTCTGTCACTATCAAGGTAGTAGGTAATGGATTTCAATATGTAAATCTTAACGTATTAACAAACTGTGGAACTCTGAGAATAGCAGATAAAAAAGTAAATATTGGAGTTCGTGCTTTAACTGTTACTACTTCCGATGACCGGACACCTCAACCAAGTGGTTATACCTATCACTCGGCTTATGCAGAACTGCTTCCTAGTACTTCTCCCAGCAATTATAAGTGGTATGAGAGCGTAAACGGGCAATTTACAAACTTAGTCGCTATAGGCACAAGTTTGCATCAGTGGCCTATTCCGCCCTGCACCTCAAAATCCTACAGACTGGAAGTTACTACGTCATGCGGAAAATCGTATTGGAATGGGTATGCCTATAATTCAAACTGTGGCGGCTATACCTATACCGCTTATCCTAATCCTGCCAACGACGAGTTGATTATAGAGCGCGTGAATGGAGAACCCGAGCAAACTGACGGAACTGTCACTAGCCAACCTGAAGGAGAAATAGATTTAAAACTCTACAATCAGCTTGGAGAAGTAGTACTATCTGAAAAAAGCAGAAAAGTTAAAACTACTTTAAATACGAAAGCTTTGAAGAACGGCTTATACTATATGCATATCACGGACAAAAAGGGCGAGACCAGCAAGCAGCAAATACTAATAAGCCATTAGGAGTTCTGTGTATTTGATATAAGTCGGTGTTTCTTCAGATCAGTAAGGCAAGTGTAGGAAAGGGGGGCAGTCCGACCACCCTTTCCTACACTTGCCTTACTGATAATCTTAATTTTCCTCATCATCCTCGCTTGCAGTATTTTATTTAGCTTCTATTGCATATGCGATTATTAACTTTTATCTTTGTGTCCATTTTTCAAAGACTGGAGAATAGAATCAATTAAATAAATAAATCGCTTACAACCACCAAAAATGGACCATTTAAGTTATAAAACCCAGTATGTCAACAAGAAGTCAGCCAACAAAGGCTGGGTAATTGTGGATGCCGGGCAAGGAAGCTTGGGTCGTGTGGCATCGGAAGTTGCCAAGATCCTGAAAGGCAAGCACAAGCCTTCGTACTCTCCTCATGTTGACTGCGGAGACAACGTGATCATCATCAATGCTGATGACACGCGCTTTACAGGTCGCAAGTGGGACCAGAAGTACTACCTGACACACACTGGATACCCAGGCGGTCAGAAGAGAACTTCTCCACGCGAACTGAAGGCAAAGTCTTCTACGCTGTTAGTAGAGCGCGCTGTACGCGGCATGTTGCCTAAAAACAGATTGGGCAGCGAGCTGTTCCGCAATCTGCATGTATTTGCTGGAAGCGAGCATCCTTTTGCCGCACAGCAGCCTAATGAATTAACCCTCAATATCTAATTTAATGGAAGTTATCAATACATCTGGTAGAAGAAAAACCTCGGTGGCTCGTATCTACATGACGGCCGGGCAAGGGAATATCACTATTAACGGTAGAGATATCAAGAATTACTTCCCGAGCGAAGTACTTCAAACTATTGTGAATCAGCCGTTCAAAACCTTGGATGCAATTGGCAAATACGATGTAAATGCCAACCTGAAAGGTGGTGGTGTAAGCGGCCAGGCTGAAGCACTTAGACTTGCTATCTCCAAAGCACTGGTAGTTGAGAACGCCGAGAGCAAATCTGCACTTCGTAAAGAAGGATTCATCACGCGTGACCCGCGTATGGTGGAGCGTAAGAAGTTCGGTAAGCGCAAAGCACGTCGTTCATTCCAGTTCAGTAAACGTTAATATTAAAGGTGTATCAACAACATGGCAAGTACTAATTATAAAGAATTACTTGAGGCAGGTGTTCATTTTGGCCACCTTACCCGCAAGTGGGATCCGAAGATGGCTCCGTACATCTTCATGGAGAAGAACGGTATTCACATTATCGACCTGAACAAGACGTTGGTTTCGCTTGATGAGGCAACTGCCGCCATCAAGAACATCGCCAAGTCTGGTCGTAAGATCTTGTTCGTAGCTACCAAGAAGCAGGCGCAGGAAATCGTAACGGAAGAGGCCAAGCGCCTGAAGATGCCTTACGTGACTGACCGTTGGCTGGGTGGTATGCTGACAAACTTCGCAACTGTACGCAAGTCGTTGAAGAAGATGTCGACTATCGACAAGATGATGAAAGACCCAGAGCAGTCTAAGGCCCTTGCAAAGCGTGAGAAGCTGATGCTTTCTCGTGAGCGTGAGAAGCTTGACCGCGTATTGGGTGGTATCGCTGACCTGTCTCGCCTGCCTGCTGCACTTTTTGTGGTAGACGTTAAGCGTGAGCACATCGCGGTAAAAGAGGCTCAGAAACTGAACCTGCCCGTATTCGCTATCTGCGATACAAACTCTAACCCAGAGCTGGTAGACTTCCCAATCCCTGCAAACGACGATGCTTCTAAGTCAGTAGCCCTGATCGTATCGTTGGTAGGCAAGGCAATTGAAGAAGGTTTGTCTGAGCGCAAGGTAGACAAAGAAGAGACCGAGCGTAAGCGTTCTGAAGAAGAAGGCATTAAGGCAAAGCAGGAAGCTGACGAGCAATAAGCGCAACGTTTACTATTGCATTACAATAAACTGAACATTGGGCTCAACGCTTCAATGTTCAGTTTGTTTTAGGGCATAGTTAAGGCATCTGATAGTAGACACAGGACGCTAGACTTTTAAGGTCACCTATAGCGTTGTCGTCTATGGAAGTCTGCACTAGGCCTGAAATAAAATTCGTAATTTATAATTCGTAATTCTTAATTATAAAAAGATGGCTATTACAGCACAAGACGTTAATAAACTCCGCCAGGAAACTGGTGCAGGTATGATGGATTGCAAGAAGGCGCTTACAGAAGCTAACGGCGATTTCGAAGCAGCAAAGGATATCCTGCGTAAGCAAGGTCAGAAAATTGCCAGCAAGCGTGCCGACAACGCCACTTCTGAGGGTGCTGTGCTAACGCACGTAAGCGACGACGGCACTACTGGTATCGTCGTAGCTGTTGCTTGCGAGACTGAGCCGGTATCTAAGGTGGAGGATTTCCAGAAAGTGGCTCAGACTGTTCTGGACACTGCTGTTGCTACTAAAGCTGCAACGAAAGAAGAACTGTTGGCAACGCCACAGGCTGACGGTCGTTCGCTTCAGGACCACATCACGGACCTGATGGGTAAGATCGGCGAGAAGATCGACGTGTCTGCTTACGAGATCGTTACTGCTGAGAAAGTTGTTTCTTATGACCACTCTAACGGTAAGTTAGGTGTGTTGGTAGGTATGACAAACACTGGCGGCACAGACGTAATAGAAGTTGGCAAAGACGTAGCTATGCAAATTGCTGCCATGAAGCCAATCGCCCTGGACAAAGACGGTGTTGATTCTGCCACTGTAGAGCGCGAGATTGAAGTTGGTAAGGAGCAGGCGCGTGCTGAAGGCAAGCCAGAGGCAATGCTTGAGAAAATTGCCATGGGCAAGCTGAACAAGTTCTACAAGGAGAACACGTTGCTGAACCAGGAGTTCGTGAAAGACTCTTCTATGAACATCGCGCAGTTGCTTGACAAAACAAGCAAAGGCATGACTGTTTCTGAGTTCAAGCGTATCGCTATCGGTTAATTATAACCAGCCGCATAATAGAAAAGCCCGCCTAACAGCGGGCTTTTTTTGTTTTGTAGAAGTAGCTTAAGATTTGTGGTTTAGTTACACAACTCGCCTGCATAATTCTGATGCCCCCTATTGCGTTGGCATTTAAACCCTAATTTGATATTGTCGATCACCCACCTATCCGCCTTATACCGAAAGTCGATAATCCTTTTCTCGCCATACACTGAGTCATCCAACAACCCTTCCTGCGTTACAGCAACCCGCACAAAATCATCCGTTACTTCAGTTTGCTCAAAAGCATAGCCTCCACCACCTTCAGTTTGGTATGCAGGGCCGAACAACTCCCCTACAATCAGGAAAGGTGTTTGCGCCCACGGCTCATTGTGCTGTAAAGCGGATAGTATCTGGTTATTATATTTTGTTGCATCCTCTATCACAAAGCTATCATAGGAATCATCGTTGCTACATGCAGAAAGTAGCAGCAAAAGTGTAATAACAAGGGTTCTTAGATATCTCATTATTAAATTCCTATAACGTCTAGTGCATGAGGCGTGCGAGGCCGTAAGCCGTAGCATGGCTTATGAACCTTGTTAGCAACTGGCTTTATTTTATGGTTGCCTTTATTTGAGAATCAGATTTAATGATGGAAGTTAATGACACATCATCACTAACCTTTACTTTCACTTCAATAGCAAAGACTGCATTATTTTTAATTATCTGGTTCTCAGAAATATCAAATTCTACTATTCCGCTTCCGTCTCCTTTGGCGGCAACGCTGGTTTGGTCTGTCTCTGAGCTTAGTTGAAACTTCTCTTTCAAATCAAAAACAGCGATGTTCTTATCCACACTCTTCAAGGTGTAAGTTTTGATGATGTCAACCTTAACTGGGTTCACGCCACTGATAGGGATAATCATCGGCATTTTATGCTCAAAGCTTTCCCCGATTCTCAGCGGCGTGGCTGGGAATTGGATATCTGGCTTGACATTCTCCAAAGCGTGTTTTATCCCCTGTTTTGTCTTCTCGTCAAGCTTATCCGAGATTACTTCATTGACGTGGAATTTATATCCAGCATAGTAGCCATGAACCACTGTTCCTGAAATCGGGTTAGTCGACACATTGGCATTAGCAGTAGTTAATATATAACCATATGTCACTGTTGCTGGGATATGACCGTTTTCGGTGAGTGATTTGGTTGCAGTTGTTCTAGTCATTCTTGTAGAGCTACTACCTTCACTTGACTTCCCCTTCAAACTTGGGATTTCGCTTTGGTAAACTGTTTTGTTGGACGAGAACATGTCCATTTCAAGTTTATATGTCTTACCAGGATTGATTTTGCTTTCAAATTTGAATGTATTCTGTGAAGAACATTCAATGGAAGTCAAAAACAGAACTGCAATGATGCAGCTGATGAGGTTTTTCATATTTAATGCTTGTTGTTAACTAGCAGTTAACCATAATAAAAGCACCGATCTACCCATTTCTCCTCACTGTACTCACAAAGGCATCGCGCATGTCGTTGAAGCGGTTGAGGGCGGCCTCCAGAAACGTTTCGTCCAGCAGTTCTTTGGCGCCTACGTCGCCCATAATGTCCATCTCGCCTATTTTATAGGTCTGCTCAAAGTCGCCTTTTTCTAGCTTAATAATGTACTTGCCGTTCCAGGCCATCAGCGTGACCTTCATGTTTGGGTTGGGGATGTCTGCTACTACTCTCATGGGTATAGGATTTTTATGTATGTGGCTATTTCAAATTCTGAGTTGTCATTTCGAGCGAAAGCCAGATGACAGTTTCTTATTAATGTAGTTCTTTATTAATACTGGGTTATGCCTCCGCTTCGATGGCAATACCCATCAGTTGCATCAGTTTGCTGGCGTTAAAGCTGCGGCACAGCCCTGGAGTTAATTTATAGTCAAACCGGATCTCGTCGCCGATGATGTCGCTGTTGAAGCTGTAGTTCTGCACGCTGCCCGGCAGTTCTTCCTCCATCGCGCCCAGTTCCAGGTCGTGGGTAGAGATGAGGCCGGAGGCGTTGCGCCGGTGCAATTGCCGGATCAGCGACATGGCCCCCAGGTGCCGGTCGCGGGAGTTGGTGCCTTTCAGAATCTCATCGAGCAGGTAGAACACCGGCTCGCCCTGCTCCGTCAGTTCCAGCAGCATGCGCAGGCGCTTCAGCTCCGCGTAAAACGAGGACGTGTTCTCGGCCAGGTTGTCTACGGTGCGCATGGCCGTGTATACCTGCGCCGGGGCAACCAGGAACCTCTCGGCACACACTGGGGCACCCATCAACGCCAGCACCATGTTGATGCCCACCGTGCGCAGGAACGTGGTCTTGCCCGACATGTTGGAGCCTGTGATGACGAGGGTATGGCCCGCGCCGTGCGTGCTGAAATCGTTGGCCACAGGCCTTACCGAAAAGATAAGCGGGTGCGCCATCGTGGTTGCCCGTACCTCGAACGGTTGCTCGCTCAGTTGCGGAATGGCATACCCAGCGTGCGCGTGCTGGAAAGCCGCGATGCCTGCCAGGGCCTCCATTTCCGCCAGTATATCCAGCGATGCCTCTAGTTGGGCCAGGTACTTGTCGCGCCACTGCTCCAGCCGATACATCCACATAAAATCCCAAAGCAGGATGTTGTTCAGGAAGAAGGCCATGAGCGTGCTGAGCCGCCAGGAGAAATAGTCGATGATGTTGGCCAGTTGGAGCAGGCTGGCCGATGCCGTGGTGCCCGACTGCCGCAGCCCCTCTTGCAGTTGCTGTAGCTTGGGTGTCGTGAAGGGGTGCTGCTCCAGGTGGGTAAGTTGCCGGGTATAACTCTGCACCGCCTCGTGTATGCCCATGCTCATCTCGTAATACTCGTCGCGCTCCACCCGAAACCGGTAGGCCACCGCCCCCTGCGCCACCAGGAAGCCAACCGCGATCCAGCCGCTATACCCATAGAACCAGGCAGCGATAGCCGCCAGCGTGAGCACCGGGAGTATAAACAGCAGCGGTTTTACCCAGCGGTGCTGCCTGAAGAACGCCTTGCCCGAGAACCACTCCAGAAATTCGTCGGCTGGCCGCTGGTCGTGTTTAAAGTGCATGGGCAGCGCCAGGAGTTCCTGTAGCCAGTCGAGTTGCTGCGGCTGGGCGAGTTCGGCCACTGCCTCCTGCCGTTGCAGCACCTCTGCTGGTGCCGCCGCTGCCTGCAGCCAGTTGGCCAGCCGCGCTTTGCCAATGCTGGTTACGGCGCGGTTTATTAACTGGAACAGGGAGTTCTGCCCGAAAATGTCGAGGTCGGAGGTATAAGGGTGCTGGTCGTCGCGGAAGGCGTTGCCGCCATCGAAGGCATTTAGCTTGCCCTGCAGCCGCTCCACTTCCTGCTCATTCACTTTCCGCAGCAGCGTGAGTTGCCGATGGGCAAAGTCGAGGCGGCTGTGCCAGCGCAGCACCACCACAAACAGCGCATAGGAGAGCAGCACCGCCAGAACGCCCCCCCACATTGCCCCCATACTGAAAAAATAGTACGCCAGCACAGCGCCGCCTAAAAACACCCCTACGCGCAGCCACGATACCATACCGGACCTGGAGGCTGCCTGCTTTTCTCGCTCCGCAAATGCGCGCGCACGGGTGGTGTATAACTCTTCTCTTGATTCGATCACAGTATTCGGTTGTTTGATGTTTTGCTACACCAGCCTCACGGCATCGAACGTGGCGATGCACTTGAGCTCGATGGCGATGGGCGTGGGCAGTTTATTTACCTCCACCGTGGTGCGGCAAGGCTGGTTGTCTTTAAAATACTCGGCGTAAAGCTGGTTGTATACCGCAAAATCGTCCTGCATGTTGGTCAGGAACACGGTTATGTCCACCAGGTTTTCCCAACGCGCGCCCGCATCCTCCAGGATATACCGCACATTCCGGAACACCGCGTGGCACTGGGCCGCTATATCATACCGCACGATGTTGCCTTCGGCATCCACCTCCACCCCCGGTATCGCTTGCTGGCCCCGCTCCCGCGGCCCAACGCCCGACAGAAACAGCAGGTTGCCCACACGACGCGCATGCGGGTATAGCCCCACCGGCTCCGGGGCTTTGGATGAGTTGTGGTGTTCCGATTGTTTTGCCATAGTCAAAGATAACCGATAATGCGGATTTTTATCCTCTGTACGCACAAAAGCGAGAGAGCCGGCACATGGCCAGCTCTCTCGCTTCCTATCCGGTTAATCCCGGCTGCTTATTTTGTAAACCTCACCTCGCCGTATTTAGAGTTAATGCTTACCAGCCCCTTCGGCGAAGACCCGCCATACTCCCCTTTATAGGCTGCGGAGGTATGGCTTTTCTCCAGGGAAGTGATGTTCACCTGCGACTTGTCGTACTTAAAGTCAGCGAACTGCACGCTCACATCGAAGTTAAAGGCTGTGTTCGCGTCAAAGCTCAGGCTGATGGGCGTAAAACCGCTGTCAAGCGCGATCTTGCGGATGTTCCGACTGATGTTGTCTACTTTAAACGAGCCGTACTTCACGTCCATCTCCATCGTCTCGCTCAGGCTCCCCACCTTAAAATCGCTGAACTTGGAGGACCCGTGAAAGCCCGTGGCCCCTCCTACGTTCATGTCGGCGTAGGCTACATCAATGCTGCCGCCGTTTATATAGCCACAGGAGCCCGAGCCGTAGGCCAGCTTTACGGTATTGCCTGTATTTCCCAGCCGCTCACATTTTAAGGAACCGTGCTTCACGCTGATGTCTGCTTTGCCTTTGAAAGCGGCCAGGTATACATCGCCAAAGCTGTTCTTCACGGTGAGGGGGTTTTCTTCCGGCATGCTGATGGTATAGTTTACCTCAAAGCTCCTGCTGCCGCTTCCGGAGAAGCGCATGGGCTCGATGTCGGTTCTGAAGGAGACCGTTCCGCCTTCCCGGCTCTCCATCACTCTAATGCTGTTCAGGATTTCCTGGGCTCTGCTGTCTGTACCGGCGCGGGCGATGATATCGACTCTGACGTGCATCTCGTTTTTGTCCCAGGTGTTGATGTGCACCTTCCCGAACCTGTTCTCGATGTTGAGCATGTCGGCGCGGCTTACCTTAAATGTTTTGTCCACGAACTTGCGCTTCTCCACGTCATAGACGGCGGTAACCACATCAGGCTGTTCGGCTACCTGCGGGTGCGGGGCTGGCAACGGCTTGGGGGCGGGCTGCGGTTGCGGCACCGTTTGCTGTATCAGCAGGGCCAGCTCCTCCAGATGAGGCGCTTCCATCGGGACGGGCGACGCTACGGGGCATGGTGTTTGTGCCAATGCCGGCGTTAGTACCAGAGCAGATACAATGGTGAGCAGTAACAGGCGGCGTAGCGAATTATATACGTGTGGTATCATCTTTTTTAGGTTCTAGGTCAGGTTGTTGGTCCAATTTCTCTATTTTCTGAAGTACTTCCAGCTGTCGGTTCAGCACCCCGATCCGTATCTGCAGGTTCTGGATCATGGCACTCATTATCTCATCTGTATTCGGGTTGGTATAAAGTTGCTGCTTCAGTTGGATGTAGCTGCTGTCGAGGCGGGCCAGCTCGGCGTCAATTTCGTTTTCATCGCCTAAGCCCAGAATTTTCAGGTCGTACGCGCTCAGTTCGCTTTTCTTTTCTTTGATCTGGCTCACGTAGTATGCTTCCACCTCGGCCAACTCGGGGGCAATGCCGCTAGCGGCCGCCTGAGACATTGCCAGTATGTTGTTACTCTCGGGTGCTTGCTGCTTCATCATCAGTAGGGTCAGGCCGCAGCCCAGCAACAGCGCAATGGCAGCGGCAACCTGCATAAACAGCCTATTGGCGCTAAAACTGACGCTGTCTCCAAACGAGATGCTGATGACCTTCGCCTCTTTAGGTTTGTGCGGCAACTCCCTGCAGATGTGCTGCCACAACTCCGGCTGGGGCTCAAACACGTCGAACTCCTCGCGGTGCTCTGCTGCAAACTTTTTTAACTTATCTTCCATGGTATCAATTTCTCATTAGCCTTATTGTTTCAACCCGCAAACTGCGGCGCTTTCATAATCTCCAGCAGCTTTTTCTTCGCCCTGCTGTACTGCGATTTGGAGGTAGACTCCGTTATTTCCAGCACTTCGGCTATCTCAGCGTGGTCATACCCCTCCAGCAGGTACAGGCTCAGCACCACCCGATAGCCGTCGGGCAATTGCTGTATGGCCCGCCGCACCCGCTCCACCTGCCACTCCGTGTCATCCTCGCTTGTCTCGTCGGCCACCTCTCCCACTGTCCGCTCGTCCATGGGCACCAGTTCCGCGCGCCGCTTCCGGATGGCGGTAAGGGAGGCGTTCACCACGATCCTTTTGAGCCAGCTGCCAAACGAAGCCTCCGCCTTGTAAGTGTTCAGGTTTTTGAAGGCACTCACAAAAGCCTCCTGCAGCACGTCCTGGGCCTCGGCATAGTCGTTGGTGATGCGCATGCACACGTTAAACATAGCCTTGGAGTAAAGCTTGTAAAGCTCGTACTGCGCTCTGTGGTCGCCGCTCCGGCAGCGGTCAATCACGTGGTGGTTTACGTCCTGATAACTGAGTGTCTCCAATGTGCTCTATTTTAGCGGTTGCTCCGGACGCGCTGCGCATTCACGGCTTGCTAAGGTGCTTTTATCCTCTCTCCCAACTGGCACACTAAAGACATCCGAAAATGTGCAGGGTTGCATGGAGTTATGAAAATTTTTCCTGAATCTTTTCGTTGCTGCTGTTTCCCACACTTTCCACAAGGGACTGTGGAAAACAAAATCATACATATACTGCTCTATACCTGTGTGTTAACTAGGTATACGTCTTGATTTCATACTTACTCCTTCTCTTCTGGTGTCATTCTCCCGCCCAAATCAGGTGGGTTTTATTTCGTTATCCACATATCCACAAGCAGACTATACACAATTGTGGATAAGCATGCCTTTCTGTATGGATAGTATACCGGTCAGAAAGCAACGAAGGCCAGCCTTGTTCCCAAAGCTGGCCTTCGTTGTTTAGTTTGTGTGTTGGCACCGGGCATTTTGGCAAAACTCGCTACAAATTGTGGCACTATCTGTATAAAACCCCCGGCGCGTTACACAGCCCGACTTTATCCACAAATATGCTCCCCGCCGCTATAAGACCAATTCTGCGCAGTGCGTGCTTTGTGCAAAGGTGCTCATCCTAGCCGTTCCCCAGAGGTGGCTTTTACCTGCGCAAGTATAAGCATGATGCCTGTATATGTAGTGAAAATGGTGTTAGTCCGTGATATTAAACTTGATCCCCTGTGCCAGTGGCAGGTCGCGGCCGTAGTTGATGGTGTTGGTCTGGCGGCGCATGTATACCTTCCAGGCATCGGAGCCGGACTCGCGTCCGCCGCCTGTTTCTTTCTCGCCGCCAAAAGCGCCGCCGATCTCAGCACCAGAGGTACCGATGTTCACGTTGGCAATGCCACAGTCAGAGCCCCAATGGCCCAGAAACGCCTCCGCCTCCAGCAGGTTTGTGGAGAAAATGGCTGATGACAGCCCTTGCCGCACGCCATTCTGAATCTCGATGGCGTCTTCCACGTCGCCGCTGTATTTGATCAGGTATAAGATGGGGGCAAACGTTTCTTCCTGCACCATCTCATAGCTGTTCTCGGCCTCCACAATGGCAGGCTTCACGTAAGTGCCGGTTTCGTAGCCTGTGCCGCTCAGCACCTCGCCGCCCGTCAGCAGCTTGCCGCCTTCCTGCTGCACCTTCTTCAGCGCATCCTGAAAAGCCGCTACCGCGTCTTTGTCGATCAGGGGCCCTACCAGCGTGGTGCTGTCCAGCGGGTGACCGATGGGCAGGCTTGGGTATACCTTCAGGAGGCGCTCTTTTACCTGCGCATAGATGTTCTCGTGCACGATGAGGCGGCGTGTGGAGGTGCAGCGCTGCCCGCAGGTACCCACGGCACCAAACACGATCGCCATCAGGGCCATGTCGATGTTCGCGCTCTCGGTCATGATGATGGCGTTGTTGCCGCCCAACTCGAGCAGCGACTTGCCCAGGCGTGCGCCCACGGCCTCGCCTACTTTCTTGCCCATGCGCGTAGAGCCCGTCGCCGACACCAGCGGCACGCGCTTGTCGTGGCTCATCAGGCTGCCGATCTCAGCATCGCCGATGATGAGGTTGAAAATGCCTTCCGGCAGATCGTTCTCGGCCAGCACGTCGCGGATGATGTGCTGACAGGCCACACCCGTCAGCGGTGTTTTCTCCGACGGTTTCCAGATCATCACGTCGCCGCACACGGCTGCCAGCATGGTGTTCCAGCTCCAAACGGCTACCGGGAAGTTAAACGCCGAGATGATGCCCACGATGCCCAGCGGATGGTACTGTTCGTACATGCGGTGCTGAGGGCGCTCCGAGTGCATCGTCAGGCCATGCAACTGGCGCGAAAGCCCCACGGCAAAGTCGCAGATGTCGATCATCTCCTGCACCTCGCCAAGGCCCTCCTGCAGTATTTTGCCCATCTCATAGCTCACCAGTTTGCCCAGGGCCTCTTTGTGGTGGCGCAGTTTGTCGCCAATCTGCCGCACCACATCGCCGCGCTTAGGAGCCGGCACCTTGCGCCATACCTTAAAGGCCTCCTGTGCTGTTTCCACTACTTTGTTATAGTCTTCGGCAGAGGCTATGTTTATCTTCGCTATCAGCTGCCCGTCGGCTGGGGAATGGATACTGCGTGTGGTGCGTCCCTCCTGCCCGCCCCAGGCCAGGCCAGTGCTGTAGGCGGGGTTGTTTTCTTTAATGCCGAGCTCATGCAGCACATCGCTTATTTCCTTGTTCATCGGAAGTGCGTCTATGGTCTGTTTCATATTATTTTTTCTGTTAGAAGTGAGACAAATGAATAGGGGTGCAGGGTATGGGAAGCAGGTATGGCATCAGTCCCGGGCGGTACGCGGTGCATCTGCTTTGCGCTCCTCACCCCGATTTTATACCTGCCGCACAGGGACCTATACAAAGCTAAAAAATAAAAAAGCTTCTGCAAGGTTGCAGAAGCTTTCTATAGACAGCGGGCCAAAGGCCTCTTATTCTTTTCCGATTGGGTAGTAGGCTTTCAGTCCGTCCGGGTATACCCCCTCAATGTACACCACGCCATTATCGAAGTTCTTGAGAATCTTCGCCACATCGGCAGGCTCATCCACCGGATACTTATCGATCTTTGTGATGATGAACCCTTCTTTCATACCTGTATCGCGGAACTTGCTGCTGCGCACGCTTGCAATTTTGGCGCCTCCTGTTATACCCAGCTTCGTCATTTCCTGTCGGCTCACCGGCTCAAAGGTAGCGCCATCGAAGGTGATCGCTTTGGCTTTGCTGCGCTTTACCAGTTCTGTGCTGTTGTTCAGATTCTTCAGGGTCACGTTGGCGGTTTTCTCATCGCCGTTACGCACATACGTAACCTTCACTTTGTCGCCAGGGCGGTAACGGGCGATCTGCTCCAGCAATTGCGACGACTTGCCTACCGTTACGCCGTTTATGGCCGTAATCACATCGCCGCCCTTCAGGCCAGCCTCTTTGGCACCGCTGTTCTCGGTTACTTCGTTGATGTACACGCCGCTCAAGGATTTCAGCTTCTGCTCCTCGGCAAAAGCCGCGTCAATCTCCCGGATAGAGGCACCTAACAAGGCCCGCTGCACTTCTCCGTACTTCAATAAGTCATCTACCACTTTGCTTACAATAGCAGACGGCACGGCGAAGGAATACCCGGCAAAGGAACCTGTTGAGGAAGCAATGGCTGTGTTTATACCTACCAGGTCTCCGTTCAGGTTCACGAGGGCACCGCCGGAGTTACCGGGGTTTACGGCGGCATCCGTCTGTATAAAAGACTCGATGCTCATGTCATTGGCGCTTGTGCGCAGAATGTTGATGTTACGGCCCTTCGCGCTCACGATACCGGCTGTCACGGTGGAGGTCAGGTTCATGGGATTGCCCACGGCCAGCACCCACTCGCCCACCTGCAGGTCGTCAGAGTTTCCGTAACGCAGGGTCGGTAGCTTGTCGGCGTCTACTTTAATCAGGGCAATGTCGGTGGTCGGGTCGGTGCCAACCAGAGTAGCCGTCATCTTCCGTTTGTCATCCATCACCACCTCAATTTTATCGGCCTTGTCAATCACGTGGTTGTTGGTCACGATATAGCCATTAGAGGCGACGATCACACCGGAGCCGGAGCCCATCTGCGGGCCACGCGGCACGCGGTCGCCAAAGCCGTCTCCAAAGAATTCCCGAAGGAACGGGTCCATCGGGCTATTACCGCGACTCGTGGCATTGCTGTTTCCACTGTACTCTGTCATCACGTGCACCACCGCCGGAGTAGAGGTCTGTGCCGCTTTTATGAAATTAAGGCCTTCCGGCACTACGGAGTTGCTGCTGCGCATATCGCTGGTATAGCGCACGTTAGGGTATGGCTGCTGTTCTGTGGAAACGGTCTTGTCATCTTCCAACAGTTTATAGCTACCTACTGCCACACCGCCGCCCATAACGGCTGAAAGCGCAACGCCAAGTATGAATTGCTTCGTCTTCATGTTTTGGATTTAAGCTATGAGTTGATATTAAGAAATGTCTATATTATACTATGATAACGCTCTCTCTGTATACGGTAGTATAACAGAAGGGGATAGTTAAAACGGTTGCTTCCAGTAGAACAAAAAGGAGGCCAAACTTATGGGCCTCCTTTTCAGTTTTTAATGCTTTAGCTTCTCTTCGATTTGTTGTTTTCAGAGGCGGCCGTTGCATTTTCCTCTACCTGCTTGTCTTTCCCGCCGCTCTTTTTACCAGAGCCGGAGGTGATGTTGATCTGCCGTCTCATGGTTTTGTGCTCATCCTTGGGCACATGCACCTGCAGGATGCCATCTTCGAAGTGCGCCGAAATCTTGTCCGGGTCGATTTTGTCTGGCAGGAAAAACGATCTGCTGAAGGAGCCATACTGTGTCTCCAGCATATGGTAGCGTCGGCCGTCCTCTTTGCGCTCCAGCTTCCGCTCACCCGAAATCGTCAGCTTGCCTTCCTGAAAATCAATCTGGATATCCTCCGGCTTCACACCTGGCAGGGCTAACTGCATCTCATACCCTTTCTCGGTCTCACTGGCGTCTACATGCGGCGTAAACTCTGAGAGCCCTCTACTATTTACAGACTCGTTGAAGAATCTGTCCAACATTGTGCTAAATGAATTCGGCATACCCTCCTGCATGCCCTGATATCTGCTCAGTACCATAGTTATACCTCCTTTAAATTTAGTTTTGAAGTAATTTACAACCATGGTATAGTAAAAACCATACCAACCGAATTATCCTTACATATCCTGAAATAATGTCATTTTAGATTGATTGAAAAAAGGTATCTCCCTGACTAATTTACAGTTACCTCGCTATCAATATGTTATACTGGCAGTTTGGGGGGTGCTGTTGAGGGTATACTTTATCTCCAGCCCCAGCACCGGGGAGATGCGGTTGCGTTTGGTGGTATAGCCTTCTTCTACTAATTGCTCCTGCGCATCGTACACAGGCGGCACCAGCACATAGTAGTAATGCGTTTGGCGCATGAAATAGGGCGTGAGGCGCAGCTTGTCCGTCACTTCGTAAGTCAGATTCAGGCGCAGGCGGGTGCGGTCTATCACCCGTTCCTGGGTGCCCATACTCTTTTTGCCTCCAAACCCTGACAGCACCATGCCTTCGTACCTGATGCCGGGTGTCAGGAACCTGCCTCCGAGTGGCAGCCGCTTGCCCAGTTCGCCCTCCAGCCGCAGCCTGCTAAAGACATCATGGCCCTGCTGGCCCACGTACTCCGCCGTCAGTTGCTTGTTGAAAAACAAACTACCGACCTTGCCGCTGTGCCGGAGAAACACAGTGTAAAACGCGGTTTTAGGATAATCCTCAGCCGCGTAGCGGAACACTGCGCCAGCTCGCCAGTGCGCCGAGAGGGTCTGCTCATACCCCAGCGCCAGCTCAATCCGCTCAAAGTTTTGGAGTGGGCCATTGGCGGCCAGATCGTTAAAGCGGCCATCGGTGTTGATGCGGTACTGGTTCTGTATAAAGAGCAGGCCGCTCTCGTTCACCCCGAAGCTCGCCTGAAGCTCGGGCCACACAGCCATCGGGCTGGATACTTTGCTCTGGGCCTGTACCAGAAGTGGCGCTGCCAACAGCAGCAAGCAGTAAAGTTTTCTCATACGATGCTATTCTTCCTGGCTACGCTCCTCATACTGGCTCAAAACACTGAACAGGATATGGCTTTCCCACTCATCGAACTCTATGATCTTGTTCAGCTCCGGGTCGTGTTTGTTGTACAGCGCGAAGTACTCCTCATACTCCTTCACTGCCACATCCGGCCACGCGGTCAGCTGCCCGTCGGCGGCAAAATACGCGCCTTCGGCCGTCAGCCACACGCCGCACACCCGCAGCTCCTGCTTCGCAGCAAACTCCTGCCTGTAGTCCTCCACGATATCCTTGAAGTAAAAGTCCCACATATAGTCGGTGATGGTGTCGTAGGCTTTTTGGGAGGCGCTGTTTTGGCTGAAATAGCTGAAGAACCGGATCTTCAGGATGCCGTTCTCCCGCGTCCGGATATCAATCCGGAAGTCGCAGCCCACATAAAAACGGTACCAGATAATCCAGCTCATGCTGTGCTTGATGTCCAGCACATCCTCTTTGCTGACCCGGGTAAAGCGACTCGCCTCAAACTCCTTGTTCTCATACTCCAGGTATTCCGGCGAGAGGCGCAGGGTGCGCTTGCGGCCAAGCAGCCCAGTGGACAGCTGATAAATCAGGATTTTGGCGCCTTTCATCCGCAGCTATGCCTTCGCCGCCAGTTCCTGCAGAGCCGCATACGCCATCAGCCCGATGCTTGTCTCAAGCGCCGCCTCGTCTATATCGAAGGTGGGGGTATGCACCGACGAGACGATCCCGCGGGCCTCGTTGCGGGTGCCCAGGCGGTAGAAACAGGCAGGCACCTCCTGCGAGTAATAGGCAAAGTCCTCTGCCCCCATCCACAGGTCGAGGTCCACCACGTTTTCTGCGCCAAGGTAAGCCTCGGCAGCGGCACGCGTGCGCTCCGTCAGGCTCGGGTCGTTTTTCAGGAAGGGGTAGCCTTTCTTGATGTCGATCTCGCAGCTGCCGCCCATGCTTTCGCAGAGTCCCTCGGCCAGTTTTTTAATGCGCTTGTGTGCCTCTTCGCGCCAGACCTCATTCATGGTCCGGAACGTGCCCTCGATTTTTACCTCGTTGGGGATGACGTTGGTGGCCCCTTTGGCCTCTACCTTGCCGAACGACAGTACCGACGGCACCTTTGGGCTGGCGTGGCGGCTCACGATCTGCTGCATCGCCACGATCAGGTGCGAGGCGATCAGCACGGTGTCTACGTTCTGCTCGGGCATGGCGGCGTGGCCTCCCTTGCCTTTCACGGTGATATAAATCTCATCGGCGCTGGCCATGTACATGCCCGCCCGGAAGCCCACTTTGCCCGCTGGCAGCATCGGGAACACGTGCTGCCCTAAAATCTGCGCCGGAGCCGGGTTTTGCAAAACGCCTTCCCTGATCATGAGCGAGGCACCGCCCGGAAACTTCTCCTCGCCGGGCTGAAAAATCAGCTTCACGGTTCCCTCAAATTCGCCGCGCATCTCCTGCAGGATACGCGCCGCGCCCAGCAGCGAGGCCGTGTGCACATCGTGGCCGCAGGCGTGCATCACCCCGTCTTTCTTCGATTTATACGCTACTTCGTTTGCCTCCATAATGGGCAGCGCGTCCAGGTCGGCGCGCAGGGCGATGGTTCTCTTCTCGGGGTTGCGGCCCTGCACGAGCGCAACAAGCCCGGTTTCGGCCATGGCAACGGGCTCCAGGCCATACCCCTCCAGCACGCTCCGCACATACGCGGCGGTGTTGTGCTCCTCAAACGAAAGCTCGGGATTGGCGTGGATGTGACGGCGCACCTGCACCGTGTCGGGGGTATAGGTATGGGCGAGTTGCTTTACGCGTGCTACTAATTCTGGCATGATAGAAATTCTATTGGCCGCAAGCATCTGCTCACGGTTGGCTTATTCTCAAAAAAAAAACCGCAGGCAACAGCTTCCACTGCACATTAATTTATACCTGCGGCAGGCATAGAACAATGTAGCAATAAAACGGTATGGTATCAAACAAAAAATAGCGTTGCGGCCTCCAGAACCACAACGCTACGAGTATACTGGCTGATCGCAAAAGCCTTTTGCTATTGCCTCAGTAGGTTTTGTTGATGTTGATTTGCTCTTCCACAATCTGCGCGTTCGGCAGGAGGTCGGCTAACTGGTTGAGCACCTGCTGCGCCTCGATTCGACTAAAGAAGTCCCCTATTTTCAGGCGGAAGTTGGGCTGGCTGTAGGTGAGGTAGTCTTTCTCGTCGGGCACGCGCGCGATAATGGACTTGCGCAGGTTCATGACGGTTTGGCGCTCGGAGCCATTATACGCCAGAATGCGGTATCCCTGGGCATATTTGATGTTCTTGTTTACGTTGGCCACCGTGTCCATCAGCGCCGCCACCTTGTCGTTCACGTGGTTTTTGGGCTCTATCCGTGCATCGGATGCAGCAGCGTCCTCCACAGGGTATTTAGGGCGGTATACGCTCAGGTCTTCCACCACTCTGGCCTCGGCAGTAGTCTTGCCCCTGGACTTGCCTTTAGACGTTTTGGCGGAGGAAGGGGCACAGGCAGTGCCAAAAAGCAGCGCCAGCGAAAGGAAAATACTAAGAATTCTGTTCATGGGTCATGATGTTTACGCTGGCAGAGCAACCGAGTCTGTCGGCTCCAGCCTGGATGAACGCCTCGGCATCGGCAAATGTTTTGATCCCGCCGGACGCTTTAATCTTTACGTTTTTTGGCAGCACGCGGCGCATCAGGAGGATGTCCTCCACGGAGGCGCCGCGCGCGGCAAAGCCGGTGGATGTTTTCACGTAGTCGGCTTCGGCGGCAACGCAGAGGGCACAGGCCTTTTCTATTTCCGCCGGAGTCAGGAGCGCGGTTTCGATGATCACCTTCAACTGCGCCTCTTTGAGGTGGCAGAATTTGGCCAGGTCACTCAGTTCGTTCTCCACCTCCGCATACCTCCCCGACTTAAAAGCCGAGATGTTCATCACTACGTCGATCTCGTTTGCGCCGTCTGCGATGGCCTGGTGTGTCTCCAGAAACTTCACTTTGGCATGCTGATACCCCAGCGGGAACCCCACCACCGTCGCCACTTTTACCAGCGTGCCGGGGCCCAGGGTTTCCAGGGCCAGCTGCACGTAGCAAGGCGGCACGCACACAGCCGCAAAGCCATAACTTCGGGCTTCGTGGCACAGTTGGGCCACCTGCCCCGCAGTGGTATCCGGGCGCAGCTGGGTATGGTCTATATAAGCGGCAAGTTCTTGTGCTAACATCACAGTCTGGTAAAAGATAAAGGACATAAGACAAGGGGCGCTCCCTCGTGTTATATCCTTTATGCTTCAGTTATGCTTTATGCGTATCAATTTTTCTGGCCAGTATGGCGAACCTGCTGTGCACTACTTTTCTTCGATCAGCACGCAACGGTTGTTGTGCAGGTCCTCTTCCACGGTCTTAAACTTTACGTCTTTCAGCACGCGTCCGTCCATATACTGCACATTCACGCGGTCGTTGCGGCCAGCTACTTTATGCGAGTGGGCAGGCATGATCTTCTCCGGCTCATGCTGTGGCGCAGAGGTATGGCCCGCGTTGTCTTCCAGCGAAGAGTGTACTTCCTGCTTCTGCTCTTTCAACACCGGCGGCTTTGGTGCCATCGGTGGCCTAACGGGCTGTTGCATCTGTGGCTGCGGCGTCTGCACCGGGATGTAGGCGTGGAACAGGAACTGGATCGTTTCCTCGTTCACCTTGCCGATCATGCGCTTAAACAGCTCAAACGACTCAAACTTGTAGATCAACAGCGGGTCTTTCTGCTCGTATACCGCGTTCTGCACGCTCTGCTTCAGGTTGTCCATCTCGCGCAGGTGCTCCGTCCAGGCCTGGTCAATGGTGCCCAGCGTGATGATCTTCTCCATCGCCCGGATCAGCTCTGATCCATGCGATTCGTACGCCTTCGTCAGGTTAGACACAGCGGCCATCTGGCGCTTGCCATCGGTAAACGGCACGGCCACATTCTCAATCATCGGCCCGCGGTTTTGGTGGATGTCCGAGATAATTGGGTATGCCTGCTCGCCGATCTGCTTATTCTTGTTGAGGTAATGGTTCAGGGCCTCGTTGTAAAGGCGCTCGGCCAACTGGTTGGCTTGCACGCTCTTAAACTCATCCTCCGTGATAGCCGACTCGATGCCGAACACGCGCAACACGTGCAGCTGGAAGTTTTCGTAGTCGTTGATGTTCTTGTAGCTCACGATCACGTCTTCGCTGATATCGTAGATCATGTTCCAGATATCCAGCTCCAGGCGCTCCCCGTACAGGGCGTTGCGGCGGCGCTTGTATACCACCTCGCGCTGGGCGTTCATCACGTCATCGTACTCCAGCAGGCGCTTCCGCATCCCGAAGTTATTCTCCTCCACTTTCTTCTGCGCACGCTCAATAGAGTTCGTGATCATCGAGTGCTGGATTACCTCGCCTTCCTCCAGACCCATGCGGTCCATCAGGCGGGCGATACGGTCAGAGCCGAACAGGCGCATCAGGTTGTCTTCCAGACTCACGAAGAACTGCGAAGAACCCGGGTCACCCTGGCGGCCGGAACGACCACGCAACTGGCGGTCTACGCGGCGCGACTCGTGGCGCTCAGTACCGATAATGGCCAGACCACCCGCGCCTTTCGACTCCGGCGCCAGCTTAATATCAGTACCACGACCGGCCATGTTGGTGGCAATGGTGACGGTGCTTGGCTTACCAGCCTCGGCCACCACCTCCGCCTCTTTCTGGTGCATTTTGGCATTCAGCACCTGGTGCTTGATCTTGCGGAGGGTAAGCATGCGGCTCAGGAGCTCCGAAATCTCCACCGAAGTGGTACCCACCAGCACCGGGCGACCGATCTGGGTCAGCTCCACGATCTCGTCGGCCACGGCATTGTATTTCTCGCGCACGGTCTTGTATACCTTGTCGTGCTCGTCTTTCCGGGAGATAGGGCGGTTGGTCGGGATCACGACCACGTCCAGCTTATAGATATCCCAGAACTCGCCTGCCTCTGTTTCGGCTGTACCCGTCATACCAGAGAGTTTGTGGTACATTCGGAAGTAGTTCTGCAGCGTCACGGTGGCGTAGGTCTGTGTGGCATCCTCTACCTTCACGTTCTCTTTCGCCTCAATGGCCTGGTGCAAACCGTCTGAATAGCGGCGGCCTTCCATTACGCGGCCCGTCTGCTCATCCACGATCTTCACCTTGTGGTCCGGCGTTACCAGGTACTCGGTATCCTTCTCGAACAGGGTATAGGCCTTCAGCAACTGGTTGATGGTATGGATGCGCTTCGACTTCTCCTGGAAGTCCGCGATCAGCTTCTCTTTCTGATGCAGCTGCTCCTCATGCGAAATAGATTTGTTATTATCAATGTGGGCGATCTCCATACCGATGTCCGGCATGATGAAGAAGTGCGGGTCTTCGCCCTGGCCTGTGATCAGGTCGATGCCTTTTTCAGTCAGCTCGATCTGGTTGTGCTTCTCGTCGATGGTGAAGTAAAGCGGCTCGTCGGCTTCCGGCATCATGCGCGAGTTGTCCTGCAGGAAGTGGTTCTCCGTTTTCTGCATGATCGCGCGGTTACCCGTTTCGCTCAGGAACTTGATCAAGGGCTTGCTCTTGGGCAGGCCGCGGTAGGCACGGAAAAGCGACAGGCCGCCCTCCTGCGTGTTGCCTTCCTTGATCATGCGCTTGGCCTCGGTCAGAAAGTTAGACACCACCTTGCGCTGGGCTTCCACCAGCATGGCGATGCGCGGCTTCAGCTGATAGAACTCATGCTCATCGCCGCGCGGCACGGGGCCGGAAATGATCAGCGGGGTACGGGCATCGTCAATCAACACGGAGTCAACCTCATCCACCATGGCATAATGGTGCTTGCGCTGCACCAGGTCCTGTGGCTCGCGGCTCATGTTGTCGCGCAGGTAGTCGAAGCCGAATTCATTGTTGGTACCGTAGGTGATGTCTGCTTTGTAGGCGTTGCGGCGGGCCTCGGAGTTCGGCTGGTGCTTGTCGATGCAGTCGATGGTCAGGCCATGGAACTCGAACAAAGGCGCCATCCACTCAGAGTCACGCTTGGCCAGGTAATCGTTCACGGTTACCACATGCACGCCGCGTTTAGCCAGTGCGTTTAGGTAAGCGGGCAGCGTGGCCACCAGCGTCTTCCCCTCACCTGTCGCCATCTCCGCGATCTTGCCCTGGTGCAGCACAATGCCACCAATCAGCTGCACGTCATAGTGCAGCATGTCCCAGACGATCTCGGAGCCGGCAGCCAGCCATTTGTTTGCCCATATGGCCTTGTCGCCGTCGATCTGCACGTTTGGCTTGCGGGAGGCAAACTCACGGTCCATGTCGGTGGCGGTCACTACCATCTGGCCGTTCTCTTTCCAGCGGCGGGCCGTCTCTTTCACCACGGCAAAACCGGCTGGCAGCACCTCCATCAGCACCACTTCCAGCTCTTTGTTGCGCTCCTTCTCCAACTCGTCTATCTCAGAGAAAATATTCTCTTTCTGCACGATGTTCAGTTCGGGCTCGTCGGCAATGCGCTTGTGCAGGGCTGCGATCTTGTCGTCAGTGGGCTTCAGCCGCTCATCAATGATACCTTTGATCTCCACCGTTTTCTGGCGAAGCTGGTCGTCTGAGAGGCCACTCAGCTTCACATACTCATTATTTATGGTGGATACGTAGGGTATAACCTCTTTTATATCTCTGTCGGATTTGGTTCCGAATAGTTTCGCAACGGTTTTACCGAAAAAATCAAACATCTGTATGTAGCTCTTTTATATAAATTCTCTGTTCGCAATATCGTCAAAAATAGCTTTTTTTCCGATATATCTAATTTTCTGCACTAAAACAGTACCAGAATAACGGACCTGGAAAGCAACTGCCAAATTTACCGCTGCCGTATAGCGGTTCTGCTATTTATATACCTGCGCCGCAACAGGCTATGCCATAACCTATACCATGTGGCAGAAGTTCGGTTTTGCCTGATGATAGTTGGCTGTTTGTTGCTGGATGGCTGAATAGATATGAGTTGGGTTGCGCTTGCCAATTTTAACTGATGCACAGTCGGGGTTTCACCCGTATCAAATCCAGGTATGTGACTGTATCCCGATCAGCCGCCTGCCCTAGTGCTTGACCAATTTGCTTACCAGAATTAGCGTTTGTTTTATATGCATAGAAACGGCTTTTATGCCTCATTCCTAATTCTTAAATTTCTAATTTTTAATTTGGCGAAGCACCAGCCTATACCCATACGGTAGCCAGCCTTTAAAAAACCCGCTGAAACTCCACCACGTCCTGCCAGCCGTCGGGGGTGCGGATCCAGTCTTTCCGGATACCCACTTTATCGAACTCCGCTTTCTGGAAGAGGTTGATGCTGGCAAGGTTGGTGGCCGTGACGGTGCAGTATACCTGATGCAGCTGCAGGGTATGCTGGCAGTAGCCCAACAACAGCTGCAGGGCATCGCTGGCGTGCCCATGGCCCCGATGCGCGGCCGTTACCACCACCCCCACGCCTGCGCGGCTGTGCAGCGGCTCGAAGTCAAACAGGTCGATGGCGCCGACTGCCTGCTGCTGCATGTTGCAGATGGCCAGGCGCAACTGCTTGACGGTATAAATGTCGAGGGTGGCGTTTTCGAGGTAGGTCTCCAGCACGGCTTTGGAGTAGGGCGTCAGGGTATCGCCGATGTGCCAGACGGAGGTATCGTTTTCCAGGGCGTATAAAAACTCCAGATCGGTGGGCTCTAAGGCTCTGAGGTATGTATTAGCTGCACGTAGGAACACGCCGGTCTGGGTTTATATGCCTTGGTTAGAGTTGCTGCGTTTGGGGCAATGCCACAGAGCCTGAGAAAACCAGCTTGGCAGGCCCGTTCAGGAAAATGTACTTGAAGCCGTCTCCGTTTTGCTCAAAAGACACCTCCAGCTCCCCGCCCAGAGTCTTCACTTTCACCGGGCTGTGGAGCCCCAGCAGGCCAGCTACCAAGGCGCAGGCGGTTACGCCGGTGCCACAGGAAAGTGTCTCGTCCTCCACGCCCCGCTCATAGGTGCGCACAAATATTTCGTCTTCTGAGATGCGCTCCACAAAGTTCACGTTGGTGCCCTCGGCCGCGAAGCGGTCGTTGTAGCGGACGGCGCGGCCTTCTTCATATACGTTCAGGTGCTGCACATCATCCACGAAGCGCACATAGTGGGGCGAGCCGGTGTTCAGGAAATAATCCTGGCCAATTTGCTCTACCTGCCGCACGTCGTTCATTTTTAACTGGATGAGGTCGCGCTCCACGCTGGCCTGGTGCTCGCCGTCGGCGGCCAGGAAGCAGGCCACGTCCTCGATCACGCCCAGCTGCCGCGCAAAGCGGACGGTGCAGCGCGCCCCGTTGCCGCACATAGACCCGAGGCGGCCATCGGCGTTGTAGTACAGCATCTCGAAGTCGTAGTCGGGGTGGTCCTGCAGCAGAATAAGCCCGTCGGCCCCCACGCCGGTGCGCCTGTCGCACAGCTGCTTCACCAGCGTCTCGTCCTCCGTCGGGAAGGTGTGCTTGCGGTTATCTACCATCACGAAGTCGTTGCCCGTGCCCTGGTATTTATAGAATGTTATTGCCATATAGTTGAAACAAAAAATTCTGCGGCTGCGTGCGATTTTCTATGTTCGGCGGATAGTCGTACTTTTGCCGCCAACCGGCACACAGCCAGAAACAAGCAACAAAGATATGTATTCCTTTCTTACAACAGAAAACTGGGCCGACTATGAATTGGTAGATTCCGGAAATTTTGAAAAACTGGAGCGCTTCGGACCCTATTACGTCGCCCGCCCTGAGCCTCAGGCCATTTGGGACAAGCACCTGCCCGAGCAGGAGTGGAAGCGCATGGCCAATGCCGTGTTCACGCGCGACAAAGGCAGCCAGGAGAAAGGACAGTGGCAACTGAAGAAAGGAATGCCCGAGCAGTGGTACATCGACTATAGGTATAATGATCTGAAACTGCGCTTCCGGCTGGGATTGTCCTCGTTTAAGCACGTGGGCCTGTTCCCGGAGCAGGACAGCAACTGGAGGTTTATCTACGACACTACCCGGAAATTAAAGACGCCCCAGCCCAAGGTGCTCAACATGTTTGCCTATACCGGGGCCGCCTCGCTGGCCGCCAAAGCTGCGGGTGCCGACATCACGCACCTCGACTCCATCAAGCAGGTGAACTTCTGGGCCCGCGACAACATGGAGGCCAGCAACCTCGACAACGTGCGCTGGGTGGTGGAAGACGCCATGAAGTTCGCGCGCCGCGAGGTGAAGCGGGGCAACACCTACAACGGCATCATCCTGGACCCGCCCTCCTATGGCCGCGGGCCGAACGGAGAAAAGTGGCAGTTGGAGAACGAGCTGAACGAGATGATCAAGCTGTGCCGCGAGATGCTGGACGGAACCGACTATTTCCTGCTCATCAACCTTTACTCCATCGGCTTCTCCGCCATGATCCTGGACAACCTGATGCGCGATACGTTCGGGGAGTTGGTGCAGCACGAGGAACTGGGCGAGTTATACCTCCACGACAGCGGCAACCGACGGCTGCCCTTGGGCACGTTTTTCCGGTTTACCTCTGCCAGCTAATAAGCCTTTCGCCTGTTTTTTTATACCCCTGACCCGGCCCAACTACTCACGCACCTAACACACGCTGGCAGCATGCTCATACCTCCTCAGAGTGCCTGAGGAGCGCCAGCCTAAACTTTTGCCGCGCCAGAGTGTTTGCCATACCGCTGCGAACACCCAGCCGTGCGCCATACAACACACCTGATTCATGCCCACGAAGCGGGCATGAATGACTTTAGTAATGAAAAAAACGCTGAAAAAAATACCGCTGCTGCTTTTAATCCTGCTACAGGCTTCCTTTTTGCTGGCCATCGCAATGGAGCAGCTCACCGCCATCCCGATCCTGGTTTTTATCATCGCCATTCTGGTTTTCCTGTTGCTGGCTTACACCAAAGTGCCCACACATGACGCGAAGCATCTAAAGAGAGATTTTCTTGCAGTGCTGTTTGTCGTAACCGGGGCCTTGGCGGCCTTTCATCTCAACATCAACATGGCGCTGGGGCCCGTGATTGCGGCGGCGGCAGTGGGCACAGTCGCTTCGTTTGCCCCAACCCTCAACATAAAATCGGCCATCTTGCAAGAGGTACCTGCGGCGGCGTATTGTGGTGCTTTTGTGGGGATGTCCAGTCAGCAGGTGGCGGGCAATGTGCTGTTTATCCTGCTGGCCAGCATCGTGGCCGGGCTGCTGCTTGTTTTCTCCAAGAACATATTCCACGGTTTTGGCGGAAAACTGGGAACCGTGGCGTTTGGGGGCGTGGCCGTCACGTATTTGCTCATCTTTCTTTTCCTCGGCTAGCATGCAGGCAGTAATCCTGATCATCACCGGAATAGTGGCCGCTGTTTGCACCTATGTGCTCAACACGAAGCTTGGCCAGGGGCCTGTGCGCTCGTCGGCTGTGTTGTCTTTGGCCGTCGGCTCCGTATGCTACCTTTTCCCGGATGCACTCTCGCCGTATCTTACCCAAAACATACCCCTTGTGTTCATCGGCTCTTCCTTTGTCGGTATGGTGTCCTCCAGCGTTGTGTCCAATTACCTCACCGTCGGGGCGTCGGGCTTTATCTTCTCGCTGATTTACTTAAACACCAGCACCTTTTTCACGGGGTATGGCGGGAGCCTGGGCACTGCCGCCTGTATCTCGCTGCTCGTGGCCATCAGCCTGCCAGTTATGGTAAGAAAGCGGAAGCTAAGCAATGGCTACCTCGTGTTAAGAAAGATGGTTCTCAAACGGAAAAAGCCCCGATCAACGGAGTAGGCATTCGCCCTTGCCGCTTCTGGCTGCCTAAGCTTCTGCCAGCGCATGTTTAAGAAGCATACTAGCATGACGCCTGTGCAATTCCGGAAACAGTAATTGGTTTCAGCTTCTCTTTTTTTGCTTTAATCGCCGGCCCATACATCCCCATACCTTTGTCTTCGTAAGAATTGATTGAAACGAAGTACATATAACATGACAACAGACAACATTCAAGGAAAAGTAGTGGTGATAACCGGCGGCAGTAGCGGCCTGGGCGAGGCAACAGCCCGCCACCTGGCAGCCAAAGGCGCCGCTGTGGTGCTGGGTGCCCGCAGAATAGAGCAGTTGGAGACCATCGCGGCCGATATCCGGGAGCAGGGTGGCAGAGTGGAGGTCCTGAAAACCGACGTGACCAGAGCCGAAGACGTGCACGCCCTCATCCAAAAGGCAGTGGAGGCGTTCGGCCGTGTCGATGTCCTGATCAACAACGCCGGACTGATGGCGATTGCCCCGATCAGCGAGCTGAAAGTGGACGAGTGGGAAAACATGATCGACATCAACATAAAAGGTGTGCTGTATGGCATCGCCGCCGTGCTGCCTCTGTTCGAGAAGCAAGGCTCCGGGCACATCATCAACATCTCGTCGGTGGCCGGTATAAAAGTGTTTAGCCCCGGCGGCACGGTATACAGCGGCACCAAGTTCGCGGTGAAGGCCATCAGCGAAGGCCTGCGCCACGAGGTGGGCGGCAATATCCGCACCACCTCCATCGACCCGGGCGCGGTGGACACGGAACTGAAGCACGGCAGCTCGCACGAGGAGAGCGCCAAGTTTGTGAAGGACTTCTACCAAAGCGCTATCCCGGCCGACTCGGTGGCCCGCGCGATTGCCTACGCCATTGAGCAACCGGCAGACGTGGACATCAACTCGATTGTGCTTCGGCCTACCGTGCAGGAGTTTTAATCTCTCCGTTAACACAGGCCAACTGGCCATTAAAAAACGCCAAACTGCAGCAGATGCGGTTTGGCGTTTTTTTATACCCTCTCTGCCTTTGCGCGGGCTTGCCGGCAAGCGCCTTGTACCCACCGGATAATCTAGCTATATTTCTCTTTGATTTCCTGTAGCACAACGTATACCTCCACAGTCCTCATTTTTTACTGTATGAAAAAACGCTTCGCACTGATCGACATGGGCACCAACACGTTTCATCTGCTCATTACCGAAGTAGATGAAACCGGCCAACGGCACGACTTCGTCAAAACCAAGGTACCGGTGCGGTTGGGCCAGGGCGGCATCAGCAACGGCACCATTGCGCCGGAGGCATACGAACGCGCCCTCCATACCCTCCAGGAGTTCCGGAAACAGATAGACGCACATGACGTGGAAACCGTGCGCGCCATGGCCACCAGCATGGTGCGCAACGCCAGCAACGGTGAGGCGTTTGTGAAGGACATCTTTAAGCAAACCGACATACAGGTAGAGGTGATCGACGGCAACAAAGAGGCCGAGCTGATATACTACGGCGTGCGGTCGGCGGGGGTGCTGGATGAGCAGACGGCCCTGATCATGGACATTGGTGGCGGCAGCGTAGAGTTTATCATCTGCAACAAAAGCGAGATATTCTGGAAGCGCAGCTTCGAAATCGGGGCACAGCGCCTGATGGACAACTTCTTCAAGCAAGACCCGATTTCTCCGGATAATGTTGCCGCCGAAAAATCCTTTCTGCGCGAGAAGCTACAGCCGCTCACAGAAGCCGTGGCCCGGTATAAGCCAACCGTGCTCGTTGGCTCGTCCGGCACCTTCGACACCCTCTGCGACATCGATGCCCTCCGCAAGGGCAACACCAGCCGGCAACTGAACCAGCCTGCGGCGTCTGCGCTGGCGCTGGATGATTTTTACCGGATATACCAGTCGCTGCTGCGCAATAACCACGAACAGCGCCTGGCCATGCCGGGTATGCTGGAGATGCGCGTGGACATGATCGTGCTGGCCAGCATTGCCGTGGATTTTGCCCTGGAGCAGTATGGCCTGCAGGAGATCCGGGTATCGGCCTATGCCCTGAAAGAGGGCGTGCTGCAAAAAGTGCTCGAGGAAGAACAGGCTTAAGCGTCTGTCATTTCTCCCGTAGGCCGAACTGGCCATACATGATTTCCCTTTGCCATACCCCCTTTCCAGGCGTCGACCTGCCGTGTTCAGCCTTGGGTCTGCTGCTTTTTTATTAATTTGCCCTCCCATTACAGATTTAGACATGCATTCATACAGACAACTGTTCGATTTCACCCGAGAGGTTTTCCTGCACATGGGCTGCCCGCCCGATGACGCCAAGCTGGCCACCGAAGTATTGTTAGAGGCTGACCTGCGGGGAGTGGACTCGCATGGCGTGGCCCGCCTGAGTGGTTACGTGCGCCTTTGGGAGGCAGGGCGCATCAACCCGAAGCCCAACGTGCGCATTGTGCACGAAACGCCCAGCACGGCCACCGTGGACGGCGATGCCGGGCTCGGCTTGGTGATCGCACCCCGCGCTATGGACATCGCCATCGCGAAGGCCGAGAAAGTAGGCACCGGTTGGGTGTCCGTCAAGAACTCAAACCACTTCGGCATTGCCGGTTACCATGCCATGGAGGCCCTGTCGTCGGATATGATCGGGATTGCCATGACGAACGCCTCGCCGCTGGTGGCCCCCACCTTCTCTACCGACCGCATGCTGGGTACCAACCCCATTGCCGTGGCCATACCCACCAAAAACCAACCTGCCTTCGTCGCCGACTTTGCCACGGCCTCTGCCGCCAACGGCAAGCTGGAGATTTTGCAGCGCAAGGAAAAAAAAGCCCCGATAGGCTGGATACAGACAAAGGAAGGTGACCGCTCCACCAATGCCAACGAGTTGAAAGAAGGCGGCGCTTTACTGCCTCTGGGCAGCGACCGTACGCACGGCAGCCATAAAGGGTATGCGTTGGCCGCCATAGTGGATATCTTCTCGGCTGTGCTGTCCGGGGCGAATTATGGCCCCTGGGTGCCGCCGTTCGTGAGCTTCCTACCTGTTGCAGACAACCTGCCCGGCGAGGGAATCGGGCATTTTCTGGGGGCGATGCGCATCGATGCCTTCCGGCCAGCCGATGAGTTCAAAGCCCATATGGACAACTGGATCGGGGCGTTCCGGAACGCGAAGGTGAAAAAGGGAGAGAAAGCCGTGCTGATTCCCGGTGACCCGGAGCGCGAGATGACTGAAAAGCGCCTGAAAAAAGGGATACCGCTCCTGCCGCCCGTGGAGCGCGACCTGGAGGAGTTGGCCAAACGATTCGGCATTCAGCTGTAGGCGGTATGGCAACTAGCACCGCGGCCAGGTTTTTCAAAGGGATAGGAGCCAGCTCGGCAAACCGCAGCATCGTGCTGATGGTGCTGACCTGGCTCCTGAACGTGCTCTGGCTGGGCCTGAACTATTTCTGGCGCTTCGCCTCTGTGGAGGTGTTGCTGGCCATACCTGTTTTGCTGCTCGTATATGCCTTGCTTGCCCTGCTGGCCTATACCTATTGGGGCGTGCGCGATGTGCAGGAGAAAGACGCCCCCTATGCCAACGTGATGGTGGGCGTGATTGTGGCTGTTACCCTCCTCTACTTCAACTTCAACTTACTGCAGTTTGTGCTCGGCGTAATTCAGTAACGATAAGGTAGCGTGAACTAGGGGATATCGCGGTGGTATCAAGATTTGAAACTCCTTGTTGTCATAGCTTGCTTTGCGCTCCACGCCTGGGGTAGGGGCCCTTCTTAAGCTGGGGCGCGTTTTCCCGCTCGGCACTGTGT
>NZ_JAKVIR010000045.1:0-16782 GCF_022601975.1 Pontibacter sp. E15-1
AGTAAAGCTAGCTAAACAGTACCAAAAGGTAAATATAGATAACCCTTTGTCTAATAATTAAATTGGAGAAGCACTAGTGGATATAGTATTCTTCTTGCTACGCTATATCCAGTAAAGGAGGTATGCCAGACACTCACAGGTCCTCCGGACACTGTGAGGTCTAAGTAAGGGCTTAGAACCAGTTGGCTGCCAGTTGCATTAGCTGCTCCAAATACTGCTGGTCTACCGCGTCGAAATCGTTCAGTTTGTCGCTGTCTACGTCCAGCACCAGTTTTACCTCGCCGTCTTTGATCACGGGTACCACGATCTCGGACCTTGAGTCGCTGCTGCAGGCGATGTGGCCGGGGAAGGCTTCTACGTCAGGCACGATAATCGTCTGCTGTTGGGTATAGCTCGCCCCGCAAACGCCTTTGTGGTACGGGATGCGGGTACAGGCCACCGGCCCCTGAAACGGCCCCAGCACCAACTGTCCCTCCTTGCTGAAGTACACGCCTACCCAAAAAAAGCCGAAGCCCTGCCGGAGGGCCGCCACCAGATTGGATATGTTCGCGATCAGGTCTGTCTCGCCGGTTACCAGCGCCTCAATCTGTGGGAGCAGCGCTTTGTATTTTTCCTCTTTACTGAGGTCTGCATCTATAAGAAGTGATTCTGCCATGTTTTATTTTGAATGAGTTGGTTTTTGATTGACTGCGTATGCGTGGAACGTCCAGCAGCTAAATTCTGACATAGTGCAACAGCTGATCAGGGCCGAAGGTTTGCGATTGCTGCAACTGGCCATACATCATGTTAGGGGCTTTAATGCCCTTACCCAGAGTAATATGCCTGCCCTTAAACACGATGGCCTCGTCCCAGAGGCCGGCCTGCAGCAGGCTTTCCAGCAGATACGTGCCGCCCTCCACCAGCACCGACAACACGTTGCGCTGGTGCAAATCCTGCATGATCTGCGGCAAGATAGGTTCCTGCTCCTGCAACTGCACATACTGCAAGCGATCCTGCTCTTCCTGTTTCCGGAAATTATACACAACTGTAGGCTGGCTCTGGTCGAACAGGTGGAGGTGGGGGGGCAGCTGCAGGTGTTTGTCGATTACCAGGCGCAGCGGGCTTTGGCCGTTCCAAAGGCGCGTGTTCAGGCGCGGGTTGTCATACAGGGCCGTGCGGGTACCGATCATAATCGCCTGCTCCTCCGAACGCCACTTGTGCACCAGGCGTTGAGCTAGTTTGCCACTGATCTGGAGCGGTTGGTAATCGGGGCCCGCCACGAAACCGTCTGCCGTTTCGGCCCACTTCAAAAAGATGTATGGCCGCTTTTTTGCATGAAACGTGAAGAAGCGCTTGTTCACTTCCAGTCCTTCCGCTTCCAGTATACCCACCTTTACCTGTGCACCCGCGTCCAGTAGTTTTTTGATGCCGCGGCCTGCCACCAGCGGGTTAGGGTCAGTGTTGCAGATCACCACGTCCCTCACGCCGCTACTGATGAGCAGGTCGGCGCAAGGCGGCGTCTTGCCGAAATGCGAGCAGGGTTCAAGTGTCACGTATACCCGGCTTTCAGGCAGCAGGCGCTTGTCGTCCACCGCCGCGATGGCGTTTACCTCGGCATGCGGCCCGCCATACTGCCGGTGCCAGCCTTCGCCAATAATCTGCCCCTTGTATACCACCACGCAGCCCACCATCGGGTTGGGGTAAGTAGAGCCGCTGCCCAGCCGGGCCAGCTCCAGTGCGCGGCGCATATACAGTTCGTCGGACATGGGTTAGAAAGTTTAAAGAGTTAGGGAGTTAGAAAGTTAGAAAGCCGTGTGGTGGCGAGTTAGTTGGGCTGGGTATAAATCCTGATGCACGGTAAAGGTAGTGTCCATTTTCAAATATGGGCGCTTCACTTACGGCGTCCTGCATATCTAACGCTTAACTCCCGAACTTTCTAACGCAAAACACTATTTTTGCAAAGGTATTTAAAATCTAACGAAAGAACAGCCGTGCCGACCATACAGCAACTGCAGCAGTTTATCCGACAGCAAATTCAGGAGGCGTACCCCGAGCCCGAGGCAGGCGCTGTGGCGCAGCTGGTGCTGGAGCATGTGCTGCAAAAGTCGCGGGTGCAGCTCAGCCTGAACCAGCAGGAGCCGGTAAGCGGCGCGCAGGAAACCGAGATAAAGGAAGCCGTGGCGCGGCTGCAGCGGCAGGAGCCCGTGCAGTATGTATTGGGCGTGGCGCACTTCTACGGGCTGGAACTGCAGGTGGACGCGCGCGTGCTGATCCCGCGACCGGAAACGGAGGAGTTGGTAGACCTGGTGCTGCGGGAGCATAAAGGACAGCGGGCGCTTCAGGTGCTGGACATTTGCACCGGTAGCGGCTGCATCCCGCTGGCGCTGGCGGCCAACCTGCCAGCGGCGGCGATGTATGGGTTGGAGGTGTCGGAGGGGGCGCTGGAGGTGGCAAAAGCTAACGCGTCCAGGTATAACCTACCCGTCAGGTGGCTGCAGCAGGATATTTTTGCGACGGTAATGGGTATAAATCCCGCCACCCTGGACATCATAACAAGTAACCCGCCCTATGTGCTGGAGCAGGAAAAGCTGCAAATGCGGCCCAACGTGCTGCAGCACGAGCCGCACCTCGCCCTTTTTGTGCCCGACACCGAGGCCCTGAAATACTATATAAGGATAACCGCTGTAGCGCTGGAGCTTTTGAAAAGAGATGGTATCTTGTATTTTGAGATCAACGAGCGCTACGGAGAGCAGGTGCGGGCGCTGCTGCTGCAGGCCGGTTTCTCAGAGGCGGCTGTAGTGCAGGACCTCTTCGGTAAAGACCGAATCGTGCGAGCTGTCAGGTAACCCGATTGCCTAAAGTGAATTTATTTTAGGGATCTGTTTGCAAAGTACAAGTAATTCCATTCAAAAGTCTATATAATCTTGTTTTAAAGAGGGATTAATTGCAGATTTGTTAAAGTGACACATTACTCCTGTTGCCAAAACGGCGGAGAGGCAGCAGTTTGTTTTCTGCTATAATTAAGAGATAAAACCGCTACAGGAGGTAAATTGTATTTTGAGAATGTTACCTTTGCGGCAGAGCAAGTATAAAATCAAGCGCAACAACTAAATTTTAGAAACTTGGCAAAAGAAAAGATACTGGTTACCGGTGGCGCAGGCTACATTGGGTCGCATACGGTAGTCGCGTTAGTAGAGGCAGGCTATGCGCCTGTGATCGTTGACAACTTCTCGAACTCGGAGGAAAGCGTGCTGGACGGCATTGCGTCTATTCTGGGCCAGAGCGCACCGTGCCACCGCATCGACTGTAACGATGCCGCCGCCCTGCGCGACGTGTTTGCGCAGGAGCAGGACATTGCCGGTGTCATTCATTTTGCGGCCTACAAAGCAGTGGGAGAGTCGGTGGAGCAACCACTGAAGTACTACCAAAACAATGTGGGCTCTTTAGTGACGCTGCTGCAGGTGATGGAGGAGTATAAGGTATACAACCTCGTGTTTTCCTCTTCCTGCACGGTATACGGTATTCCGGAGCAACTACCGGTAACCGAGCAAACCCCGGTGCAGAAAGCCAACTCGCCATACGGCAACACCAAGAAAATCTGCGAGGAGATTCTGGAAGACCTCTCTAAAACAGACAGCAGCATCAAGAGCATCGCCCTGCGCTACTTCAACCCCATCGGGGCACACCCGTCTGCAAAGATAGGCGAACTGCCTTTAGGCGTGCCAAGCAACCTCGTGCCTTTCATCACCCAGACGGCGGCTGGCATTCGCCAGCAACTCACCATCTTCGGCGATGATTACGACACAGCAGACGGCACCAACGTGCGGGACTATGTGCATGTGGTGGATCTGGCCAAGGCGCACGTAACCGCTGTGGCGCGTATGCTGCAGGGCAAGGTGGCCGATATCGAGTTCTTTAACGTGGGCACCGGCCGCGGCAACACCGTGCTGGAGGCAGTGCAGGCTTTTGAGAAAGCCACAGGCGTAAAACTCAACTACAAAATAGGGCCACGCCGCGCTGGCGACGTGCCAAAGATATATGCCGACGTGACCAAGGCAACCGAGGTGCTTGGCTTTGAAACTACCAGCACGCTGGAAGAAGCCATGAAAAGCGCCTGGGACTGGCAGCTTTCCCTTCAAAAAAAAGCAAAACAAGAAGCATGAAAATATTAATTACAGGCGGTGCCGGGTTCATCGGTTCGCATGTGGTACGCTTGTTCGTGAACAAGTACCCGAACTACCAGATCTTTAATCTCGACAAACTCACTTACGCCGGTAACCTGGCGAACCTGACCGACATTGAGGAAAAGCCAAACTATACCTTCCTGAAAGGGGATATTGTGGATGCAGCCTATATAGACAGCATTTTCGGCGAGCATACCTTTGACGCCGTGATTCACCTGGCGGCAGAGTCGCACGTGGACCGCTCGATTACGGATCCCCTGGCTTTCGTGAACACGAACGTGATCGGTACGGTGAACCTGCTGAACACGGCGCGCAAGCACTGGGCAGCCAACCTGCAGGACCACCTGTTCTACCACATCTCCACCGACGAGGTATATGGCTCGCTGGGCGAGGACGGCTTGTTTACAGAGGAGACCGCCTACGACCCGCGCTCGCCTTACTCGGCCTCCAAGGCCAGCTCCGACCACTTTGTGCGGGCCTGGTACCATACCTATGGCTTGCCGATAAAACTGTCGAACTGCTCGAACAACTACGGACCGAACCATTTTCCGGAGAAGCTTATTCCGCTGGCCATCAACAATATCCAGAACGGGCGACCGGTGCCGGTATATGGCAAAGGCGAGAACGTGCGCGACTGGCTGTATGTGATCGACCATGCCCGCGCCATTGATGTGATCTTCCACGAAGGCAAGGTAGGCGATACCTACAACATCGGCGGCGTGAACGAGTGGAAGAACCTGGACCTGATTGAACTGCTCTGCGACCAGATGGACGAGAAACTGGGCCGGGAGAAAGGGCATTCGCGCAAGCTCATTACGTTTGTGAAAGACCGCGCCGGCCACGACCTGCGCTACGCCATCGACTCCTCGAAGCTGATGGATGAGCTGGGCTGGAAACCGTCGGTTACGTTTGAGGAAGGCCTCAGCAAAACCGTGGACTGGTACCTGCAGCACAGCGAGTGGCTGGAGAACGTGACCTCCGGCAACTACCAAAGCTACTACGAGCAACAGTATAATAGCTAATTGTTGATTGCTGATTGTCAATCAGGAAGACAATTCAGCAATTAACCATAAAAAGAATTGTAAAATGGCAGCGTGTTTAATTGCGGTATTGTAGAAAAACAATCGGCAATTGACAACCAACAATTAAAGTATGAAAGGAATTATACTTGCCGGAGGCTCCGGTACGCGTTTACACCCATTGACCATTGCGGTGAGCAAGCAGCTGATGCCGGTATACGACAAGCCGATGATCTATTACCCGCTGTCCACGCTCATGCTGTCGGGTATAAAAGACATCCTGATCATCTCCACGCCGCACGACCTGCCGCTGTTCGAGCGTTTGCTTGGCGACGGCAGCAACATTGGCTGCAGCTTCAGCTATGCCGTGCAGGAAGAGCCGAACGGGCTGGCGCAGGCTTTCGTGATCGGGGCAGACTTTATTGGCGACGACAAGGTGGCGTTGATTCTGGGCGACAACATTTTCTACGGATCGGGTATGAGCAAGCTGCTGCAAGCCAACAACAACCCGGATGGTGGCGTGGTATACGCCTACCACGTGCACGACCCGGAGCGCTATGGCGTGGTGGAGTTTGATGAGAACAACAAGGCCATCTCGATTGAGGAGAAACCAAAGCAGCCCAAGTCAAGCTTTGCGGTGCCGGGCCTGTACTTCTACGACAACGATGTGGTGGCAATCGCCAAGAACCTGGAGCCAAGCCCGCGCGGGGAGTACGAAATCACGGACGTGAACAAGGAGTACCTGCGCCGCGGGAAACTGAAAGTAGGCATCCTGGATCGGGGAACAGCCTGGCTGGATACCGGCACGATCGTGTCGCTGATGCAGGCCGCTACCTTTGTGCAGGTGATCGAAGACCGCCAGGGCCTGAAGATCGGCAGCATTGAGGAAGTGGCCTACCGTATGGGCTTTATCAACGCCGAGCAGTTGCGGCAAGTGGCAGAGCCACTGCGAAAGAGTGGCTATGGCGAGTACCTGCTGAATTTATTGAAGTAGATACGCGGAGGTATAAATTCTGAGGTATAAAGAAGAGGCTGCACCGTTTGGGGCAGCCTTTTTTGTTGGGGTATAGGTAGGGACAGGTAGATAAGCCGGATAGCTATTCCGCTTATTTGTTATATTAGGTGCGTTAAACGGAATAGTCTCCGTTTAGCAGTTAGTTAGCGGACAGCGCAGGATCAACGATTTAGTGCACATACAAACCTAAAGGAAACAGAGTTGGAATGAGCAAGTTGTTATTTTTTTTTATTGTCTTCTGTGTTTCAATCTGTAGTGTTTATCCTCAGAATAAAACAGTTAAAGGAAGAGTGATTGACAATAATTTGGAGACTTTGCCACACGTGTCAATTATGATTAATGACACAATTGAAGTCGGCATAACAGATTTACATGGTTTCTTCCATATTGAGCTTCCAGTTTCCGTGAAAAAACTAAAGTTTGGTACTGTTGGAGTTGATTGGGCATCTATAGAGCTTGAAGATAAATGTGATGAAGTAGAGGTTGTAATGATGTTAAGCGGTACCCATGATTTTATAACTCTCAAGAAGGTAGATAGAATCCGAATGAAAAGATTTAAGAAGTTACCAGAACTACATAAGGAAGCATTTGAGAAAGGTATATTTAAAACAGATAAGGCCTGTTATACACGAGAGTTTATACCTGATTATAAGAAAAATTAAAGTAAAGTCAAAATAACGCCGAACCGCTAACAAGGTGCATAAGCCATGCTACGGCATGAGGCCTTGCAGACCTCATGCACGAGCAGTTGTATGAAGCTGAAATAATGAATGGAGCCAATAACTATACCTTATCATTTACTACTTCCAACGATAATTAGCTGCTTATCTTTTTTTGTAATATTTAGAAATAGAAAGAAGCTATTTATTAGCAGTAAGAAAAAGCCGCTTTGGGTAACGGTTACTGTGTTACTCATTTTGTATAGCTTCATAGTTGGTGGAGCAACCTACGATCATATTTATGTCCAATGGAATTTGAACAGGTATGACTTGGACGGAGATGGATTTTTTGCTGGCGATGAAATAACCAAAGAGCAGGAAGCAGCAATGATCAGGTTGACGAGTGACGTTGGTAGAAATTATTCAGCTTTTATAGGCTTAATAATTATGGCTGTGCTGGCTCAGCCAATCTACATTCTGGTAAGATTGATCGTGAACACAAAAACAGCTTCATATATCAAGACCTAAAGCACACCTTGGCGTGCTTTAGCCAACCCGTTAATAGCTTCCCCTTACACCACAAACCCCAGCGCCAGGCCGGAAAGGATGATGGCCGGGGCGGGCACTTTGGTAAACATGAGCAGGCAAAACGTGGCGACGACGATGCCGAAGTTCAGCGGCGTGTTCTCAATGGGGTGATACAGCTGTATGGCCGCGGCCACCACCATGCCCGAGCTGACAGCGCTGATACCCTCGAGGGAGGCGCGCACCACCCGGTACTTCTTCAGCTCGTCCCAGAACCGGATCACGAAGAAAATCAGGAATGTGCCCGGCAGAAAGATACCCACTGTGGCCACGAAAGAGCCCAGCAACTGCCCCGGCACCCCAAACCGGCGCATCGCCAGGCTGCCCACAAACGAGCAGAACGAGAACGTGGGCCCAGGCAGTGCCTGCACGATGGCATACCCCGAGAGAAACTCCTCACCGGTAAGGTAGCGTTTAAAGTCCACGAACTCTGTGAACAGGAGCGGCACAAGCACCTGTCCGCCGCCAAAAACCAGGCTGCCGTTTCGGTAAAAGTTCTCGAAAAGCCGGACGGGCAGGGAGGAAGTGGTGGCGCCCAGCACGGCCGCCAGTATAAACACCCCCACATACAGCAGAAAGTTGGCCCACTGGATGTTCAACTGCTTGTTCTCCTCCAGCGGATGCTGCTTAAACCGGAGCGACGTAATCGCCCCTCCCGCAATCAGCAATACCGGCAGAACCCAGGGCGAGGAGAAAAAGTAAACGAGTATCGCGGAAACCACCATCAGGACAACGGCCGTTTTTGTGGTGACTACTTTTAAGCTAATGATGTAAGCCGCGTAAGCCACAAAGCCCACCGCCATGGGCAGGATAATCCGCAGAAACTCCAGGGAAATGCCTTGCTCCTCAAGGTAAGAGATACCCAGAGCGGCCATGGCCATCAGGGCGGCCGCAGGCGCTATCCATACCAAAAGCGTGAGGTAGGCTAAATTTGGGCCGCCAATCTTAAAACCGATGGCCGTGATGGTTTGCGTGGAGGTGGGGCCGGGCAGAATCTGGCAAAGGGCATTCAGCTCAATCAGTTCCAGCTCAGTTAGGTAGCGGCGCTTGTCTACCAGCAGCTTAAACATCATGGCTATATGCGCCTGCGGGCCCCCAAAAGCTGTAAGGGCCAGAATGAGAACATCCTTCAGGAAGATATAATAGCGCAGGCTCATGGAGGCAAAAATGTAAAAAAAAGAGACAGCTTTTCACTATCTCTTTTTTTATTCTTTTTCGGAAAGTAATTATGCTTTTTTGAGGCCAAGCTCTACCAGGCGCTCGTTCAGGTATTCGCCGGCAGTGGCATCGGGGTATGCTTTGGGGTGCTGCGCATCGATGCAGCTCTCCAGACAGGTAAGGTCCATGCTGGAGCGCGGGTGCATGAAGAACGGTATGGAGAAGCGGGAGGTGTTCATCAGCTCGCGCGGCGGGTTTACCACCCGGTGGATGGTAGACTTGAGTTTGTTGTTGGTGAGGCGGGCCAGCATGTCGCCCACGTTCACCACCACCTGCTCGGGCAGGGCCGTGATCGGGATCCACTTGCCGTCGCGGCGCAGCACCTGCAGGCCGTCGGCGCTGGCGCCCATCAGCAGCGTGATCAGGTTAATGTCGCCGTGCTCGGCGGCACGTACCGCATCCGCCGGCACGCTGTCCGGGTCTTCGATCGGGAAGTAGTGGATGGGGCGCAGAATGCTGTTGCCGTTGTGCACCTTGTCGTCGAAGTAGTTCTCGTCGAGGCCCAGGTTGATGGCGATGGCCTTGAGGACCTGCTTGCCCGCCGCCTCCAGCTTGCGGTAGGCCTCCAAGGTAACTTCCCTGAAATCGGCTACCTCTTGCGGAAATATATTGTCCGGGTACTCTTCTTTAATCGGGTCGTTGTCGGTCACCTCCTGGCCCACGTGGTAAAACTCCTTCAGGTCGCCGGTGTTGCGGCCTTTGGCGTGCTCTTTCCCTTTGCCCACATAGCCGCGCTGGCCAGCCAGTTCAGGCACCTCGTAGCGTTGCTTCACCTCGTCGGGGAGGGCAAAAAACGCCTTGGTGGCAGCATACAGCTTTTTGGTCAGCTCGTCGCTCAGGCCGTGGTTGCGCAGCGCGATGAAGCCAATGTTCTCATACGCGTTGCTTAGCTGCTTCACAAAATCTGCCCTCCGCGCGGCGTCGCCTGATGTAAAATCAGCCAGGTCCAGTGAAGGAACCTCATCAAACAAAATTTCGCTCATATAGTAAAAACTGTATACTTTTTTGTGATTTATACGTAGAGCGCAATATACAAAAAAAATAAAATTGCTAATTTAGCCGAACAGCTAACTAAACCACAATTAAATGAAAAAATCGTACTTGCTTCTGGCCTCGGCCCTCATGGTAGGCTTTTCAGCCTGTGACACTGCACGCCAGACACAGGATGCCGAAACCCAGACGCCTGCAACGGCTGCCACGTTAGGTGAGGGTCCGGTGCCAGACGGTGCTGTGATGAGTAAAAACGGATTGCGCGTTTTTGCCTTCAGCAACTCGCAGGCTTACCCCGAATCACAGATACGTTTAAACACCCCTCCGGCAGGCGGCATGGTAGAGCCAGGGCCAGTGCAGTTTGACTATTCGCTGTCTAACTACCAGCTGACCCGCATGACGCCCCACTCGAACGCCGAGCACATGGCCAACTCACAGCAGGGGCAGCACATCCACAACATCGTGGACAACGAGCCCTACACAGCGCATTACGAAACCGAGTTTACCAAAGACATGACTGAAGGCGAGCACGTGGTGCTGTCGTTTCTGTCCCGGTCATACCACGAAAGCCTGAAGCACCAGGGCGCCTACGACCTGCGCAAAATAACGGTGGGCCGTCCTGCCCAGACCCTGGACATCGACCTGTCGGCTCCACACATGTTCTACAGCCGCCCGAAAGGCGAGTACGTGGGCAAAGACACCGAGCAGGTGATGCTGGACTTCTACCTCGTAAACACCACCCTGTCTACAACGGGCAACAAGGTGCGCGCCACCATCAACGGCACTCAGTTTGTGCTGGACAGATGGTTGCCTTACGTGCTCGAAGGCTTGCCGATGGGCGAGAACACCATCCAGCTGGAGCTGGTTGACAACAGCGGCAGGGTATTGCCCGGCCCATACAACAGCGTAACGCGTACTTTCACGCTGAAGCCTTCGGCCTAAGCATCCCGAAGATAGTTTATACCTGCAGCAAGCCCGTGCCATACCTTTTGGCGCGGGCTTGCTGCGTTTATACCTGCTGTGTTTTTCCGGGGAAATATAGGGCCACAATCAAACTTAATTGCAGTAGATTCCTATATTTGCATAGGATAATATATGCTCAGAATCAAGCTTGAAAACACACCCTATGAAACACGCTGTACTTGCCCTGCTTTTCATCGCCTTGTGCCCGCTGCTTGGGCAGGCCCAATCGAACTACAAACCCGGCTTCGTGGTGACGGCGGCGGGCGACACCCTGAAAGGGTACATTAACTACCAGGAGTGGAACCAGGCACCCGCCGCCATACAGTATGCTGCCTCAGCCGACGGTGCAGGCAAGCGGGAGTTTACCGCAGGCACAGCACGGCTCTTTGAAATAACCGGCCTGGAGCGATACTGGAGCTACGACGGCCCCATAACAATGAACGAGCTGGAGGCGCGAAAGCTGACCACGAACCGGGACATGCACCTGACAAACGCTCAGGTGTTCCTGAAAGAACAGGCTGGAGGCGAGCACATGACCCTGCTCTCGTTCACAGATCCTGTCAAGACCAGGCTCTTTGTGCAGGAAAAAGGCGACAGCCTTCCGCAAGAGCTGTATTTTGTGAAATATTATACCGCCGACGCGGGGAATAAGGTGTTTGCCATGCGCTCTTATGTAGGGCAACTGCAGCTCGTGGCGTCCAGGTATATAGAGGTTACTCCGGCGCTGAAGCGCGAAATAGAAAAGGCCAACTATGATGCAAGTTCTTTACAGCGCATCGTGCATAAAATAAACGGCAATGCTGCCATCGAGCCAATGCATGACGGAAAGCAGCGACAAAAGCCACGGTTTTATGCGGGCTTGGGCCTGAACAGATCCACCACTGCGTTTGGAGGGAACCATGCCATGACCGGAGCAGAAGGCAATTCTGCCTCCTACATGCCGCGCGTGGCCTTTGGGATGGATGCCTTTGTGAACCGCAACACCCAGCGGCTGGTACTCCGCATCGAGGGCGCCCTGACAGCCTCAAGCCAGACAAGCAGGATCTATACCAGCAGCTCGGTGTATCAGTATGAGCGGACGTATGAGATTGCGCAGCAGACGGCAACGATCATACCCCAGATCATCTATAACCTCTACAACAAGGACAACTTTAAATACTATGTGGGCGGAGGGGTTGGCTTTAACTTCTCCAATTACTCCAAAAACAGGTATAGCTACACGTACAGGTATGGCACAGATGATTCCAGCACCCGGGAATTACAAGCATACGAAGCTGAGACTGCTTGGGCATCTTATATGGTAAGGACCGGGGTTGTCCTGAAGAAGAAGTACGAGGTGACAGCCATCTATCAGCCAATGGCAGCGCTAACCAGGTACGTTGACTTTGCCATACAGCAGCAGTCCTTGAGTATTGGCATGAACTACCTGTTCGGGAAGTAAGCCGGAAACTAACCGCGCGAAAACCATTGTGCAGTACCGGGTATCCGTCCGGGCTCACATTTACTATGCATTTTATACCCAGAACGCCGGTGCTATACCCCCTAGCACCGGCGTTCTGGTTTAAGCTTGGGCCTGCCGCGGGGTAGTGGCTTATTTTACAGCGATATGCCTCCGGATTTGTTGGCGCGTAATGCATATTTTTCTAACTTAAAGGAAAGTATTGGGCAGTGGTACGTTACACGAGACGAAGAGTGCCAGGGAGTATAAGCAACTGAATTAGAGCGTTGTTGTGCCTCGCTGCCTGTGCCCCCTGCCCAAACACCCAGGAATTTCGCTAACCTTATAGCCATACCGCCATGCTACGATTTAATTTACAAAGATGCCTTTTTGTGTGCTGCTTGCTGTTGCTGGCCACCCAATGCTTTGCCGCAGACCCGAAGCCTCTGGCCATAGGGGCGCAGGCACCCGACTTCAGCTTGCCAGGCACCGACGGCAAAACCTATACCCTGCAGAGCTTTGCCGACGCCAGGGTGCTGGCGATCATCTTCACCTGCAACCATTGCCCCACGGCGCAGGCCTACGAAGACCGCATGATCGCGCTGACCGCCGACTACAAGGCAAAGGGCGTGGCGGTGGTGGCTGTCTCGCCCAACGACCCGCTGGCCGTAAGCCTCGATGAATTGGGCTACAGCGACATGGGCGATACCTTCGAGGAAATGCGGGTGCGGGTAAAAGAAAAGGGGTATAACTTCCCGTATCTCTACGATGGCGAGACGCAAAAAATGGCGTTGGCCTATGGCCCGGCGGCTACGCCCCACGTCTTTGTTTTTGACAAGCAGCGCAAACTGCAGTATACCGGCCGCCTCGATAGTTCCGAAAAGCCGGGCTCTGCCAACGCCGAAGACACCCGCGCCGCGCTGGATGCCCTGCTGGCCGGAAAGCCCGTGCCTGTGGCGAAAACAAAAACTTTTGGCTGCTCTATTAAGTGGGCCGATAAGCGGCAGATGGCCGAGCGGGCCAGGGCGCAATGGGCAAAAGAGGAAGTGACGCTGGACCTGATTGATGCGCCCGCGCTGAAAGCCCTGCTCCAGAACGACACCGACAAAGTGCGCCTGGTAAATGTATGGGCTACCTGGTGCGGCCCCTGCGTGATGGAGCTTCCGGACTTTGTGGACATCAACCGCATGTATCGCAACCGCGACTTCGAGTTCATCACCATCAGCGCCGACAAGCCCGACAAAAAAGACAAGGCGCTGGCCGCCCTCAAAAAGCTGGAAGCCTCCAACACCAACTACCTCTTCAACTCCGAAGATAAGTATGCCCTCATCGAGCTCATTGACCCGGAGTGGCAGGGTGCCCTGCCTTATACCCTCCTGATTGAGCCGGGCGGCAAGGTGCTCTACCGTAAACAGGGTACTATCGTGCCATTCGAGATGAAAAAGGCGATTGTGGAGAAGGTAGGGCGCTATTATTAAGTGAGGGGCAGGTATAAAGTCCTTTTTCAGTCACCCGCAAATCTGCATTGCCTTAGAAAAAAGCTGTATTCAACGTACCCGGCAACGGGGAATTAATAAGTTATGAACATGGACGAACTCAAAAAAGAAGACATCAAACAGGAAGTGTTTGACCTTTACGATGACTATGCGCACAACCGTGTGAACAGGCGCGAGTTTATGCAGAAGCTATCTATATATGCCGTGGGAGGCCTCACCGTAGCATCCCTGATGAGTTTCCTTATGCCCGACTACCAGGGCGCGATTCAGGTTAAATCAGACGATCCCCGCATAAAGTCTACATACGTCACGTATAAGTCGCCGAAAGGAGGCGGAGAGATCAGGGCCTTGCTGTCGATGCCTGCGGATGCGGAAAAGAAACTCGGCGGGATTGTGGTGGTGCACGAAAACCGGGGATTGAACCCGCACATTGAGGATGTGGCCAGGCGAGCCGCACTGGCAGGCTTTGTCTCTATCGCTCCGGATGCCCTAACGCCATTGGGCGGCTACCCGGGGAATGACGAGGACGGCCGCGCGCTGCAAAGCAAATTGGACAGAGACGATATGCTGGAAGACTTCATCGCGGCATACGACTACCTGAAAAGCCACAAAGATTGCAATGGGAAAGTGGGTGTGGTAGGCTTTTGCTTCGGTGGCTGGATCGCGAACATGATGGCCGTGCGCATCCCGGGTTTGTCGGCGGCGGTTCCTTTTTATGGAGGCCAGCCGGCAAGTGAGGACGTCCCCAAAATAAAGGCGCCCCTGCTCTTGCACTATGCAGAGCTGGACACCCGCGTGAACGAGGGTTGGCCCGCGTACGAGGCAGCCTTAAAAGCGAATGGCAAAGCATACACGGCGTACATGTACGCGAATGCAAACCACGGTTTCCATAACGACACAACTCCGCGCTACGACAAACCCGCTGCAGAACTCGCCTGGCGACGTACCATCGATTTTTTCAAGGAGAAGTTGGGGTAGTGAGGGGAGACTGTGGCTCTTGCCAATTACACTTATTTTAGATTTGCCTACTCTTGAACATAACATTAGTTATAACGCAAACCGCCTCTGCAGCCTCCTAGAGGGGGTAGGGGTTTTGGTACTCTGGCGGGACCTCCAATCAACATAACAGTTACGGTATAAACAACCTCATTTTATCAAAGTGAGTAATTAGGCCTCTCAAAATACTGCCTTGTGTCCTACCTACTCCTTTACTTCCAATTTATCAGTACTTCGATCATCTGTGTGATGCTTTCAAAGTGCTGGCATCAAAACACTCCCATGCCAAAACATGTCCTTTATCAGCCCATGAATTGTCTTCCTTAGACACTATTTCAAAGCTTATAGTATAAGCCTTATTCTTAAGGGAGTCGAAGCTAAAGGGCAGCTTTATAAGTCGAAACCCTCCCGGCTCAATGCTTAAATCATTTACTTCTCCCTCCCTTAGTACCTTGTCTCCATCAAGTAGCTTCCATTTTAGCAGCACATTGTCCAGCACAGCAAAATCAAGGAGGTTAGAGATGCTAGCCTTACTGTCTTTGCTGACCTGAATTTTTACCGGCTGGTACGCTTTCTTCAATTTAAGCAGGTTCTCACCAGTTAATTGCTCAAACCCTTGGGCAGCGGTAGGTAGATTAACAACAGCACTTTCTAAAAACGGCCTATCCGGATCCAACACCAAGAGACTGTCCTTTAAAGCAGAAGCATGCTCCTTTGAAATGCTTAGATTACCATCTGTAGCCCATGCTACCACGGAGGGGTGGTTTCTGATCTGGTAAATCATCGATAAGTGCTGCCTGAGCCACAAATCATCATAGCTCTCTTTCTTGCTATCCGGCGGCTGCATCGGATACATGTATTGCACAATATACAGCCCGTACTCATCGGCTAAACTGTAAAGGTCATTATTGGCCGGCAAACCATAGACAAGTAACGTGTTAACAGAATATTGTTTGACATTTCTTACAAACTCTCTGAGGGAGTCCTTGGTGGGTACTGGTGCATTAAGAGGGGGGTGTATGTAGGCAGCTGGCTTGAAATGCACACCTACATTATTGATTCTTAACTGGCCCTCTTTCACCTCAGTAGTTCTGACGCCTACTCTGTCACTAACTACTACTGACGCGTTATCACGGGTGGAAGAGACAAGAACATTAACCGTATACAGGTAAGGTGTTTCGGCAGTCCACTTATTGGAGTACACATCAGGGTGGTTGAAAAAGTAAAACCTCCAGTGCCCCTCAGCCGGGATTTCATTATTATTATTTATATAGCCCTTATCAAATATATAAACAACTTCACCCTTATCGTCCCTGACTTTTTCTTCCGTGTGGAAATAGGACTTATAGGTAGAGCTTGGGGAGTGATTCTTTAAATCAATAAAGTACATCCAATTCAAGCTTCTGTAGAGGTTAGGATACTTCTTATCTATTCTCAAATGTGTTGATGCGGCATGTACATTTGGGACTGCAAACAAAAGTGCCTTGTATACTAAGTTATCTATACTTTTCACTTCCCGATCGCTTATAACCTTTATAGTTACAGAATCACTTTTAGCTGGTATTAGTGAAGTAAGATTGATTTTAGTGTTCACGCCTGGTGCTGCCAGTTCTAACTTATGACCGTTTACCTCTACTGTGAAAGCAGCCTTTGGAGCATATAGCACAAGTAACTTTTCCTTCTGTAGCCACTGCGGAGGCATCTCAACGGTGGTGGAGAAAACAGAGGGATATTTGCTCCTGACCTGCTGGACTTCTTTGCTCCATACTAGTTCTTGAACTAGCTTCGATGCGAGCGGATTGAATGTCAGGGCTTCCTCTTCGTTATTGAAAGGAACAACTATCTGCCCATGCTCCATCAAACTGGCTTTTATGTCTTTAGTCTGTGCCAAAGAGCTGGCAGCAATTATTTGAAATAATAGCCATAACAATGAATAATTCTTCATATAAGTAAATTAGGCAAAATTCATGAATGAAGGGTCCTTACATGAATATTGAGTCAAGTTAAGCACCAGCGAGTTTGAACCATATTTTGCGTGTGAGCTATGGCTTACTGCTTCTACTTATCATAAAAGAGCTTATATGGCAGCGCATCTATAATGACCACGTATCATCTACTTCCTATATATAAACGAGTCGCGGGGGGGGGGGGGGGGGGGGGGGGGGGGCGCGGGGGGGGGGAAAGAAAAAACGGACAAGATAGAGGACGCACCCCACACCGGGGGGGGAGAAGGGGAAGCC
>NZ_JAKVIR010000045.1:16792-31135 GCF_022601975.1 Pontibacter sp. E15-1
AACAAACTCTTCTTACCCTCACTCATATAAAAATCCACCCATTAACCACACAACACCCCCCCCCCCCCCCCCTGCCCCCCCCCCTCCCCCCCCCCCCCCCCGACTCGTTTATATATAGCCAAACGGCTTAACTTTTCGCACCGCCCTATCCCTGGGTTGACAATAGAGTTACGCATGTCGGTGTTTTTCAGCGCCCTCTGTAAATCTTCAGTATGTTTTGAGGGTGAAAGCTGCTTTTGGATTTTGCCGGAGTAGTGTCTTCTTTCACAGTTTATACCATTATCGAATGTATTCTACGTACTGGAGTTTTATTCATTTGGTGAATTAGGAAACGGTAAACACTGGCGCAAGCGTCCGCTTGTGCTTCTATATGATGTGCGGCAGATGGGATGCCTTATGAGTCACAAGCGGACGCTTGCGCCATAGAGAGATCTATGCGCACCAATCAATTGATAATGGTATTATTTGGTTTGAAGCTACAAAAAAGACCCTTAAAAGGGCCTCAATGGTTTATTAATAATGGAACTTGCACTGGATAATGGTCATCTTTTGGTCTATTCCTTTTTTGCCTTCCACAGCATACACTAAGCGGTGTTCACCGGTAATGCGGCGCGACCAATATCCCCTCAATTCATTTTTAAGGGGCTCTGGCTTACCTATGCCTTTGAACGGGTTCCTCTGAATAGCTTTGATTAATGCGTTGATTTTCTCAACTGCATCCATCGTATCCTGCTGCCATTCGCAATACTCTTGCCAGGCCTGTTGGGTAAAAGCTACAGTCACGTTACTTGCTCTGCGTATCTTCCTCCCCTTGAAGGGCAAAAGGCACTACTTGCCCAGTCTTGTGCTGGTCAATCGATCTCTCCAGCGCCTCACGATTAGCTCTTGATCCGAGTAGGTGCGCTGTCTCCATGATGGAGTTATATTCTCTCATAGGCATGAGCACTACAGCATCGTCCTCATTTCCGCGCGTTACGAATATAGTTTCAGCGGTCTTGCTTACCCTATCCAGGTAGCTTTTCATATTTTTCCTGAGTGCCGATGCTGTTATTGCGTCCATACATTGTCTTTTGTGTACAATATAATGTACATAAAAATCCATATACTTGTTCACTTCGAATCCTGTTTTGTTAAATAGAGGTTCTCTCCTGGTCAGCGACGACATGATGGGAGACTTCATCGGGGCGTACGACTACCTGAAAAGCGACAAAGATTGTAATGGTAGACAGATGTCGGTAACTGGCTGTCGGTTGCCAGTTGCTTCGGTCATCCCCACTGATATCTTTTTCTAAACTCACGAGGTGTGCAGCTATTTATTCTCAGAAAAGCAGCATTAAAACGGCTGATAGAATTAAAACCACAGGCAAACGCAATTTCTGTTATGCTTTTATCCGTTGCCACAAGCTTCCTTTGCGCATGAGAAATTCTCTCCTCTGTAATGTATTCACTTAAAGTGCTGCCAAATGATTTCTTGAATATGGCATTCGCATAATCCGCATGAAGCCCGACAGCCTTACCTATATCAGATACTTTAATAGGATTACAATAATTTTGAGCGATATAAATTGCGATCTTCTCAACCTGGCTTATCTCATGAGTATGAATTGAAGCATGATCACTCCGTTGCTTGGGTATAACATTATTCGCCATCCTGATTAAGCGGGCATGCATCTCCAGTAAAGTCACTTCCTCAGAACCGGTATTGTTTATGTCCTTGATCCAATTTTTTAATAAGAATTCATCATACAAAGAGGATTCGGGGCATGCTTCAAGCAAAATCTCTCCTTTCAATATTCTGTCGACAAATAAAGGAGGAAGCTTCCATTCCAGAAATTGTGAGAAAGGGATGGTGCAAACAACGTATGGCTTACTTCCTTCATAAGTAACAATCTGATGCGGAACAAGTCCCCAGAATAACGCCAGCCTTTTTGCCGGAATGGTTATTTTGTTCTCTTGAAAAAGATAGGTTATAGACCCTTCAGAAAAATAGTTTATTTCTATCTCATTATGCCGGTCCGGCTTTCTCATGAGGCTGGGAGTCCATAGCTCACAAGTTAAGCCATAAGGCCGAAATTCATTTCGACTTTCATCAAACGTATGCATAATCTCGGAATTCAGTAAGTTAAACTCAATATACTGGTAGTTTAAATGTGAAATCGAGACTAAACTTACCATCTTATTCCATACCTCCAAATAAACCTGTGAGGAAGTGTGTAAAGAGATTTCAGAATTATATAGTAGAAACGTATACTTTGATGCAAATAATAGAGCTCGGCCAATTTAATTACCAGCATTAGGTTTGTTTTTTTATACATAGAAACGGCCTTTATGCCTCATTTCTAATTCTTAATTTGGTGAAGCACTAGTTTTTTGTCTCGTAGCCAGTTTATATATAATTCAATCTTCCTGCTAATTTATAGTTGATCAATTCCTTCTAAAAAGCACAAAATATGAAACGAAAGTTCTCCCTGCTCCTTGTTCTCCTAACGCTTGCTTCGCAGGCGCTGTATGCTCAGTCAAAGCGAAACACTGACGCGGCCCCGCTGAAACCACGCATAGTTGTCCTCACCGATGTATCGACATGGGAGACAGATGACAGCGAATCGCTGGTCCGGCTCATGGTGCACGCCGATATGCTTGAGATTGAGGGGCTGGTGTATACCACAGGTTGGAGCTTGGACAGCACGCGGGTTGCTTTCTTCAATCTGATACATGATGCCACCGATGCTTACGAAAAAGACCTGCCTAACCTGCGCAAACGCGCTAACCAAAAGGCGCATGTGGCCGATGAATCGAAGCAACGCATTGGCTATTGGCCCAGTGCCGACTACCTGCGGTCGCGGACGATGTATGGCAGCAAAAACAGAGGTATGGAGTTTGTCGGGGAAGGCAACGACTCTCCCGGCAGTGAGCTGATTATTAAGATGGCCGATGAAAAGGATGAGCGCCCGGTATGGGTGCTGGCCTGGGGTGGGGGCAACACGCTCGCTCAGGCTATCTGGCGCGTACGCCAGAACCGCTCGGAAGCAGAACTTCAGAAGTTTCTAAAGAAAATCCGCTTCTATACCATCACGGATCAGGACCGTGATCAGCGCACTCCCTTCGAAATCAGCTCGCATCAGTGGATGCGCCAGGAGTTCGGAAAGGATCTTTTCTTTATTTGGGATGAATCGGCATGGGGCTATCAGAACGGCACAGGAAAGCAGAAATGGGATCAGTATGAAACTCACATCCAGCAACACGGCTACCTTGGGCAGGTATACCCTAAGTATAAGTATGGCGTAGAAGGCGACACTCCCTCATTTCTGTATGTGCTGCCGAATGGCCTAAATAACCCCGAGAACCCCGGAAACGGTGGCTGGGGAGGCTATTTTGAGTGGGAGCTAAGCGAGGACAAGAAGACGGATGCGTATACCAACCACGGCGATAGCAAGGCGCGCGCAGTGTCCAAAAAATACGAGGAGTACTTTTACCCGGCTACTTTTAACAACTTTGCCGCCCGTATGGATTGGGCAAAGGACGGTGCCGGCAATCGAAATCCTAATGTTGTAATCAACAAAGACAAAGGCATTGCCCCAGTTAAGTTTACGCCTAAGCCAGGCGCTACCGTCACGCTAGACGCCTCTGCCTCCGATGACCCTGACGGGGACAAACTGACCTACAAATGGTGGGTTCTTTCGGAGGCAGGCACTTATAAGCAGAACATCACCCTGTCCGATACCAGCGCAAACCGTGTGACGGTTCAGGTCCCCGCCGATGCAGCCGGAAAGAGTTTCCATGTCATCTGTGAGGTAACTGATAACGGAACGCATAACCTGACGGGCTACCGCAGGATCATTATCGAACCGTCTGCTTTGCCTCAAAAGAATTAACGCTGACGCGCAGCTCATACCTGACAAAAGGGAGAAGAGGCAGCCTGCTTTTATCTTTGACTGGAGAGGCCCTATACACGGCACGCCATGCTCACTGCGGATTACGCCATGGGGTTTGGGAAACAAAAAAGCCATTCCTAAACAGAATGGCCTTTTTGTCCCTTATTCAGTAAGGCGCTGCCGGGGCAACTCTCAGGGACTCTCACTACATCATGAAGCGGATTTCTGCCAATTCCTTCCCTATTTGCTGCACTCCTGCCAGTATCCTCTTGGTTTGAGCAGCGGAGGGTTTCTTTATCCCCTTAATGTATTGCGCCAAAAGACTCTGATTCATGCCAATTCTTGCACTAAGGGCTTTGGCGTTAATCACCTTGTAAAACTCAAAGAAGCTCTGCAAATCGAGTGCAAAGTTTATTTCCTCAGCAGTATAAACAAAGCCCTTTTCCTCAAAAGCAAGGTTCACTGCCTCCAGGACGTTCGCCTTTAGCTCGTCATAGTTCTCCCCCTCTGTGGCGATAAAGCTGTTTTTAACCGAGGCAAAGGCACTGTAGCCAGTGTCTTCTTTTGTAACGGTCATGTTTATTTTCGGCTTTCTCATTATCTCTTACTGGTTTTAACGTCTGCTTGCTTGAGTATAGCACTTAGCAGGCCCTTCTTTACTTCTTTGCCTGCATGGTTAGGAACAGTGAGCTGCTGTGGCTTTGTTGGGTGCTGCATCATGACATGGCTCGGCTTCTATATAAATAACGCAGCCTATCTTCTGAAATTTGGTCCATGGCCTAACCCGGAACGGAGTGGTGAAGCGGGACTTCGGTAGTGGCCTGGGCTACGCTTTGGCGTTCGATTTATTTCACTTTACGATTTCCCCTTTATACCTCATTTTTCCTGCTTATCATAAAGCGGCTTCTTATATGACGCACCTAAGCAAACAGCGGCCATACCCTTTGCAGGTATGGCCGCTGTTTGTTTTATATATAACCGGCTTAGCTTTCCTTCGGTTTGTTAGAGCCGCCCTGGCCTGGGTTGGCAATGGAGTTGCGCATGTCGGTGTCGGACTGGATGTTTTGCATGCGGTAATAGTCCATGATGCCGAGCTGGCCGCTACGGAAGGCTGCTGCGATGGCCTGTGGCACTTCCACCTCGGCCTGAATTACGTTGGCGCGGGCTTCCTGCGCTTTGGCACGCATTTCCTGTTCCACGGCTACGGCCATGGCGCGGCGCTCCTCGGCTTTTGCCTCGGCCACGCGCAGGTCGGCACCCGCCTGGTCGATCTGGAGTTTCGCGCCGATGTTCTCGCCCACGTCAATGTCCGCGATATCGATAGACAGGATTTCGTAGGCGGTACCCGCATCCAGGCCTTTCTGCAAGACCAGTTTCGAGATCATGTCCGGGTTTTCGAGCACGCTTTTATGCGAGGTAGACGAACCGATGGAAGTCACGATACCTTCGCCCACACGGGCCAGGATCGTCTCTTCGCCGGCACCCCCAACCAACTGGTTGATGTTGGCGCGCACCGTTACGCGGGCCTTCGCGATCAGCTGTATACCGTCCTGAGCCACAGCAGCCACATTCGGGGTGTTGATCACTTTCGGGTTAACGGAAGTGGTTACGGCCTCAAACACGTTTCGGCCCGCCAGGTCGATGGCAGTGGCCTGCTTGAAGGATAGCGGGATATTCGCCTTGTCGGCAGATATAAGCGCTTTGATCACCATCGGGACGTTGCCGCCCGCCAGGAAGTGCGTCTCAAGCTCGGTGGTGGTCAGGTCGATGCCGGCCTTGGTGGCATTGATCATGGAATTGACGATGAGGCTAGGCGGCACCTTCCGGATACGCATAAACACCAGCTCTGCCAGACCCACTTTTACCCCCGAGAAGAGGGCCGTGATCCAGAGGCTGATTGGCACGAAGTACAAGAAGATCATCAGCGCCACAATGACGCCTGCAATAATTAATAACACGGATAGGTTTTCCATCAGAATGAGGTTAGGAAATAGCTTCTACAATAATTTTATTTTGCTGTAATCGGATGATGCGAACAGGGGTGTTGGGCGCCACGAACTCGCCCTGCGTCTGTACCTCGTGGTGGCGCTCCGCAAACAGCACGGTGCCCTGCGGCCGTAAGGCGGAAATGGTTTTGCCGATTTCCCCTACCTCCAGTACGTGCGGGAACTCCTCGTTCACGTGGCCGCGGTTCTGGTCTTTCAGGGCAAAGTGCGACCAACTGTCGGAGCGGAAGCTGTAGAAAAACGCCAGGGCCCCGATCAGCACAGTGGTGGCCAGCACCACATGGCCGATGGTGGTGCCCAGCGCGGCATACCCAATCCAGATGCCGATGGCTGTCAGCACAAAGCCCAGAATGCCCACAACGGTGGTGCCCGGCACAAAAATCAGCTCTACAATAATAAGAAGCAGGCCGATGCCGATAAGCAGTACAACTGTAATCCAATCCAATAGCATAGTATGAGATGGTTATATAGGTAAATATAGCGAATTACAAGTTGCCAAGTACGAATTATCCATTTATAGCTTTGATTCTTGTTTTTTTATAACGGAACCACGGAGTTGTATGCCGCCGCCGGGGCAAAGAACATGTCGGGCTATTATATAGTGTAAATTATATATGATTCCAATATGAATTGGTCATCATGTATAATCGTTCCTTTCAATTAGTAGAATTCTCATCCTCGGAGCAGGGTTATCTCATTTTAACAGATTCTCCCCTTGAGGGGAGCGAGAGGGGTATTTACATGGGAGAAATCATTACTGATAAGTTGATTTTGGCAAATTAGCTTTGGCACTTATACCTCTATAATCATCTCAAGGGGATTATAGGGAAAAGCGAAACTTCTCTACTCCCCGGGGGACAGGGGTGGGTTATTGTTTGCTGCTACTGCATGAACACCCTCAAACGCGCAAATTCTGTTTGATTAAGCTATAAGCTGATGCCACACACTGTTAAAGCAAAGCGCCGCCCCGGTTCAGGAGGCGGCGTTTTGGGTTATGCCGGTATAATTGCGAGTCCCGAAAAGGGGCAACGAAATTAGTATGCCTTGGCGAAGTAAACGCGTTGCTTGCTTGGCTTGCCAGTCAGCATGTCCACGCCATCTTCCTCCTTGGTGTTGATGGCAATGCAACGGATGGTTGCTTTTGTCTCTTCTTTAATGCGCTCCTCAGTTTCAGGGGTTCCGTCCCAGTGTGCCAGCACGAAGCCGCCTTTTTTCTCGAGCACCTCTTTAAACTCCTCATACGAGTCCACTTTGGTGGTATGCTCTTCGCGGTAGTTCAAGGCACGGGTATAAATATTTTCCTGAATCTCGTCCAGTAGGGCCGGGATGTAGTCAGCGAGGGTGGCGAATTGCTGTGTGCTCTTCTCCTTGGTGTCGCGGCGGGCAACCTCTGCCGTGCCGTTCTCCAGATCGCGAGCCCCGATGGCCAGACGCACCGGCACACCCTTCAGCTCCCACTCGGCAAACTTGAAGCCTGGCCGCTCTGTGTCGCGGTTGTCATACTTCACGCTGATGCCCTGGGCCTCGAGTTCTCTCTTCAGTGTGCTCACCTTCTCGCTGATCTGGGCCAGCTGCTCTTCGCCTTTGTAGATCGGCACGATCACCACCTGGATAGGGGCCAGCATAGGAGGGAGTACCAGACCTTCGTCGTCGGAGTGGGCCATCACGAGGGCACCCATCAGGCGGGTGCTTACGCCCCACGAGGTTCCCCATACGTGCTCCAGTCCGCCGCCTTTCGTGGCGAATTTCACATCAAACGCTTTCGCGAAGTTCTGGCCCAGGAAGTGCGAGGTGCCAGCCTGCAGGGCCTTTCCGTCCTGCATCAGCCCTTCGATACAATAGGTGTCGAGGGCACCGGCAAAGCGCTCGCTTGGGGTTTTTACGCCGCGGATAACGGGCAGCGCGATGTACTGCTCGGCAAAGGTGGCGTATACCTCCATCATCTGCTTCGTCTCGGCGATGGCCTCGTCGGCGGTGGCGTGCGCGGTATGGCCTTCCTGCCACAGGAACTCTGCCGTGCGCAGGAACAGGCGCGTGCGCATTTCCCAGCGCACCACGTTTGCCCACTGGTTGATCAGCAGGGGAAGGTCGCGGTAACTTTGGATCCAGTTTTTATACGTGCTCCAGATAATCGCCTCAGAGGTCGGGCGCACGATCAGTTCTTCCTCCAGTTTGGCGTTCGGGTCTACGCGGAGCTTTCCGGGATTATCGGGGTCTGTCTGCAGGCGGTAATGGGTAACCACGGCGCACTCCTTGGCAAAGCCCTCGGCGTTTTGCTCCTCGGCCTCGAACAAGCTCTTGGGCACGAATAGCGGGAAGTAGGCATTCTCGTGGCCCGTGGCCTTAAACATGTCGTCCAGCACGCGCTGCATTTTCTCCCAGATGGCAAAGCCATAGGGCTTGATTACCATGCAGCCGCGCACGGCAGAGTTTTCGGCCAGACCCGCTTTTTTTACCAGCTCATTGTACCACAGCGAGTAGTCATCGCTTCTCTTTGGTAGCCCCTTGCTCATAATTTAAACTATTTTTATTATATAATGCTTATTGCTAAGGTCTTTGGAACAGAATTTGCCTGTTACGGGTATATAAACCTTATATCATTCAATCCCAAAATTACGTTAATATATTGTACTATGAATAAGGATTTGCACCAATGTGTGTTTATCTTTGATATAGCCTCTACTTAATGAGTACTTTACCAGCACTAGCCATGAAAAAATATACTTTACTCACCTTAGTTCCCCTGCTCGGGCTGATGGCTGTAAGCTGCAGTAGCCCTATCGCCATGCAGTCTACGGAGTACGACGACATGTATTACAGCTCCTCGGACAAAACGGAGTACGTGCAGGAGGCGCAGGAGCCACAACAGCAACAGGCCCAGGTCTATACCCAACAGGAGGAGGCTTTGGCTGAAGGCGAAGTGCTGAACCCCGAGTACTCAGGCAGCGATGCCACGGCATACAATTACGATGAGTACGACGAGTACTATGATGGGCGTGCCTATAACCCCCGCGATAACTGGTATCAGCCCAGCTATTCTTTTGTAGACCCTTACTGGGGAGCAGCGTATTCGCCGCGCATGGCCAGCTACGCATACTACGATCCTTTTTATGATCCCTTCTATAACGACCCCTTCTACTATAATTCTTTTAACAGAAACCCTTACTGGAACAGAGGCCTGAGCATCAGCATTAGTTATGGTATGGGTTGGGGTGGCGGCTTCTACAACCGTCCGCATTACAGCAATTGGTGGCCGGGCAGCTATGGCTACGGCACGTATAACGGATATCGCCAGGGCTATTACCACGGTTTCTATAACGGCTATTATGCCAGCAACCCATACGGTGGGTACGGAGGGTACTATGACCGCCCGATTGTGATCACGAACCCAGTGAAGGTGCAGAACCGTCCGCGCGACTCGCGGGGCGCAGTAGTGACCAACAGGCCGGCCAGTGCTGGCAGACCTGACCGGGGCACTGTAAGAGAAGGTGAAAGCAGCGTGGGTACCCAGGCCGTTGGTCGCCCTTCCCGCAGAAGCGAAGCCAGTGCCACGCCCACAACCACCCAGGAGAGTAGAACAGCTTTGCCAGCCCGGCCTAGCCGCACTACCCGACAGCCCGCCAACACAACGCAACAACAGCAGCAGCAGGAACAGCGCGTGGTAACACCGCGACGCACTGAGCGCCGCAGCGTACCTGCACCGGAGTACAGACAGCCACAGCAGGAACGCCAGCAGCCGCAGCGCGAAAGAACCCGCACCATCGAAAGCCGTCCTTCCCGCACACAGGAAAGCCGCCCGTCGCGTTCGTATGAGAGCAGTAGTCCCGCACCGGCTAGCCGCCCTGTACAGCAAAGCAGCAGTTCTTCCTCCGGCAGCAGCGGCTCTTCCGGCAGCAGTGGAGGTGGCCGCCCTGTAAGAGGGCATTAATCTTATCAACAACAGCACAACCCTAATATTATGAAGAAGATACTTTTGGCCAGCCTGGCAGTGATGCTGGGCTGGGGCGGGAGTGCTTTTGCACAAACCGAGGCAGATGCCCTGCGCTACTCCCAGTTGGGTGTGGCAGGCTCTGCACGCACGCAAGGTATGGGAGGCGCTCAGACAGCATTGGGTGCTGACGTGTCCAACCTCTTCGGCAACCCTGCCGGAATAGGTATGTTTCGCCGCTCAGAGTTTAGCCTTACGCCCGGCCTGCAGTACAGCAGTTCAGACGCCCGTGCAGACAATGGGGCGCTACAGTCCGATGAGCGCAACATCCTGTCCATACCTCACGCGGGCCTAATCCTCTCGAACCGCAAAGGCGATGACGATGCCAGCGACTGGCGGGGCCTCAACTTCGGCATTAGCCTTACCCGCCTCAACAACTTTAACCAACGCATCAGCTACAGCAATACCTCGGTCCCGCCAAACACCATTGTGGATTACTTTGCAGACCGGGCCAATAACAGAGTCCTGGAAGCGGGCAGAACCCTGGAACAAAGCCTGAATGCGGAATTTGGCAACGAAGTATCAATAGAAGGCCTAGCGTACAGCAATTACCTGATCGATATTCTGGAGGATGAGCAGGGGCAGTATGCCGCAGCGCTTTACAGCCTGGGCGACATAGCCCAAAGCGAGGAAATACAGCGCAGAGGGTCACAGAACCAGATTGACTTTGGCGTAGGGACCAGCTACCGCGATAAAATCTATGTGGGCGCATCCATCGGCATCGTAACGACGAATCTGACGCAGGAAAGTATTTTCCGCGAGTCGGGTGCCTACATTGCCAGTTTCGACGAGAACAACAACCCGAACATAGAGGGGAACTATAGCCTGGAGCTGTATGATGACTTTACCACACGCGGCACAGGCGTTAACCTGAAGGTAGGTATAATTGCCCGCCCTATTGATGCCCTGCGCATTGGGGCCAGCATTCAGACACCAACGGCGTATACCCTGACCGATACCTACCAGCGCACATTAGCGTCGACTACTCTACACCCTGAAACTGGAGCGCCGGAAAACATCAGTGCCTCCGAGACACCAGGCGAGTTCTCTTACCGCCTCACTACTCCTTTCCGGGCCTCGGGCGGGGCGGCCTTCTTCATTGGCAAGTATGGCTTTATCACCGGCGATGTGGAGTTTGTAGACTATGCAGGCAACCGCTTTTCGGAGGATACTGAGTTTGGCTCCGGCACTTCCAGTTACTTCTCAAACCTGAACAGCCGCATCTCCGATACCTATCAGTCGGCGGTGAATTTCAAGCTAGGGGCAGAAGGACGGTATGACGTGTTCCGCTTTCGCGCAGGCTACGCGCATTCCGGGGATCCTTACAAAAGTGCCGCTCTGGATGGTGCCGTGAGGTCTGTTTCGGTAGGAGCGGGCGTTCGGGTGCAGAACTATTACCTCGACCTGGCCTTTGTGAGCAGCAAAAGCGATACCCGCTACTCGCCATACCAGTTTTCATCCGATGGGGGAGAGCCGGTGGTAGAGATCAGCAACAAGCAGAACTCTGCGTTACTAACGGTAGGGTATAACTTCTAGCTCATCCTCTCTTTTTAAGAAATCGCAGAAGGCAGCTCTTTTCGGGGCTGTCTTTTTTTGTGCCTGCCGCTGTTTAGCTGAGTTCGTAGGGGCGGGGAGGTATGGTTTTGGCTACGAGGTATGGCAGATCGATATTATTCTCATAAATTAGAGCAAAGAAACACTTACAGACAACACATGCATCATACACTCAAAACTCACTTCTTAACCGCTTTGCTACTGTGTTTCGCCTTCGTGGCGCAGGCACAGCAGAAAAAACAGATCACGCTGGAGGATGTCTACAAGAAAGGCACGTTCCGGGCGGAGTCGGTATACGGCGTGAACTGGATGAAAGACGGCCAGTACTACAGCTCGCAGGTACCCGACGAGCAAAACCGCGTCTACGACATCGTGAAGTACGATGTGACCACCGGAAAACCCGTGAGCACCATCATCGAAGGGGAGAACCTGAAGCCCGCCGGGGCCACCGCCCCCATCGCTTACGACGATTATACCTTTAGCTCCGATGAGCAGAAGGTGCTTTTCTCAACCGAAACAGAGCCAATTTACCGCCGTTCCTCAAAGGCTGAGTTTTATATCTACGACATCGCCTCCCAAAAACTGACCAAACTCAGCAACGGCGGCAAGCAACTGTATGCCTCTTTCTCTCCGGATGCCCGGCGCGTGGCCTTTGCCCGCGACAACAACATGTTTGTGGTAGACCTGAGCACGATGCAGGAAACGCAGATTACGGCCGACGGCAAGTTCAACTCACTTATCAACGGCTCCGCCGATTGGGTATACGAAGAGGAATTCAGCTTTGCGCAGGGCTTCCATTGGTCACCAGACGGCAAGAAGATCGCCTTCTATACCTTCGATGAAACCACCGTGCCGGAGTTTAACATGCAGATGTGGGGAGAGCTATACCCTCAGGACTATAAGTTCAAGTACCCGAAGGCTGGCGAGGCCAACTCAGCTGTAAAGGTGTCGGTGTATGATGTGGCCAGCGGCAAAACCGTAAAGATGGACATAGGCAACGAGGCGGATATCTATATCCCGCGCATCAAATGGGCCAACGACCCGAACCTGCTGTCGATCCAGAAGATGAACCGCCTGCAGAATACCCTCGAGATCCTGCACGCCAACGCCACGACAGGCAAAGCCACCGTGGTGCTGAAGGAAACAGACAAAGCCTACATCGACATCACAGACGACCTGACCTACCTGAAAGATGGCAAGAACTTCATCCATTCGTCGGAGAAGGATGGGTATAACCATTTATACCTTTATACCCTGAACGGCAAGCTGGTGCGCCAGATCACGAACGGCAACTGGGAGGTAAGCGAGTTTGTGGGGTATGATGAGAAAAACGACCAGCTATACTATCTGTCTACTGAGGTGTCGCCGCTCGATCGCCATTTATATAGTATCAGCAGCAAAGGGAAAGGCAAAAAGCGCCTGACAGAAGAAGCCGGCACGCACCGTGTGAACATGAGCAACGACTTTAAATACTACCTGGACTATCATTCTGCAGCCAACACTGTGCCTGCCGTAAGCCTGCACACCGCCAAAGACGGTAAGCTGATAAAAGTGCTGGAGGATAACCAGAAGCTGAAGAATACCCTGGCGCAGTATAACATCGCGAAGCAGGAGTTCTTTACCACCACTACAGAAGATGGCACAAAGCTGAACGGCTGGATGATCAAGCCAACCGATTTCGACCCGAACAAGAAGTACCCGGTGTTGATGTTCGTATATGGCGGGCCGGGTTCACAGACGGTAACCAATAGCTGGGGCGGTAGCAACTACCTGTGGTATCAGGTGCTGGCCGACAAAGGCCTTATTATAGTAAGCGTGGACAACCGCGGTACAGGTGCCCGTGGCGCTGCCTTTAAGAAGGAGACCTACGCCAATCTGGGCAAGTATGAAATAGAGGATCAGATTGAGGCAGCGAATTGGCTGGGCAAGCAGTCTTATATAGATAAGGACCGCATCGGTATTTGGGGCCATAGCTTCGGCGGATACATGACTTTACTGGGGCTGACTAAAGGTGATGGCATCTTCAGAGCGGGCATCTCGGTGGCCCCGGTTACCAACTGGCGTTTCTACGACTCGATCTATACAGAGCGCTACCTGAAAACACCGCAGGAGAATGCCGCAGGCTACGACGACAATTCACCGCTTTCGTTTGCTGACCAACTCAAAGGCGACCTGTTGCTGATCCATGGCACGGGAGATGACAATGTGCACTTCCAGAATGCAGTAGCCATGCAGGATGCCCTGATCGACGCCAACAAGCAGTTCGAGAGCTTCTACTACCCGAACCGTAACCACGGCATCTACGGAGGCAACACATACCTGCATCGGTTTACAATGATGACAGACTTCCTACAGCGAAAGCTGATTAACCCGACAGGTAGTCTTATGAACCAGTAAGGAGCAGTAATGCATCAATTACCAAAGGGCCCGCCAGTAATGGTGGGCCCTTCTGTTTTTTAATAAAGATAGGTGAGGGAGATGGTATAGCAATGGTAGACCTGTCAGGCCATACCATATATAAAGAGCAGGGCTGTATATAAAGAGCAGGGCTGTTTCGTTCGCTATTTTACTGGCGCCCCGAAAGCTTTCGGGGTGCCTAAAAATGATGGCGCGTTTGTAACTCGACTGGGCCACAGGCACAACTTTTCCCTGCACGCACGAGGCGCGAGCGAGGCAAGGCTAGAATAAAACGCCCCTGTATAAAGAAGCCATACCCCCGAAGCGGCACGCGGAGATAACATCCATAAAAAGTTTTCACAGCGAACCACAGGCAATCAGCCACTTACTGTTTTTTCGCCCCTTTTCACGGGATTTTTTCAACTGCATCGCTTGCCTCTTTGCATTAATCCCCTACTTTTGCATCCCGGTTCAGCAGGAACGTCGGGGATTGAGGGTGAGAGGAGGGGCAGGGAGCTTTAAAAAT
>NZ_JAKVIR010000046.1 GCF_022601975.1 Pontibacter sp. E15-1
TAGTTGGTCGAATAACTATCTTAACCAAAGTGGGCACTTTTTTTATCCCTAATTACCTTTTAAAACAGCTTCTTAGAGGGTATAAACGGGAGCAACAGGTATAAAGATAGTAGTCCGCGCGCTCATGCCTGCATCCAGCTCCTTATTTCGCTCAGCAAGACCTTCTCCGACTATAGAAAATCGTGTGCCCTGATACGTGTGTCGTGTGTCTGAGAATGTATCAGCTTTTACAGCTCTTTGCGCAGGCGGGCTACCGGAATATTGAGCTGCTCGCGGTATTTGGCCACAGTGCGGCGGGCAATGTTATACCCCTTGTCATTCAGCATCTTCTCTATCTTCTCGTCGGAGAGCGGCTTGCGCTTGCTCTCGCCTTCGATGATCTCTTTGAGGATGTGCTTCACCTCGCGACTGCTGGCGTCCTCGCCCGAGTCGGTGGCGATGCCCTCGGAGAAGAAGTATTTGAGCGGGTAGATGCCGAACTCGGTTTGCACGGCTTTGCTGTTGGCCACGCGGCTGATGGTGCTGATGTCCATCCCAATTTCCTCGGCAATGTCTTTCAGGATCATCGGGCGCAGCTCGCTTTCGTCGCCTTCCAGAAAGAAATCGTGCTGGTACTTGATGATGGCCTCCATGGTGCGGAGCAGGGTGTTCTGGCGCTGCCGGATGGCGTCGATGAACCACTTGGCCGCGTCCAGCTTTTGCTTCACAAAGGTCACTGTTTCCTTCAGCTTCTTGTCCTTTTTGTCTGACTTGTCGTAGGCGTCGAACATGTCGGAGTAAGAGCGGCTGATGCGCAGGTCGGGGGCGTTGCGCGAGTTCAGCGACAGCTGCAACTCGCCGTTTTCGTTGGCCAGTATAAAATCGGGGATGATGTACTGCACACGCGTCATGCTGGCCCCGGCGCCGCCCGGCTTGGGGTTCAGTTTGATGATCACGTCAATGGCCTTTTTCAACTCATCTTCCGTGATGCTGAACCGGCTCTGTATCTTTTGGTAATGCTTTTTGGTGAACTCCTCGAACGCGTCGGTGATGATGCGCTCGGCCAGCAAGGTGATCTCGTCCTGCTCGCGGCGGCCCAGCTGCAACAGGAGGCACTCAGGCAGGTCGCGGGCGGCAATGCCCGCCGGGTCGAAGGTCTGGATCATGTGCAGCACCTGCTCCACCTCCTCTTCGGTAGTTTCGATGTTCTGCGAGAAGGCCAGGTCATTCACAATGGCGTACAGGTCGCGGCGGATGTAGCCGTCGTGATCGATACTGCCGATCAGCTGCATGCCGATGGCGTACTGCCGGTCGTCGAGGCTCAGGAAGCCCAGCTGGTCCATCAGCGAGTCGGTGAGCGTGGAGGTCATCGCGATCGGCATCTCCCGGTCCTCCTCATCGCCGCCGCGATCGCCCTGCATCTTGTAGCCGCTGATCTCGTCGTCGTTCAGGTAGTCGTTCAGGTCAATGTCCTCGTCCTTGCTGTACTCCTCCTCTCCCTCAAAATCCTCCGTCTCGCTGTATTCATCCGTGGACTCCTCGCGCCCCTCTTCCAGGGCCGGGTTTATCTCCATCTCCTCCTTTATGCGCGCCTCCAACTCCACAGTAGGTATCTGCAGCAGCTTGATAAATTGTATCTGCTGCGGCGATAACTTCTGGGACAAAAGTTGTCTTAAATCGAGTCGCTGCATAGTATGAATAGAAAAAATGTGCCCATATGCGCACATTCAAATTTAGGATAATTTTACTTGCATTTACAAAAAAGGTTAAAATATCGTTACTTTGGGAGATTTTCGAGAAGATACACGAGTATGGCGTATCCCGACACACGTAGCACAACATCAGATTATTTCACGCTTCCTTACCATGTGTTAGAAGTATATGATTTGATCTGCCGGATTTGCCTTTAGTTGAAGAGTCGTGCTACGTGTGTCATGCTACGTGCATCGTGATCCGCACATAATCTAAGAATCCATACCTTTAGTAACTGAAGGAGACAATAACCAGACATATGCAACGCATAAAAGTAAAAGACCTGCTATCGGGTGCCGAAGAAGGCAAAGAAGTCCTGTTGAAAGGCTGGGTGCGCACCAAGCGCGGCAACAAGTTTGTGAGTTTCATCGCCGTGAACGACGGCTCCACCATACATAACCTGCAGGTAGTGGCCGACGCCGAAAAATTCAGCGAAGAGGCCCTGAAGGACGTGACCACGGGTGCCGCCATTGCCGTGACCGGTACGCTGGTGGCCTCGCAGGGTAAAGGACAGGCCTTTGAGATTCAGGCCATCAAGGTAGAAGTGCTGGGCAAGGCCGACCCGGAAACATACCCCCTGCAGAAGAAGGCGCACTCGCTGGAGTTCCTGCGTGAGATCGCCCATTTGCGCTTCCGCACCAACACCTTTGGGGCGGTTTTCAGGGTGCGCAACACGCTGGCCTTTGCGGTGCACAGGTTTTTCAACGAGAAGGGCTTTGTGTACATGCACACCCCGATCGTGACGGCCTCCGATGCGGAGGGCGCGGGCGAGATGTTCCGGGTAACCACCCTGGACCCGATTAACCCGCCGCGCACCGAGGATGGGCAGGTAGATTATACGGAGGACTTTTTCGGCAAAGCCACCAACCTGACGGTATCCGGGCAGTTGGAGGGCGAGCTGGCGGCCATGGCCTTCAGCGATATTTATACCTTCGGGCCAACCTTCCGGGCGGAGAACTCCAACACCACGCGCCACCTGGCCGAGTTCTGGATGATCGAGCCGGAAATGGCCTTCCACGACCTGAAAATGAACGCCGACCTGGCTGAGGAGTTTATCAAGTACATCATCCGCCATGCCCTGGAGACCAACCGCGACGACATTGAGTTCCTGGGCCAGCGCCTGGCGGAGGAAGACAAGAGCAAGCCACAGAACGAGCGCCAGGAAATGACCTTGCTGGAGAAGCTGGAGTTTGTGGTGGATAACGACTTTGAGCGCGTGACTTATACCGAGGCAATCGACATCCTGCTCAACTCGAACCATTATAAAAAGAAGAAATTCCAGTATGACGTTAGCTGGGGTATAGATTTGCAGAGCGAGCACGAGCGCTACCTGGTAGAGAAGCACTTCAAAAAGCCGGTGATCGTGACGGATTACCCGAAGGACATTAAGGCTTTTTACATGCGCCTAAACGATGACGGCAAAACCGTGGCCGCAATGGACATCCTGGCTCCCGGCATTGGCGAGATCGTGGGCGGCTCACAGCGTGAGGAGCGCCTGGAGATACTGGTAGAGCGCATGAAAAGCGTGGGCATCCACGAGGAGGACCTGTGGTGGTACCTCGATACGCGCCGCTTCGGGGGCTGTCCGCACGCGGGCTTCGGCCTCGGCTTCGAGCGCATGGTGCAGTTCGTGACGGGCATGGGCAACATCCGCGACGTGATCCCGTTCCCGAGAACCCCGCAAAACGCGGAGTTTTAAGCGTCGGCTATAGATTGAAGCAGCAATTATATATGATTTCAGAAGCCCGGCTCTATATGGCCGGGCTTTTTTGTGCGGTTGTCTGAATCAGGAATTCCAGAATTAGATGATTTTCAGGATGGTTTATTATATACTCCCAGAGAAGAGGATTAGCCACAGCGCATTCATATATACCACGCACCTCCTGTTAATCCTTTCCTCCTGAAAATCCTGATTCGGACAAACTTTTTCAGTCTTGCGCTTCAATGTTCGACAGGTGGAGATAATAGTACGTCTGGCCCGGCATCATCATTGCCGGTTGCTGTCCAAAGTCTTTCAATTTTCCGCTGAACACGACCTGTACACCCTCCTGTTTAAGTTCTTCCGGCAGCTTGCAGGGCACACAGACATACTGTGTATCATAGGTGCCGCCTACGCCCACATAGATCGCGTATTCCTGAATTGTTGTGTTAAACCAGACAAAGCCCTCCAGTGCGTTAGCCGTTTGCACTGTTTCCCGGTTCGCATCACAGGGCAGCAGCGTTGCCCCCGGCGCCTGTGCCTCTTCTTTTTGGCAGCCAAAGGCACTCAGTAAGGCTACCGAAACAAGAGCTAAAGTCAGTGTTCTGTAGATATTTATCATTTGACTTTTCTGAAGGGTTATATAGGCATGACCCTCACTGTAGTGGAACAGTTGCAGCCTCTAACCAAAAAAGACCGAAGAAAAGAATAATAGAAGCAGTATAACACAGCTATATGTAGCAAACGCGACAGGCCGTACCCATAACACCAACCAAACGCAATCCCTCAACCAAAAATTTTCTTTCCTTAGCCATTGATTTTGTATACTTTGGCCAAAAATTTGCACGTTGTGTTTATACATCACTCAAGCCTACAACTATGCGTAAATTATTCCTGAGCCTGCTCTTGATGGGGGCCTTCGCCACCGCGGCCAATGCCCAGAAAGAGTTCGCCAATATACAACTCCCCATGAACCGCGCCGAGGACCTTGTGACGGTGGCAGACAAGAGCGGCAACGTGTGTATTTACTTTTACCAGAACGGAAAGCTGAACATCTCCCTTCTCTCGCCGGGCGGCGAGCAGTTGGCGCAGCACGAGATCCCGTACCGCTTTTCGCAGGAGCCGCAGATACTGGGCACCCGCGTGACGGATGAGGAGTTCGTGTTCTACAGCCGCTATACCAACGGCCGCCGCGAGTATGTGCGCCCCTTCGCCGTGAACCGCCAGACCGGTGCTTTCCGAAGCCTCCAGGACGAGCAGTTGCAGGTGGCCCGAAACGCCAACTTCCTGGGTGGCTTTGGCAACGAGGAGCATTTTTACATGCTCTATACCGACAGAGACAATAACCTGCACCTCTACCGCGACAACGATGAGGACGTGGCCCACCTGGAGCACCGCGTGTTCAAGCCCAACATGCCCCGCACCCGCGACCGCTACGCCCGCGAGGCGGACCTCATTTATGTGAGCGACAATATTGAGCACAATGTGTTTACCGGCCACCACCGCAGCAAGATCTATACCCGGGACGGGAAGATATACATGATCTTTGATGGCTTTGACCTGAAAGGCAGCAAGAACGAGGCGACGACCGAGATTCTGGCGCTGGACTGGGACACTGGCGAGACAGAGTACCGCACCCTGCCCGCACTGGAGCAGCGCAACGACCCGAGTTTTAACTCCTTCCTCTTTCAGGACAAGCTGTTCCGGGTAAACCTGGAGCGGGATCAGTTTAAGCTCACCGCCTATGATTTTAACACCCTGAAGCCGATCAAAGAGTATAATTACAGCGGCGAGGAGGAAATCGCCATCAAGTCTACGCCTGTGCAGCAGCGCGGAGCTGGCTCCATCTTCTCCTCCAACAACACCAAGGAGATCGAGAAGACATCCAAAGTGCTGAAAAACCTAGCTGACGGCGTGCCCGCTATTACCGTGGACACCTTCAACGACAGCACCCTGCAACTGACTATCGGCTCGTACAAAGCACCGGCGGAGCGCAATGGCCGAAACGATGACACCCGCATGGTGCGCACCCCCGACCGCTATGTGCGCACCTCGCGCGGCCTCATGATGGTGCCGGGCCGTTGGACGCCAGCCTACAGCATACCGAGCTATTACCTGAACTCGCCCTATTACAGCCGCTACTTCTACGACCCCTATGGCCAGGGCAGCGGTTTCAGTTCTGGGCCAGGAACCAGCACCTACTTCAGGTCGGTGCTTAACTCTGCTGACCTGGCCAAGGTAAGCGCTGGCAAGGCAACCGAGGTGCTGCAGGAAAAGATTGAGGATTTTGAGCAAGAGCTAAAGCCCGAGCCGGAGTTTAAGACGGTATACCGCTACGGCGACAAGCTGCACTACGGCTACTACGACCGCAAGGCCAGAACCTTCCGCATCGTGGAGTTTGCCCATGGGCAGGAAGAACCTAAAGCAGAACAGGTGCAGCCCTAACCCCATCACCCTTATATATAAAATCCCCGCTGGTTGATACCGGCGGGGATTTTTGTTTTTTTTATGAATTGAGATTGCTATAGCCGTTGAGAAGGCACCGGATACGACCTTATACCATTATCGAATGGATTTTGCGTATTGAAGTGTTTTCGTGAATTGTTTGTACCTGCTGTTACGCAATACCTACTTTTGTCCCCCTTTGAAGGGGGTTGGGGGATGACACTCCCTGCGGGCAATCACCTGTGAGATATTTAGAAGCTGTTTCTTATCAAGCAAGAGCAGGAAAGGCTGTTTCGGCCGCCTCTCATCCCCCTGCCCCCTTCTTCGTCGAGGGCCCCTACCCCCAAGGGGGACTTTTACGAATTGCGCGGCTTTCTTGCGTAACGTCAAATTTGACTGTGCAAATTCTAATTGATAGTGGTATTAATTCACCCTTGCATTCCGGGGAAGGAAATAAGACCCGCTGACTGCTGAAATGCTTGAGTTACGCTTCCTGCGGCACGTATTTTTTCAGCCTTTCTTTCTGCACCAGTTGCTTTTCCAGAAGCTGCTGCACTTCAGGCTTGTCGTAGTCGTCCAGTGTCCTGATGTGCTTCATCACGCGTTTCATGATCTTGTCCTGCATCTGGCCGGTTTCGAGGGCGTATGAGTAGGGCAGGTCGGTGAAGGTGACCATGGAGTATAGCGGAATCCACTTGTCGGGGTACTGCTCGGATATTCTGCGCTCTATTTTCTTGCGGAGCAGGAAGCGCGGCTTGGCCACCTTGTCGCGCATCTCGATAAAGTTGAGCACGGCCAGATCGGCGATGGCGTCTGCATCGGGTTTGCGGCGGTGCTCGAACCGCTCAAACAGCACTTGCCAGTCCTCGCCGTCGAAGCTATCCAGCATCTGGTCCAGCACTGTGATGTCCTCAAACCCCGCGTTCATCCCCTGGCCATAAAACGGCACCACCGCATGGCTTGCGTCGCCGATCAGCAGCGAGGTGCCTTTATAGCTCCACGGAAAACACTTGATCGTGACCAGCGAACCGACCGGATTCCCGAAATACTCGGCAGCCAGGCCCGGCATGAGGGGCACCGCGTCCGGGAACACCTCCCGGAAAAAACTCAGTAGATCGTTTTCGTTTTTGATAGTGGAGAAGGAGTGTTTGCCCTCGTAAGGGAAAAAAAGCGTGCAGGTAAAGCTGCCGTCGATGTTGGGCAACGCGATCATCATGTAGTTGCCGCGCGGCCATATATGCAGCGCGTTCTTCTCGATGGTCCAGTCGCCGCTTGCCGTGGCGGGTATGGTCAGCTCTTTGTAGCCGTACTCGAGGTAGTGCTGCTCGTAGTTGAAGCGCTCGGTTTTCTGCATCGCGCCCCGCACCACCGAGAAAGCCCCATCCGCCCCAAACAGCAGGTCGGGCTGCACGGTTTCTATCTTGCCGGTTTCGATGTGGCGCAGCTGCACCTCGTTGGTGGGCAGGTTCACGTCGATGGCCTGCCTGCTGAAGTGGTAGGTAATGTCGGGGTTCGGCTCCGAGAGGTTCATCAGGGCCATGTTCAGCCCACCCCTGGACACCGAGTAGATGGCCTGTCCCTCTTTGCCGTAGGGCTGAAATGTGAGGTTGCCCTGCTCGTCGTGCATCACGCGGCGGTACATCGGGATAGACACCTTGCGCACCTCCTCCTCTATGCCGATGCCCTTGAGGGCGCGCCAGCCGCGGTCGCTGAGGGCGAGGTTGATGGAGCGGCCGCCATCTATGCTGGTAGTGCGCAGGTCCGGGCGGCGCTCGTAGAGGTCTACCTTGTGCCCGTGCTTGGCTAGGTACAGCGACAGCAACGAGCCGACCAAACCGGCCCCCATAATGGCAATATTCTTCTTATCAGTCATAATTCGGCGGAGCCCATGCCCCCTTGACGACGTAAAGTAACGGTATCCGGCCCGGATTGACAAAAGTTGCTACCCTTTCACGTTCCGGAAGGTGAGGTTGATGCGTGGTTGTACGGGGCGTTTGGTCTTGGGGATGTGGTGCAGCCAATGATGCTGCATGGCTCCCTCCATCAGCAGCAGGCTACCGTGCGCCAGCAGGATCTGGCTTGTTTTCAGCTCGTTGCGGGTGCGGTGCTTTAAACCGAATTTTCGCTCGCCGCCAAAGCTCAGGCTGGCGATGGCGGGCTCCGGACCCAGCGCGGCCTCGTTGTCTGCGTGCCAGCCCATACTGTCGTTGCCGTGGCGGTAATAGTTCAGGAGCACGCTGTTGTAGCGGTTCCCGCTGGCCTGCTCCACCCGCTCGCGCAGCTCCTGCAGCACCGGCACCCAGGGTTTTGGCGCGTTATACAGCCCGGAGTAGGTATAACCTTTGTCGCCATACCAGGCCGTGAGGCGCGGCATGGGCAGCTCCTTCCCAAACAGTTTGATGTGTTCCTGCTGCCAGTCTATTTCCTGTTCCAGCTTTTTAAAGTACGCGTCGCTTTCCTCCAGACTAAAAAAGTGCGGGGCATAGTATAGGTCAGCGTCAGGCAAGTCTATCTTTGGGAGGGGCATAGCTTAGGGCTCATCTGTCCGGACGGAGTAGCTTCCGTGCAGGGTGCTGTCTTTCATCTTGCCCTTCCTTCTGCTCGAGTCCAGGTAATCCATTACGTGGGAGGCGGTCAGGCCGTGTAGCATGATCGACACCATCACGATAAAGCCCACCACCGACCACAGCTGCTCCGCATCGGCAAAGCCCACCTGCTCCAGGGCAAAAGCCAGATAGAAAAAGGAGCCGATGCCCCGGATACCGAAAAAGCTGATCGAGAGCCGCTCGCGCCACGAGCAGTTTTTCACCCCGACCAGCCCAAGCAACGCTGTGACGGGCCGGATGATAAACAGGAAACCCAGCCCCACCAGCGCGCCCTGCCAGGTCAGGTGATCGAGCAGGCCGGTTACGAGGCTCCCGCCAAAAACGATCAGCAGCGTGACCATGATGATGCGCTCGATCTGGTTTACAAAGTCGTGCATCTCGGTATGGTACTCGTTCTCCTCCTCAAAGCTGCTCAGTGTCAGGCCCGTCACGAATACCGCGATGAAGCCATACCCATGCAGGAGCTCCGTGAAGCTGTAGGAGACCAGCGTGGCCGAGAGTGCCAGAAAACCGTCGCGGGCCTTCGGGAACCTGGATTTGGCAGGCAGGTAGAAAACAAGAAAGGCCAGCCCCAGCCCAATGAACGCCCCACTGCTCACGCCCACTATAATGCGGTAGAGCAAATCGCGGATCACCCAGTCGCTTACCCAGCTGCCGTCTGTGTTGGCGGCCACCGTGAGCACCACCGCCAGCCAGGTGAAGGGGAAGGCGGTGCCGTCGTTCATACCCGCCTCCGCCGTCAGCGAAAACCGTACGTCGTCTTCCTCCTTCTCGTGTGGCGGGCCTACCTGCACCTGCTCGGCCAGCACCGGGTCGGTGGGGGCCAGCACCGCGCCCAGCAGCACCCCTCCGGCCAGCGTCATGCCCAGCAACTGCCAGCCCAGCACCGCCATGATGCCGATGCAGAGCAGCATCGTGATACTGACAAGCCGCAGCGGGATCTGCCAGTTCTTCCAGCTGATCTTCCGGCGGAGTTTCAGGCCAGTGCCCATCAGCGAGATGATCACGCTCAGCTCGGTCAGCCGCACCACGTATGTTTCCTGCCACAGCGGGTCGGGGTATGGCAAGCCCAGAGGCAGGAGGTAGAGCAACATACCCAGAATCAGAAAGAGGATGGGGTATGAGATAAACGTTTTCTCCATCAGGCTCGGCACCCAGGCCATCGTCAGTGCCGCAAACCCAATCACGGCCATCGCTACTATGTAATTATCCATCGTGTTTATTGTGGGTATAGCCAGGCGCTCTGGCCCTGCTGTGGTATAACTGCAGTTAGTCGGCGGTTGCTCCGCAGCGTAGGCATACCTACGCAGTATGGGCTTTGGCGGGTGCCTTTCTGCCTCTATTCTATCGGCCTGCCTATACCCCGGAAACGTTGAAGGCATTGGCGTTGGGGCGTTAAGCCGCCTGGGGTTGGTTCTTTTGATGGGGAATGATTTTGCGCTAGTCGCTTTTGAGATCCAGCATACTCTCCTGGCTTACTCTGATAAGCGATCTTCTGGGCCGGTCTAAGTCGATGATGAGGAACACGACCAGGACAATCAGAAATATAAAGATGGTAGTGGGGATGCGTGACCGGTTTTTGCCAAGCCCCTTGGCGTAGCCCATGAGCGCACCCGCCGCAATAAACACTAGAAAAAGGAGCAGAAAAATCACCTCGGGCACATGCTGCTGCTGTATGGTGTTCTGCTTGCCTTGTGCGTCTATCAATTGATTGAGGGCGGTAACGAACAAGCCGGTCGTCACAGGCCTGGGATCGAGCTCCACGGCGGCGGCCGTTGCCCACATTAGGTCCTGCAGCTGCTCCGTTTTCCGGATGAGCCGCTTCCGTTCCTCTCTCTTTGTGATGTCGATATTTAACATCTCCAGGCGCACCGTTACATACTGCTGCAGCAATTTGTGGGCTTCTTTGGGGTATGGCTCGGGCAGCAGGGTCGTCCGGAGCAGCGCGGTGCCAATGGCATTTGCCTCATTTATCTGCGCCTCCGTTCTGTTGTCGAACCGTTGCAGGGCCATGCTGAACGTAAAGCCAAGTAGCAAGGCCAGCAGGCCAAAAACACCACCCAGAATAGCGCTTGGCTGTGTCTTTATGTCTTCGCCGTTCTTTTTATGGTAGCGACTCCCAAAGAAACTCCCGACTTCGTTTGCTGAGAGAATCAGTATGAATAAGACAACAACGACGAGGATACTGCTTTGGTCATACATAAGCTACATCTTTGGCCCATACATGCTTGCTAAATCTACAGGCTTGCCTACCTGTTATTCGTGTATTCCAAAGGCTAGGTTGGCAGGCAGAGCGCCGTGCCCTTTCAAGCGTGCTGTTAGTGAAGGCTGATGACCTTAGTGATTTCCCACTTGCCGCCGTCATCTTTCCACATGATGACAAATTTGCTTGGCGTAGGTATGGCCTCCGGCTCCTGGCTGTTATGAAATTGATGAAAGCCCATCTCTACGGCGCCATACCCTTTAATGGGGTATACCTCTATGCTTCCTGCAACCAGCTCGCGCGTTACTTTGCCGCAAATGTTCCTTTCGGTAGCATCGAGAATGTCTTGCTTCGATGTGCTTAGCCCGCCTTGGTCGTGATAGAACTCAATGGCATCGGCGTAGATAGACGCCTGCTTTTCCAGATCACAGGTGTTGTATGCGTCAAAAAACGCGCGGTCTATCCCAACGATGGCCTCATACAGCTCCTGGTCAGCAGGTATGTATGGCCGTACCTGATCCGGTTTATTGCGCTTTACAGCGGTGCACGAAAAAAAGGAAGCTGTCAGTAATAGAAGGGCAAAAAGGGCTGGCTTCAAGTTTCTTGTCTTTTATGTGCCTGGGGTGATTTTACAGCAGGCGCCGCGGGGGTCTCAAGACTACTCCCTTTTCAGGCTGGCACTGCGCTACCACTGTATAAATTATGACTCAGATTACTCCTTTACCAACTGTGGTGCTAACTCGGTGTTGGCGGAAGTCATACGTTTACCAATGGTCTGGAGGAATGATGTACCATTAGCACTTCTATTCTGTCTTCTCCTCTAATCTCATAGATAATCCGGTAATTCCCCTCTATCAATTCTCTGATATTCTCATCATTCTTTTCAGGCACTATCCTTCCAATCCTGGGCGTCTTCTTTAAAATATTCACTTTGTTGAATAGTTTAGATATGATAGAGGACGCATATTTATCCGAATATCTGCTGCTGTACTCCGCTATACTGGTTAAATCATCTATGGCTCATTCTGCCCATATTACTTTAACCATTTTTCTAATTTCTTTTTGGCTTCTTCTTCAGTATAAAATTGACCCGCCTGTATTTGTTGTTGACCTTCTTCTATTTTCTGCAAGATTATTAATCTTTCCATTAGTTCATCTACAGAAAATTCTTCTGGCATGTCTTGAATGGTCTTTAATAATTGCGCCTTCCTCATCATTTTCAAGTTAATCTATCACAATGTACGAAATTCATTATCCCGTGTCCTGATTATTTTGATCACCGCTAACAGCCTCAGCTATGAGTAGTTGCGAGGGTTAACACGAGCCTTTGCAACTGCACACCAAGCCAAAATTTCGGAGGAATTCTCAGAGTAGGCCAGAACAAGCAACTACTCATAGGCAGTGTTGCACCTAGCGTTTTTTGGCTGCGATTATAATTCCGGTTGACCAATTCATTTTAGTAAGAGTTAAATCTTCTCGATTTTCTAAATACTCAATTAGCCTATTCACATTCTCTTGATGTCCGTCAGGCCAATTTGGCTGCGTTGACATATCGTCAATAATATATAGTCCGCCGATTTTTAACAAATCAAGAATTTCATCAGTTTCACTGTATTTCCCAGGCCACGCGTCTGCGAAAACCAGATCGAATTTATCTCCCTTGTAATTTTTTATCCATTCGGTTCCATCTGCACAAACTATTTGTACTCTTTTGTCTTGTCCAAAATAATTTTCAGCTATCTCAATCAGTTTAGGGTCATTATCAACACTAGTGAGTCTAGATTCAGCGTCCATTCCGTCTATCATCCAGGATAGCGACAATCCAATACCAGTCCCTAATTCTAATAAGTTTGCTTTAGGTTTAGATGTTATCAGTGTTTTTAATAGCGTTCCGATGTAAAGGTCAGAAGGCATTGTGAACCCTATTTCTTTGGATTTATTCTCAATCTCCGAATGAATTTTAGGCTTGTCAAGAATGTTTGAATCATTCATTTTTTATGAATTGTATTTTATTAATGGTATGATTTTTCGATTTAAGCCCTGAAGTTTCAAGTCAGGCAGTCATCTGTAATGTACAATAATCCATGTGTTGCCTGACAAAAATCAGCAACAGTCCTTGAGAACACGGTCATGCACGATTACAGATAACATACAGATCACGACAAGGATTGATAGCAAATTGCAAATTGTGAGTGTTATATAATATCTCCTCTAGAAATTAATGGAGTTGCCCATAACCTTTTTGGCGTAAATCTTAGAAGTAATTGAACTCAGAGCCCCAAAGATAATACAATAATCCCTGGATAGAGACCAGTGATTGTAATACCAATAATGCTTAGTGCTGCTACCGTAAGAGCTAACACCATTGCTATGGAGGTAACAACGCCAAATGTTTTTGCCTACTCTATTCATTTTTCCGCATCCCGCTTTTTGTCTGTCAACAAGTTTTTTGAGCCGTTTGTAAGTGATAGTCAGAGAAGACTCTTTGAATTATGCATTGTTCCCGTAGTTTGCTGTCAACGGTTTGGCTATGGTGCGTTTATGCACTATAAGTTTTGTTGGCAACTGTTGTTCTTAGTACTCACTTGCAATTGCAGCAAGTATAAACAAAGCAGAAAGCACTACTCCAATAGCCAAGGGTATCCATACTGGTCTCGCTCTATATTTCGTGTCTTTGCCAATATACTTTTGCCAGAAAAATTTCTGTAGAATAAACGCCCCGAATAGATTGAAAGAAATGGTCAAGATTGAGTTTCTTGGAATGGAGTCCAATATGGCAATCTGTCCAGCTGTATAGGATAAACCAAATATAAGGACTTGCCAAAATCCATTCTTGCTCTCCGTCCGCTTGATGTTTAGAGCCACCAAAACAGAACCAAAAAGGACAAAGAAAACTGCTGAAAAGATGTAGATTACTCTCTCGGAATATAAAGCAGGAGCATTCTCATCTCTGACTAAATTCTTATTCCATCCTTTTGAGGATGATTGCCAGAGTTCTTCATCTTCCTTTCTTTCAGAATCGATTTGTTCATTTTTATCTCTGACGATTTCTTCCAATTCCTCATCAGTGAAGACTCGTCCCCTGCGTTGTAATTCATCGATGGTGGCAGAGATTGCTTCTGGTACATACTTCCTTCTGTTAGTAATGTAACCTTCTAATTCTTCGTCTGTTTTGCTTGGTATAGTAGCCAAAAAGCTCATTCGATTAATTATTGATATTTGCTAACTAATATACAAACGGTAACCTATTCGGCTTACCTGCACTATGTATGGGAACTAGTGATGTTGTGCTTGCTTTCAGTTTATGCCTCTTACATCCCTGCCTATCTTTCATCCACAGCACGCCTATTCACAATATAAGAATTTAGATGGAAAATGCGCTCTTTATTGCAACTAAACAACCCTTTCATCCTAGGTCATAGGTAGAGAAATGCATCCTTGAGGTAAACAGGCATTCCGGGTACTAAAAAGCGACTTTTCCTGTCACGTTTAACTGGCTAACATTTAGAAATTAACAAATCTACCTGAAGTAAAGTACAATTTCGCGGAGCGGCGTAGCCGTAGAGTTATTCGGATAGTTACGGATATATCCGGATAAGTATAGGATAGCGCTTCGCCAGCAGGCTAACCAAAATCGGCAGCCTATTAACAGGCTGCCGATTTTGATTTAGGGCAATTTTGATTATTTAACCACTACGCCCTCCAGGCATTCGTGCAGGATTTCGGAGAAGCGGTATACCTCCTCGAAGCTGTTGTAAAGTGGCGTTGGGGCTATCCGGATCACGTTTGGCTCGCGGTAATCCACAATAATACCCGCTTCCATGAGCTTGTCGAACAGCATACGGGAGTTCTGCTTCACCAGGATCGATATCTGGCTACCACGTGCCTGCGGGTCGCGCGGCGTAATCATCTCCAGCACCTCCTCGCCCACCGGCACATCGTCGATCAGGTACTCCAGGTAGCCGGTCAATTTTTCGCTTTTGGTGCGCAGGGCTTCCATACCTCCGGCCTGCTCCACCAGTTCCAGCGCCGCGCGGTGCACCGACATAGTCAGGATCTGGCCGTTGCTGAGCTGCCAGCCAGGGGCCCCTTCCATCGGCTTAAAGCCCTTCTCCATCTTAAAGCGCTCGTCGGCATCGTGGCCCCACCAGCCGGCAAAGCGCGGCAGCGTGCTGTCGTTGGCAAAGCGCTCGTGCACATACACGCCAGCCGTGCCGCCCGGGCCGGAGTTGAGGTATTTGTAGGTACACCACACGGCAAAGTCCACGTCCCAGTCGTGGAGATGCAGCGGAATGTTACCGGCGGCATGTGCCAGGTCAAAGCCCACGAGCGCACCCGCTGCGTGCCCAGCCTTCGTGATGGCCGCCATGTCGAACACCTGCCCGGTGTAGTAGTTTATACCTCCCATCATCACCAGGGCCAGTTCCTCGCCATGCTCCTGTATGCTTTGCAGGATGTCTTCAGTGCGAAGCGTACGCTCTCCCTCACGCGGGAAGAGTTCGATGATCGCCTCGTCGGGGTTGTAGCCGTGGAATTTGGTCTGTGTCTCGAGCGCATACTGATCGGACGGAAACGCGCCCCCTTCGGTGATGATCTTGAAACGCTTGCTCTCCGGCCTGTAAAAAGACACCAGCATGAGGTGCAAATTCACGGTCAGCTGGTTCATGATCACGACTTCTTTCTCTTTGGCACCCACCACGCGGGCTGCACCAGGTGCCAGGAGCTCATGGTAATTATACCAGGGCTCCTCGCCTTTAAAATGGCCTTCCACGGCAAAATTGGCCCATTTATACATCTCGTTGTCAATGTACATCTGCGCTGATTTTGGCTGCAGCCCCAGGGAGTTGCCACAAAGGTAGATGGCGTCCTGCTTGTTTACCTGCGGATAGTGGAATCGCTCCCGAAAGTGGTATAGCGGGTCGTTTTGATCTTGCTCCTGCGCATAAGCCAGGGTATTCTGGTAGTTCATGTTCGTGCGAGTAGTAGTGTGTATAGAGAAGCTATTTCCCGTAGCCTTTGTTTTCTGAATGCTGCTAAGATAAGAATTTGCCTGCGGAGTTGCGAGTGTCTGTAAGGGGTTGGCTGATCGGATGTTGTTTCTGTTTGGACCGGGTCCAACCACCCCCTGCCCCCTCCTTTTCTAAGGCGGGGAGTCTACTTTTGCTAAAGCAAGCCATACATTCTATAGTTGCTGTCAAGTTGAAAGAGGAACTGCTCAAAAATGTAATATCCATGCTCCCTCTCCTGTTTTTAGGAGAGGGTTGGGGAGAGGTAAAACTCTCCGCCTGGGGGTAGACTCCCCGCCTTAGAAAAGGAGGGGCCGGGGGTGGTTGGAACTTTTCTCCAGAAAGTCGCTATACCCGCTGTTTCACGCCATCCGCCCCTTTCACAAATTGCTCTTTTTTGAGGTTCAGCCATTCCAGCGCGGTGCCGTGCAGCATGCGGTCTTTGGTGGCGCGGTCGTAAGGCATGGATTCGATGAGTTTGCCGGGCTCCAGTTCGCCGAGGGGGAAGGGGTAGTCGGTGCCGAGGGCGATGCTGTTGGCCCCGACCAGGTCAACGAGGTACTCCAGCATCTTCGGCTCGTGCACCAGCGAGTCGAGGTAAAACTTGCCCAGGTACTCGCGCGGATGCACGTTGTTATCCACGGCGCAAAGGTCGGGGCGCACCTCAAAGCCATGGGCGATGCGGCCGATGGTAGCCGGGAACGAGCCGCCGCCATGCGCGAAGGCCACCCGCAGGTGCGGCAGCCGCTCGAACACCCCCCCGAAAATCATGGAGCAGATAGCCATACTCGTTTCGGCGGGCATCCCTACCAGCCAAGGCAGCCAGTACTTGCTCATTTTCTTCTTGCCATACATATCCCAGGGGTGCACAAACACGGCTGCGCCTAACTCTGCCGCCGCCTCAAACACCGGAAACAGAAACGGAGAGTCCAGGTTGTGCTCGTTGATGTGCGTGCCGATCTGGATGCCAGCCATACCCTGTTCCTTCATGCAACGCTCCAGTTCCTTCACGGCCAGGTCTGGGGCCTGCATCGGCAGCGTGCCCAGGCCCACAAAGCGATCGGGGTAATCGGCCACCACGCCCGCAATGTGGTCGTTGAGCATGCGCGACAGGTCATGGGTGTGCTCGGCCTTGGCCCAGTAGTTAAACATGACCGGCACCGTGCTGAGCACCTGCACCCCTACCCCATGCTGGCTGCACGCGTGCATGCGCACCTCGGGGTCCCAGCAGTTGTCCTGTATCTCCCGGAAAAACTTGTCGTCCATCATCATGCGGGCGCAGCAGGGCTTGTGGTGCTCCAGCCGTACGAAGCCGCCATACCCGTAGCGCTCCCGCAGGTCTGGCCAGGTGCGCGGCAAAATGTGGGTATGGATGTCGATCTTGAAGAGGTCGGCGGCGGTTGTAGCGTGCTGAAGGTTGCTTTTGGGCATATACATGTGTCGTGTAACGATGAGCAGGGTATGGGTGGCGTGGCAATGGTCAATGCATCAATATACGTTTTTTTCCTTTGCACGCCTATCCTCCGCATGCCCCTACCTGCCCGGTGCTAATGTGCCGCGCTCACCCGCCAGATGGTGTTGCTGGTATCGTCTGCCACCAGCAACGAGCCGTCTGGCTGCACCGCCACGCCCACCGGACGCCCGTATACCTTGTCGCCACCGGCATAAAAGCCCGTCAGGAAATCCTCTGGGGGCCCGGCAGGTTTTCCGTTCCGGAAAGGCACGAACACCACTTTATACCCTACCAAGTCCGAACTTCTCCAGGAGCCATGCTGCCCTACAAAAGCGCCGTTCTGGTATTTCTCCGGGAAAGCCGATTTATCATAAAAAGCCAGTCCGAGCGAGGCGGTATGCGCACCCAGCGGCACATCGGGCACAATAGCTTTGGCTACCATGTCGGGGTGCTTGCCGAGCCACGCAGGGTCTTCGTGCTGCCCAAAGTAGGCATACGGCCAGCCGTAGAAACCGCCGTCCTGCACGCTGGTCAGATAGTCCGGCACCAGTTCGTCGCCTAAATCATCGCGCTCGTTCACGGCCGTCCAGAGGGTATGGGTGCCGGGTGCCCAGCCCATACCCACGGGGTTGCGCAGCCCACTGGCGTACACGCGCTCGCCGGTGCCGTCTGGGTTTACCTCCAGGATATTGGCGCGTCGGGTTTCGTGTTCCATACCATGCTCACCGTGGTCGCTTGCAGAGCCTACGGCGATGTATAGCTTTGAGCCATCGGCATTGGCAATGAGGTTGCGGGGCCAGTGGTTGTTATACCCACCGGCAGGCAGGTTCAGTATTTTCTCGCCCTTGGCTGTGATAGACGTTTGTCCGGTCTGGTACGGATAGCGCCATACCCCGTCGGTATTGGCCACGTAAAAGTGCTTGCCCAGCACCAGCATACCCAAAGGCTGGTTTAAATTACTCAGGAAGGTCTGCTGTACATCGGGCTGGCCATCGTGGTCTGTGTCCCGGAACAGGGTGATGCGGTTGGCGCTGTTGCCCAAGGCCATGGACTTGGAGATACCCACGATCTTCGCGCCAAGCTCTTTCCAGAAGCCGACCTCGGTGCTTGCCTCGGCCACCAGCACATCGCCGTTTGGGGCTACGTAGATCCAGCGCGGATTCTTCAGTCCATCGGCGAATTTGGTTACCGTAAACCCGGCGGGTGCCTGCGGTGTCCGGCCATCTTTCCAACCGATCACGTTACTGAAATTGCGGCTCGACTCCGTGGCGTGGGGCGCAGGCAAGGTCACCCGAAGGCCGGCTGGCGTTTCCAGGGTGTCGGGTTGCTGCTGTACCACCGGCTGTTTGGTGTTGCAGCCTCCTAGTAAGGAGGCCGCTGCTATAAAGGAAAGGGTATAAAGGCTGGTTTTGATCATCGGTTTGCGTTTGCCCCTACTTACGGAATCAGGCAGCAAGGCGTCGGGTTTCGGAATTTTACATCCAGTGCCAGCCAACCTCTTGCATTGTTTCAGTTACCCTTCAGGCCTCTGCAACGTGTTTATACCTCCCGCAGGTTGGCGTAGATATCTACATCAATAAACTTCCCGTCTTTGATTTCGCACTGCCGCATGGTGCCCTCATACTGAAAGTTCACTTTCTCCAGCGCTCGTTTGCATTTCAGGTTACCGTGCTCCACAAAGCCCTCTATCCTGTTCAGGCCCAGCTCCTGAAACCCCAGTTCAAACAGCCTGGGCATCACCTCCTTTAAAATCCCCTGACCCCAGAAAGCTGGCAGCAGCCAGAACCCAATCTCAGCCTTGCGGTGCGTTTTGTCCAGGCCGTTATACCCACCTGCTCCGCAAAATGTGTCTGTGTCTTTGGTATAAATTCCCCACCACAGGCCAGTACCATTTCTTTTCAGGTCTGCATACCAATCCATCTGCTCCTGTATAGCCTCCCGTGTCGGGAAGTGTACGCCATAGTACTGTGTAACTTCGGGATCAGACAGGCCCTGGAAAATATACTCCTTGTCCTGCTGTTCTATCTCTTTGAGTATGAATCGTTCTGTTGAGAGCCGTGCCATACTATGCTGGTGGTTTTGTGAAAGTAAAAAGCACCCTTGCAGCACGATGTGTCCTGCAAGGGTGCCCCTGATGGTATAAATGTTTGCTACTTGGCTTCGGCAGGCGGGGCCGGTGGCTGCATCACCTCGCCGCAGTTATTGCAGGTACGCCGTTCCTCGTTCTTCCAGAAGTTATCCATAATTACGGGCAGCTGCCCCACAATATCGGTCACGTCGGCATACTCCTCATACAGTTTGTTGCCGCAGTTCTCGCAGAACCACATAAAGCCGTCTTTCTCGCCGGCCTTGCGGTAGCGCTCCAGCACCATCCCCACCGTGTTGGCCGGGCGGCGCGGGGAATGTGGCACGCGCGGCGGCAGCAGAAATATCTCGCCTTCTTTTATCGGTATATCCACCGGCTTACCGTCCTCGATTATCTTCAGCACAATGTCGCCCTCCAACTGGTAGAAGAACTCCTCCCCCTCATCGTAATGGTAGTCTTTGCGAGCGTTCGGGCCGCCGACCACCATCACAATAAAATCGTCGTTGCCTTTAAACACCTGCTGGTTGCCCACGGGAGGCTTTAGCAGGTGGCGGTGCTCGTCTATCCAGGCTTTAAAGTTGAAAGGTCTCGTGATCGCCATTGTTCTGTTTTGTTAGGTTGATACAGGGAAGTTACGCAAAAGCACCAACAAATGATAGTGACTGTCCGCACCAAAACCATTTTGGCGGATGATGTTCACCCTCTTTTCCGTATATTGACTCTATGAACGTAGACCTGAAAAACAAACGCGCCCTGGTGTGTGGCAGCACCCAGGGTATCGGCAAAGCCATTGCCCTTGAACTGGCGACACTCGGTGCCAGCGTAACGCTGATAGCCCGCAACGAAGGGAAACTAAAGGAAACAATCACAGAACTAGCTAAAACTAACGGGCAGCAGCACGACTATGTGGTGGCTGATTTCTCGAACCCCGAAGAAGTACAGCAGCAGATTCAGCGGTATGTGCAGGAGCAGGACGAAATCCACATTCTCATCAACAACACCGGCGGCCCCGCTGGCGGACCTATTACCGAGGCGAAGCCGGAGGAGTTTCTGAAGGCGTTCAACATGCACCTCATCAACAACCACCAACTAGTGCAGGCCGTGCTACCGCTCATGAAAAAAGCCGGTTACGGACGCATTATCAACATCATCAGCACCTCCGTGAAAGAGCCTATTGCCGGCCTCGGGGTATCTAACACCACGCGGGGTGCGGTGGCCAGCTGGGCTAAAACTATGGCCAATGAGCTTGGGCAGTTTGGCATCACCGTCAACAACGTGCTGCCCGGCTCCACCAAAACCAGCCGCATCTATGACATTGTGGAAAGCAGGGCCGCCAAAGCTGGCAAAAGCAAGGAAGAAGTGCAGCAGCAAATGGAAGCCGCCATACCCGCCCGCCGCTTCGCTGAGCCTGAAGAAGTAGCCGCGGCGGCCGCTTTCCTGGCCACACCCGCCGCCGCTTACATAAATGGCGTCAGTTTAGCCGTGGATGGTGGCAGAACGGGGAGTATTTAACGGTTGGGGGTATAGGTATCCAACCACCCCCTGCCCCCTCCTTGTCTAAGGAGGGGAGTTTTTATTACTGCTTAAACTGCAACGTTGCTTAGCTACAGTTCATGTAGTAAAGATTTATAAACTCATATTGTAGCTACAGAGCATAATGCCTGTCTCAGGAAAAGCAGACTCCCCTCCTTGGATAAGGAGGGGCAGGGGTGGTTTGACCCGGCTTGTGCCTATCTAATTTAGAATTTCTAACAACCCGACCCGTGCAGCAGATAAAAAACTATATAAACGGCCAACTGGTGGCCCCTAAAGCAGGGAAGTATATTGACAACTATAACCCGGCCACAGGCGAGGTTTATTCACACATCCCCGACTCTGACGAACAGGATGTGGAGCAAGCGGTGCAGGGTGCACTGGCCGCTTTCCCGGCATGGGCCAGTACTTCCGCCGCAAAGCGGGGGCAACTGTTGATGCGGATCGCCGACCTGATCGACAAGTACCAGGATCGTTTGGCTGAGGCAGAATCTGTTGACAACGGAAAGCCGTTGAAACTGGCAAAGGCGGTGGACATCCCCCGAGCCAGTAGCAACATGCGCTTTTACGGCACCGCTATCCAGCACTTTGCTTCTGAGGCACATTATATGGAGGGGACTGAAGCCATCAATTATACCGTCCGGCATCCGCATGGGGTGGCCGGGTGTATCTCTCCCTGGAACCTGCCGCTATACCTTTTTACCTGGAAAATCGCGCCCGCCCTGGCCGCCGGAAACTGTGTCGTAGCCAAGCCCTCTGAAGTAACGCCCATGACGGCCTCCCTGCTCTCTGAGCTATGTATGGAGGCTGGGCTACCGGCTGGCGTATTGAATATTGTGCATGGGTATGGGTATAAAGTAGGGGCCGCCATTGTAGCCCACCCGAATGTACCGGTGCTTTCTTTTACTGGCGGCACCAACACCGGCCGCAGCATTGCTGCCACTGCAGCACCAATGTTCAAGAAACTCTCTTTAGAGTTAGGGGGCAAAAACCCGAACATCATCTTTGCCGATTGCGATTTTAACAACGCGCTCCATACCTCTATCCAATCGTCGTTTGCCAACCAAGGGCAGATATGCCTTTGCGGCTCCCGAATTTTTATTGAGCGCCCGCTTTATGAACAGTTTAAACAGGCTTTTGTGGATAAGGTGCAGAACGTGACTGTTGGCGACCCAATGGAAGACGGGACCAAGATGGGGGCCGTGGTATCGGAGCAGCACATGCAGAAAGTGCTTTCTTATATCGAGTTGGCCAGGCAAGAAGGTGGCTCCATTCTGACCGGTGGCCAACAGGTACACTTAAGCGGTCGTTGTGCGAAAGGTTGGTTTATCGCGCCTACCGTTATCGAAGGACTCTCACCAGAGTGCCGCACCAATACCGAGGAGATCTTTGGCCCCGTGGTTACGCTCACGCCTTTTGATACCGACGAAGAAGTGATCCAATACGCCAACTGCACCGACTACGGCCTCTCCGCCACTATCTGGACGAAAGATTTGTCCCGGGCACATCGTGTCGCACATCAGGTCCGTTCGGGTATCGTCTGGATCAACACCTGGCTACTACGCGACCTCCGTACACCATTTGGAGGTATGAAAAATTCTGGTGTTGGCCGAGAAGGGGGCTTCGAGGCCTTGCGCTTCTTCACCGAGCCGCAGAATATTTGTGTAAAGCTATAAGTTGCGCATGATGATTAGTGCGGAGAAAGTGAAGTATCGAGATAGCGACCTTTTTGCGCGCGCAGGAGCATTACACGAAAAAGCACTTTTGACGGCACATGATTGGGAAGCTATTGAAAGCATTGTTCAGAATTGTCTCCTCATAGGAAAGGGGCTAGCCTCCGTGGCCTTTGCAAAAGCAGCTGCTGAAAACGCGACCCGCATGGCAACAGCAGGCGCAATGAAATCAATTTATACCTTCCTCCTGAATTCAAAAAACAACTCCTGAAGTCCTCTTATTTACAAGATGAATTAAGAAACCAGATGTTGATAAACTAACTGATTTATGCGTTTACCTTTCAAAAGCGTACCTAATAAGTAGAAGTCAAAAATCTACTGTCGCATGTCCCGTTATACCGACCAAACACGTGTAACACACCAATCCATTCTTACCTCACTGAATGTAAGTGAGCAGGAATTACGCGCGAGGGACATCAAATTAGCTGATCTGGTAGAGATTCATAATGATTACATCACGCGGCACAACGAGTTAGACGATATCGCATCGCTGATTGCCAATGTCTTGCTTAGAGAAAATGAAGTGCACGCAGTCCGGTATCGGGTTAAGGAGCCTATCCACCTGCTCAAAAAAATTGTCCGGAAAAAGAAAGAATACCCTGAACGGAACCTAACAGTTCACAACTATTTACAGCATATAAACGACCTGGCGGGGGTACGCGTCTTACACCTTCAACGAGAGCATTGCTTTAGCATCGGGAAGTATATCCGGCATACCTGGGAGCTAAAGCGCATGCCTTATGCTTATGTGAACGACGTAACAACTTCGCAGTCTCAATTGCTTCGTGAGCATGGTTACAACGTGCTTATTAACCCAAGGGGGTATACTGCCCTGCACTATATAATCAAATCAAAACCAAACAAACAGCTATACTTTGTAGAGATTCAGGCTAAAACGCTGTTTGAAGAAGGATGGAGCGAAATCGATCACTGTATCCGCTACCCTGATCATGAACCAAACGCACTGCTAAGGTATCTGCTCCATTTTCTAAATCGACTCACAAACCATTCTGATGAGACTGCTGCACAAATCCACGCGATTGCATATGAACTGGATAAATACAAAAGTTCTACTGAAGCCGATGTCGATCAGATAAAACAAGCAATCAGCCATCACATTACCAAGCTTCCATTGGAAGAAAATGAGAAACAACAATTGTACACCTGCCTGGCTCAGTTAAAATTATGATGAAGTTTTTTCCATCGAGAACCTGATCAACCCGAAGTTCATCAACGACTAACAGTTCCCATTAAACATCAAAGCCGCAGTCTCCCTTTGGAGACTGCGGCTTTGATGTTTATACCACTATCGAATGGGTTTTGCGTATTCGAGTATTTACCACAGGCTGCCGCCCCATCAACTTTACCACCAGCCCACTTTCTCCTGACTGCCCTGCCGGAAGAGCAAGGGTGTGCCGCAGCGTTTAGGGAGTCCGTACTTGGGGAGGCTGCATACACTGGCGCAAGCGTCCGTTTGTGCCGCCGTTGCTGGGCGATGGTCGGCATGGATTGCCCGGGAAGGCACCCCGAAA
>NZ_JAKVIR010000047.1 GCF_022601975.1 Pontibacter sp. E15-1
TACTTTTTTCATCTTTCCACTTTTTAGGTTATTACTCTTAAACTTAACTTGTGGTCTGATTTTGCCGAGGTATTATACTAATGATATTATATATATAGGAGATAGTGGGGAGATAAAATTAAGGAAGATAAAGATAAGTTATGTGGATGTTAACATAACAACTCCCTTCAGAATCAATTGTAGAAACTTTGATGAATCGTTTGGTAATCAAATTCAAAAGGTCACGGTAGTTGATCAAAAGGATTTAAATAAGATCTCTCGTAAAATAGACAAACTAAAACTATCCCAAAATACAGCACATCCAGATGTTCGCATCAAACTTTATCTTCACTATACTAATGCAACAACTGATACCATATGCTTAGATGGAGGTCAAATTGTAGAGCTGAATAATGTACCTACAGTAGATAATGTTACTTTAACAGAAACCATATTAGGTTTATATTAGAAAGTAACAGCTATGATCGATTGATAGAAAAGAAAGCACAACGATAGCCCAACAAGGTGTAGCAGTACGCCTTGCTGACGCTTAGGCTCTGCTACACGAAAACGTTATATTTCACACCATACCTGAAATGAAATTAGGAAAGTAATCTTTACCTCCGAACAAACAACAGGTGTAATAAATTATTATTTTTACCTTTGTTTCTGCAATAGGAGTAATAATTACCCTCGTTAGGTTATGGCCCCATTTCACAGAGAAGAACCCTACAACGGTTTGCCCTTACTTCCTCCGGATGCCGATTTGGAGACGAAGGAGGTAATGCGAAAGGCCATCAAAGCGAGCAGGGCCCAGGTGCAGCTAAACGGGGCTATTATGAATTTGCCCAACCCAAGCCTCTTCCTAGACACAATCCATTTACAGGAAGCCAAAGCAAGTTCAGAGATAGAGAACATTATCACCACGAATGATGATCTCTATAAATCTGTTGTTGCCGAGAAGCGGTATGAATCCACGGCAGCAAAAGAGGTAATTTGCTACAAAGAGGCGTTGTGGTATGGCCTGGAAAAACTCAAGCAACGGCCTTTCATCACGACGAACCTCTGTGTGGAAATCATGCAGTGCATCAAGCAGAACACATCGGGTATCAGAGCTACTCCGGGCACTACTTTGTCCAACACGCAGGGTAAGGTGATCTACACGCCACCGACAGGAGAGGCGGTGATACGTGAAAAACTGGCAAACCTGGAGCGCTTCATTAATGAAGAAGGCGCCCTGGATCCGCTGATCAAAATGGCCGTGATGCACTACCAGTTCGAGGCCATCCACCCTTTTATAGATGGCAACGGGCGCACAGGAAGAATCCTGCTTCTGCTCTATCTGAAAATGGAGAAGCTGTTGGATGTGCCTGCACTGTTCTTGAGCGAGTATATTATCCAGCACAAGGCGGCTTATTACCAAAAGATCAGGGCTGTGACAGAAGCCGGAGACTGGGAAGGGTGGATATTATACATGCTGGACATGATTGAAAAAACAGCCATTAACGGACTTGAAAAACTGGAGGAGATCATGGCTGTTATGGAAGCCACATCGGATGAAATAAAAGAGAGGCTACCGAAGGTATACTCGAAGGAACTGGTAGAAATACTGTTCAGGCTGCCGTATACAAAACGCCAGTTTCTGATAGACGCCCATATGGGTACACCCAAGACAGTCGGGAACTACTTGATCGCGCTTGAAAATGAAGGGTTTTTGAAGGCAACTAAGGTAGGTAAAGAAAAGCTATACCTAAACCACCGGCTAATGGACGTATTGGATAATAAAGTAAAAACGCGAGCCCGCAACACCTATAGTGCTTAAACGCTCATTTTTCTCTTACAAATTAAACGCTTAAACATACATGAACAATAACGACATCATACGCCGTATCCGGTATACCTTCGACTTTAGCGACCCAAAAATGATCGAGCTGTTTGCCCTGGCCGGCCATGACGTGACACGTGCCCAGATCAGCGATTGGATGAAGAAAGAAGATGACCCGGAGTTTCAGGAACTGGATGACGAGCATCTGGCCATCTTCCTGAACGGGCTGATCATCGACAACCGGGGTAAAAAAGAAGGGCCGCAACCGGAGCCGGAAAAGCGCCTGAATAATAACATTATCCTAAGAAAGCTGAAGATAGCCCTCAACCTGAAAGACGAGGATATAATAGCGATACTTGAGCTGGTGAGGTTCCGGCTAAGCAAGCACGAACTGAGCGCCTTTTCCCGAAAGCCAAGCCACCAGCACTACCGCACCTGCGAAGACCAGATCATGCGCAACTTCCTGCACGGCATGCAGCTAAAATACCGCGATAGCCAGTAATACCTGTTTCTGAGAACTCCACAGCGCAAACTCACGTGAAAGAAGACTTCCTGCATTATATCTGGCAGCATCAGTATTTTGATAAAACTGCTTTGGCTACCACTGGCGGGGAGCCCATTCAGGTGTTGCGCACCGGTTTTTATAATACCGACGCCGGTCCGGATTTTCAGGAGGCTTTGGTGAAAATAAGCGAGGTGGAGTGGTCGGGTAGCGTGGAGGTACACCTGAAAGCCTCGGATTGGCACCGCCATCAGCACCAGCACGACCGGAAGTATGACCAGGTGGTGCTGCACGTGGTATGGGAGGCAGACGAGCCGGTTTTCCGGATGGATGGCACGGAGGTACCGGTGTTATCGCTGCAAGGGAGCGTGGATTTGTCGCTGATTCATACCTACGAGCGGCTGCTGCAGGCCAAAAGCCCTGTTCCGTGTGCTGCCTTTTGGCCCAACGTGCCGGAGATCACGAAAACGCTGATGCTGGAGCGGGCACTGATAGAGCGCCTGGAGGCGAAAGGCGAAGAAGTGCTGCAGACTTACCGGGGCTACGGCAACGATTGGGAACAGACCGCTTTTTATACCCTATTGCGCGGCTTTAGCTTTAAAACCAACCAGCAGGCTTTTGAGCAACTGGCTGCCGGGCTACCGTTGGCGGTAGTTCGAAAACATTTACACAACCAACATCAAATCGAGGCGCTGCTCTTCGGGCAGGCGGGCTTTCTAGAGGCTGCGATGGAGGATGGGTATGGCATCCAGCTTCAGAAAGAATACACCTTCCTGCGCCATAAATACAGCTTGCAGCCCATGCCGAACCATATGTGGAAGTTTCTGCGCATGCGCCCGGCCAACTTCCCGACGGTGCGGCTTTCCCAACTGGCGGCAGTCCTGCACCAGAACCAGGCATTTTTCTCTAAGCTGCTCGCCGCAGACACGGTGAAGCAGTATGAGGCCTTGTTTCAGGCACCGGTCTCCGCGTATTGGCAGCAGCACTATCACTTTGCCAAACCCACCAAGAGCAAGCAGCAGGGTATGGGAAAGGGGAGCGTGCACAACCTCATCATCAATGTGGCGGTGCCTCTGCTGGCGGCCTACGCCATCTATACCGATGAACGGGTGTATATAGAAAAGGCCGTTTCGTTGTTGGAGAAACTGAAGGAAGGAAGCAATAAAATTACCCGCCTCTACGAGGAACTGGGCTGGCAATCCAAATCAGCCGCCGACAACCAGGCGGCACTCGGGTTGTATAAACGCTACTGTGCCCCCGTTCACTGCATGCGCTGCGCCGTCGGCAACAAGATTATGAGACAAAACAGGCCTACCGCGTGAGTATTCTCGTTTACGTGCTGAACATATCCCTGCTGGGCGGCCTGGTCTGGTGGATGCAGCGGCAGGCTTGGGCGAAGGCCCTGCAACCGTACTTCTACCCGGCACTGGGCCTGAAACTGCTGTGCGGTGTGCTGCTTGGGCTGCTGTATTTTGAGTACTATGGGGGAGGGGATACGATTGTCTATTACCAAATCTCAACTCTTGCTGCCGATATATTTCGGGAGCAGGGGCCAGGCCCTTTTTTGCGTTATTTGCTGTTTGATGATGTGGTAAGTGAGCGGCTTTTAACCTATAAGGGAGAACATTATATGGGCGCCTGGAATGTCATCAAACTTTTTAGTATACCAAATCTTTTGGCTGGAGGCCGATACTACCTTATGGTGCTGTACCTGGCATTATTTAGTTTCAGTGGCATGGGCTATCTGACGGCTCAACTTATGAAGCGCTACCCGGATGCCGCGCCTTCGGCAATTGTTGCGATGTTGTTTATACCCTCTGTCACTTTCTGGTCGTCTGGTTTGCTGAAAGAAAGTCTGGTGTTGGGGGGCATGGGCTACTTCCTGGGGGCTGCGCTTGCATTAAATGATGCAAATAGAAGAAAGCTCATACCGCACCTACTACTTCTGGTTTCCGCGCTGGCATTGGTATGGTTTATCAAGTACTTCATTGCCGCTGCATTGAGTGCTTCTTTACTCGTAGGGGGGCTTGCAAATCTGTTTTTCAGATTGGAAGCACTTGCGAAGCTACATCGGGGAACTAGACTGCCATTGTTGGTCGGGCTGCTTCTGGCTGCTTTTTGGCTGGTTTCTCATCTCGATTATAACCTCCAATTCGACAGACTGCCGGGCGTTGTTGTCGATAACTACCATAAATATCTGGCCATTTCGCTCCAGAAACCACATGTGGAATTTTCTAATTTAGAGCCATCTTACCCAAGCCTCCTGGCACATGCACCGCTTGCGATTCTCTGGATTCTATTCAGGCCTTTTCCGTGGGAAGCCACTGACAGTATACACTATGTAGCAGCTGCAGAAAATATTATTTTATTGGCGCTAAGCATGTTAAGTATGTATGGCCTTATTCGCCAACGCAGCCTACGCGCTGACTGGATTATCATCAGTCTATGGGTATTTTGCCTGTCGCTTGGGGTACTGCTGACCTATAGTATGCCGAACCTAGGTACCCTTAACAGATATCGGATTGTGTTTCTACCTTTCTTTGTATACCTGCTTTGCCTGAATCCGCTGATTGCAGCGGGTCTTCAAAAGCTAAATGCAAAAATCACAGGAAGATAAATGAAAAGATTATTCTTAATAGCGGTATTTGTGGTGGTGGGTTTGCTGCTCGGGCGAGGAGTTCAATTCTATCTGCAGAACACTCGCTATGCACACTATATCATAACATCTTACTTTGATGGACTGCATAGCATCGTGAAAGATGGGTATACTGATCGGCAGTCCTATACAATAGGGGAACAGCAGCAGGTATACATGAATGCCGATGAGGCAAGTGAGGAGATAGTGCGTTTATATGACGTGTTGGGCAATGTGGTAGATAGCGTTAGCACAGTTTTAGCACCACAGGAGCCGCAGGCAAATCCAAGTGAGGCGGGTTTTGGGTATACACCTACCTTTTTCTATCACGTGCCTGCACTCAAAAGCGGCCTATACCTCTGGGAAAACAAGATACCGTTTATCGTGAAAAGTAAGGCTGCCCCTGTTGTGGTGCTTTACCCCACTAACACGATCAATGCCTATACCATATCCGGAGGCAAAAGCCTGTATGATATATTCTCGGAACAGACACATCAAGTGTCATTTCACCGGCCAACCTTCCCGGCAGTGTCTTTTCAAGTAAAGCCTGCCATGGCGTGGCTAGTAGAATCTGCATATCAAATAAAGTATATTGTGGATTCTGATCTCGAAGATAGTACTGTTTTGTCGGGGGCCAAGGTGTTGGTAATTATCGGCCACAGTGAGTACTGGACCCGAAATGCCAGGAAAACTGTAGATGCTTTTGTTGCGAAGGGTGGCCATAGTGCAGTGCTATCCGGAAACACGATGTGGTGGCAAGCACGGTATACTCCCGATGGCTCGGGCCTTATTTGCTATAAGATTCAGCCTGATCCCATCCAAAACCCACTGCTCAAAACAATAAACTGGTATCACGAGGAGCTACAGTACCCGATTGTAGGAAGCATTGGCGTAGATCTCCGGTTTGGGGGCTATGGCAGGAAAAGATTTGAGAGTTTTGGAGGTTTTAAAATAGTGAATGAGAAGTCGCCGCTGCTCAAGGGAACAAACCTCCGAAACGGTGATGTTCTGCGTGTGCCAAGCAAGGAATTGGACGGTACGTTTCTTGTTAAAAGCCCTGAAGAAGTAGTGCTTGACACAGCTCAACTCGGTTTTTTTAAAGCGGAGTTATTAGGGTATGAACATGCCTATCTGGACGATTGGGGGTATGGTTCCTTTCTGATTTTTCAGAAAACCCCAACTTCAGGAGTAGTCGTAAATGTTGCTTCCATGGATTGGTGCAGCCCCTATGGAATAGGAGGAGATGATGCTGCAAGAATCAAAATAATAACAAAAAACATTCTGGACGGACTTCTACAGGATGAAGATATGTTCAGCAAATAGTGTGCGTAAGGGGTGTCTTTCAAACTCCCCGACAAATGCCTACCTTTGCGCCTTATTCAAGCTGGAGCTATGCAAAACCCTGTGATTATATTAGGTGCCCAGAAAGTGGGCACCGCCGCGTTAGATGCCTTCAACAGCAACAGTGTCATCGTGTACTGCTTCCTCGACGATAGCAGCAAACTGCAGCAGGAGGAGATAAACAACGTCTCGGTGATGAGCAGCACCGAAGACAACGAGTTTCTGAAGCTGATTGGCAACAAGTGCGATGTGTTTGTGGCCGTGGAAGATGCCGCCGCCCGCAAGGGCCTCATCAAAATGCTGAAGGACGAGTACAAAGTGGTGCCGGTAAATGCCATTCACCGCTTTAGCTCGGTGTCGGAGCACGCGTGGCTGGGGCACGGAAACCTGATTTCTGCCGGTGCTGTCGTCAACAACAACGCCAAGGTCGGCAACTACTGCCTGCTTCAGTCCGGAGCGCTGGTAGATGCCTACGCCCAGATCGGCGACTTCGCCCAGATCGGCGCTGGCGCCATCATCAACGCAGACGTGGTAGTGGAAGAGGGCGCCTTCATCGGCTCAGGTGCCGTGGTGGTGTCGGGTGTGAAGGTTGGCAAGAATGCCCGCGTTGGCGCAGGCTCCGTGGTCGTGGCCGACGTGCCTGCCAAAGCCACGGTGTTCGGCAACCCGGCTGCAGCCATAAAGTAAACTTTTATCGATAAAGCCGCTGTTCTAAGCTAATACTGAAGAAGTTCATCTGATGGCTGATGCGCGGCAACTCACTTTGACGCTTGCGGGGTTGAATTGTTGAATGGTTTAATTGTTAGAAATATTGAAAAAGCTCTGCTAGTCCCTCTTAATGTAAGTATGGCCATTCAGGCCTTTTTAAGCAATTCCGAAAGTTCTCTAGCATTAATCTTAACCATTTTGCAAACAACAATTTATCCATTAAACCATTTAACAATCAGCAACTAACAATCAACAACCAACCATCAACAATTTATAACTATCAACTTTAACACTTAGCAAACAACTAAGCAGTTATGACTAAACCATACGACATCCTACTGTATTACTGCTATTCACCGATAGCAGACCCGGAGGCGTTCCGGGAGGAGCACCACCTGCTGTGCCTGGAGCTGAATCTGCTTGGCCGCATCATCGTCTCTAACGAGGGCCTGAACGGAACGCTGTCGGGCTTGCGGGCAGACTGCGAGAAGTATATGCAGGCCATGCACGCAGACCCGCGCTTCGCCAGGATCGACTTTAAGGTAGACGCCTCCGAGAACCACGCCTTTACCAAGCTGCACGTGCGCACCAAGACCGAGATCGTGCACTCCGGCATGCTGCACATCAACCCGAGCGTGCGGACCGGGGTACACCTGTCGCCAGCGGAGTTTAAGGACATGAAGGACCGCCCGGATGTAGTGGTGCTGGATGTGCGCTCTGACTACGAGCACAGTGTGGGGCGATTCAAAAACGCCGTGACGCTGGACATTGAGAACTTCCGTGAGTTTCCGGATAAAGTGGATGAACTGAAGGAGAAGTATAAAGACAAGAAAATCCTGACCTACTGCACTGGGGGTATAAAGTGTGAGAAAGCAAGCGCTTTCCTGCTGGAGCAAGGTTTCGAGAACGTATATCAGCTGCATGGCGGCATCATCAAATACGGTATGGAAGCCGGCGGCGAAGACTTCGAGGGCAAGTGCTATGTGTTCGATAACCGCGTGGCCGTGGACGTGAACAAGGTGAACCCCACCGTAGTGTCGGCGTGTTACGTGTGCGGCACCAAAAGCGACCGTATGGTGAACTGCGCCAACCCGGTTTGCAACCTGCATGTGCCCATCTGCGAAAACTGCGGCGTGGAGCTGGACGGTGCCTGCTCTGCAACCTGCAAAGAGCACCCGGAGAAACGCCCATACGATGGCAGCGGCTATTACCAGAAAGAACTGAACGGCTACAATCCGCTGAAAGGATTTAACCGCCGCAAAACAACGGACGCCCCGGCGTAACCGGATAAAAAGAGATGCAAAAAGCGTACATCTGGTGGTGTGCGCTTTTTGCATTTTCATACCTTTAGCATACACAAGAATTTCAGTGGGTATACCCAGTTAGATTCAGTAGTTCTCTTTCTGCCTTTATTCCTGAAACCGGCTTGCTTTTTAGAAAGGCATGACGGCGGGCAGGTTGAACTACCTGGTCGACTATCCAACATCAAAAACAAAACTATGGCTGCAATTCCAGAATCCGAATTGATTCTAAACCCCGACGGGTCCGTTTACCACCTGAACCTGCTTCCGGAGCATATCTCGGACACGATTATCACTGTCGGCGATCCGGACCGGGTGGGCAGGGTAAGCAAGTATTTCGATGAGATAGAGGTGGCGATTGCCAAGCGGGAGTTCATCACCCACACGGGCTACTACAAAGGCAAGCGCCTCACAGTCATTTCCACAGGTATGGGCACCGACAACATCGACATCCTGATGAACGAGCTGGACGCCCTCGTGAACATCGACTTCCTGTCGCGGGAGCCGAACGAAGACCGGATCAGTCTGAAGATCATCCGGGTGGGCACTTCCGGTGCGTTGCAGCACACGGTGCCGCTGGGCAGCCATCTGGCCTCGCACACGGCCGTGGGCCTGGACTCGCTGATGGAGTTCTACCCCCTGGAGCAGCAGGAGCAGGAACTGGCAATTGGCAGGGCACTGCAGGAGGCGCTTGGCCTGAGTTTCAGGCCATACTGTGTCAACGGCTCTGAGAGCCTGATCAAAAAGGTGGCGTATGACATGATTCCGGGAAACACCCTTACCTGCCCGGGATTCTACGGGCCACAGGGCCGTATACTGCGGGCAGGACTGCGGAACCCGGATTTGCTGCAGACCTACCGGGACTTCCGCCTGGGAGGGTATAAATTCACGAACTTTGAGATGGAGACCGCGGGCTATTACAGCCTGGGCAGGCTGCTTGGCCACGAGGTGCTGTCCCTGAACGCCATGGTAGCCAACCGCATCACCCAAACTTTTGCCCCAAACGCCGAGGAAGTGATTGATGACCTGATCCTGAAGGTCCTGGAGCGGGTATAGGGCCAGGCATACTACCCTATAAACGAGAAGCCACAGCCCGGAATTCGCGGGGTGTGGCTTCTCTTTTATGTGTTGCAACCGGCTCTCATACGAAAGCGGCGAATGTCAGGTGGGTTTGCCGCCTCTGAGGCAGCGATTCCGGTTAAAAAAACTCGATGCCGATGATAGAGGGAATCGGGATGGAGCATCCGGCTTTGAGCGTCATAAACCGCTCGTCTACGGCCCATACCGTAGTGTCAACGCGTTTCCGCTCTCCTGTTGCCGTCTGAAAGGTAATCTCCACCTTTCCATGATAGACGTTCCCAAGGGAAGCGGCCCGGTTCAGGTCCCACATGCGCTTTTTCCGCGCCTCCGGGTTGCTTAAAACATCATCGGTAGTAAAGTGGAAAGACGGAATCTCCTCTTTTTCCACTAATGGGATCGGATTTGTTGTAGTTATCATGAAAAGTATGCTTAGCGGTCAAACACTGGTTCAATATAATGAACGTAGGACTAGGTTCGCTAATAGTATGCCAGAATAAATTTTTATTTCAGAGGTTCAGCAAAAATTGCATCGTATCTACGCCGTCTGCATAGTCCCAGGTCATCGGGCGTTGCGCCTCGCCGAGGGGTATGCTCCCTTCCAGCCAGCCATGCGCCGACACCACGCACTGCGTCTTCTCTTTTACGGCTTCCAGCTTATGACGGAGGTCATGCAGGGTATGGAACGTTTCGTAAAAAAGCACTGAGATAGGCGAAACAAGCCCCTGAGACTCCTGCACCAGCATAAAACCGTTGTCGAAGTGCGGCACCCGGTTCACCAGCAGGATAGATTTGTTGTAGTCGTAGTTGTTGGCGTACTTGTGGTGGTCCAGCAGGTTTTGGCGGTGGGCGTTGGCCTCAAAAAAGCGGTCGAAGGTATAGCCCTTGGGCACTAAAACCTTGGACACATTGCGGCAGCCCAGGCCATAGTACCTGAAAATATCTTCGCCGAGCGCCTGCAGGTCGTCCTGCTCCTCGTGCCCTGTCAGCACGCCGATGCTGGTGCGGTTTTTACGTATGATGTGCGGGCGCTTGGCAAAGTAGTACTCAAAGTAGCGGGCGGTGTTGTCGGAGCCGGTGGCAATCAGCGCGTCGGCCTCCTTCAGCAGCTCCACAAACTCAAACTGGTTCGCGAAGGCGGGCTCAATGCCCACCAGCATGTCGGAGAGGCGCTTTAGGAGCGGCTCGTCGTTGGTGCTGAGCTTGGCCAGCAGATAGTGCCCGCTCACCAACACCGACAGGAAATCGTGGAAACCGACCATCGGGATGTTGCCAGCCATCACAACGCCAACCTTTTTGGGTATAACCTGTTTGATGTGATACGGGTAAAGCCACTCGCGGAGGTATTGTTCATCCAGGAGTTGGATAACGCCGTCTATGGCACAGGAAACATTTTCTTCCGTGAACCAGACATTGCGCGACATGGCCGCCTGCGCCCACGCCTGCCGGTCTTCCTGGGTTAGGTTTTGGAGCTGTTTTCCAAGCTCTACAAAAGCTTCAATCCTGTTTTCTAGTGTCATGGCAAGAGCGTGCGTTGAAAAATTATTTGATAGGAATACTTATTGTTCCTAATTTTGTTGTTTAACAGATGTTCGATTTACAAAAGTAAAAAAAATATACAGGAGATACGACTATGGCGATAATGATAACGGATGAGTGCATTAACTGCGGAGCCTGCGAGCCGGAATGCCCAAACACTGCGATCTACGAAGGTGGCATGGATTGGACATGGGGCGGCGGCACCGAGCTGAAGGAGGTGGAAATCGACGGAGGCGAGGTAATACCCGGAGATGCACCCCAGGAACCTATTTCAGATGAATTCTACTACATCGTTTCTGATAAGTGCACCGAGTGCATGGGTTTCCATGAGGAGCCCCAGTGCGCCGCTGTTTGCCCGGTAGACTGTTGCGTGGACGACCCGGACTACCGCGAATCAGAGGAGGAATTGTTGGCAAAGAAAGACTGGCTGCACCAAGCAAGCTAATTTTATACCACTTAAGCCCACAGAAAGCCTGCCTCACCGCAGGCTTTTTTTTTACCTCCCCAGCCCCCCGCAGACCTCACAGTGTCTGAAAGACCTGTGAGTGTCTGCGGGGCGACAAACGGGAGATACCTGCCAGCGGCTGTTTCGTTTCCAAGCATGTATAAATTTCTTATCCAAAGGATAGATTTTAGACACGGGCTGGTATAGTGCTTTGTGGCGATTGGTTTGTAGCTGGCTGGGCACGAGCAGACGAATCTTGTAGGGGAAATAATAAAAAGTGCCTTTGGATAAAACAGCGCGAGTTTTTCTTTTTTTGCTAAAAAAGAAAAAGTGCCTTTAGTTTGCTCATTGGTAGTTTCTGGGTTTTCACCTGAAAGATTAGCTCACAGAATAGCTGGCTGGACACTCACAGGTCTTTCAGACGCTGTGAGGTCTGGGGGGGGTGAGTGTCAGGAGTGAACACCCAGTGTGAGGCGCGGTATATCGCAAAAATTACCTAATTTTGCGTTTCCCAAATTTTCAGGAATTTATTCTCTACGATGTCGATCTCAACAAAATATAACCCCAAGGAAATAGAGCAGAAGTGGTATGACAGCTGGATGCAGCGCGGCTTCTTCCACTCTGAGCCAAACCCGAACAAAGAGCCCTATGCCATCGTGATTCCGCCGCCCAACGTGACGGGCGTGCTGCACATGGGCCATATGCTCAATAACACCATTCAGGACGTGCTGATCCGGCGCGCGCGCATGCAGGGCAAAGAGGCCTGCTGGGTGCCGGGTACCGACCACGCCTCCATCGCCACAGAGGCCAAGGTGGTGGCGATGCTGAAAGAGCGCGGCATCAGTAAAAAAGACCTGACGCGGGAAGAGTTTCTGAAATATGCCTGGGAGTGGAAAGAGAAGTACGGCGGCATCATACTGGACCAGCTCAAGAAACTGGGCGCCTCCTGCGACTGGGAGCGCACCCGATTCACGATGGAGGACGACATGAGCGCCGCCGTGACCGAGGTGTTTGTTGATTTATACCGCAAAGGCCTCATCTACCGTGGCGTGCGCATGGTAAACTGGGACCCGCTGGGGGGCACTGCCCTTTCGGATGAGGAAGTTCTTCCGAAGGACACCATGGCTAAAATGTATCACCTGCAGTACGCGGTGGTGGGGGCGGATGCCGCTATCACGGTGGCTACCTCGCGGCCCGAGACGATTATGGCCGATGTGGCCGTAGCCGTGAACCCGAAAGACCCGCGCTATACCCATCTGCACGGCAAGAAGGTGCGCATCCCGCTGCTGGGCAAGGAGATTCCGGTGATTCTGGATGAGTACGTGTCCATCGACTTCGGTACGGGTGCCCTGAAGGTGACGCCTGCCCACGACCTGAACGACTATGAGCTGGGCCAGAAGCACCGCCTGCCCACCATCGATATCCTGAACAACGACGGCACCCTGAACGAGCAGGCGCAGCTGTATGTGGGGCAGGACCGTTTTGCCGCCCGCCGCAACATCGTGAAGGATTTGCAGGAGGCCGGCCTGCTGGTGAAGATAGAGGAGTACGCCAGTGTGCTGCAGACTTCGGAGCGCACCGGGGCCGTAATCGAGCCGCGCCTCTCGATGCAGTGGTTCTGCAAAATGGACGGAATGGGCAAGCCAGCCCTGGACGCGGTGATGAACGACGAAATCAGGCTGCACCCGCCCAAGTTCAAGAACATGTACCGCTCCTGGATGGAGAATATCCGGGACTGGTGCATTTCACGCCAGCTGTGGTGGGGGCAGCGCATCCCGGCCTTCTACCTGCCCGACGGCTCTTTTGTGGTGGCTACCACTGCTTCCGAAGCACTTGTGCTGGCTCGCCAGCAGAGCGGCAACGAGCAGCTGCAGGAAACCGACCTGCATCAAGACGAAGACGTGCTGGATACCTGGTTCTCGTCATGGCTGTGGCCGATTTCCGTGTTCAACGGCTTCAAAGACCCCGACAACAAAGACATCCTGTACTATTATCCGACGAATGACCTGGTGACAGCCCCGGAGATCCTTTTCTTCTGGGTGGCGCGCATGATCATGGCGGGGTATGAGTTCCGGAAGGAGATGCCGTTTAAGAACGTGTACCTGACCGGCATCGTGCGCGACGCGCAGGGCCGCAAGATGTCGAAGTCGCTGGGCAACTCGCCCGACCCGCTCGACCTGATCGAGCAGTTTGGCGCCGACGGCGTGCGGGCCGGTATGCTGTTCAGCTCCCCAGCCGGAAACGACTTGCTCTACGACGACAAACTGGTGGAGCAGGGCCGTAACTTCTCCAACAAGATATGGAACGCCTTCCGCCTGATAAAAGGCTGGGAGATAGACGAGAGCCTGCCCTGCCCGAACCAAACGGCGATCAGCTGGTTCGAGTCGCGCTTTAACGAGGCCTTTGTGCAGATAGAGGATCACTTCAGCAAGTTCCGGATTTCGGATGCACTGCTGGCCGTGTATAAACTGGTATGGGACGATTTCTGCTCGCATTACCTCGAGATGATCAAGCCGGCCTACCAGCAACCCATCGACAAAGGAACCATTACGGCCACCGTGAAGCTGCTGGAAAATGTGCTGAAGGTGCTGCACCCGTTCATGCCGTTTATCACCGAGGAGATCTGGCACGAGCTGAAGGAGCGCAAGCAGAAGGAGTTCCTGATTGTGGCACCGTGGCCGAAGAAAGACAAGTTCGACAGAGAGATCATCGCGCGCATGGAGCAGGTGCTGCAGGTGGTTGGGGCGGTGCGCAACATCCGCAATTCCAAAAACATCCCGAACAACAAGCAGCTTGATTTATACATAAAAGTCGCGCACCACGAGCAATATGAGCCGTTTATGGCCATCATGCGCAAGCTGGCCAACCTCAACGAGATTCAGTTTGTGGAGGAGAACCTGGACGGGGCGATCAGCTTTATCGTGGCCGGGGATGAGTTTTTTATCCCGATGGAGGGCAACATAGACGTGGAGGCCGAGCGTGAGCGCCTGACAAAGGAGCTGGAGTATACCAAAGGCTTCCTGAACTCAGTGGACAAGAAGCTGAGCAACGAGCGTTTCGTGAGCGGGGCACCGGAAGCGGTTATCTCGGGCGAGCGGAAGAAGAAAGCCGACGCGGAAGCCAAGATTACCGCCATTGAGCAAAGCCTGGCGGCGCTGTAGGCAGCGGGCTATACTGGATTTACATGGCAACGGCCGCTTTCGGGAGAGAGCGGCCGTTGTTAGTTTATACTTCGGCAGGATTTATACTATCAACGAGGGCAACGGTTATTTCGCGGCCTTAGCATCGCCTTTCAGGAGCTGCGCTATTTCCTTTTTATACCCTTCCAGCACATCCGCGAGGCCCTCTTTTGCGGCGGAATAATTGATCTGCACCTCCTTCTCCCCAAGCCGGTATGCCAGCAGCCCCTGGTCGGCCTCGGTGAGGTAGTAAAGCTTCTGTGGCTCCCCGGCAGTTGCGACGGCATAGCTTCTGAAAGTGAAGTCGTTGGTGATGCGCTGCTGCCTGGGTGGCACGTTGTCGAGGAAGCGTTGTGTCACGACGGTATCCAGGTGCACCTTGCTTTCGATCTGGTATATGCTGGTGATCTCGCTTTCGGCGAACTGCCATACATCCACCCGGTGATTGCCGGAGGTATGGCTGCTGTGGGTGGCCTGTGTCAGGTCGAGGCTGGCGGCAAGCTGAAACAGCAGCAGGTCGCGGGCCACCGTTTCCAGCGAGGGCGTCTGGGTGCTGTTGTCGCTGATGAAGTAGCGGTTTTCCCTGGCGAGTCGGGCATAGTCCTGCGTGATGTCCTGCTGGAGGTATAGCGTCTGCGAAACGGACATAACGAAAGAGAGGAGCAACGGAAGCAGGGAAGAGAGCGGTATAAGCATGGCGGTTAAGATTTGCTTTCTAGTACTCAAATGTCGTGCCTTTCGTTATGGTGCCGGATGATCGTTTGCCCGGGTGGCTGCGAGAGGAAAGGGACAGATTCGCCCACTGTCGGTTTTGCTTTCGTCTGGTACTTCTGAGATAACTTTATACCTTTACCATGAGCAGGAGCACCTGCCGTTCCGGAAACCGCCGTAAGGTATAGCGCTGGCATTCGGAACGTTGAAATTGTCTGCGCACCTTTCACTTCCCGTAAGTAAACACATGGAAAATAACAAGCACCAACTCCGCATTCTCACAATCGACATCGGGGGATCGAGCATCAAAGCAACAGTTCTGGATCAGGCGGGGCAGCTGCAGGCTGATTATATCAAGGCGGCTACCCCGTCGCCCGCCTCGCCGGAGAACGTGTTGGATGTGATTCAGGGCCTTGTGCAGGAATTTCAGGGGTATGACCGGGTGTCGGTGGGGTTTCCAGGGTATGTGAAAGAGGGCGTGGTGATGACTGCCCCGAACTTAGGCACTGCCCTTTGGCGGGAAATTGACCTGCGCCAACTGCTGATGAAGTTGCTTGTGCGCCCAGTCAGGGTGGTAAACGATGCAGACCTGCAGGGATTGGGGGTAGTGAGCGGAAATGGGTTGGAGATGGTAATCACGCTCGGTACGGGCTTTGGCACCGCGCTGATGCTCAACGGTTTCCTGCTTCCGCATCTCGAGTTGGCGCATCACCCTGTAACCAAGCACCGCGACTACGACGCCTATATCGGTGACGTGGCGCTGGAGGAGGCTGGGCTGGAGAAATGGAACAAACGAATGCGGCGCGTGCTGCAGATCCTGCGAACTGTTTTCAACTACGACCATTTATATATCAGCGGGGGCAATGCCGACGAGATCGTTTTTGAGCTGGAAGAGAACATCACGATTGTGTCCAACAAAGACGGTATCAAAGGAGGGGCGATGCTGTGGAAGGATGAGTTTATCGTGCTAAGCTCTTAAACTCTGGCGAACGCCTCGAGAGGTAATTGCCTCTCGCAAACTGATATCTTACCTTTTACGAAGTTCTATACATCGTTTTAAGAACCACTCGCAAGCTAACTACATGGCTACTACAACTGCGAGTTGTCAACCACGGTCCAGCTGATGCTGCCGTTGCTCACGCTGTACTTCAGGAGCATGTAGCCCCCGTTGTGGCCGTCTTCGTAGTAGGCCATCGCATAGCGGTCGTTCAGGATGCGGCTGTCGCGGATAGTCATGGTACCCCCCATACTGCCCGCTGCGGGTATCAGTTGGCTCTGCTTGCGGTTCAGGTCGTTCATCAGGTCTGCTTCCGGGCTGTGGAGCCCCTTCTGCTTCAGCCTCCTAAGGTCCGACTCACTCAGCGAGCCCAGCTCATCCACAAACGCAGCCCCGCCGGGGGGCACCAGCTCCATGGTGTCGGGGGGGAGTACGAGCTCTTCCAAAGAGTCAACTGCCTGGCCCTCTTGCGCCAGTGCTGCGTCCATTTCTGCTACCCGCTTGTCGGCAATGGCCAGGCGGCTCTCTGCCTCATGCTGCTGCATATAAAAATAAAAGGCCAGGAAAAGAGAAAGCCCAGCCACTATCCAGGGCAAAGTTCTGTTCATCGGTATGGTGTGTTCGTGCTGTTTACTGATTAGAAAAGTGAAGATAGTAATTTGTGTCGCCAGTAAAGCGCAGTGGGGTATAATTTAGTGAGGGATGGCCTGTACAAAGCAAAGCGCCTGCCTCGGGAGTGAGGCAGGCGCTTTAAAAAGCCGCAGTCTGGTATGCGCTGCTTATATCGTCTGGTCTACATCGAAATTCTCCAGGTAGTCGGCCACGCGGCGCACAAACATACCCCCCAGCGAGCCGTCCACCACGCGGTGGTCGTAAGAGTGCGACAGGAACATGAAGTGGCGGATACCGATCAGGTCGCCTTGCGGCGTCTCAATCACGGCGGGTTTCTTCGTGATCGCGCCCAGCGCCATGATGGCCACCTGCGGCTGCATGATGATCGGGGTGCCCATCACATTGCCGAAAGAACCCACGTTCGAGACGGTATACGTGCCGCCAGACAGGTCGTCGGGCGTCAGTTTGTTAATGCGTCCGCGGTTCGCCAGGTCATTCACCTTTTTGGTCAGGCCGTTCAGGTTCATCTGGTCTGCGTTCTTGATGTTGGGCACGATCAGGTTGCCGCTCGGCAGGGCCACGGCCATACCGATGTTGATGTCTCTGTGGCGGATGATGTTGTTCCCGTCCACCGACACGTTGATCATCGGGAAGTCTTTGATGGCGTTTACCACCGCCTGAATCATGATCGGGGTGAAGGTCAGGTTCTCGCCTTCGCGCTTTTTATACTCGTTTTTCCACTTGTTGCGCCAGTTCACGATGTTGGTCACGTCGGCCTCCACAAAAGAGGTGACGTGCGGCGAGGTGCGCTTGCTTTCCACCATGCGGTCGGCGATCAGCTTGCGCATGCGGTCCATCTCGATGATCTCGGTGTTGCCGCTGAAAGACGCCGCCGGTTTTACGGAGGCGGGCTGTGGCTGCGCGGCCGGGGCGTTTACCGGGGCTGGTTTGGCCGCCTCGGCCTGCGGCACGGGGGTATTGTTGATTTTCGGGGCATCGGAACGGCTGTCCACATACGCCATGATGTCTTTTTTCGACACACGGCCCTCTTTGCCAGTGCCGGGCACATACTCCAGCTCCTGGATCGGTATACCTTCCTCCCGGGCAATGTTGAGCACCAGCGGGGAATAGAAACGGCCAGCGGCGGGCTGGTCCAGTTTGGCTACCGTATTTTCTGCGGGTGCCTCGCTTTCCTGCGGCGCGGTAGCTGCGGGGGCGTCTGATGCTGGTGCCTCAGTAGCCGCGGGAGCGTCAGAAGAAGCTGTGTCTTCGCCGTCAGTGGAGATGACGGCGATAGGAGCGCCTACGGCCACCACATCACCCTCATTCACCAGAATCTCCTTCAGTACGCCACCCTGCAAAGCAGGCACCTCTGTGTCCACTTTGTCAGTAGCAACTTCCAGCACCGACTCATCCTGCTCAATGGTGTCTCCCACGCTTTTGAGCCATTTCAGAACAGTGCCTTCCGTGATACTTTCGCCCATCTTGGGCATCACCATTTCTACAAGTGCCATATGTGTCGTTATCGTTGTTCGTGTATAGTATAGGTTCGGAACAAAAGGATAGGCGCTGACCATACCCTGTATAGGGAGTGAGTCGTCACTTATACTTCCAAAAAAGGTCCTCCATTTGAAAACCTGGACAAAGTTAGAAAAATTACCCTATTCCTCAACGGCAGCCGCCAAACTTTGGCGCACCAGGTTCAGCACGGCCGTGGTGGTGTATTCTATATTCAGGAGGCGGTCTTTGTTGTAGTTCAGGAGCTTTGCGATGGTCCTGTCTTTGTCGGCGTAGGCGATCCAGATCGTGCCGACCGGCTTGTCGGGGGTGCCGCCGTCGGGGCCGGCAATACCGCTGGTGGCCACCCCGATGTCGGTTCCGAACTTACGCCGCACGTTCTCAGCCATTTCGCGCACAGTGGCCTCGCTCACGGCACCGTGCTGCTCCAGCGTTTCCCGCTTCACGCCCAACTCGCGGACTTTCACCTCGTTGTGGTACGCGATCACGCTGCCCTGGTAGTAGGCAGAGCTTCCGCTCACACTCGTGATCCTGTGCGCCAGCAATCCGCCCGTACAGCTCTCCGCGGTGGCAATGGTCAGCCCCTTTTCCTTCAGCAGCAGCCCGATCGCCTCCTCTAGTTTCGCGTCGCCATACGCAAAAATGCCTTTCGGTATGATGGAAGCCAGTTTATCGATTTCGGCCTGAAGTTCCTGGTCCAGCTGGGCCTTGTCGGCGCCTGTGCCCGTCAGGCGAAGCCGCACCCCCCCGAGGTTGGGCAGGTAGGCCAGTTTCAGGTGCGGTGGCAGGCTCGATTCCCATGCTTCGAGCTGGTCTGCCAGGTTGGATTCGGGTATACCCACGGTCTGCACCATTTTATGCAGGATGTAGGGAGTGTCGAAATAGGACCGCAGTTTCGGCAGCACAATGTCTGTCATCATGCGCTTCATCTCAAAGGGCACTCCGGGCATCGACACGTATACCTTGCCTTCCTGCTCAAACCACATGCCCGGCGCGGTGCCCAGCACGTTGCGGACCGGGGTGCAGCTTTCCGGCAGAAACGCCTGCTGCCGGTTCAGCTCGGTCACGGGGCGGCCCCGGCTGCTGAAAATTGCCGTCACGTCGGCCAGCGAGGGCTCGTGCAGTTTCAGGGAGGTATGGAAATACGCCGTCAGCACATGCTTTGTCAGGTCGTCTTTGGTAGGGCCCAGCCCCCCCGTGATCAGGATGACGTCTGCCCGGGTCCTGGCGTCATCGAGGGCCTGCACAATGTGGTCGGCGCTGTCGGAGATAGACGTGATCTGCTTTACCCGGATCCCGATGTTGGTCAGCGCGGTCCCCAGCCAGGCGGAGTTGGTATCCACAATCTGCCCGAACAGGATTTCGTCTCCAATAGTGATGATTTCGGCGAGGACTGCTTTCATGGTTGTTTTGGTCTGATTTATGCGTAGGTTTGAAAAATCCTAAATGCATGTTTAAATTTGGCTCTTAAAAGCGAGCTTTAAACATGCGCTAAGCTAAAGATGTTCTGTTGATATGAGAAAAATTGTTTACACTTCTTTTATGGCGCTGGCCCTGAGCGCCTCCGCCTGCACCGTGGCAGAAGTACAGCGCACCATGGATGGCGTGCTGGCAGGCACCAATGGTACCCCACTTACCCGAGACGAGGTTGCCTCCGGCCTGAAACAGGCACTGGAGGTGGGCATCAAAAGCGGCTCCGACCAGGCCGCTCAGACAGATGGCTACTACCGCAACCCGCTGATCCGGATTCCCTTTCCGGAGGATGTGCAGCGCGTGGAGAACACCCTGCGGCAGGTGGGCCTGGGCAACGAGGTCGATAAGTTTGTCCTGACGCTGAACCGCGGGGCCGAGGACGCCGCCAAAAGCGCCGTGCCGATTTTTGTGAGCGCCATCAAGCAGATGACCATCGCCGACGCCTGGGCCATCCTGCGGGGCGACAAAGACGCTGCCACCCAGTACCTCAAGCGCACTACCTCGCAGCAGCTCTATACCGCGTTCAACCCCGTGATGGTGAAGTCGCTGGAAAAGACGAACGCCACCCGCTACTATACCGACATCGTGAACCAGTATAACAAAATACCCCTGACCCAGAAGGTAGACCCAAACCTGGATGCGTACGCGACGCAAAAGGCGATTGACGGCCTGTTTTTGCTGGTGGCCCAGGAAGAGCTGAACATCCGCGAGAACCCTTTCGCCCGAACCACGGAGCTTTTACGCCGGGTGTTCACGAAAGAAAACCAGTCCTAAGAAGCTGTTTTAAAACCTATTAAGCCCTTTTTAACATTATAGAGATCATCGCCAAATAGACCATGCTCTGG
>NZ_JAKVIR010000048.1 GCF_022601975.1 Pontibacter sp. E15-1
CAAAGAGGGGTTTCTGCTAAAGGTGCTTGGCTTCTTGTTAGCCAACCATTTCTCTTTTTACCTTTAGAGCCTACCACTCAACTTGAGTTAAATATATTCGACACTTCCTGCTGTTTGAAGCTGATCTTGAACTTGATACCGAAGCCCCGTAGGATGCGCTTGAGTTCCTGCTCGAGCTGGGCCTGGCTGGTCAGGCGCTCATACTCCAGTAAAACATTGCAATTCCAGTCCGCCGGGTCCAGCCTAAGGCTGCAGTGCTCGATGAGCTTTCGGTCACTGGCGATGTTCTCCAAGTGTCCCACCAGGCAGAGCTTGAAGAAGACGACCGGGCCGATCGAGTGCTGGCCGCAGCGGCCGTAGTGCTCCCGCGTCAGCTCGTAAAGCAAGTCCAGGTTGAAGCACTGCTTCAATTGCCTGTAGCAGTTGTTCTCCGGCACATGGGCCGAGAGCGAGAAGTGCAGCTCCTTCTCGTCAAAAAGCTTCCTGTCCTTCATCTCCTCATCGATTTGGCACTATCTCCTTTTACGGTTAGCTTCAGACAGTTGTGCAACAGGTACACAGTTTAAATTACACCCCCTATGTATAATAAAATGATGTCTATCAAAACAAACAAACATGGTTCACAGTATCAGCACAACATGGATGAGTCAATTCTTTCACTGCTTTTTTATACTTCAATTCCGGCTATGGTGTTAATTATTGGAGGCGTCTTGTCCACTTTTTACGCACCAGGGCCCACATTACGAAGTGTTATTTTACATTTTGCTGCCGGAGTGGTGTTTTCTGTCGTGAGCCTTGAGCTACTGCCGGATATTATGCATGAGAAAGACCCTTTAGATGTGGTAATTGGTTTTGTGTTGGGGATTGGCGTTATGCTGCTGTTGCGCAGGCTTACGCGCCAGAAGCAGAAACTAGAGGGAGCTCCGCCAATAGCCGACGCGTTGCCAATAGGCTTGCTGTTTGGCGTAGGGGTGGATCTTGTAATTGACGGGCTCCTGATTGGAATCGGCTTTGCCGCAGGCGCCCAAGAAGGTACCTTCCTAATGATAGCCATCACCGTGGAAGTGTTTGCGCTGGGGCTGGCCACCTCCGCATCGATGGTTCAGGGGAGAGCATCCCGCAAGCGTGTTATTATGACAATAGTAATTTTAGCCCTGATGCTGCTAATAAGTACTATAGCTGGCGTCACCTTGCTAAGAGGATTGTCCGGTGCCACGCTAGTAATTATACTTTCATTTGGCCTAGCCGCCCTGCTTTTCCTAGTGACAGAGGAGTTGCTGGTGGAGGCCCATGAGGAGCCTGAAACACCCTGGCTTACAGCTACCTTTTTTGCAGGCTTTCTGTTATTCCTGTTGCTGGAGATAGCTAAGTAATAACTTTTTTGTTCGGAAGCCGCTACTCCGTATCATGTCACTGGTGTGAAGGAGGAGATGAATCTTCTTGATGTCTTTTTAGTCAATATGCCCACGGCCTCTGTGACGAAGACGTTATTTGGGGTAAAATGCAGTACCTGCATCATAATGAATTAGTTCACAGGTTTCTAAGCTCCATCTCTGCTTGGGTGATGCCTCTTTCCAGTGCCTCATCTTTTGTGCACTTCCCCTCAATGTATAGCCTTTCTGCATGCCTTACAGCCATCCTGCGCACTTGCTCGTCCAGCACGCCCAGCCGCTGCTGATGATCTTCGAAGAGCAACTCCAGGTAAGCCGAGTACTCCTGCAGGTCTATGGTGACGTGCTCGGTATCCAAATCATCAAACACTTTATAAATTTTGTTTTTTAAGATGCTTTGCTCAGAAATGCCTAGCTCCTTTATCTTCACATGCACAGTTACCACTTTCTTTTGCTCCGTGAGCCCCCAAACATGAAAATGGTTTACCCGTTCCACTCCATCAATGCTTAATATCTTTTGCTCCAGCAGCGGCACGTTAACGCCTTCCGGCACCCGTTGCAGAAATATTTTGATAATGTCGACCAGCTTAACAGAAATATAAATTAATACCGCCAGATTTACGACAATGGCTAAGATAGGGTCAAGCACGGGAATATTGAAGAAAAGCAGCAGAATGCTGACAATCAGCACGGCAATCCAACCTACTGTATCCTCCAGCAGATGTACCAGCAGCACCTTTTTGTTCAGCGACTTCCCTGACTTCAGCTTCCAGGCTCCAATACCGTTCAGGATGATGGCAAGTATTGCGGTTCCAATCATCCACGGCACATCGGGCATCTGAGGATTCAGGATGCGCTGAATGCTCACATAGAAAATAAAGATGGCTCCCAACATCAGCACCAGGGCATTAATCAAAGCGCTCAACATAGAGAAGCGCTTATAGCCATAGGTGTAACGCTCGTTGCTTTTTTCATTTTCAGATTTTCGCTCAAAATACCACCCCAAGCCCAACGCCAAGCTGTCGGCAAAGTCGTGCAAAGAGTCTGCAATGATAGCGATACTGCCGGAGATCAGCCCACCAACCAGTTCTAGAATGGTGAAAGCCAGGTTTAGCAAAAATGCTACTTTGATGCTATCACTCTTTTTTTGTTCTGCCATTTTCTAAAAGTTGATACTATTTGTTTTGTTTGTACAACTGATAATATCCTATATAACTTGCCAGGTGATTAAATTCAATTTCGGCTTTATTACGGTATTTAGGATACTGCCCGCTCACATTTGCCCTGATGCCCTCAATCGGCTCTTCCAGTTGCAAGGGGTTGACAAGCGCTACTATCGGTTGTGTTGGTAAATTTTTAGAGTTGATAATAAGCTGTAGCAGGTGCAAACTTTGGTGGTTCGCACGCGACCATTTGCATTAGCCTCAACCGTGTTTGCCAACGCTGTAACAGGTGTATCCGTAGGCATGTTCTCAAAAGGATCCTGCATGAATATGGCCGTTCTTTCTATAAGCAGGAATATTGCTGCAAAGATGGTAGTAAGTACTACTTCCATCAAAACCGAATAGTCACCGAGGCCAAGGGGCAGCAGCGTGGCAAAGATGTAGATCAGGAAATGCAGCAGCATACTATAATTTCCAGGGAAAACAGTATTCTTGATACGCTCACATTTCCCCATGGAGTCGCATAGCCTTGCAATGGTGCTATCAATCTGAATCTGCTGAAAATGATTTAGCTGCCCATCTAGATAAATTTTTCTGACTTTCTCAGAATGCTTTAACAATAGAGCATTTGGGATGTTAGCATGGCTTTTGTAATCTTCAGCATACTGCTTTACCTTTTCAGAGAACGGAAGTTTTCTCAGGCTTTCTCCTAAAGCATAGCACCATGCTACCTGACGTTTCGCAAAAGCCACGGATGTGCTGCTATTCTCATCAACAATAAAGGTGTTCACCTGCCTGATAAGCGTGCGGGAGTCATTGACGATTGTCCCCCACACTATTCTTGCCTCCCACCAACGGTCATACGACTGGTTGATCCTAAAGGCCAGTAACAGAGATAACGCCGTTCCCAGCAATGTCGGAATTGCCAATGGGAGGGTTATTTCCTCCAAATGCGAATGGTGGTCGAGAATTCCAATGGCAACAGCATAGGATATTATCGCTAATAACTCATATTTAGTCTTGCTGAGCAGCAAACCGACAGGTATTTTATTTGTGATCAGCATCGCAGGGTTATTTTTTCTTGTACGCCAGAAGTCGTAGGGCATTAAACACCACCAGCAAGGTTGATCCCTCGTGAATCAGTACGGCGACACCGATATTGGCAAGCCCTAGTATAGTAGAAGGGATCAGCAGCGCCACGATGCCCAGGCTTACCCAGAGGTTCTGCTTGATAATCCTTTTAGACATCCGGCTCAAACCAATGGCGAAAGGTAGGTTTTCGAGTTTGTCGGACATTAGGGCAATGTCGGCTGTCTCCAAAGCCACATCCGAACCGGCCGCCCCCATGGCGATTCCCACCGTGCTGTTGGCCATCGCGGGGGCATCGTTTACCCCATCCCCCACCATCGCCACCTTGCTTTCCTGTTGTCGCAGTTCTTTTATGGCTGCAACTTTCTCTTCCGGAAGCAGCCCGCCCCAGGCGTCGGTGAGGCCAATTTCCCTGGCCACCGCATCCGCCACTTTCTGGTTGTCTCCGGTAAGCATGACCATCCGCTTAATGCCGAGCTTTTTCAGCGCTTCTAGGGTAGCTTTAGCCGCCGCGCGCGGCGTGTCCATCAAGGCTATAATGCCGATGTAGCTGTCGTTTTCACGCACCAGCATGGTAGTGTTTCCGTCTGCCTCCAGCGACTGTACTTTGCCAATTATTTCTTGCGGGGGCTTTATTTCATCGAGTTCCTCAAAGAGCGCCAGGTTACCTATGTACACCTTATTACCTTCCAAGGTGGCTTTGATGCCTTTCCCCAGCACCGCCTCCAGGTCTTCTGCATGGGGAACAGGAGTGCCCTTCAGCCTTTCTTTCCCGTCTCTGACAACGGCCTTGGCCAGAGGGTGGTCACTCAGCGCCTCCACGGCTACGGCTTTTTTCAGAATCTCCTCCTCCGATAAATCATCCAAGGCGACAACGTTGGTCAGCTTGGGCTTTCCCTCTGTCAGTGTTCCGGTCTTGTCGAAGGCCAGCGCAGTCAGCACCCCCAGGTCTTCCAGGGGACGACCACCCTTGATAAGCACACCGCCGCGGGCCGCCCGGGCCACGCCGCTCAATACGGCGCTTGGCGTGGAAATGGCCAGCGCACAGGGGCTGGCAGCCACTAGCACGGCCATCGCCCTGTAAAAGCTCGCGCTAAAAGGCTCATCGACTACCAAAAAAGCGAAGTTCAGCAGTACCACCAGCAGAAGCACGGAGGGCACGAAATACTTCTCAAATTTATCCGTGAAGCGCTGGGTGGGCGACTTCTGGGTCTGTGCCTCGTTCACCAGCTGTACCAAACGGGATAAAGTGGAGTCCTTTGCTTCCTTGATCACTTTTATCTCCAGGGTATTGTTCCCGTTGATCGTGCCGGAGAACACCCGGCTTTCGTCCTCTATGTCGCTTTCCGGGCTGTAGGCTTTCTCCGGACTTGCTACCGGCATCTTGTCCACGGGCACGCTCTCACCTGTGATAGGTGCCTGATTCACGCTGCTGCGCCCTTTTACCACTACACCGTCCGCCGATATTTTGCTGTTAGGCTTTACCACGATCACATCGCCCAAGCGCAGTGTCTCGATTCCCACTTCTTCGGTTTTGCCATCTAGTTTGAGCAAGGCTGTTTTAGGCGCCAGCTCCGCCAGCGCCTCGATGGACTTGCGGGCTTTGTTCATAGCATAGTGCTCCAGAGCGTGCCCCATGCTGAAGAGGAACAGCAGAAGTGCGCCCTCTGCCCACTCCCCCAGAATAGCGGCCCCAATAGCTGCCACCAGCATCAGGAAATCTATCTCGAAGTTCTTTTTGAGTATCTCCTCCACCGCCTCCTTGGTGGTGAAAAAGCCCCCGAAAAAATAGGCACCTATATAGAGTGATAGGCTTACCCAGTCTGGCACGCCCTCCACGAAGCTCAGGCCGAAGCCCGTGCCCAGCAAGACGCCACAGATGATGGAAAAGATTAACTCGGTGTTCTTGCCGAAAACTCCACCATGCTCGTGCGTGTGGTCACTGTGTGGTTCAATTTTCTTTTCCAATCTTTTACGCTCTTCAGCTTCTGCCGCCGCCACACCTTCTCCGGTTTGGTGTGTATAGTCTTTTTCACTTACAGAGGCTTTCTTAACCTCTAAGCCTTCCTTCCTTAAAATTGATATAATTTCAGTTTCACTGGTACCTGCCCTATCGAACTCCAGCCACACCATGCCCGTAGGGGCAACGGAAGCCTGAAGCATCCCCTCTAAGCGCCGTAATGTTTGCTCCAGGTGGCGGGCGTGGCGGGCATGGCGAATGCCGTCAACTGCCAGGAGCCTGTGTCCGAATTTTTCGGTCAATGAAGCTCCCGTTTGCCTAGCCAGCGTCTCGATGCGGGCCATGGAAATCTCATCCGGGTTGTAATGGAAGCAGAGTTGTGGTATACCCATTTCTGTTTTAGAGGAAATATGCACTTTTTCAATGCCCTGCCTGCCCTGTAGCCTATCCATCAGCTCACGCACACAACAGTCTTTTTCATCCGGCACTTCGGGTAAAAGCAGGGATATTTCTATTTTAAGTTTTTCCATTGGTTTTAGATGTTATTGTATCGCCTACATGAATATCGTCTTGCAGATTACCTACTAGCCGGAAATTAGGTTGAATTTTGGTGGAGTGAAGTGCGTTCGCTCAATACAAGCCGGGAAACGAAGTTTACTTAAACTTCATTCGCTGGATTCGCACTGCGTTCAGTATAGCCAGGAAAGCGACTCCCACGTCAGCAAACACAGCCTCCCACAGAGTGGCAAGACCGCCAGCCCCCAGAATTAGCACGATGGCCTTCACTGCAAAGGCCATCGTGATGTTTTGCCACACGACCTGCTTTATTTTCTTCCCGATGTCGATGGCCGTAGCTATTCTGGCAGGATTGTCCGTCTGAATCACCACGTCTGCCGTCTCAATGGCCGCATCCGAGCCCAGCCCCCCCATGGCCATACCCACATCGGCCAGCGTAATCACTGGCGCATCGTTGATACCATCCCCCACAAAGGCAACCGTTCTGCCTTCTGCTTTTAATTCTTCTACATGACTTACCTTATCCTGCGGCAACAAACCGCCATAAGCCTGGTCTAGTTGCAGCTCTCCTGCCACTTGCTGCACAATAGTGTCTTTGTCACCCGAGAGCATCACCAGCCTTTTCACCCCCAGCTCTCGCATTTTCTTTACGGCTAGCGGGGCATCCTCTTTTATCTTGTCGGCGATGGTGATATAGCCTGCATAAGAGCCGTCCACGGCCACCAGCACAATTGTCTCCACAATGTCTTTCACACTTGGATCGTAGAGCACGCCATACTTTTCAAGCAGCTTCCCATTTCCTACCAGCAGTTGCCTACCGTCTACCTCCCCCTTGAGCCCATGCCCGGAAATTTCCTCCACCTTTCTTGCCGTATGGCGTAGACTGCTGGCTGCCTCCGCCGCAATAGCCTTAGCGATAGGATGCGTGGATGCCCTTTCGATGGCGGCCACAGCGGAGAGGAACCAGGTCTTGTCCTCCAGTAATGCCTCGACCCGCTGCACCTGGAAGACGCCCTCGGTCAGCGTGCCTGTCTTGTCCATGACCACGGTGTCCACCTGCGTCATCAGGTCCAGGAAGTTAGCCCCCTTAAACAGGATGCCGTTGCGTGAGGCAGCCCCGATACCACCGAAGTAGCCGAGCGGGATGGAGATCACCAGCGCACAGGGGCAGGAGATAACCAAAAAGACCAACGCCCGGTACAACCACTGATTAAAATCATACCCCTCCACGAAGAAGTAAGGAATGAAGGTGAGGCTAACGGCGAGGAAGAAGACAACAGGCGTGTACACTTTGGCCAGGCGGGTGATAAGCTGCTGCGTCTTGGCCTTGCGGCTACCGGCCTCCTCCACCAGTTGCAGGATTTTGGAAAGGGCGCTGTTTTCATAGCCAGATGTTACCCTTAGCTCAATCACACGGTCCAGGTTGATCATACCCGCCAGCACCGTCTCGCCCTTCATTTTGGTGTCGGGCTTTGACTCTCCGGTGAGGGCGGCGGTGTTGAAAGAGGACCTGTCTGTGAGCAACTCGCCGTCCAGCGCGACTTTCTCGCCTGCCTTCACCTGCACCACATCGCCGACCTGCACCGTTTTTGCCTTCACGCTAGCGATGCCATTCTCCGTTACTAGTCTCACCTCGTCCGGCCTGTTGTCGATAAGTGCTTTAATGGAGCGGCGGGAGCGCAGCACGGCCGCCTCCTGAAAGTGCTCCCCTATAACGTAGAACAGCATCACGGCTACCCCTTCAGCAAACTGGCCAATGTAAAAGGCACCCATCGTGGCGATACTCATGAGGAAAAACTCATTAAAGAAGCTGCTCCTGATACTTTTGATGGCGTGCCACACCACGCGCCAGCCCACCAAAACATAAGCGATACCATACACAATCAGGCGCACATAGCCCGTGAACCAGGGCGTGTCGAGGTAGTCGAGCAGGATACCCGCCAGGAGCAGGGAAAGGCTGATGGCCGTGGGCACATAGGAGGACTTTGCCTCCTCTCCTGCCTCCTCGTGCTCTTCGGCGCCTGCCTGTTTTGTCCTGCCGTCGAGAGAGCAGCACTCTGCGCCCACGTTCGGCCCTGGTGCTTCTGCTGTTCTCGAAGAGGTGATCTCCAGCGGCTTAAAATCATTTTCTATCTCATTACCTTTGCTGTCTTCACTTTTCATAATTCGGCTGTTTTAGATGCTATGTTTTGCATGCACGGGACATTCAGAGGGCATCCTAGCTCATCTTTTCAATATACGCCAAAGCCTCTGTTACCTCTAATTCACGGGTGCAAACGCCCTCCCGGATATAAAAGTGCGAACGCTCACCCAGATGCACGTAGACAGGGGAGGACGCGCGTTTTATGTGTATGCGGCAAATGTTTTTTCCTTCAACTACATGGAAGCTTGTTTTCAAGAGCACACAGCAGCTAGGGTCCAAGATGATTCCTACTACCTGCAGGAGGTGTTGGAGAAAACAGTCCTGTCCTGATTTCCCCAAAGCCTTATAGTCTTCATCCAATCCGGTACAGCTGCCGTCCTTATCTACACCAATAAAAAGGACGCCCCCTTGCGTATTCATCAAGCCTGCCATTGTGCTAGCTACCGCCAGTTCTGGGCCAGACGTGAACTTTAACTGCCCAGGAGTTCCCAACAACCTTGGCAGTAGGGCAATAGCCTGGCTTTCTCCTTTCCTGAAGAGGCGCGTCATCTGCCAGACTACCTGAAGCTCCACTATCGCCTGAAGTTTTTTATTACCGATTGCTACTCTTAAAATGAAGGCTGCGATCAACAACCCAACCATTACCACCAGTGCAGTTAGATAACGCTCTGATTCTTGGGAGGAGAAGGTGCCTTCAAACATCAAGGCACCTTTGCCCAACCATGATTTCTCCTGATGTTGCGCCTCAATGTTGCCCATGGAAAGCATTAGGGGATACACGGATAACATAGCTCCTGCTATCCCTGCCACTATCCATAGAATTTTTGCCTTTACACCCATTATTCGTCATCATGTTTTTAGCTGGAAGCATTCATCACCGAAAACTAAAAATACACCATCTCATGCCAAGGTATTCCAACTTTCGAAACGACAGGGGCTATGCCTCGCTTCCTGTACATTCCGGGTATTAGACTCGGGCTTATTCACACCCCTAAAAAGCGCACCGGTCACAAACACCTTTTACCACCATGTTCACCTCCTCCATCCGAAACCTATTCGGGAGCAGCACATCAGGCACTTTCACTTTTGGCAGGCAATAGGTTTCTTTGCACGTGTTGCAGTAAAAATGCACATGCAGGTCCTCCGGTGCGCAAGTGCAATCCTCTTGGCACAAGGCGTATTTGGTGAGTCCCGCCCCGTCAATGACCTGATGCACCAGCCCTTTTTCCCCGAAGGTTTTAAGCGTGCGATACAAAGTGACGCGGTCTGCCTGCTCAAAACCCAACTCCAGCTCCTTCAGGCTCATGGCTGTTTGCTGTGCTGTGATTCTGGCTAGCACCAGCAGGCGCATAGCTGTAGGGCGGATAGCCCTGGACTTTAGTTGTTCTTCAAGATCCTTGTTCATACGTTCTCCGGTGTTTCTGTATGCAGTGACATGATGGCATGCGCCTCTTTCAGTTTATTTAGTCAATTGGCTCACCTGATTTGATGCGGTAAGCGCTTTCCACATCTATCACGTAGAGGATGCCATCGCCCTGCTCCGGAGACCGGCCATTCTTACTGATTAACTCAACAGCCTTTGCTGCCTGCTCGTTTTGGCAGACTAACTCCAGCTTCACAATTTTGCTGTCGGTGAAATGGAAATCCAGCGAAGGAAACGCATCTCTACGGTTGTACGCCCCGGTGCCTTCTCCTTGCGAGAGGGTAACGCTCTCGAAACCGTTTTCTCCCAGCGCCTCCACTACCTTCTGCACTCTGGATGGTTTTATAAATGCTTTCAGCTCTTTCATCTGTGAATTGTTTTTACACTATGATTTATACCTATTGCCTGCTAACTATGCTATGTGGATCAATTTGCTTGCTTTGCCCTTCGGACGTACTCGAGCCCTTGACTGCTTGAAGGCATGGTCGCACAAATATGTGCGGCCATGCTTATCTCACAATTTCTAATCGGCATGTTCTGTTTCGCCTTTCTTCATCTCTGAGATCAAGTTGTAAGCGCCCTTATAGGCGACCTGTGCATCATTAGGAAGGGGCTGCAGCAGCTTTACCTCTACCCAGCCGTGGTCACTGGCTCCTGTCACGACGGGAATCTGCTTAAACACCCAATCCTTTCCCACCGTTTGTGCCGAATCCTTGCTGGCTCCTGCAGCTAAATGTGCGTTTTCAGTAGCAGCCTCGCCCGTCTTGACAAAGATGAAGGACTGATCTCCTTCCTGCACGACGGCCGTCTCTGGCAGGGCAAGTGCTGTTGTGGTATCCGTTGCTATACGGCCCTCGATGTACATTCCAGGTATGAGGTTGTCTAGGCTTCCTTCTATGTCAGCGTGCAAATGCACTGCTCTGGTATCCTCCTCGAAGGCGGGGCTCATGTTATAAACGGTAGCCATATATTCCTTTCCTGCCGCGTTGGCTACATTAAAGCTTACTTTTTGACCAACTTTTACCTTTGTAATGTCTTTCTCAAACACCATCAAGTCTGCATGAAGCTGTGACTGATCCACAACCGTGAACATCTGTTGCTGGGGCGATACATACTGACCAGTGTTGATGTTTACCTTCTGTACATAGCCACTGATGGGTGAAACAACCGGAACCGACTGATATATTTTGCCAGAGAGGATACTGCCTGGGTTGAGTCCCAGAATGCGGAGCCTGGACTTCACACCTTCAACCTGTGCCTTTTTGGTGTTGTAATTCGAGGTGGCCTCCTGCAGGTCCCGCCCCGAACCTACCTTTTGCTCATACAGCCGCTGCTGGCGCTGGTATTCCTGCTCTAGGTACTGCAGCCTGCTGGCCGCCTCCTGGAGGTCTACCTGCAGCTGCACCAGCTCGGGGTGCGTGAGCAGGGCAAGCGTCTGCCCTTTCCGCACCTTGTCGCCTTCGATGACTTTTATCTCCTGCACGTTCCCCCCAACCGTCGCGCTTACACTGGCCTCGCTTTGAGGCGGCACCTCCAGCTCTCCCGTTACTTTTATGATACCGGCCAGATTTCTGTTCTGAAGCGTCCCCAGCTGAAGGCCAATAGCCTTCATTTGCTGAGGAGACATGCGCACAGTACCTTCCTCTCTGTGCCCCTCTTCCTCTCCATGGCTTTCAGCGGCCTCACCTGGCGCCCCCTTCTCTGACACCGATTCATCAGGGGTGCTGCATGCGCTAAAGGCCAGTACACTTAGCAGAAGCGTTATTTTTGTTATAATGTGCATCGTCTTTAGTTGTTTTGTTAATTGGATGATTGAAGAAAATAGATTAGGCGCGCCTTCGTGTTAAGGTAATTCCCAAGCGCCTCCTGGGCATTAAATTCTACCTGAAGGGCATCCCGGATGATTTGCAGAAAGCCAATGTAGTCGATTGCTCCCTCGCGGTAAGCGATAATCGCTCCGTTGCGCTGCTCTACCGCCAAAGGCAATGCCTCTTCCTGATAGTACTGCCAGGAATTAAGCCACTTGCGGTACTCCTCCAGCAGACTGCCATAGCCGGCCTGCAGTTCCAGCTGCGTGTGGCGCAGGTTCTGCTCTGCGATTTCCCGTTCTATCCTGGCTGACTGGGCCCGGCCACGCTCCGCAAAAGGGAATAATGGGAAGTTTATCCCTATTTGGTAACTGTAGAACCCGGACTGACCTGCTATTTTCTGGTCAGCATACTGCCCGCTTAGGCTTGGCAGGTAAGCCGCTTTCGCCACATGCTGGCGGGCCTGGGCTACCTCCACCTGCTGGCGGGAATAATCCAGTAGCGGGTGCTGCCTTAGGGTATCTGCTATACCTGGCAGAGGGGCTGTCAACCGCTCAGGTTCTGTCAGTGTCGCAGTAAAGGGAGTGTCGCTAACCAGCCACCGGTTCAGCTGGCGCAGGGCCGCCTGGTAGTTACGGAAGGCCTGCTCCTGCTGCACCGTTATCTGCCGGGCTTGGTTCGTCGCTGCCAGGTACTCCAGATGGGAAATGGCCTCTGTTTCGTACCGCACCTCTGCGGCCCTAGTGAACTCGGAAAAAATTGAGTCCAGCCGCTGATAAAGCAGGTACTGACTTCTGGCTGCGTAGGTATTGCTCCAGGCTATACGCACCTCGCGCGCCACCTCCAGCGACGTTAAATTGAGCGATGACTGGGCTAGGTTAACCTGCTTTTGCTGCAGATTGAGCCTGGGCGCGATACTGAATACTTCTATGTTCTGCTGCTGAATACCGACACGGTTCTGAACACCCCGGCTATCGTTGCCTACCTCTTCCTTTCCTGTGAAGACCTGTGTATTCCCCAGGTTCCAGGCTGTGCTCCGCAGGGCTTGCTGGTTTTCTATGCCAAGCCTAGATGCTACAATGGAGGGGTAATTAGCCACCGCCCGCTGCACGGCTTCCTCCATGGAGATAGCCGGCAGGTTGTCCGGAAGCTCTTTGATATCCTGTGCTGTGGCTGTTGCTGGAGAAAAAAACAACCCGGCGCCTATCACTAAGGGTAAAAGAAATGAGGGGGCCATGGCCATGTTTCCGCTTCCGCCGCTTTTCCCAGCCCTCGATTCAACAAAGAAGTACAGAATAGGCACTACCACGAGTGTGAGAAACGTCGCTGTGATCAGACCACCAATCACGACTGTTGCCAGCGGCCGCTGCACCTCAGCACCCGCAGAGGCAGAGAAGGCCATGGGGATAAAGCCCATAATGGCGGCAGTGGCCGTTAGCAGGATAGGGCGGAGCCTCTCCTCCGTTCCCATGAAAATACGCTGTTTTAGGTCCGTAACGCCTCCCTCCTTCAAGCTGTTGAACCGACTGACCAGTACCAGCCCGTTCAGAACCGCTACCCCGAAGAGCACGATAAAGCCAACACCGGCAGAGATACTGAATGGCATGCCTCTAAGTGCCAATGCAAAAACACCCCCGATGGCCGCCAGCGGCACTGCCATGTAAATCATGACCGCCTGGGAAAGCGACGTTAAAGCGAAGTACAATAACACAAATATCAGGGCCAGAGCGATAGGCACCACCACCTGCAGGCGCGCCTTGGCCCGCTGCAGGTTTTCGAAGGAACCGCCGTAAGTCACATAGTAGCCGGGCGGCAGGTTCAGCTGCGCCTCCAGTTTTTGCTGTATCTCATTCACCATGCTCTCCACGTCACGGCCGCGCACGTTCACACCCACATTTATTCTTCGGGAAGTATTATCGCGGGAGATCTGCATAGGCCCCGGTTGATAACTGATGTCGGCCACCTGTTGCATGGGCACCTGCTCCCCGTTCGGCAAGTCGATGTATAGGTTTCTCAGGTCTTCTATGCTGCGCCTGTTCTCCTCGGAGAGGCGAACAGCGATGTCAAAGCGCCTCTCCCCTTCGAAGACCACACCGGCTACCCCGCCGGCAAAGGCAGTGCTGATGTAATTGTTTAGCTTTTCAATGTCCAGCCCGTACTGCGCGATCTTTCTGCGGTCGAAGCGCACCGTCATCTGCGGCAGCCCGGATATTGCCTCCAGGTTCACGTCGCCCACACCTGGAACAGTTTGGATGATCTGCGCCATCTGCTGGCCTTTGGTAGCCAGCACGCTCAGATCTTCCCCGTAAAGCTTCACAGCCACATCTTCCCGAACGCCGCTGATGAGCTCATTGAACCGGAGTTCCACTGGCTGGCTGAATACAAAGTTGATGCCTGGCAGCACCGATAGCGCTTCTTTTATCTTTTCAATCAGCTCTTCTTTTGATTCGGCACTCACCCACTTTTTCTCGTCTTTCTCCAAAATGATGAAGGAGTCGAGTATGTCCATTGGCATAGGATCCGTCGGGATGGCCGACACACCGATTCGGGCCACCATCGTCTTCACCTCAGGGAAGTTCTGCAAAACGATCTTCTCGATCTTCTTGGATTGCTTGATGCTTTCTGACAGAGAGGATCCAGGGCGCAGCAGCGCTTGCATGGCGATGTCGCCCTCGTCCAGACTCGGGATGAACTCCCCACCCATACGTGAGAATGTAAACACTGCCCCTATTAGTAAAACTATTGCAGACACTAGCACCACTACTTTGTGGTTAAGGGACTTGCGCAGTAAAGGCAGATACCCTTTGTTTATCCCGCCCATCAGTCTATTACTGATATGCTCCACCTTATTTTCAAACCTACCTAGAAGGCTCCCCTTTGTAGATGGTTTAAGAAACAGTGCGGATACCATGGGTACATATGTCAGACATAGGATAATTGCCCCCAGCACGGCAAAGCCAAAGGTAAAGGCCATCGGCTGGAACATCTTGCCCTCTACGCCGGTCAGGAAAAGGATAGGGGCAAAAACGATAAGGATAATGATCTGTCCGAAAAAGGCGGAGTTCATCATGGTGCTGCTCGAGTCATAGGTAATCTCATCCATCTGCAGCTGATCAAAGTTCCCCTTGCCTTCCTTGATCCTCTTTTCAATCATGTGCACAGTGCCTTCTACAATGATTACGGCCCCGTCCACGATGATACCGAAATCAATGGCTCCTAGGCTCATCAGGTTTGCTGACACATTGAAGATGCGCATCAGGATGAAGGCAAACAGTAAAGCCAGCGGAATCACCGATGCAGTAATCAGGCCGCCCCGGAAGCTGCCCAGCAAAAGCACGAGTACGAATACCACAATCAGCGCGCCCTCGGTCAGGTTTTTAGAAACGGTGCTGGTAGTGCGCGCTATCAGGTTGCTCTGGTCAATAAAAGGTTTAATCACCAACCCCTCCGGCAACGACTTCTGTACCTCAGCCATGCGTTCCTTCACCGCAGTGATCACTTTGTCCGGGCTCTCGCCGCGAAGCATGAGCACCATGCCCCCCACGGCCTCACGCCCGTCTTGGGTGAAGGCACCGTAGCGTACCTGACTCCCAAACTGCACTTTATCCGCCACGTCTCTGATTAATATTGGTGTTCTGTTCTCGTTTCTGACAACGATGTTGCGGATGTCATCCAGCGAGCGCACCAGGCCCTCTCCACGTATGAAGTTGGCCATGCTGTTCCGCTCGATATAAGCTCCACCGGTGTTGACGTTGTTTTTTTCCAGGGCCTCGAACACCTCGGAGATAGACACATTCATGGAGTTGAGTTTACCCGGGTCCAAGGCGACTTCGTACTGCTTGATGTTGCCGCCAAAGGCATTTACTTCTACTACGCCAGGCACAAGGGCCATCTGCCGCGCTACGATCCAGTCCTGTATAGTCCTAAGCTCGGTAGGAGTGTACACCGTATCATATCCTGGCTGAGGCTCCAGGACATACTGATATATCTCTCCAAGTCCAGTGCTGATGGGCCCCATGGATGGCTCCCCGAACTGCTCCGGAATCTCAACTTCACTGAGCTTTTCCTGCACCAGTTGCCGTGGCAGGTACGTGCCCATATCCTCTTCGAACACAACGGTCACCACAGAGAGGCCGAAGCGGGATATGGAGCGTATTTCTTCCACCCCAGGCAGGTTGGCCATGGTCAGCTCTACCGGATAGGTCACGAACTGCTCAATATCCTCGGTTGACAGATTCTCCGACGTGGTAATCAACTGTACCTGGTTGTTGGTGATGTCTGGCACAGAGCCTAGGTTCACCGTGGTCATGGCCCATGCGCCCGCACCGATCCAGGCGGCGATCATTAGGCCGATGATAAGCTTGTTCCTGATGGAAAAAGCAATGATGCTATTTATCATGTTGATTATTTTATATGAACAAAGAAGAAATGATAGGCTTTGGCAACAATGGCTAATGCCGCAAGAGCAGTTGCAACAGCCAGCCCAATGATCTTTAGCCATTTACGCCAGCCGTACTTCTGCTTTTTCTTTGTTTTGTTTCGTTTATTGGTTGGGGCTTTATTTGGCTTCTTCAACGAGAACTCATTAGAAATTTAATTCGGTCTATGCACCGGACAAACTTCTCCTTGATTGAAAGGAACAAAGTAGAGCGCACAGTACATTTGCATGCCCTTACAGGGCATGATCAGCTGTGTACATAAAAGAAGGGAATGATTATCCTACCTTTGGCGGCTGCCAGATGGAACAGGAAGAAGAAGAGATGAAGATATTTTTGTACAAGGCAAACTCATGGCTTGCTTTTGGTACAGGGACGTCTTCAATAACCGCTATACTTTGTAGTTGATAGTGGGTATGGCAGCAATGGCAGGCACAAAAGGGGGAACACTCATCAGCACTACTGTCTTGGTGGTCTTGATGCAAATCAGCCACAGCCACTACTTCTCCTTTCCCGAGAATCGCAGTTGCACTATCCGTGCATGGTTTCAGGGAATATGTTAGTAAAAGCAGGCTTAATATGTAGAATATAGACCTCATTTACTGCAAAGGTAGCAAATAATGACATGCAATGGAATTGCAAATTTACAAAGCCCCTTGTTTAGACTTTAGCTAAAAGCAGCGTTAGCCAACAGATGCTGGAAATGTTATAGCAAGGTTTGTGGCTTTTTTACCATCTCTGCCTGTTCACCAGAGGGTGAAAAATCAAATTCTTGCCCCATCACCTTTTAATAGCTGAAATAGCGGCAATGAAAACAGGCTCCTCATTTTTGTACCATACCGAGGTACCTGTCCGCAGCCTGTCAGCCAATAGCGTGACGATAGAGAAAAGGCCCAGCAGTAACGGTGTGGCACGATCAATAGTTTTTTCCGATTGCTGCCTTTGGGTCTTCACCCATAGGTGCGCCCTATCTCCTCCAGCGTAACTTCCACTGCCCACCTTCTGGCAAAGTAGACCACTACATTCTCTGCTGAATGAGGTGTGTTGAAACTGACGGACAGTAAATTTGCTTAGCGGTTATAAAGTTAACAGTTCTTTTCATAGTTCATCGGGCTTTGGTAGCCTAAAGCGGAATGCCTTCTCCTGATCTTCGAGTACATCTCGATGTACTCGAAGATCTCTGTCTGCGCATCCTCCCTGTTTTCAAAAGCACCGTCCTCGAGCAACTCTGCTTTAAAGCGGCTAAAGCAGGACTCCATGAAGGCATTGTCGTATGGGTTGTCGGCCCGGCTCATGCTCTGGCGTACCTGATGCTTGTCCATCAGCCTCCTAAAGACCTCCCCGGCGTACTGCCCTCCCCGGTCCGAGTGCACAATCATACCCTGGCCAACAGTTCTGGTGACCATTGCCTTACCAAGTGCCACTATCACCAACCCCTCCTGCATATGCGCGTCTAGCTGCCAGCCCACAATCCTTCTGGAGTAGAGGTCCATCCACACGGCCAGGTAAAGAAAGCCGCCGCCCGCCAGCGGGATGAGACCGTTGCAGGGGCGCTGCTGATTGATGGGTTAAACTTTAGTGCTTTCGTGCGCCAGAACTTCTTATCTTAGGTTTATGA
>NZ_JAKVIR010000049.1 GCF_022601975.1 Pontibacter sp. E15-1
CCGGGAGAGTAGGTGGCCGCCAACCCCACCACGGGCGGGGCAGCATCCAACACGGACGCTGCCCCGCCCTTTTTTTGTGCCCTAGCCAAGGCAAGGGGGCGTTTCATGCTCTTCCATGGCGCCCCGAAAGCTTTCGGGCTGTCTTACCATAGCGTCGGGTCTGTGACTCGATTGAGACCATGCTATATCAAGCTAAAGAGTGCGGGCGCTCACGGCACAGGTATAAGCTTAACTAGCGTGAAACAGCCCTGCTTAAAGCAGGGCTGGGAATATATACCTCAAGCAAGCAGCAACCTATAAACAGCAAAGCCGCAGTTACTCTCGAAGTAGCTGCGGCTTTACTGTTTTATGAGAATTAGATTGGTCAGTCGTTAATAAACTTTGGGTTGATCAGGTTTTCTATGGAAAAGACTTCATCCCACTTCTTCTGCGTAATGCTTTTACGGTCGAGCACCGTGATCTCGTGTATGGACTTTCCGGTAGCCAGTGCCTCCTTGGCAATTGAGGAGGACTCTTCATACCCTAGAATGGGGTTAAGTGCCGTCACGATGCCGATACTGTTCATCACCATGTTCTTACAGATCTCCTCATTAGCGGTAATGCCGTCTATGCACTTCTTCTGTAATGTATAGCAGGCATTGCTCAAGTAGGTAAGGGACGTGAACAGGCTATAGGCAATTACGGGCTCCATCACGTTCAACTGCAGCTGGCCTGCCTCGGCCGCCATCGTAATTGTCATATCTGCCCCAATCACATAATAAGCTGTCTGGTTCACAACTTCCGGTATAACAGGGTTTACCTTGCCTGGCATAATAGAGGAGCCAGGCTGCATGCGGGGTAGGTTTATCTCGTTTATACCTGCCCGTGGCCCCGAGGACAGCAAGCGAAGGTCGTTGCATATCTTGGATATTTTAATCGCAGAGCGCTTCAGCACACCCGATACCTGGACATACGCTCCGGTATCACAAGTGGCTTCTATCAGGTCGTGGGCAAGGAAGAGAGGAATGCCCGTGATCTCACGCAGGTGTTTGGTTACAAGCTCTGGATATCTCTCTGGGGCGTTTATGGATGTGCCAATAGCAGTGGCGCCCATATTGATTTCGCAGATGAGGCTTTTGGACTCCTCTAACCGCAGGATCTCCTCTTTGATGGTGGTGGAGAAGCCATGAAACTCGGCCCCCAGCGTCATCGGAACGGCGTCCTGCAGCTGCGTGCGGCCCATCTTCAGGACATTTGCGAATTCCTCCCCTTTCCTGTCAAACGATTTCTCCAGCGCATCCAGGCTCAGTATAAACGCGTCTATCTTTTTGTAGAGCGCGATCCGGAAGGCGGTAGGGTATGCGTCGTTGGTGGATTGGGAGAAATTAACGTGGTTGTTGGGATGCACAACATCATAGTCTCCTTTCTGGTGCCCCAGCATTTCCAGCGCCACATTCGCGATTACCTCATTCACATTCATGTTCACGGAGGTGCCCGCGCCACCCTGAATCATATCCGTCACAAACTGATCAAGGTACTCTCCGGCGATCAAACGGTCTGATGCCTGGCAGATAACCTCGGCTGTTTCGGGAGATAGCACGCCGCACTCGCGGTTGGCCATAGCGGCCGCTTTCTTCACGTAGCCGAAGGCCTGTATAAAAAGCGGCTCCTTCGCTATCGGAATGCCGGTGATGTTAAAGTTCTCTAACGCCCGTGCCGTTTGTATGCCGTAATAAACCTCGTCCGGGATTTCTTTCTCCCCCAGGAAATCATGCTCAACTCTGTATTTACTCATCTTTTAGTCAGGAATATAAAAGCAAGATGTATAAAAGCTTTATTTCACTGACTTAAGAGACGGTTCCGGCAATGGAATGTTCAGCTCAGCAGCGGCTTTCAGCAGAATCTCGGTCGCATACTGTTTTGTGCAGCGCAATTGGCCGGTAATGCTGTAGTCCGTAATCAGGCTTTGGTTGATGATCAGCCGTGTGGCGAATTCTCCGTAAATCGAAACCAGGTGCTTTTGTACCAGGGTAAGTTCTTCCTTGCGCCTGTCAGTGTCGGGGTTGCGGGGAGGGCGCTGCCAGCGGTTCTGCGGATAATCGTGGCTGATGTTCTCGGCTTTGGCGTTTTTCTTGGCCTGAGCCAGCGCTTCTATCAGCAAATTCTCGTTGCGGGTTCTTTTGAGTGCCCCATGAATACCCTTTGTGTGGTTGAGCCACTCGTGTATGTCGGTATTGGGGTTGTTTGCGAGTTCTACCAGGCCATCGTTGGGTATAACATAGGGAGATGGCTTGTTCAGCTGTTTCGCCAGCTCATCTCTGAACGTGAACAGCTCGCGCAGCAAATACTGCTGATAATAATTGAGTCTAAAGGCGTTTCGGAGCCTCATGTGTGGGTTTTCAGGCTCAGCATAGGTCAGGGCTTCCAGCAAGAGGTCTTCCTCCTGAAGCCAGTGCATGCGGCCTGCTTCCTCAATCTGGCTTACCAGCCTGTCCTTCACCCGGTGCAGGTAGATCACGTCTATCGTGGCATATATAAGCTGCGCCTGTGTAAGCGGGCGCTTGTTCCAGTTACTGGACTGCTGCGATTTGTCGATCTCGTGGTCAAACTCCTCTTTCATCACCGTGGCCAGCGACGACCGCTCGTAGTTCAGGATTTTGGCCGCCACGTCAGTGTCCAGCACGCCTCGGATATTGCAGCCCAGCTTGTCGAGCAGCAGGATGTCGTTGTTGGCGTGATGGATGATTTTGGTGATTGACTTGTCTTCCAGGAGTTGAAAGAGCGGCTGCAGACTGGAGAGGCCGAAGGGGTCGATGATATAACACGTACCGCGCCCATCTGCGATCTGTATCAGGCAAAGGTTAAAGCCGTAGGTAAAGCGGTTCTGGTCAAACTCAAGGTCGAGGGCAAGCTCCTTGCTCTGGCGCATGGCGGCAACCGCCTGCAGTAGCTGCTCATCCGACTCTATCAGTGCTATCGTTACGCCATCATGCGCAAGCGTTGTATTTTCCATTCCGAAAGATAAAAAAGGTTTAGCGCATATACGTGCCAACTCCGTCCAATCTTTTAATGAAAGGCAGGCAGTACATTAACTAAACCGGCAAGCACAAAAAAAGTCCCTGCTTTTCAGCAAGGACTTTCTAATTAAAAACGCTTGGCTTCCTAGTTAGTTCATCGGAGGCTGCTCTTCCTGAATGTCGTTCATGGAGCCATCCTGCATTGTGGTGTCAAGCGGTGTGGTGGTCGTGTCCATCATGTCCGTTTCCATATCCGTCTCTATCTGATCGGTAGACTCGATGTGCTCGGACTCTGTCGCGGCACTATCATTTCCGTTGCTGCAAGCCGAGAAAGCCAACAGGGAAACGGCGGCAAATGCTAATTTCAAGGTGTGTTTCATAGTTGATATAAAGTTGTTAAGTACTCTTAATACGCCCATGGTGAAATGGTAACCCCATAGTATGGTATAAATTGGCTTTTTACAAGCCAAGGCTATACATATGCGGGTGAGGGGCCGGATAAGCATGGTATGGAGCAGGTAGTTTACCAACTCACTGAGAAGATCAACTGTTAGTTATATTCATATAGTTTAATTAATAATTGGCAAAACAATATTTGTTAATTATAGTAGAATATAATTACCTGGCTAACAGTAGCATAGCTTATGTATAAATTTGTTTTTAGCAGCAAAAATTTTTCGGAAAAGTATCTGCAGAAGCGTTTTTTGAGCTATATAGCAGCGCTATAAGTGGGTAGGAACGTCAGGTGAGGTTCCTATATGGGACCTTTGCAGCCCAGAAGCTGGATTTTTATACATGCGCGAAGTTAACCGGAGTGCTCACAAATATTTATAACTATAACAGTAAGACTATGAAAAAACAATTTAGTGGGCGCTTAAGGGCAGGGCTGATGTTCCTTTGCCTATTCGTATTGAGTACCAGTTGCGAGTACCTGAAGGATCAGGAGCCACACAAAAACAGAAGCGTGCATTATGGCCCGGAAGCCGCTCTTGGCCAGGGTACTGCCCGGGCCTGGATTAGAATGGGGCCTGATGGCAAGCCAATGGCAATTGGGGTAGACCTCTCGGCTGATGCCCTGGACGGCCTGCCTGATGAGGTGAAGATGTACCATGTGCAGCTGCCACAACAGGCCACCATGACACCTTACAAGACTATAATGATCGACTGGAACCCGCACGGCCATGATCCGGAAGAGGTATACGGGGCCCCGCACTTTGACCTGCATTTCTACATGATCGGGGACGAAGAGCGCCAGCTTATACCTGCAGGCGAGCATGGGCATTCACCGGAGTTCCAGGCCAACTATATGCCGCCCACTTATTTCTCTACCATGATGTCGGTGCCGGAAATGGGGGTGCACTGGGTAGATGGCATGGCTCCGGAAATTACAGGCGCAGAGCCGTTTACCAGGACGTTTATCTATGGTGCCTACCAGGACAAGGTGATTTTTTATGAGCCGATGTTCACGCTGGATTACCTCAAGCACCTGCCCGCCGGAAAGCAGCAGAAAATGGCCGTGCCACAGCCCCCGAAGGTGCAGCAATCAGGGGAGCACCCCTTGAGTTATACCATCACCTACAGGCAAAATCCCGGCAGTTATACCATCGCCCTCACGGACCTGTATTACAGAAAAGCTAAGTAAGGAGTAGGTATAAAACCAGAAAGCCCCGGCACGCTAACATGCCGGGGCTTTCTGGTTTTATACCCTGCTGTTACTGCAGTGCCTGGGTCGTGTCGGTGGGGGCTGCCAGCGAAGCCTCGCGCTTCGCCTTGAACTCTGTACCGGGCTTCCACTCAGGAAACTTATCCGTGTTGGCCACTTTATACCCCACGCGCAGAAACAGCTGCAGGTCTTCCACCGCGCCCTCCAGGTTCCAGTCGTCGCGCACTTCGTCCGTCAGTTTGTGGTAGTCGTTGGCGGTATACCGGTCGCTCCACTGCTGCACGTAGTCGGCAGGCTGGTTGCGCGCTACCACCCCAGACTTTGCATACAGGGCGGGCACGCCCTGCTTGGCAAACTCAAAATGATCGGAGCGGTAGAAGGAGCCTTTCTCGGGAGAGGCTTCCGGAACGATGCGGCGGTTTTGAGTGGCCGCGGCTTGGGCCAGCACATCTTCCAGCGTAGAGTTGCCATACCCGATCACCACCACGTCCTCGGTAGGGCCATAGGCGTTCAGCACATCCATGTTGATGTTGGCTACGGTTTTGTTGAGCGGGTAAAGCGGGTTCTCTGCGTAATACTTTGAGCCGAGCAGCCCCTTCTCTTCGGCGGTTACGGCCAGGAACAGGATAGTTCGCTTTGGCTTTTGCGGGAGCTTGGTGTATGCCTTGGCCAGTTCCAATAGCCCTGCGGTGCCGGATGCATTGTCCAGGGCGCCGTTATATACCTGGTCGCCCTGCAGGGTCTCGTCCTTGCCCAGGTGGTCCCAGTGGGCAGAATATACCACGTACTCCTCCTTCAGTTTTGGGTCGCTGCCTTCCAGTTTCGCCACCACATTGCGCGACTGTATCTCGCGGAGCTTGTTTTGGATGCTGAAGCTGGCTGTGGCGTTCAGGGGCACAGGCGTGAAGTCCTTTTTCAGGGCTTCCTGCTTCAGCTGCGCCAAGTTTTTGCCCGCCGCCTCAAACAGCTGATCGGCTTTTGCCTGCGTGATCCATCCTTCCACGGCGGCGCGGTCCATGTTTTTGTTTGCCTTTTGGATGTCGAAGTTCTCGCGGCCCCAGCTCCCGGACACTACCTCATAAGGATAGCCAGCGGGCTCCGTTTCGTGGATGATGATGGCGGCCGCGGCTCCTTTCTCGGCAGCGATCTCATACTTATAGGTCCAGCGGCCATAGTAGGTCATCGCCTTGCCCCCAAACATAGCCGTGTCCAGCTCGCTGGCGTTCGCCGGGCTGGGTATGGGCGGGTCGTTGATCAGCATGACAATCGTCTTGCCTTTCACATCCACGCCTTTGTAATCATCCCAGCCATACTCCGGCGCCACAATGCCGTAGCCCACAAACACCATCTCGGAGTTGTTGATGTCGATGGTAGGCACGAAGCGCTTGGAAATCGCCACATAATCAGAGGGGAAGTTGAGGGAGATGGTTTTGCCGCCAGCCTTGAAGCTCGCCTTGGGCTGGGGAGTCAGGCCCACCATCGGCACGTTTTGCACAAAAGTGCCGTCAGGGTTGCCGGGCTGCAGGCCCAGTTGCTTAAACTGGCGGGTCAGGTAGCTTACCGTGGAGTCCTCACCGGCAGTGCCGGGGGCGCGGCCCTCAAAGGCATCGGAGGCGAGCACCGTGGTATGCCTCAAAACGTCGGCGGCCGTGATGCTCTGCAACGCAGGGCCCAGGTTTGCGCTGTCGGCGGCAGCGGCGGTGGTTTCCTCTGCCTCGCCCACTTGCCGTGCGTTCTCGTTGCAGCCAGTGGCCAGCAGCCCTGCCAGGCCGAGGAGCGGGATGTATTTCTTCATAGGTGTATCGGTTAGGTTTGTGCCTGTTAAGTTAGAGAATCCTGTTAAGTTAGAGAATTTTACGCAACTCAGCGCAGTAGGTGCCTCAGGCGGCAATGCCATAGCTTGGGGGCACGCCCCGGTGAAGCTCTCTGATTAATGTAAGGCTTCCGGACAGGTTCTGCCGCAGCTGGCACTCCCAGATAACGAGGCGCTGCCAGCCAGCCGCGCGGTACAGCTGCTGGTACCTGAGATCACGGCTTCTGTTCTTCTCAAATTTCTCCTGCCAGAAGGTAACGTTGGTTTTAGGGAGGGCAGGCTGGCAGTATGGGCAACGGTGCCAAAAGCAGCCATGTATAAAAATGGCCAGCCGGCGGCCTGGGTAGCAAACGTCCGGCTTTCCGGGTGCTTTGGGCCAGTGTACCCGGTAGCCGCGCAGCCCCGCGCTCCAGAGGGCCCGGCGCAGGGCAAGTTCAGGCCTGGTGTTTTTGCTCTTGTTGCCCCGCATGTAGCGGCTAACCTTTTCGGCTGCCGTGAGGAGAGGAGGCGGAGAAGCGTATCGCTTTTTCTTTCGCTTTGTTGCCAACGTGAAACTGCTTTGGTGCAGCAGGATAACATGCGATTCGGGGAGATAGTGCCAGCCAGTACCCGACCAATTTAATTACCAGAACTGGCGTTTGTTTTTATAGGAATAGAAACGGTTTTTATACCTTATTTCTAATTCTCAATTTCTAATTTTTATTTTGGCGAAGCACAAGTGAAGCCTACAGCCGGTAATAAATCCGGTTCATGCACTTATTGTAGGGGTCGTAGCCGGGGCGTTGCTGGCAAAACCTGTCGTTGAGCAGCCGCATATTCTTTATCTCGGTGAACTGAAAGGTATACCAGCCATCCGTTGCCTCAGAGGCAGACTTTTTGCCATCCAGCCAGGCGCAAAGGCAGTCCTGGTTATCCTGGTCTTGGCCGATTAAATGTGGCTCCACGGTATACGTCTCATCACCATAATCAAACCGAATGAGCAGCCTTGCGCCCACAGCTTTCGAGAGTTCATCTAATAGCTCACTGTACATGCGGTATATGCGTTTATGTTTCCATTCCGTCTGCAGCCACGCTTTGGTCTGGCTGCCTAGTATAAATCTAGGCAAGACGCTTCACCATTCAAAGGAACCAACATCATAAAAGGTAACATCGCTTCTTGGCCGTATACAGGATCGGCCTTGCCTGGATAATGGCTTCAATGCGTTTAGATAGGATTTTCAGGAATATGCAGAGCGTCAAAAGTAACATAAGTGAAGCGGCCGGGCCAGGGGCAGCCGTCAGCCTTATCAGGAAAGACTGCAACGGGGTATAAAGAAAAATAGTAGAAAGTTTTCTTCAGTCAGCATGCTGAAACATGAAAGCCCGACGCAAATACGCCAATTTTTTGTAGCGGCTGCTGTGTGCCTGCCGGGGCCTCAAAGTAGGATTATATATACCAGCCAGCTTGATCAGGCAACCTGTAACAGGCTTGTTTACTGCTTAGAAGTGACCAATCACATAAACCTGCTATAAAATATGGGAGGTTGTTCTCGTTTTATTTATCTTACGGCGGCCAACTGACCTGGCATTTAGGGTATTTTTTTGAAACATGCAGGCACGCGTACAGGTTTACATAGGATAAGGTGTTTGATAATGAACCTAATTTGCTTAGGCGAATAGGCGTAATTTGATATTTGTGATATACTTTTAACTTTGCCCAATAATAAAAAGCAGTACAACATATATGGATAAATATAGCTATATCGCTAATGCGCACGGCGATTACATTGATGAGCTTTACAAGGCTTACCAGCAAGACCCGGAGTCAGTGGAGTTTGGATGGCGCAAGTTCTTCGAGGGCTTTGATTTTTCTGCCAGCTACAACGGAAACGGGCAGGGAGCCCCTGCCTCTGTATCCACTGCGCCTGCCAAAACGGCTGTAGCGGGTGAAGGGGAGATTGACAAAGAGGTGGCTGTGCGCAATTTCATATATGCTTACCGGAGCCGTGGACACCTGCGCTCAAAAACAAACCCTGTGCGCGAGCGCAAAGACCGCAAGGCATACCTCGACCTGCAGGACTTTGGCCTGTATGAAGCGGACATGGACACTGTTTTTCAGGTAGGCGAGATCATCGGCATTGGCGCGGCCACGCTCCGTGACATTGTGGCGGCCGTGCACAAGATATATGAAGGCCCGATCGGCTATGAGTACATGTATATCCGCGACCCGGAGGTGCTCACCTGGCTGCAGGACAAAATAGAAAAAGAGTCGCTTAGCTTTGATCCGGAACTGGCGTACAAAAAGCGCATCCTCTCCAAGCTGAACGAGGCGGTTGTGTTTGAGAACTTCCTGCATACCAAGTTCCTGGGCCAGAAGCGCTTTTCGCTGGAGGGTGGCGAAACAACCATCCCTGCGCTCGATGCCATCATCGATAAAGCGTCTGAGCTGGGCGCCAAAGAGGTGGTAATCGGTATGGCGCACCGCGGCCGCCTGAACGTGCTGGCCAACATCATGGGCAAAACCTATGAGCAGATCTTCTCTGAGTTTGAAGGCACCGCCGTTCCGGACCTGACCATGGGCGACGGGGACGTGAAGTACCACATGGGCTTCTCGTCGGAGGTGGACACGCCTTCCGGGCACAAGGTAAACCTGAAACTGGCCCCAAACCCATCGCACCTCGAGGCGGTGAACCCGGTGGTAGAGGGCTTTGTGCGTGCCAAGATCGACTGCATGTATGACAAGGACCCACGCCAGATCGTGCCGATCCTGATCCATGGCGATGCTGCCGTGGCTGGCCAGGGCATCGTGTATGAGGTAACGCAGATGGCGAAACTGAGCGGCTACCAGACAGGCGGCACAATTCACTTCGTGATCAACAATCAGGTGGGCTTTACCACCGACTTCGAGGACGCCCGCTCCTCTATCTATTGCACGGATGTGGCCAAGATCATAGACGCGCCTGTGCTGCACGTGAACGGCGACGATCCGGAATCTGTGGTGTTTGCCGTGCGCCTGGCTACAGAGTACCGCCAGAAATTTGGCAACGACATCTTTATCGACATGGTGTGCTACCGCCGCCATGGCCACAACGAGGCCGACGAGCCGAAATTCACGCAGCCGCAGCTGTATAACCTGATCTCGAAGCACGCTAACCCGCGCGAGGTATATAACAAATCGCTAATCAGCCGAGGCGAGATTGATGCAGAGCTGGCCACAAACATGGACAAGGAGTTCCGCCAGATGCTGCAGGACCGCCTGGACATGGTGAAGCAGAAACCCTTGCCCTATAATTACCAGGTGCTGGAGAAGGACTGGCAGGAACTGCGCCGCTCTACCCCGGAAGACTTTAACCAGTCGCCAGAGACGGGCATCTCTTTAGCCGATGTCGAGACAGTAGGTAAGGCCCTTACCGAAGTGCCGCAAGGCTTCAAGCCGCTCAAGCAGATCGAAAAACTGATCAAGGAGCGCAAAGAGATGTTCTTCGAAACGAAGCAACTGAACTGGGCCGCCGGCGAGTTACTGGCCTACGGCTCTATTTTGCTGGATGGCAAGATTGTGCGCTTCAGCGGCCAGGATGTGCAGCGCGGAACGTTCTCGCACCGCCACGCAGTGTTGCACGATGCCGTAACCAGCGCTCCCTACAGCAACCTGAACCACATGAGCGAAGATCAGGGGCCTTTCGAGATATATAACTCGCTACTGTCTGAGTATGGCGTGCTGGGCTTTGAGTTTGGGTATGCCATGGCCAACCCGAGCGCCCTGGTTATCTGGGAAGCCCAGTTCGGCGACTTCGCCAACGGCGCCCAGGTCATGATCGACCAGTTTATCACAGCCACCGAATCGAAGTGGCAGCGTATGAACGGCTTGGTGATGCTGTTGCCACACGGCTACGAAGGCCAGGGGCCGGAGCACTCCAATGCCCGCCCGGAGCGCTTCCTGCAACTGGCAGCGGAGAACAACATCTTCGTGACGTATATCACCACACCGGCCAACTTCTTCCATTTCATGCGCCGCCAACTGGCCCTGCCATTCCGCAAGCCAGCCGTGAACATGGCACCGAAGTCGTTGCTGCGCCACCCGCTGGTGGTTTCTCCGATAGAGGACTTTACCTCAGGCGGCTTTAAAGAAGTGATCGGGGATGCGTACGCAGATGCCGGAGCGGTGAAGAAAGTGCTGCTTTGCACAGGCAAGATTTACTTCGACCTGCTGGAAGAGCAGCAGAAGAACAGCCGCCAGGATGTGGCGATCATCCGCCTGGAGCAACTGGCCCCGTTCCCGAAAGCACAGCTTGCCGCCGAACTGAGCAAGTATAAAAACGCAACAGTGTACTGGGTGCAGGAAGAACCCGAGAACATGGGTGCCTGGACGTATCTGCTGCGCCTGATGCGCACGCAACTGGCAGACGTGATTTCGCGGAAAGCCAGCGCCTCGCCTGCTACAGGCTACAACAAAGTGCACGTAAAAGAGCAGCAGGATATTATTGAGCGTGCCTTTTCAGTTTAATATAGGAAGTATGGGGCAGATGCCTAAAGGGTTCGTCCTGGCTGCTTTGGTGCCTTCCCCATGCTTCACCTTAATATATAAATCGTAATTCATAATTGAATAAAATATGAGCTTAGAAGTTAAAGTGCCTGCCGTAGGTGAGTCGATTACCGAGGTAACTATAGCCCAGTGGCTGAAAAAAGACGGAGACCGGGTGGAAATGGATGAGGTGATTGCGGAACTCGAGTCTGACAAAGCCACATTCGAACTGCCAGCCGAAGCCGCAGGCATTTTACGCATAATAGCACAGGAGGGCGACACCGTAGATGTGGGTGCCCTGATTTGCAAAATTGAAGAGAACGGCGCAGGCGCCCCTTCGGCTCCGGCCGCACAAGCCGCCGCGCCAGCCGCACAGAAAGCCTCTTCTGCAGCGCCAGGCCCAGCCGCCGAAACAGTGGAAATGAAGGTTCCCACTGTTGGGGAGTCCATCACGGAAGTAACCATTGCCAGCTGGCTGAAAAACGACGGCGACCATGTCGAGATGGACGAGGTGATCGCGGAGCTGGAGTCGGACAAGGCCACGTTTGAGCTTCCGGCTGAGGCGGCCGGCACACTGCAGATTGTGGCGCAGCAAGGCGATACCATCGAAATTGGTGCCACCATCTGTAAGATCATACCGGGTGCAGGCGCTTCGCAGGCCAATGCGCAGGCCGCAGCCAAGCAGGATGCTGCCACGCAGCAAGTAGCGGCAAAGTCGGGTGCACAGCCTACCAGCGCCAATTTGGGTGCGCAAACCTATGCCTCCGGCACGCCGTCTCCGGCTGCAGGCAAAATCCTTTCAGAGAAAGGCGTTAGCCCAGCCGATGTGCAGGGCACTGGCCGCGATGGCCGCATCACCAAAGAGGATGCACAGGGTGCCCAGAAAGCCGCGCCTGCTCCGAAGCAGGAAAGCGCTCCGGCTGCTGCCGAGGCCCCGGCCGCCACTGGCGAGCGCAACCAGCGCCGCGAGAAAATGAGCTCGCTGCGCAAAACCGTTGCCCGCCGACTGGTGCAGGTGAAAAACGAGACGGCCATGCTAACGACCTTCAACGAGGTGGACATGAAGCCGATCATGGATATCCGTAGCAAGTACAAAGAAAAATTCAAGGAGAAGCACGAGGTAGGCCTGGGCTTTATGTCGTTCTTCACGAAGGCGTGCACCGTGGCGCTGCAGGAGTGGCCGGCAGTAAATGCGCAGATCGACGGAAACGATATGATCTTCAATGATTTCTGTGATGTGTCGATCGCGGTTTCCTCTCCGAAAGGCCTGGTAGTGCCGGTTATCCGCAACGCGGAGCAACTGTCGCTGGATGGCATCGAGAAAGAAGTGATCAGGCTGGCCAAGAAAGCCCGCGACGGTAAATTGTCTATCGAGGAAATGACGGGCGGTACCTTCACCATCACCAACGGTGGCGTGTTCGGATCCATGATGTCTACCCCGATCATCAACGCGCCGCAGTCGGCTATACTTGGTATGCACAACATCGTGCAGCGCCCGGTGGCTGTAAACGGACAGGTGGAGATTCGCCCGATGATGTACCTGGCCCTTTCCTACGACCACCGCATCATCGACGGCCGTGAGTCGGTTAGCTTCCTGGTGCGCGTGAAAGAGCTGCTCGAGGATCCGATGAGACTGCTGTTAGGCGTTTAATTTATACATAGCAAGAAGGAGGGGTAGGCAAACAAGCTTACTCCTCCTTTTTTTGACTGCCCTGTTTAGAGGGTTGCAGGGAAGTTGATTTGCAGTTCGTGAATCATCCCCCTGCCCCCTTCAAAGGGGGACACTCACAGATGTAATTCTCAACAGTGTACAATTACACTTACAGGAAAGTCCCCCTTTGAAGGGGGCAGGGGGATGACAATCGTTCTAAGTTAGGTTAAAATACAGGTAAATAAAGTATAGAATCGAGAGTGAAAGCTCTCCTCAAAGTATAAAAGATGAAATACGATGTAACTGTAATCGGTTCTGGACCTGGTGGGTATGTGGCAGCGATCCGTTGTGCACAGCTGGGCCTGAAAACCGCGATCATAGAGAAGTATAATGTATTGGGCGGTACGTGCCTGAACGTGGGCTGTATCCCGTCTAAGGCGCTGCTGGACTCTTCGGAGCATTACCACAACGCGGCACACGCGTTTGCCGAGCACGGCATTGAGCTGGACAACCTGCAGGTGAACATCCAGCAAATGATCAAGCGCAAGGGCGAAGTGGTGAAGTCGAACAACGATGGCATCTCCTTCCTGATGAAGAAGAACAAGATCGATACCTATTTCGGCCTTGGCTCTTTCGTGAACAAGAACACGATCAAGATCACTGACGCAGAGGGGAAAGAGCAGCAGATCGAAACGGAGAAGACCATCATCGCGACTGGCTCCAAACCGACTACGCTGCCTTTCCTGCCGATTGATAAGCAGCGCGTGATCACCTCGACAGAGGCTTTGACGCTGACAGAAGTTCCCAAGAACCTGATCATCATCGGTGGTGGTGTGATTGGCCTGGAGTTAGGTTCGGTATACGCCCGTTTGGGCACCAAAGTGCAGGTGATCGAGTTTATGGACTCTATCATCCCGACCATGGACCGTGCCTTGGGTAAGGAGTTGCAGCGCGTGCTGAAGAAAACACTGGGCTTTGAGTTCTTTATGAGCCACAAAGTGACGGGCGCAACCAACGAGGGCGACGTGGTGAAAGTGACGGCGGAAAACTCCAAAGGCGAAACCATCAACTTTGAAGGCGATTACGTGCTGGTTTCTGTTGGCCGCAAGCCATACACCGAGGGCCTTGGCCTGGAGAACGCAGGCGTGCAAATGGGTGAGCGCGGTATGATTGCCGTGAACGACCACCTGGAAACCAACGTGCCGGGTATTTTTGCCATTGGCGATGTGGTGCGTGGCGCCATGCTGGCACACAAAGCAGAGGAAGAAGGCGTGCTGGTAGCAGAGCATATGGTGGGGCAGAAGCCGCACATCAACTACAACCTGATACCGGGTGTGGTGTACACCTGGCCGGAAGTGGCGGGCGTGGGCTTTACCGAGGAGCAACTGAAGGAGCAGGGCCGTGCTTACAAGATAGGTTCTTTCCCGTTCAAAGCCTCTGGCCGCGCCAAGGCATCCGGCGACACAGACGGTTTTGTGAAGGTATTGGCAGACAAGCAGACAGACGAGATACTGGGCGTGCACATGATCGGCCCACGCATCGCTGACCTGATAGCGGAAGCCGTAACGGCTATGGAGTTCCGGGCATCTGCCGAGGATGTGGCCCGCATGAGCCACGCGCACCCAACATACGCCGAGGCGATGAAGGAAGCGTGCCTGGCTGCCACAGAGAACCGCGCGATACATATCTAGAGAAAGGATAATCCTATACATAGAAAGCCCGGCATTCAAGTATGCTGGGCTTTTTGTTTTGTAATGAGTTTAATTAGTCGCTCCTTAAAAACGATATAAATCCTTATTTTTCAACATGTTGAGGTGTAAAACTTATGGTTTTCA
>NZ_JAKVIR010000004.1 GCF_022601975.1 Pontibacter sp. E15-1
TTCCCAAAGAAGATTCACGCTGTCACCAAAGAGGGGTTTCTGCTAAAGGTGCTTGGCTTCTTGTTAGCCAACCATTTCTCTTTTTACCTTTAGAGCCTACCACACAACTTGAGTTAAATATAATTGTTTAAGTTGTGAATGGTTAAATATTTAAATGAAACTGCATGCTGTAGTTAGGTTAGAAACTGCATGCTGTAGTTAGGTTATAAATTGTTGCTATCAACCAATTAGTAATAGTACTCTGGATGGTAAAAGGAATAATGTACCTATTGAAGGTAGGTTCTTATTTTAATCAAAAAAAGGAATAATGTGTCTATAAAGTAACATGGTAATTATGTTAAAACTCTAGCATGAAAAGTAGACTATGGTACAATTGACTTTGATAGGGACTTATAGTATAAATTTGTAATTGCAATTATTTTGGCAAAAGGTAACATTATTTATTTGGTGTTTTTATACAATTATCTTGCTCTTCTCTTTTTCTGCTCTTGCTTAGATATTCCGGTGATGTTGGTCAAAAGCCAGTATGTGTACCTCAGTTATACCACGTTGCTGGCTCTGGAGAAGTTGGTTCTTAAACCAGCCACAGCCTATAAAAACACGTGGGCCTGAAGCGACACCAACGATGCTTCAGGCCCACTATTATGGCTGCTGTTGCTTACAACTTGTTTACGCGAACGGGCGGTGGCGGAGGGGGAAGGTTCGGTAATTCGCCATACTTTTGCTGGGCCATCGCCCGGCTGCCACCGTGGCTTAAGTCATAGATCTCCGTTTCTCCGGATTTCAGGTGTACTACCATCATTTGGATGAACCTATCGTCCATATCCTTGATTTTCCAGCCAACCTGGTCTATTTCGGGGTTCCGCTTCAGAAAGGATTTGTAATCAGCGGCATGGTCTGATGCGGCCGGAACGTATTCTACTATATTGTCTGATACTGGTGGCGGGGGAGGCGGGAGGACAGGCAGCTTCTGATTGAACTCGAGCACTGCGGGCGCATTTTGGTTCTTCTTGGTGGTTATCGCAATCACGCCGCTGGCTGCCCCCTTTCCGAAAACTTCGAGGGCCGTTTCCCCTTTAATCACATTCACGCTTTGTATTTCCTCAGGGGCTACCTTATCGACAGCTTCTTTTGTCGATTCTTTCCCATCCAGGTAATAAAGGGCTGCTGCTGCCGGCGTACTCGCTTCTGTGCTGGCTTGTTCCGCTATACTGGCAGGCGCGGCTATCTCGGGGACTTCTTCATTACAGGCGGTAAAGAGCAGCATCGGTGCCGCAGTAAGCGGAACCAGCACGGCATATCTGGCGACATGCAGCAGGGAAGACTGTTTTTTGTTCATCATGGCGATACGTTTTTTTATAGTGAGAAAATTAAAATTGTTGCCTAAGACCGAAACCGGGGCCAGGCTGCTGATCCGGACGAGGCTGTATTGGTATGTTTTTGCGTCGAGGCCGGTTTGTAGCACTTTCCTGTCGGCTATAAACTCCAGGTTCTCCCTCATGGCGTCTTTGAGTAGCCACACGCCCGGGTTAAACCAATTGAGCAGCAAACCTGCCTCCGCCAGCAGCACATCCAGGGTGTGCCACTCTTTTACATGGACCTGCTCGTGCCGGAGTATGGGCAAAAGCTCCTCCTGCCGGTGCAGTTCGGGGTTCAGGTAGATCGATTGCCAGAAGGAGAAAGGGTTGATGTTTTCCGGTGTGTTCCTGTAGGTAAAACCCGCATGCCTGCCCAAGCTGGAGCGGGTATGGATGCCGCGCAACGACAGCAACTGCAGGGCCAGCCGGAGAAGCATACACGCCACGCCTGCCCAGAAGATCAGAGATATCAACCACCAACCATCCACCATAAAACCTGATTCGGTAGCGGGCGATACTTCCACCGCTTGCCAGCTTTGTGCCATCACGGCTATTTTGCTACCTAGCTCTTCATTCTGCTGCAGCACAGCAGACAGATCCACAAAGGGATAAGTAGCGGAGAAAAGAATGCCAAACACCAGGAAAAGGCGGTTGAGATGGTAAAAGGTGAGCCGCCGCAGCACAAAATGGTATGCCAGGTAAAACAGCAGGAGCGCTACATTTGCTTTCAGCAGGTACAAAATCAGAGCAGGCATATCATTTTGATTTTTTGTTCTCGATCATGTCTATAATCTCTTTCAACTCCTCAGCGCTGATCTGCTGCTCCTTCGCAAAGAAGGCCACCAACTCTTTGTAGGAACTCTTGAAATAATCGCCCACAAAGCCTTTCATAAACCGTTTCTTGTAATCCTCGGCTTTTATCAGCGGCGCATACCGGTAGGTATTGCCCAGCTTCTCGCTTTTCAGGAACCCTTTCTTCTCCAGGTTCTTTACCGTGGATGCCAGGGTGGTATAAGGTGGCCTGGGGTCCGGCAGTTTTTCGAGAAAATCCTTGATAAAGCCGCCATTGGCTTGCCATATCACCTGCATGGCCTCTTCTTCCTGTTGTGTTAGCTTTTCCATGCTTCTACGATGTTTTCGTATAGTTACGAAAGTTTCGTAACAAGGTCAATGGTATGAGGCATTTATTTGATTATTTTTTCCGGATACAGGGTAGGAGCACGCAGGCCTTGCTTTGCATTTAGCGTAGCGAAAGAAACCTACAGCCGTGGGCGGCGTCTAAATGAGTGCACCTTATACCTTAAAAACTATGAAAGCCATACTTGTAAAAAAGCCCGGCGGGCCCGAGCAACTGGCACTTGGCACGTACGATAAGCCACTGCCCAACCCAACAGAACTGCTTGTGAAAGTGCATGCCACCGCACTCAACCGCGCCGATACGCTGCAACGTCAGGGCAAGTACCCGCCGCCGAAAGGCGCAAGCCCGCTGCTGGGGTTGGAGATAGCCGGCGAAGTGGTGGAGGCAGGTATAAATTGTACCCGGTTTAAGAAAGGCGATCACGTATTTGGCCTGTTGCCCGGCGGCGGGTATGCCGAGTATGCCCTTCTCCACGAGTCGATGGCGCTGCCTATGCCCGGTAACCTGAGCATGGAGGAGGCTGCCGCCATCCCTGAGGTGTTCCTGACGGCGTATCAGGCCCTCGTGTGGCTGGGGCAGCTAAAGTCCGGTGAGCGGGCGCTTATACATGCCGGGGCGAGTGGCGTGGGCACGGCGGGCATCCAGTTGGCGCGGGCACTGCAGGCCGAGGTGCTCGTCACGGCCTCGGCAGGGAAACTGCAGGCCTGCCTCGACTTGGGGGCACACCGGGCCATCAATTACAAGGAAGTTGCCTTTGCGGATGAAGTGCTGGCCCATACCAATAGCGAAGGGGTGGATGTGATCGTGGATTTTATCGGCGGGCCCTACTTCGCGGCCAACATCGAATGCCTGCGCCTCGACGGTCGCCTGGTCATGCTCGCCAGCCTGGGCGGCGGCAAGGTCTCAGACTTTGACCTTCGGAAGCTCCTGATGAAGCGCCTGCACGTGATGGGCTCCACGCTGCGCTCCCGCACACGCGGCTACCAGGCAAAGCTAACGGAGGAGATGTGGGCCTTTGCAAAACCTCATTTCGAGAGCGGCCAAATCAAGCCGGTGGTAGATTCCATATATGATTGGCAGGACGCAGCCGATGCCCACTGGTATATGGAGCAGAACAAGAACATCGGCAAAATCGTGCTCAGGGTTAGCTGAGACACTAGACACTAGACATTAGATTTTAGACGCTAGACGAAGCTATACCTCAGTATAGCTATTTCTGGCTACTGAGTGAAATGCCGTCTCAGGTCTGCTTTCGAGGTATAAATTTGAGGGAGAAATGAAGAGCTCGTTTAATTTCCCATTTAACCAATGTATGAGCACGTAGAGACGCAAAATTTTGCGTCTCTACCTATTTTGGATCTCTACTGCTAATGTGCCCGAAGCTGTTTCACGAGTACGGCGAAGTCTTTCGGGTAGGGAGCCTCGATTTTAACGGGCTCCTCGTTCAGTAACCTGAAGCCCAGGTTAAACGAGTGCAGCGCGAAACGCTTGATAAGCGGAAGCTCCTCTGTCTGCTGCTTTAGGTTGTAGCCGCGCTTGTGCTTCAGGTTGCTGAGGTATAGCTTTTCGCCCCCGTACAGTTCGTCGTTCACAATGGGTGCTTTCAGGTGGGCCAGGTGCACCCGGATCTGGTGCAGGCGGCCCGTAACCGGAAGGCACTCCACAAGGGTATGGCGGCCATAGTTCTCCAGGGTGTTAAAGTAGGTCTCAGCGGGCTTGCCCTTCGGCGACAGCCTGGCCACGCCTTTTGCACTCGGGTCGATGGCGCGGTTTACCAGCTCCTCCTCAAACTTGTGGGTGCCCCAGGCCACGGCATGGTATACTTTATATACCTGGCGCGCCTCAAACTGCATGGCCAGGTGGCGGTAGGCCGCCGCGTTTTTGGCGAAGGCCAGGCAGCCGGATGTGTCTTTGTCGAGGCGGTGGCAGGCCTGCAGGTCGGGGTAATACTGCCGGGCAAGCTTAAGCAGGTTTGTGGTGTTGGGGGTACGGTCCTCCAGCGTCGACAGGAATGGGGGTTTGCTCACCACGACAAAGTCCTCATTCTCGAATATAATCAGGTCTTCAAAAACCGGGTATTTCATGCGTTGGTTATAAAATCAGGTAGAGCCACTGGTTGCAGCCATTTTTTTGCAAAGATACGCAAATTTGACTTGTCTGTGTCGGGTGTGCCTGCCGCCTCCCTGTGTAAGGCTTTATATACCTTCAACGCACATCTTCTGATCAACTCCCGCCTCTGGGCCCTTTTCGTCACATCTTTTGCGGCCTTCATCACATTTAGTTTTCAAAGCCGGTGAGGTTGCCTACTCTTGTTCTATATATCGAAGCCACTCATACCTTGAGCCCAAAACTATGAAAGATAGCACACTAAAGCGGCTGCTGCCCGCAGATCTATATACCCCTGCCGTTTTCTCCGTCGCGTTTATCATCGCGATCGGCTGCGCGCCAACCGCCTCTATACCCACGGATGCAGCCCGGCTATTTTTCCGTGCCCGGCCTGTGCTGGCAGTTAACCTGACGCAGACGGAAGGAGCGCCCGACGCTACAGTCCCAAAAAAGACAGCAAACCCGCCCGGCCTGCTCGGGCCCGGAGCGGAATTCGATTACAACAGCCTGGTCAGCCGCCTGGTGCACGAAGCGGTAGCCTGCGTTGCGGGCTTGTTCTGCGAAGACTTCGGCCAGCGCAGGCGGCCGCTGCCGCGTGGGTCCGGCACGCGCAGTCCAGAGGCTGTAACAGTGCAAGTAAGGGAGGGTTTATATATAAACGAGGCGAAAAACTGGTGCGCGAACCCCGTTTTATCCCGCCAAAAAACTGACGCGGCTATATACAGACAGGCCCCTGCAGCTTCTATACCTACTTGCTTTCTATACATTAATTGATTTAACTACAGCCATATGTTATCCTTGTTTTACAAAAGCGCTACCATGAAAGACCTGATCATCAAACCCACCTTCCTAAATAAAGTGGAGTTTTGGGCAGCAACCACGATCTATGTTTTCGCCGTGTTTTTCCTGAGTGCAAACGCGGTAAATACAAACAGAGGGTTGTTTGATGAGGCCCTGATCCGGTTTAACTACTACGAGAATCACTTTTTGCCGCAGCTTGTCCGGTATACCGTGCTGTACCTGGTGTTCTTGCTGCTGAACTACACCGTGGTGCCGAGGCTCATCCGAAAGGAGGCGCTGTTCCGGAGTATCCTGTTGATTGTCGCGTCCTTCCTCGCCATCGGGCTAGTTTTCGGCATTGTGGACACATACCATAAGGCGTACCTGTTTCAGGAGTACAGCAGCCAGCAGGCCACCTACAACGCGATCTTCCAGGACAGCTTCCACTATGCCCTCTGGCTGCTGCTCATGTTTGGCTTCTATACCATCATGAAGTATATCGGCCTGTACCTGCTGACCAATTCAGAGGCGATCCAATCGAGGTACAGAATCATTACCCGCGATGCGCTGGGCGCTTTTATGCTTTGGATGATCAGCATGTTTTTGTTGCTCCTGATAAACGCGGACGGCGCAGTGGTTGTCAGCTGGGGGATTTTCGTGCCGTTTGCCATCGCCTTTTACTGCTACTCCTTTTACTCTCTCATTCCGAAGGCTCTGGGCAAGAAGCATGCTTTCCGGTCTTATATGTTCAATTCCTTTCTATTGATGCTGGTATCGGTGTTACCCGTGATGCTGTTGGGTATGCTGCTCATCCACAACGCTGAGGGGGGCCTAAGCATCAGCTTCATGAATATGGCGTTCCAGCTGCTTATCACGGTGCCGCTGTCGTGGGTGCTGTTCAAGCGCCAGATGCAGGGCAACGAAGAGCTTTTTATGCTGCGGCATGAGTTGGGGCAGTCTAACGCGAACCTCGACTTCCTGCGGTCACAGATCAACCCGCACTTTCTGTTTAACACCCTCAACACGCTTTACGGCACCGCCCTGCAGGAAAACAGCGAGCGCACGGCGCAGGGCATACAGATGCTGGGCGATATGATGCGGTTTATGCTGCACGAAAACCACCAGCAGAAGATCCTGCTTTCGCGGGAGAGCGAATATATGCGCAACTACATCGCGCTGCAGTCGCTGCGCACCTCCACCACCCCCGACATCGTGATCCAGGCCAAGCTAGAGGACGTGCTGGACGAGAAGTTCATCGCGCCGATGCTGCTCATCCCCTTTGTGGAGAACGCCTTTAAGCATGGCATCAGCCTGAAGCAACCCTCCTGGATCAGGGTAACGCTGCACTACGAGCAGGACAAGCTCTACTTTGATGTCTATAACAGCACCCACGCCAAAAAGGAGCAGGACCCGGAGAAGGGCAAGTCGGGGGTGGGGCTGGAGAACGTGCGGCAGCGGCTGGCCCTGCTGTACCCCGACAGGCACGAGCTGGTGATACGGGAGACGCTGGAGGAGTTTTTCGTGCACCTGACGCTGCAGCTGTAGCCCGCCCCCCCAATGGGATTCTCTCCGAAAAACAGTATCTTATGACAGAAAGACAGTTATATGAAGGCAATTGCGATAGACGATGAACCGATGGCGCTGGAAGTGGTGCGCTCCCTCGCGGCGAAAGTCCCATACCTGGAGTTGGTGGCCTCGTTCACGGACGCTTTCAAAGCGCTGGAGTACCTGCAGCAGGAGCCCATCGACCTGCTCTTTCTGGATATAAAAATGCCGGATATAACCGGGCTGGAGTTTGTGACCAGCCTGCAGAAAATGCCGCTCGTGATCTTTACCACCGCCTACTCCGAGCACGCCGTCACCAGCTTCGAGCTGGATGCCGTCGATTACCTGCTGAAGCCGTTCTCGCTGGCCCGGTTCGTGAAAGCCTGCAACAAGGCGCAGGAGCTCTACCAGCTGCGCAGCGGCGCAGACACTTCCAAAGACTACCTTTTTCTGAAGACCGGCTATGAGCAGGTAAAGGTGCTGTATGATGAAATACTGTATATGGAGGCCGCGGGCAACTACGTAACCTTTGTGCTGCGCGACAAGAAGCTGCTGACGCGCATGACGATAAGCGAGGCGAGTGAGCTGCTGCCGGCAGAAAAGTTTACCCGCGTGCACCGTTCCTACATCGTGGCCAAAGACAGGATCGACAAGATAGAGCGCCACCAGGTCTGCGTCCAGGGGTATGAGGTGCCGGTCGGGGCTTCTTATATGCAGCAGCTGCAGGTATAGTCCCCGCTGTTAGAGGATTTCATTATCCGATACCCGCTGTTACGGATTTCTTAATCCGTAACTTTTACTGAAGCGGATTTCCTAATCCGCGTTAGCAGGACCACGGGGATTAGGAAATCCCCGGCAGGTGGCTTTCGGACTGAGAAGTCCGAAAGAGCGGTTATGATATGATTATCAACAACCCACAATCTACAATAAAAGCATCAGTCTTTCTTCGCCTTCTGCAACTTGAAGCGGATGGTGGTGCCTTTGCCGATTTCGCTCTTTACGGCGATAAACGACTTGTGCGCCTCCACAATGTGCTTGCAGATAGCGAGGCCGAGGCCGGTGCTGGAAGTGTCGCGGGAGCGGCTTTTGTCGATGCGGTAAAAGCGCTCGAAGATGCGGTTGATGTGTTCCTGGGCAATGCCCTCCCCGTCGTCTTGCACGGTGATGGTATACTTGCGGCGGCCTTCTTTAAAGTATACCCAGATGTTGCCGCCTTTGTGCCCGTACTTGATGGCATTGTCGAGGAGGTTGATGAAGACCTGCCGAATGCGGTTCTGGTCTGCAAACAGCATGATTTGCTCTTCCGGGGCAATTTCCAGATGGAGCGCGACCTGGTGCTGCTCCGCCTTTTGCTCCAGCTGTTCGAAAACATGGTGCACAAGCTGCACCGCGTCGAAGTTGCGTTTCTGCATCTTCACGACGCCTTTCTCAAACTGCGAGATGCTGATCAGGTCCTGCACCAGCACATCGAGGCTGTCCAGGCTGTTGGCGGCTTTCTGCAGAAACTTGTCGCGCACGTTCGGGTCGTCCATGGCACCGTCCAGCAGGGTATGGATAAAGCCCTGTGCCGCAAATATCGGCGTCTTCAACTCATGCGACACGTCGGCCAGAAACTCGCGGCGCATGTGCTGCAACTGCTTCAGCTCGTCTATCTCCTGCTGCTTCTTCTCGGCAATCAGGTAGATGTCTTCCTTTATCTTCCGGAGCGGGTCGGCCGTGAAGCTGGACTTGCTCTCCACTTTGTCGAAATCCTGGCGCTTGAGTTTCTCCAGGCTCGAGTACACGTTCTTCACCTCCCGGAACACCAGCGCCTCATACGAGAAGTGCACCAGTATAAAGCAGCTGATAAACACGAGCACCAGCGCCACAAGCAGGCCCTGCGACGAGAAGTAAGTGGCTAAAGCAAGAAAGGCGGTGAGCACCAAAGCCACCGCCAGTGAGATAAAAAACGCAAGTGTGCGCGAGTTGAAATTCATGTACTAGTGCTTCGCCAAATTAAGAATTAGAAATTAAGAATTAGAAATGAGGCACAAAAGCAGTTTTTATTCCTATATAAACAAACGCTATTTCTGGTAATTAAATTGGTCGAGTACTAGTCGTTGTTGAACTTATAGCCAACGCCTTTAATGGTCTTGATATTCTCCTCGCCGATTTTCTCCCGCACTTTGCGCACATGCACGTCCACGGTGCGGGCAATCACATACACATCGTTGCCCCATACGTTGTTGAGGAGCTCCTCGCGGGTGTATACCTTGTTGGGCGTGGCCGCCAGAAACGACAGCAGCTCAAACTCTTTCTTCGGCAGCGTGATTTTGGCGTCGCCTTTATACACGGCAAAGCTGGTGCGGTCTATGCGCAGGTCGCCGATCTCGATCACCTGGTTCTCCTCTTCCTGCAGCGCATCGCGGCGGGTATAGGCTGCCAGCCGGCTAAGCAGCGCGCGGGGCTTTATGGGCTTGGTGATGAAGTCGTCGGCCCCGGCCTCAAAGGCGGCCACCTCCGAGAACTCCTCGGAGCGTGCCGTCAGGAAGATGATGTGTGTGTTGCGAAACTCTTCCAGCTCACGCAGTTGCCTGCAGGCGGCAATCCCGTCCAGTACCGGCATCATCACGTCCATCAGGATAATGTCCGGTTTCACGGATTGCGCCACGGCCACGGCCTGCTTGCCGTTCTCTGCTTCCGACACGTCATACCCTTCGCGCGTCAGGTTATACTGCAGCATTTCTACAATGTCGCGGTCATCGTCTACTACTAATACCTTGTAATTGGTTGCTGTTTGCACGATACACTAGAATTAGCGGTGAGTTGAAAGGCTTGCCGGCAACCGGTATAGAAACGCCCTCGAGACAGCTTTCCGCTGGTTGCCTGGTCCTGCTTTCGACGTAAATATATCATTCCTGCCCGCAATTCAGCACCGCTTCATCAAATCATAATATTTTGTTAACAATGGGAAGGCCCAGAACTGAAGACGCCGGCATGGAGCCGGCGTCTTCAGTTCTGGGCAAGTATCTCAGACCGATGCTTCAGGTTCTTGTATTCGTAGAGGTTTACCTTCACGGCTCCCACCACCATCTCCGCCTGAATCAGCACCGGGATTTTGTTCTTGTCGTCGGAGAGGTATACCGTAATCGCATTCTCGCCCTTAAACATTTTGTTGTCCGGCATCCTGGGCACCAGCTTGATGGCCCGGATGTCGCCTGCCTTGGTACTTACCACCTCGCGCCCCTTGTAAGTTACCTGCATGCTGAAGTTCTCCTCATCAAAAAAGCCCTGCATGTTTATCTTGTCGCCTATCCGCATTCTGTCGTAGTCGAGGGTGCGGAGATAGTAAAAGCCGCTCACGATGTCCTGCACGTTGTCGGGCACTTTATAGTCTTCCGTTTCCTTGGCCTTATTTTTTTTCTTTTTCTCAACGAAGGCGGTATTGGCAAAGTGGTTGAAATCCACGGTTTCGCGTTTGCGGTAGTTGCCCTCCTCGATGTTGCGGTAAGAGCGCTGCGGCACAATGGCTGCGGTGTCTATGTATGACTGCCAGGTGTCGCGGATTCTGATAAAGAGGTCGAAGGAGCTGTTGGTTTTACCCGTGACGGTGGCGCGGTAGCAGGGCCTGTTGTTGACGCGGTGCAGGGTAGGGGCCACATCGATCACCGCCTCTGCCGCCGTGATGACGCCGTAGTGTACCTTGTATTTCAGCACCTCGCCTGAGGAGAAGCTCTCGTTGGGGACACTGCGCATTCTGTCTTTTGCGGCAAAGCCCGCCAGTATGAGGGTAAGAATAAGGAGTCCGGGGAAAAACTTCTTCATGGTGCGTTCTGTTGCGAATTGGTGAGTTATGAGATTAACCCTATTCAAGTTTTATACCAATATCTGTGGCTGGCTTAAGTTAGAGCAAGTTTAAAATTCATCTTTTGGGCTGCAAACCGTCCAGCAGGAACCTGAAGCGTATTGCTGTCACTCCATAGGGTTGCTATATGGCTCAAAATACGCTTCGCCAGAGCCCTTCCTGAAGAATTTTCGCGCCTAAAAACGAAATTTAAACTTCCGCTTAAGTTAAACATACATTAGGTACAAATCAATTCAAAAAAGAAAAGGGCGTTGTTTAGTACAACGCCCTTTTTGCTATTTCAGGTTCGAAAACAGTGTTCACTCAGCTTCTGTGGAGGCAATGGCAGCATCGTCCAGTGCGGCAGCGGCCTTTTCGGGCTCGCCTTTCACGATGGCTCTGATTTTGTCTTCGATCTCCTCCATCAGCTCTGGGTTGTCCAGCAGGATCTGCTTTACGCCGTCGCGGCCCTGGCCCAGCTTATTTCCGTCGTAAGAGAACCATGAACCGGATTTCTGCACGATGTTCATGTCCACGCCCAGGTCCAGTATCTCGCCTACTTTAGAGATGCCCTCGCCATACATGATGTCAAACTCCACCACCTTAAACGGAGGGGCCATTTTGTTCTTCACTACTTTTACGCGGGTGCGGTTACCGGTAATGTTGTCGGCGCTCTCCTTGATCTGGCCGATGCGGCGGATATCCAGGCGTACAGAGGCATAGAATTTGAGGGCGTTACCGCCCGTGGTGGTTTCCGGGTTACCGAACATCACCCCGATCTTCTCGCGCAGCTGGTTGATGAAGATACAGGTACAGCCGGTTTTGTTGATCGTGCCGGTCAGCTTACGCAACGCCTGCGACATCAGACGCGCCTGAAGGCCCATCTTGCTGTCGCCCATGTCGCCTTCCAGTTCGCCTTTCGGCACGAGCGCGGCCACCGAGTCAATCACGATAATATCTATAGCGCCCGAGCGGATCAGGTGATCGGCGATCTCGAGGGCCTGCTCACCGTTGTCCGGCTGGGAAATCAATAAGTTTTCTATGTCAATGCCAAGCTTCTGGGCGTATGCCTTGTCGAATGCGTGCTCCGCATCAATAAAGGCAGCCAGGCCACCTTTCTTCTGTGCTTCGGCAATGCAGTGCATGGTAAGTGTGGTTTTACCGGATGATTCCGGCCCGTAAATCTCCACAACACGGCCACGTGGCAAACCGCCGATACCCAAAGCAATATCAAGCCCAAGCGAGCCAGTGGATATAGCAGGCACGTCTTCTACCTTGTTGTCGCTCAAACGCATAACGGTTCCTTTGCCGTATGTCTTGTCAAGCTTATCCATGGTCAGCTGTAACGCCTTAAGTTTTTCGTTGCTTACACTCATGTGTTTAGTTTATTTAGCTTTATATTGAAGGTGAAATTACTACTTTCGGAGGCAACTTGCAACTAAGCGGGCGGGAATTTTGCTAATTATTTTAGTTGGTTGCTGCTGTCTGATCTTAACAAAGGCTGTGCTGTTTTTGTGCCGTTCTATGCGCTTTTTTATTGTCCGGTACAGCCTATTCCTATCTTGTTTTTTATTGATATAGAGTTGGTTTGCGCAAGCACACGCAAAAACTGCTGCTCCTTATAAGAAATACCAGTCTAGATACAGAATACTAATCATGTTGGGATTTTAAGTGCCTCGCTTGGTTTTGGGAAGCAAAGCAGCCTGTAGGGGAGTGGCCGGGGTATGATTCAGAAGAATGGAGATGCTGTTTGAGGGGGAAATATACTATACGTCTCGCTGCAGCTTTTCTGTAAATTTACTCCTTGCTTCTCTGTAAAACTCCCTCTCTATTATGTTGTGGTTTGTCAACTGGCAGCCTTGGGCAGTGGCACTTGGGCTGACTTACAGCGCCGGCAATTTGCAAATGCTAATGCATTTATGACTTTCTGTATTTAAATTATACATATTTTTATTTTTTTATTCGTATAAGTTTAACTCATGCAATGAGCCAGATGATAACTCAGCATACCCTACAATATGATGAAAAGAATTAGCTGCCTTGCTATAAGTTTTATGCTTGTCTTGTTGTATGTCCGGACTCTAACGTATGGACTGGCTTACAGCACTGTACTGCAGAGTAAACGCACGATAAAGGAAGCTGTTTTTATCGCTTATGAGGATTTGCTGCTCATTCTCGGCATATGGGCTTTGTTTGTGGTGATCAGCCTTTTGTTCGGTAAAAAGGCTGCCATTCAAAAGGCAGCGTATGGGGTATATGCCTCTCTGCTGCTGCTAGCACTTGTCTGGTCTCTCATCAATATTGAGGCTGTGAAAATCCTGAACACTCCCGTCAACTACCAACTCCTATACAACAGCAACCTAAACGACAGTCAGTTTATCGTTGATTCCATTGCAGAAGGCATATCATGGGGTATCCTGTTGAAAATCCTGTTGCTGTGTGCCTTGGCTGTAGGGGCAGGGGAGCTGCTATATGCCCTTGCCAGGAAAATCAAGTTAACGGGGTTTGTAACCGCTACTATGGCAACTGCTGTAGCTGCAGGACTTGGCTACTACATGCTCCACGCAAACCTGTACATCGAGGAGCTAAAGCAGGAGCGATTCGATGATTACGGCAAAGTGGCAAATCCGGTAGTTGCTTTTGCCGCGTCGTTTGGGGCTAACATGGAGGAACATTTTATGACCCGGGACTTTCCTGTGGATTCGCTGCGTGCGTATCGGCCTATTCAAAATAAAGGTGCAATAGGAAAGCCTTCAGAAGCCCCGTTTCACCCTAAAGTGAAGAATGTCATCCTGTTTGTGATGGAGTCTGTGCCTGCAGAATATGTGGCTGGCTATCAGGACACCTACAATGTTACGCCTGTGCTTAAAAAGCATTTCGCGGAGTCGTTGGTGATCAGTGATTGTTACGCTCACTCGCCAGCGTCTGTCAATTCTATTTTTTCCATGTTAGGCTCGGCATACCCTGCCATCTCTATTCAGAACGTAGTAAACGAGCACCCGGATCTCCGTTGGCCTACTCTAAGCTCAGAGTTAAAGGAGAAGCAGTACAGAACCGCATTTTACGGGTTTTCAGACTTGTCATACATGAACGTTGACCGGTATTTGGCTCACCGTGGATTTGACGTGGTAGTAGACCATAAGAACACTCCCTGCGCCACAACATTCAAGTCGGATTCAGAAGGCGCTGAAACAGGTAAAGACGAAGCCTGTATGGTAGATGGGTTCTTAAACTGGGTGGACGAGGAGGAAGGACAGGACCCGTTTTTCGCCGTTCTCTGGACAATGCAAACACACTGGCCGTATTTTGTGTCGGGCAATGAAAAAACATATGTGTCCGGGAATGAGGATTTTAACCGGTACCTCAATGCGTTACACTACAGCGATGCTGTTTTAGGAAACCTCCTGGACGGTTTAAAGCAAAAGGGATTGGCAGAGTCTACGGTTGTGGTGGTGTTAGGAGACCACGGGGAAGCTTTCGGCAGGCACGGCCAGTATGGGCACGGATCTAGTATATACGAGGAGAATATACGGATACCACTGATATTCATCAACCCGCTGCTATTTTGCGGGCAACAAAAGCAGGCAGTAGGAGGGCTCGTGGATTTGCCGGTCACGGTTATGGACCTGCTTCACGAGCCGAGCCCTACAGAATGGATCGGGACGAGTCTCTTCGACAGCTCCAGGGATAACACTACCTATTTTTTCTCTACCTGGTCAGGATATTTGTATGGGTATCGGAGTGGCGACTATAAAGTGATTTTTAATGCCGGGAACAACAAAACCTCGGTTTTTGACCTGAAAAAAGACCCGCGAGAGGAAACAGATATAGCCAGCAAAATACCCGCGCTTGTAAACGAAAGCCATGATCGCCTGGGATATTGGGTGGGGTATAACCGGGCATTGTTGGGCAAGGCAATTTCTAATACTGAAAACACCACCGCATTAAGATAGCTTGGATGGCGAAAGCGCGTCGTGTACTGTCTCCCTGCCGCGCCGCATACCTTCGCTTGCATAATGGGAAAGCAAGATTGCTGTCAACAGCCCTGACCCTGCGTAGGCATACCGGAATTATTTAGTAAGTTGAGCCGTGGTTATACCGCACCGGATGCCTTCTTCTGAACAATGAATATGCTTTTATGCGCTTTTACAAGCTTTTACTTGGTAGTGTTTTGCTGGCCAACAGCCTGGCTGCACTAGCTCAGACAAATAATGATGCCTTACTGCTAAAAACAGCTCTAGAAGCTGAGGATGCCGGGAAACTGAAATTCGGACTCTACTCCTTCGGTTTCTTCAGGAACAACGAGTACTTCAACAAAATCGCGGATGGCTATACCCTCTTTGGCTATCAACTCAACCCCAAACTAATTTACTATCCTGCAGCGTCGGTGCGCCTGGAGGCGGGCGTTTTCCTGTGGAAGGACTTCGGCAGCTCCGGGTATCAGGATATAGCGCCCACTTTCACCGTGAAGCTGCAACGCGACACCTGGGCCCTGCTGTTCGGGACGCTGGAGGGAAGCCTGAACCACGGCTACATAGAGCCGCTCTACGATTTTGAGCGCGTGATTACCAACCGCCTGGAGAACGGCCTGCAGTACAAGCTCCATACGCATACCGTGGTGCTCGACACGTGGGTAGACTGGAACAATATGCTCTATAGGGGGGAGGATGATCAGGAGCGAATAAACGGCGGCGCGGCGCTGCGCCTGCAGCTGATGGAGCGCCCTGGCCGGAAAAACGCCGCCGACAGCCTGCGCCTGACGTTGCCCCTGCAGTTTACAGCGCAGCACAAGGGCGGCCAGATAGACGCCTCAGACCTGCCGCTTACCACCCTGGCCAACACAGCTATCGGAATTGAGCTGGAAAAGGTATATGCCCGGAAAGTACTGCACCGGCTATACACCCAAAACTATCTGGTCGGCTTCCGGGATTTCTCAAATGATTATCAGTTGCCTTACCGGAAAGGGCACGGCATCTACCTGAACGCCGGAGCAGACACAAAGCATTTGAACATGATGCTGAGTTACTGGCAGGGCAAGGGCTACCTGGCGGAGCTGGGCGGAAAACTATACCAGTCGGCATCCACCACCTACAAATACCCGGACTATCTGCAGGAAGAGCGGCGCCTGCTGCTCCTGCGCCTGATGAAGGACATCGAGATCATAGACCACCTCAACCTGACCATGCGCCTGGAGCCGGTCATGGACCTGGATAACCCGAAGCTGGAGTTTTCCAGCGGCTTTTACCTCACCCTTGACACAGAGTTCTTCGTGGCAAAGCCCAAAAAGTGAGCAGAAAGGGCAGGCAACTCCTTCCCAATTTAGCAGGTACCCGGGACGCGGGTTACGTTAGCGCCTCGGAGTTTGCCTGTTTTTGCGAACTCAGTTGCTCAAAGTCGTTGCGGGTAATACCGTAGTAGCTCAGGTCGAGGAGCTCTTCCGAATCGGCTCCGCGGTAGTCATTTCGCAGCACGCCCTCTTGCCGGAAACCGCTTTCAAGGGCCAGTTCCCCGTAACTGTGGTTCGAGTTGGTGCAACGCATGTATACCTTGTTCATCCCGAGTGAGCCAAAGGCAAACTGCAGCACTGCCTGCAAAGCCTCCAGTGCCAGGTTTCTGCTGCTGGGCCACTCCGTGAAGTACAGGGCCACCTCCGCCTTCGGGACAGCGCGCTCCAGGTTTTTCAATGCGATGTTGCCGATGTATGAGTTCTCGCCTTTCTGCCACACGCCAAAGTCGAACGTGCGGCGGCTGTCCCATTCTGTGCGCAACTGACGCAACTGCGTCCGGGCATCCTCAAGTACCTGTACGCGGGCCAGCCACCCGGCAAACGCTGGATTCAGGTATGCGGTGTTTTCCTGCAGGAGGCGCATGAAGTCACGCGCATCGCCTTCCTCATACGGCCGAAGAATAAGGTGCTTTGTGTCAAGTTGTTCTTCGCTGGCATCGGGTAAAATGTTGTATAGATAACTCATGTGCTGTGGCTTTAAAAGGTGAAGGGTATATTATAGAGTATCTCTAATATTGCATACGGGAACCACGGGAAAACGGGCGCGCAGGCTTTGCCAGTATGGCCAGTGCACTGCAGCCCGTGGTTAATGACCCGATGCGTTGCCAGCCATCTCGAAGGCTGAAAGGAACACAAGAGGGGGCACGCGTGAAGGAGTTATTTTAATGTGAACCCGGAATTATACCACTATCCATAGATAAGTACTCTCGATGAGATAAGTACTCTCTATGACGCAAGCGTCCGCTTGTGCCTCACAAAGTATAACCAGTCACAAGAACGGCACAAGCGGACGCTTGCGCCAGTGTTTAGCAAAGCTATTGGTGAATTTTGGATAGCAACTGAAGAGGGGGCTAGGTATGGGGTATGGCAGTTTGAGGATAAATGCTGTATAAGAATACTCCAGTACGCATAACGCATTCGATCATGGTATAAATTAAAAGCCAGCGCTACTGGATGGGGCGCTGGCTTTTATACCTCTGAGAGGTAAGGTTATCGTCTTTTTACCGGATAAGCACTGTGCGTGGCCAGTTAAGCGTTCAGGTAAGGATAGCTGAAATGCTTTGGGCTGTGCAGTTGTTGCTGGGCCATCATCACCGCCAGGGTATGGGCAGTCTCCTTGAAAAACTCCAGGCGGCGGTAGAGCATCTCCTTCTGCAGCACCACCCCCGTCGCCGTTTTGATATAGGCTTTCTTGTCTTCGAGAATGCGGTGCATCGTCTCGTTCACTTTCGCCTCGTGCTGCAGGTACCACTGCTGGAAATCCTCCGCGCGCTTCGTCCCGATCACATCCGAACTGAACGCGTGTCCATACAGGTGCAGCAGATCAGCCAGCAGGTTAATCTCCAGTGGCACCGATGTGCTGTAGGGCATCGTGCCAATTTCCAGCTTGCTGTTGAAGGCACCGACAACTGTGGCCAGATTTTCTTTAAAGCGAAAGAATAGGGCAGCCGCTTCCATATATAAAAGGGTAAGGTGAGTAAAGGTTAAGCTGCAAAAATACACCAATTTAGTGTACATGCAATCGCTGGGATAGAATGGTTGATGGCTGATTGGTAATTGTTGAAGGCTTAAAGCACTATGAATAACCCTTTAAGCAATCAGCCATCAATAACCAACAATTAAAGCAGCTCGTTGATTATCTGCTCTACGGTGATGCCCTCTGCCTCGGCTTTGAAGTTGCGCACGATGCGATGGCGCAGAATCGGGAGGGCGACGGCCTGTACGTCCTCAATGTCAGGGCTATACTTGCCGTTGAGGATGGCGTTGCACTTGGCACCCACAATCAGGTGCTGCGAGGCTCTTGGGCCCGCGCCCCACTCCAGGTACTGGTTTGCCTGCGGCGAGGCCATAGGCATGTCCGGGCGGGTGGTGTGCACCAGTTTCACGGCATACTCCACCACATTGTCCACCACAGGCACGCGGCGCACCAGTTGCTGGAAGGCAAGGATGTCGTCGGCATGCAGGATCTTGTTGAGCGTGTTCACCACAGCGCCCGTTGTGTTCTTCACGATCTGGAGCTCGGAGGCATAGCTCGGGTAGCCCAGGGTGATGTTGAACATAAAGCGGTCGAGCTGCGCCTCAGGCAGGGGATAGGTGCCTTCCTGCTCGATTGGGTTCTGGGTGGCCAGCACAAAGAAGGGCTTCGGCAATTCGTAGCGGCGACCGGCCACCGTCACGGCGTGTTCCTGCATGGCCTCGAGCAGGGCCGCCTGCGTTTTGGGCGGCGTCCGGTTAATCTCGTCGGCCAGCACAATGTTGGCAAACACCGGCCCGGTCACGAACTTGAAGTTGCGGTCTTTGTCCAGCGTCTCGGCACCCACAATGTCGGAGGGCATAAGGTCGGGCGTAAACTGCACGCGGTTGAAGCTCATGTCGAGGGAGGAGGCAATGGTCTGGATCAGGAGCGTTTTGGCAAGCCCCGGCACACCCACCAGCAGGCAGTGCCCCTGACAGAAAACAGCCGTAAGCACCAGCCTTACCACTTCCTCCTGGCCCACTATCACTTTAGAGATTTCGGAGGTGAGTTCCTGGTAGACGTGGTAGAGCGCGTCGGCCGCTTCTTTGTCGGAGGTATACTGCTTCATGTTCGCTTATTGCATTAATTGCTGAAGGCCGCCGCAGTCCTGGTACTCCGGGTCGATTTCGATAAACACTGTGCCGATGTTCTTGCGGAACCACTCGTCAACGGCCTTGCCGCGTTTCTCAGACAGTGCCGCTGTGGAAATGCGCTGGTAATCGTCCTTCAGGTTGGCCAGGTGCGGCTTGGATTTCCCCTTGAGGTAAATGATGCGCATGGCCTGCTTGCCATCCTCGGTCGTGAACGGGATTGGCCGGGAGATATCGCCCACAGTCATGGTGTCGATCACGAAGAAGATGGAGGGGTCTACCTGGTCCATGGAGATATAGGTGCCGCCAGAGGAGCCGTTACGCATCATGCCGCCGTTGTCTTTGGTTGTCTTGTCGTCCGAGAAGTCTTTAGCGGCCTTGGCAAACGTGAGGCTGTCGTTCAGGATCAGTGTCCGGATGCTGTCCAACTCCGTGGCTGCCTCCTGCACATCCACGGTGGCAGTGGCGGGCTTGATAAGGATATGACGCGTGTTGAACTCCTGCCCGCGGCGCTCGATCAGCTGAATAAGATGAAACCCGAACTGCGACTCGATCACGTTGGACATCCCGCCTGGCTCCAGGCGCAGTGCGGCTGCCTCATACTCGGGCACCAGCTCTTTCTTCTTGAAGAACCCCAGTTCTCCTCCCGCTTGCGCAGACCCTGGGTCCTGGGAGAACTGCTTGGCTAGCGTTTGAAAATCCTCGCCTGCCACAATGCGCGCCCGCAGGGCCTCCAGCTGTTCGCGGGCTGCCTGCTTTTGCGTCTTGCTCACAGCCGCAAACTTCACGATCTGGCCAAGCTCCACCTCGCTCGAAAAATAGGGGAGGCTGTCTGTCGGGATACTGTTAAAGTACTTTCTGATCTCCTTCGGGGTCACGACTACTTTCCCTGAGATCTCCTGTTGCATCTTCTCCATCACCATCTGCTCGCGCACGGTGCGTCGCAGCTCCTCCTTCAGTTGGTTGATGCTCTTGTTGTAGTACTGCTCCAGGCGCTCCACACCGCCCACCTGGCCAGCCAGGTACTGGATGCGGCGGTTCAGCTGGTCGGCCACCATGGGCTCATCCACCACCACAGAGTCAATCTCGGCGCGGGCCAGCAACAGCTTGTCCTGCAGCAACGACCGGAAGATGTCGCACTTCAACTCTTCGTTAGGCTGCTGCTTCGACTGCTGCAGGTATTGCAGGTAGCCGAACTCTACATCAGAGCGTAAAACGATGTAATTATCCACCTTTGCGATGATGCCGTCCACTTTGCGCTGCACAGGGGCCTGGGCATGCAAGGCAGAGGAGAATACCATCAGACAGATGGCCACAAAGGCTACTTTGGCAAAATATAATGGGTTTTTCAAAACGGTAACAATTGATATGTATACTTACGCTAAAGTCAAACGCACAATTTACTGCTTTATTCTGACTTAAGCCGTATATGGGCGCGCAAAATGGCTATTGCTTCACCAGCTTGTCTATTTCAGCCTGCTGGATGCTTACCGGGTACTTCTCGCGCAGCTGGCTTACCCACTGCTGCTCCAGGTAATTCTGGTAGTCAGAGATAGCGAGGCCGCGCACTTCGTTGAGTTGCTTGAAACCGGGCTCCAGCACGTCTTCTATGATGATCAGGTACTCCCGGCCGTTCTGCTGCACGGTATAGGTTCCCTTCTCCCACGCCACCGTGTCCAGGGCTTTGTTGTCGCCTTTCTGGAATTTCTTCTCCGTGATCTGGACACCTAGCGGGTTGTTGCTTTTTGCGTTCAGCTGGTCAGCGAGGGCACCCAGCTCTGAGGTATAGAGCTCAAACGACACGCGGCGGTTGCGTCTGCGGCCCGTCTCTGTGTTGTCGGGGCCCACCTGGGCTTTTGCGCCTGCGCTGCTGGTGCTCAGGCGCTCGGCTAGTATACCCTGGGCAACCAGGTATGCTGAGGCCTTGCCGGCACGCTGGGCCGCGAGGTTCTTGTTCGCGGAGGCTTCCCGGGAATCGGTGTGGCCGTTTATACCCAGGGTCAGGGCTTCGTTGCCTTTCAGCAGCGCTGCCAGTTCGTCCAGTTTTGCAGTGCCTTCCTGCGTGAGGGTGGCTTTGTTCTGCTCGAAGAGTATATCGGTCAGGCGGGCGAAGCTGATGGGATAGCGGCGCTTGGCCATCTGCTCCTGCGCCTGTTGCAGCAGCTCTTTGCTGGCGGCGCTGATCACGGTTGCCTGCACGCGCGGCCCCCAGGTATACTTGTCTTTGTGCTGCTCGAAGTAGTTCTTCAGGCCAACAGAGTCCTCCACCGCCTTCGACCATACCTTCTCGTCCATCATCTGGAAAAGCAGGATGCCGTCGTGGTACTCCTGCACCAGCATGCGGTAATCGGGGTGCTTGTTCTCCAGGTTCTCTTTCTCATACTCCATCAGGCGCTGGTCCGCGTATGCGTCGTAGAGCAGGCGCATGGCGTGGGCCGGGGTTCCTGTGGCCCGTGGCTGCTGCGTCTCTTTGGCGTACTGCCAGAAGCTGCCGATGGTATAGGCCTTGCCCTGTATGGTGAACAAGGTCTGGTCTTTTGTTTTGTCTGTCTCGTCAAACGTCCATTTGCCTTGCAGCAGCTCGTCCGTGGCTTTGGCAAAGGCGGCCTCCTTGGCTGCAGCGTTTTCCGTGAACTGATTCTCAGCTTTTATGCGCTTGATGAAGGCGGTCTTGTTGAGCTCGGAGCGCGAGTCTTTTGCGATTTTGTTGCGCAGGTTCTGCTCCATCTCCTCAAAACTGGCCATACCCCGCTTCTCGATCAGCTTGATGATGTGCCAGCCATACGGGGTAAGCACGGGCTGGGCCACTTCGCCCGGTTTCTGCAGGCCAAAAGCAGTCACCTCGAAGGACGGGATCATGCGGCCGGTGCCAAACCAAGGCAACTCGCCGCCGTTATTGGCTGTATTCGCGTCTTCTGAGAACTCTGCCGCCAGCTTTTCCCAGCTTTCGTTGCGCTGCACGCGTTTGTAAATCGCGTCTACGCGCTGCTTGGCCGCCAGCGAATCGGCTTTGGGCATGCCCGGTGTGGCCCGCACCATGATGTGCGCCACACGCACCTCGCCCTGCGCCTGTCTTTTGTCGTTTACCTTGATCAGGTGATAGCCAAAGCGGGTGCGCACCGGCTCCGACACCTCGCCGACCGGGGTCCGGAAGGCCGCGTCTTCGAAGGGGTATACCATCTGTAGGGCGGTGAAGTAACCCAGCTGCCCGCTGTTGTCTGCAGCCGACGGGTCCTGGGAGTATTGCTGGGCCAGCTTGCCGAAATCCTCCCCGGCCTGTGCCTGCTTGCGCAGTTCCATGGCCCGGTTATAGGCCGCCAGCGTGTCTTCGGGGGCTGCGTCCTGGGGCAGGCTGATGAGGATGTGGGAGGCGCTTACCTCTTGCCCCATGCGCGCATAGGCCTCTTTCACCAGCTGGTCTGTCACGCTTTTCTCGGTGAGGTAGGGTTGCGCCAGTTGCTCTTTATACCCTTCCAGCTCGCGCTTAAAGGCCATGGTGGTGTCTGCCCCCATGCTCTCCGCCTCCAGCACCTTCAGCTTGAAGCTGGTATACAGGTCCAGGTACTCGGTAAGGCTTTCGCGGGTATAGGCGTCCTCGTTGCCACTGTTGTTCTTCTCGTACACATAGCGAAACTCCGAGGTGGAAACAGGCTGGGTGCCCAGTGTGGCGATGGTGGGTTCTTTTCGGTCGTTCTTCTTGGAGGCGGTACAGCCGGCCATTAGCAGGACTGCTGCCGCAACAAGTAGGTGATTGCTGCGCATAGGTTGGTTTAAGAGAATTTGTCTTTTGCTGATCAGGATCAGATAATGCAATTTTAGTTAATTTTTCTGACAGATAAGTCAAAAAGCATAACCATAATCCAATGGCAAATGGTTTCGTTCCCGATAACGGCGAATGCGCAGCGAAAGTGTGTACGGGGCGTTACTTGATTTTCTTGAAAAGGAGGCAGGTGTTGCTGGAGCCATTGGTTTTAAACTCCACCCGGTCCATGATGCGGTTGACGAGGGCAATGCCCACCCCGCCCTTTTTGCCGTTGCGGATATTCTCCTGTATGTCCGGCTCTTTGTAGTTGGTGCGCTCAAAGGCGAGGCCCTCGTCCGAAATCTCAAACTTAAGCATGCCCGGCCGCTCCTCGGTTATCACCAGCAGGATGTGCTTGCTGGGGTCTTCGTGGTTGGCATGGATGATGAGGTTGGCGCATATCTCATCCACGGCCAGCACAATCTGGTTCATGAGGATGTCTGATAGGGAAAGGGCATGTAGGTACTCCGTGACGAAGTCACGTATCAGCTTCAGGTTCTTCTTAGTACAGTTTACCCGAATGGAGTTATTCATTGGCAACACTCCTCGCTTCCTCGTAATCTGTGACAATGGTCATCAGCAGGTCCAGGCCCAGTATCTCAAACACATTGCGCACCTTGTCCTGCATGTTGTAGAAGATCAGCTTGATTCTGGCATCTTCGAAACGCTGCAAATGGGAGATAAACACCCCAAGGCCTGCAGAGGAGATGTAGTGCAGATTCTTGCAGTCGACCAGAATCTTGCTGTACTCCATTATACCCGGGTCAGACAATTCTTCGTCCAGCAGCACAGAGGAGCTTGCGTCCAGCTCTCCATCAAGGGTCATGATGATGGTGCTGTCTTTTATTTCACGTGTTATTTTCATCGGCATAATTTACGGCGTTATCATTTGTTAGGTTCGACAGGCTTAAACTTTATCACCAGCAGGGTCTGGTCGTCATACAGGTTGTCAGGGCCCGTAAAATCCTGCAGGTCGTTGATGATGGCAAACTTAATGTCCTCCGCCTCCAGGTGGTATGTCTGCTGGAGCATGTACTTGAGCCTGTCTTCGCCATACTCCTCGTTTGCGGCGTTGCGGGCCTCCACTATACCGTCTGTATAGATCACCATCACATCGCTCGGGTTGTAGTCGTAAAACATTTCCCGCACGTGGTTGGCGTAGCTTTTGTCCCGGATGATGCCCAGCCCCATCCCATCGGTCTGGAAGTAGAACACGTCATCCATCATCGCGTTGTAGTATAACGTATGGCAGTGGCCCGCTCGTGCAAACACAAAGCCTTTCATGCTGTAATCGATGATGTAGAGCGCCGACGTGATAAACGAGGTCCGCTCCAGGCAGCGGCTCAGGGCGCTGTTTGCCTGCTGCATAAACTCGCTCGGCGGCATGTCCTGCTGCATCAGGCCGTGGAAGATCCCCTTCATCTGCGCCATATGGAAGGCCGCCGATATCCCCTTGCCCGACACATCACCGATGATAATGGCAATGCGCGACTTGCTGAGCTGCAGGAAATCGTAAAAGTCGCCGCCTACCTCTTTGGCGGCCACGGCATGCGTGCTGATTTCAAACCAACTGTCGACCGGAAAGTTTTTCGGGATCAGGCTTTCCTGCACCTGCGTGGCAATCTTCAGCTCCTCCTTGTAGCGCTCGTTCTGCAGCGACTCCGTCACCAGCCACAGGTTCTCGATGGTGAGGATGGTTTGGCTGGTAAAGGTGCGCAGCACATTTACTGTCTCGCGGTCAAAGCCCTGCTCAATGTCCTTGAGGAGGTATAACACGCCGGCCAGGTGCTTTTTCGACTTGATGGGCAGTATGATCAACGACTTCCAGGGCAGCATCAGGTCCCGGAAGCCGGGGTTGCGGTTCATGTTGTTGTTGATGTAGTCGATGTTGTGGATGTTGTAGGCCAGCAGCAGGTGGCGGATGCGCTCAATCTGGTCGTTGTTGACGTTGAGCATGTGCGAGACCTGCGGCTCGTCTTTGCGGACCAGCTCGAACCAGGCGGCGCTGGCGTCGGCGGCCCGGATGGTGCTGTCGAACAGCATGTCGTATACCTGCGCCTCGCTCTGCCCCTGCTGAATCGACTGGCTGAGGCGCTGGAAGTTGAGCAGGTCCTCGCTCTTCTGCTCAAAAACGCTGGAGGTAGGCAGGCTGAAGAGCGACACCAGAAAGGCCGCCAGGGTATAAAAGCCCACAAACATCATGGCCAGCAGCAGAAAGCCCACCTTGGTGTAGTCGATCACCAGGTCCGGGCTGTCTTTCAGGCCATTGAAAAAGCGCAGGAAGATGTAGCAGCTCAGCAGGATGGCGCCCAGCAATACCAGCGAGCGGCTTTTGTTGTTAAAGGTGAGGTAGGCCACCCACTTCAGGTTGGTGCACAGGAAGAAGATGTAGAAGCCCATGAGGGCCAGCAGCGGCAGGAAGATAAAGCTGGTATAGTTAAAGTCGAAGACGGTGAGCAGCAGCGTGGCCCCCAGCAGGATCTCAAACCAGTCCCAGGCAATCTGCAGGAACTTGTTCTTGTGGTAGAGCAGCAGCTGGCGCCATATATAAAACGCCTTCGCCAGGAAAATAACCAGCAGGCCGAAGTTGATCTGGTATACCAGGTGCAACAGCAGCGGAGACCCCGCCTCTGTGTAGTTAATCATCACCTTGTAGCCCAGGAAAAGGGCCACGCTCAGGTAAGCCGCCACCGCCGCCTTCGAAAACAGGTTCCAGAGGTAGCCGATAAAGTCAATGCCCTTCAGCGTGCTGGTGCTCAGGCGCTGAAAAAGGAAGACGGAGACGATGAAGGCAACGATGAGGAGGTTGGTGACAAAGGGCATGACTATTTTGGCCGTGCCCTGTTGCCGTAGGCTCTCGGCAGACATCAAGACGTTTGCTAGCAGCAGAGCCCAGCTGACGATAGCAGAAGTAACCAGTAAAGATTTCGCATTCGTCTTGTTAAGCATAGAACGGGTGTCCGCTGTTTTGTTTTCCTGTTGTAACAGGGTATGATTCTTTGATGAAATATTAAGGAAAGGTAATAATTTTTTCTTCTCTTTGAACAAGATGTAGGGCTAGAGTTTGGAAAAACCAGTTTGCATAACGTAAAACGAAAGAAGAGGTTGATCTCTGCCACCCGCTTCTTCCGTTTTTCGTTACACCTTATTGCAGCTGCCCGCAGGCCGGGAAACCGGCCACGGGTGCCTGAGTTAGCGCTGTTGCCAGGGCCATGCCTTAGCGGCTGTAGTTCGGCGCCTCGCGCACAATCTGCACATCGTGCGGATGGCTTTCGCGGAGGCCCGCGCCCGTTATCTTCACCATCTTGGCTTCCTGCAGCTTCTCGATGCTAGGCGTGCCACAGTAGCCCATACCCGCACGGATACCGCCGGCCAACTGGTAGATCACCTCCTGCACCAGGCCTTTGTAGGGCACGCGGCCCACGATGCCCTCTGGCACCAGTTTCTTGGCGTCCTTCTCGTCGCTCTGGAAGTAACGGTCTTTCGAGCCGTCTTCCATCGCCTCCACCGAGCCCATACCCCGATAGCTCTTGAACTTGCGGCCTTCGTAGATGATCATCTCGCCCGGGGCCTCTTCGGTGCCTGCCAGCAACGACCCGATCATCACGGTGCTTGCGCCGCCCGCCAGCGCCTTCACGATATCGCCTGAGAACTTGATGCCCCCGTCGGCTACCACCGGAACGCCAGTGCCCTGCAGGCCTCTCACGGCCTCCATCACGGCAGAAAGCTGCGGCATGCCGATACCGGCAATCACGCGGGTGGTGCAGATAGAGCCGGGGCCCACGCCCACTTTCACGGCGTCAGCGCCAGCGTCGGCCAGTGCCCGGGCGCCTTCGGCTGTGGCGATGTTGCCCGCTATCAAGTCCAGGTCAGGGAACGCGGCCTTAATCTTCCGGACAGCCTCCAACACCCCTTTGGAGTGGCCGTGCGCCGTGTCTACGCTTATCACATCCACACCCGCCTCTACCAGCGCCTTCACGCGGTCCAGCACATCGGGCGTCACGCCAACGGCGGCTCCCACGCGCAGGCGACCAAACTCGTCTTTGCAGGCGAAGGGGCGGTCTTTCTTCTTCAGGATGTCTTTATACGTGATCAGGCCAACCAGCTTGCCCTCGTCGTCCACCACAGGCAGTTTCTCAATCTTATACTCCTGCAGGATGTCCTCGGCCTTTGCCATGTCCGTGCCTTTGGCGGCCGTGATCAGGTTCTGGGCGGTCATGACAGACGACACGCCCTGGGTCAGGTCTTTCTCGAAGCGCAGGTCGCGGTTGGTGATGATGCCCGTCAGCTTGCCCGCGTCGTTCACGATCGGGATGCCGCCGATCTTGTTGTCGGTCATGATCTGCACGGCGTCGCCCAGAGTAGCCTTCTCGTTCAGGGTGATCGGGTCCAGGATCATGCCGCTCTCCGAGCGCTTCACCTTCCGCACCTGCTGCGCCTGCTTCTTGATCGACATGTTTTTATGGATGATGCCAAGCCCGCCTTCCTGCGCCATCGAAATGGCCAGATCAGCTTCGGTCACGGTGTCCATGGCAGCCGAAACAAGCGGCACGTTGATGCGGATGTTGCGCGTGAGCTGCGAAGAAGTATCTGTCTGGTGGGGGAGTACCTCGGAGTAAGCCGGGAGGAGAAGCACGTCATCGTAGGTGAGCGCCTCAAATAAAATCTTAGACTGATCGGAGATCATGGCAAATAATTTAGGGGTTGTTATTTGCCGCGTAAAATTACGAAAATATCTTTGGAAGATGCGGCAAATAAGGAATTAATATTTTATATGGCCTGGCTATCAGGGCTGAGGCGCTCAAAAGCCCGTTTGCCGTGGGCGGCGTGCTGGCGGCGCAGCGCCTTTATACCTGCTTGCCGTGGCCATAACGACACAACAAGCCAGGGGCGGGGCATGTTCAGCACGAAGCGGCTTTTTGCCAGGGTGCCTTAATACGTGGGCATGGTGGGGTCTACGAGCGTGGCCCAGGCGTGTATGCCGCCTTTCAGGTTGAGGAGGTTCTCGTAGCCCAGGCGCTGGGTGAGGTAGTGGATGGCCTGCGCGCTCCGGAAACCGTGGTGGCAGATCATCACCACGGGTATGTCGCGGCGGATGCGGCTGGCCTGCTTTGGCAGATCGCCCAGCGGCACAAGCTCGCCGCCCAGGTTGCAAAGCTCAAACTCCGACGGCTCCCGCACATCCACGAGCTGTATGTTGGTGCTGTGTGCCAGCCGCGCTTTCAGTTCCTGAGCCGTAATCTCGTCCATGGGGGTGTGCTGCTTTGGGTTATGGGGATATAGATGTAGCGCTGCCGCGGCCGGATTGTTTCGCCGAGCGCTCAAAATTACGCAGTAGTTTGTTTACATTCGCTGCCTCAGGCTTTTAAATTGCGATGATGAATATCCTTCAAACTTTAGGGGAGGCCCTGCTGGCCATGGATCCGTTTGAGCTGATCGGCGTGCTGACGGGTGTGGTGAATGTATGGCTGGCCACCCGACAGAATATCTGGGCGTGGCCCGTGGGTCTGGTCAGCGTGTCGATGTACGTGCTGGTGTTTTATGATGCCCGCCTGTACGCCGACATGGGCTTGAACGCCTTTTACTTCATCACGAGCCTGTACGGGTGGTATGTGTGGCTCTACGGCGGCAAAGGCCATACCACGCGCAAGGTTGGCCACGTACACCCAAGAGAACTGGCGACGCTCATCGGCCTGGGGGTGGTGTTCACGCTGGGCCTGGGCTACTTTCTGGACAATTACACTGATGCTGACCTTTCTTATACCGATGCCGCCACCACGGCCATTAGCCTGATCGGCTACTGGATGATGGCCAAGAAGCAGATCGAGAACTGGGTGGTATGGCTGGTGGTAGACGTGCTTTACGTAGGCGTTTATTTTTACAAAGAACTCTACCTGACCAGTTTTCTGTACTTCATCTTCCTGTTGCTCTGCATCAAAGGGTACCGCGACTGGAGCAGGGATTTGCAGGCCCGGCAACTGGTTGCGGCCCAAGGGAACGCATAGTGCTACAATTTCGTCTTTTTGTGAAATACTTAGCGGGTACGTTTCTCGTAAACGTTAAGCAAACACTAGTGCTGCGCTCCTCCATCCGGACGTAGATTGTTTCACCACCAACCTTGCAGCATATGAAACAACGTAAACTTGAGTTACCCGAAGAGTTGAAGTTTGAGAATCGCTTAAAGTGGGGGTATGAGTCCCCTGACGAAAGCCCGAAGCAAGTGAATTTAAACCAGCATGGCGTTGAACAGCCCAAAGTTGTAGAAGTGTACAACTTCTACGATTACAGCTTTTCACATAATTGAACGAATTTCATTGCGTATATAAACACCGGGAGGGAGGTATGAAAATGCCTCCCTCCCGCGTTTTAAAGGCAAGCCGTCCCGGCCCGCACTGCCACTGACCAGCGGATCACCCTGAGCTGCGTTTTCTTTAATCTGCGTTTGCCCTTGCCGCAACCCTGAAATTGAAGCGCATTTTACCGACATTTGCCCCTATGTTACGAGTCGCCATCACAGGCCCGGAATCGACGGGCAAGTCTACCATGGCCGGGCAGCTGGCCCAGCACTATGGCACGGTATGGGTACCGGAGTACGCCCGCACTTACGTCGGCAACCTGGGCAGGCCATATACCCTGGCAGACATTGAGGCCATCGCCCGGGGGCAGCTGGCGCTGGAAGAGCAGGCGCGGCTACAGGCCAGGGATATTCTCTTCGCCGACACCGATTTGCTGGTGCTCAAGGTATGGAGCGAGCATGCCTTTGGCCATTGCCCCGCCTGGATGCTCGAGCAGTTAAAGCGGCAGGACTATAACCTTTGCCTGCTGATGGGCGTTGATTTGCCGTGGGAGCCCGACCCGCAGCGCGAGCACCCGCACCTGCGCCAGTTTTTCTACGACTGGTACAAGCGGGAGCTACAGGCCATGGGCGTGCCGTTTGCCGAGATCCACGGCCAACACGCGGAGCGGCTGCAACGGGCCCGCCAGCACGTGGATGCGCTTCTGGACAACAACATTCACCTGAAATAACGAAACAATGCTATACTTCATAGAAAACGACGCATACCGAGTGGGGGTAGAGAGCCTGGGGGCTGAGCTGCAGCACCTCGTGAAAAAAGACGAGAACATGGAGCTGATCTGGGCGGGAGACCCTTCCGTCTGGGCAGGCCACGCCCCTAACCTGTTCCCGATCGTGGGCGAGTTGCCAGGCCAGCAGTATACCTACAACAACGAAACCTTCCATATGCTGCGCCATGGCTTCGCCCGCCGCCGGGAGTTCAGGCTGGTGGAGGAGCAGCGCGAGAAAATGGTGTTCGAGCTCACCCACGATGAGCAGACGCTGGAGCAGTATCCCTTCAAGTTCAGGTTTCTGGTCGCATACAGGCTGAAGGGGAACAGCCTCGCAGTCACGTATCAGGTAACCAACACCGACCATACCAAGCTGTACTTCTCAGTGGGGGCGCACCCGGGCTTTAACATGCCGCTATACCCTAACGAGCGTTACGAAGACTATTACCTGGAGTTTGAGAAGGAGGAAACCGCAAGCCGCCACCTGCTGAACGCCCAGGGCCTGCAAAATGGCGAAACAGAGCGCGTGCTGGACCAAAGCAAGATCCTGCCGCTGAGCCACGACCTCTTCGATCAGGATGCCCTGGTGCTCAAGCGCCTCAACTCAGAGAAGGTGACCCTGGCAAGCCACACAAACCCGATGCGGATTGAGGTGGCATTTGAGGGGTTCCCATACCTGGGTATCTGGTCGAAGCCGGGGCCGTTTGTGTGCATCGAGCCGTGGTGCGGCCTTGCCAGCCGGGAGGGCGACACCGGGGAGTTAGAGGAAAAGGAGGGTATAAACGAGTTGCCTCCCGGGCAGACATTTGAGCGCACATTCACTGTTACGGTCCAGTAACAAAGCGATAGGACAAGCCTTAACGACAACGGCCCCACCAGATTTTGTATCTGGTGGGGCCGTTGTCGTTAAGCTGTGCTTAAGGGCTGGGGTCAATGCAACGATGGCTCCGGAAACTTCGGTACTTTGATGTTCCGGAAATCATACCGTGGCTCAAAGTCGTTGATAGGCAGTGATATACCCGGCGGCAGGTCCAGGTCTGGCAGGTCATCGCCGAGCGGCTCGCCTCCGTCATCGTCATTGTCAGTGGATGGAGGGCGGTTGAATCTTTTGCGTGGGGCGAATGCATAGTAGGCTAATATCGTTAAAAGCGCTACTGTATATAAAATGCTGATCATCATCGCGGTATACTTTAATACATCTGGTTTTCTGGTGGCCTTATTTTCCGGGAAGGGGCCTTGCGCTATACAGGCGAGAAGCGGGCTGCCCGGTAATTTTTACAACGTACTTTTGCCCTAAGTGGTTATCTGTAAAGCCAGTTTTTGAGTAGGCAAATGGCTACCGGAGCCAAAACGGATTCGGGCCCCACAATGTTGCGCTTTGCTTTAGACCGATTCGCCCCGTACCTTTGGGGCAGTTTAGGGGGTGCCTTATCAAAACGGGCTGAGATCATACCCATTGCACCTGATCCGGGTAATGCCGGCGAAGGGAAAAAACGGGAAACTAATTTGAACAGGATGCCTGCCCCCTGGCATGCCTGTATGTTTCACCAGTTGATTACAATTCAGAATGCGTAAATTTTTAATCGCGGTGGCAGCTATCCTGCTGCCCCTGCAACTGCTGGCCCAGTACCAGCTGAGCGGGCGCGTAACCGATGCCGCCAAAGGCGAGCCACTGGTCGGCGCCAACGTAACGCTTGCGCGTATGGGCACTGGCGTGTCTACGGGTGCAGACGGCGCCTTTTCTTTTCAGGGCCTGCCAGCAGGCACCTATACCCTGCAGGTGCGCTTTTTGGGGTATGCGCCAAAGACCGTGGCAGTGCGCCTGCGGCAAGACACCGACCTGAGCGTGCCGATGCAACCGCAGGCCCTGCAGGCCAGCGAGGTGGTGGTGCAGGCCACACGGGCCGATACGCGCACCGGCACCACCTTCACCAACGTGAGCCAAGAGGAGATTGCGGCCCGAAACTTTGGCCAGGACCTGCCTTACCTGCTGGAGCAGGTGCCCTCGGTGGTGGTAAACTCAGACGCGGGCGCAGGCGTGGGCTATACCGGTATCCGTATCCGGGGCTCCGACATCACGCGCATCAACGTTACGGTGAACGGCATCCCGATCAACGACTCCGAAAGCCACGGCGTGTTTTTCGTGAACATGCCTGACTTTGCCTCCTCGGTGCAGGACATACAGGTGCAGCGTGGGGTGGGCACCTCCACTAATGGGGCGGGCGCTTTCGGGGCCAGTCTCAACATCCAGACGGAGCAGGTGCGGCGCGAGGCCTACGCCGAGACCGACAACACCTTCGGCTCATACAACACCTGGCGCAACAACGTGCGCTTCGGCACGGGCCTGCTCAACGGCAAGTTCGCCTTCGATGGCCGCCTCTCGCGCATCGCCTCCGACGGCTACGTGGACCGCGCCTCCTCCGACCTGAAATCCTTTTACTTCTCGGGCGGCTACTACGGCGACAAGACATCGGTGAAATTCATCACCTTCTCGGGCAAGGAGCAGACTTACCAGGCCTGGTATGGCACGCCTGAGGCGCTAGTGTACGGCAACGCCGCCGACCTGCAGGCCTACATCGACCGGAATTACATTGAGGGCGCAGACCGCGAGAACCTGCTGACCTCTGGCCGCCGGTATAACTTCTATACCTACGACAACGAGACAGACAACTACCAGCAGGACCACTACCAACTGCACGTGTCGCATGATTTTATGCCGGAGCTCAGCTTCTCGGGGGCGCTGCACTATACCTATGGGCGGGGCTACTACGAGCAGTTTCGGGCCGATGATGACCTGGCGGACTATGGCCTGGCCAACGTTGTGATCGGCGATGAAGAGGTTGCCACCACCGACCTGATCCGCCGCCGCTGGCTCGACAATGATTTTTACGGTGCCACCTACGCGCTGCAGTATACCCCCAACAGTAAGCTGCACGCCACGCTCGGCGGCGCCTGGAACCGGTATGCGGGCAGCCATTTCGGGGAGATTATCTGGGCGCGCTTTGCCTCTACCTCCAACATCCGCGACCGGTACTACGACAATGACGCCAAGAAGACCGATTTCAACGTCTTCGCGAAAGTGAACTACAGCCTCACGGAGCAGTTGCATGTGTTCGGCGACCTGCAGCTGCGCACCGTCAACTACGATTTCCTTGGGTTCGACAACGATGGCGAGAACATCACGCAAAACGCCAGCTATACCTTCCGGAACCCGAAAGTGGGCATCTCCTACGACCTGCAGCCTGCGCACCAGTTGTATGCCTCGTACGCCGTGGGCAACCGCGAGCCGGTGCGCGACGACTTCACTGAGTCGACGCCAAGCAGCCGCCCGAAGCACGAGCAACTGCAGAACGTGGAGGCCGGGTACCGCGGTCAGTTTGCCCTGGCGCAGCTCGCCGGGATGCCTTTGCTGGCAAATGTGGAGCTGAACGCCTACCTGATGGATTATACCAACCAACTGGTGCTGACCGGGCAGATTAACGACGTGGGAGCCTATACCCGCACCAACATCCCGGACAGTTACCGCCAGGGCGTGGAGCTGGCCGGTGCCCTGAAGTTAGGGGAGAATGCAACTTTCAGCACCAATCTGGCCTATAGCAACAGCCGCATCGATTTGTTTAATGAGTTTGTGGATGACTACGAGAACGGGGACCAGGTACAAAACAGGTATGATAAAACGCGCATCGCCTTCTCGCCGGACTGGGTGACCACGAACCAGCTGGAGGTGCAGCCGCTGAAAGGGCTGCGGGCGGCTTTCCTCTACAAAACCGTGAGCAAGCAGTACCTCGACAACACTGAGAACGACAGCCGCATTATCCCGGCCTACCAAGTGGGCGATTTGCGGTTCCGGTATACCGTGGGCTTTAAAAGCCTGCTGAAGGAACTGGAACTGGGGCTGCTGATTAACAACGTGTTCAACGAGCGGTATGCGGCCAACGGGTATACCTTCAGCTATATCTACGGCGACCAGATCACCGAGAACTTCTATTACCCGCAGGCCACCCGCAACTACCTGCTGTCTGTAGGGCTGAAGTTTTAAGCACGCCTCTCCGCTGCTATATGGAAAAGCCTCGCCAACCGGTGAGGCTTTTTTTGATGGATTGCCGCCAAAATTGCTAACTTGCTTTTATGGATTGTGTTCATGCCAAACGGCAAAAACAATCAATTATCAACAACTAACAACCAAGCTATGGCCCACGAATCCGCAGGAGCGCCCGACTATTTCCAGATTGATGATTTGCTGACCGAAGAGCACCTGCTGATCCGGCAGACGATGCGCGATTTCGTGAAGCGTGAGATATCCCCCGACATTGAGCGGTGGGCACAGGAGGCGCACTTCCCGTCAGAGATCGTGAAGAAGTTTGGCGACGTGGGGGCCTTTGGTCCAACCATCCCGACAGAGTATGGCGGCGGCGGCCTCGACTACATCAGCTACGGCATCATTATGGAGGAAATCGAGCGCGGCGACTCCGGTATGCGCTCCACAGCCTCAGTGCAGGGCTCGCTGGTGATGTACCCGATCTACAAGTACGGATCTGAGGAGCAGCGCAAGAAGTACCTGCCCAAGCTGGCCAGCGGCGAGTGGCTCGGCTGCTTCGGCCTGACGGAGCCGGACTTTGGCTCTAACCCCGCCGGTATGGTGACGAACCTCAAAGCCCAGGGCGACCACTACCTGCTGAACGGGGCCAAAATGTGGATATCGAACTCGCCGGAGTGCCAGGTGGCGGTGGTATGGGCCAAGAACGATGAAGGCCGCATCAAAGGCGTGCTGGTGGAGCGGGGTATGGAAGGCTTCTCGACGCCCGAGATCCACAACAAGTGGAGCCTACGCGCCAGCACCACCGGCGAGCTGGTGTTTGACAACGTGAAAATACCGAAGGAGAATATTTTGCCCAATATCGAAGGCCTGCGCGGCCCGCTCGGCTGCCTCGACTCTGCCCGCTACGGCATCTCCTGGGGAGCGATAGGTGCCGCCATCGACTGCTACGAGTCAGCCCTGAGGTATAGCCTGGAGCGCATCCAGTTCGACAAGCCGATCGGGGCCTTTCAACTCACGCAAAAAAAGCTGGCCGAAATGCTGACCGAGATCACAAAGGCGCAGTTGCTGGCCTGGCGACTGGGCACCCTGATGAACGAGGGCAAGGCCACCACGCAGCAGATCTCGATGGCCAAGCGCAACAACGTGGACATGGCGCTGCACATCGCCCGCGAGGCGCGTCAGATTCATGGGGGTATGGGCATCACGGGTGAGTACCCGATTATGCGGCATATGATGAACCTGGAATCGGTAATTACCTACGAGGGGACCCACGACATCCACCTGCTGATCACAGGCGCAGACATTACCGGTATTCAGGCGTTCAAGTAAGCGTTTTGCTTTTTTGGGGAAGTGTCGTTTGGATGGATAGGCTGGGCTCTTTTCTAATATGGTTTTTGGAGTGTATGTCTGTGTCGCAACGGCCACTGGGGGCAGACACTCACAGGTTTTGCAAACACTGTGAGGTCTTTGGTCCTGCTGCCATACCCAATAAATGCTAACCATGTTAGATTTATTGGATATGTGTATAAAATAGTTAGCAAAAATAGCTAAATTCGTCTGTTGAAATGGAGCAAAAGCACAAGCATAGTTGTTACTGTAACAGCATAAGAAGCTGCAATTTTAGTAGAGAATAAGAGATGAGGGAAGATTATCTTACAGGTGAGAAGGAGCATCTGTCGCCAGCCGAGCGCGATGTAGACAAGGCTCTCCGGCCGCTAAGCTTTAGCGACTTCACCGGTCAGGCCAAGGTGGTGGAGAACCTGAAAATATTTGTGCTGGCCGCCCGGCGCAGGGGCGAGGCACTGGACCACGTGTTGCTGCACGGCCCTCCGGGACTGGGTAAAACCACGCTGTCGCATATCATCGCCGCCGAACTGGATGCCGGCATCAAAATGACTTCCGGTCCGGTGTTGGACAAGCCCAGCGACCTGGCGGGGCTGCTGACAAACTTGGAGACGAACGACGTGCTGTTTATCGACGAAATTCATCGCCTGAACCCGATCGTGGAAGAATACCTCTACTCGGCCATGGAGGATTACAAGATCGATATTATGCTGGATTCAGGCCCGAATGCGCGCTCGGTGCAAATCAGCCTGAACCCGTTTACCCTGATTGGCGCCACTACCCGCTCCGGCCTGCTGACTGCGCCGCTGCGTGCCCGTTTCAGCATCAACAGCCGTCTGGAGTATTACGACTCGGAACTGCTGACCTCTATCGTGAAAAGATCGGCGATGCTTTTGGGGGCTCCTATACATGAGGACGCGGCTTTTGAGATTGCCCGCCGCAGCCGGGGCACACCCCGCATCGCCAACAACCTGCTGCGCCGCACCCGCGACTTCGCCCAGGTGAAAAGCGACGGCACCATCTCCGTGGAAATTGCCAAGTTTGCCCTGCATGCCCTGGATGTAGACCACAATGGCCTGGATGATATGGACAAGCGCATCCTGCTGTGCATCATCGACAAGTATAAAGGCGGCCCCGTGGGGATTTCCACCATCGCCACAGCGTGCGGCGAGGAAGCTGAGACGATTGAAGAAGTATATGAGCCCTTCCTGATTCAGGAGGGATATATAAAACGGACTGCCCGCGGCCGCGAGGCGACAGAGGCGGCCTACCGGCACCTGGGTAAAATTCCGCCACAGCAGGTAACGGCAGGCGGTTTGTTTGACCAGGAAAAGTAAAGCTGTTTGTGATTGCGTTTTACGAAGAAGCAGGCTCAGTGCCTGCTTCTTTTATTTTATACTACTCTCTGGCGCAAGCGTCCGCTTGTGCCACTTTAGCGAGTATAGTATAGAAGCAGCACAAGCGGGCGCTTGCGCTATAAAAGGCCAGATTAAACCACCTCAAGCCTGCGCCTGGATTTATTTTGGCTTACTTTTGTTTCCACTAAAGCACAGACAGCAGCACAAGGTATAGCATTGAACAAAGACAACTACACCCAATTGATCAAGCAGAAGGCCAGCGAACTGGGCTTTATGTACTGCGGCATATCCAAAGCGGATTTTCTGGAGGAGGAGGCCCCCCGGCTGGAGCGGTGGCTGAACCAGAACATGCACGGGCAGATGCACTACATGGAGAACCACTTCGACAAACGCCTGGACCCGCGCCTGCTGGTGGACGGGGCAAAATCTGTGGTGTCGCTGCTGCTAAACTACTTCCCCGAAAAAGAGAACCAGCAACCAGAGGATACCTATAAAATCTCGAAGTACGCGTATGGCACCGATTATCACTTTGTGATCAAGGAGAAGCTAAAAATACTGCTGGAATATATAAACGAAGCGATAGGAGAGGTGGGCGGTCGCTGCTTCGTAGACTCAGCCCCGGTGCTGGACAAAGCGTGGGCGAAGAAAAGCGGCCTTGGGTGGGTAGGCAAAAACAGCAACCTGATCACACCGCAGGTAGGCAGTTTCTATTTTATTGCCGAGCTGATCATTGACCTGGAGCTAACCCCTGACGGCCCGATCAAAGATTATTGTGGTTCCTGTACCCGCTGCCTCGACGCTTGCCCGACCGATGCGATTACGGAGCCTTATGTGGTAGACGGCAGCAAGTGCATTTCATACTTCACGATTGAGCTGAAAGACCAGTTGCCGCAGGAGATGGAGGGGAAATTCGGGAACTGGGTATTTGGGTGTGATATATGCCAGGACGTGTGCCCGTGGAACCGCTTCAGCAAGCCCCATCAGGAAGCTGCTTTTGCTCCGCATCCCCACTTGGCTGAGATGAAAGCAGGCGATTGGCAGGAACTGACAAAAGAGGTTTTTGCGCAGCTATTTAAGAAGTCCGCAGTAAAGCGCACGGGGTATAGTGGTTTACTGCGGAACATCCAGTTTATAGCGCAAAAGCCAGAGGATGACTAAGGCTTTATGCTTGTGCCCTCAAAAATACTTTGTTTAGGATAACAAGGTATACACCAGAGAATTGATCGTAACACCACTGCTTAAGTTGGCGCAGCTCATCTGCCGCCAAAACTCTGAATGCCTTTCTTAATTCCTTCTCAAACAACATCTTGTCAAAACTGACTTTCAACAGAATTGTCTTTATGTACTCCAACATTTTCTTAGAATATAATTAGTATAGTTAATGATATGTCACATATACGCAGCAAAGTTATCAAAGTAAGTAGTCACTTACAACTTTGTATAAAATTTTTCGGGTGAGCTATAGTAACTTTCTGTTTTTTAGTAATTTATCGTAAAAATACCTTTTGTAAGAGGTATAGGAAGCAGTAGTAAAAGATGTGTTGCAGCAGTAGGTTGAGGACCAGGTAAACAGAGCATTTCATACATACCGCTTAAACAGTAGTGCGGCCTGTAGCCGGGAAGCAGTTATAGTCAGGCAAGGAAAAAAACTCTGCCCTTACTCACCAGAATCAGAGGTATACAAATAAAGCCGCAACATGGCGGCTTTATTTGCAATTGTATAAAAGTAGGGGTTATTAGGTATAGGGGACTATACAATAAACAGGCCAGCAATATCCAGCACTGCTTGCTTAGTAAGCGGCTCATCAAAAGCCTCGCTAACTTGGGCGGCAGATACACCAGAAATAGAAGGCACGTTTACGCCTGCTTGTGTTGTCTGTGCTTCTCCATCATATATAGCCTGTGTGGCTGCCGGCATGCCAGCACCACGCTCATCGTTTGTAATCCAGCCTTTCAGGCCACGGATTCTGCGCACAATGGCAGCATGGCGTGCCTCAACGGCATGAATCTGCAGCGCAGCTGTCAGGACGCCTGAGTTGCTCACCAGGTTACCGGCCTGTCCTTTGTAGGCACGAACACCTGTGTCTTCAAACGCCTGAGAAAGCGCCAGGTAAGTAGCTGGGTTTGTGTTCCAGTCCGGGAAGGCACCACCAGCAGAGAAATCGAAAGTCGGCTTGGCTACTGGAGTAGCATTCATGCTCTGGATCGCAGTTTTAAGGAAAGCTACGTGCGCTACCTCATGGTCACGCACATCCGTAAAGAATGCTCTGTTCTCAGAGGCAATAGCGCCACTTGCATCCAGACCCATCTGATAGAACTCAGCCTCCAAGTACTCCAGTGTCAGGGCGAAGTTCAGTACATCGGCAATGCTGCCGCTTGACTGACCATAGGCCTTCTTGAACATAGTGCCCAATGCGATAGGCGCTGCTGCAAAGGCTACTTTTTTTCCGAAACTACCAAAGCTGCTGAAAGCCTGGCGTCGGGAAGAAAGACGGTCATAAACCTCACCGTCTACTTTTTCTATATCTTTAATTATCTTGAATATGTTCATGTCTGTATCTCCTGTTGCTTATTTAGGTAAATTGCTGAAATTGATTTCAGTAGCGATGTAGGTTTTGGCAGCGGCCAATACATCAGCCGGAGCCATTGCTTTGTCCAATCCGTTTGCATCAATCTGAGCCGCGCCGTATGCGCGGGCATTGTTGCTGATCAGGTCATGGATAGCGGCAGCGTGTCTTGCTTCTACCGAAACAATCTTACCTGCAAGCAAGAGGTAGTCTAAACCAGCCCCTGTGTCTGTCAATAACTTTCCAGCGCCGTTATATGCAGCTACGCCTAAGTCTTCGAAAGTCTTGGCTGCGTTTAGCACACTGGTTTTGTTTTTAAAGTCGATAGAGCTGAAATCCACTTCCAGGTTCGGAATGGCACTAGTGCCTAAAGCGGCCTTGAAAAGTTCGCGGTGAGCTACCTCATGCGCTTTCAGGTCCTGCATCACGGCCATTTCGGCAGAAGACAGGGCTGAAGCGGAGTTTGCTACTACTGCGGTATAAAATGCTGCCTCAAGCTGCTCTAAAGCATAGGCATAGTTCAGGATACCTACGTCGCCGGAGCCTAAGTCTACGGCAGTGTTTGATGGCGGTGTCACGTCATCATCGTCGTCGCAGGAAGTAGTTAACAGGAGTGTAGTGGCTGCTGCCGTGGCACCAGCGTATCGGAAAAACATGCGTCGTTGCATTGGGCTGCCCAAGGACTTCATCAGCCCTCCTTCGTTCTCTTCGGGCGTTGTCTGTTTCATCATAATTATACTGTTTTAGATAGTTTAAAAAGCATTGAGGTAGGCGACCCTCAGAAACTATGAACCAAGGCACCACACTCTTTTATTGTATGGACTAGACCTACGATGACTCAGTAAAGTTTGGATTGCACGAAGTGAAAAAAAATAAGGCAGTTGTCATGGTGAAACCTGTTTCGGGGAATTTAAGATTCTTCGATTTAACGAAAAACCCCTCTTGTGTGCATCTGAGGCAGGTATTGGCTCGGTATCAAGGCAAGAAAAAAGAATTTCAAGGGCAATAAAATTATCGGATATATGACGAAACACAATAATTGTGAAAGAAAAATAAAAGCAAAAATTGCACTATTATCATAATGGGTTGGTGTTTGGTAACGCGGCTGGCTTTTGTTTTAGCAGGCCTTGGTGTGGCAGCCATACCTCTTTTATTTGTACATTTGTTTTGAGCAAGCCATACCTTTGCGGCTTGCCTACCAAAAGGCTATGCGGTTATTCGTGCTTCTTCTACTTCTGTTTTTTGCTGCTGTGGCGCCAGCCGGGGCGCAGCAGATCAGCCTGGAGTTGCGCAAGAGCCCGTTGCCGATCAACCAGTACTACACGATCTCGATTAAGCTGCAGAACCAGCAGCTGAAAGAGTATACCCCCTTCCCGGAGATTGACGGCTTTAAGAAGAGCAACAAATACTCGTCCACCAAAACCATCATCACGGGCGGGAAAACCACCACGATCCTGACCGTTACGCAGAACTATGCGCCGCTGAACGAGGGAGTATATGTGCTGAAGCCCTTCGCGATGAAAGTGAACGGGCAAAACGTGCAGTCGCAGGGTATGCAGATAGAAGTATTGCCGGTGTCCGCGAATGCTCCCCCTAACCTGAACCAGCCCGACCTGATCTCGGAAGAGGCGAACGAGCCCGTGACCGAGGATGACCAGGAGTTTGTGGACAAGGACGACAACGCGTTCCTGACCATTTATACCAATAAGGAGGAGGTGTTTGTGGGGGAAGGCGTGAATGTGGTGCTATACTTTTACCTTGCCGAGACCGACCAGCCTTTACTCGATTTCTATGATTTCGGCAATCAACTGACGGGTATACTGAAGCAGCTGAAACAGCCCCACGCCTGGGAGGAGGCGTTTGACTATACCGAAATCACACCCGAAAACGTGATCGTTCGGGGCGAGCCTTACCTGCGGTATAAGCTATATGAGGCCGTCCTGTTCCCGCTGAACCGCGAGCCGTTGCGTTTCCCGCAACTAAAGCTACAGATGATCAAGTATAGAGTGGCCAAAAACCCAAGCCTGCTCACCCAGGACCGTCAGGAGGGCTACAAGATTTTTTACTCCCGCGAGCGGGTGATTCCGGTAAAAGAGCTGCCGCCACACCCGCTGCGTGACGTGGTGCCTGTGGGCGACTATCGGCTGACGGAAAAACTGTCGAAGAAAAAAGTAGCTGTAAATAAGAGTTTTACTTATCTTTTCGAGGTGGAAGGCGAGGGTAACCTGGCGGCCATTATGCCACCTGCGCCGCAAGCACCCGCAGGGCTGGAGTTTTACCCGCCCGATGTGCAGCAGGACGTGACCAAGCGGGATGGCCGGGTGGTGGGCGCGAAGTCGTTTGCCTATGCCGTGCTGCCGCGCGCGTCGGGGCGCTACAAAATGAGCGAGACGCTATACTGGATTTACTTTAACCCCGCCACCGCCGCATACGATACCCTGCGGCCATCGCTGCAAATGCAGGTCACGGGCCTGAGCACCCAGGGCGCTGTGGTTTTATCTAAAGATTTAGGTTCCTTTTATAATATTATCGAAAACGAAGACAACACGCTGGTAGACATGCACCTGCTGGATAAGGTCAGGCGCTATACCAACCTGATTATGCTGGTGCTACTGTCGGTGTCTGCCTTCGTTTTCCTAAAAAAATAGAGCATGAGCAATACATACGGAAAACTCTTCCGCATTACAACTTTCGGCGAGTCGCATGGCGCGGCTGTGGGCGTGATCGTAGACGGCTGCCCTGCCGGCCTGGAGGTAAACGCCGCTGAGATACAGCACGCCCTCGACCGCCGCCGTCCGGGGCAGTCCAAAATCACGACGCCGCGGCAGGAGGAAGACAAAGTAACGATCCTGTCCGGGTTGTTTGAAGACAGAACGCAGGGCACGCCCATCGCGATGGTGGTCAACAACAAAGACCAGCACAGCCACGACTACAGCCATATACAGCATGCTTTCCGCCCCTCGCACGCCGACTATACCTATACCGCCAAGTATGGGTCCCGCGATTACCGGGGAGGTGGCCGCAGCTCGGCCCGCGAAACGGTGGCCCGGGTAGCCGCAGGCGCACTGGCCGCCAAGCTGCTCCAGAAATATGGGATCACCATCAAAGCCTATGTGTCGCAGGTGGGCATGATTAAAGTGAGTAAGCCCTACACCGAGCTGGACCTGAGCCAGATCGACGCAAACATAGTGCGCTGCCCCGACGGTGCCACCGCCGCCCGCATGATCAGTTTGATAGAGGATGCCCGCGACAGCCTGGACACGATTGGCGGCGTGGTGAGCTGCGTGATACAGGGTGTGCCCGCTGGCTTGGGAGAGCCTGTGTTCGATAAGCTGCACGCGGAACTGGGCAAGGCCATGCTGAGCATAAACGCCGTGAAGGGCTTTGAGTATGGCAGTGGCTTTGAGGGCGTGAAGATGCGCGGCTCACAGCACAACGACGAGTTCTATACCGATGCCGAAGGCAATATACGTACGCGCACCAACCACTCGGGGGGTATACAGGGCGGTATCAGCAACGGGCAGGACATCTACTTCAACGTTGCCTTTAAGCCGGTGGCCACTATACTGCAGCCGCAGCAAACGATAAACGACACAGGAGAGGACATCACCCTAACCGGGAAGGGCCGCCACGACCCGTGCGTACTGCCGCGCGCCGTCCCGATTGTGGACGCCATGGCCGCTTTGGTATTGGCTGACTTTATGATGCGTCAGCAGGCAAACAAATTGTAAGTCTCCCGTTGCCCGAGGATTTGCCGGTACGATAGCAGGGTATGTATATAGCAGGGTATGTATAAAGTGAAAGTGCCACGCTGTTTTCAGCGTGGCACTTTCACTTTATACATACCCTATTGCCTTAAAACAGCTGCAGGTGCACCACCAGGAACCAGATCAGGATCAGGGCTGGTAGCAGAAACGGAATGGAGTAACGAACGATATAGGCAAAGAACGACGGCATTTTGATGCCTGCGCTTTCAGCAATCGCCTTCACCATAAAGTTAGGCCCGTTACCGATGTACGTGAAGGCACCAAACAGCACGGCTGCCAGCGAGATGGCCTCCAGGAGCACCAGCGTGGCCGGGTCGGCCCCGGTGCCGGTGGCAAACTGCCGCACTTCCACCACACTATTCTGCGCCATGTCGTACTTGGCCATGGCCAGCGACAGGAAGTTGGCATAGGTTGGGGCATTGTCCAGAAAGCCGGAAAGAGAGCCTGTTGCCCAGTACAGGAAGTTTGGTGTGATGTACTGCGAGAACTGCGGCGCAGAGGCAATGGCGGCCGAGAGTTGCAGGGCTGGCATCATCGTGAAGAAGATACCGAAAAATAGGAACACCACCTCCAGAATCGGGTGAAAGTTGAATTTGTTTCCCGCCAGCGCGGTTTTGCTCGAGAAACGGAAGCAAAAGAACGATGCTGTGAGCTGGATTACTTCGCGCAGGAAGGAGAGCTTGCTGCCATCGTATGAGATGTAGGGCAGCCCCTCAATCACGTTCGGGTCCAGGAAGATAGCGCCGATGATGATCGCCAGCCAGAACAAGTTGCGCTTGCCAGACACGTAAAACTCCGTCTTCGCCCGGTTTTTGGCCACCACTTCGGGCTTGGGTATATAAGCCTCTTTGTTGCGGCTGTCGACCACGAAAAAGATCAGGCACAGCAGGGTAATCGTCAGGACCCAGGGAATAAACAGGTGCTGGAGCGTCCAGAAGAACGGTACGCCTTTCAGGAAGCCGATAAACAGCGGAGGATCTCCAAGCGGCGTGAGCAAGCCACCGGCATTGCTCACGATAAAGATAAAGAAGATGATCTGGTATGGCTTGATGCGGTGCACATTCAGGCGGATAAACGGCCGGATGAGCAGGAGCGAGGCCCCCGTAGTGCCCACAAAGTTGGCCAGCACTGCGCCTACCGCCACCAGGGCCACATTCATCAGCGGCGTGGCATTGGCATTGATATTGATGTATATACCGCCGGCGGCGATATACAGTGAGCTCAGCAGAATGGCGAAAGAGGCATACTCGGCCAGGGTATGGGCAGGCATATGGTAATCCTGCAGGATGAACAGGTAATAGGCCAGCACAGTCAGGCCAAGCGTAACCGCGACAGTCTTGTAATTATGTTCCCAGAAGTGGCCGAAGAAAATCGGGCCGGCGGCGATCATGCCGATCAAAATCAGGAAGGGGATTATCAAAAAAGCAGGGAGCGCATGCTGGGCTTGCGCCAGCAGAATAAAGTTGGTTAGCATGATTAAAATTATGCGGTGTTATGTCTGTTCAGATTTGCTTGCCCCGCAAAGATACATTTTCTGGGGTAAATTGCTATTCCAACTGCGCTCTGCGCTGGTTTCCTTGTGCTTCTGGGGCGAAGCCGGAAACAGGCGAACTGTACTTCTCAGAAATATTGATTAATTTTGGAAACTTTCAGATATAACCGTCGGTTTTAATCTTAAATAAGAATCTCATGTTAGAAAATAAAGAAAAAGTGGTTTCTGTATACGCAGAGGCCAACCCTAACCCAGAGTCGATGAAGTTTGTGATGAACGTGCAACTGCTGCCGGAAGGCCAGAGCGTGGATTATCCAACTTTAGAGAGCGCTCTTGAGTCTCCGCTGGCGCAGGAGCTATTCAACTTTGATTATGTTTCGCGCGTGTTCATCGCCAGTAACTTTGTCACTGTTACCAAGGGCTCAGAGCTGGAATGGGTAAAGCTGATCCCGGAACTGCGCACTTTTCTGAAGTCATACATAGAGTCTGGCGGCCCTGCCTTTAACGAGGGTTTCTCGGCCACCAAGCAGGAAGGCACCGCCGTAAGCAGCGACGCCTCTGCCGAAGACGCTGAAATCTCTAAAAAAGTGATTGACCTGTTGGAAAACTACGTGCGCCCAGCGGTAGAGCAGGACGGCGGTAACATTACATTCAAGTCGTACCACGAAGGTGTGGTAACGGTTTTCCTGCAAGGCTCTTGCAGCGGCTGCCCATCTGCCACCGTCACACTCAAAGCCGGTATCGAGAACCTGCTGAAGCGCATGGTGCCTGAGGTAACGGAAGTTGTGGCAGACGGCGTGACGGTATAAATAGCCCGCCAAACATCCATACATCATATATAAATCAGCCAGCCACGAAAGAGGCTGGCTGATTTATTTTCAGGCCTAGACTGAAGATAAATCAGGCTCATGCTGTAAAGCAAACTTATACCATTATCGAATGGATTCAGCGTACTGGAGTTTTTTCATTTCGTGAATTTTGCAACTGTAAACACTGGCGCAAGCGTCCGCTTGTGCTTTCATATGAAATGCGGCAGATGGGATGCATTGTGAGTCACAAGCGGACGCTTGCGCCATAGAGCGGATCTATGCGTACCAATCAATTGATAATGGTATTATATGGCGCAAGCGTATGCTTGTGCTTCACAATGAATCCGAACAATAGCGGCACAAGCGGACGCTTGCGCCAGAGCAGTCAGGAGAAGGAAAGCTGTTGTAAAGGATGATTGGGTATAAAGCAAACGCATCGGCTCAGGCACCTGTATTCTGCTCTACAAGCACTGCCCGTGTCCTTATCCTGTATAGGTATAGGTAATGGTATACCTATACCTATACCTATACCCCCTTTTCAAGGCGAAGCTATACAGCTGGAGACAGGCCTTAAAACAGAAAAGCCCGAAGCTTAACGCCTCGGGCTTTTCTGTTATGGTTAGCTATACCTGGCCTAGCGCACAGTGCGTGCTACCTGTGGCGCAGTGTCAGCTGACTTTTTGTCCTTCATGGTATCTACCACGATTGGCGTGGCGATGAACAGGGACGAGTACGTACCGAACATCACACCGATGATCATGGCCAGCGAGAAGCCGCGGAGCACCTCACCACCGAAGATGAAGAGAATCACAACCACCAGGAACAAGGTCAGGGAAGTAATGATGGTACGGCTGAACGTGCTGATCAGGGCCGGGTTCACGATGTCGCGGATATGCGCGCGCGGGTTATCGTGCATGTACTCACGCACACGGTCGAAAATTACCACGGTATCGTTGATCGAGAAACCGATGATGGTCAGTACCGCCGCGATGAACACCTGATCCATTTCGTACGAGATACCGAATAGGTCCAGGATAGAGAACACCGCGATGATCATCAGGGCATCGTGCAGCAAGGCTACCACGCCGCCCAGCGAGAACTGCCACTTACGGAAACGGATCATCACATAAACGAAGATACCCACCAGCGCGAGCAGCACCGCGATCAGGGCTGTGTTCTGGATGTCATCCGCCATGGTTGCACCTACCTTTGCAGAGCTCAGCACTTCCGGATTCAGGTTGTTATACTGCCCTAATCCTGCCATCAGGGCAGTTTTCACCTGCTCGTCCGCCTGGATGCTCTCATCGTCGGCCAACCAGCTGGTCGTGATCTTGAGCCGGTTAGGAGAATCGTATGTTTTTACTTCTGTGCCTGCCTGCTGGAAATCGTCAACCAGTGCCGTACGCACATCAGAAGCCGGAACAGCCTCGTCAAACTCTACCACGTAAGAGCGACCGCCCCGGAAGTCAACGCCCAGGTTAGGGCCACCGTTGATGTACATGGCCACAAAACCGAATACCAATACCGCCAGAGAGAAGGCATAGGCCGGCTTTCTGTAGGCCATCACGTCAAACGTGATGTTACGGAACATTCTGTCGGCAAGGGAGGTCGAGAAAGCCAGTTTTCCGCCTTTCTTGAAGGTATTCTCCACAAACAGACGGGAGATGAACACAGAGGTGAAGAAGGAAGTGACGATACCGATCATCAGGGTGATGGCGAAGCCTTTTACCGGGCCGGAACCGAAGAAGTAAAGGATAAAGCCTACCAGGAAGGTGGTTACGTTCGCATCCAAGATCGTGCTGAACGCCTTTTCATACCCTTTGTTGATGATCTCGCGCATGCTGAGCCCTTTCGCGGCTTCTTCGCGCATACGCTCAAATATCAGTACGTTCGCATCCACGGCCATACCCAGGGTAAGCACGATACCTGCGATACCGGGCAATGTAAGCGCCGCGTTAAACTGCGCCAGCACACCCAGGATAAAGAACACGTTGAAAAGCAGGGCCAGGTCAGCGATGAAACCGCCGCGGCTGTAGTACGCGATCATGAACAGCACCACGATACCAAAACCGGCGAGTGTAGAAATCAAACCCTGGCTGATGGCCTCCTGACCCAATGACGGGCCAACAACGGCCTCTTCCACGATGCGGGTAGGAGCGGGCATTTTACCAGCCTTCAGGATGTTGGCTAAGTCTTGCGCTTCCTCTACCGTAAAGTTACCGGAGATGGAGGAGCTACCGCCCGTGATCTCGCCCTGCACCACCGGGGCAGAGTATACATAGTTGTCAAGCACGATGGCTACCTGGCGGCCTACGTTGTCGCCGGTAAGGCGGGCCCACTTCTTGGCGCCTGTCGGGTTCATCGTCATGCTGATTTCCGGACGGCCTGTCTGGTCGAAGTCCTGGCGGGCGTCGTTGATCACTTCTCCGGTCATCGGGGCATTGCCACCGCGGCCTTTTTTGATGGCATAGAACTCTACAAACTCCTGGCGGTTGTCACCCGCGATCGGCTTCACGCCCCACAGGAACTTCATGTTCGGCGGGAACATGGTGCGCACTTCCGGGCGGCGGAAGATGTCGTTGATCTTGGCTGTGTCGCGCACGTTGGCACCGATGCCGCCTGGCATCTGTGTGAAGAGGCTGGCCAGAACGCCTGTCTGGGCTGCGGCAGTCGTGTCAAGGGCAGTAGCGTTGGAGTCGGTTGGGGTTGCGGCGGCAAGCGCGGCAGAGTCACCGGCAATGGTAGAGTCGCCGGAGGCGGCGGCCTGTGCCAGCACATCCTCGTTGGCATCTTGCACGGTGGCACCCTGTGGGGCCGCTGCGGCAAGCGCGTCTTTTTGTTTTTCGCTGGAGGAGGTTGCGCCCAGGTTCAGTTTACCCGCCTGCTGCTGCTTGTCGAGGTACTGCCCCAACTGCACGAAATACGGGCTAAACTCCTGCGGAGACCATACTTCCCAGAACTCCAGGTTGGCCATACCCTGCAACAGGTTACGCACGCGGTCTGGGTTGTCAATGCCTGGCAACTCGATCTGGATACGGCCCGTGCCTTTCAGGCGCTGGATGTTTGGCTGGTTCACGCCGAACTTGTCGATACGTGTGCGCAGGATGTTGAACGAGCGGTCGATGGCATCTTCCACCTCGGCATCAATCACCTTTATCACTTCGTCGTTGGTAGACTCGTAGCTGATCTTGCCACGGTTAGAGGTGTTGGAGAAGATCCGGCTCAGGCGGCCACTTGGCTCAATTTCGCGGTATGCCTCAGCAAAAAGCGATGTGAAGCGCTCCTGGCTGCTTTTCTGCAGCTCCTGCGCACGGGCCAGTGCCTTCAGGAAGTTAGGGTCTTTGCTGTTGCCCGACATGGAGCGGATGATCTCCACCGGGGAAACCTCCAATACCACGTGCATACCGCCTTTCAGGTCGAGGCCAAGGCCAAGCTCGTTTTCCTTCACCTCCTGGTAGGTCATGCCCATATAAACTGTCTCCTTCGCGATAGAGTCGAGGTAGCTCTGCTGCTTCACGAAGTTCACATTGCCTTGTGCGTCTGTGGCATAGGCCGCGGCGTCTTTCTGCACATTGCGGGCAATAAAGGAGAATGACAGGTAGTAGAGGCAAAGCGCCGATACAATCACTGTCAGAACGATTATTAACGTTTTGTTCCGCATTAGTTAGTAATGATAAAGTATGTATAAAATAAAGTAAGGGTGCTGATTCATAGCGCCTTGCCGGGCCTATAAGCAAAATGCAGTAAAAGGCGAATGCGTTCCGGCAACTGCAGAATATTGGTCTGCGGGCATGCTGGGGGTAGCAAGGCGTAAACGGGGAGAGGGGAGGGACCGCCTAGGGGGCGTTGGGTTGTATGATAATAGGGAAAAGCTGCGCCACAAAACCGATGCCCGGAGGTATGGTGGTATAGGCGGGCAGCAGCTCGTTGGTTGGGTTGGCAAAGGTAGGGTGCTGCGGAAGCGGCACGGACGCCTGGTGCAGGTTTAGCGCCACAAACGAGGTGGTGGCCTCCAGCGACACTTTCTGCTTCACAACCGTTTTGCCCTCAGCGGCGGGTACCGCCAGCTGCGCCCCGGATTGCTGCGCCGAGGCCGGGGTATACGCCACCACTTCCTGGCCGTTGAGCATGAGCGCCCAGAGCAGGGTAAAAGACATCAAAAGATGCTTTACGTGGCAGGATATGTTTTTGGCCTTTGGCATGATGCAGGTATAGCTGCAAATGTAAGGTCTTTTATCTGAAAAAAAGAAATCCTTAGCGGTTAATGTCTATAAATCGCTTCACGTCGTTCTTTTTGCCGATAAGGATCAGAATGTCTGACGGATAGATGATGGTGTCGGCCTTCGGCACGCCGATGATGTGCTCCACCTGGGTGGGCTTTCCGGCCTGGATCTCCTCAAAAAAGCGCTTGATGGTGATCAGGTTGAGGTTATACTTCTCGCGGAGCGAGATCTTGGCGATACTGCGGTTGGCGATGTTGCGCGGCGCATTGATCTCCACAATCTCATAGTTGTCGGGCAGCGGCAGGAACGTCCGGATGCTGGGCTGCAGCAGGCGCTCGGCCACGGTTTTGCCTACCTCGCCCTCCGGCGAGAGGATCTCCTGCACGCCCATCTTCTCCAGGATGCGGCGCTGCTGCTTGTTGGAGGCGCGCGTGATCACCCGCTTCACGTTCAGTTCCTGCAGGTTGGCCGTCGTGATCAGCAGGGCCTCAAAATCCTCCCCGATGGCCACGATCACGGCGTCGAGATCCTGCACGTTCTGCGCCTCCAGGGCCCGGATATCCGTTGCGTCCAGCGCCACCGCGTAAGACACCTCGTCTTTGATGGTTTCTACGTGGTCTTCGTTATTGTCGATGGCGATTACCTCGGCACCGCGCTCCGCCAGCGTGGTGGCGATGGACCTGCCGAAGATACCCAGCCCGATTACAGCAAACTTGTGCCTCATGGTTTTATTTTTGCGTTCAAAAATGTGGTAAGCACCTCCAGCCCTTTCTCGAAATGGTGATTGTTCGGGATAATGATGTCGGCGTCGTTCTTATACGGCTTTATATACTTTTCGTAAGTGGGGGCCACGTGATTGGTATACCGGTACAGCACATCGTCCAGGTCATACCCGCGCTCGATGCGGTCGCGCACGATGCGGCGCTGCAGCTTGATGTACTCCTTGGCGTCGATGTATACCTTGAGGTCCAGCAGGTTGGCGATCTCCTCGAAGTAGAACACGAAAATCCCCTCCACCACCACGATGGGCGCGGGCCTGAACTCAAGTTGCTTCGGCACCACGTTCGGGTTGTTGAAGGTATACTCGGTGCGGGACACGGTTTCTCCCCGGCTCACTTTCAGAATGTCCTGGGCATAGGCCTCATGGTCGATGCAGGAGGGCAGGTCGAAGTTGACGATCCCGTTAAAGTCTGTGGTCTGGTGCTCGCGCGACTTGTAGTAATTGTCCTGGGAGATGAGACAGACATCCTCCGGGGAGAACGACGTGAGCAGCTGGTTCAGAAAAGTGGTTTTGCCTGAAGCACTACCTCCTGTAATCCCGACAATGAATGGCTTTTGCATAGGAAGTTATGGTTGCAGGCTACAAAATTAACATATAAAAACGGACAAGGCCACTGCCCTGTGCATTTTTAATAGAGGCGGGCGGGTTAGCGCGCCTTCAGGAAAGCAACGAGCTGCTGGACGGCCCGGCCGCGGTGGCTGATGGCGTTTTTCTCGGCGGCGGTCATCTCGGCAAATGTGCGGTCGTGGCCGTGTGGGGTAAACACAGGGTCGTAGCCAAAGCCTTTGTCGCCTTTCCACGCTGTGCTGATGGTGCCTTCCACGATGCCCTCGAACTGGTGCTCCTGCCCGTCCAGCATCAGGGTGATGCAGGTGCGGAAGCGGGCGTTGCGGTTCTGGTGCGGCGCCAGGTTTTGCAGCAACAGCCGGATGTTGTCGCTGTCGGAGCGCTGCGGCCCGGCATAGCGGGCCGAGTACACGCCCGGAGCGCCGCCAAGCGCCTCCACCTCCAGGCCCGTGTCGTCGGCGAAGCAGCTCACCTGGTACTGCTGCCATACATAGGCCGCCTTCTGCCGGGAGTTGCCCTCCAGCGTTTCCTGGTCTTCGGCCAGTTCCTCGTGGCAGCCAATGTCCTGCAGGGTCAGCAACTCATATATACCCTCCAGCATCTGGCCTACCTCCGCGACCTTGTGCCTGTTGTTGGTGGCAAAACAAAGCTTTTTCATGTATGATGGGTGTTGGTGGTTGATTGCTAGTTGTTGATTGTTGATTGTTAAATTGATTGGATTGATATTATTTTAATGGTTGATTGTTAAACTGTTAGTTTGATCATCCATAGACCCCCAACAATTTAGCCATCAAGCCATATAACAATTAACAATCAACTATTAACAATTTAACTCAGATACGCCCCGTAGTTCTCGCCTTCCAGGTTTACCAGAATGTGCTCGTTGAGGGTAGTGGCCAGCGAGTAGCCGGTATACGTGGAGGCCACGGGGTATGCCGGATGGTGTCGGTCTACCAGCGTCGCGATCTCCACTTTTTTAGGTGCCTGCGGCAGGAACGAGTTGAGGGTATAAGCCAGCGTCTTGCCGGTGTTCAGCACGTCGTCTACCATCACCACTACCTTGTCGGTGATCGAGAGGGTGGCGGGCTCCAGCGTGATGGGGTCCTGCTGCGGGGCGGTTTTGTTCAGCGTCACGCGGAGCAGCTGCACCTGCAGTTTGGAGATATCCTGTAGCTTTTGGGCCAGCATCTCGGCCAGGGCGTAGCCGTTGGGGTAGATGCCCGCCAGCACAAGCTCCTGAGCCTCGAAGTTCTGCTCATAGATCTGGTAGGCCATGCGCACAATCTTCTGCTCGATCTGCGCCCTGTCCAGTATCAGGTTCTGGTTGTCTGGGGATGGTGTCATCATAGGTGTCCGGGGGTATACGTTGGCCAGCAGCCCGTGCTGGAGCAGGCAAATTTAAGAAGATATTTGCATCGGGCCGCGGAAATTGCGCAAGCGGTGCCTGGTTTGCAAAATAATTTGGGCCTTAGCGTTTTACTTTCCGCAAATCTTGTTAAATTTGCAGTCCGATTGAGAATTAAGGTTAATTAACGTTTATAATAATGAAAAAAGGCATTCACCCAGAATACAGACAGGTGGTTTTTCAGGATACTTCAAGTGATTACAAGTTCATCACCCGTTCTACAATGAACTCTGATGAGAAAATCACGATGGAAGACGGCAAAGAGTACCCGGTAATTAAAGTCGAGGTTTCTTCTGCTTCGCATCCTTTCTACACGGGCAAAAACCTGTTTGTGGATACTGCAGGCCGTATCGACAAGTTCAAGCAGCGTTACCAAAAGAAATAAGCGGTTTTTTCCGGTTAAAACGTTTCAAAAGAAAGGTCTTCCTGAGATTATCGGGGAGACCTTTCTTTTGTGCCCAATGCTATTTATACCCAATGCCAAATAATTAGCCCGGTTTATGTTTTCCTGGAAAACTATACAGTCTCATACTCACCCCCTGACTATGAGAGTAAGCACTACTTACCTTTTTGTGGTATTGGCAATTAGCACCCTGACTGCTTGCCACCAAACCGAAGAAGTTATACCTGCGCCAGCGCCTGTTGATAAAACTGTGGTCTTCGAGGTGTTCGGCAACCAGGACTTCTCCTACAGCCGGTATGGCGAGGAAGAGGTAACCATACAGTTGCTCATTAGCAGGAATGACAAGGATGCGCCTAGCGGTATGGGAACAGAAGTGCTCGACAGCACCTTTACGATGCCGCTGCAAGACCTCCCTGTGCGCGCAAACAGATTGATAATAAAGAAAGTAGTGCCAGGCGTGCTCGGCGAAAAGGAACCTGTTTTTATCCGTAGCGGGTATCACTATAGGCAAACGGCTTTCGGCAGGAACCAGACCTTTTCCCCGGGCCAGATGGAGAATACAGTGCAGCTCACAGTCTATTAGCAAAAGATTACAGGTAATTAAGCAAGTCTTCCTGAATTATTTCGGGAAGACTTTTCTATTTTTGTGCTATGAATATCATCTTGTTCGACGATCCCACGATTCGTCCTAACCTGCTTCCGCTCACCTTCACCCGGCCGGTGGCAGATCTCCGCGTGGGCATCCTGACCATTGCCGAGAAGTGGAGCATGCACCTCGGGGCATCCGTGTCGTACCTCACGGCAGACTACCTGCAGCAAAAGTACAGCACGCATTTCGACACCAGCAATTTTTACATCAACGGGGCCGTGTGCCCCGACGAGGATCTGATAGCCGCTATCCAGGCACTGAAAGTAGGCGAGGCGCTGTACTTTGAGCAAACGCTGGTCGCGATTAACGGGGACAACCTGGAACTGCACGCGATTGAGGACATGATTGCTCACGGCTCCTCTAAAAGGCAATCCTGCGACAACTGCACACGCATACTGGAGGTATGGGATATCTTCCTGCAGAACGGCGAGCAAATCCGCTGCGACTTTGCCCTGCTAACGAAAGACAGAAAAAGCCAGCCGCTCCACGACCGCCACACCATCGTGTATGGCGAGGAGAACATTTTTATCGAGGAAGGGGCCACTATCCGGGCAGCCGTGCTGAATGCCGAGAACGGGCCCATTTACATCGGTAAAAACGCCCACATACATGAAGGGGCTTTGATTAGAGGACCGTTTGCCCTGTGTGAGGAAAGCCACGTGAACATGGGCGGCAAGATGCGCGGCGATGTCACTATCGGGCCGTTCTGTAAGGTGGGTGGCGAGGTAAGCGTCTCCGTGATAATGAGTTACAGCAACAAGGGGCACGACGGCTTCCTGGGCAACTCCGTCATCGGGCAGTGGTGCAACCTGGGCGCCGACACCAATACCTCTAACCTGAAGAACAACTACGCGGAGGTGAAGGTATGGAATTATGCCAAGCGCGGTTTTAAAGCCACGGGGCAGCAGTTTTGTGGCCTCATCATGGGCGACCACAGCAAGTGCAGCATCAACACCATGTTTAACACGGGCACTGTGGTAGGCGTGAGCGCCAATATTTTCGGGGCCGGGTTTCCGCTCACCTTCATCCCGTCGTTCAGTTGGGGAGGGGCCGCTGGTTTCGAGGACTTTAAGCTGCAGAAAGCCATGGAGGTGGCCGAAAAAGTGATGGAACGCCGTAAAATCCCATTCTCTGAGACAGAAAAAGCCTTGCTTACGGATGTCTACGAGCAAACGCAGCAAAACCGCATCTGGTGAGTTGATAGCTGATAGTTAATTGTTGGTTGTTAATTGGTGATTGTTAAGTTTTGATTGTTAAATGGTTGAATGGCTAAATTGTTGGAAGTCTATTTGAGATCAAACCAACCATTTAACCATGTAGCAATTTAACAATCCAAATTGCCCCCATTCGTAATTCGTAATTCTTAATTCGTAATTAAAAAAAGTGCAGTTCGCCAACATCATCGGTCATCAGGAAACAAAGGCATTGTTGCTCAAGTCGGTGCAGCAGAACCATGTGGCGCATGCGCAGCTGTTTCTGGGGCAGGGCGGGAGCGCGAACCTGGCCCTGGCGCTGGCCTATGCCACCTATATAAACTGCGAAGACAAGCAGCCCGACGATTCGTGCGGAACCTGTGGCAGCTGCCTGAAAATGAACAAGCTGGTGCACCCGGATTTTAACTTCGTGATGCCGGTTACCACCACCAAGTCGGTGAGCAAAGACGCGCTGAGCAGCAAGTTCATGAACGAGTGGCGCGCGTTTGTGCTCGCCAGCCCATACCAGGGGCTGAACGAGTGGATGCAGCACATCGGGGCGGAGAACAAGCAGGGCATCATCTCGAAAGACGAGAGCCGGCAGCTTGTCAAGCTGGTGTCGCTGAAGGCGTTTGAGGGCGACTACAAGATTGTGGTGGTATGGCTTCCGGAGCTGATGCACCCTTCTGCCGCCAACGCCCTGCTGAAACTGCTGGAGGAACCGCCCGCCCAGACCCTCTTTCTGCTGGTATCGGAGTCTGCGGAGAAGCTGCTGGCCACCATCACCTCGCGCACCCAGATCGTGAACGTGCGCAACTTCACGGAGCGGGAGGTGGTAGCTTACCTGAAGCAGCACTACAACACCGAGGAAACGGCTGCTTACCAGATTGCGCAGTTGGCCGAGGGCAGCCTGAACGCTGCCGCCAAGCTCACCACCGAGATCAGCAGCGATTACTTCGTGTTCTTCACCGACTGGATGCGCCACTGCTATGGGTATAAATTCAGCGAGTTGATCGACATGAGCGAGGATTTTCAGAAGCTGGGGCGCGAGAACCAGAAGAACTTCCTGCTGTATGCGCTCAACCTGTTCCGGAAAGTGATGCTGTTTGGTGTGGATGCCTCTATGATTACCTTCCTGCCGCCTGCAGAGCTGGATTTTGTGCAGAAGTTCTCGAAAGTGATCACGGGCAACAACGCCGGCCAATTGGCAGAGGAACTGAACCAGGCGCACTATCATATCGAGCGAAACGCCAACCCGAAAATGGTGTTTGTGGATTCCTCTATTCAGATTGCCGGCTACCTGCGTAAAAGTTGATTGTTGAATGGTTGGGTGGTTAAATGGCTTAATTGTTAAATGATTAAATTGTTGGGAGTCTATGTATGATAAAACCAACCATCCAACAGTTTAGCCACTCAACAATTAAACAATCGAAGTCAGGCATCGGAAAGAAATAGCGTAAAAAGGGCTTTAGCAAAAGATGTTATGCACTCTCTTTGAATTCCATTCTAACATTGCCTTCGCTTGCGTCTCGCGAGTGTAAGGAATAATTGGGCCTCTGGCCCAGTCGAGTTGCAAACTCGACATTATTTTTAGACACCCCGAAAGCTTTCGGGGCGCCAGTAAATAGAGAATAAAGCAACCCTGCTTGTGTAAAAGGTTTAGGAGGTATGATAACTTTGCGAGAGGCCAATTAAATTAAAAATCATGGCAGAGGATACAAAAGACAGAACGATACGCATTGGCACACGCGGCAGCAAGCTGGCGCTGTGGCAAGCCGAGGCCACTGCCGAGAAACTGCAGGCAGCTGGCCTTAAAACGGAGTTGGTTATCATCAGCACCAAAGGCGACCAGATACTGGACAAGTCACTGGCGAAGATCGGCTCCAAGGGCGTTTTCACGGAAGAGTTGGAAGTGAGCCTGCGCGAAGGCGAAGTGGAGATTGCGGTGCACAGTGCCAAAGATGTGCAGTCGTCTATACCTGCCGATCTGGAGTTGGTGGCGTTTATGGAGCGCGAGCAGGTAAACGATGTGATCCTGAGCTTCGACCCGAATTTCAAGCTGGAGCGTGAGAGCAATGCCGTGATCGGAACCTCCTCCACGCGCCGCAGGGCTTTGCTCAAAAAATACTACCCCGGCGTTACAACGGCCGAGTCGCGGGGGAACCTGCAAACGCGTTTGCGCAAGCTGGAGGAAAAGCAGTTTGATGCCCTGATGCTGGCCTATGCCGGTGTGGTGCGCATGGGCTACGACCACCTGATTGTGCATACCTTTCCGGAGTATGAGTTTGTGCCGGCCGCAGGGCAGGGCAGCGTGGCCATCGAGTGCGCCCGCAACCTGGAGCCCGAACTGAAGAAAGCCATCAAGCAGGCCCTCAACCATACCGATACCCATCTGTGCCTGCTGGCAGAGCGCGGCTTCCTGCGTACCATGGAAGGCGGCTGCAGCATCCCCTCCTTTGCACTGGCCACACTCGTGGAAGAAGGCATAAGCATCACCGGCGGCCTTATCAGCCTCGACGGGCAAACACTGCTGCAGGAGTCGCTGACAGGCCCCACGGTGATGGCCGAGGAATTGGGCGAGCAGCTGGCGCTGAGTATTCTGGGCCAGGGCGGCGATGAGATACTCCGAAGCATCAAGGCCCATCGCGACGAAGCTTAAGCCATACCTATACCCGCTATACCATAAAGTGCCGCTAAATTTCGCGGCTCTTTATGGTTATAAGAAAATCGGGAGGATGTTAAGCGGTCAAATCATACCTATATAAACCCCGGTTTTTGTAGTAGCGGATTTGTGTGTGATGTAGGTGAAACTTAGCGAGGGTTAAGGCTGAGTTTAGTTGGGCAGAGTTTTTTTACTCGGCATCCGTGATTTTATCAGGATTTTGCCGCGTGTCAAAAACGGCAGCAACATAAACGGTAGCTGTATCAATCCAATAGATTATCTTGTAATTATCTTCTACAAGATACCTGTACTCTTTTTGCCTATCAGCCAAAAGTACTTCACGCTGCCCTTTCCTTGGTTGCTTAGCTAAGGAAGCTGTTTTTTGTACAAGGCTTTTAACTATCTTTCTGGCAACTGTGAGGCTTGCTGTTGTTTTATAAAAATCGAATACGCCTTCTAACTGGGCACTTGCTGTGTTGGTCCATACTACCTTCAAGTCCATGTATCAATGTCCTTGTCCAGTTCCTGGATTCCTTTCACTCTCCCGTTTGCAGCGTCATCTTCTGAGTTCTCAATAATCTGATTGAAATCAGTAAGCGACATTGGAGAAATACTTTCAGAATACAGCTTCTTTTTCTCTGTATCCAGTATTTGTTCAAATTTGGAGATAATTTCCTCATTGTTGAGCCGCAAGAATTCTTGCACAAAATGTATTTTCCTTTCCTGTATGTCCATCTTGTTTATTCTTAAATAGAGGCGCTTAAACTATAGATTACGATAACTGCATTCGATTGATTCCACCTTTCGCCAAACAGCAACTTGTACTTGAGGCGAGGAAAGCGACGCCAGGATTATGCGCAGATTGGGTATAGGAGTTTATTCTTTTATGAATTTATACATCTTTTGATCTTTCCCATAAGTGGCAGAAACCAGATACATTCCCTTAGGATATTCGGGCAGGGCATAGTTCATACTAAACGAATCGGCATTTTTTAGGTGGTTGCGCTGAAGCAGCCTTTGCCCGGTAATACTAAAGATTTCAACCTTCATCATTCCTCTGGATTTGTCATTCAAGCTAACGTTAAGGTTTGCATCAGAAACGGGACTACTAACTTTTACTCCGTCCAAGTACTTTTTTGAATGCGCCTGTATAAGGACTGTCTTGAGTTTTGAATTATCGTAACTTCTCTTGGTAAGATAGAATTGTAAGACCGTATCCTGCTTTTGGAGAGTGATGGATTCGTTCGTGCTCATCGTAGATGCAGCGTTGTTTACTGCATAGAACATGTTCGCGCCTGAAACTTCAGAGACAACCGTAACTTTATTAGGAAGGGTGTCGGCTGTGATAAAGTAGATGGAGTCTGATATAGCAATTTCGCTTGTATCATTAATCGCTACTTTTATATCAGGGAACCTGGGGTTTGCTTTGTCCTGACAGCCAAAGCAAAAGGCAAGTAAAAACAGCGGTAGAACTCTCATTGTTTCTTTTTGATTCTGTTTGCTTTTAATGAATTGGCGTAAGCTCTGGATTCAGCATTAAACTGTTAATTAATATATCGTCAAACAAAATAGCAATTTTGTGCCTACTGGCTTATATTATATTTATTTGTTAAGTCACATGGTGCAATCAACACTTTTGCAGAGTTGGTCACATATATCTTTGCGCCCATGGTAAGCAGAGTGTCAGTGTTGTCAGATATTTTCGCAACAGGCTCAAAAAAATCAACCGCAGTATATCTATCTTGCTTTTCTATTACTGTAAAGTAGCCTTTCTTTAAAAAGAAGAGAAGTCTCTCCGGGGCAATTGTGAACTCTGTAGAGTCATTGATTTTCCCCTGTTCCTGATGAAGTTGAAAGTCTATTGAATTGAAATGTTTGTCGTTTAATACCTCTGAAAACTTGCCTATACCATTAGGGAACAAAAAATAATTCCACTGGTAATTCATTGTGGTACGAGGCCAAAGAAAGTTCCTTAATTTGCTATTAAATGGGTTCTTGTAAACATCTACATATATAGCTGCAGTGTCTCCCCATTCTAAAGTATCATACCACTTGAACTTCAGATACTCCCCTTTATCAGAAACTATCGGTCCACTAAGCTTCTTTTCTAAAGTATCATTCATTAATACATCCTCAAGTTCGGATTCTGCAATGATTTTCATTACCCAAGTAGTTCTAATAGGTAAAATAATAATGAATGATACCACCACAACAAAAATAATGAAGGTTACAAGGAACATTTTGATCATAAGAAGTTTCCCTTTATTAAGGCTTGATTGTTACTGTTCCATATTAGTAGCTAAGGAATTCCGTTCCGTCTACACCTTAAGAGATTTTTCTAGATTTAATGTGAAGCTGCCAGGAGAATAGTACTCTCCTAACCGAGCAAATAGCCGAGAAAAGCGAGTAAGATCAACCTCACAATCACAACCTATACCTGTGCCGCCTCGACAGCTTGCTCTGTTAAAGGCTGCTTTTTAGACGAACGGGCGTAGGCCAGGAAGGCTTGCATCTCGCGCTTCACGGTTGGGGCCAGAATGTATAGGCCGACCATGTTCGGGATGCTCATGGCAAACAGCATGGCATCAGAGAAGGCTACCACGCTGTTCAACTTCATCGGGGCACCCAGCACAATGAAGATGCAGAAGAGCACCTTAAAGCTCACGTCAGCGGCTCTGTTGTTGCCAAACAGGTAAGTCCACGACTTCAGGCCGTAGTAAGACCAGGTGATCATGGTAGAGAAGGCAAACAGGATAACAGCGCCCGCCAGCACCATCGGGAACCAGCTGATCACGGTGGCAAAGGAAGCCGATGTCAGAGCGATACCGTCTCCGATGTCCATCTTGTAAGAGCCAGTCACCACAATCACGAGGGCCGTCATGGTACACACGATCACGGTGTCGATGAACGGCTCGAGTGAGGCGACGAAGCCTTCGGTTACCGGCACGTTGGTCTTCACGGCGGAGTGCGCAATGGAGGCAGAGCCTATACCTGCCTCGTTCGAAAACAGACCACGGCGCAAGCCCTGTATCATCACACCAACCAAACCACCGCCCAGTGCGCTGGCCGTGAAGGCACCCTCAAAAATAGCGGCAAAGGCAGCAGGTATGGCCGAGAGGTTAGCGCCCAACACAACGAGGGCAGCCAGAATGTAAATGCCGCACATCAACGGCACCACTTTCTCGGTTACCTGTGCAATGCTTTTCATACCACCGATGATCACCAGCCCGACCAGCACTGACATGATGAGCCCGAAGATCCAGGCGTTGCCGGCGGCAAAGAAAGAGGCCTCGCCGCCCGTTACGGCTACAAACTGCTGCGTAGCCTGGTTAATCTGAAACATGTTACCGGCGCCCAGCGAGCCACCAATACACATCAGGGCAAAAAAGGCCGCCAGGAACTTGCCTGCTTTGGCCATACCCTTCTCGCTAAGTCCCTTGCTGAGGTAGTGCATCGGTCCACCCGAAACGGTGCCGTCGGCGTGCTCATCGCGGTACTTCACGCCCAGCGTACATGATACAAACTTAGAGGACATCCCCAGCAGGCCCGCCATGATCATCCAGAACGTGGCACCGGGGCCACCGAGTGAGATCGCGATGGCCACACCGGCAATGTTGCCCAGCCCCACAGTGCCCGACACAGCGGCCGTCAAGGCCTGGAAATGGGATACCTCACCGGGCGCGCCGGGTTGGTTATACTTGCCGCGCACAATATCCAGGGCATACTTAAAGCCCCTGAAATTGATAAAGCTAAGGTAAAACGTGAAGAAAACAGCACCAGCCAGAAGCCATACCAGAATAAGCGGGATGCCCACGCCAGCAATGGAAATTTCATAGAAAATAATGTCGGAGATGAAAGTGGCGGTAGGGGCGATGGCCGCGTCTATTTTCTCATCAATGGAGAGGTCGGCAGCAGCCGTGGATTGTGCAAAAAGCGGGTTACAAAAAGCTAAGGAAAGTACTGTAAACAGTATGATTTTCTTCATTAGGTGAGGTTTTTGGTAAGTGAGTATCCTTAAAGTTAGCAATTTCTGCTGGGAGTATGAAAAATATACCTGTTTTGTGCTTCATAATGCAATTATTGGCCCCTATATCACAAAAAGAAATGCAGGTGAAAGGGGGTATAAATAAAGGAATAGGATTTATTTGCTGCTGTGCATGGCGTCTGCTCCGCAAAGCCAAGCATATTGTTTGTTTTGTTATTTTTGAGGCGCTTTCTGGCTATACCGTTACTTACTGGCAAAGGTGCCGAATATGATATATCCAGGGTGATATAACCCGCCTGTTCGCCGAACGTTTTCGGGAGTCATGCCCGTGCGCCTGTTTGCCGTTACCTGAGAAGACAGAAAATACTTAAAATGTGTAACAGAGAGCTAAAAAGGCTTAAATTTGAAAACCTGATACTATGCACAGGCAAATTTCCTGATGTTTTAAACCGATCTAAAGAAAATGAAACTGCTCAAGCGCACTGCCCTGTTTGGCCTGCTGGTTACCCTGCTCCCTGCCATGGCGATAGCCCAAAAACCGAAAGGAAAAGATAAACTGGTCACCATCGAGACGCCCCAGGGCGAAATAAAGCTCGTCCTTTTTGAAGACACCCCGCAGCACCGGGCAAACTTTCTGAAGCTGGCCGAGGAGGGCTTTTACGACGGAACCACCTTCCACCGTGTCATCGACGGCTTTATGATACAGGGCGGAGACCCGAACACCAAAGACGAAGACCCTAGTAACGACGGCACCGGCAACCCTGGCTATACCGTCCCAGCCGAGATCAAGCCAAGCCACAAACACGTGCGCGGTGCCGTGGCCGCCGCCCGCAAAGGCGATTTCGACAACCCGCAGCGCGCCTCCAGCGGCTCGCAGTTTTATATCGTGGAGAACCACAACGGCACCCCGATGCTGGACGATGTGTATACCGTGTTCGGGCAGGTGGTAGACGGTCTGGAAGTGGTAGACAAATTAGCGGAGCAGCCCAAAGACGGTCGCGACCGCCCCCTGACCAATCAGAAGATGAAGGTGAAAGTGGAGAACGTGAAGCGCAAGAAGATCGCGAAGAAGTACGACTACGACTATACCTCCCAAACCCTGCAAAAATAAGCCTTAAATGAAGCGAATCCTGATAACGGGCTCCAACGGCCTGCTGGGCCAGAAACTGGCCGAACTGCTTTTGCCCATGCCGGAGGTAGCGGTGCTGGCCACGAGCCGGGGAGAAAACAAGCTGGCGGGCATCCTGCCCGAGCTGCCGTTCCGGAGCATGGACGTAACCAGGCCTGATGAAATTGAGCATGTGATTAACGCGTTCCGACCCACGCACCTCATCCATACCGCCGCCATGACCAACGTGGACCAGTGCGAGAACGACCATGCCGGTGCCCTGCTGCTAAACCGCGACGCCGTGCAGCACCTGGTGGCCGCCTGCGAGAAGCACAGCGTGCACCTGATCCACGTGTCCACGGACTTTATATTTGACGGCGAGAACGGACCTTATGACGAGGAGGCCACCGGCAACCCGGTGAATTTTTACGGCAAAACCAAGCTGCAGGCAGAAGACATCGTGCGGCACGCCACATGCAAGTGGGCCATCCTGCGCACGGTGCTGGTGTATGGCGTGGTGCACGACTACGGCCGCACCAATATTGTGCTGTGGGTGCGCGACAACCTGCGGGCGGGCAAGGTCATCCGGGTAGTGACCGACCAATACCGCACCCCCACCTTAGCCGAGGATCTGGCGATGGGCTGCTGGCTGGCCGCAAAGAAAGACGCGGAAGGCATTTTCCATATCTCCGGCAACGAGATGCTGACCCCCTACGAAATGGCGCTGCAGGTGGCAGACTTCTTCGGGCTGGACAAGTCGCTGATCGACAAGGCGGACAGCAACACCTTTACGCAGCCCGCTAAACGCCCGCCCCGTACCGGTTTCGACATCCGGAAGGCGCAAATGGAACTGGGCTACCAGCCCCATACCTTCCAGCAGGGGATACAGGTGGTGGCCGCGCAGGCCAGGCCGTAAAACATGCGCCATTGACCTATGAAAATATTAAAATATCTTATTTTTAATGGTGCTATCGGATGCTTTATCTATATTGTATCTTTTAATTTCAGCACAAAATAAGCGCATGCCCGAAAACCGTCCCTCACAGGCCAACACGGTGTTTGAGCAGGCGCAACACTAAACACAAACCACAACCTAACGCAATCTAAACACTTCTACCTTCATTTATGAGTGCTAACAAAGAATCATGGGGTTCACGGGTCGGCCTTATTCTGGCCATGGCCGGAAACGCAGTGGGCCTCGGAAACTTCCTCCGTTTTCCGGTGCAGGCGGTGCAAAACGGCGGCGGAGCCTTCATCATCCCGTATCTAATCTGTTTCCTGGTAATGGGTATCCCGCTGCTCTGGATCGAGTGGTCGATGGGCCGCTTCGGGGGCAAGTTCGGGCACCACTCCACCCCGTTCATCGTGGACACCATGGGCAAGAACCGCCTCTGGAAATACATCGGCGTATTCGGCATCTGGACCAACATCGCCGTTGCCTCTTACTATTGCTACATCGAGTCCTGGACGCTTTCTTATGTGTTCCACTCCATTATCGGCACATTTAGCGGGCTGGATCAGGATGCGGTTTCCGCCTTCTTCAGCGAGTATACCAGCCTGGGCATTTCCACGTTGGGCATCCCTTACGAGCCGGTTGTTTTCTACGTGATCTGCCTGCTACTCAACACCTGGATCCTGTCGCAGGGCCTGGCCTCTGGTGTGGAGCGCGTGGCTAAAATAGGTATGCCGCTCCTGATCATTTTCGGTCTGTTCCTCGCTTTCAAAGGCGTGACGATTACCGCCGGAGAGCAGGGAGCCATCAACGACAGCTCTGTCGGCCTCAACTTCCTCTGGACACCAAACTTCGACCAGCTTTGGTCGCCCACGGTATGGCTGGCTGCTGCCGGCCAGATTTTCTTTACCCTCTCGGTGGGTATGGGAACGGTGCATTGCTACGCCTCGTATGTGCGCTCTAAAGACGATGTTGCCCTGAACGCGATGTCGGCGGGCTGGATGAACGAGTTTGTGGAAGTGGTGCTGGGTGGCGCTATCCTTATCCCGATCTCCATCGGTTACCTGGGCATCGACCGGGTAACGGAACTGGTGCAAAGCGGCGGACTTGGTCTTGCCTTCCGATCGTTGCCCTACCTGTTCTACCAGTGGGGCGATCTGCTGGGCACTATCTCCGGCGTAATGTGGTTCGGCCTGTTGTTCTTTGCGGGTATCACCTCGTCGCTGGCCATGGGCACGCCCTGGATCGGCTTCCTGCAGGATGAGTTTAACTGGAAACGCAAGTCGGCGGCCTGGTCGTTCGGTTTGTTCGTGTTCCTGCTGGGTATGCCTACGGTGCTGTTCTTTAAATATGGCGTGTTCGACGAGTATGACTACTGGGCCGGCACCGTGTCGCTGGTAGTGTTTGCCTTGTTCGAGTCCATCCTGTTTGCCTGGGTGTTCGGTATGGGCAAAGGCTGGACCGAGATCACCTCGGGTGCCGACATCAAGGTGCCGGGTATCTACAAATACATCATCAAGTTCATCACGCCGCTGCTCTTGCTGTGGGTGTTCCTGGGCTCGCTGTTCACGCCGAAGGGCGGTGACTGGGGCGCGGCCATCAGCGGCACCTGGGAACTGGACAACAGCTCGATCATCAAGAAGGTAATGAACAGCGAACTGAAGGAGAAACTGGCTGCTGCCACCGACCCTTCGGCCATTCAACAACTGCAGGACCAGCTGTTCTTCGTGAACGCGTCGCGCATCCTGCTGCTGGCCGTGTTCTTCAGCTTGGCGCTGCTGGTGTATATCGCGTATAAAAAGAGAGTTAGAGAAGGAAGAATTTAATAACTATGAATACATCTGCACTTGTCGTGATGCTTTCGACCATCACCTTGGTAAGTTTTTTAATGATTTATTTTTTCTACAGGGTGATCAGTACGCCCCCGAGGCCGGAGCCAGACTCATACCTCGATAACGATGATGAGCCCGAGCGGCAGGTGCCAAATCATTGATCGCCAGTGCTTCACCAAATTAAAAATTAGAAATTAAGCATTAGAAATGAGGCATAAAAGCCGTTTCTAGTCATATTAAATTAAAACAAACGCTAATTCTGGTAATTAAATTGGTCAAGTTCTAGATGAAGAAAATCAGGCACTGGATCCGGCGTTACTTTGGCTTTTCGCAAGGCGAGGTAAACGGATTCCTGTTGCTGATAGGAACGATGGTGCTGCTCACGGCAGCACCATTTCTATTTCATACCCTCCGCAAACCCGCCTTCACCGGCACTACTCCCGCCGACAGGCAAACCCTGGACAGCCTGGTGGCCCAACTGGAGGCCGTGCAGCCGGAGAAGCGCCCAGGCAGGTATAAAATGCCGATGGTGGCGCTATATCCTTTCAACCCCAATAAGCTGACGGTGGAGGAATGGCAGGCGTTTGGCTTGCCGAAGTATCTGGCGCAACGCATCCTGAACTACCGTAGCAAAGTGGGAGACTTGAGCTACAAGGCGGAACTCGGGCGCATTTACGGTCTCCCGGATTCCGTTTTTCAGCGGTTATATCCTTACATTCAGCTGCCGGAAACACGCCCCGCCAAGAACCGCCGAAGCCAGTGGACAGCAGGCCGGGGCCACCCAATCCCGGAGTTTGATCGTGACCGCAATCCGCCGCGCGCGAAGTTCATCCTGGCACCCTTCAACATCAACACCGCCGACACTACCCAGCTGAAGCAGATCCGGGGCATTGGCTCGAAGCTATCGGCCCGTATCGTGAAATACCGCGACGGCCTGGGCGGCTTTCATCAGGTGGCGCAGTTAACAGAGGTGTATGGCCTGCAACCCGAGATTATCGATAGCTTGCAGAAGTATACCTTTGTGCCCGATGTATACACGCCCCGGCAACTGCACCTGAATACCGCCACCGCCGACGAACTAAAAGCGCACCCCTACATCTCATCCAATGTGGCAAGGGCACTGGTGGCCTACCGCGAGCAGCACGGCCACTACCAGCAACTGGAAGACATCCGGAAAGTGAAACTCGTTACGGCAGAGTTGTTTGAGAAGCTCCGGCCATACCTTCAGCTTTGAGTTTTTGCACATCTCCATAGGAAAGGATCGCGCTCTGCTTATTTGTTGCACCTGATTAACGCATTCGCATACAAGTTGCCTCACGGGTCGAGGGCGTGTCGATATATAGAAGCAAAAAATTATGCGTTGGTATACAATAGCAGGAACAGGTATAAATTTAGTGATGAGAGCGCTAAGTTTGCATAGCCTCTGATATCTGCAGCAGGAGGTTTCCATCTCTACTTAAATCATAGTAATTTGCCGCTTATTCGTAGACTAACCTTACCCTATCTCCGTTAACGGGGCAGCGGCACATGAAAAACATCCTTAAAACGTATCGGCGCAGGCTACTAAACTTAGGCAGCAGCAACAGGGCTTTGCTCTTGCTGCGCCTGTCGCGCGAAATGCATTTGGATGTGGAGACGCTGGATTTCCTGAATGGGGAACCTGCCTTTTCCGTGATCGACAAGCTTCTGTCCGGCAAAAAGAAGATTAGCCTGACGCCTTACGCCGACAGCCGGCATGCCCCCGTGGCACCCACCAGCAAGCACCTCCGCTATATCCGGCGCAAGGCCGGGATGGTGCTGGAAGAGCGCGGCACCCGTGAGCTATACATCGGCTGGCCGTTTGTGCATGGCAGGTTCTCGGACGGCACTGCCGTGCGCAGCCCATTGCTGTTCTTCCCGGTGCAGCTGCAGGTGAATGCGGCGCAGGAATGGGAACTGGTGCCGGACACCACACAGGCCGCACAGTTCAACCAAAGCTTTCTGTTGGCCTACGCCCACTACATGGGCACACCGCTGGCCGAGGCCCTCACGGAGCTGGACCTGAGCACACTGCCGCACCACCCGCTGGAGTTCCGGACCGAGGTATATGAGCTCCTGAAACTACACCAACTGCAGCTTACTGTCGGGCGGGAGTTTTTCGCAGACAAGCTGATCCCTTTCCGGGAGTATAAAAAGGCCGAGTTTGAGGAGGCGCACCAGCCCGGGCAGCTGCACCTGGCGCAGGAAGCGGTGCTGGGGCTATACCCGCAGGCTGCTTCTTACCTGCTCTCAGACTACGACGAGCTACTGACCCGGGACGGGCTGCAGGACATGCAGGAGCTGTTTGCCTCCGCGCACGCGGCCCCTTCGCCCGCCATCAACCAGGCGCAGCAGACATTTACGGTGTTTGCGATGGATGCCTCGCAGGAAGCGGCCCTCCAGGCCGTGAAGCAGGGCAAGTCGCTGGTGGTGCAGGGGCCGCCGGGCACAGGCAAGTCGCAGCTGATCTGCAACCTGGTGTCGGACTACACGGCGCGGGGCAAAAAGGTGCTGGTCGTGAGCCAGAAGCGCGCCGCCCTGGATGTGGTATACCAACGCCTCTCGCAGAAGGGGCTGGGCGCGTTCACGGGCCTCGTGCATGACATCAACACCGACAAAGGCAGTATCTATACCCAACTGCTCAGTCAGATTGAGGCCATCGACGAATACAAAAAGCAGAACCTCGCGCTCAACAGCATTTACACCGACCGCCAGTTTCTGGAGGTGAGCAGAGGTATAAACCGGTGCGTGCTCAGGCTGGACTCTTTCAAGCAGGCCCTGTTCGACACGAGCCGCTGCGGCTGGTCTGCCAAGGAACTCTACCTGCGCAGCAGCCTCGGGCAACCGCACATCCAGCTCCCCACCGACTTCAGGCATTTTACCGCCGCCACCATCTCCGAGTTTCTGCCGCGCCTGCGGCACTATTTGCAACAGGCAGTCCCGTTTCAGCAGGAGAACTTCATCTGGAAGGAGCGGCACAGCATGAAGGGGTATGGCTGGCCCGAGCGGCAGCAACTGGAGCAAGCCATCAAGGCGCTGCCAGCACAGTACGCCGCGCTGCGGCAGGAGATAAGCCGCCTCAGCGGATACACGTTCACGCTCGAGAATTTCTCGGTATACAAAGTGGCGCTCCACAACATTGCCACCCTGCAAAAACTGCTGCAGCCGCCCGAGGTGCAGGAAACGGTGCGGGCGCTCCTGCTAGGCCACGCAAAGCCGGAGGAGTTGCGACAGCAGGTGGCAAAACTGCAAAAGCTATACCTGGCGTCGGCCGCACCGGACGGTATGGTGACCAGTATCCAGCAGCCTGCCCTCCGGAAGGCTATTGCCGCGTATGGGGAGCAGCGCTCCGATTGGCTTAAAAGCATTGGCTGGTTCTTTTCGCAGGAGCGCAGGCTGCTGCAACAAGCGCTTGCCTTATACCGGCAGGAGTTAAGCGAAGAGAACGTGGCGCAGCTGCAGCAACGGCTGGCCCTGCGGCAGGAGGCCCAGGAGCAACTGCAACTGCTGAACAAGAGCGCTAATTACAATCTGCAGGTAACGGATCCGAAGGAAATGGTGCTGCAAAAGCTGGAGGCGGTGGGGCAGGCGCTTGAGGCGCTGAAATTATTGCGGCAGCTCAACCGCGAGAAGGTGCTGGCCGAGAAAATGCTGCCCACGGTTACGCTGGAAACCCACCTGAAAGCACTTCGCCTCAGCATACACGACTTTGCTGCCCGCTACAGCGAATGGCAAAAGTGGCTACCGGAGGCACAGGTAAAAGCCGTGATTGCCAGGGAGCAGCATGGGGAAAAACTGCTGCAGGAGCTGCAAAAAAACTTTGAGGTGCTGGTGGCGCACGACACCGTGTACGCGGCGCTCACAAAGCCCGAGCGGGCTGTGGCGGAACTGATGATGGCAGAGTGCGGCGGCTCAGCGGAAGAAGGGGAGAAGCTCTTTCTGAACAGCCTGTACCTGGCCTGGATCAACGAGCTGGAGGCCACGCACCCGGAACTGCGCATGCCCTCCAACGGCGAGCTGGAACGGCTGGAGGCCGAGCTGCAGGAGCTGTTGCAGGAAAAGCAGCGGCTCAGCGAGGAGATCGTGCTGTCGCAGTTGCGGGAGCAGACATACCGCAACCTCGAGCACAACCGCCTGGGCAACGCCGTGACCTACCGCAGGCTGCAGGCGCAGGTGAGCAAGAAGCGCAGTTTATACCCCCTCCGGAAGCTGTTCTCGCTTTTCTCCACCGAGATGCTGGACCTGGTGCCCTGCTGGCTGGCCTCCCCTGAAACGGTGTCGGCGGTGCTGCCGCTGGAGGCGTGCTTTGACCTGGTGATCTTTGATGAGGCCTCGCAGTGCTTTGCCGAGTCGGGCTTGCCAGCGATGCAGCGCGCGCGCCAGGTGGTGGTGGCAGGCGACGAGCAGCAGCTGAAACCGTCTGATGTATACCGTACCCGCTGGAGCGCAACTGACCAGGAGGAAGTGGAGGAGCTGTCGGCGGAGTCGCTGCTGCAGTTGTGCAGCCTCTACCTGCCGCAGACCATGCTCACGCAGCACTACCGCAGCCGCTACCCCGAGCTGATCGAGTTCTCGAACCGCCATTTCTACCGCCACAAACTGGAGCTAATCCCGGAGCGCGAGGATGCCAATGCCCGCACACCGGCTATTCGGTTTGTGAAAGTGCATGGCCTGTGGCAGGACAACACCAACCTGCCAGAGGCGGAGCGGGTGGTAGAGCTGGTGTTGCAGGCGCTGGAGGGCGGACAGGAGGAAATAGGGGTCATCACGTTTAACTATGCGCAGCAAATGTTGGTGCAGGACCTGCTGGAGGAGAAAGCCCGGGAGCAGGGTATAAACCTGCCTGCTACGGTGCTCGTGAAAAACATCGAGAACATACAGGGCGACGAAAAGGAAGTCATCATCCTGTCGGTGGGGTATGCGCCCGATGCGCAGGGGCGGCTGGCCATGCAGTTTGGCAGCCTGAACCAGGCGGGCGGCGAAAACCGCCTGAACGTGGCCATAACCCGTGCCCGGCAGCAGGTGCTGGTCGTGAGCAGTATCCGGGCAGAGCAGCTGCAGGTAGAGCATACCCTGCACCGGGGGCCAAAGCTCCTGCAGGCTTACCTGCAATATGCCCAGCAGGTGAGCCGCCGCTATTTTGCGTACAAGCCAAAGCAAACGCCTTTTGCAGCGCAGGTGCCCATGCTGAAGGAACTGCTGCAGCAGGAGGTTAGCACCCTGCACCGGAGAGTGCCCTTTGCCGACCTGACCCAGGTGCAGGGCAAGCAGTATACCGCTGTGGTGCTCACCGACGACGACCTCTATCACAGCCACCTTTCGGTGCGGCACTCGCACGCCGACTTGCCGCAGTTGCTGCGGCTGCGCCACTGGCCTTTCACAAAAGTGTATAGCCGGCAGTTTTGGGCCGATACCGAAGAGGTGCTCCGGAGGCTGAAAGCACTATAGCGAATCATTTTCGGCAGCAGCACTAACGCAATTTCATACCATCTCCATACGCACACACATCGCCTTCTATGCTGATCAAGCTATTCACTGTTTATGTATACCTGCAGGCCATGCTCTGCGGGTGCGGGGCCGACAAACGCAACAGCGACTTTGAGCGGTTGCGCAAGGACTATAAAGTAACGGTGCAGCGCATCGGCCGCCTCGAAAGCCGCCTTGCCGAGAGCTCCGGCCTAGCCCGCGCCTCCGACAGCACCTTCTGGACGCACGGGGACGGCGGCACGCCAAGCGCCTTATACCGCATCAACCTGAAAGGAGAGTTGCTGGAGACGGTGCCATTGCCGGTGCCCAACCAGGATTGGGAAGACATAGCCGAGGATGAACGCGGGAACTTATACATAGGCGATGTGGGCAACAACTTCAACAACCGCCGGAACCTTCAGGTATATAAAATAGCGCCGGAGGGTATGGCCGTCACCGACACGATCCGCTTCCGCTACGCCGACCAATCGGCCTTTCCGCCCCCGCCCCCAGCGCAGCACTATGACCTGGAAGGTTTTTTTTATCACACCGACAGCCTCTACCTCTTTACCAAAAGCCACGCGCTTCGCAAAGCGGTTACCCGGCGGTATAGCCTGCCTGCCACGGGCGGAAGCCATGTGCTGGAGCCGGAAGAAGAGATCAGGCTGGGCTCTCCGGTAACGGCTGCGGCCCTTGCGCCTGCCCGAAATCAGTTCGCGCTGCTAGGGTATGGCCGCCTTTACCTGTTTGCTATGGAGAACAGCCAGGTTAGCTTCAAAGGCAAGCGAAGCTGCCTGCCGCTAGGCAAAACAGGGCAGGCGGAAGCGATTACCTACCTCTCGGCAACCCAGCTGCTGCTGACTAACGAAAACGGCAAGCTTTTCCTGATCACGCTGGAAAAGAAATAGCGCCTGCCATACCGGCACTATCGTGGCGCAGCATAAACGGGAACTACCTCTGCGCCGTATCTAAAGAGAACAAAAACGAAGACAACTATGCACACAACGATATTGGTAACGGGCGCTACAGGCACCGTGGGTAAAGAAACAGTTATACAGCTCTCCCTTGCAAACAATGCCCGCGTTCGGGCTGGTGTGCACTCCATCATAAAAGGCGAAAACCTAAAGCGCCTGCCCGGCGTGGAGGTGGTGGAAATGGACTTTAAAGACCCTGAGTCGTTGCATGCGGCCTTTACCCATGCAGATAAATTGTTTCTGATAACGCCCTTTGCGGCAGAGCAGTTTGAGATGGCCAGGACGCTGGTAGACGAGGCCAAGAATGCCGGGGTAAAGCACATCGTGAAACTCTCTGTGTTGGGTGCCGAGGAGGAGCCGGGCATACATCTCGGACGCTGGCACCGTGAAATTGAGGAGTACATCGAGCAAAGCGGAATACCCTATACCTTCCTGCGCCCTGGCCCCTTCATGCAGAATTACGCCAACTTCGAAACGGAAAACATCCAGAGCGAAGGGCGCTTTTATCAGCCTACAGGCAACGGAAAAGTAAGCTGTATCGATGTCCGGGATATTGCCGCCGTGGCGGTAGAGGTACTCACTGGCCCGGGCCACGAGGGCAAAGCGTATAACCTCACCGGGCCGGAGGCGCTCTCCAATCAGGAGGTGGCAGAAATCTTCAGTGAGGTGACCGGGAAAAAGGTGGAGTTTGTAGACGTTCCGGAGAGCGCCGCAAAAGACGCCATGGTGCAGCACCACATGCCGGAGTGGATGGCAGACGCGATGTTAGAGCTTCAGCGCATGTGCAAAGAGAACCGCTACAGCGCCACCACAGACACCGTTCAGAAACTGACGGGCCGTCCTCCCCATACCTTCCGCAAGTTTGCAGAGGACTATAAAGAGTGTTTTATGCAGGGTGAAAAACAGTAAAGGATTATACCAAAAATCACGTGATCGGCACGCAAAATCTTTCCTTTAAAGTAAGGTGAAATCGGAAATCAAGCGGTTGTTTTAAACTCGACACTCCTTGTTGACATAGCTTGCTTTGCGCTCCACGCCCGCTGGGGCGCGTTTTCCCGCTCGGCACTGTGTACATTTCCTGCCTAACGGCTGCCACTGACGTGGCACCGGAAATCTACAAGGCGCCTCTCGGAAAAACTGGGAATCATTTTGCCCTGATCTAGCTAGACTATACTTTGATAAAACGGAAAAACTTATTTGAGAGCAGGATAATGTATTGCTATTATCGAGTTCACGTTGATAATATTACGTCGTCGCATTTTGACACAAAAAAGCCACTCCTTTATCGGGAGTGGCTTTTTTGTGATTGATCAGGCAAGGAACCTAATCCCTGTCCATGTGTCTGTAACGGTCGCTGCGGCGCGACTCGAACTGCCCCTGATCTCCGCCTGCGTGACGGCCTGAATGGGAGGAGTCCTGACGGCCCTGGCCCTGCTGCTGATTACGGAAGTTCTCGCGTGAGCTGGAGCCGCGGTTGTCGCTGTAATACGAAGTGCCGCTGTCCATGGAGCCGTAACGGCTTTGGTCGCCGCCGCGTCCTCCTTGCTCATACCCGCCTGAGCTGTAGTTGCCTTGGTTGCGTCTGTCAGAGAAGTCTCTGCCTTGGTTAGAGCTTCCTGAGCCGTAGCCATAGCCACCGCTCATGCCGCGGTTTCGGTTGCTGTCGCCATAGCCGCCTCTGTCTGAGTAGCCTGACCCGGAGCCAGAACTATGGCTGCTGCCTCGCTGCGAGGAGTAGTCTCCTGACCTGGACGAGCCATAGCCACCCTGGCCATAGTCGCCACCCTGGGCACCGAACCGGCCTGACGACTGGTTGCTGTTGCCGTACTCATCGTTGTAAGAGCCTCCTCTGGAACCACCGTAGCCGCCCTGGCTGCTGTAGCCTCCCTGCATAGAATCCTGAGAATCATACCCTCTCGAAGAACCTTGGTTATCGCTGTCGTACTCGCGCATGCCTCGGGATGAGCCATGGCCCATAGACCCGTATCCGCTTCTGTCGCTCTGGCTGCCTCCGCGGTTTGAGCTGCCCTGACTGCCATAATCCTGCGAGGCAGAACCGTAGTTGCCTTGCGATCCGTAGCCGCCCTGGCCATAAGAGCCCTGCTGGTTGTGCCGACCCATACCGCCTTGGTCATTCATCATGCCATAGTCACGGTCCTGGTTGCCGCTGTTTGATGCGCCATAGTTTCCCTGGCTGCTGCCAAAAGAACCTTGCTGCGATCTGTCCTGCGAGCCGTATCCGCCCTGGCTTCCTCTGGAGCCATAGCCGCTGTCGTAGCTACCCTGCGATGAGCCACCTTGGGTGCCAAACGAGCCAGACCTTCCGCCTGAAATCATACCTCCCTGTCTGTCTCCTTCTCTATTCTGATAGCCGCCCTGCATGCCACCACGGCTGGCGCCAAAATCCTGGTCTTGCTGCCGCACGCGATTGCCTTCCATACCGCCTTGGCTGCCATAGTTATAGCCGCCCTGCGATCGGTTGTCGTCTTGGTTTGAGCCCCAGCTGCTCTGGCCACCTTGATTACCCTGGCTGCGTGAAGAGCCATAGTCGCCCTGATAGCCGTAGCCGCTTTGGCCACCATAGTTGCCATGCTGCGATCCGTAGCCATAGCCACCCTGAGAGCCATAGCCGCTGTCCTGGTTGCCATACCCCTGGTTGCTGCCGGCGTTCTGGTTGTACTGCTGGTTGCCGTAGTTTCCCTGGTCCGTGCCGGACTGCGATGTCTGGTCGGAGCCGCTGCTCATAGAGCCATAGTTGCCATACTCAGAAAGCTGGTTCTGGCCGCGGTTGCTGTCAGTGCTGCTTCCAGTGGATTTGCTGGCAGAGCCGGATGACTTTGCGCTTTTGCTGTCAGTGGCTTTGCCTTCTTTTTTTGAAGATGTCCCGGCTTTTGCTTTGGTGGAAGAAGCTTTGGAACCTGAAGAGGCAGACTTGTTGCTGGTATCTTTAGATGTAGTTGTGGTTTTATCGGAAGATGCAGATGTCATTGCCCCGGATGTGGAAGCACTTGTGCCTGTACCTTTATTCTGATTAGAGCCAAACCCGCTGGAGTTCTGGTTAGAGCCGAACCCGCTGGTATTGCTTCCGGACGACGATGCGCTCGGAGAGCTGGACGAATTGCCCGATGAATTGGTCATGTCGTTCGAATCTTGGCTTTTCTCTGTGTCTTTCATAGTTTAATCTCCTTAGTATAATTGTTAAAAGTTAAGTTTGTTGCAGGCCCCGCAAAGGTTCGCCACAGGGGCCGCAGATGTGGCAGTTTTCTGCTTTTGTTACACCAAAATTACTGGTCATCAGAGTCGTTTTTTTAGTGTAACAGAGTGATTTAACTATACGAACTGCACGGCACATGGTTATTTCAGATTGGGTGTTCAGCGGCATGTCCTGGCAGTTGTCTGCCACGATTCGCGCGCAGGATTTCAGCCGCTGTTAGGCTACCACGCGAACAGCTTTAACGAGCGGCTTGGGAGGGGGATACGGGCTGCCAGATGGAGATGGAGAGCGGTAAGTGGCTGATGGTGTAACCGTTATTTATTTGAAAAAACTGATTATAATATCAGAAGTTATACATACCTTTGTTCTATTATTAATTAATTCGTTATAATGAAAACAGGTAAAGTAAAATTCTTCAACGTTTCTAAAGGTTTCGGTTTCATTGTTGCTGATGACACTAACCAGGACATCTTCGTTCATCAGTCTGGTCTGATTCACGAAATTCGCGAGAATGACCGTGTATCTTTCGAGGTGAAAGATGGCAAAAAAGGATTGAATGCTATTAACGTAGAGCGTATCTAGGTTAAAGACATATAGTGCCGCAAGGCAAACATTCACCTATTTTGACCCGCTCAGTTTACTGAGCGGGTTTTTTATTGTTTCGCTTCTCGGCGTTGCGCTCTGCGCCTTTCTCAAGTCCCTCCTGTATCATTTCATTGGCCTCCTCATGGTCCTCGCTGTCGGCCACGGGGTGTTCCTGCGCGTTTTCATGCTGGGGCTCATAGTTCAGGGTGATGGCGATCGGGAAGTGGTCTGAGCCAAACTTGTCCAGCCTTCGCAGGGCAACCAGCCTGAACTGCGGGTCATAGAACACGTGATCGAGGGGATAGCGGAACAAGGGCACCAAAGCGTTATAGGTGTTGTAAAAACCACGGCCTACGCGGGGGTCAATTGTTCCGCTGATTTCCTTGAACAGCTTTGTCGTCTTGGACCAGGCAACATCGTTCAGGTCGCCTGCCACTACGCTTGGGTACTTGGTGCCTTTGGCCTGCTTGGCCACCAGCAGGAGCTCTGCCTCGCGCGTCTCCGTGTTTTTTAGCAAACGGGGAGGCTGCGGATGCACGGTAAAGAGGTCGAACTTCTTGCCGCTTGGCAACTCTACTACCGTATAAAACGACGGGATGCCATCCTCCACAAGGTACCTGATCTCACTCCCGTGTAGCGCGAACTTGCTCCACAGCAACATGCCATACGTGTTCTCGAGCGGCTTCTCGATGGTATAGGGGTAGCGCTTGTCCAGCTTCTCCCGGACATTGTCGTGCCAGGCTTCATTCGGCTCGTTCATCACCAGCATGTCCGGGTCTTCTTTCAGCACGAGATCCACGAAACTGTCATACTTTGTGTTCACCATCCGGACATTGGAGATCATGAGCGTGAAGGCGTTGGCGGGCGTTTGCTGCATGGTGCGCAAGGCCTCTGTTTTGGCGAGTGGGGTGAAGTTAAAAATGTAACGCACCTCGTTGAGTATCGCCAGCGCCCACACCACAAGCATCGCGATTGTTCCCGTTCCGGTTACGCCATACAAAGCGACATACGCAACCAGGATGGCGGTAAGGAATATGGCGACGTGCAGACGCGGGAAATCCATCACCCGTATCCACCAGAGAGGTGTTTGGATGAGCGGCAGAAAAGAGAAAAGGGTGAAGATAAAACCAAGAACAATGAGGGTATTTTCCATGCTGTGTATATGCTGCGCGAGCTTCTGTTTTAGTGAATACTAAAGCAAAAGACGTTTTGTTGTCTGCGTGAGAATTATCGCAGATTTAGACAAATCCACGCTGCATCTCAACGATAAATTTGCCGACACAAACCATACCGCCCCGCCGAAAGCAATCATGCTTTTGGCGGGGCGGTATGGTTTGTGTCGGCTGTATAATTTACGGGGCCTTAGCCACCCGAACGCCCACTGCCAAAACCTGCGGCAACGGGTCGCGGCGCATGTACTGGGTCAGCTTTAGGGTATACGTGCCCACCTTCGGGAACCGAACCTTTTTCAGGGCGAGCGTCTGCTGGTCGTAGGTGTCGCTGGAGCCGCTGCCGAGTGGTTTGCCCGTTTTCGGGTCCATCAGGAGCAACTCGTGCAGCGAGGCCGACAGCTGCGTGCCGTCCGGGCCTGTCAGTTGATGGCGCAGGTACAGGTTGTAATACTCATACTGCAGGCTATACCGCACGTTAAAGTAAACATCGTAAACGGCAGCCGTGTCCTGAATGGCAAAACTGAAGAGAGGTGCGTTGTCAATCTGCCAGTTCCCGTCCGGAAGCACAGTGTTCTGCTCGTAAACCCGGTTAGGGTCGCAGCCTGCCAGGAGCAGCAGGCCGACAATCCAGAAGACTGCGTTTTTAAGCATCCGTGCGCGGCTCTTTAGGTTGATCCGGTTTTTTGCCCCTTGGAGGTCTGCGAGAGCGCGACTTTCTATTCGGCTGCCCTTCTCCTGACGGCTGGCCTGCCCCCTGGGTTTTGCCTTCCGGGTTCTCTGCCCTTGCTGCCTTCGGAGGCCGTCTCTCTCCGCCCTCCCGTGGGGCGCGGTTCTCTTTGCTCTCGCGGTTGTCGCCGCCTTCGCGGGGCGGTCGGCCGTCTTTGTTTCGGTTTCGGCTGCGCGGCGGCCGTTGCGGTCTTGCGGCAGCGTCAGTATTCGCTTCTGGCGTGCCCTGTGGCTTCTCTCTTCTTGGGCGTTGCCTCGGTTCCTGTGCCTTGGCCTGTTCTTCCGGGGCGGCCTCGCCTGTTGGCCGCTTCTTCTTCTTTTTCTTCTTTCGGGCTTTAAACTTGTCGTCCAGCCGCTCCAGATTTCCCTCTACCTGGGCCACAAACTCATTTTGCTTCGGCTCGTCGGGCACTTCCAGCAGCAGGGCTTCTACCTGTACTCCCTTGGCGTTCTCCTCCAGAATCTCCTGCACGCGGTCCACGGGCACAGGGTACCAGTTGTTGTCGCCTTTGTAGCCAAACCACATCATCCGCTTAAAGATATCGGTCTTCTGCAGCATGGCATCGCCCTGCTTTGTCTGCAAGGGGCGGTTAACGGTTGGGATGTCCTTGAGCGCGGTCATATAAGTCTCCAGCTCGTAGTTGAGGCAGCACTTCAGGCGGCCGCACTGGCCAGAGAGCTTGCTCGGGTTGAGCGAGAGGTTCTGATAGCGCGCCGCCGTGGTGGAAACGCTCTTGAAGTCGGTGAGCCAGGTAGAGCAGCAGAGCTCGCGGCCGCACGAGCCAATGCCGCCCAGGCGGCCCGCCTCGTGGCGGAGGCTGATCTGGCGCATCTCGATGCGCACCTTAAACTCCTCGGCCAGCTTCTTGATCAGGTCGCGGAAGTCCACGCGGTCATCGGCTGAGTAGTAGAAAGTGGCTTTGCTCTTGTCGGCCTGGTACTCTACATCCGAGAGTTTCATGCGCAGGCGCAGTTGCTGAATGATTTCGCGGCCACGGTACATGGTGCCCCCTTCCAGGTCGCGCACCTCCTCAAACTTCTCCATGTCGCGCTCGGTGGCGATGCGGTAGATGCTGCGGATCTCCTCGTTGTTGTCTACCTTTTTCTTCAGCATCTGCAGGCGCACCAGTTCCCCTTTCAGCGACACAAAGCCGATGTGGTGGCCGTTGGGCACGTCTACCACCACGGCATCGCCGGTGGTCAGGTCCAGCCTGTTGGCATTCCGGAAAAAGTCCTTGCGGCCTCCCTTAAAACGGACCTCTATGATATCAAACTCCTCAAACGACGTCGGCAATTCCATGTCGCTGAGCCAGTCAAACACATTTAAACGGTTACAGCCTCCTGTGCTGCACCCGCCGTTGCTTTTGCAGCCGCCTACGCCTGTGCTGCATCCGCCACTAGAACATGAACTACATCCCACTTTTATATCTCCTTATATAGCTGAGCTATTCTTGTTTTCTGAATTAGGTAATTAACAAATATAATAAATTTTTAGGCTTTTCTGCGGCATCCTTCAAAACAACGGGGCTTCGTGGCACCCGCCGCACGGTTTCTGTGGGGCAGTGGTGCGTCAGCGCATTTTAAACGGGCAAACATGAAAAAAAGCTGCATGTGAGGCGAGGCGGAAATTAAAGTATAATTTTATGCGATGCTTCGGAAAGTACTCTCACATGCGGCTATATATGGTTTGGCGGCGCAAGTGCCGCGGTTGGCCGGGATACTGACCTTGCCCGTCATCACGCGCTACCTCACCACCATGGATTATGGCGTGGCTGGGGTGATATCGGCGTACGTGAGCGCCCTTGGCATCCTGCAGTCGCTGGGGCTGTCGGTGGTGATGGTGAGCAGCTTTGCCAGGTACCCTACCAGGTACAGGTGGGTATGGCGGCAATTGCACGGTTTTATACTGCTTTGGTCTTTGGTGTACGGCGTGCTGCTCGGCGTTATCCTCTACTGGGCCATACCTGGGGAGGCGGCAGAGAACAGGTGGTTGCTGGTTGCGCTTAACGTGCTGCCTGCCATACTCTTCAACAGCATGGGGTTGTTGGGCGGGCTGTTCTATCAGCTGCAGCAGCGGCCCCTGCCCATCGCAGTCAACTCCTTCGTTGTCGGTTTTCTGACGGTCGGGCTCAACATCTACCTTATTGCCTACCTGCGCCTGGGGTATATGGGGTGGTTCTATTCTAACTTCGCGGGTGGGGCCCTGAGTTTCCTGGTGCTGGGGTATATGATGTACCTGCGCGAGCGGATGTGGCCGATCTTCAGATTCAGCTGGCGCCGCATCCGGCAGTCGCTGCGGGTATCGTTGCCTGTGGTGCCGCACTATTTTTCCTTTTTCCTGCTCGACACGTCTGACCGCCTGGTGATGGACTTTCTGCGGGTGCCGCTGCCGCGCATCGGCTCCTACAACATCGCCTCCAGCTTCGGGCTTTACTTCTCTGCTGCCTCGGGTGCCGTGGTGCAGGCGGCCACCCCCGTCTTCATGGGCCTGTACGCGAAGGCGGCTTCCTCCGACGCGGCCACCCAGGCGCGGCAACTGACGTTCTCGCTGCAGGTGCTGTATCTTGTCGGCACCTCTTTGCTGGGGCTTTGGATGAAGGAGATTTTCGTCCTGCTGATCCGGAACGAAACGCTGCAAGCCGCATACCCACTGGCCATCATCATCCTGATGGGGTATAACTACAAGCCCATGTACCTGGCCGTTACCAACCAGTTGGTGTATCAGGAACGAACGTCGGTGCTGTGGAAGATATCTACCGTGGCGGGTGTGGGCAACGTCATCCTCAACCTGCTGCTCGTGCCCGTGTTCGGCATCGAGGCGGCCGCTTTCACCACCTTTGCCGCGCTGATGTTTATGGGCTACGCCGGATACCTGCTGAAAGAGTATCGGCAAGTCAGTCAGGTTGATTACCTGCCGTGGCTTTGGCTGCCGCTCACGGTGCTGGCGTTGCTAGCGGTTTACCTGCTGGCGGATGTGGGGGTAGCCTGGAAGATAATGCTCACATCGGTTCTCGTTGTAGCGGGCACCTCGTATTTGTACCTCAAAAAGCAGTTGCACTAAACGGGCAAGGCGATCTGGCAAGCGCTTGCTGTCTGGATACCGCATCTCTAAAAACCTTGTAGGCAGTTTGTATATCCAATGCCTGCCAATGCGTTCCATTATACCTTTCTACGTCAGGTATGGTGAATAGGAGAGGTGCGTTATGCTTCCTCAGCGATGCCCTTGTTTGGGGAGAGGGTACGGTAAGCGTATATTCTCAGATCCCGGATAAGCCTGATGGGAAGGGGCAAGTTGTTATAATTAAGCGCATAGTATTGCGCCTTTTCTGAACCGAAGCTCGCATAAAACGCATCAATCTGCTCTATGGCCGGGCTCTCAAAATCAAGGGTGTAGGCGGAGGCGGCATGTTGCCGGATCATCTCATCCAGCATCAGGGTCCGCCCGTTGGCAACTCGCCCCACTTCATCCGCAGCGTTGAAGGTATAGCTGATTTTGTTTTTGTATTTCGCAAATAAACAGCCTGCATTTAGCTTGCCATCTTTCGAAGTATACAGAAGGCGGCAGAGCCCCCGCGACAGCATGTTCGAAAACAAGTCGCGCAGCATCTGGTAAGTCGGTTCTTCCACGCCTCCAACCACCTTATGGGCAACATGCTTCTTGAAAAAGTCAAGCATCGGCTCTATATCACCGCTTTCTGTCATCACCAGGCCCGCCCGCCTGGCGCGTTTCAAGTTCATTTTCCGGTCGTGGTTGTAGCCTTTGTAAATTTCCGGGTATGGCTTGTCTAGCGCTAAATAACGGGTATGCCGTGGCTTCAGGTGGAACGTAGCAGTTAGATGTTCCAGGGCGGCTGAGTTTTCCGTAAGGAACTTATAGTTATGTATAAACCGATACCGCTTGGTGACTTCTTTTAGAAATTGACCTAAAAGAGTAATATTGGTTTCCGGGTTTACAGAAGCCAACCCTAGCTGCTGGCAGAAATGCGGGGAGCCGAGGCGCGAAAACCCTAGTTTGTTAGTCCCTGTTAAGGGCAATACAGAAGCGTATATACTCCCTTCCTCATCCACAAGCGCATGCCAGCCTGGCGAGACAATATCCAGGTACCATGAGAGCATGCACATCACGCCCTCGTTAGAGGCCGCTACACAGTTGTCCCATTTCTGCTTGTCTACCTGCTGTTGGCGAAGGTAACGAATCATTTTACTTAGTTTAGGTTAGCCTGTAAATGGTGATTTTTTGTTGTCTCAGGTTTAAACCACATTAATATTTTGGATATTTTCCAGAAGGCTATAGCCTACCCAACAGCACGAGGCCGTTGCTTACGCTTCCTGGCGCAGTAGGCGATGGTATAACTCCATGAGCCTGCGGTGCTGTACCTTGGCGTCATACTGCTCAACTACGAATGCCCGCCCGGCCTTGCCTAATCTGTTTCTTTCCTCTGGATTTTCAAGTAGATACCGGATTTTCTCAACGATAGCCGTAACATCTTTTTGCGGAACGACAAAGCCTGTTATACCCTCAAGCACTCCTTCGGCGGTGCCTCCCGCATCCGTTACCACTACCGGCAATTCCATGCTCTGCGCCTCCTGCACCACCAAGCCCTGGGTCTCCACTTCCCCGTCTGCTGCCTCAACCCCGGTTAAAACAAACACATCAGCCATCTGGTAATGTTCCAACACTTCTTCCTGTGTGGCGGCACCATGGAGGCAGATATGATTCTGTAAATTTAGCGAATTAATCAATTCTTCCAGCTCGGCTCTTTTTTCGCCTTCCCCAATCACATGGTATAGCAGGTTTGGGAACTCCTGCACAAGCGTGCTCACGGCACGTATGCCATAGGCTATTCCCTTGACGTCAACCAGGCGTGCCACCGTTAGCAGTATAAATGGAGATGAGTTTTTCCGAGTGCCTTGTTCCCTCCGCCTGAACTTCTGTGTGTCTAGACCAGCCGGGAGCACTTCTATTTTGCCAGCGGCAATACCAAGGCTGGCGGCTGTATGCCTTGAAAAGCGTGAGCTTACTGTGAAAATGTGGCAGGCCTGGTTCAGGTCTCTGTAAAGCCCTTTTCTGGAGTAGTGTTCAGGCCATGACAAGAACTCCTTTTCATTGATATCAAAGCCATGGAAAGAGGTAATCAGGGCACCGTTTAAAAGCCCGATTTCCCTGAAGTTGAGTGCCTTTATACCGTTTGGGCCAAACTGGCAGTGTACAATGTCAAACTCTTTTTTGCGAAGGAATGGAATAGCGTCGTAGAAAAACTGAAGGTTCAGCGCATACGTGCCATACCTTGCCACGTTTAGTGTCCGGAGGAGGTGCTTGGCATGGGGTATGTTTTGGAGCAGGAGTTTAAAGGCCACTGCCAGCCTTTTGAAACGCCCTTTGGGAATAGGAGGTCTATAAATCGTCCGCTCCAGCAATTTGTATTTCTCAATAACAGCGTGTTTGGGGTACGTGTCGAATTGGCCTATCGAAAAAATAGTGACCTCATGTCCTTCTTCCAACAGCTCTTTCAACTGGTTAAGCAAGTACGTCTCCGACTGATACGGAAAGTGGCTGACACAGTAGGCAATGCGCAGTTTCATATTATGCTGGTTGCTGCTTTTCAGGCAAACTGTCTAGGTGTTTAGGCGCTCTTTCAGATACAGAAAAATTCCTCATAACGCGCCAATAAAGTCTGGCCAACGGCTTGGCATGTGTATAGCCGGACGTAAAATACTGGAGCGCCTTTAGCAGAAAGTAGACTCTTGCATACCAAATTCCTTTCGTGAGGACAATGACCTGAAACTCATTCTGCAAAATAATCTTGTTAGTTGCTATCTCGTCTTCTCTGTGCGGGCTGCTGCCCGACACATGGTGGAGCACAAGCGGCAAAGGTGTATACAAAAGCTTATATCCGTTTTGCTGTAGATAATAACCCCAAAGCTTATCCTCCTCATACATAAAAAATTCCTCAGGGAATTTGCCTCCCTGAAAAGCTGCCACTGCCTCTCTGCGGATAAGAAAGAAAGTTGCCCAAATCCAATCTGGGTTAGCCTCTTCGTCATACTTGAAATATTCACCAAGAAAGACATTTGAGCGCCTGGATGCCGACATGAGATGAAAATGGCGAAGCACTTGCAGCAAAACAAGGGTGATGGACGGGAAACGCTGTGAGACATGCTGCACCTTTCCAGCGGGGGTTATAACTTTGCCTGTGAGCGCCCTTACTTTTTCAGACGCCAGCAGCCTTCGGTAGGCAAGTGCGATGCTGTTGTTGAGTAATCCGGTATCGCTGTTGAGCAAGAGAATGGTTTTTCCGGAAGCATACTTCAGGCCCAGGTTGTTTCCCTTTGTAAAGCCCAAATTCAGGCTGCTTTCAACTAAGAGCATGTTTAAATTTTTGATTTTGTAAAAAAGAGCGAGTCAGTCCGTAAGTTAAAAGTGACCAAAAATTTAAGCTTATGGAATCTCAGTATAAGAGACTTACTGACTCGCAATGGGAGGTGGTGAAGGCATCGCTGCCTGTAGAGAGAAAACGCAAACACTCGCTGCGGGTTATAGTAGACGCTATTTTTTACATGCTGCGGGTGGGCGGCCAGTGGCGCAACCTGCCGGAGGGGCTTTTCCCTAAATGGCAACTGGTGTATTACTATTTCCACAAGTGGCAGGCGGACGGCACGCTGGAGAGCCTCAACTGGCTGCTCAACATCAGGGAGCGGGAAAGGCAGGGAAAGGAGGCCTCGCCCAGCCTGCTGAGCATTGACTCCCAGTCGGTTAAGACAGCCCCGTTTGTAAGCCAGGAGACGGGCGTGGACGGCAACAAGAAGGTCAACGGGAGGAAGCGGCACGTGATCACCGACACGCTGGGCCTGGTGTGGGGCGTGGTGGTGCATGCGGCCAACAAGGCCGACGGGGTGCTGGCTCAGCGGGTGGTGGCCCCGCTCAGGGGCTACCTGCACCGGATGGAGAAGATACTGGCCGATGCGGCCTATGAGCAGGTGTTCATGGAGTGGGTGAGCGAGAACCTGCTGGGGGTGGAACTGGAGATAAGCTCCAAGCCACCAGGCACAGAGGGCTTTGTACCCGTCAAGTGGAGATGGGTCACCGAGCGGGCTTTCGGCACGTTCAACTTCTTCAGAAGGCTCGATAAGGACCATGAAAAAACACCCCGAAGCGCCGAAAGCTGGGTACTATGGCACAACTGCCAGGTGATATTAAACCGAATGACCTGAAAAACAGAAAGTTAAAATTTAAACATGCTCTAAGATGATATCCGGGAATTTTTCTTTGAAGCGTTTTGGGGCGCATTCCGTTGAGCCATTGTCTATCAGAATTATCTCGAAGGATATACCCTCTGTGCGGCTGTATATAGATTTTATACATGCGCACGTGAGTTGAAAGGTATTGTAGTTAAGAATGAGTACAGAAACATCCACCATGTATTTGCCCTAAAACAGTGCATGCAGGAAAGATAAAAAAATAAACGCAAAACAGTGGCGATTTTGCGGCACCACTGTTTTGCGTTTATAGCTTGTTTGCATCTCGCCTTTAAAGGCGAAAGTTATCTTACGGCTTCAGCACCACTTTCACGCAATTGTCTTCTTTCTTGTTGAAGATGTCATAGGCGTAGGAGGCCTGGTCGAGGGGGAGGGTATGGGTGATGATGTCATCCAGCACGATTTTACCCTGGTCTACCCAGCTGTACAGTTCATCAACAAACAACTGAACCGGCGCCTGTCCCATTTTCAGGGTCAGGCCCTTGTCGAAAATCTGGTAGAGCGGGAAGTTGTCATAAGGAGAGCCATATACCCCGACAATCGACACGATGCCGCCCCGGCGCACGGCGCTAAAGCACATCTGCAGCGCATTGATGGTGCCTTTCTCAAGATGGACAACCGACTTTGCGCGGTCCAGCAGCGATTTGTCCGCCTCCATGCCCACTGCGTCGATGCACACGTCGGCTCCGCGTCCACCGGTCATTTCCCGGATCGCTTCAATAGGGTCCATGTCTTTGAGGTTAATGGTTTCTGACTTTGCAGAGCGCTGCGCCATGTCCAGGCGGTAATTCTCCAGGTCGATGCCGATCACGCGCTTGGCCCCTTTTATCCAGGCTACTTTCTGCGCCATGAGCCCCACAGGGCCGCAGCCGAACACGGCAACCGTCTCGCCGCCCTTTACCTCGCCCCAGTGCACGGCAGAGTAGCCGGTCGGGAAGATGTCTGTCAGGAAGAGTACCTGCTCGTCGGTGAACTGGTCGGATATTTTCACGGGACCCACGTCGGCGAAGGGCACGCGCACAAATTCGGCTTGCCCACCCGCGTAGCCACCGTACAGGTCGGTGTAGCCATACAGCGCCGCGCCTTTCTGGGTCAGCAGGCCGCCCTCGGGGCCGTAGTGGTCGGGGTTGGAGTTCTCGCAATGGGGGTAATGCCCATGCTGGCAAAAGAAGCAGCTGCCGCAGGAAATCGGGAAAGGCACAATCACGCGGTCGCCTTTTTTGATGTTCTTCACCTGCGCACCGGTCTCCTCCACAATACCCATAAACTCATGGCCCATCACCATGTTGCTCGCCTGCGGAATCATACCATTGTAAATGTGGAGATCGGAGCCGCAAATAGCGGTAGAGGTAACCCGGATGATCGCGTCGCGCGGGTCCAGGATCTTCGGGTCTTCTACGTTATCGACCCGGATGTCTTTCATTTTGTGAAATACTGCTGCTTTCATAGTAAGTTTGTAAGGTTCAAAGACGCCCTTGCCAGGCAGTCTTGCTTTATGATTTAGGTTCTATAAACGGCGCAGGTGCTGAACGAGTTGTAACCCGGGTGCCCATTTAACCGGTACCGCAACAATAAACTTTTCCGGGCCCCGACGTAAACGAACTAGACCTTTCTATATCCCTTTGCGATGCCAGACTTCCGATTCTCCTTTCTTTCTGAGAGCGAGGTGCCAGAACTGCATGATGCCTTTCTGGAGTCTTTCTCAGATTACCTGATGCCCGTGCAACTGAGCGCCGACGAGTTCAAGGTGAAGATCAAGCGCGAGGGGATAGCGCTTCCCTTCTGCGTGGCGGCTTATGTGGGCACCGAGATGGCAGGCTTCATCCTCACCGGTCTCGGCGAATGGCATGGGCACCCGGCGGCCTACAATGCCGGCACCGGTGTGCTGCCCCAATACAGGGGGTATGGCCTGACGCAGCAGCTGTATGCATTTCTGTTGCCCAAGCTCAGGCAAAGCGGTATTGAGGAGTGCCTGCTGGAGGTGATCCAGGAAAATGCACCGGCCCTGCGGGCGTACAAGGCCGTGGGATTTCAGGTGACGCGGACACTGGATCTGTTCAGGGCGCCCAAGGCAGAACTGCTGCTGCAGGTGGAGGCCCCGGACCATGTGACCATCTCTGAGGCAGCAACGCCTGACTGGAGAACCTACTGCTGCTTCTGGGAAGCGGAACCCTCGTGGCAGAACACGGCTGAGGCGATACGGAAAAGCCCGGAGCAGACGGTGCTGTTAGAGGCACGGACCTGGGACCGGGAAATTGTAGGGTATATCGCCTTTTTCCCTGGCACAGGCTCTGTGGCGCAGTTTGCCGTAGACAAGGCGCACCGTGGCAGAGGCGTCGGTACCGCGCTGCTGCGCGAGGCTGTCCGGCTCGCCCAAGCCCCTTCGCTGATGTTTGTAAATGTAGACACTTCTGCCGCATCGCTCGTGCACTATCTCAGCCGACGCCACTTCAATCATTTGCTGAGGCAGTATGAAATGCTGATGCCAATCGCATCCTGAAGTATAACCGTTAAGCTTGGATATGAGGAATCAAGTAGGGAGAAATAGCGTTGGCTATGGCAATCAATTAGAGCATGTTTAAATTTCGCTTCTAAAAACGAAATTTAAACATGCTCTTGATATGAGGTTGCAACAATAGGTATCTTTACCAGCACATCTACTAAGGGCAAAAAATGAATATAGCGTGGGTATACCTGATTTTGGCGGGCATCTGTGAAATAGGATGGGCTTTCGGGCTGAAATACAGCGAGGGCTTTACCAAAGTTGGCGTCAGCGTCGTGACCGTTATCGTGATGATCCTGAGTTTTGTCCTGCTGTCGCAGGCGATGAAACAGCTGCCGCTGGGCACCGCTTACGGTATCTGGACCGGAATTGGGGCGGCGGGCACGGCCATACTTGGCATTGTTTTCCTCAACGAGCCCCGCGACTTTATCCGTATCCTGTGCATCCTCCTGATCATCACCGGGGTAGTGGGGCTAAAGCTGTTCTCCGGCACCCGATAGAAGCTACTGCCAGCGGTATACATCCGCCCTGTCTTTGGCAAAGAGGTATAACTGGTTCTCTCCGATAAGTGCCGTCAGGTATTTCCCGCCTTTTGGTAAGGCGATACTTTGTTTCTCTGAGGTATACAAATCATACATATGCAGCGCGCCTTGCTGCACAAAATACAGTGTGTTTCCCCGGAATCCCACATAACTGACCCCTTCAAAAGAGATACGCTTCTTGTAGTTCCCCAGATTATCGAACACATAGAGTCCGTTGTTGTAGTCAAGCAGGTAAAGCATATTCTGGTACTCCCGCAATTGGCGCACATCAAAGCGTTCCCGGTCCAGGATAAGGTTAAGCGGCGTCTCTACCGTGACCTTGCGCAGGCGCAGGTCCAGTTTGCTGAGTGTCAGGTTGGTTTCGTCAAACAGCCAGAAGCCGTCGTCGGCAGACAGCGTAGCTACTCTGGCAATGCCCTCGAAGTTGATATCGCGCAGGTCGGTGCTGCTGATGGGGCGCAGAAAGCGGTCGAGCAGCAGCAGGGCTTGTCTGTCCTCGTAAAAGAGCAGCAGCTTCATCGGGTTCCAGGCCTCGATCGTGCTGATACGGCCCCGGCTAGGAGGGGAGAAGGTATCAAGTGGTCGGCCCAGGGAGTCAAGGCGAAGGAGGTTGCGCAATGGGTCCAGCAGGTATATATGGCCGTTGCGGTCTTGTGAGATGGGAGTGGGGGAATTAAGCGGGATACTGTGGCTGTAAAGCAACTCGCGGTCGCCTCCAGGCTGGGCAGTTGTAAGCCGCGGTGCCAGGAAAAGCGCCAGTACCAGAACCAGTATGTATGCGCTAGCCTTCAAAGGTTTCCAACTGTAGCGTTTCCCCGTCATACACGGCATACGTGCAAAAATTGACCCACTCTCCCAGGTTCACATACCGGCTACTGTCACCGATGGGCAAGTTTAAAGGCAGGTGACGGTGCCCGAAGATGTAGTAGTCATGGTGCTGCTGTTGTTCCATTTCCCGGCAATACTGCACCAGCCACTCGTCGTCCCCCAGAAAATCCTCGTCTTTTTTAATGTTGCTGATGCGGCTTCTCCTCGACCACATGTTCGCCACCCCGATACCGAGGTTTGGGTGCACACGGGCAAAAAGCCACTGACAGGCCTTGTTGTCAAACACCCGTTTCAGCAGTTTATAGGTATGGTCGCCCGGGCCAAGGCCGTCGCCATGCCCGATATAAAACGTCTTGTTGCCGAAAGTGGTGGAGATCGGGTGCCGCAGCACCGGGATGTTGAGTTCCTGCGGGAAATAGTCGAACATCCACATGTCGTGGTTGCCCGTGAAGAGGAGCACCGGTATGCCTGCGTCTGTCAGTTCGGCCAGCTTGCCCTGCAGCCGTGCAAAGCCCTTGGGTATGGCATGCTTGTACTCAAACCAGAAATCGAAGATATCGCCTACCAAAAGAATGGCAGCCGCATCCTGCCGTGCCATCTCCAGCCAACGCACAATCTTCTGCTCTCTTGTTTTGCTGGTTTCGGCATCAGGCACGCCTAAATGGAAATCGGAGGCAAAGTAGATTTTCTTCCCGGCAGGGAGTTCGTTAATGCGGAAGGTCATCTATCAGAAACAGGACTAAAGCTTTCGGGCCGTGGGCACCCATAACGAGCGTTTTCTCAATGTCGGCAGTCCTGCTCGGCCCGCTCACCATCGAAACCATAGACGGGAAATTCTCTTTGTACTTTGTGCGGATGCGCTGCAACGCGTCTTTGATGTCGGGCACCAGTTGGCTGGCCTGGGCCACAACCAAATGTGTGGAAGGGTAAATGCTCAGTCTGCGGCCCCCGGCGTTGGCAGAGCTCATCAGTACGCTGCCTGTGCGGGTAATCAACGACTCGCAGGTAGTGAGGCTAGCTTCCGCATTGCGCACGAAAGTCTCTTCATCGTCATTGAACTCGATGCCGGCATGTTGGAGGGCCGCCTGAAGATTGCGCTCCCATACATACATATGCTGCAGGTTCTGCTCTTTTTTATAGATGTAAAGCTGATCGAAAAAATCCTCCTGATTCTCGCAGTAGATAAACACGCCGCTGTTGCGGATAAAGTTCTCTGCAAAAACGATGGACATGTCCTCCAGAGGAACCACCGGGTGCAGCGGAGACGTGAAGTCTGGGGTAGGAGGCAGGAAAGGCGCCGACTTAGCCAGCGCCTCTCTTACTCTTCTTAACACTATTTCTTTAGATTTTGCTTCGTACATATACCTGTTAAGGTCAAGCGGTTCTAGAGTTTACGGAGTCATTCTGTTCGGCGGATGTGCTGCCGTTTCCATTCAGAGGCGTGCCGGGCACCTGGCCCTCGTGCTGCTCCGGATGATCTGTCAGGCCTTGCTCCACTGGGGCATGTGGCTCCACTTCGCTCAGCGTCTTGCTGCGGTCTGTGCCAGCCGTGTGCGCCTGGTATGCGGTCAACGCCTCAAACGGGCGCGGACCAACCAAACGCTCCAGGTCGCTCTGGAACAGAATCTCTTTTGCCAGCAGCTCCTGTGCAATCACCTCCAGCTCAGGTCCTTTCTCGGTAAGTAACTGCTTGGTGCGATCGTAAGCGGACTGGATGATAATGCGAACCTCCTCGTCAATTGTCTGTGCAGTAGACTCAGAGTAAGGCTTGTTGAAGGTATAATCGGAGTTCTGCTTGGAGTCGTAGAACGACACGTTACCGATCTTCTTGTTCATACCATACATGGTCACGATGCTGTAGGCCATTTTCGTGATACGCTCCAGATCGCTAAGAGCGCCTGTAGAGATTTTCCCGAACACAAGTTCCTCGGCAGCTCGTCCGCCAAGTGCCATGCACATCTCGTCAATCAGCTGTTCGGTAGTATACAGAAACTGCTCTTTCGGGAGGTACTGTGCATACCCAAGGGCTGCAACGCCGCGCGGCACAATGCTTACTTTCACCAATGGATCGGCGTGCTCCAGGAACCAGCCGGCAACTGCGTGGCCTGCCTCATGATAGGCTACAATTTTCTTTTCCTCTGGCGAGATGATCTTGTTCTTTTTCTCCAGACCACCAATCACGCGGTCTATGGCGTCGTTGAAATCCTGCTGATCCACTGCTTTTTTGTTGCGACGGGCCGCTATCAGGGCCGCCTCGTTACACACGTTGGCGATCTCAGCGCCGGCAAAACCAGGCGTCTGGGCAGCAAGCTTTCTGGCATCCACGTCAGCGGCAAGTGTCAGCGGCTTTAAGTGGACGTCAAATATCTCGGTTCTGCCGTTGATGTCGGGCTTATCGATGCTGATCTGGCGGTCGAAACGACCGGGGCGCAACAGGGCAGAGTCCAGGGTGTCGGGGCGGTTCGTAGCCGCCAATATGATAACGCCGGAGTCTGTAGCGAAACCGTCCATCTCCACTAGCAGTGAGTTCAGGGTGTTCTCGCGCTCATCGTTTCCGCCTGGCGTAGAGCCACGGCTACGGTGGCGGCCAATCGCGTCAATCTCATCGATAAAGATGATACACGGCGCTTTGGCTTTTGCCTGCTTAAAGAGGTCACGCACACGTGCGGCACCCACTCCCACAAACATCTCCACAAAGTCGGAACCGGAGAGTGAGAAGAACGGTACGTCCGCCTCGCCTGCCACAGCCTTCGCCAACAGCGTTTTACCCGTTCCCGGAGGGCCTACGAGCAGTGCGCCTTTTGGTATTTTACCACCCAGGATGGTAAACTTAGCCGGAGTCTTTAGGAACTCCACGATCTCCTGCACCTCTTCTTTTGCCTCTTCCAGGCCAGCCACGTCCTTAAACGTGATCTTCACTTTGTTCTCAGCATCAAAAAGAGCCGCTTTTGACTTGCCGATATTGAAAATCTGGCCACCTGCGCCCCCCGTGGTGACACGGCGCATCAGGAACCAGAAACCAAACACGAGCAGAATCAGGAAGCCCCATTGCAGAAAGAAATCAGCAAAGCCGGTACGGTTCTCGAGGGTATACCCCACGCGCTGGTCTTTCGGGATGTTCTCCTGCAGCTTCTCCAGGTCTTCCTTGAATGTTTCGGCGGAGATGATCTGGAAATGATACTGTGCCCCCTTGCTGTCCACATTCAGGACACCACGGTCGTTCAGCTCGCCTTTATACTTGTCGTTTTGAAGGGCTTCGTCTTTCAGGCGCACCTCCACGGTTTTACCGTTCACGATGGTGAGTTTCTTCACGTCGCCACTCAACAGCATCTCCTCAAAGTCCTGTTGTGTTGTTTCGATGGAAGAGTTACTGTTGTTCAAGTAAGTCAGCCCGAAGATCAGCAGAATCAGCACCGCCAGCATCCACAGCTGCATGGTAGGCCGCGGCGGCGTGTTCGGGATCATCGGCTTTTTCTTCTTGGTATTGCCTTTGTTATTTTTTTCTGCCATTGATGTTTAAATTCAGATATATGAGAAACACTGGCCGTTACGATTTGTTCGGGTGCGGCCGCAAATGTTTATTCTGATGCTGACGCAACGCGCTCTATCTGGGCATCGCCCCAAAGCTCTTCCAGCGCATAGAACTCGCGTTTGTCTTTCAGGAAAATATGTGCCACCACGTCTACGTAGTCCAGCAGCACCCACTCGTTGTTGGTGCGGCCTTCACTCTGCCACGGGTTCTGTCGGATTTTCTTAAATACTTCTTCTTCGATGGAGGTAGCGATGGCGTCTATCTGTGTGTCGGAGTTAGCGGATGCTATCACGAAATAATCAGAAACAGCGTTTTTGAGTGATTTGAGGTTAATAACAACAATATCGGTGGCCTTCTTTTCCTGCATTCCCTTTACTACAAGCTCTGCCAATATGTCTGAAGTAGCCTCAACCTTGGGTTCTTTCATTTGTGCTCTTTAAATTTGATCTGTAAAAGTACTAAATATACGCTTAAGTTATGGTGCCTCATACGCTGTTTATAGGCCAGCAGCTTTATTTTCTGCCGGTATGTGAGTCTACCAACTCAGAAGCCCAACTGCTTCTTAACAAAAATGGAGCCACAGAGGGCTGCACGGTAGTGGCGGGCCACCAAACCAAGGGGCGCGGGCAGCGGGGAAATTCCTGGGAAGCTGAGCCCGGCATGAACATCACGCTCTCGGTGGTCCTGTCGCCCTCCTTTCTGGCTGCCAGGCAGCAGTTCAGCCTCAACATGGCGGTGTCGCTGGCCGCGCTTGATCTCCTGCAGGAGCAAGGGATGGCCGAAGCGAAGGTCAAGTGGCCGAACGACTTGTTTTTCGAGGATAAAAAACTCGGTGGCATCCTGATCGAGAACACGGTACATGGCAATACCTTGCAACACAGTATCGTTGGCATTGGTTTAAATGTAAACCAGATGCAGTTCGGGTATACAACGGCCACATCGCTGCGTCAGGTATTGGGGCGGCCGCTAAATGTTGAGAAACTGACAGCAAGGCTGCTCGAGTTGCTGGAGAAACGCTACCTGGAGTTGCGCCGGGGCCAGACGGATAACCTGCGCTATGCTTACTTGCAGGCGCTATACCGCTATCAGGAGGTGCACGCTTTTCTGGTAGGCGATTGTGAAGTACAAGGGCAGATTGTGGGCGTTGCCGAAGACGGGCGGCTCGCGGTTGCGGTTGAAAACGAGCTGCGCTACTTCGGTTTTAAAGAAATAAGCTACTGCATCTGAGAACCGTTCCGGATACAAGTTTGCCTCAGCGAAACGTCCGATTTGGGGGAGTGTTAATAATGTTTTTGGCAGAAGCCGCCCCCGCTAAAGTGGGGCATGGTAATTGATATCGATGTTCAGACTGCAATGCGACGGTAACGAACGGGAGCAGCAGTTTGGTTTATTTACAAATATTTTAAATAACGTAGAAGATAATTTGCTTATTTAAGCTATATTTGATGTGTAAGCCAATTTCTTATCAGGTTTGCAAAAAATAATTGTCTATGAAAATTTTTACACGAGTAGCTTTAGTTGTTACGCTCATCACGTCGCATCTGCTCAGCTTTGCGGCAACTGCTGTAAACGAGGGAATTGTGCCAGTGAGCAAAGGCGATAACACAAACTGGAAGCTTATGCCAGAAAAAGGAGGCTCCCAGCTAGTGGTGTCTGCCAACAACTCACGTCCCGCCTTTGTGGTGAATGCTGAGAAACATACCTGCTCCCAGATATTCGCTTCTTCTGTTAGCCAGGTATTTCACGTGGTAGAGGCCAGAGGAGACAAAGCCATGTATGCCAGCATTACCTTGGCTGCCCTGGCACCGGGCCGCGAAATCAAGCCAGTGCCGTCCATCAACGCATACCCGAACCCATCGCGTGGCATTACCCGCCTTGCCCTGAACCTGCCCGGCGACAACACCTATAAGATCCGCATCTCCAACACCATTGGCCGTGTGATCAGGGTGCACGAACTTGCCCCAGCCGACAGAATGGAAGTGGAACTGGACTTGAGCAGCTATCCTTCGGGCGTATACTTCTACAGCCTGCTGGTGAACGACAAAACGATAGAAACTAAGCGCCTCGTGCTGCAAAAGTAAGCGAGCGACATCCTGCATTTATACCAGAGCCGGCCAATTGGTCGGCTTTTTCTTTATAAACCTCTAATTATTCCACAGCCGCTTTACATTATTTATTATTTTCGGGGCTGAATCAACTATCGTTATGACGGATTATCGGAAGATAAACAACATCGTGGGCTGGATTGTGTTTTTTATCGCAACTACGGCCTATGTGCTCACCCTGGAGCCGACTGCCAGTTTTTGGGATGCCGGCGAATTCATCGCCTGCTCATACAAACTTCTGGTGCCTCACCCGCCCGGGGCACCGTTCTACCTGCTGGTAGGCCGCCTGTTCTCGATGTTTGCCGCAGACCCCACGCAAGTGGCCTGGTGGGTAAACCTGCTCTCGGCGCTGTGCAGCTCGTTCACGGTGCTGTTCCTGTTCTGGACCATCACCATATTGGCCCGCCGCCTGCTGGTGAAGGAAGGCGCTGCTCCTACAAAAGGCAACCTGCTCCTGATCATGGGAAGCGGTGCAGTGGGAGCCCTGGCCTATACCTTCTCCGACTCCGCCTGGTTCTCGGCGGTGGAGGCAGAGGTATATGCCATGTCGTCATTCTTTACGGCCATCGTTTTCTGGGCCATCCTGCGCTGGGAGGCAAAAGTGGGCGAGGCGCACTCCGACAAATGGCTCATCCTGATTGCCTATCTGGTGGGGCTTTCCATCGGTGCCCACCTCCTGAACCTGGTCACGATTCCGGCCCTGGCCTTTATCTACTATTTCCGACTGTATAAACCAACCTTCTGGGGCGGCGTGGTGGCGTTTGCCATCAGTGCCGTGGTTGTGGTGGCCATCCTCTGGGGGATTATACCTGGGCTGCCTACCCTGGCAGGCAAGTTTGAGGTATTCTTCATCAACACCTTCGGGCTGCCGTTCGGCTCCGGACTGATCGTGTTTGTTATCCTACTGATCGCGCTGATCGTGTTTGGGCTGCGCTACTCCATCCAGCATAACATCCGGGTGCTCAACACGGCCATGCTTTGCTTCGTGTTCGTAGTGATCGGGTACTCCTCTTATATGATTATCCCGATCCGCTCGTCCTATAACCCCACGATTGATGAGAACGACCCGGATGACATCCTGACCTTTGTGGCATACCTAAAGCGCGAGCAGTACGGCGACCGCCCGTTGCTGTATGGCCCGCAATACAATGCCCAGCCTGTGTCGCAGGAAGAGGGCGCTCCCCGCTATGTGCGTGGCAAAGACCGTTACCTGCCAGCCAATCCGAAGATTGAGCCGGTATACGACAGCAAAGACAAAACCCTGCTGCCCCGCATCTACAGCGACCAGCCGCAGCATATAGACGCCTACAAGAAATGGGTAGACCTGCGCGAAGGCCAGGCACCGACGTTTGGGCAGAACTTGAGTTTCATGTTCCGGTATCAGCTCGGGTTTATGTATTGGCGCTATTTCCTGTGGAACTTTGTGGGCCGCGAGAGCGACGTGCAGAATGCGGGGGTTCTTTGGTTTGGCAACGATGAGGCCAATGTGCCGGAGCGCGTGTTGGAAAGCAAGGCCCGCAACAACTTTTACATGCTGCCGCTCCTGATCGGTATCCTCGGTTTGATATACCAGGTGCGGAAAGCAGAGCGAGACGCCTTCGTGATTGGCCTGCTCTTCTTCTTTACTGGCATCGCCATTGCCATTTACCTCAACCAACCGCCCGTGGAGCCGCGGGAACGGGATTATACCTTCGCGGGCTCGTTCTACGCCTTCAGCATCTGGATAGGGCTGGGGGTGATGGGGCTGGCCGACCTGCTTTCGAAGGGCCTGAAAAACACGCAGACCCGGGGCGCAGTCGCCACCCTGATCGGCCTGGCGGTGCCGGGCATCATGGCGGCAGAGGGCTGGGACGACCACGACCGCTCCGAGCGCTACCAGTCTGTGGACTCTGCCAAGAACCTGCTCGACTCCTGCGCCCCGAACGCGATCCTGTTCACCAACGGCGACAACGACACGTTCCCGCTATGGTATGCGCAGGAAGTGGAGGGCTACCGGACAGACGTGCGCGTGGCCGTGCTCAGCTATCTGAACACAGACTGGTACATCGATCAGATGAAGCGCCCTTCTTATAAATCGGAGCCGTGGCCGCTAACGCTGGAGAACGCGAACTACCGCCAGGGCACCAACGACTTCCTGCCGTATGTGGAGCGTCCGCAGGTGGCGGCGGGTATAAACCTGGACCAGTACATTGCGCTGATCAAGGAGAACCACCCGGCCCTGCAGGTGCAGTATGGCCAGGGCACCACACTCCTCACGATGCCAACCAAGAACTTCTTCCTGGATGTGGATAAGGCGAAGGTGCTGCAGATGGGCTTCGTGGCCAAAGACAAGCAAGACGAGGTGGAAAGCCAGATGAAGTGGACGATCAACAAGTCGATGCTGGAGAAAAAGCACCTGATCATGCTGGACCTGCTGGCAACCAACGACTGGATGCGCCCGATCTACTTCTCCACCACTGTGAACAGCGCCGACTTCATGGGCCTTGCCGACCACTTCCAGTTGGAGGGCCTTGCCTACCGGGTCGTGCCCGTGAAATCGACGGAGAAGGACGAGCAGGGATATGTAGACAAGGAGCTGATGTATGAGAACATGATGAAGAAGTTCCAGTTCCGCAACTTCGACAACCCCGACATCTTCTATGATGAGAACTACTACCGTTTCTCGGCTAATGCCCGCGACAAATTTGCCCGCCTGGCCTCCGCATACCTGGCAGAGGGGAACACCGCCAGGGCGAAAGAGATAGTAGACTACTGTTTCGAGAAGCTCCCCGGGAAATCGGTGCCTTACGACTACTATACCCCACAGTTCATCCCGATATACGATGCGCTTGGAGAGCAGGAGAAAGCCGAGCAGCTGCTCGACGAAATGGCCAAGGACTCGCAGCAGGCCCTGGACTATTACTTTGCGAAAGGCGCCCTGTTCGATACCGAGATCCAGACAAACATGGTGATTCTGCAGCAGCTGATCGGTGCCGCCGAGGAGCTGGGCATGCAGGACCGCGCCAGTGAGCTGCAACAGCAGTTTATGCAGTACCTGCAGCGCATGCGCCGTTAAACAAAACCGCTGCAGTTGCAGTAAAAAGGGCCGGGCTGTAGCAAACAGTCCGGCCCTTTTTTTCCCGACCCTGATGCGTCCATTTAAGATGAGAAAAGCTTCTGTGTTACTTTGCGGCCTGTTGCTGGTTCTGGCAGGTTGCCGTGGCGGGTTGAGTTCATCCGAAAGGCTGGAGCCGATAGTGGAGCCGCGGGCGCAACCGGAGCTTGTGATGCAGCACAGCTACTACGCCAGTAACGACAGCCTGCACCTGCTCCTGCGCTTTGAGGACGCGAAGCGTGTGGTAAACCTGCCGCAAGTGGCCTTTGCCTATACCTATACCATAGCGGCAGGAGGTGCCGGGGAAAATAATGTGCTCCTACGGGATTCCATAGAAATCCCCCCGCAAAATGGCCAAGCTAACCAGGATTACCTGACGGCACGACTTGTGCTCCCCGGGTATGTGGTACAGTCGCCGCACGTGCTCCAACTGCGGATATGGCAAAAGCTGGCTGGGCAGGAGCGTATGGGCACCAGCTTCCGGCTGCCTCTGTCTGGCGGCATGCTACAGAAAAGCTATCTGCTGGAAGACGCCGCCTCGGGTCAGCCCCTGCTCCAGAATTATACCACAACATCAGCCAGGCTTTTTGCGCGGCATTTTGGCCCAGTCTCCCCCGATAGCATACAGGTGCAGCGCTTTGAATCGGACTTCAGGCCTGCCGTTCCGCCAATGTCTTCGCGCCCAACCGACGCACCACGCACCCTGTCGGCTACCGAGGTACAGACAATTGCCCCCTCAGACACGCTTCCGCTGCAACAGGCAGGCATTTACCTCCTCAACCCCGGAACGGCCTATACCAGGGGCCTGCTGGTGCTGCCCGGTCGTTTCCCGGAGATAACTAGGGCGGAGGAAATGCTGCAGCCCCTCGTATACCTGACCACTTCCAAAGAGCGGCGGGAGCTTTTGGCCGCGAACGACACGAAAGCCGCCATCGACAGGTTCTGGCTGCAACTGGCCGGCGACGAGGCCTCGGCCCGGGCACTCATCCGGGAGTTTTACAATCGCGTGGAGTTGGCCAACCGCCTTTTCTCCTCGCACAAGGCAGGCTGGGCCACCGACAGGGGTATGCTTTACATCGTCTATGGCCAGCCCAGCCGCGTCACCGAATCCGGCGACACCCTGACGTGGGTATACCTTGGCCAGCAGGATCGGCCTTACATCAAATTCGTTTTTACCAAAAAAGGGAATAACTTTACCGAAAATCATTATGAGCTGATACGGCGCCGCGAGTACGGGGAGAGTTGGTACAGCACTGTAGCAAAATGGAGAGCAGGCAAAACAAATACGTAGGCAACCGTTCCGGTGACTACAGAGCATCGAGTGAAAATAAAACCGAGATGATTTTCGGCATGCACCCCATTTTGGAGGCGCTCACGGCCGGGAAAGAGCTGGAGCGGATCTTCCTGTTGCGAGGCGCCAAGAGCCCGGCCACAGAAGAGCTGCTGCAACTGGCAAAGGACCTGGAAGTGCCTGTGGTAACGGTGCCGCTCGAAAAGCTGAACAAGCTGACGCGCAAAAACCACCAGGGAGCCGTGGCGCTGATTTCGCCGATCTCCTATGTGCCGCTGGCCGAAACGGTGACGGCGCTGTTTGAGCAAGGCAAAAACCCGCTTCTCCTGATACTGGACCGGATAACGGACGTGCGCAATTTTGGCTCCATCGCCCGAAACGCGGAGTGTATGGGGGTGGATGCCATCGTGATCCCGAGCCGTGGCGGCGCGCAGATAAATGCCGACGCCGTGAAAACTTCAGCGGGCGCCCTGCACCTGGTGCCGGTATGCCGCGAGCCGAACCTGAAGGAAACATTGGACTATCTCAAGGATTCCGGCTTCCAGATAGTGGCTTGTACCGAGAAAACAGAGGAGAACCTGACGGACATGGCCCTGGACATGGTGGGCCCCACGGCCATCATTATGGGCAGCGAGGAAGACGGCATTTCGCCGGAATACCTGAAGCGGGCAGATGCGAAAGTGCGCATCCCGCTGATCGGCAAGATCGGGTCGCTGAACGTGTCAGTGGCTACAGGCATCATCCTGTATGAGGCCATGCGCCAGCGCCTTCTCGATAGCGGCTACGCCAACCTCGGGAACGTGCAGAAACAGTAACCTGCGTTTATCCAAAATAGAAAAGGGCGAGGGCCGGAGAGTTATACATAGGTATAAATCTCCGGCCCTCGCCCTTTAGTTTATGCAGGAGCTGTATCCTGTTCCTGCGGAGTGCCTATATGTAATCAGGCCCTTTTCTTGATTTAGCCTCTGCCATAAAGTCCTTTACCCGCTGCTCTTCGCCTTTCTTGCAGATCATCAGTACGTTGTTGTACTCGGCCACAATAAAATCCTCCAGGCCCTGCAGCACAACAAGCCTTTCTTTCGGCGTTTTCACGATGCAGTCCTTGGTGTCGTACATGATAACCTCACCGTCGACCACATTGCCGTTCTCGTCCTTGTCGTTGATGGTATAAAGTGAGTTCCAGGTGCCCAGGTCAGACCAGCCGATGTCGGCGAGCAGCACGAACACGTTGTCCACTTTCTCCATAATGCCATAGTCGATGGACACGTTGCGGCACTGCGAGTAGGCCCTCGTGATGAAGTTCTGCTCTTCCGGCGTGTTCATCACGGCGTTGCCCTCCTCGAAAATCTCCGAAATCTCGGGGAGCTGCTGCCGGAAGGCACGCAGGATACTTTGCGCGTTCCAGATAAAGATGCCCGAGTTCCACACAAAGTCACCGCTCTCCAGAAACATCTGCGCGAGTTCCAGGTTCGGCTTCTCCGTAAACGTCTTCACCTTTTTAATGGGCTTGGATGCGTCATCGATATATTGAATGTAGCCATACCCTGTGTCGGGGCGGCTGGGCGTAATACCCAGCGTGATCAGCACATCGTCCTGAGCGGCGGCGTCCACGGCGTCGGTGATCACGGAGGTGAACACATCCTGCTTCATCACCACGTGGTCGGAGGGGGTTACCACCAGATTGGCGTTGGGGTTCAGCTGCGCGATTTTGTAGGAGGCGTAGGCGATGCAGGGGGCGGTGTTGCGGCCGACAGGCTCCAGCAGGATCTGGTTCTCGCTGAGTTCCGGCAACTGCTCCTGCACCAGGTTTTTATAGTCCTTGTTGGTTACCACGAAAACGTTCTCGGTCGGGCAAATGTCCTGAAAGCGTTTCATCGTCATCTGCAGCATGCTTTCGCCTGTGCCGAGCACGTCGTGGAACTGCTTGGGGTAATTGGTGCGGCTGAAGGGCCAAAAGCGGCTTCCGATGCCACCAGCCATAATTACCACATACGTGTCTTTTCTCATATCTATACTAAACCTTCTTTTAACAAATCGTGCAGGTGCACAAAGCCCCCAAATTTACCAGAATTTGTCACAATAACTTGTGTGATGCTTTTATTCTGCATAAGCACGAGCGCTTCCACAGCATACTCCGAGGCCTCGATGGTAAGCGGCGACGGGGTCATGATGTCGGCGGCGGTGATGCCCTCTATCGAGTCGTACTTGTTGAGCATGCGGCGCAGGTCGCCGTCTGTGATGATGCCGACCAGCGTCGCGCCGTCCTCAGAGAGCACTGCGGTGGCCCCCAGGCGCTTCGAGGAGATCTCGATAATGATCTCCTTCAGCCGGGCGTTGGCGGTAACGTGCGGCGACTCGTGCTGCGTGTACAGGTCTTCCACTTTCAGGTAGAGGCGCTTGCCCAGCGAGCCGCCGGGATGCAGGTGCGCAAAGTCGGCGCTACTAAAGCCCCGGGCCTCCAGCAGGCAGATGGCCAGCGCGTCGCCCAGGGCGAGGGCGGCCGTGGTGCTGGTGGTAGGGGCAAGGTTAAAGGGGCAGGCCTCGCGCTCCACGTGGGCGTTCAGGATAAAGTCGGCGCTTCGGGCCAGGTAGGAGTCGGTGCTCGAGACCATGGCCGCCAGTTGGGAGCCCTTGCGCTTCAGGAGCGGCACCAGCACTTTTATCTCGGGCGTGTTGCCGCTTTTGGAGATGCAGATCACGAAGTCGTCTTGCTGAATCATACCCAGATCGCCGTGTATGGCGTCCGCGGCGTGCATAAAAAGGGCTGGCGTGCCAGTAGAATTCAGGGTGGAGACAATTTTTTGGGCGATGTTTGCGCTCTTGCCGATACCCGTCACCACTACCCGCCCTTTGATGGACAGGATGGCCTCAACGCACTTTTCGAACCCTTCGTCGATGCCCTCCACCAAGTTGGCGATCGCCTCTGCTTCGAGCTGCAAGACTTTTTTTGCGGTCAGGGGTATATTATTTGAGAGATTCAAATTAAATTTGTATAGTATACGCTAAGGAAGTAGGTTGCTACCTGAATAAATTTTAGTACGGTTACATGTCGGTAAAACAAGAGATAAATCTCAAGAACAAATTAAAAGAAGTTTTTGGGTATAATCAATTTAGAGGGAATCAAGAGTTGATAATAAACAATATTATCAACGGCAAGAACACCTTTGTGATTATGCCAACGGGCGCGGGCAAGTCGTTGTGCTACCAACTGCCGGCGCTTTCATTGCCGGGCACCGCCATCGTTATCTCGCCGCTGATCGCGCTGATGAAGAACCAGGTGGACCAGCTGAACGCCTTTGGCGTGAATGCCCATTTCCTGAACTCCACCCTGTCGAAGGCCGAGATAAACAAAGTGAAGAAAGAGACCATAGCGGGGGAGGTGAAACTGCTCTACGTGGCGCCTGAGTCGCTGACGAAGGAAGAGAACATCGATTTCCTGCGCAACTCCAATCTGTCTTTTGTGGCCATAGACGAGGCGCACTGCATCTCGGAGTGGGGCCACGACTTCCGGCCGGAGTACCGCCGCATCCGGGGCATCATCGACCAGATCGGCAACCTGCCCATTATCGCCCTCACGGCCACGGCCACGCCTAAGGTGCAGCTCGACATTCAGCGCAACCTGCAGATGGATGAGGCTTCGGTGTTCAAGTCCTCTTTTAACCGTACCAACCTATACTACGAGGTGCGCCCCAAGCACCAGACCAAGAAGCAGCTGATCCAGTATGTGAAGAAGCACAAGGGCAAGAGCGGCATTGTGTATTGCCTGAGCCGCAAGAAGGTGGAGGAGATTGCCGAGTTGCTGCGCGTGAACGACGTGAAGGCGCTGCCATACCATGCCGGCCTCGACTCGCAGATACGCATGGCCAACCAGGATGCCTTCCTCAACGAGGACGCCGACGTGATTGTGGCCACCATCGCCTTTGGTATGGGCATCGACAAGCCGGACGTGCGCTTCGTGATCCATTACGACACCCCGAAGTCCATTGAGGGCTACTACCAGGAAACCGGCCGCGCCGGCCGTGATGGTATGGAGGGCAACTGCATCATGTACTACAGCTACGACGACATCGTGAAGCTGGAGAAATTCAACAAAGACAAGCCCGTAACAGAGCGCGACAACTCCAAGCTGCTGCTGCAGGAGATGGCCTCTTACGCCGACTCGGCCGTTTGCCGCCGCAAGCAACTGCTGCATTACTTCGGGGAGGCCTACGAGAAAGACTGCGGCTTCTGCGACAACTGCCTGCACCCCAAAGAGCGCTTTGAGGCGCAGCAGGAAGTGCAGCTGGCACTGCGGGCGGCGGAACTGACAGGCGAGCGCTTCGGCATCGACCACCTGACGGCGGTACTGACCGGCCTGCGCAACCAGCATGCCACCAGCTACGAGCACGACAAACTGGAGGTGTTTGGGGCAGGCAAGGAGCATGATGTGCAGTTCTGGAGCTCTGTCATCCGGCAGGTGCTGCTCTCGGAGTATCTGGAGAAAGACATTGAGAGTTTTGGCGTGGTAAAGCTAACGCAGAAAGGGAGAGACTTTATCAGCAACCCGCATACTATCCAGCTCACCAAAGACCATAATTACGAACAGGAAGTGAAAGAGGACGAGGCGAAGGAGGAGACGCAGGCCTCCGCCGGACACGACGAGGTGCTTTTCGATTTGCTGAAGAGCCTGCGCAAAAAACTGGCAAAGGAGAAGAACTTGCCGCCGTATGTGCTGTTTCAGGACCCCTCGCTGAAGGAGATGGCCACCGTATACCCCACCACCCGGGATGAGCTGGCCTATATAGGCGGCGTGGGTATGGGCAAGGTGCAAAAGTTCGGAAAGCCTTTCCTGGAGCTGATCAGCAAGTATGTGGAGGAAAACGACATTGTGACGGCTGCAGACGTGGTGGTGAAGACCACTGTGAACAAGTCGAAGATCAAGATATACATTATCCAGCAGATTGATAAGAAAGTGGAGCTGGAGGAGATCGCGTCGGTCAAAGACCTGACCATGCAGGAGCTGATTGAGGAGATCGAGCATATCTGCTACTCCGGCACGAAGCTAAACCTGAACTACTACATCAACAACGTGCTGGACCAGGAGCGCCAGGAGGAAATCTTCGACTACTTTATGAACGCCAGCACCGACAACATCGCGGAGGCGCTAAAAGAGCTCGGTACCGACGATTATACCGAAGAAGACGTGCGGCTGATGCGTGTCAAGTTCCTCTCGGAGTACGCGAATTAATTGTTGATTGTCAAATTGTCGGTTGTTGCTTATATATAGTTCGGTAGCGCTGCCCTCTTAAGTATGGTTGCCCCGTCTCAATGATGGCCGGCTCTGCTGCGGATCGACAATAAACAATCAACAATTAACCACCAAATCAACCATCAACAACCAGCAATTAACAACCAACCAATGAACGTACTGATTATAGGATCCGGAGGCCGTGAGCATGCCATTGCCTGGAAGCTAAGCCAAAGCGAGTACTGCGACAAGATATTTGTGGCACCCGGCAACGCCGGCACAGCCCAGTATGGCACCACCGCTGCGGTAGACGTCCACAACTTCGACGAGCTTGCCAAGTTTGCCACCGACTTCAACATCATGATGATTGTGGTGGGGCCGGAGAATACATTGGTGGAGGGTATCCACGACTACTTTCAGGGTTCTGAGTACCTGAAGCATATCCTGGTGATCGGGCCAAAGAAAGCTGGCGCGATGCTGGAAGGGAGCAAGGACTTCTGCAAGGCCTTCTTTCAGCGCTACAACATCCCGACGGCGGCATACCAGACCTTCACTGAAGACACCTTTGCCCAGGCAACGGCCTACTTGCGCAGCCATACCTTCCCGGCCGTGCTGAAAGCGGATGGCCTTGCGGCAGGAAAGGGCGTGATCATCGCCCAGGACTACGACGAAGCCGTGGACGCCCTGGAGGACATGCTCCGCAACAAGCGCTTTGGCGCGGCCAGCAGCAAAGTAGTGATAGAGGAGTATCTGGAGGGCATTGAAGCGTCCGTGTTTATCCTGACGGACGGCAAAGACTATGTGCTGCTGCCGGAGGCGAAAGACTACAAGCGCATCGGCGAGGGCGACACAGGCCTGAACACAGGCGGTATGGGGGCCGTTTCGCCGGTGCCGTTCGTGGACGACGTGTTTATGCAGAAGGTGAAGGAGCGCGTGATCGAGCCCACCATCCGGGGGATGCAAGAAGACAAGCTGGAGTATACCGGTTTCCTGTTCATCGGGCTGATGAACGTGAAGGGCGAGCCTTACGTGATTGAGTATAACGTGCGCCTCGGCGACCCGGAGACAGAGGCTATCCTGCCCCGCATCAAGTCAGATTTGTTTGAGTTGTTCCGTGCCCTGCACGACCACAAGCTGAGTGAGTTCAAGCTGGAGATAGACCCACGCACGGCCACCACGGTTTTCCTGGTGTCGGGGGGCTACCCGGAGGGGTTTGAGAAAGGGAAGGAAATCTCAGGTCTCGAAAACGTGCCTTCGGATGTGCTAGTGTTCCATGCGGGCACCAAAAGGGTGAACGGCAAGCTGGTGAACAACGGCGGCCGCGTGATCACGGTGACGGCCCTGGGCGACACCATGGAGGAGGCGCTGGAGAAAGCCAACGCCGCCGCCGCCGCCATTACCTGGCAAGACCGCTACTACCGCCACGACATCGGTTTTGACTTGCGCGGCACGCTGGCGTAACAGGATGTGTAGGTAAAGTCTGTGCTCTTCCGGACTTCCCAGTCCGGAAGCCGCCTGCCGGGGATTTCCTAATCCCCGTGGTCCTACTAACGCGGATTAGGAAATCCGCTTCAGGAAAAGTTTCGGATTAGGAAATCCGAAACAGCGGGGCACTTTGGTTATAATTATCAATGATATCTATAAAAATGAAGCACTATAAACAGCAAAGGCCGGTGAATCTCACCGGCCTTTGCTGTTTATAGTGCTTAACGCCGAAGCTTAGCAATACTCCTCAAACGCACCCTGCAGGTTGTCTACAATGCGGTTCAGCTCGTTGCCTTCGATGTGGTAGCGCTCGATCATGTGCACCAACTCGCCGTCTTTGAACAGGGCGATGGAAGGGGAAGAGGGAGGGTATGGGAGCATCAGCTCACGTGCCTTGGCTACTGCTTCCTGCTCCATGCCGGCAAAAACCGTTACCAGCTTCGTGGGCTTCTTGTCAGCGGCGGCCACAGATATTTTGAGGGCCGGACGTGCCTTGGCGGCTGCGCAGCCACACACAGAGTTCACGGCCAGCAGCACAGTGCCTTCCGAGTTGATTGCCTGCTCTACTTGCTCTGGTGTTGTAAGTTGCTCAAAGCCCGCTGACGTAAGGTCCTCACGGATAGGTGCAACCATATATTCGGGATACATTGCCATATAAATTCAGTTTAATTTTGTGATGTTCTGCAAAGGTAACAAATCGCCGCTAAAAAAGTTGCCTTGGCACTCCCATAGATTTTAGACGATAGGCTATACATATAAAAAATTAAATATTTATTATTTTGTTTAGAATATATATAAACTTACTGATAAAGCATAACTCTTTGAAGAATAGGGGGGTATAGCTAACAATCACAGTCGCGAAGCGCTTGAAATGCTGCCCTTTTTCGTATAAAACCTGGATTAATTTGTCTTTAATTCAAGTTTTGTGGGGATAGTTGAAAGAGGGAGTGATTTTTTGGTATTTTTACGCAAGTGTTCGCGCGGCTGGTCACACAAACAACCAGACAAGTATAATTTTTAGATCCCATGTTCACCTATACCCCTAAAAGCACTAGCCCTTATGTGCGTTACTATTACCTCCCTGCCAACTCTGAGAGGCAGGCAGAAGTCATTCAAGTATTAAACTGCAGTTCTGAGGCAGTGCAGGTGCCCATGCGGGAAGAAGACCTGGAACTAACCGCCTTCTTTGAGCGAAAGCTTAATATGCGTGAGCGAAAGTCCTATAACAGCGACGAGACCTGGAAAGTATATGACTGCTGGGACGAGCTGCAGCACGACCACGAGCAGTTTGGCCTGGACGAAGAAGTGCTGCATATCCTCCTCCAGCGCCTGAGATACCAGTATCCGCTCCGGGAGAGCCTGGCCGCGTCAGCCTGAACAGTTCATGCGTCACAGCAAAAAAGGCTGCCTTACATTGTGTAAGGCAGCCTTTTTTGCTGTGACGCCCGGGATAAACCCCGTGCCGGTTCGGAGTTAGTTTACCTGAATCTCATCCAGGAAAAGCCAGGCTTTCTCGCCTTCCCCTTGTTTGCCAGCAGGTACGGTTTGCGTGTTCTTTACCGCTACCCGCACAAAACGGGTGGTGGCAGGAGACATCGCCACCTTCAGGATGGCCTTCGAGCCCTCCACAGACGAAACCTTGTCTGTGGTGCCGAGCGGCTTGAAATTCTTCCCGTCTGCAGAGCCATACACTTCTACCGCCTTCGGAGGGTATACATAGGTGCCCCCGGCATTCAGGGCGTGCACCGTCACGGAACTGATCTGCTGTGCGGTGCCCAGGTCAATAGTGGCCTCCAGATCGCTTCCGGAGTAGCCGATAGACTGCTGGTCGCGGCCGCCCTTCTCATTCACGATCCCGTCTACCAGAGTAAAGGCGCCGTTTCCGGGGAAGTACTCCGAAGGCTGCTCTTTCAGGGTGATGGCCTTGCCGGTGGCCTTGTTGACACTCACCTTTAAAGAGAGGGAGTCGATCAGTTGGTTGTTTTTGTAATACAGCCCCGTTACCTGCGCCGACTCTTTGAGCTGAAGCGGTTGCGTGTATTCCTGTGCGGCCTGTTTGCCTTTGATGGTATAGCGCAGTTGGCCGATGTCCTTTTTGCCGTCCAGTTTCAGGGTGACGCCCTCGTTGCCGGGAGCAGGCAAGACACTCGCCATGATATCATAATAGGCTTTGCTGTAATTGGCACCCCACAGGTCGTAGCGTTTAAACTGCGTCATCAGGCGCTTCTCAAAGTCAGGCCAGCTTTTCTTTTCCGGCGCGGTCCAGAGCACCTCGCTCAGGGCGCTCATCCTCGGGAAGATCTGGTACTCCACTTTGGCGGGATTGCTCATATACTCGGTCCAGACGTTGGCCTGCGCGCCCAACACATACTTGGCCTGCTCCGGCGTCAGTTCTTTCGGGATGGGCTCGTAGCTGTAGGCTTTTTCGATGCTGGTGAAGCCGCCGATGGTCACGGAGTCCTCGCGCTGGCTCTGGGAGTGGTCGAAGTACACGTGCGTGCCCGGCGTCATGATCACGTAATGGTTCTGCTTTGCCGCCTCAATGCCGCCAGCCTCGCCGCGCCAGCTCATCACAACGGCATTCGGGGCCAGGCCGCCTTCCAGAATCTCATCCCAGCCGATGATGGTGCGGCCCTTGCTGTTGATATACTTTTCTATGCGCTGGATAAAGTAACTCTGCAGTTCGTGCTCGTCGTGCAGGCCCTCGTCTTTAATGCGCTTCTGGCACAGGGGGCAGGTCTTCCAGTTGGCCTTCGGGCTCTCGTCGCCGCCGATGTGGATGTATTTGGACGGGAAGATCGCCATCACCTCATCCAACACATTCTCCAGAAACGTGAAGGTGGAGTCCTTTCCGGCACAGAACACATCATCAAAAATACCCCAGGTCTGCTCTACTTTATAGGGTCCGGTGCCGGGGCAGCCCAGCCAGGGGTATGCGGTGAGGGCAGCGCTGGAATGGCCTGGCAATTCGATTTCCGGGATAACGGTGATGTGCCTGTCAGCGGCGTATTTCACGATCTCTTTGGCCTCTTCCTGGGTATAAAACCCGCCATAGCGCTGGTTGGTGTTGCCCGTGCCGGGGTAGCGGCCAATGATGGTGCCGTCGCGGAAGCCGCCCACGCTGGTCAGCTCCGGATATTTCTTGATCTCAAGGCGCCAGCCCTGGTCCTCGGTCAGGTGCCAGTGGAAGTAGTTCATCTTGTGCAGCGCCAGGTAGTCGATGTACTTCTTGAGGAACGACACCGGGAACATGTGGCGGCCCACGTCGAGGTGCATGCCGCGGTAAGCGAAGCGGGGCGCGTCCTGTATGGTCACGGCCGGTATCTTCAGGGAGGCGCTTTTCTCCACGGGCAGCAGCTGAATCAGCGACTGCAGGCCGTAAAACGTGCCGGCGTATGTGTCGCCCTCAATGGTAACGCCCTGCGGCGTCACGTTCAGGGTATAAGCATCGTTCTTGGCGGCCTGCGCCTGCTTGCGTGTGGAGAGGCGGATATAGTCTTTCTTTTCCTTTTTGTCGATGTCGAGCTGAAAGCCATATACCTCCTGCAGGTACGCGTTCAGAAACTCAGCCGCTTTCCGGTCTTCTTTGTCTTTTGCCACCAGGGTAGTGTGGCTGCTGATGGTATACTGCCCGCTTTTGGTCTGCACACTGGCAGGCTTGGGAATGATGCTGATTTCCTGCGCGCTGGCGACGTGGGCCAACAGCAGGAACAGAAAGAAAATCCTTTTCATATTTTATTTTATCTGATGAGTGATGTGTTACAGGGGGAGGCTTCCGGAAATAGGCTGCTTCGTTCTGATCTTATGCCCGAAAACGGCGAAGTACAGGATGACCAGGTAGCACGGGATCATGACCCAGTATGCCTGTTGCGGGTTGACCGCATCGGCCAGCCAGCCGTAGAGCAACGGCAGCACCGCCCCGCCAGCTATACCCATAATCAGCAGCGAGGAGCCTATCTTGGTGAAGCGGCCCAGGTCAGCGATGGCCAGCGGCCAGATGGCAGGCCACATCAGCGCGTTGGCAAGGCCCAGCAGCGAGATAAACAGCACCGACATATACCCGTCGGAGAACAGGGAAGCCAGCACCAGCACCACGCCCAGCACCGCCGAAACCTGCAGCGCCCTGGCCTGCGAGATAAACCTCGGGATGGCGAAAATGCCGATCACATAGCCCACCAGCATGGCAACCATGGTATAAGTCGTGAAGATTTTGGCAGCCGATAGCTCAATGCCCTTGGAGGCCCCATAGCTGATCACGGTGTCTCCGGCCATCACTTCCACGCCCACATATAAGAAGAGGGTAAAAGCGCCCAGCAGCACATGCGGAAACTGGAACACGCTTGTTTTATGGGTGTTGGCAGTGGCTACCGCCTCGTCTTCTTTATCAGTGTCTACCTCCGGCAGGGCCGAGAAAGAGACCAGCACCGCCAGCACGACCAGCACCGCGGCCATCACGATGTATGGGGTGATCACCTTGGTGGCCAGCAAGTCTAGCTCAACCGCCTGTTGGGCGGCGCTCATACTGCCGAGCGTGTTCACCAGCGCGTCCGCGTTGTCCAGGATGATGGCACCGAGTATAAACGGGGCCATCGCGCCAGCCACTTTGTTACAGATACCCATGATGCTGATGCGTTTGGCCGCACTCTCGCGGGGGCCCAGTATGGTTACATAGGGGTTCACGGCGGTTTGCAGCACCGCCAGTCCCGTGCCCTGTATAAACAGGCCGATCAGGAAAAAGAGGTAAGTCCGCGTCATGGCGGCTGGCACGAAAACGAGCGCACCAATGGCCATCACGCCCAAGCCAACCGACATTCCCTTTTTAAAGCCCGTCTTTTTCAGTACCCAGGCCGATGGGATGGCCATCACGAGGTAGGAGACATAAAAGGCGAAGGCCACGAGGTATGACTCAAAGTTGTTGAGCTCGCAGGCAATTTTCAGGTAGGGTATAAGGACCGAGTTCAGCCAGGTGACAAAGCCGAAAATGAAAAACAGTGCCCCAATGATCAGCATGGACCGCATGCTGCCTCCGCTCTGGTTGGCTGCGGTTGCCTTTCCTTCTTTTAATATAGATTTTTGTGCCATCGTATCGTGCTGGTTATAGAAATGAACATGGTTGTATAGGTGCGTGCCTGTCAGAATATATACCGCACAAAGGCTTCCATCGCCTCGTAGTCGGCAAGGCCGAGGTTATCGTAGTCGTTTGCCGTGTCGCGGTTTCGCTCCTCGGCCCGCACCCAGAACTCGCGGGCATCGTCTCCCGGAAACACCGGCCTGTCCTTCTGCGACTGGTGCTTGAAGATGGCGTTCCGCTTGCGTTCCACCTCCTGCGGCGACAGCGGCACGGCCATCTCTATCTCGTGCGTCTCAAACTCATGCCATGCGCCACGGTACATCCACAGCCAGCAGTTCTCTACCCAACTCTCGGTGCCGCGTAGGCGGTTGAGGGCCTCCGTGATGATGCGGAAACAGACAATGTGGGTGCCATGCGGGTCGGCAAAATCGCCGGCGGCGAAAATCTGGTGCGGCTTTACCTGCTGTAGCAGTTGCATCGTAAGCTCTATGTCCTTTTCCGTGACAGGGTTCTTGCGCACCTTGCCCTCCTCGTAGAATGGCAGGGCCATAAAATGGATGTGGTCGTCCTCAAGGCCCGCATACCGGGCACCGGCTATCGCCTCGCTCTTCCGGATGAAGCCCTTCACGTTGCGTATCTCCTGGGTGTCGGGCTGGTTGGGTTGCTTGGTTTCAAAAAAGCTGCGCATTTCCTCATATATGGTCTGGAGGCGCTTGCTGTCCTTGCCGATGCTCTTGTCGAAGTCGATGGCAAACTCCATGTACCGCAGCACGTCGTCGTCCCATACCGCCGTGTTGCCGCTGGTCTGGTAGGCCACATGCACGTCGTGGCCCTGGTCCACGAGGCGTATAAAGGTGCCGCCCATCGAGATCACATCGTCATCGGGGTGAGGCGAGAAGATGATCACGCGCTTCCGGGCAGGCTCGGCGCGCTCGGGGCGCTGTGTGTCGTCGGCGTTGGGCTTGCCGCCCGGCCAGCCCGTGATGGTATGCTGCAGCTTATTGAAAACGTGTATGTTGATGTTGTAGGCGGGGCCGTTCTGCACGGCCAGCTGCGCCATGCCGTGGTTGTTGTAGTCCTCGTCGGTCAGTTTCAGCACGGGCTTTTTCATGGTGTTCGAGAGCCAGATCACGGCTTTCTTGGTCAGGGCCTCGTCCCATATGCAGTCTTTCACCAGCCAGGGCTCGTTAAAGCGGGTCAGCTCGGAGGCGGCATCGGCGTCCAGCACAAACTCCACCTTGTCCGACAGCTGCAGGTAGGTGGCCGGCACGTCGCCAGAGATCTCTCCCTCCACCGCCTTTTTGATGATCGGGGCTTTCTTCTTGCTCCAGGCCATCAGGATGATCTCGCGGGCCTTGAAGATGGTGCCGATACCCATTGTGATGGCTTTGGTGGGCACATTCTCCTTGCCACCGAAGTCTCGGGAGGCGTCGCGGCGCGTCAGGTCGTCCAGCGTCACGAGGCGGGTGCCGGAGTTGGGTGCCGAGCCCGGCTCGTTAAAGCCGATGTGGCCCGTACGCCCGATGCCCAATATTTGAAGGTCCAAGCCATCCATCTCCTCGATCTTGCGCTCATAGTCCAGGCAGTAGGCCGCTATCTCGTCCTTCTCCAGCGTGCCGTCGGGTATATGGATGTTTTCCTTCGGGATGTCGATATGGTCGAAGAGGTTCTCGTTCATGAACGTCACATAACTCTGAACCGCCGTTGGGCTCATCGGGTAGTACTCATCCAGGTTAAACGTCACCACGTTCTGGAAGCTAAGTCCCTCCTCGCGGTGCAGGCGCACCAGTTCCTCATATACCTCCACCGGCGTGGCGCCGGTGGCAAGGCCCAGCACGGCGCGTTCTCCCTGCTGCTGCTTGCGGCGGATCAGGTCCGCAACACGGTGGGCGACGTTAACTGAAGCGGTCTGCGCATCGGGGTACACCGTGACCGGCAGTTTTTCAAAGCGTGTTTCTTCCAGGAGGTTTAATCGAGCCATAGTTTTTACGTTGCTATAAGTCTATATATACTAGTTCAGGATGTAAGGGCGGCGGGCTGCTTGCCAACCGTTATTTTACTGATGCAATGTGGTTTTCAAAAATGTTTTCCATCACGGTGGCCACCGACCCAAGTATGCCGGCATTTTTTCCCAGGTCCGACAGCGAGATAGTGGTGTTCTCGCGCAGCTGCGTCATGCAGTAGGTGTTGATCGACTGCTGGATCGGGATGGTGATGTACTGCCTGGCCTCGGCAATCTTGCCGCTGAGGATGATCTCCTCGGGGTTGAAGAGCTGAATCAGGATGGCAATGCCCTTGCCCAGGTGCCTGCCCGTCTCTGCCAGGATGTTGATGGCATACTGATCGCCCTGGTTCGCGGCCTGTATGATCAGGCTGGGCTCCAACTGCTCCAGTTCCTCGTCGGTCAGGGTGTTTAGTATGGTGCTTTGCCCGGACCGGATGCCCTCGCGGGCCATGCGGGCCAGCGCGATGCCCGAGGCCACGGTTTCGAGGCAGCCGCGTTTGCCGCAGTGGCACAGCGTGCCCTCCTCGATGAGCGGGATATGGCCAAACTCACCAGCAAACCCGGATGCCCCCGTGCGCAGCTTTCCGTCGATGATAATGCCGAGCCCAAGCCCCCAGTCCAGCGACAGCACCAGCACGTTCTTCTTGTTTTGGGCAATACCGAACCGGTATTCGGCCAGCGTTGCGCTTTTCACGTCGTTCTGGATGTAGACGGGCTTATGAAACAGCTCTTCCATCACCTCCTGTAGCGAGCCCTCTTCCTGTTGCGTCAGCAGGTAGGTATAGTTGTTTCCGCTCGCAGCGGCCACCAGACCAGGCATGCTCACTCCGATGCCCATCAGCTTCGCCGTTTTAATGCCGGACTCTTCGATCAGGCTGGTGGCATAAGCATGCAGGTGTTCCAGGGCGCTCAGGTCTTTGGATATGTCCAGGGGGTAGGTGCGGGTGCCGGTGATGTTATTGTTGTTGTTGTCAAAAATGGCGATACGGGTCCTGAAGCGCTCCATGTCGATGCTCAGCACAAACAGGGAGTTGTCCTTCAGGCCATACAGGTCGGGTTTGCGGCCGCCGACAGACCTGCCACGTCCCTGCTTTTCCACAAGCCCCTCCGCGATCAGCTCATTCAGAAGGCCCATGGAGGTAGGCGAACTGATATGGAAACGGGTACAGAGGTCAGTGTTTGTTTTGGCTCCCTTTACATAAAGATGCTTGATAATCTTGAGTTTTTGCAAATGTTTTTTGCGCTCAATATTATTCAGGCTTTCTATATAATGCTCTTCGGTGAGTGATGACTCCATCGCTTTTTAAAATTTAAGTGAATCTGCGTGTATTTTAGATGATTAGCAAATCTTTTGTAAAATTTTATCAAAAGTTTTAGCGGATAGCTCAAATATGGGGGTGTAAAGATGCGTGATATAAAAAAGTAGCGCTTATACATGTTGTTTATACAATTATTAGATATAGGTGCTTTTCAAATAAAAAATATTTAGAAACTGTAGTAGGTGTTGATTATTGTTCTAAATTTGAATCCAAGTATATTTTGAGTGTGTAATCACTGTGCCTATGTAACACTTTAACTAACCCACCACCCCTACGCCCTGCTCCCCATTGCCTAATAATTACCTTGATATTAACAGTGGAACAGGAGTTGAACGCCTGATGGCGTTTTGCCAGAATTGAAAATTATACCAATCTCAAAACCTAGTGTATGAAACAGAGATACCTCAGTACATGGCTGCTCTCACAGCGAAGCCATACGAAAACCTTACCACAGAAAAAGGTGCTGGCCCTGCTGCTAGCCGCCGCGTGCCTGTCGCAGGGTCCCGGGCAGGCGGAGGCAACTGCCAATAATGCCGGTTCTTTGCTATACAGCGCCGAAAGCAACTCCCTGGCCTATGTGCAGGGCACCGAAGTGACAGGCCGCGTGATCGGGGATGACGGACAGGGCGTGCCCGGTGCCACCGTTGTGGTGAAAGGCACTACCGTTGGCACCGCCACCGACGTAAACGGTAACTTCAGCCTGAACGTGCCCGGCGGCAACGGCACCCTGGTGGTTTCCTTCATCGGTTACAAGACCCAGGAAGTGCCCGTGAACAACCGCTCCACCGTTAACGTGCGCCTCGTAACAGATGCTAAAGCACTGCAGGAAGTAGTGGTTACAGGCTATACCACACAGGAGAAGCGCGATATCATCGGTGCTGTATCGGTGGTGCAGGCAGAGGATCTGCTGGCTACCCCGGCGCCGAACGTGCAGCAGCAGTTGCAAGGACGCGTCTCGGGTGTGACTACCACAGGAACAGGCCAGCCAGGCGCAGGCGCGAAAGTGCGTGTTAGGGGCTTCGGCTCCTTTGGTGCCAACGACCCGCTTTATGTTGTGGACGGTGTGCCGACCTTCAGCATCAACGAGATCAACCCGAACGATATTGAGAGCTTACAGGTACTGAAAGATGCTTCTTCGGCCTCTATCTACGGTTCTCGTGCGGCAAACGGCGTGGTGATCGTAACAACCAAAAAAGGAAAAGGCGGTGCCCCGAAGCTGAACGTAGCCTCGTTCTATGGCACGCAGGTAGCCCCGAAAGGCCCCGACTTCCTGACGCCAACGGAGTATTCACAGTATCTTTTCCAGAGCTATACCAATGCTGGCCAGACTTTCAAGCATGAGCAATACGGCACGGGTACACCATCCCTGCCAAATTACCTCTTGCCGGCAGGCGCCCAAACCGTAGACGAGTCTACCTACAGCCTGGACCCGAACAATTTCAACCAGATCGTGAGGGCCAACAAAGAAGGTACCGACTGGTGGAATGAAGTGTTTGACCCGGCGTCTATCCAAAGCCACCAGGTGGGCGTAACGGGCGGTACGGACAACAGTACGTATGCCTTCAGTTTTAACTACTTCGACCAGGAGGGTATAGCCAAATACACGGAATACCAGCGCTATACGGTGCGTGCCAACACACAGGCGACGATCGCGAAGCGCTTCCGTATCGGCGAGAACATGCAGATCAGCTACAACCACGGTAACGTGGGTAACACAGGCGGTGGTGAGTCCGATGTCCAGCACATTTACGTGATGCAGTCGATCGTGCCCGTGTACGACATAATGGGCAACTTCGCAGGTACTAGAGGTAAGGATTTGGGTAATGCCCGTAACCCTGTGGCAGAATTGTTCCGCCAGAGGGACAACAAGAATACGAATTTCCGCTTGTTCGGTAACGTGTTTGCCGAGGCAGACCTGATTGACGGGTTGACCGCAAAAACGTCGTTTGGTGCTGATTACGGTTCCTACTATGGCCGTAACTTCACGTTCTCTACGTATGAGCGCGCGGAGAACATCGGTAACAACAACTTTGCCGAGCGCAACGACAATTCCCTGAACTGGGTATGGACCAACACCCTGACCCTGAAGCGTAACTTCGGTGAAGCCCATGACCTGACAGCCTTGATCGGCTCAGAGGCCGTGAAAAACACGGCAAGAGGTGTAGGTGGTAGCCGTGTAGGCTTGTTCTCCACTGACCCTGACTTCCGCGTGCTTAACAGTGGTACTAGCGGTCTGACCAACTTTAGTTACGGTGGTGTAGAGACGCTTTCGTCTTTGTTTGCCCGAGTGGATTACGGTTTCAGAGACAAGTACCTGTTCAACGCAACGATTCGTCGGGACGGTTCGTCTAAATTCGGTTCCAACTTCCGCTATGGTACTTTCCCGGCAGTGGGCTTTGCCTGGCGTGTTTCTGATGAGGACTTCATGAATGCTGTTCCAGCCATCAACGACCTGAAACTGCGTATTGGGTATGGCCAGTTGGGTAACCAGTTGGGAGTTGGAGCTACTAATGCCTTTACTTTGTACCGTACAGCTGTAGCTGGCAGCGGCTATGACATTGGCGGTACTAGCACCTCGGTGCAACCGGGCTTCGACACAGAAAGTATTGGAAATGAAGATACGAAGTGGGAGGCCTCCACAACCACGAACCTGGGTTTAGACTTAGCCTTGCTGAACAATGCCCTTACCGTGACGATCGACGCCTATAACCGCAGAACCAATGACCTGTTAGTAAGAAGTCAGGCAGCAGCTCCAATAAGTGACGCACGCCTTCCTTTCATCAACCTGGGTGACATCCAGAACAAAGGCGTGGACTTAAGCATCACGTATGCGCATGACATTACGCCGGACTTCTCTTTTGACGTGACCCTGAATGGCTCACGATATAAGAACGAAGTATTAAGCGTAGGCGACAACGATAATGCTTTCTTTGAGAGCTACGGCGCCCGCTGGGGACAGAACATCTCCAGAACACAGAAAGGACATCCAATAGGGTCTTTTTATGGGTATGTGGTAGACGGCTTTTTCAACAATGCCTCTGACCTGGACGATTTGGACCAGCCTGGTGAGCACATCGGTGGCTGGAGGTTTAAGGATCTAGACGGTAATGGAGAGATCAACGATGACGACAGAACCTTCATCGGTAACCCGCATCCAGACTTCACGACTGGCTTAAACCTGAATATGAAATACAAGGGCTTTGATTTCAATGCTTTCCTGTATGCAAGTGTTGGCAACGACGTTTTCAACTACAGCAAGTACTTCACGGACTTCAACACCTTTCAGGGCAACAGAAGCAAGCGTGTGCTGTACGAGTCCTGGACACCGGAGAACATGAATGCTACCTTGCCAATCCTGCGCATTGATGATAACTTCAGCAACAGTGTGACACACAGTTACTATGTGGAGGACGGTTCTTTCCTAAGAGCCCGTACCATACAGTTGGGTTATACACTGCCTAATGCCTTGATCAGCAAGATCAGCATGGGATCAGCAAGAGTATACCTGCAGGCGCAAAACGTGTTCACGATCACTTCCTACAAAGGAATCGACCCGGATATCTCGTTCATCAACCAGGGTGGAAACGGTGCGGAGTCTGACCTGAATATCGGTATTGACCCGGGTGGGTATGTTCCAAACCCGAAGCAGTACCTGATCGGTGTTACGTTTGGTTTCTAACATTTGAAAGACAGCAAAGGGGCGCTGTCGCTTTAACCGGAGATGGCGCTTCCCATGCTCTAAAAGATTTATACATATGAAAGTAAGAAAAATATCAGGGGTAATGCTGGGCATGCTGATTACAGGATCGGTGCTGGTGGCGTGTAAAGAAGAGTTTCTGGATCAGCAGCCGATTGGTGCGCTGACCGAAAATGTGCTGAAAACCGAGGCAGGAATAAAAGGATTGTTGATTGCAGCTTACTCTTTGCTGGATGGAACAGGTTCTGTAACCAATAACTGGGAGGCAGCGGGCTCTAACTTCGTGTTCGGCAGTATTGCCTCCGACGAAGCGCACAAAGGCTCTGACCCATCAGACCAGGTGCCCATGCTAATCATTGAGCGGTATGAGACGCTGCCAAGCACAGGTTACCTGAATCAGAAGTGGCGTACTCTCTACGATGGTATCGCTCGTGCCAACGATGTGCTCCGTTTGATGAAAGACGTGCCCAATATGACGGACCAGGCAAAAGCCAGAGTAGCCGCTGAAGCGCGTTTCCTGCGTGCGCACTACCATTTCGATGCCCGCAAGATATTCGAAAAGGTGCCGTATGTAGACGAAATGACGGTAAACATCAATGACATCAACACGGCGAAAGTGGCGAATGACAAAGAGGTATGGCCGATGATCGAGGCTGACTTCCAGTTTGCCATAGACAATCTCCCGGAAACGCAGTCAGAAGTAGGGCGCGCGAACAAGTCGGCTGCCAAAGCCTACTTGGCGAAAGTGTATATGTATCAGGAGAAATTTGCTGAGGCACTCCCGCTTTTAAATGAAGTGATCGCTAGTGGCAAGACGCCCATCGGGGCGCCTTACGCTCTGGTGAATGACTTCAGCCGCATTTACGAAATCGCCAACAAGAACAACGAAGAGGTCGTGTTCGGTTACCAGTCTTCTGTGAACGACGGATCAGCCGCTGTAAACGCGAACTCGTCTGAGGTGCTAAACTTCCCGAACGGAGGGGGCGCGCCGGGCGGTTGCTGCGGATTCTTCCAACCCACCCAAAACCTGGTGAACTCCTATAAGGTAGATGCCAACGGCTTGCCGCTGCTGGATACCTTTAACGAGTCTGATCTCAAGAACGACGATGGTATAAAGACTGCTGACCCGTTCACGCCGGACAGAACCACTCCGGTTGACCCGCGCCTTGACTTCACAGTAGGCCGCAGGGGCGTGCCATACTACGACTGGGGCTTGCATCCAGGGTCCCTCTGGATCAGAAACCAGACGCAGATGGGACCTTACTCTCCAAAGAAAAAGGTATACCGCAAAAGCGACGTAGGCCAGTACACTGACGGTTCCAGCTGGACACCGGGCTACAATGCTCAGGTGCACGCGATCATTCGTTTTGCGGATGTGTTGCTGATGGCAGCAGAAGCAGAGGCGGAAGTGGGGTCTTTAGCCAGAGCAACCGAGCTGGTGAACAGAGTGCGCGCACGCGCTGCCAATGAGAGTGCCTTTGTGAAGTTGGACAATGGTCAGCTTGCCGCGAACTATAAAATCGGGCAGTACCCGACATTTGCCAGCCAAGACTTCGCTTTAAAGGCGATCCGCTTCGAGCGCAAGCTGGAACTGGCCATGGAAGGCGACCGCTTCTTCGACTTAGTACGTTGGGGTATCGCAGCGCCAACCCTGAACAAGTATCTGGATGAAACAGAGCGTCCATACCTACAGGGTGCCCGTTTTACGGAAGGCCAGGATGAGTACTATCCGATTCCGGAGCAGCAGATCGTACTGAGCCAGGTAAATGGGGTATCGGTGCTACAGCCAAACAGAAACAAATAGAATAGTTTTTCTTCATGAGAGTATAAAGGCAAGATTTTTAATCTTGCCTTTATTTTTTGCATCTTGCTCAGGCAAAAGAACCTAAAAACCAAACCTATGGTTAGGCAAGTGTATTAGGTTGTAAGTTTAAGTATATCACCCGTTTACCTGTTCCGCTATGCGCTTTTCCAGCATCCGTCACCTGCTGCTAGTTACCCTTTCCGTACTTGCCTTTTCCGGCTGCAAGCAGGAAGAAACACACCTTTTCGAGCGTATGGACGCCGATGATACCGGGATCGACTTCTCGAACCGCATCTTCGAGTCAGACACCATGAACATCCTCCAGACCGAGTATATCTACAACGGGGGCGGGGTAGGCATCGGCGACTTCAACAACGACGGGTTGCCGGATGTATACTTCACGGGCAACATGGTGCCCAACCGGCTGTACCTGAACAAAGGCGATTTCGCGTTCGACGACGTGACGAAGCAGGCAAAGGTGTCTGGCGAGGGAAAGTGGTGCTCTGGCGTGGCGCTGGTGGACATTAACAACGACGGCTGGCTGGACATATATGTGGGGGCCACCATGAAACCCGATGCCCCGAGCCGGGCCAACCTGCTCTACATCAACAATGGTGTTGGGAAAGACGGAGTGCCTACCTTCACGGAATCTGCTGCGAAGTACGGCATAGCCGATGATGGCCATACCACCAACGCCGCCTTTTTTGACTATGACCGGGACGGTGACCTCGACCTGTATGTGCTCACCAACATCATCAACGCGGGTATCCCGAGCAACTACCATAAAAAAACGAAGGACGGCACGGCCCAGAATAACGACCGGCTGTACCGAAACGAGGGCAACGGAACGTTCACGAACGTGACCAGGGAGGCGGGCATCCTGCTGGAGGGCTTTGGCCTGGGCCTCGCGATCAACGACATCAACATGGACGGCTGGCCGGATATCTACATCACCAACGACTACCTCTCCAACGACCTGCTCTACATTAACAACCAGGACGGCACCTTCACGAACCGGATCACGGACTACGTGAAGCACACCAGTTACTCGGCCATGGGCAACAGCGTGACCGACATCAACAACGACGGCCTGGTGGACATCCTGGCGCTGGACATGCTGCCCGAGGACAACAAGCACAGGAAGATGATGCTGATGGCCAACAACTACGCCACTTACCTGAACAACCGCACCTATAACTACGAGCACCAGTATGTGCGCAACACCCTGCAACTGAACCAGGGCATGACCCCGGAGGGGCACCCGGTCTTCAGTGAGGTGTCGCAGCTGACAGGCATTTACCAGACCGACTGGAGCTGGACGCCGCTGGTGGCCGACTTCGACAACGACGGTTTCCGCGACGTGATCATCACCAACGGGTTTCCGAAAGACGTGACCGACCAGGATTTCCGCACGTACCGCAGCGGGCCAGCGGGCCTAGTGGGGGGCAACATGTTCCTGCTCGACTCCATTCCTGTCTTCAAGACCTCGAACTACGCCTACAGGAATAAGGGCAACCTCACGTTCAGCAACGAAACCAGGAACTGGGGCTTGGAAATCCCGTCTTTCTCGAACGGGGCCGCCTACGCCGACCTTGACAACGATGGCGACCTCGACTTTCTGGTCAACAACATCAACGACTCTGCCTTTGTGTACCGCAACAACCTGTATACCCAGAAGGGAAAGAAGGGCCAGCAGCACTACCTGCGCCTGAAGTTCAAGGGTGCGGGCGGGAACCTGGCGGGCCTGGGCGCCTCGGCCACGATCTACTATGGCAAGGGCAAAACCCAGTTCCATGAGAACAGCGTGTATAAAGGCTACCTTTCTTCGGTGGAGAACGTGGCGCACTTTGGCCTCGGGGGCGTTGGCACGGTAGACTCTGTGAAGGTGGTATGGCCTGACGGCACCTATCAATTGCTGAGAAACGTAGCCGCGGATCAGGTGCTCACGCTCAGCCAGAAAGACGCAAAGGGACAGGCAGCGCCCCGCAACATGGCCGGAAGCGGGCAGCAGGCGATTTTCCGGGAAGCGGCCCAGGAGTATGGCGTGCAGTACGTGAGCGAGGAAAAAGACGGTATCGACTTTAACTGGCAACGCACCCTGCCGCATAAACTGTCGCAGTTGGGGCCGGGTATAGCCGTGGGCGATGTGACGGGCGATGGCCTGGATGACTTTTACGTGGGTGGCTCTGCCGGGAAAGACGGCGGCCTTTTTGTGCAGCTGCCAGACGGCACCTTCACGCTGACGCCAGGCAAATTGCCATCCGGCAAAGCAGGAGAGGACATGGGCGTGCTGTTTTTTGACGCAGACAACGATGGCGACCTGGACTTGTACGCTGCCAGCGGCAGCTACGAGTTTGAGGCGGGCACTCCGCAGTTGCAGGACCAGTTATACCTCAACGATGGCAAAGGAAACTTTACAGCAAACCCCGCCGCCCTCCCGACCCTTACCTCCAGCAAATCGAGTGTGCGGGCTGCGGATTATGACAAAGACGGCGACCTGGACCTGTTTGTGGCGGGCCGCGTGGTGCCCGGCAGCTACCCGGTTGCCCCCGAAAGCTATATCCTCCGGAACGATGGTGGGCGCTTCACAAACGTGACGGCCTCGGTAAGCCCCGAACTGCAGCACCTGGGTATGATCACCGATGCCCTGTGGTCAGATTTTAACGGGGACGGAGCCGTTGACCTAGTGGTGGTGGGCGAGTGGCTACCGATCACCTTTTTCCAGAACATCAATGGCACGTTCAAAAACGTGACCGCAGGCACAGGCATCGCTGCGCAAACCGGCTGGTGGAACAGCCTGGCCGCCGGCGACTTCGACAACGACGGCGATATTGACTACGTGGCCGGCAACCTGGGCCTGAACACCAACTACGTGGCCTCGGAGAAACAGCCGCTGCGCATCTTTGCGAAAGACTTTGACAACAACGGCAGTATGGATCCCGTGCTGTCCTGTTACCTGAAAGCCCCGGACGGCACCATGAAGCCCTACCCGATGCACACCCGCGACGACCTGAATGCCCAGATGCCGCGCACCCGCTACCAGTATCCGCGCTACAAGAAATACGCCCTGGCCACGATTGACGAGGTGATCCCGGAGGCAGAGCGCGAAGGGGCCATCGTGATGCAGGCAACACAGTTTAGGAGCAGCTACGTGGAGAACCTGGGGCAGGGCAAATTCAAGCTGACCGCGTTGCCGAAGGCGGCGCAGCTGTCCCCCATTTTCGGGATACAGCCGGATGATGTGGATGGCGACGGCAACCTCGACCTGCTGCTGGTGGGCAACGATTACGGTACGGAGGTGTTTACCGGCAGGTATGATGCCTTTGCCGGCCTATACCTAAAAGGCAACGGGAAAGGTGGTTTTCTGCCCGCCTCTATCGCCAGCAGCGGCTTTTTTGTGCACGGCGACGCCAAGGCCATCTCCCGCCTGATCAACGCCAAAGGCGAGAAGCTGACCCTGGTGACGCAGAACAGCGACAGCCTCCGCATCTTCGTCCCGAATGCCCACCCCGAGGCGCAGACAAAAGTAGTCGCGCTGCAACCCCTCGACCGGCTGGTGACTGTTACGTACAAAAATGGCAGGAAGCAGGTGCAGGAGTTTTACTACGGCCAAACCTACCTGTCGCAATCCTCCCGAAAACTGCACCTGACCGCCGACGTGGCTTCCATCACGATTCAGGATTTTAGCGGCCGCACCCGAACGATAGCCAACTGACATGGCGCAGCGTCTTGTCTTGCTTATAGGTATAGGTATAACGGTGCTGCTAGGAAGTTGCACCGGCAACCCGGACCAAAAGGAGTTGGCCCGGGAGCGGGTAAGCGTGCAGCCAGCGCTTTTGCCTGACACGGCGGAGACGCTGCACCTGACCGGCGAGCAGCTGGCGAAGGCGTATTGCCAAGCCTGTCATACCTTCCCCGACCCGGCCCTGCTGGACAAAACCACCTGGCAGGAGGGGGTGCTGCCGCAGATGGCCTTGCGCCTGGGGCTGAACAGAACCGGAGCCAGCATTTACCTTAACAGGCCGCCGGATGAGGTGACCGCGCTGCTGACGGCGGGCATCTTCCCGGAACAGCCGCTCATCGCGGAAAGAGACTTCGAGAAGATCGAGGCGTATTACCGGCAACATGCGCCGGAGCACCTGACCCTGCCCGCCGCCCTGCCCCTGGCACCCGCGCTAGATGGGTTTACGGTGGTCACTCCCACGCTGCACCAAGGCAAGCCCGCCCTCACGACGATGATTCGGTATGAACCCCTGAAAAAGGAACTCTGGATCGGTGACCTTCGGAACTGGCTCTTCAGGCTCGATAAAAATCTACAGGTTAAAGACTCTGTGCAGTTCTCCTCGGCTCCGGTAGATATGGCGCTGCAAAAGGGGGTATACCGGGTGCTGACCATCGGTACCATGGATCCCTCGGACCTGCAAAAAGGGCAGTTGCACCAGTTCTCGGGTGTTCAGCAGCATACCCCTGACGTTTTGCTGGAAGGCTTGCGCCGCCCCGTGGCGCTGGCCACCGCCGACCTGGACCAGAACGGGCAGGAGGATCTCATCGTCTGCAACTATGGCAATAACATTGGAGCTTTGGTGTGGTACCGCAACCTGGGGCAGGGGAGGTATGAACCACACGTGCTGAAGGCGCTGCCGGGTGCCCGGAAAGTGGAGGTGACAGACCTGGACCGCGACGGGCGACAGGATCTGGTGGTGCTGTTTGCCCAAGGCACCGAGGCGATCAAAGTGTTTTACAATCGGGGCAAGGGTACGTTTGAAGAGCGGAACCTGTTGCAGTTTCCGCCCGTGTATGGGTCGAGCTACTTCGAGCTGGCCGACTTTAACCAGGATGGCTTCCCGGATATTGTGGTGGCCACAGGCGACAACGCTGACCACTCCCCGGTGCTAAAGCCATACCATGGCATCCGCATTTTCCTGAATGATGGCAGGAACGTGTTTGCGGAGGCGTATTTTTACCCGATGCCGGGCGCGTCTAAAGTGCTAGCCCGCGACTTTGACCAGGACGGTGACCTGGACCTGGCCGCCATTTCCTTCTTCCCCGACTTTAAAAACACTCCGGAGAAAGGCTTTGTATACCTGCGGCAAGAGCAGAACCTCACCTTCGCGGCCAGCACCTTTGGCCAGTCGCAGGCAGGGCACTGGCTTACCCTGGAGGCCGCCGATTACGATCAGGACCAGGACCTGGACATCATACTGGGTTCCTTCATTTATACCCCCGCCCCACCTGACCAGCAGGAGAAGTGGCGGAAAGACGGGCCAAGCGTGTTGGTTTTGCAAAACAGTTTGAAAGGCAAGCCGCTGCCTGCAGGCAATAGGGCGAAGCGAGCCATACCCTAAAAGGTCGAGCTTCTTACCCCCTTCTGACCTAATCTTGTAGGGGAAGAGTTAACAGAACATCCGGCCTTTTATGCAGTCTGAAATCTTCTGAAGTAGCTATATTCAAATGAAACTCAAGTTGTCATTCTGTCAAGAATCTTGGTCGAAATAGAGGGCCCATACCCTGCCAAGAAGAATTCCACTTGCTTATGAGTGCGTGTGATGCGTGCTAATCAATTGATTTGGCATCACGATAACAACAGAGAACACTGAGTTCAGAACAGAGTAATATGCTGTTGCAGGCATACTCTTATGGGCTATAGTATACTGCAGCAACAGTATGGATACTTGACTTTATAGCACAGACTTTCTAAAATTCCATCTATATAGCTATGGGTTATATTATTGAAAAAAAGCAGAGAACGTATCTTTTTCAAAAGCGAGTACTCAATATATGAGTGCTTCTTAATATGTGTTCTAGTATAACTAGCAGAACTTTTTTTACTATAGTTAGTAAATATAGTTTATTCGACTAACTTTGAGGAATAGAACAGTAACTGAGTACTCAATAGTATACTCAAAGTCTATACATTATTTATGCTCTATACCGGATTCTACTGAAGTAACACAGCTTATATGATCACAAATAACGTGTATGCTACAGGACGTTGGGGAGAAACGGAAATGAAATAAGGTAGAAGAGAGCAGTTTTGCCAAGGGCGCTCATTACGATTATTAAAACTGTTAAAACTGTTTAGCTAAGTTTTATCGTATATGCTGTGCCGAACGGCGCCCCGAGAAATACGAATCATTCTAATCTCAAATATCATTGTATGAAACAGAGATACCTCAGTTTATGGCTAAACAACCAGCGAAGCCATACCAAATCTTTGCCACAGAAGAAGATGCTAGCGCTGCTGCTTGCTGCCGCTTGCCTATCCGAAGGTTCTGTGCTTGCTAACAATGCCAACGATGGCATTGTGATGCCTTATGCTGCGTCTAATGTTATGCAGACCATTGAAGTGAAAGGGCGCGTTGTAGGTGATGACGGACAGGGCGTGCCCGGAGCCACGGTGGTGGTGAAAGGCTCTACCATCGGTACCGCCACCGACGCGAACGGTAACTTCACCCTGGGGGTGCCAAGCGGCACCGGCACCCTGGTTGTGTCTTTCATCGGCTACAAAACACAGGAAGTGCCCATCAACAACCGCGCTACTGTAAACATCAGCCTCGTTACCGACACCAAGGCCTTAGAGGAAGTGGTGGTAGTGGGTTACGGTACCCAGGAGCGGTCTGACGTGACAGGAGCCATTTCCTCCGTGCAGGGAGAGGCGCTGGAGAGAATCCCTACCCCGACAATTGCGCAGGCCTTGCAGGGCCAGACGCCGGGAGTGCAGGTTACCGCTAACTCCGGTTCCCCGGGGGCCGGATCCAGCATTCGCATCCGGGGTGCCGGTACCATTGGCAACAACAACCCGCTGTATGTAGTGGACGGTGTGCAGGTAGAGGGAAATATCAACTACCTCAACAGCAACGACATCGCCTCCATCGAGATTCTGAAAGATGCCTCAGCCACAGCCATCTACGGCTCGCGGGCAGCAAACGGGGTAGTGGTAGTAACAACTAAGAAAGGAAAAGCGGGCACCTCCGAGATAAACTTCACTGCCTACACAGGCGTGCAAAATGCCTGGCGGACACTGGACATGACTAATGCCGCAGAGTACGCTACGATAGACAACATGGCCAGGCAAGCGGCTGGTATTAATACCAACCCGGCATGGGCCGACCCTCAGTCGTTGGGCGAAGGCACCGATTACCAGGACGAGTTGTTTAGGTCGGCACCGATCTCCAATTACCAGCTTTCCTGGTCCGGGGGTAACGAAAACTCGACTTTATACGTGTCGGGCGGCTACTTCCAGCAGGACGGTATCATCATCGGTACCGATTTCGAGCGCTATACCTTCCGTATAAACACAGACCATAAAATTGGCTCCAGGGTAAAAATCGGAAACACCCTGCAGGTGAGTGCCACAGACGAGGCGCTAATCCCGAACAACGAGGATTTGAACACCGGTGTACTTTCGCGCGGTATACGCCAGTTGCCTACAGTGCCGGTGCGCAACCCCGATGGCTCGTTTGCCGGCCCGACCAGTAACTTCGAAGGGGAATCGGAAAACCCGGTATGGTTGGCGCTGGAGTCGTTCAACACCAACAAAAACTACCGTGTGCTGGGCTCTGTGTACGGCGAAGTAGAAGTTATTACGGACCTGAAGTTCCGCTCTAGCTTTAACCTGGACTTCAACTACTTCCGAAACCAGAACTTCGACCCGGCCTACGCCATAGGCAATAGACGAAACGATGCCAACTCACTGAGTGTGAACAACAGCACCAACAGAGCCTGGCAGTGGAGCAATGTCATTAACTACGACAAAACCTTTGGCCTGCATGAGCTGTCTGTACTTGCAGGTATAGAGGCGCAGGAAAACTACTACCAGAATGCCTTTGCAAGAGGTGGAGGTTTCCTTAAAAACTCCGATATTCAGTTTCTGGATCAGGCCACAAAAGACTATTTTGTGAGTGGGGGTGCAAACGAAAGTGCCATTTTCTCTCAATTAGCCAGGGTAAACTATAGTTTTGGAGACAGATATCTTTTAACTGCTTCCATCAGGAGAGATGGCTCCTCTAAGTTTGCGAATAACACCTACGGTGTGTTCCCTTCCGCTTCCATCGGATGGAGAGTGTCTGAGGAAGATTTCTTCAAGAACAGTGTAAACTTTGTGAGTAACCTGAAAGTGAGGGCAAGCTGGGGCGAGACAGGCAACCAGAATATTTTCAGCCCATACCCAACGTACGGTGTGATTACCGGTGGTGGCAGATATGCACTGGGCGCTGACCAGATTCAGGTTCCAGGCTTTTACCAGGCAACGCAGGTAAACCCCGATATTAAGTGGGAGACAACAGAGCAGCTTAATTTCGGACTGGAGACAGGGTTCCTGCAGAACCGGCTGACGTTCTCTGCGGATTACTTCATCAAAGATACCAAAGACCTGCTGCTACAGTTGCCTATCCCGGAGAGTACGGGTCCTTCGGCAGCCTTCACAAACGCAGGCCTTATTCGTAACAAAGGCCTTGAGCTGGCACTAGGCTACCGCAACATGGACGGTGCCTTTGGGTATGGCTTTGGCCTGAACGTAACCACCATCGACAATGAGGTGATTGACCTGAACGGATTGGTACTGAACGAAAGTAATAGCCGCACGCAGGAGGGCATGCCAATCGCGCAGTTCTTCGGGTTCCAGACAAATGGTATCATCCGGACACAGGAAGAACTGGATGAAGTACAGTCTACGCAACCTAACGCCTCGCTCGGTGATATCCGCTTTGTAGACCGCAACGGAGACGGTGCCATCACCGGAGACGACAGAACGTTTATCGGTAATCCGCTCCCTGATTTAACGGCAGGCCTTAACGGAGAGCTGACCTTTATGAACTTTGACCTGAACTTCCTGTTCAACAGCAGTTTCGGTAACGATATCTGGAGCGCGATTAGCCTGTATGGCTACTCCTCCGATCCAGGTAACAAGTTCGCGGCCCTCATCAACAACACCTATACCGCCCAGAACCCGAACGCGGAGTATCCGCGCCTGATCGCTGGTGACCCAAATCAGAACCTCAGACCAGATTCAGACCGATGGATCCGGGATGGCTCGTATGTGCGCTTGAAGAACTTGCAGCTGGGGTATAACGTGCCTACCGCTATCTCTAACAAAGCAAAGATACAGCGTCTGCGCGTGTATGTAAGTGCCGCCAACCTGTTCACCTGGACTAAGTACGATGACGGGTTCGATCCGGAGATCGGATCTGCAAGATTCCTGCGGGGCCAGTCTAACAGTGTGCTGGAGATCGGCGTGGACCGCGGTATCTATCCGCAGTCCAGAACTTTCCTGCTTGGGGTAAACATCGGTATTTAATCAACAGCATTAACTCAAAAGAACCATGATAAATTTCAAGAAAACAATATACCTGTCTCTTGTTGCTGGAGGGTTAATTGGAGGAGGCGTGGTATTGCAGGCCTGCGAGGATGACTTTCTGGACAGGAAACCACTGTCTGACCTAACGACCGCCAACTTCTATACCTCAGCCGATGATGCCATTGCGGCGTTGAATGCTGCTTATGACCCGTTGCAGTGGGACGTGCACTCCCGCATGGACTGGATTTTTGGCGACGTGGTAGGGGGCGACACCGACAAAGGCAGCACGGACGACCAGGATTATAGTGAGATCCTGCAGTTTCAGAACTTTACGCAGGTGGCCAGTGCCCCGCTGCTAATGGACTTCTGGAGCCAGTCCTATGACGGCGTTTACCGAACCAACCTGGTGCTAGAGCGGATACCGCCCATTGAGATGGACGAAACCCTGAAAGCCAGGATCCTGGGAGAGGCCAAATTCCTGAGAGCCCAGTATTACTTTGACCTGGTGAAAGCGTATGGCCGGGTTCCGATCATCACGAAAGTGCTGAATCCGGACGAGGTGTTTGTGCCGCGGCCAACTTCCATTGCAGAAAACTGGGACCAGATGGAGCAGGACCTGCGGGAAGCCATACCAGTGCTGCCGGCTACCTATAGCGGCGGAGACGTGGGAAGAGCCACAAAAGGTGCCGCACAGGCATTATTGGCTAAAATTCTGCTTTTCCAGTCTACTCCTGATGGATGCAGCAGCAGCCCATATGCTACCTCAGACAAGTATGAGGAGGTGGTGACCCTAACCAACGAGATCATCAACTCGGGCAACTATAGCCTGTTGAAGAATTTCCCTGATTTGTTTACGCTGGCAGGCGAGAACAGCTCGGAAATTGTGTTCGCGGTGCAAGGTGTAGGCGGAACGGGTGGCTGGAACAACGATAATGACGGCCTGGCCCTGAACCAATGGGTATCGCCGCGAACAGCCGAAGTCTCTGGCTGGGGTTTTAGCACACCGATCGGACCCTTGACCCCTGAAGGGTATGGCGGAAATCCTAAAATTAAAGTAAATAACATTGTAGAGGCTTTTGAGCCGTGCGACCCGCGCCTGGACTATTCTATCCTGATGATTGGCGATACAATCAATGGCCAACGGTATGATTATGCCAGAAAAGACAAGGATTCTCCCTGGAGTGAATTCAAGCCGTGGTCGCGCACCCGGTATAGCATTCAGAAGTTCCTGATACCGGAGGACCAGTTGACTGGCGCCGCTAACTCACCGCTGAACATTACGCTGATCCGCTATGCCGACGTGCTGCTGTGGAACGCAGAGGCGCTGAATGAACTGGGCAGATCAGCCGAGGCCCTGGTTTCGCTGAACAAAGTGAGAACCCGTGCCCGTGAGAGCAAGACAGCTGCAACCTGCCCGCTGCCCGCTACTACTACCAGCCAGGCTGAACTCCGCGACCTCATCATGCTGGAGCGACGCAGAGAACTGGCCTTCGAGGGGCACCGCTTCTTCGACCTGGTTAGAACGTGCCGGGCCTCTGCTGTGCTGACCGCCATGGGCAGGCCGTTTGTGGAGGGCAAGCACAACCTGTTCCCGATCCCACAGGCCGAGATCGACAGAAACCCAGCGTTACAAGGAGATCAGAATCCTGGGTTCTAAGCTGGCCGATGCCTCAGAAACACGAATACTGTATAAGTTAAAATAAGGAAAAGGATCGCATGCTGTGATCCTTTTCCTTATTTTTAAGGGTATGATTAATGAAGGGAACGATGAACAAGGCAAAGCACATGCGTTTTACACGGCTGCTGCCCCTGCTGGGCATGTTTCTGCTGCTCGGCTGCGATCCTGATCCGGTGCCTCAGCCGACCGGGTCTGGTGCGAGCGGAATTACTGCGATTGTGAACGGGGCAGAATGGGCCTCCTCTGAGGGGCGTTTCAGCGTGGGCACCCGGACAGTGACGAACGGCGCCAGCGCCTTTGTGGGCACCGGCGACACCCTGACCGTTATCGGCGTGCAGGTGCAGGGCACAGACACAACGGCCATCAGGCTCTCGGTGAAGCTCAACGCGAAAAAGGCGGGATCGTACCCTATCCGAAGCAAGAGCTCCGGTCAGGGCACCGCATACTTCTACCCGGCGGGCATCTCGGCCAGTGCCCTGCAGCAAACCAGGCAAAGCTATGCCACAGGCATCACCAACGGAGAGTTGATTATCAGCACGTATGACTCCGTGAACTACAGCGTGTCCGGCAACTTTGGGTTCAGCATGTCCGCTGACGGCAATACAACTTATACCATTGTGGCCGGCAAAATACAGAACATCACTTTTTAGGAAGGGCATGCGCCGGTCGTTGGGTTACTTACGACAAAGCAAGACGGCTCCCGGCAACGTATGGGCGCGCGGAGGTATAGACTCGCTACTCTGCCACAGGCCCTTTCAGGACACCATACCCAAGCAACATGATTTCGGATTCCAGACATATGCCGCTTCTTTTCAGGGTTCTGCTCTTCGCTTTTGCGGCGGCAGGACTGGCGGGGTGTGGCTCCGACGATCAGCTATTCCGGCAGCGGTACCCGTCGGAAACCGGCATTACCTTCAAAAATGAACTCGTATCTAACGATTCCATCAACCTGCTTAACTTCGAGTATTTCTACAATGGCGGCGGCGTGGCCATCGGGGATGTCAACAACGACGGGCTGCCCGATATTTTCTTCACCGGCAACATGGTGCCCAGCAAGCTATACCTCAACAAGGGCGGCCTGGAGTTTGAAGATGTGACGCAGCAAGCCGGCGTGCAGACAGAATACTGGGCCACCGGGGTCTCTTTTGTGGACATCAACAACGACGGCTTGCTTGATATTTACGTGTGCATGTCGGGGTATAAGGACCCGGCGCGGCGCAAGAACCGCCTGTACATAAACCAGGGTCTGGATGGGAAGCAAGTGCCGCGGTATGAGGAAGCGGCAGAAAGGTATGGGCTGGCGGATACCGGCTATACGACCCAGGCCACTTTTTTTGACTATGACCTGGACGGCGACCTGGACGTGTACCTGGCCACCGTGAACCGCGCCGACGTGAACCCCAACGTGATCGCAGCCAAGGCCGGGAAAGGCATAAGCAACAGCACCGACCGGCTTTACCGCAACAACGGCGACAACACCTTCACCAATGTGGCCGCGGCCGCGGGCATCACCAAAGAGGGGTATGGCCTGGGCGTGGGCATCGGAGATTTCAATCAGGACGGATGGCCGGATATCTATGTCACGAACGACTTTATCTACGATGACCTGCTCTACATCAACAACCAGGACGGCACCTTCACCGAAAGCATCCGCGCGTACCTGAAGCACACAAGCCATTTCTCGATGGGCACCGACGTGGCTGACTTCAACAACGACGGGCTGCCCGACATCATCACCGTGGACATGATGCCGGACGACAGCCGACGGCAGAAGCTGATGAACGGGGTGAAAAACTTTGATGAGTTTCAGCTGGCGCTGCAGAAGGGCTACATGCCGCAGTATGTGCGCAACAACCTGCAGCTCAACAACGGCAACGGCACTTTCAGCGAGATCAGCCAGCTGGCAGGCATCCATTATACCGACTGGAGCTGGGCCCCGCTGTTCGCGGACTTCGACAATGACGGCAACCGCGACCTGCTCATCACCAACGGCATCCGCAAAGACATCACGCACCTTGACTTCGCCACTTATTATGCCACCCAGATGCGCTCAAAGTTTGGCAACAAGGGAAGCGAGCGGCACCTGCTGAAGATGGCCGAGACGATGGACGGGGTGAAGAAGCACAATTTTCTGTACCGCAACAAGGGCAACCTGACCTTCTCCGACGAGTCCGTGAACTGGGGGTTGGGCCAGGAGTCCTTCTCCAGCGGGGCCGCCTACGCCGACCTCGACAACGACGGCGACCTGGACTTGGTGATCAGCAACGTGGATGAGGAGCCCTTTGTGTACCAGAACATGGTGACAGAGCAGGCGCGGAAGAACAGGCAGGAAGAGGGAGACGGGCATTACCTCCGGGTGAAGTTCGCCGGTCCGGCCGCGAACAAAGCAGGCATTGGCGCACGCGCAAAAATTACGTATGCGGGCACCATGCAGGTGGCGGAGCAGTATCCCTTCCGAGGGTTTCAGTCTACGGTAGAGAGCATGCTGCACTTCGGGTTGGGAGGGGCCACGCGGGTAGAGACCGTGGAGATAACCTGGCCCGACGGCAAAACGCAGATGCTGAAAAACGTGAAGCCTGACCAGGTGCTCACGGTATCTTACAAAGAGGCAACAGCTCCGGCTGCGCAAATAGGGCAGCTGGCAGGGCAACCGGTTTACTTTAAGGAAGTGACAGCCGCCTCAGGCATCGCCTACAAAGACAAAAGCCGGGAGTATATAGATTTTAAGCTGCAACCCCTGCTGCCGCATACCTACTCGCGGAACGGGCCGGGCCTGGCTGTGGGCGACGTGAACGGCGACGGGCTGGAAGATTTTTATGTGGGTGGCGGTGCCCATACCACCGGTATGCTCTTTCTGCAGCGGAAAGACGGCACCTTTGCCTCCAGAGCACTCACAAACGCGCAGGAGAAGCCCGAAACGGATATGGGCAGCTTGCTTTTTGACGCCGACCAGGACGGCGACCTGGACCTGTATGTGGTGAGTGGCGGAAGCGAGCATACCACCGGGGCCAGCGCGTACCAGGATCGGCTCTATAGGAACGACGGCGGCGGAAACTTTGCGCTTGCCACCAACGCCCTGCCCCCGATCAACACAAGCGGCTCCTGCGTAACGGCGGCAGACTACGACCAGGACGGCGACCTCGACCTTTTTGTGGGCGGAAGGGTGCAGCCAAGGGATTTTCCGTTGCCAGCCAAAAGCTATATCCTGCAGAACAACGGCGGCAAGTTTACTGACGTGACCAGCACGGTATGCCCGCTGCTGGCCGATATCGGGATGGTAACCGCCGCCCTCTGGACCGATTTCGACAACGACAAGGCCGTGGATCTGATTGTGGTGGGCGAGTGGATGCAGGTGATGTTTCTGAAGAATGCACAAGGAAAATTGCAGGATGTCACCGCCACCACCGGGCTGCCCGCCACCAGCGGCTGGTGGAACAGCCTGTCGGGCGGCGACTTCGACAACGATGGCGACACAGACTATATCGCCGGTAACCTGGGCCTCAACTCCAAATACAAGGCATCGGAGCAGCAGCCTGTGCAGGTATATGCCAAAGACTTTGACAAGAGCGGCACAACAGACGCGCTGATAACCTATTATATCCAGGGGAAAAAGCAGCTGGTGCATGGCCGCGACGACATGACCGACCAGATGGTATCCATGCGCCGGGAGTTCCGGACGTATGAGGACTACGCCAGCAAATCCTTCGACGAGATATTCACGCCGGAGCGGCTGCAGGGTGCCTACGTGGCCGAGAGCAATTACTTCGCGAGCAGCTACCTCGAAAACCTGGGCAATGGCAAATTCCGCATCGTGCCGCTGCCGGTGCAGGCGCAGTTTGCCCCGGTATGCGGCATCACAGTGAACGACTATGACGACGACGGCAACCTGGATGCGCTGCTCACCGGAAACTCATATGCTACCGAGGTGATGGTGGGGAGGTATGATGCCTTCACGGGGCTCTACCTGAAAGGTAACGGCAAAGGCGGTTTTTCGCCCATTGCATCAGCCAGAAGCGGGTTTATGGTGGATGGCGACGCTAAAGGCATGGCAGAGATTTATACCGGAAACGGAAGTCCGTTGCTGCTTGTGGCGGCCAACAACGACAGCCTGAAGGCATACCGGCAAACCATGCGCCCGGCGGCCGTACAGGCAGTGCCTGTGTTGCCTTCCGATGCGTACGCCACGCTAACGCTGGCCAACGGCAAAACCCGGAAACAGGAGTTTTACTTCGGCTCCGGCTACCTGTCCCAATCCTCCCGCACCCTGTGGCTGCCGGCAGGTGTACAATCGGTACGGATTATGGACCGAGCGGGGAAGCAGCGGCTACAGCTCTCTGATCTCGAACAGGCCCGGCTGGTATCTGGGAAACAGAAGCGATAACCGGGCTATGGGGTAGCAGGCAGATGCGCCTGATGTACTCCATGCCCGCCTTTCTTCTTCTGAAAATCCAGCCTGGCGGCCGCTATCTTTTTTACCTGGGCCTGTCCCTCGGTTATCTGGACGAACTGGTTGGCAGCGATATCCTTAAACACCTGGGTATGGGTGGAGCCGGGCCAGATGATGACCAGCTCGTCGATCCGGGATGCCTGCCCCAGCCCGATTTCCGCCCGCAGCGCCGACGCCCCGAAACTTCCCCCAGAGTTTACGTCCCGGTACAGCACCCTTTGCCTGCCGTTTTCGGTAACCGTAAGTTTCAGGCGTGCCCCGATGGCGGCTTTGTTGGCTTTTATACCCTCCAGCTTTAGTATGATCCACTTGTTGCCGGAGGCGGTGCGCTCCTGGTAAGTGTTTTTGAAGAGCGCGTTTCGGTAGCTGTCGCCCTCATACGCCCCGCCCATCACGGTATAGATATCCTGGTCGCCGTCGTTGTCCAGATCCCCGGCGGCAACGGCATGGCCTTTCTGAAGGTGCCCCACCCCGGCGGCGGTCGTGACGTCCTGATAGCCTTTCCCGGCGTTGTTGCGGAACAGCTTGTTGGGGATGATGGACTCAAAGCTGGGGTCGCCGGTGCCCAGGTACATGTCCAGCCAGCCGTCGTTGTCGATGTCCAGAAAATTGCAGCCCATGGTATACAGGGCTTTGTTGATGCCCGCCTCCTCGGCTATGTCCGTGAAAGTGCCATCGTGGTTGTTGCGGTAGAGCCGTGCTTTTTCGGCCTCGTTCGGCAGGCCCAGGTACTCGGCCGCCACATTGTACGAAACGCCGGGCTCGGTGCTGAACTTAAAGCCGGACACGAAAATGTCGAGCCAGCCATCGTTGTCGTAATCGTAAAACCAGGTGGGGAACGACAGCATCGGCTTTTGCAGCCCCGCCTTTTCCGTCACGTCATCGAACCGGAGCTGGCCGTTCTTTCCGTGCCCCAGGTTCCGGAACAGGTAGTTCTGGCCATACAGCGTCGAGACATACAGGTCCTGCCAGCCGTCGTTGTCGAAGTCGCCGGAGGTTACGCCCTTCACATACTGCTTCAGCGCCACGCCAGCCTCCTGCGCCACATTGTAAAAACTGCCACGGTGATTGAGGTATAACTGGCAGGGGTTGGGAGTGAACTGGTCTGCGGTTTCGTTGCCAATGAACAGGTCAACCCATCCGTCGTTGTTAAAATCGGCCCATGTGGCCGTTTGCGTCGGGTAGAAGGAGAGCAGGCCAACGGCCTCCGTCACATCGCTAAACGTGCCGTCGCCGTTGTTGCGCAGGAGCGAGTTGGGCTGCTTGCCTTGATGCTCAAACCATGCGCCCCGCAGCACCAACACATCCATGTAACCGTCGTTGTTATAATCGGCCTGCAGCATGTTCAGGCTGTTGGTGATGCCTGTCAGCCCCGCTTTCGCGGTATGGTCGGCAAAAGAGCCGTCGCCCTGGTTGTGGAAATAGCGAATCTGATCCCGCAGCCCGTAGGAAGAGGCCAGAATGTCCAGATACCCGTCGTTGTCGAAGTCCTCCAGCACCGTTCCCCCGGAAATATCGGCCACGTCCACGCCCAGGTCCCCGGCAATCTCCTCGAACGGGGCCACAGGGTATGGCGACTGATCCTCTATCGGGATGAGCCATTGCTTTGGCACGCGGTCCGGGTACTCGCCAAGGGTCATGTAGGCGATATTCAAAAGCCAGCGGTACTGCAGGGCATCGGGGTGGCGGCTCAGCAGGGAGGTATACTGCGCGATAGCTTTGCGGGAGCCGTCGGGGAGCTGGTGGAAGCCTGGGCTGGCAATCGGGAAAATGCAGGAGGCGGAGGTATGGTTAAGCAGGCAGTTTTCCTGTTCGCCGGTGCGCAGGTATGCCTGCGCGATATCCGCCTCCAGCCGGTCGGCCAGCCCCACGTCCTTCGGTGTGAGGCTGTAGGCGATCTGTGGCAGTTCCGCGCGCAGTTTCTCAAACAGCCTGGCCGCCTCCGCCGATTCTCCCGCCCGGAGCAGCTCGGTGGCTTTCTGGTACTCAAAGTCGAACTTGCGCCGGCCGGTGGCTTTTGCCGCAAGCGAGTCGAAATGGGCCACCCGGGCATGGTTGGCAAAACGGTTGTCCGGGATATAAAACGTCTGGGCCACTTCCTCCAGGAGCGCTACCATTTCCCGGCTGCCCGTTTCCTCCTTCTTCTCGCCGCAACCGGGCAGGAGGAGGGCAATCAGGAGACAAATGCCGGGTATACTTTTAGCACAAGAACGAAGAAGGCGCACCATATTCTGAGTTTTATACCCTATCACGAGGTTATCTGATTTTTCGGCTTTCGCCGTTGAAGCCATACGCCACCACCGACACCGCATTCAGGGGTATGGCCATGCTCCGGGTGGACTGTGAAAGATAGCCCGAGCCGTAATACAGCTCCCGCACGAGTTTCCGGCCGGTGTCGAGCGTTATCTCTATCCGCGCGTCCGAGGGTTTTGTTACGATAACCGAGGCTGGACTGGCCGAGTTGGTGGTATAGGCCTGCAGCGGGCCGTTGTTGTTGGCCACCAAAACCAGCGGACGGCCATTCGCCAGCGTCAGCTCTGCCATGCCTTTGGCGTCACCGTCTACCAGAAAGCCGCTTTGCTGCAGGCCAACTGGCGCAAAACCTCCTTTGCCGTCGCCTTTCAGGTATAGGCCCGTGAAGGCATCGTAGGCCCCGCTGAGCACTTCTGGCGCCTGGGAGTTGCCGGTGAGCAGGGCATCCAGGTTGCCGTCGCCGTCATAGTCGTTCACCGTGATGCCGAAAACGGGGGCAAACTGCGCCTGCATCGGCAGCGGCGCAATGCGGAATTTGCCGCCTCCCAGGTTTTCGAGGTAGCTGCTTTGCATGTGCACGCTCTTCAGGATGTAGGACTGCTGCAGCTCTTCGGGCGTGAGCACCTCCGTGACCGAGGCCCGGGCGTAGCTGTCGTAGCTGGTAAAGCGCCTGCGCATGGACACCATCTGGTCAAAAACATCGTCGCGCGGCCGAACAGGCACATTTTTGCCCATCACATAATAGGTCAGGATGGGGTCCATGCTCCCGTTGTGGTCGAAGTCGGCGGCGTATACGCTGATGGGCTCTGTGGCGGAGGCTTTCAGTTTGGTGTTGAGGCCCAGGTTACCGGCGATATAGTCGATGTCGCCGTCGTTGTCGAAGTCGCCGCCGGCCAGGCTGTTCCACCAGCCGCTGGTGGCGGGCAGCCCGGTGGCGGCAGTCACGTTCTGGAGCTTCCCGCCCACGTTCCGGAAAAAGGTAACCGGGAGCCCCTCGCCCACCACAATCAGGTCCACGGCCTTGTCGTTGTCGAAATCGGTCCAGAGGGCGGCGGTCAGCATCCCGAGTTGCTGCAGGGCGGGGCATACCTGCGCGGTCGCGTTCCGGAACTTGCCGCCCTCGTTCAGCAGGATATAGCTTTCGGCTGGGGTAGGGTAGCGCTGCGGCACCACGCGGCCACCCACCAGCAGATCCAGGTCGCCGTCGCCGTCAATGTCGGCTGCGGTCACAAACGAGCCGCTGGCGGTGGTGGCGGGCAGTGCCTGCGCATCGGGGGTGAAGCGGCCCTTGCCGTCGTTTTTGTAGAGCTTGTCCTGGTAGTAGGGGGAGCCAGCCGGAAACTCATACCCTCCGCTCACCACATACAGGTCCAGGTCACCGTCCTGGTCGGCGTCGAAAAGCAGGCTGCCCATGTCTTCCTCATACTTGGTCTGGTCCGTGATGGGGGCGCTGGCGAACGTGCCGTTTCCGGACTGAAGGAACACGCGCCCCGGGTATTTGTAGGCGCCGCCCACATAAAAGTCCTCCAGTCCGTCGCCGTTCACGTCGCCCACGGCCAGGCCCGGCCCGTTCTGCGAGTATTTGTGCGGCAGCAGGGGCTGCACCTTAAAATCCACATAGGGCTCCTCTTTGTGGGTATAAGCGATGGTGTGTTTGGCGTTGGCAGCCTGGAAGAGGGGCGGGGCAGTGGTTTTCCGGAGCACCTTCGCCGCCACGGCGTTTTTATGGTATAGCGTAAGCACCTGGTTTGCCCGCACGCTGTCGAGGCGCTGCACCTTGTCGTCGGGCCAGGTTACTTCCAGCACCGCTACGGTCGCCTCCTGCCCCAGGCCAAAATGTAGGAAAGGCTCCACCGTAGACATAAACCCACGGTAGGGCGAGAACTCCTGGTACTGCCTGTTGCCGTTCTGCTGCACCACCATGACTTTGGCGCCATACCCTGCCGCGTTCGCCGGTCCTCCCTGCAGTTTTATCCGCAGGAAACTGTTTTTCAGCTGTTTGTCGGCGTTGTTGCGGTACACAAAGGCTTTGCCGTTGATGTTGTTGGTCACCAGGTCCAGGTCGCCGTCGTTGTCGAGGTCGGCGTAGGCGGCCCCGTTGGAGAAGGACGGCACGTCAAGGCCCCAGGCTTTGGTCTGGTTGCTGAACGTGAAGTCGCCGTTGTTGCGGTAGACGTAGTTTGGCTTTTTGGCGTTGGGCAGCTTGTTCACCACCTCCAGGAGTTGCTTGTTTAGTGCATCCAGCGGCATGTTGCTGTTGAGACCCTGCATGCGGTACATGATAAAGTCGCGGTTGGTGATGTCCTTCGGAAAGCCGTTGGTGATGTGCAGGTCTTTGTAGCCGTCGTTGTCGAAGTCGGCCAGCAGGGGGCTCCAACTCCAGTCGGTGCTGTGCACCCCGGCCAGCTGCCCAATCTCGCTGAAGGTGCCGTTGCCGTTGTTGAGCTGCAGCGTGTTGCGCATGTACTGGGGGGTATAGCCGTTCAGAAGTTCCCCCCGGAAACGGTCGTAGTTCGTGCCGGCAAACATGAGCTTGCTCCGCAGATTGTCTTCCGGCAGCATGTCCAGGGTGATGATGTCGGGCAGGCCGTCGTTGTTGAAGTCGGCCACATCGTTGCCCATCGCCGACTGGCTCTGGTGCCTGAAGTATGCCGCAGCCTTGTCGGTGAAAGTGCCATTGCCGTTGTTGAGGTACAGGATGTCGTTGGAGAGGTAATCGTTGGACACGTATACATCCGGCCATCCGTCCTGGTTAATGTCGCTGATGGCCACGCCCAGGCCCTGGCCCTCCACCAGTATACCCGCCTGCCCCGAAACATCCGTGAAGGAGTTGTTGCCGTTGTTGCGGTACAGCTTGTCGGTGTTTTTGCCCGAGCCGTCCCGCAGTTGCGGGCGCAGCAGGTTGGGGTTTTTATCGTCCAGGGTATGGTTGAGCAGGTAGAGGTCGAGGTCGCCGTCCTTGTCATAGTCGAAGAAGGCGGCGTGCGTGGAGTAGCTCTCGTCGGCAAGGCCATACTGCTGCGCGGCTTCCGTAAACGTGTTGTCGTGGTTGTTGAGGTAGAGCAGGTTCTTGCGGCTTTCCGGTGCTGCCTTGCCCGTCACGCAGACGTAGATATCCTGAAAGCCGTCGTTGTTCACGTCGGCCACGGCCACACCGCTTGCCCAGCGCCCTGCGGTGTTGATGCCCGCCCGCGCCGTGATGTCCTCAAACCGCATGTTTCCCTTGTTGAGGTATAGCTTGCTGGGCACCATGTTGCCCGAGAAGAAGATGTCGGGCAGGCTGTCGTTGTTGAAATCGGCCACGGCCACCCCGCCCCCGTTGTAGAAATACTCAAACTCCAGCACGTTCAGCATCGGGGTTTCGGTGAGGGTGTTCGCGAAATCAATGCCTGTTTTAGATGCAGGGAGGCTTTCGAACAGCGTGGGCGCGGAGGCCTGGGCTGCTTCCGGGGCTTTTCTGCCGTCCTTTTCTTCCCGGGCGCCACAACCGGATAGCAGCAGCAAGGCGGCCAGCAGGCAGGCGAAGGGCAAAGGCAGGTATGTTTTGGTTGATGCGTGCATGGGTTTAGGTATAGAGCGGAGCAGCTTGCCGGAGCACTTGCCTTCGCCGGAAAAACCGGGACTTTGCCGGTGTCATCCCGAAGGCAACACACTAGTCTGGCTTGTCAGTTTTCATTAGGATTGGCAAGACGTGTGCTCCGGCAGCGTCCGTGCATTAAGAGCATGTTTAAAATTCATCTTTTGGGCTGCAAATTGTTCATAAAGGAACCTGACTTCGCCTTTTTATCACCCCATAGCGCTGCTATGCGGTTCAAAAAACGCTTCGCCAGAACCCTTCCTGAACAATTTTCGCTTCCAAAAACGAAATTTAAACATGCTCTAAGTAACTGTTTCTCGGCCAATAAATCAAGTTCTCCTGCAAGCGCAGTAGCCAAAAAATCACGATTCCCTGTGTTATGGCTAGGGCACCCGGCTAACCTGCCCTGTTGGCAAAGCCAGTTTTCGGCCCTTTCCGGTAAAGTCGTACAGCATAACCGTTTGCGCGCCCGCAGGTATAAACAGCGTTCTGGACGATTGCGACAGGTAGCCCGAACCGTGGTAAAACTCCTGCCGTACTTTTCTGCCATCCCGCAGGGTTACCGCAGCCCAGGCATCCGTGGGGGCAAGGGGTATACCGGCCTGCTCCTGCATGTAGCGGAACGTTTTCAGCGGGCCCTGGTTAGCGGCCGACAACACCATGCGTTTGCCTCCCGGCAGGGCAAGCTCCGCGATTCCTTTGGCGTCCGTGTCCACAAAAAAGCCGCTTTTGGTAACCGGCACAGGGGCGAAGTGGCCTTTGCCGTCTCCCTGCAGGTATAGGCCAATGGAGGCATCATACCAGCCCGTCTGTATCTCGGTGCCGTAGTTGTTGCCCGTCAGCAGCAGGTCGAGGTTACCGTCGTGGTTGTAGTCGTTCACCGCGATGCCGAACACCGGGGCCAGCTGCGCCTGCACCGGCAGTGGCACGATCCGGAATTTGCCTTTGCCCAGGTTCTCGATGTAGCTGCTTTGCAGCTGGGTGCTTTGCATCACCATGGCCCCCGCCAGTTCATCATCCGTAAACAACTCCCCATAGCCGATGTGGGCATAGGCCGCAAAACTCGTGAACTTGCGACGCATCGAAACCATTTGGTCGGTCATGGCGTCGCGGGGGTGGGCGGGATAGTTCTGGCCCAGCAGGTAATGGCCCAGCACCGGGTCGATGCTGCCGTTGTTGTCGAAGTCCTTTGCCGTGATCGTGACAGGCTCTGTGGGAGATGCCTTGTAGTCGGAGTTCAGGCCGAAGTTGCCGGCGATATAGTCCGTGTCGCCGTCGTTGTCGAAATCGCCGGCGGCCAGGCTGTTCCACCAGCCCACAGCTTCCTGCAGACCCGTGTCTGCGGTTGCATTCACAAACTTTCCGCCCTGGTTTCTAAACAAGGTCAGGGGCATCCACTCACCCGCCAGCAGCAGGTCGGTATGCCCGTCCTGGTCGGCGTCTGTCCAGAGCGCCGCCGTGACCAGGCCCAGCTGTTGGAGCGCAGGGCACAGTTTCTCGGTTACATCGGTAAATTTGCCGCCGTTGTTCTGCAGGATATAGCTTTTGGCCGGCAGGGGGTAGCGCTGCGGCACCACGCGGCCGCCCACAAACAGGTCGAGGTCGCCGTCCTGGTCGTAGTCTGCCGCAACCACGCAGGAGCCGCTGGACCTGGTGTCGGGTAGCGCAGCGGGGTTGAGGATGAAATTGCCTTTGCCGTTGTTGCTGTAGAGCCTGTCCTGATAGGCCGGGTCGCCCTCCTTAAACTCGCTTCCGCCGCTCACCACATACAGGTCCAGGTCGCCGTCACTGTCGGCATCGAAAAGCAGCACGCCCATCTCATCGCCGTGCGTTACCCCGTCTGGCAGCGCAACTCCTTTAAACGTGCCCGCCGCCTGCTGCAGGTATAGCTTTCCGGGCGTGTCGGAGGAGCCGCCCACGTAAAAGTCCTCCAACCCATCGCCGTTCACGTCGCCCACGGCAATGCCCGGGCCGCCCTGCGAGTACTTCTGCATCAGCAGCGGCTGCAGCTTGAAGTCCACGAAATCGTTTTCCTGATGCCGGTAGCTGATACCGGTGGCCGCGCTGTCCTGCCCCTGAAAAAGGGCCGTGGGGGCAGCGGGGGCAGGCTCCGGAGCAGGAGTGGTGGCGTCTGCGTGCCGCACGGTCAACACCTGGTCTGCTTTGATGTTCCGGATTGTCTGCCGTCGGCCGTCAGGCCACACGATCTCCAGTGCGTCTGCCTGCGTGGATTTCCCCAACCCGAAATGCACCACGTTCTCGACAGTCGATTTATACCCTCTATAAACAGAATGGTCGTGGTATAGTTGGCGGCCGCCGGATGTAAGGGTGAGTTTCGTGCCCAGCCCGGCTTTGTTCTTTGCCTCGCCCTCCAGTTTCACGCGCAGGTAATGGCGGTCGGGGAGGGCGCTGGCGGTGTTCCGGTAGATAAAGGCCGCCTCGTCGATGTTGTTCATCACCAGGTCCAGGTCGCCGTCGTTGTCGAGGTCGGCAAAGGCGGTGCCGTTGGTATAGGACGGGGCGTCAAGTCCCCACTCCACCGACTTGTCTGTAAAGGACAAATTCCCGGTGTTCTGGTAGATATAGTTGTGCACTTTCACGCCCGCGAGGTCCTTGATCAGGCTGGCCATTGTTTTAGACTGGTGCGCCTTGTCTCCAAACTGGGCTTCCTGGCGCTTGTAAATGATAAAGTCCAGGTTGGTGACGTCCTTGCGGTAGCCGTTGGTAATGAGCAGGTCGCGGTTCCCGTCGTTGTCGAAGTCGGCGAACAGCGGGGCCCAGCTCCAGTCGGTGCGGTGAATGCCCGCCAGCTGCCCCACCTCGCTGAAGGTGCCGTTGCCGTTGTTGAGCTGCAGCGTGTTGCGGATATACTGCGGCTGGTAGCCCAGCGTGAGGTTGTGCCGGAAACGGTCGTAGTTGCCCGCCGCGATCATGGTCTTCTCCCGCTGGTTGTCGGGCGGCATCATGTCCACGGTCACAATGTCTACCAGGCCGTCGTTGTTGAAGTCGGCGATGTCGGTGCCCATGGCGTTCCAGCTCTGGTGCTTCAGGTACTGCCTGGAGCGGTCGGTGAAGGTGCCGTCGCCGTTGCTGATGTATAGGATGTCGTTGGTGATGAAGTCGTTGGCGGCATAGATGTCGGGCCAGCCGTCGTTGTTGATGTCGGCGATGCCCACGCCCAGGCCATACCCCTCGATGAGGATACCGGCCTCCTTCGACACATTGGTGAAGGTATTGTCGCCGTTGTTGCGGTACAGCCGGTCGGTGCTCAGGCTCTGGCCATTCACCTTTTTCATGCGGGAGTTGTTGCGCGGGAAGTTCTCCAGCGCGTTGGTGAGCAGGTACATGTCCAGGTCGCCGTCGCGGTCGTAGTCGAGGAAGGCCGCCTGCGTGCTATACCCCACGTCGGCCACGCCATAGGCGCTGGCAGACTCCGTGAAGCTGCCGTCGCCGTTGTTCACGAAAAGCATGTTGGGCTTGTCGGCGGATTTGTTGGGTCCGGCCACGCACACATAGATGTCGGTATAGCCGTCGCTGTTCACGTCGGCCATCGCGACGCCGGTTACCCAGCGGTCCGTCGACACCCCGGCTTTCTCGGTGATGTCCTCAAACTTCATGTTGCCCTTGTTGAGGTATAGCCTGCTGCTGACCATGTTGCCGCCGAAAAAGATATCCTGCAGCCCGTCGTTGTTCACATCCCCGATGGCCACGCCCGCCCCGTTGTAGAGGTAATCGTACTCGATGGCGTTCAGGGTGTCGTTCTCGGGCAGAGTGTTGCTGAAGGTAACGCCGGTTTCCTCAGGGGGCAGCAGTTGGAAGAGATGATCCCCCTTGTCCTGTTTGCAACCGCTGAGCAGGAAAGTGGCATTTATGAAAAAGAAGAGCAAAGACTTCAAGTGATGCATAGAAAAAGGGCGTAAGCGGTATGTGTTGCCAAAAGCCATGGGTGTTCAATCAGGTTAAAAACGGCGCAAATTTGCAGCAGGCGTCCAGAGCTGAATTCTTAAATTTGAGTAAAAAAACTTTCTAAGTAGCCAGTGGCTATAAAAGGTATAAGTTAGCTTATTTCTGAGGGATATCCGAGTGAAAGGCGTTGGGTTGCCGCAAATACCAGGCTCCTGCTATGACTAACTTCTTCGTCCGGTTTTTATGTATGGTATAAAATCAGGTATAGTCTCCTGAAAACCAACTGCAGTTCTTTTTTGTAAGGTATGGTGCCACGGTCCGGATACGTATGGGCGGTGTGCTCTGTGGTTTGTTTGCCGGAAGGAGAGAGGGGTATGGCTTCTGGGGTTTTCGATACTGGCAGGGGGTTGCTTTAACAAAGCTCTTGCGCGAGGCAGATCAGGAAAAAGGCGTATACCATCTCGTAGCCTTTAAATTTTTGCCTGATGGCCTTTAGCGCCTTGTGCAGGTGGTTTTCGATGTTACTGTTGCTGGTGTTCAGGAGCTGGGCGATTTCGCTGTTGCTCTTCCCTTCCACGCGGCTCATCACAAACACCTGCCGCCGTACAGGGGGTAATGCGTCATAGGCGTCTTCCAGCAGTTTTGTCAGGTCTTTGAACTCGACTGCCTGCTCTGTGAAGCACCCGGTGCGTTCGCCCGCCACGGCTATATACTGGGCAAAAGCAAACTCGTAGGCCTTGCGCCGTGCTTTGTTATACACCAGGTGCTTGGCGATGCTGAACAGGTAACCATCCACATTCTGGTCTGGCTCCAGCAGGTGCCGCCCCTCCCATACCTTCAAAAAAACTTCCTGCACAATCTCCTCCGCATCCTCTCTGTTCCGGACAAGGCGCAGGGCAAAAGCATATAGCTTTGGCTCAAAAAGCCGGTACAGGTTTTCAAAAGCAGACACGTCTCCTGCCTTAAGTGCCTCTATGGTGCTGACTAAACATATCGTACTTCCTGACTTCATGATATAGTTTGCGCGCTGTGGTGAGGTGATGGGGCATGAGCTGAAACAGCTTCAGCTGTAAGCCACAATAGGTGATACTAGGTAATATCCTGTCTAAATGTAAAAAATAAAAACTAAAACACAAAAGTGAGTGCTTAGTTATTTTTAGGAAGAGGTGGTGCAGGACTGCGTATATGTGTAATGTTAATACAGACAGCATAAAAATCGAGAAGAACCCGCTACAATGGCAATTAACAGCGGCATAAGCGTTGGCCAAACCGATACATCAAGCATTATGGTCTGCCGCTAATTAAAAGTTTAGCGTTTTAAAAGGGACTTTTTTTAACAAGAGTAGCAATATCTAATAACCATCAACCAGACGATTATGAACACAAAACAGCTAGTGACCTATGGCTTCTCCGCAATAATGTATGTGGTGTTAGCCCAGCTAAGCACGCCAGTGGCGGCGCAGACGGTAAGCCTGGAAAAGAAGTGGGAAACCACCGCCACTTTAAAAGAGCCCGAATCGGTGCTGTATGACCCGGCTAAAAAAGTGCTCTACGTTTCCAATATCAACGATCCGGCTGCCGGAAAGGATGGCAACGGCTCCATCGGCCGGGTGTCGTTATCGGGCAAAGTGCAGGAGGTGGAGTGGGTAGTGGGAGGTATGGATTCGCCCAAGGGCCTGGGGCTCTCGAACGGCCTGCTCTATGTGGCCGACCTGACCAACGTCGTCGTGATTGACACCAACACAGGCAAGGTGGTGCGCACCATTGCGGTGGACGATGCCGGGATGCTGAACGACATCACGGTGGACGAAGAGGGCGTGGTGTATGTGTCGGACTCCGACAAAAAGCGGGTATACAGGCTAAACGACAACCAGGCGGAGGTATGGCTGGAGAAAGACCATTTCCAAAAGCCCAACGGTTTGCTGGCGCACAACAACAGGTTTTATATGATCGACATGAACGCCGGTATTTTTTATGAGGTAGACAAAGAAAGCAAAGAACTCAAGGAAATCGCGAGCGGCCTGATGGGTGGGGATGGCATCGTGCCGTATGGCGATGACTTTATCATCTCCAACTGGAACGGCGAGATCAATTACGTGACGGCGGGCGGCAAGGTAGAGAAGCTGCTGGATACCAAAGCAGATAAAGTGAACGCGGCCGACATAGCCTACATTCCTACCCAAAAGCTTTTGCTGGTGCCTACCTTCTTTGCCAACAAGGTGGTCGCCTACCAGGTGAAACCGAAAAAGTAAAGCCACCCCGTTCCGGATTCAGCCAACCCATTAATTAACCAGCTCCTATGGCAGTCGCCCTTCTGCTTTTAAGCGTCGTACTTATTATTCTGCTCACAACGCGCCTGCAGGTGCATCCCTTCATCGCCTTGTTTCTGGTGGCGGTGCTCTACGGGGTTCTCACAGGCATGCCGCTGGCAACGATCGTTAAATCCGTGAACGAGGGCTTTGGGGAGACGCTGGGCAAAATTGGCCTGATCATCATCTTCGGGGTGATTATAGGGGCTTTCCTGGAGAACTCGGGAGGGGCGTACGCCCTGGCCGAGAAAGTGCTGCGGGTGGTCGGGCAGAAGCGGGTAACAGCGGCCATGGGCATCATCGGCTACTTCGTTTCCATACCTGTTTATGCCGACAGCGGTTTTCTGCTCGTCGCTCCGCTGAACAGGAGCTTGTCTAAAAAGGCGGGCATTTCCCTGGCCGGACCCGCCGTTGCGCTTGGCCTTGGCCTCACGGCCACGCATACCCTGGTGCCTCCCACGCCAGGCCCAATTGCGGCGGCGGGAATTTTAAACGCCGACCTCGGGCTGGTGATGCTGCTGGGGCTGCCCATCAGTGCGTTGGCGCTGGCAGTGGGCATCTGGTATGCCACGGCCTATGCCGCCAAAACCTATATCGACCCCAACCCGCAAACCACCGACAAGGAGATCAAATTGCTGCTGAAAGACGCGCCCGGTGCTTTAAAGTCGTCGGTGCCGGTGCTGGTGCCGATTCTGCTGATCGTCGCGAAATCGTCTGCCCAGAACTTCGATCACTTTTTCCATCCGCAGGCTACCGCCCTGATTTCGTTCCTCGGGGAGCCGGTGGTGGCCTTGTGTATCGGCGCGTTCCTCTCCCTGATCCTCCCTAAAAAACTGAAGCCCGAAATGCTGTCGGCGCAGGGCTGGGTGGGCAATGCCCTGCGCGATGCGGCCTCTGTTATCCTGATCACCGGGGCGGGCGGCATTTTCGGAAAAATCCTGCAGAACTCCGGCATTGCCGCTACGCTGGGCGAGTCGCTGGCAGGTATAAACCTGAGTATCTGGCTGCCTTTTTTGCTGGCCGCTGCCATCAAAACCGCTCAGGGCTCTTCCACGGTAGCCCTGATCACCACGGCTTCTATCCTGTTGCCCATGATGCCCTCGCTCGGCTTTGTGTCTGAAATGGAGAAGGCCATGGTGGTGATTGCCATCGGGGCGGGCTCGGCCGTGGTGTCGCACGCCAACGACAGTTTCTTCTGGGTAGTCACGCAGATGTCGGGCATGAAGGTGAAGACAGGGTATAGGCTCTATACCACGGGCACTTTTGTGCTGGGCACGTCGGCGGCGTTTTTCCTATACCTCAGTTACCTGCTTTTTAACTGAGCTACAACCAACTTTAATTTTGAAACAAATAAAATTCTCATGAAATTATACAGAACGCAACAAGGCCTTGTCATCAAAAAAGAAGAATCCCTTTACCCTGTGAAGGATCAGGAATGGGACGGTTTTCTGAACGACGAGCAACTCTACGAAAAAATGCTGCACATCACCCAAAGCACCTCACCGGAGCCAGGCGCAGCAGTGTGGCTGAAGAATGAGCTGCTGGCGCCAGTGGTGAGCCAGGAGATATGGGCAAGCGGGGTCACCTACAACCGCAGCAAAGTGGGCCGCCAGGAAGAGTCGAAGGAAAGCGGCGGCAAAGAGTTTTACGCCAAGGTATACGATGCTGAGAGGCCGGAGCTTTTTTTCAAGGCCACCGCGCACCGAACGGTGGGGCCGGGCGGAAAAGTGAACATCCGCAAAGACTCTACCTGGGATGTGCCCGAGCCCGAGCTGACGCTGGTGATCACCTCGTCGGGTAAAATCATCGGGTATACCATTGGCAACGACATGAGCTCCCGCAGCATCGAAGGCGAGAACCCGCTATACCTGCCGCAGGCCAAAACCTATGATGCCTGCGCCGCCGTTGGCCCTTGTGTGTATGTAACGCGGGAGCCGCTGCCGGCCAGCACAGGCATCCAGATGACGATTATCCGGCACGACAATGTGGTGTTTGAAGGCAACATAGAAATATCGGAGATGAAGCGCACCCCGCAGGAACTGGTGTCGTTTTTATACCGCGAATGCAGTTTCCCGCACGGCAGCCTGCTGATGACCGGAACCGGCATCGTGCCCGAAAAAGAGTTTACCCTGCAGCAGGGCGATGAGATCAGGATCACGATTGAGCCGATCGGCACCCTTGTCAATTTTGTGAGGTAACAATCGCCCGGCAGTCATTTAAATGAGTGCAGCAGCACTCAGGTTGTGAAGTCTTTTAACGTGAAAAACACATGGAATTAACAGGCAAAAATATTATTGGCCGCGCATTGGTGGCAGCGGGTGCAGAGACTTTCTTCGCGGTAAACCCATCGAGCGGCGAGGAGATGGTGCCTGGTTTTAACGAAGCCAGCCCGCAGGAAATAGACGATGCCGTGCAAAAGGCCGCGGCGGCTTTTCAGGTATACCGCACCACGTCTGGCGAGGAGAAAGCCATACTGCTGGAGACCATTGCCGACGAAATCATGGCCATTGGCGATGGGTTGATTGCACGCTGCATGGAAGAAACCGGCCTGCCCGAGGCACGCCTGACAGGCGAACGCGGCAGAACGGTGAACCAGCTGAAGCTTTTCGCGCAACTGTTGCGCGAAGGCTCCTGGGTAGATGCCCGCGTAGACACTGCTGACCCGGAGCGCAAGCCCATCCCGAAAGCCGACATCAGGAGCATGCTACAGCCGCTTGGCCCGGTGGGCGTGTTCGGGGCGAGTAATTTCCCGCTGGCTTTTTCGGTGGCGGGCGGCGATACGGCCTCGGCGCTGGCCGCGGGCTGCACGGTAGTGGTAAAAGCACACCAGGCGCATCCCGGCACATCGGAGTTAGTGGGTATGGCCATACAGCGGGCCGTCGAAAAATGCGACATGCCGGAAGGCACGTTCTCGATGGTGCAGGGCGCTTCAACCGGGGTAGGGCAAGCGCTTGTGCGGCACCCGCTCATCAAAGCGATCGGGTTTACAGGCTCGTTCCGCGGCGGCAAGGCGCTGTTTGATGAAGCCAACAAAAGAGAAGAACCCATACCGGTGTATGCCGAGATGGGCAGCACCAACCCGGTGTTCATTCTGCCGCGCGCCTTACAGCAAAAGAAGGAGAGCATCGCCCGCGACCTGGCCGCCTCGGTGGCAATGGGAGTGGGGCAGTTCTGCACGTCTCCCGGCCTTGTCTTTCTGCAAAAGTCAACGGACGAAGCGCAGTTCAGGCAATTGCTGGCGGAGAGTATGGGAGAGCTTGGCGGCGGCGTGATGCTGACCTCGGGTATCCGGAGCAATTATGAAAAAGGCGTGGAAAAACTGCGCAGCATAGCAGGCGTGGAAGTGCTGGCACAAGGCAAGGAAGGTGCCACCGCCTGCCACGGCACGGCTTATTTGCTGCATACCACTGCCCGGTCTTTCCTAGAGGAAGAAACGCTGGAAGAAGAAGTGTTTGGCCCGTCTACGCTGGCCGTAACCGCCGACGATAAAGCGGAGTTGCTGGAGGCAGCCAAACAGTTAAAAGGCCACTTGACCATTACCATACATGGCACAGAAGAAGACCTGCTGGAGAACCAGGACCTGATCGGTATGCTGGAGCAAAAGGCCGGCCGGCTGATCATTAACGGGTATCCCACGGGCGTTGAGGTGGGCTATGCCATGGTGCACGGCGGGCCATACCCCGCCACTACCGACAGCCGGACAACCTCGGTGGGCGCGGCTGCCATCATGCGCTTTGCCCGGCCGGTTTGCTACCAGTCTTTCCCGATGGCGCTGCTGCCGGATGCCCTGAAAGACGGCAACCCGCTGGCTATCTGGCGGCTGGTGAACGGTGCCTACGAGAAGAAATAATGAGGCCATACCTCTTTCCTTTTACTGTAATTTATACCTCGCTTATATGTCCACAGATAAAAAACTAAGGAGCTACGATTGGTTCGGCAAGTCTGATAAGATGGGCTTTGTGCACCGTTCCTGGCTACGGAACCAGGGCTATCCGGATGACTACTTCCAGGGGCGGCCCGTGATCGGGATATGCAACACCTGGTCGGAGCTGACGCCCTGCAACGGCCACCTGCGCGACTTTGCGGAGGTGGTGAAGCGGGGGGTGATCGAGGCGGGCGGCTTTCCGCTGGAGTTCCCGGTTACCTCGCTGGGCGAAACCATCATGCGGCCGACCACCATGCTTTTCAGGAACCTGGCCGCGATGGACACCGAGGAGTCTATCCGCGCCAACCCCCTGGATGGCATTGTGCTGCTGACGGGTTGCGATAAAACCACGCCCTCTACCCTGATGGGTGCTTGCAGCGTCGATCTGCCCACCATCGTGGTGCCCGGCGGACCGATGCTGAACGGCAGGTATAAGGGCGAGTGCGTTGGTTCCGGGTCTTTCAACTGGCTGATCAAGGAAAAACAGAAAGTGGCGCTTTACTCGGATGCCGACATCCATGCCATGGAAATCGGGGCGGCCCGAAGCCAGGGGCACTGCATGACGATGGGCACAGCCTCTACGATGGCCTGCATGGTGGAGGCGCTTGGCCTGACGCTTCCGGGGGCGGCGGCCATACCGGCCGTAGACTCGCGCAAGAAAGTGATGGCGCAACTGTCGGGCAGAAGAATTGTGGAGATGGTGAAAGAAGACCTCACCCTGTCAAAAATCCTGACGAGAAAGGCTTTTGAAAACGCCATTGTGGTCAACGCGGCCGTGGGCGGCTCGACTAACTTTATCATACACTTGCTGGCCATTGCCGGACGCCTGGGGGTAGAACTGAACCTGGATGATTTCGATGCCATCGGCAGTAAAATTCCGTTGCTGCTCAACCTGAAGCCTTCCGGTAAATACCTGATGGAGGACTTTTACTATGCGGGCGGCTTGCCTGTGGTGCTGAAAGAAATGCAACAGTACCTGCACAACGAGGTGATGACGGTAAATGGGCGCCCGATTGGTGAGAACAGCGGCGAGGCGGCCTGCTATAACGACGATGTCATCGCGACCGTGGACAAGCCTATTCAGAACGAGTCGGGCATTGCGGTGCTCAGAGGCAACCTCTGTGAGCAGGGCGCTATCATCAAGCCCTCTGCCGCCTCCCCGGAACTGATGAAGCACCGGGGCCGTGCGGTGGTGTTCGAGACCATCGAGGATTACCACCAGCGCATTGATGACCCGGACCTGGACATCGACGAAACCTGCGTGATTGTGCTGAAGGGCGTGGGGCCCAAAGGATATCCCGGCATGCCGGAGGTGGGAAACGTGGACCTTCCGGAGAAAATCCTGCGCAAAGGCATCCGCGACATGGTGCGCATTTCCGATGGCCGGATGAGCGGCACCGCCGCCGGTACCGTGGTGCTGCACGTGTCGCCGGAGTCTGCGGTGGGCGGCACCCTGGCGCTGGTGCAGGATGGCGACATGATTGAGCTGGACGTGGAAAACCGAAGGCTGCACCTGGATATTAGCGAGCAGGAACTTCAAGACCGGAGAGCCGCCTGGGTGCCCCCGGCTCCGATGGCGACACGCGGCTATGTGAAACTGTACATCGATCATGTGCAGCAGGCCCACCTTGGCGCGGATCTGGATGTGCTGCGTGGCGGCTCCGGCTCAGAAGTCACCAGAGACCTGCATTAGGTAGGGCGTCTGGCCAGTCTATTTATACCCCATACCGCCTGCTCTGTCGAGTGTAGAGACCAGGCGGTATTTTATCAAGCCGCGCTATACATGCCACAGGTATAAAAAAGCGGCGGCTGATTCAGGCACGTGGCCATTGTTCCTTGTAACAGTGGGCACGTGCCTTTTTTTATACCTATCCCGCAGCGTTTGGATAGCATATTGGCATGCTGTAGAGCGCTTCTTGCTCCTGTTGATTAGCAGTGTTTCTGGGGTAAAGCACTGATTTATAGCTTGTCGATGTTTGCTTTCAAGCCTATGTAATTCAAGGGCTATATGTGTATAATACCTTTATCGAATGGGTTTTGCATAATACCCCAAATCTATTCCCGTCAGGTTATACACAATCAACTATACCAACAGCTTACCTTCTGTTAACTGCTCTGCCAGAAAAGTAATTTCTGGCGCAAGCGTCCGCTTGTGCTGCTATTGTGTTGGGGATGTGCGGCAGGTTATTGCATTTGGGGCACAAGCGGACGCTTGCGCCAGGGAGATTGTTTTCAAGCCTATACCATTCATGGGTAATTTGCATACAACCAAGGCGCTATGCGAGGCCTGCTATGGATAGAAGTGCGTTGTAAACGGGGACATGTGACGGCGATAAGCCCCATTCTGCGCCATGCCACCATCAGGTATGGAGACACAAAAAGTGAGTGCTTAATTATTTTTCACAACAGAGGTGGTGCAGCGCTTTAGTTGTGTGTAATCTATATATAAACACTCACATCAAGATTAATGAATCATAGCTTACTCGATCGGTTCTACAGAGGGGAATGCACGCCAGAAGAGGCGCAGGCAGTGCTGCGTTGGTTCCGATCCGAAAACCTGAAGCCGGGGCAGGAGCAGGAGCTCCGCGCCCTGTGGAACGAGCAGGCCGAAACGCCGCATCTGACCCACGACGCTGAGGCCCTGCTGGGCCGGATCAAGGCGCAGCTGCCGCAGCAAGAGGCCCCCGAGACGCCTGTGCTCCATATGTCGCAGCCGCGGTTCTGGCTGAAGGTTGCGGCCGTGCTGCTGCCGCTCTTTCTGCTGGCCGGACTGGCGCTCTACAGCCTGCGCCCCGAGCCGGCCGCTTACGTGTCGGTGGAGGCCGCGCCGGGTGTGCGCAAGGCCGTTTACCTGCCCGACGGCTCGGTAGTGCACCTGCACGCGGGCAGCCGAGTGACTTTCCAAAAGGGCTTTGGCGGCAAGAAGCGGGAGATCGACCTGCAGGGGGAGGCCTTTTTCGAGGTAGCCAAAGACCGGCAGCGCCCCTTCATCGTGCATACCGGCGCAATCTCCACCCAGGCGCTGGGCACCTCGTTCAACATCCGGTACATGGCCGGCGAGGAGGCGATTGCTGTGTCGCTGGCCACGGGGGTGGTGCAAGTGGAGCGGCAGGCAGAAAAGGGCCGGAAGCAGCTGCTGGGCAGACTCACGCCGGGCCTGCAGCTCGCCTACCACGGGGCATCGCAGGAGTTCGCCGTGGCCCCCTTCGACCGGGCCGAGGTGCTGGGCTGGAAAGAGGGCGTGCTCACCTTCCGCAGTGCCGACATGGACGAGGTGGTGCGCAAGCTGGAGCAGTGGTATGGGGTGGAGATCGAGGTGGAGGCCAAGGGCAAACCCGGCAAAGCCTGGGACTATACCGGGGCCTACGACAACGAGTCGCTGGATAAGGTGCTCGAGGGCATCGGCTTCGTGAAGGGCTTTACCTACAAACGCACCAAAAAGAAAGTGAAAATCGAGTTTAACCAATCACAGCAGGATATGAGGCACGCAAAGGAATGAAAAAAGCCAGCCCTGGGATAGGGCTGGCTCTAGACTCCCCCCGAAGAAATCTGTTGACGCATTTTCTTGCAGAGGGGTTTGTTTAACGGTTTCAATCACATTAAACATCACAAATTTATGAAAAACAATTTTTACTACCTACTAAAAGGTGGGGTAACAAGTGCTCTGGCGGCAACGCTGGTGCTACTGCTTACCACCCTCTACGTATCCGCAGCCGATATTGACGTGCCGCTGCCCGATATGCAGAACGCAAAGGTGACGCTCTTGCTAAAAGAAGGCTCCCTGCAGGATTTTATCAAGAGCGTGGAAAACCAGACCCCTTTCCGCTTCACCTTTGATGAGAAAGAAGTATCAGGGAAAAAGGTGCTGTCAGTAAACGCCAGAAACGAGCCGCTCAGCAAAGTGCTCGACCGGGTGGGATCCGAAACAGGGCTGGAGTTTAAGCTGATCAATAACAATATCCATATACGGCTTGCCAAGGCCAGTAAGCCATCGTCGTTCAGCGTGCCCGCTGCCCGATTGAGTGCGCAAACGCAGGCGCCGGTCACCGGCCGTGTTACAGGCAGCAACGGTATTGGCTTGCCCGGTGTGAGTATCGCCGTGAGGGGAACCGGCAAAGGCACCGTTACCGATGTGGACGGAAATTTTACGATCGCCGCTTCCTCCGGTGATGTGCTTGTGTTCTCCTATATCGGGTTTGCCACCAAAGAAGTGACTGTAGGCAACCAAAGCAAACTAAATGTTACGCTGGGGGAGGATACACAGGCCCTGAAGGAAGTGGTAGTGACCGCGCTTGGCATTAAAAGGGAAGCGAAAAAGCTGGGCTATGCCACGACAACGGTAGATACGGATGCGCTTTTGAGCAGCCGGTCCACGAATGTGGGGAACAACCTTGTCGGAAAAGTATCCGGGGTAAACGTGCAGGCGCCGCCAACCGGACCGGGCGGCTCCTCCAAAATCAGGATCCGCGGGCAGTCTTCGTTCGGGGGCAACAACTCTCCGCTGATCGTAGTGAACGGCGTGCCGATTAACAACGTGGCGCAGGGGCGCGGCAACGGTGCCGACGAAGGCTTTGCCGGTGAGGCGAAATCTGACACAGGAGATGGCCTGCAAAGTATAAACCCAGAGGATATCGAGTCGATGACGGTGCTGAAAGGCGCGGCGGCAGCGGCCCTGTATGGCTTCCGGGCGAAAGACGGGGTCATCATCATCACCACCAAGTCCGGTGTCAACCAAACCGGCATAGGTATAACGGTTTCCTCCACGGTGCAGGCCGATCAGGCGCTGGACTTCACCGATTTTCAGTATGAGTACGGCCAGGGCGAAGGCGGCAAGCGTCCTCAAAGTGTGAGCGATGCCCGCTCGTCTGGGGTATGGAGCTTCGGGGAGCGCTTCGATGGCCAGCCCACCTGGCAGGTAGACGGAGAGCAGCACCCCTACGAGCCTTTCAAAGACCGCACCCACGCCTTTTACCGTACCGGCCTGATGCTGCAGAACAGCGTGGCGCTGGCCGGCGGAAATGAGAAAGGGAACTTCCGTGTATCCTTTTCCAACACCGATTCCGACGGCATCGTGCCCAAGTCGGGCTTTACCAGAAGATCCCTGAACCTGGGTTTGACTTATAACCTGACCGATAAACTCTCGACGCAGGTAAATGCCAACTACTCCAACGAGTATAACAAGAACCCGCCCGTTGTGTCGCAGCAGGACTTCAACGTGAACTCTACCCTGTATACCCTGGCCAATAGCATCGACCCCCGCTGGATGAAGGACGCCTATAAAGACCCGGTTACCGGCAACGAGATAAACCCGGCGCGTTTCACAAACCGCACCAACATGTACTGGTCGGTGAACGAGCGCTTCGAGAACCGCAAGCGCGACCGCCTCTTCGGCAATGTGTTGCTGCGGTATGAGCTAACGCCGTGGCTGTATGCGCAGGGCCGCGTGGGGCAGGATTATTTTAGCGTGAACCACGAGGTGAACCGCCCGACCGGCACCGCGTTTCTGCCGCCTCCGCCGTCTGGCTTTAACGGGAACTATTACCAGGATTCGGAGAATTTCCGGGAGCTTAACCTCGACTTCCTGATCGGGGCGAACCATGCCTTCGGCGACTTTAGCATCGATGCGGCTTTCGGCGGAAACTCCATGGAGCAGACCTCCCAAACGTTAAGCACCTCTGTTTCAAATTTCTATGTCCGTGACTTATATACCATCAACAACGGGCAGATCAAAGAGCCAGGCTTCGACTACTTCCGAAAGAAAGTAAACTCTTTATATGGAACCTTGGAGCTTGGTTTTCGCGAGTACCTTTTCCTGACCCTGACAAACCGGAACGACTGGTTCTCCACCCTCAACCCAAAATCTAACAGTTACTTATACCCATCGGCTAGTGTCAGCTATGTGTTCAGCCAGGCCTTTGCCAGCTCGCTGCCCACCTGGGTAAGCTTTGGCAAGCTGCGCGTGGCCTATGCCGAGGCAGGCGGCGACACCAACCCGTATACCAACAGTCTTTTCTATTCGCTCAACAACAACACGCTGAACGGGGTGCCGCTGGGCAGCATTGCCGGCACCACCAGCCCCAACCCGAACCTGCGGCCGCTGATTATAAAAGAAGCCGAGGTTGGCCTGGAACTGAAGCTGTTTGACAACCGGGTATTCCTGGACCTGGCCGCATACCGCAAGAATACCGAAGACGAAATCCTGAATGTGGATATCTCCAATGCCTCAGGGTATGGACAGACAAAAGTTAACGTGGGCAGACTGCGCAACCAGGGTGTTGAGATGCTGCTGGGCTTTATGCCGGTGCGCAACAGCACCATCAGCTGGGAGTCGGCCTTTAACCTGACCTACAACAAGAGCGAGGTGCTGGAGTTGGCCAATAACCAGCAACGGATAGACGTGGGCACGGGCGAGTACATCGGCATCGTGTCGCATGAGGTGGGGCTGCCGCTTGGCTCGCTGCGCGGCGTGGATTTCCGGCGCGACGACCAGGGGCGCGTGATAACGTCTGACGGCAGAATGCTGGGCGGCAACATCGTGACCTACGGCAGCGCCGTTCCCACGCATACCGGCGGCTGGCTGAACACCGTCAATTTCAAAGGCTTCCGCCTGTTTACGCAGGTCGACTTTAAGGCAGGCCACAAGATGATCTCCAACTCTAACTTTAACTGGTACCGCCACGGCTTGCACAAAGCCACGTTGGATGGCCGCGAGGGAGGGGTTATTTTCCCGAGCGTAACGCCCGAAGGCGAGCCGAACACCACGGCCGTGCTGCCTGGCACCTTTTACAACGGCGTGCGCAGCTTCAGTATAGCCACTCCTTTTGTGTACAATGCCAGCTTTGTGCGGTGGCGCACCCTCTCTCTGGGGTATGACCTGACCAAGGTCTTGTCCGGCAGTTTCATCAAGGGCATGAACGTCAATGCGTATGTCAACAATGTTCTCATGATCAAGAAATATGTTGATAACCTCGATCCGGAGTCGCAGTACTCGGCTTCTGATAACCTGGCAGGCCTCGAGGCGCACTCGCTCCCGACCACCCGCAGCTATGGCGTGAATATTAACATCAAATTATAATAGCAATTATGAGCAACATCATGAGAAAGAACATATATAAATCGATGGTAATGATTGCACTGCTATTTGGCGCGAGTAGTTGCGATAAGGATTTTGAAGAGATCAACACCAACCCGATAGAGCCGACTGCGCTGAACCCGGAGTATCTGTTTTCGGATGCGCAACGGACGTCTGCCGTGAACACGCTTACCTATCAGGCGCCCATCGTGCAGCAGGTGCAGATCCCTTTTTCGGGAAACCCGGCGGGCGGCAACCTGAATGTGGTGAACGAAACGAACACCGCGCCCATCTTTAACACGCTTTATACCGAGTCGATCCGCAACCTGACGGACATCATCGACAAGACCATAGACGACCCGGAGCGGAGCAACCTCTACAACATGGCCCGCATCTGGCGCGCCTACTGTTTCCAGGTGTTAGTGGACACGTATGGCGATGTGCCTTACGCGGAGGCAGGAAAGGGGTATCTGGAGAGTACCTACCTGCCAACCTACGAGCAGGCGTCGGTTATCTACGAGGATCTCATTAAGGAGTACCAGCAGGCGACCGATGCGCTTAACCCGGATGGCGACATCGTGCAGGGCGACCTGTTTTACCAGGGCAACATTGCCCAGTGGAAAAAGCTCGGCAACTCCCTTTTGCTGCGCACCGGCATGCGCTATACCGAAACCGATCAGGCGAAAGCCCAATCCATCGTGGCGGTTGCCATTGACCCGGCGCGGGGCGGTGTGATGCGTTCTACCGACGATGATGCCTATGTGCCGTTCAGCGGTATTTTCACGCACCCCATGTCGTCGCAGTTGCAGGCCACAGAGCGCCATAACTACTATGTGGGCGCTCCTTTTGTGAGTTTCCTGCAAAACACCAACGACCCGCGGCTAAGGTACATTGCGGTGAAGTATGAGAACCCGGTGAACCCGTTGGCGACCGCAGGCGCGGAAAATACAAATCCGGAAGATCAGCAGGGGATGCCCTATGGGTATGACGAAACCACGATTGCCACCGCACCGGGCTTTCCGGGTAAAATTGGCTCTGCCTTCGCCTACTCGCAGCTGAACCGCAGAACAGTGCTGCGCCTCGACCGTCCGGAATTTGTGGTGACCTATGCGCAGACCTCGCTGCTCATGGCCGAAGCCGCCCACCGGGGGTATATCGCGGGGGGAGAGGCCATGGCGCAGGAGTATTACGAGGCGGGTATCCGGGCGCACATGCAGCAAATGGAAGCTTACAGCGGTGACACGGAAAGCTCCACCATCGATATCTCAGCGAGCCAGGTAGACGCTTACCTGCAGGAGCCCGAAGTGGCGTATGACCCTGCCCGCGCCCTGGAGCAAATCAACGAACAGTACTGGGTGGCCTCGTTCCTGCAGTTTCAGGAGGCCTGGTCCAATTTCCGCAGAAGCGGTTACCCCACCTTACAGCCGATCAATTATCCGGGGCAGGATCCTTCCGTCAACGCTACCGGCGACGGCTTTATCCGGAGGTTAACCTATCCGCTCCGCGAACGGTCGGTGAACACGACTAATGTAGAAGCGGCCATCGCAAGAATGGGCGGAAACACGCTGGGTACCCGGGTCTTCTGGGATGCGCAGTAGCAGGCTTCCATACCCAGTGGAGTGACTTTTTTTCAGTGCAAACAGTGGTTGATTTTAGAGGGTAAAGTTTTGTGAGTAAGGCTTTGCCCTCTTTCCACCGTGCCCTCCAGCGGCAATGGAAGCACTATGCCCAGTCACGGACAGAAAACTATAAAAAGACCCTGAATCCTGAGCCTCGGGTATTGCCGTTGGCTTGTGGCCTTCTCCACATGAAATACAAATAAACTATTGTATGAAGAAGATTTACCTATACTCTTTCCTGATGTTATGCCTTGGCTTGTCCACTGTTTCGGTAGCACAGCAGATTTCGCGGGAGGAGATGCTTTTTCTCACGCCTGAGTGGAAAGGCGAGCGCTTCCCGGACGGGCGGCCCAAGGTGCCGGATGCTATTATCCGGAGAATGAAGCTGGTGACGCACGAAGAAGCCTGGTCGGTGATGAAAGGCGAAAACTACAAATACCAGTATGCCGAGGGCTGGCTGGTGGTTAACCCGGACAGCGTGCTGGTGGGGCGGGCGCTCACAGCCACGTTTATGCCCGGGCGGCCGGATATCCACCGTGTGATCGACAAAAAAGGCCACGGCAAAGACGGCCGCATCAAATCCCAGAACTCCTGGCCGATCGATCTGCTGGTGAAAGGCGATGTGTACGTCGTGGACCAGTTTGGGGCGCACGTAGACGGGCCAACCATCGGCGATAACCTGGCGAACTCCATTTACGCCAAATCCGGCAACGGCATCGTGTACGAAGGGGCCATCCGCGACATTGCCGGCCTCAAAGAGCTGGGCTCCTTTACCTCCTTTGTCAGAAGCTATCACCCCTCGCATCACCTGAACAACCCGGACGGCGAGCTGAACACCACGCTGATCGGGATTAACAAGCCCACGCGGATAGGCACCGTGCTGGTGATGCCGGGCGACATAGTGTTGGGCCGCGATGGCGGCGTGAGCTTTATACCCCCGCACCTGGCGGAGAAGGTAGTGAAAACCTCAGAAGTTGTGCGGCTGCGCGACATGTTCGGGCACCAGCGCCTGCGCGAGCAGAAATACACGGCAGGCCAGATCGATAACCGCTGGTCAGCGGACATTGAGAAGGATTTCTCGAAATGGCTGAACGACCACGTGAATGAATTGCCGGTTCCGAAGGAGCAGATTCAGGAGTTATTAAAAACCCGCACCTGGTAAGTGCACCACGACATCATAAACGAAGAAAACATGGCGAATAATCAATCCAGAAGATCATTTTTGACCAAAGGCAGTATGGCTGGCCTGGCTAGTTTTACCCTGATGTCCACGTTTGGGCATGAGCTGGAGGCGGCAGTGGACAAGGCACCGAAGGCCTCCAGCCCATCGGACCTGAAGATTACCGACATCAAGGCCGCTTACATCCGCAACGGGCACAGCCTCTTTGTGAAAGTGCACACCAACCAGGGGGTATGGGGCTGCGGCGAGGCGGTAGACGCGACACCCGGCACCTACCAATTGGTGAAGATGTTTGGGGAGCGCATCAAAGGGAAAAGCCCGCTGAATGTGCACCGCATTTTTGAGGACGTCCGGAAGGCAGGCTTTTTTGAAGGGGCCCAGTCGGGCATGTATGTGGCCGTGCTGACTGCGGTGGAGACTGCCCTTTGGGATTTAACCGGCAAAGCGCTGGGCGTGCCCGTGTACCAGTTGCTGGGCGGCAAGTTCCGCGACAAGGTGCGGTTATACTGCGACACCGCCGCATACCGGGCAAAAAACCCAACGCCCGAAATGTATGGAGAGGCGGCCAAGGATGTGGTGAAAAGGGGCTATACCGCTGTAAAGTTCGACATAGACGAAGCCAACGACCCCAACAAGTATGACCACTATAACTGGACGGCCAGCCCGGCAGAGCTGGAGCGCATGTATAACCAGATTGCCGCCGTGCGGGCCGCGGTTGGGCCGCACATCGATATTTGTGTGGACATGCACGGCCGCTACGATGCCACCACCGGCCACCGCGTCGCCAAACTGATGGAGCCACTGAACCTGATGTTTCTGGAAGAGCCGGTTCCGGCCGAGAACGTGGATGCCCTCAAGCTGATCACCGACTCCACCAGCACGCCGATCTGTGTGGGCGAAAACCTATACCTGGCCCACGGCTTCCGCCGCCTGCTAGAGATAGGCGCCGCCGATATGATTATGCCTGACCTGCAGAAAGCGGGCGGGTTAGGCGAGGCCCAGCGCATCGCCAACCTGGCCAACCTGTATTATGTGCCGTTTTCGCCGCATATGGTGGGCTCTTACCTGGCGGCCATGGCCTCCAGCCACGTGTGCGCATCGGTGCCGAACTTCGCCATCATGGAGTGGCAGCTCTACTTCCATACCGACCCGATGTTCAAAGAGATCGTGACCTTCGACGGCCCTATGACCGTGGATGGGCACATTGTGGTTTCGAATAAGCCGGGTATAGGGGTCGAGATAAACGAAGAGGGTATGAAAAAGTACGCGACGAAGGGGTATCCATTCTTTGTGTAAGCCTTGGCTTCCCTTTTAACAGTTTTTTGGCAGGTATATAATTTTTGTAATACTTAATAGCAACTTACATGAAGAAAAATTTAACATGGATGGCCGTTTTCCTATTGTCCGGCTTTATGGCAACCGCGCAGCAGGTTACTCCTACTCCCGATCAGATCAAAATACTCACTTCGGAGTGGAAAGGCGAACGCTACCCCGACGGAAGGCCCAAGGTGTCGGACGAATACCTGAAAAGATTGAAGAACATCTCGATTGAAGAAGCCTGGGGAGTGCTTCGTAACAAAGGGTATCAGAACCAATACGAAGGCGAATGGATGGTCATACATCCGGACAGCACCATGACGGGCCGCGTGGTCACCGCGCAGTATATGCCGCTGCGCCCCGACATGGAGAAGGTGTTCAAAGAAAAAGGAAAAGCAGAAGGCCGCAGTCAGGCCGGGGGCACCAACTCCTGGCCGATTGACGTGCTGAAGGAGGGCGATATCTACGTGGCCGACGGCTATGGCAAAATCGTGGATGGCACCCTGATCGGCGACAACCTCGGCAACTCCATCTATGCCAAGTCGAAGCGCGGGGTTATTTTTTACGGCTCTGTGCGCGATGTGGAAGGGCTGAGCGAGATCAAGGGCTTCAACGGCTGGATCAAGGGCCAGGACCCTTCCTATATACAGCAAATGATGCTAAGCGGCATCAACGTACCCATCCGGATTGGCCGTGCCACCGTTTTGCCGGGCGATGTCGTGCTGGCCAAGAAAGCGGGCACCGTGTTCATCCCCTCGCACCTGGTGGAAGAGCTGGTGATCAATGCGGAGTTCATCGCCCTGCGGGATGAGTTTGGGCACCAACGCTTGCGCGAGGGCAAGTATACCCCCGGCGAGGTGGACAGCAAGTGGAACGACAAAATCAAAAACGATTTTGTGCAGTGGACCAAAGCGAGAAAAGACCTCCCCATGAGCCGCAACGAGCTGGATGAATACATGAAGAACAGAACGTGGTAGTGCCAGCTCCCTGATTGAGAATTATCTGATTTATCATCTGTACCATAAACATCAGTATCATGAAAAGCATCTTACAGCAAATTATTGCAGCCAATAAAACACAGGAAGCAGCAGACGCGGCAGCACGGCAGGCGGAGATCAATAACCCCGCTACCAAAGACAACCGCCGCGATTTCCTGAAAAAGTCGGCCTTGGGCGGTATAGCGCTGGGCGGCTTTCTGGGTATGTCGATCGAGGACACCCTGGCCCAGACGACCTCTAAAGTGAAACGCGACTCAAAGCCATCGGACCTGAAAATAACGGACCTGCGCTACGCTTTAACGTCGGTGCTGGGAGGCACAGCCATCATCCGGATCGACACGAACCAGGGCATATATGGATTGGGCGAAGTGCGGGACGGCGCGGACCCACGGTACGCGCTGATGCTCAAGAGCCGCATCTTAGGCCAAAATCCGTGTAACGTGGAGCAGATATTCAAGTCCATCAAGCAGTTTGGCGGCCCGTCGCGGCAGGCGGGCGGGGTATGCGGTGTAGAGATGGCGCTCTGGGATTTGTGCGGAAAAGCCTACAACGTGCCGGCCTGGCAGCTGTTGGGCGGCCGGTACCGTGATAAAGTAAGGCTGTATGCCGATACGCCGGAGGCTGCCTCCCCGGAGGAGCAGGCAAAACTGATAAACTACCGCGTGAAGGATCAGGGGTATACCTGGCTGAAGATGGACGTGTCGATCGGGGAGCTGAAAGGCATACCCGGCACGGTGGTAAACTCCAAATTCTGGGAGAATGCCCAGGGCAGCCTGGCACAGTGGGGCGATCAGAGCAATTACATGTCCTACGGAAACACGGCGCATCCTTTCACACAGATCCAAATCACGGAGAAGGGCCTGGACCATCTGGCGAATATAGTGGAGAACACCCGCAAGCTGATAGGGTATGACATTCCGCTCTCCACCGACCACTACGGGCATTTCGGTATGAATGAGGGGATCCGCTTGGGCAAGGCGCTCGATAAGTACCGGCTGGCCTGGCTGGAGGATATTGTGTCGTGGGAGCTGACGGACCAGTGGAAAACGATGTCGGACGCGCTGGAAACGCCGCTCACAACCGGCGAAGACATTTACCTCCTCAAAAACTTCAAGCCCCTGATCGATCAGCGCGCCGTGGATATCATCCACCCAGACCTGGCCAGCTCCGGAGGCCTTCTGGAGACGAAGAAAATCGCTGACTATGCCGAAGAAAATGGTATTGCGATGGCGATGCACCAGGCTGGCACGCCAGTCTCGTTTATGGCCAACGTGCATTGTGCCGCTGCCACGCAAAACTTCCTGGCCCTGGAGCATCACTCCGTGGACTTGCCTTGGTGGGAAGACCTGGTGAAAACCACAGACGGCCGCCCCATGATTACGAAAGGCTTTGCCAATGTGCCGCTGGATGCGCCGGGTCTGGGCATCGAGCTGAACGAAGACGTGGTGAAAAAGCATCTGCACCCGCGCGACAAAAGCTTCTTTGCGCCTACCAAAGACTGGGACGAAAAACGGTCGCACGACAGAGTGTTTAGCTAAGAGCATGTTTAAAATTCATCTTTTGGGCTGCAAATTGTTCATAAAGGAACCTGACTTCGCCTTTTTATCACCCCATAGCGCTGCTATGCGGCTCGAAAAACGCTTCGCCAGAACCCTTCCTGAACAATTTTCGCTTCCAAAAACGAAATTTAAACATGCTCTAAGAGCCTTTAACCTCCCTGCAGGAAGCGATAGTTTTTTGCGGGGAGGTATACTCCAGTTTTCAGAGAGGTCTCAACTTCTTCATTTAAACACATAGTACTTTGAAACAAATTAACCTATCCAAAATTGCATTGGGCCTGGCGGCGGCTTGCCTCGTAGTTGGCCTTGCGCTTACGCTGCGCAGCAGCATTGCGCAGGCGGGGCCATTTTTCATCGCCTTCTTTGCCGCGCTGGCAGTGGCTTTTCGGGGGTATGCGCACCTGCGGGGCTTCTCTTACACGGTTATGATTTTTGCGGCGGTTACGATGGCGCTCTACTACCCGGGCTACTTTGTGGAGGCAGGCGGCTTCCAGTTTGCCGTGCTCATCACGCCGCTTATCCAGCTGATCATGTTCGGTATGGGCACATCGATGAGCGTGCAGGATTTTATCGGGGTGGCCCGCATGCCCAAAGGCGTGATTATCGGTATCCTCTGCCAGTTCAGCATCATGCCTTTTCTGGGGTTTGCCCTGGCCAGCGTGAGCGGTTTCAGCCCGGAGATTGCCGCCGGTATCATCCTGATCGGCTGCTCGCCCAGTGGTTTGGCCTCCAACGTGATGAATTACCTGGCGAAAGCCAACCTGGCCCTGTCCATTACCATCACGGCCATCACCACGCTGCTAGCTCCCTTGTTCACGCCTTTGCTCATGAGCCTGCTGGCTGGCGCCTTCATCGAAATCAACATTCTGGACATGATGTGGGACATCGTGAAGATGGTGATCCTGCCGATCGGGGCGGGGCTCTTGTTTAACAAGCTGCTGCGCGGAAAAGCCAAGTGGCTGGACGATGCCATGCCGCTGGTATCGATGTTCGGGATTGCCTTCATTATCGTGATCATTACTGCCGCCGGCCGCGACAGCCTGCTGGAAATAGGCGGGCTGCTGATTGCGTTGGTGTTGGTGCACAACCTGGCCGGGTATACCCTCGGTTACTGGGCAGGCCGCCTGTTCCGGATGAATGAGCGGGATTGCCGCACGATCGCCATCGAAGTGGGAATGCAGAATGGCGGGCTGGCGTCGGGTATCGCCAAGGGTATGGGAAAGATTGCCACTGTCGGGCTGGCTCCGGCTGTTTTCGGTCCGCTGATGAACATCACCGGTTCCATTCTGGCCTCTTACTGGCACCGCCGACCACCGGCCGGAGAGTATGATGAAATGGTGGACACAGATGAGGCCGAGCTAGTGCAGCGCTAACCATTTTATGTATGGGTGCGCAGGTTCTGCGCCGTCGGTGTGGCGGTATGAGTTTTATAACAATGAGAATAGTTTGATCTCCCAAAAAACAGCGTCATGAATAAATTTCTTGTTCCATTCCTATGCCTTCTTCTCCTGGCGGTTGCCGCCAATGCGCAATCGAAAGAGGAGGCTGCGGTAGCCGCCGCAGTCGAAAAATTTAACCAGGCGATGGTCAGCGCCGACAGAAGCCAGCTGAATCAGCTAACGGCCGGGGAGTTGAGTTATGGGCACTCCAGCGGCAAAGTGCAGGACAAAGTAGCTTTTGTAGATGACGTGGTGGACGGCGCCTTTGATTTTCTTACGATAGCGGCGAGCGACCAGTCGATTTTGCTGGCGGGCAACACGGCCATCGTACGGCATGTTTTTTCCTCGGAAGCCACCAATAACGGTACCCCCGTGAGAATCAAAATCGGGAATATGCTGGTTTGGCAAAAACAGAAAGGGCAGTGGAAGCTGTTGGCCCGGCAGGCCTTTAAGCTATAGTGCCTGCAAAATAGCGGACAAAGGCAGGTCTGAAGTAGTGGTGGCTTAAGCTTTTGTGTATAGCCTTTTGTGTATAGCATTGACTGCACATATCAGCATCACGACTATGTCGATTTTACAAACCAGCCGCTGTATTCGGGCAGGGATGGTATGGCAACTAAGGATGTAAACAGCGGCGGCAACCCCGTCCGGTGCCTTTCGATGCATTGTATGCAAAGCAAATGTATACCTGCTGCAGCCACCGGTTTCTTACTTTATTGCTCGTTCTCACGGCTCCTTGCTCAGGCGCACATGTATAAATATCCTTTCTGAGAAGGCTGTTTCTCAGGAGGCCATGTCTTTCTGTAAAAATCAAAAAAACACATGAACCTTACGCTGAAATACCTTGCGATGGCGTTGTGCCTGCAGGTGCTCTGGGGCTGCCAATCCACGGAAAAGGAGAACGACACAGCCGCACTGCAACAGGATTGGCCAGCTTACGGGGGTAACGCTGCCGGTAACCGCTATTCGCCCCTCACCCAGATCAACAAAGGCAATGTGCAGCAGCTGCAGGTAGCCTGGACCTACGATACCGGGGAAAACAACAATCCCGAAGAGCGCGGCATCAACATCCAGTGCCAACCCATTATGGCCAATGGTATGGTATACGCCACCTCACCCAAGCTGAGGCTTTTTGGCGTGCGCGCCACCACCGGCGAGGAGGTATGGACGTTTGATCCTTTCAAAGACAAAAGCGAGCGGTATCACCCGAACCGGGGCGTGCTTTACTGGGAAGACGGCGACGACAAGCGTATTTTATATACCGCAGGCCCGACGCTGTATGCCCTCCATGCCGCCACGGGCGAGTTGGTGGCGGGCTTCGGAGAAAAGGGGGAGGTGAGTCTGCACGAAGGCCTGGGCGACAAAGAGACGTTTGGCCACGACGTGCGCGACCTGACGGTGGACGTGACCACACCGGGCGTCATCTACAAAGACCTGCTGATCATAGGGTCGCGGGTATCGGAGTATGGCGACGCGGCGCCGGGGTATATCCGGGCGTTTGATGTGCGCACCGGAAAGTTGCGCTGGGTGTTCCATACCATTCCGCAACCGGGCGAGTATGGGTATGACACCTGGCCAAAAGATGCCTACAAGCGGGTGGGCGGCGCCAATGCCTGGGGGGGGATGGTGGCCGATGTAAAGCGCGGTGTGGTGTATACCGGCACCGGGTCGGCGGCCTTCGATTTTTACGGTGGCAACCGGCACGGCAAAAACCTGTTTGCGAACTGTGTGCTGGCCCTCGATGCCGAAACGGGCAAGCGGCTCTGGCACTTCCAGACGCAGCACCACGATGTATGGGACCGCGACATGCCCTGTCCGCCCAACCTGGTGACGGTAAACCACAACGGAAAAAAGGTAGACGCCCTGGCCGCGGCCACCAAAGACGGCCTCTTGTTTGTGCTGAACCGGGATACCGGCGAGCCCTTGTTTCCGGTGGAAGAAGTGCCGGTGCCCACACACGGTGCCCTGCCGGGCGAAAAGCTCTGGCCCACGCAGCCCATCCCCACCAAGCCAGCCCCTTTTTCGCGGCAGGAGTTCACAGAGGCCGACCTGACGGACATCTCGCCGGAGGCGCACGCTTATGTGAAAGAACGGTTTCTGGCCAGCCGGCATGGCAGTAAATACCTCGCTCCGAGCACGCAGGGCTCCTTTATCTTTGGCATTGGCGGAGGGGCCGAGTGGGGTGGAAACGCGGCATCGCCCGATGGCATCCTATACCAGAACGCCAACGAGTCGCCGTATGACCTGAAGATGCTGCCCACCACGCTTTCTGATGGCAGCGGTTCGCCGGGCAAAGTAATCTATGCGAACAACTGCGCGCCCTGCCACGGCACCGACCGGAAAGGCAGTGAGGCATTCCCCAACCTGGTGGGTGTGCACAAACGGCTCACGAAGGAGCAGATTGCCACTGTGGTGAAGACAGGGCGAGGCCGGATGCCTTCTTTCCAGCACATGTCTGCCAACGACCGGGAGATCATCGTAAACTTTCTGCTGGACACCGAGGCCAAGCCACCCGCGCCCGCATCAAATGACTTTCACAGTGCCGTGCCCACAGCCGCCGCCAATCCAGACGCAGATTTCCCCTATATGCCGCCTTACATCAACAATGGCTATAAGAAGTTTCTGGACCAGAACGGCTATCCGGCAGTGAAGCCACCCTGGGGCACGCTCAACGCCATCGACCTGAACACGGGCGAGTATCTTTGGCGCGTGCCGTTGGGGGAGTTTGAGGAACTCACCAAACAGGGCATCCCGCAAACCGGCACCGAGAACTACGGCGGCCCGATTGTAACTGCCGGCGGCCTGATTTTCATCGCCGCCACCGCCGACGAGAAAATAAGGGCATTCGACAAAGACACGGGCAAGGTGGTATGGGAGTACAAGTTGCCGGCAGGCGGCTTCGCCACGCCCATGACCTATATGGCCGAAGGCAAGCAATACATCGTGATCGCCGCCGGCGGAAGCAGGTATGGCCTGAAGCCGGGCGGCTCCTACGTCGCTTTTGCCTTGCCTTAGGTATGGGGATGTGGTAGAAACCTGTTTTTGTGTTTTTCATGGTTTTCTGGTTGTTAATGGAGATGTTGTCTGGCTTTCTGAACGCAGCTTGTCAGCAGTTCGTGGCTTTATTGGCTGTATAAAATAGGACGCCTTTTGATATGAATGCATCGCCGATCCGCTTAATTTCCAAGGAGGCATGTGGATGTGCAACCAACTGTTTGATGTGGCGGTCTGCTCATGTTGCTAAAACATTTTACCATCCTGATTACAAAGTACTTGGTGAAATTTTAATTCTGGTATTATTTTATCAAATTATAGGCTAAAAACTACAAAAATGTTTATGGGTTGATGCGAGTTAATATCTTTAATACAGTTTTTAGTGGGCAATCACGATAAGTGACCGATGATGTTGTGGTGTTGGAAGACCTATACAAAATGGCTTTTAGAATTGGGGTATAAAATTGCACCTTTCCGAGTCAGCAGGTGGGTGTGGCAAGGCAGAAAACAGCGGTGCGGCAGGAGTACCAGCGCCAGTTGCTCTTTCAGATTTTAAGCAGAAAACAGTTTTTATTCTTTAACAAATATCATCGACTCTATGAAAAAAAGAACGCAAAGGTGGCATAAGGTATTATGTGGGTTGGCCGTGGTGGGCGCGTTTAGCGCACAGGCGGTAGCGGCGCCAGCTATTTCTCCTGAATCCGGAAATGCCCGGCACACCGTTCCGGAAGGCGGCAATGCCAACGCTTATTTTGACTGGTCTGTTACAGGCAAGGTTATGTCCGCTTCCGGCGAACTGCTGCCTGGGGTAACCGTGCTGCTGAAAGGCACTACCCGCGGTACCGCTACTGGCGTCGACGGCAGCTTTTCTCTAGACGTGCCCGAACAGGCCGGTACGCTGGTGTTTTCCTTCATCGGTTTCACAACGGTGGAAAAAGCCTTTACTGGGCCGGGTGTGGTAAACGTAACCATGGCTGACGACACCAAGGCCCTGCAGGAGGTGGTGGTGGTGGGGTATGGCACGCAGAAGCGGGAAGATGTGACGGGCGCGATCAGCTCTATAAGCGCTGCTCAGATTGAGAAAACGCCGGTTACCACCTTAGATCAGGCTTTGCAGGGGCGTTCCGCCGGGGTGCAGGTAACCAACAACGATGCCTCGCCGGGTGCCGGTATTCAGGTGCAGATCCGCGGAATAGGTGGCTTCGGTAACAACGATCCGCTTTACGTGGTGGACGGTTACCCGATCACGGGCGGTATCAACACCATCAACCCCTCCGACATCGCCTCGATGGACATTCTGAAGGATGCCTCGGCCACGGCCATCTATGGGAACCGCGCTGCCAACGGCGTGGTGATCATCACGACCAAGCGCGGAAAGGCCGGTGAGATGCAGATCTCGCTGGATGCCCTAACCTCGCTCCAGACGGAGCCGAAGACCTACGACCTGCTGAATGCGGAGCAGTTTGCGACCCTGGCCTTGGAGCGGTCGGGGCCAGATGAATTTGCGGCACTACCAGAATGGAGCAATCCTTCGGCGCTGCGCAGCATCGATTGGCAGGACGAACTCTACCGACAGGGCCTGCGGCAGAACTATAACGTTGCTGTGCGGGGCGGCGGCGAGAAAGTGCAATCCTCCTTCTCGCTGGGCTTCTTAGACCAGAAAGGCATTGTGCTGGGCTCGGAGTACCGGCGCTATAATGCCGGCTTAAACGTAGACTACAACGCTACAAGTTGGCTGAAGGCTTCTTCCAGTATCAAGTATACCCGCAGCAACAGCAAAATTCCGCTGGGCACGGGCGGGCAGAACGCCGGTGTGGGAATAGGCACGCTCACCAAACTCATACCTACCATAACTGGCAACCCGCTGACGGACGAGGTGAACGATGCGAACGGCAACTACGGGTACTATACCAAAAACAACACAGCGGTAAACTACCTCGACAACCCGGTGGCGCAGATCGAAACGCAGGACCAGAAAAACCTCAATAACTTCCTGCTGGCCTCTGCCTACCTCGAAGCAACCATTATAAATGGGCTCCGGGTTAAAACGAACTTCGGGGTGAACGTAAGCGACTACTCCGGCTACTATTTCACGCCGTCGCACAACAGGGCGCCGGCGCTTACCCAGTCTAACTATTCGCAAAGCGCCAACAACAGCTCCGAATACCTGTGGGAGAACACGCTGGCCTATACCAAAAGCTTCGGCATACACAGCATCGACTTTGTGGGCGGTTTCTCTTTCCAGGAGAACACTTTCCGGCGGATTGGCGCAGGCGGGCTCGGGCAGATCAGCGATGAGCTGCGGAACCTGAACAACGTCTTGACGATCAACAACATTTACGGCGACCAGGTTACGTACTCGCTGGCGTCTCAATTCGGCAGGGTCAGCTACAACCTGCTGGATAAATACCTGTTCACGGCTACCGTGCGGCGCGATGGCTCCTCAAAATTCACGGGCGATAACCAGTATGGCGTTTTCCCGTCGGCCTCTGTGGCCTGGCGCATCAAGAACGAATCCTTCATGGCGAACGTGAACGCCTTGAGCGACTTGAAGCTTAGGGCGAGCTATGGGCAGGTAGGTAACCAGGGCGGCATTGCGCCATTCAGGTATCTGGGCCAGTATGGCACAGGCGGGAACCAGTTGTCTGCTACCAACAATGGGTACCCGTTTAACAAGGTATACCAGGAGGGCATTGTGTTGCTGAGCCTGCCAAACCCGAACCTGAAATGGGAAACCTCCGTGCAGACAGACATCGGCCTGGATGCCGCCTTTCTGAACAATAAGGTCATTTTCACGGCAGACTATTACATCAAAGAATCGCGCGACTTCCTGCTGGATATACCCGTGCCGTCGCAGACGGGCTTCTCGGTGGCCTCCCGAAACGTGGGCAGTATCCGGAACACTGGCTTAGAGCTGGGTCTGGAGTACCGCGAGGCTGAAAAGGCATTTCAGTATGGGATAGGCGCAAACCTCACCACGGTAAACAACAAGATTCTGAGTTTATATGACGGCCTGAATGCCATTGGCAATATCGGTGGCCTGGGCTTCCCGAATGTGGGAGGCAACACTTGGGTAGAGTTCAGCCGTTCTGAGGTTGGCGGCGAGGTGGGCGCTTTCTATGGATATGTGAGCGATGGCATTTTTCAGACCCAGGCCGAGATTAATGCGCTGAATACCAAGGCTTCCGAGCTGAACGGGGCTGATACCTATTACCAGGCATCCGCCACGGTGCCCGGCGACCGCCGGTTCAAGGACCTGAACGGAGACGGACGCATCACCACTGCCGACCGCACCATCATTGGCAGCCCGATCCCTAAATTCTTCGGCGGCCTTAACTTTGATGCAACCTATAAGCGTTTCGATTTCAACATGTTCTGGTATGCTTCTGTCGGCAACGATATTTTCAATTATACCAAGCGGGTGTTGGAGAACTTCGGGGCGACCCAAGGGGGTATAGGGCTGCAGAACATCGGGGTAGAATACTATGAAAACCGCTGGACACCTTCAAACCCTTCGAACGAATACCCAAGGGTAACCCGCCCGGATCTCAACGGCAACACGCGCCCTTCGGATGCTTACGTCGAGGATGGCTCATACCTGAGGTTGCGTAACGTGCAGTTGGGTTATACCCTCCCCACTGCTTTAACCAACCGGGCCTTTATGAGCAAGGTGCGGGTGTTCTTAAGCGCCCAGAACCTGCTGACCTTCACCAAATACTCTGGCCTCGACCCGGAGATTGGGCAGGTGGCAGACCCGGACACCGGAAACCGAAACGTGACCATGGCAGGTGTGGATGTGGGTACCTACCCGCTGTCGAAGTTCTTCGGGCTTGGGCTGAATGTGACATTTTAATCTAAAGGTGTAATTCAACAAATTCAGATTTTATGAAATTTAGAAAAAGTATATACGTGCTTACACTTGGCCTGGCAATGCTGCTGCCTTTAAGTTGCAAGGATTTTCTGGATGAAATGGATAGCAGGAGTGTTTCGGAGGACTCTTTGTTTAAAAAGCCGGAAGACGGCGTGAGGCTGGTGAATGCCATTTACGACACCTTCCATGACGGGGACTACATGAACAAGTCGCTGTGGTACTCGGCCAACTTCCTGTCGCAGGATTTCCACAACTACGGGGCCGATGTGTTTTTCGAGACCTACGAGGTACCAGCCAATTTCGACCCGCTGAACATTGCCTGGCGCAGGTCTTACCAGGGGATCGCGCGCGCAAACTCTGCCATCCCTATCATTGCAAAAATGCAGGAGGAGGGTATAATGGACGAGGCATTGGCCAACCGGCTGACTGGGGAGGCTTACTTCCTGCGGGGCGTTTTCTATTATTACATGGCGTCTATGTTCGGCGGGGTGCCTTTAGAATTGCAAACCGTGATTGACGAAGGCCGCCACCCGAGAAACACGCAGGATGAAGTGTTTGTACAAGTAGTGGCAGACATGGAAACGGCCGCCAACCTGCTGCCCTGGAAAGAAAACCTCGGCGCTGAGAACCTGGGAAGAGCGACAAAAGGGGCGGCTATCGCCTATAAGGGGTCTGCGCAGATGTGGCTGAAGCAGTATGCCGAGGCAGTGACCACCTTCGACCAGTTGGAAGGCAAGTATCAGCTGGAGCAAAACTTCCTGGACATACATGAATACAGCAACCAGAATAACGAGGAGTCTATTTTTGAGGTGCAATTGCTGGAGGGCGCCGACCAGTCGTGGGGGCATGCCAACGAAACCATCTGGTTCAGCAGCTTCCATATGCCCGAGGAAGTGTCGAACTTCGGCTACTCTTACGCCGATCCAAAGCTGTATACCTCTTTCGAAGCCGGTGACGAGCGGAAGCTCGCTACGGTGCTGGGCCCCGGCGACGAGCACCCAAGCCCTGCCATCGAGATTGAGAACTACCCGAAAGTGCAGGAGCAGTTTGGCGGCATCAACACGGTAGGCACGGTAGCCAAGCCCTGGAAAGGCACCGACGGGCTGCGCTCCGGCTACTACAGCGCCAAAACCTGGCGCGATCCGAACGTGAGAGGCAGCACCGGCAACCCGCAGACGATCTTCGGCGGACAGAACGTGATCATGATGCGCTACGGCGAAGTGCTGCTGAGCAAGGCGGAGGCGTTGTTCAAGAGCGGCGACGAAGCGGCCGCCTGGGATATCCTGAATAACGTCATCCGGGACCGCGCCGGTCTTGGGCCTGTGCCTGCCTCCACTTCGTTCATGGACGCCATCATCAAAGAATACAGGCATGAGCTGTCGGGGGAAATGTCGCTTTGGCACCTCCTCAGACGCACCGGCGAGCATATCAATTATGTGAAAAATGAATTCGGCATCGCTATCCCGAACGGGAAGGACCTGCTGCCAATCCCGCAGGAGGTGATTCTCAACAACTCCACCATTATTCAGAATCCGGGCTATTAAACAGTAGATTGATTTTTTGGGTCGATGGTTTTGCAGAAGAGGGCGATGTAGGTACTACAAAGCCCTTTTTTGTAAAATGCCCGGCCTCTGTCAGCCGGTTTTTATGAGATAGACGATAAGAACTTTTGAATACTGCAACCTTATGAGACTAAAACGAAATGCCCTGGCCCTGCTTGCCGGAACCACCGCCCTGTGTTTCACCGCTTTCCATCCGCCTGTTCAGGATGGCGCGAGAGCACGGCTTGCCGCAGAAATTGAGCATTCCATCAAAACCGAGATGCTGAACAAGTGGTATCCGCAAACCGTGGACAAGCAAAACGGAGGCTTTACGAGCACCTATACCTACGACTGGAAGCAAACAGGCCCGCAGGACAAAATGATCGTGACGCAGGCGCGCCATATATGGTCGAACGCGAAAGCCGCGCAGCTATACCCCGATGTGGCATACTATTTAAGCAGCGCCAAACATGGCGTGGCTTTTCTGCGAGACAGGATGTGGGACAAAACGAATGGCGGCTTTTATACCCTGGTCGATCAGCAGGGCAACGTGAAAGCCGAGGGCCGGCAGGGGTATGGCGGGGCCGCCAAGTCGGCCTACGGAAACGCTTTCGCCATCTATGGCCTGGCCGCCTACTACCAGGCTTCCGGCGATACCAGTGCCTTGAACCTGGCCAAAAAAACATTCGCTTGGCTGGAGCAGCATAGCCACGATCCGGTGCATAAAGGCTATTTCCAGGCCCTAGAAAAGGACGGCACGCCGGTGCAGCGCACCAGCCAGACGCCGGCAGACTCGGATGTGGGCTATAAAGACCAGAACAGCTCGATCCATTTGCTGGAGGCTTTCACGGAGCTATACCAGGTATGGCCAGATCCGTTGGTGCGGGAGCGGCTGCAGGAGATGCTGCTGCTGGTGCGCGATACCATTGTCATCGACAAAGGCTACCTCACGCTTTTTCTCACCCCCGACTGGAAGCCCGTTTCCTTCCGCGACTCGACGGAAGACGTGATCCGGAAAAACCACCACCTCGACGAAGTCTCCTTCGGGCACGACATCGAAACGGCTTACCTCATGTTGGAGGCCTCGCATGCGCTGGGCCTGGAGCACGACAGTAAAACCATGCAGGTCGCCAAGAAAATGGCCGACCATACCATCCGCACCGGTTTTGACAATACGGTGGGCGGCTTTTACGATGGCGGCTACTACTTTAAAGGGAAAGACGGCATCACCATTATCCGCGATTCGAAGAACTGGTGGGCGCAGGCCGAGGGCTTGAACACGCTGCTGCTGATGTCCGACCTATACCCGAACGACGCGCTGCCCTACTACGACCTCTTTTTAAAGCAGTGGGAGTATATCGACAAGTACATCATCGACCACGAACATGGCGACTGGTATCCGGGGGGTATAGACAAAGAGCCCAAGCAGAAAACGGCCCTGAAAGCCCAGATCTGGAAGGCCTCTTATCACCAGTTCCGCGCACTTGCAAATGTGGTGCAGCGCCTGCGCCCGGATGATGCGGCCCCATCCATACCCCAAAACCTGAAGGCCAAAACGCTGCAGAATGCGCTGGTCATGCAATGGGACAAATCGATGGACAACGGCAACATGTTAGGGTATAACGTATACCTGGACGGAAAAAAAGTAGGCTTCACGCCGCTCACAAGTTTTTCGATGCCAGCGGCCAGCCAACTGAAAGGGAAAAAACTTACCGTAAAGGCCGTTGACCTGCATGGCAATCAGTCTGCTGCCAGCAGGTCGCTGCCTATATGAGATGGTGAACTCTGCCGCAAGCGATGCCTGAAGTCAGTATTTCGGATTAAGGCGTTTCCAGAAACACGGAAAGGTGACAGCGTGCTAACCAAGCCCAGAAACACGTTGTGATATCACCTTCCCAAACTAAAAAGGCTCCCTGCGCAGGGAGCCTTTTTAGTTAAAAACTGAATTCCTGGATGTATAACCAGGCAGATGAAGTCACGCAAGGAAACTACCCGATAATCTTCGTCAGGTTAGTATAGCTGGTCGTGATGCTGTCCATTGGGTTGCCCGGTGTCTGGTCCTGCTCCACGAAGTAGTACTCCAGCCCAGCGACCTGTGCCTTGTCGAAGATGCGCTTAAAGTCGATGGTGCCGTTGCCCACCTCCGTGAAGAACTTCTTCTCGGTGTTGTCCATGTCTTTCACGTGCCACATCGGGAAACGTCCGGGGTGCTTTTCGAACAGCGCCACCGGGTCGTTGCCGGATTTGGTGGCCCAGTACAGGTCCAGCTCCATTTTCACGAGGTCCTTGTCCGTGTCGGCCAGAATCAGGTCGTAGGGGCGCTGCCCCTCCAGGGTCTCAAACTCAAAGTCGTGGTTATGGTAGGCAAACCCCAGCCCAGCCTTTTTGCAGGCCTCCCCGGTTTTGTTGAACAGCTCGATGGCGCGCTTGTATTGGTCAATCGTTTTGTGCTCGCTCGGGAACATGTAGGCGCAGGTCAGGTAATTCTGCCCGGACTCGGCGGCCATGTCCACCAGTTGCTGCATGCCGTTGGTCAGCGTCAGGAACTCCGGGGGTAGGGGAGCCTCTTCGGGCAGCTGCGTGCCCAGCAGCACGTGGCTGCTGCGCAGTTTCATGCCCATACCCTCCAGCAGCGAGGCAAACTCCTTCGGCTGCATACCATAGTAGTGGCCCTTCGAACCCGCCGCCGACTCCATGTTCACGTAACCCAGGGCCGCGATCTGCTGCAGGGTGCCCTCCAGGTCCTTGTCGAGGAGGGTGCGCACGGTATAAAGCTGCAGGCCGGGAGCCGCCAAATTCTTGTATGCCTCGGCGGTGCTGTCGGCCACCGCGCCTTCGGTGTCAGCCTCAGCCTGGTTGGTCACGCTGCTGGTACAGCCCGGCAGCAGCAGGCTCCCTAAAGCCAGGGCGCCTGTCGTCTTAAAAAAGTGTCTTCTGTTTAACATTTGTAAGTTTTAAGGAGTTTTGAGTAATGGTATGCTGCCTGCTGGCAAATGGTTTAGCATAAAGCACCTACGCGTAAGGTAGCATTTTTACGTGTGATTTATACCTCAAGCTATGGTATAACTGTCGCGATGACACGTCGGTAACGGGTAAGGCTGGGCGTGCCGGAGTCTTTCACCTCCAGAATAAGGTGAATGGTTTCGCCTTTCCGGGCGTCTTTGGGTACGGTGAATGATGCCTTCTGCCTGTCTTGGTGCTTAATGGCCACTTTGCCGGTATAGGTGTCTACCTCCTCATACTGCCACCAGCGGTAGCGAAGGGCGTCGCCGTCCGGGTCGGTGGCCGTGCCCCGGAGGGTTATTTTCTGGCCGGGCTTCACCACCAGGTCCTGTGGGTGCCGGAGCGCTACGGTTGGGGCGTGGTTGGCTTCTTTGTAGGGAAGCACGCACCAGTCTGCCCGGGCGGCGAAATCCTGCTGCAGCACGTCGATCCAGCGCGTCTGCGGAAAGGTGGTGTCCGCTTTCTTCGTGAACGGGTTGTAGTCTGTCACGTGCTCGCCGTCTTCCCAGCGGTTGGGGTTTTCTTTGGATTGTACCATCCGGCCTCCCCAGCCGCCGTACGCGGCATCCTCCAGGCTCCGCAGGCCCACATCAAGCAAATAAAAGAAAGCCGGGGAGTCGCCCTCAGAAATGAAATCATACTGGCTGCGGCTGTACTTCGCCGCCTCGGCCATCTGCCCGTGCGTGTGCTCCGGATCGCCTTCGATCTGCCTGCCGTCGCCCCAGAGGTAGTACTCCTCCAGCAAAGGGCCGTGGTTAAACCGGATATGCTCGGCAAACCACTTGCCACCCAGGTAGGGCTGCAGTTCTGCCGGCACCACGTTGGGCCACAGGTAGGCGAAGCTCCAGAACTGATCCGAATTATACAGCACCTTAATGTCCGGCCAGTTGGGCGCAATGTACTTGCTGTACGTGGCGTCCTGGTCCAGCACCGCGTAGATGATAGCCTTCTCCGACACCTTGCGGTATACCTCCGGCCAAGCCGGCGTACCCTTGTACGTTTCCTCAATGGATTTCAGGGCGCGGGCCACGGTGTTGGTGCCTCCCCAGATTTGCAGGTATACCGGACTGGCGTTGTCGTCGAGCAGGATGCCTTTGATAAAGTCGGAGCCCTCGGTATCCGTTACCATTTCGCCCTCAAAGGCGATGTTGCCCACCTTCACGAGGCTGAGAAGATAGTCCGGCGACGGGTAGCCGGTGGCGTGCAGCCGCAGGTTGGGGTATACCTTGCCATACAGGTCGAGGTAGTGCTGCATCCAGGTGGTGCCGGGCCAGCGCAACTCTGTGCGCTCCCCATACCGCTCCTTTGTGCTCGGCATTTCGGAGGTGAACAGCGTGCCCTTGCCGTCGCCGGCATAGTGCCACTGCGAGCTGCTGTAGACCAGCCCCACCACGTCAAACTCGTTGGCATAGAGCAGCATCCGGATAAAAGAGTCCACGTCGTCCACCTCGCCGTCGGTGGTGATGATGGTGCGCGGCTTGCCTGCAACTGCCTGCGCGGTAGCAGCCAAAGGCGCTCCGGCCCATAGCGTCACCATTAAAACTAATAAGGTGCTGATCAGTCGTGTCATCGATTTTTCATCGGTTCTGTTCTTTATTTAGCAAGAGGTGATGCGGTAATGAAGGGGAAAATGACTGCCTGGTTAAATCGTTGAAAAATGCTTTTCACCAGGTATGGAAAGCTGGTATAGCTTAACGGAATACGAGCTCAAACATAGCCACCCGCTAACCCCGATACCGTCAATTTAAGGGATGAAGCTGTCATTTCGAGCGCAGTGAGAAATCTGAAATACTGCGGACTTGTGAAGTGCCCCAGATTTCTCACTGCGTTCGAAGTGACAATATTCTTCAACCATATAGCTCCAGTGCATTTAACAATCAGTTATTTATACCGCAGCCCGAAGCCAAATTTGTAGAGCGGGTCTTTCGAGTCGTAGGGAACATCCTCTTTCTGGTTGCGCACCGCTTCCATCGACGAAGGCAGCTCGAAGGGCAGGTTGCCCTCCGGCTTGGCCTTGCCGAAGATCACGTCCAGCACCGCTGCATCGCTCGCCCCAAAATCAGCAAACAGTCCTTTGGCGTTTTTGCTGATCTCCGGGATCACAGCCGGGCGGTCGAGGTAGATGTCCACGATGGTGGGCACTGTTTTGAGCAGTTGCAGAATCTCTTCCTTCTCCTTGCCTTTAAAGTCAAGGTCGCCGTGGTGGAAACCGAGCGCAAAGGGGTTCTTCGTCTCCACCGGATACCAGGGGGCTTTCAGGCGGATAATCGCCATATCAGCCTCTTTCGGGTTTTCTACCACGGTGCCATACTGGGCGGCCACTTTCGGATCCACGTTTTTCACGTACAGCTTCAGTTTTCCTGGCTGCAGCGGCAGGGTGTTTTTGTCGTTTTTGAGGAGCGTCATAGCGCGGCGCTGCGAGGCTTCCCCGGCAGCCTTGAAGGCCGGTGTGCTCAGAACCTCCACCGCCTTCTCCGCATCCACATACGGGTTGTCGAACAGGCCCAGCTGGAACTTCTGGCGCAGCAGCCGGCGAACGGATGTATCCAGGCGGTCTTCTGTAAGTTTGCCGGCTTTTGCCAACTGCACCACCAGTTCCGGCACGCTTTCGCCGCCAAACTGGTCTACGCCGGCGTCAATCACTTTCTTCACGCGGTCTTCGGCACTGAGCTGCTCCACGCCCCAGGCACGGGCTGGCCAGATGGTGGTGCCCATGTTCGCGTCCGAGATCAGGCCCCAGTCGGTGCATACCACGCCGTCGAACTTATACTTCTCGCGCAGCAGGCCCGTGATGATGGCTTTGTTGAAAGCGAAAGCCACTTCCTCATCCGTCTGCCCTGTCGGCACACCGTAGTAAGGCATGATGGCGGCGGTGTTGGCTTCAAAGGCGGCCTCAAACGGAATCAGGTGGTAGTCGAAGTTATTGCCGGGGTATACCTGCCCTTTCTGAAACTCAAAGTGCGGGTCGAGGCCTTCTTTCTGCGGACCTCCGCCCGAAAAGTGCTTGGTCATGCAGGCCACGCTGTTCGGCCCGAGCGCATCGCCCTGAAAACCGAGGATATAGGCTTTGGCCATACGTGCCGAGAGTTGCGCGTCTTCGCCAAACGTGCCGCCGATGCGCGCCCAGCGGGGCTCCGTGGCGAGGTCTACCTGCGGGTGCAGCGCCTCGCGCATCCCCACGGCCAGATACTCCTGGCGGGCAATGTCGGCAAACTGCCGGGTCAGGGCCTCGTCGCCGATGGCGGCAAAGCCCAGGGGCTCGCACCATTGCGAAAAGCCGCCTGCCTCCATCGAGAAAATGCTCTCGCTGAAATGGTTGCGCGGGTCGGAGGCGATGGTGACCGGTATACCCAAACGGGTGTTTTCCGCCAGTTTCTGGATGGCGTTATACCCTGTGGCCAGTGATTGCGTGCCCGGCACCTGCCAAAAGTTGAAGTGGTTCATGTGCTTGCCGTTGATAGACTCGGCCGCGGCGGGCAGACGGGCAGCCATACCCTTGGTCTCAGGCGTTTTCTCTATGGTGCCGTCGTCGTTGATAAACGTACCGTTGATGAACATCATACCCGCTTTCTCCTCCAGCGTCATCTGGCCCAGCAGGTCGCTAACGCGTGCTTCCAGCGGCTGGGTACTGTCTTCATACACGTCCAGGCGACCGTTCTTGTTCAGGTCGCGGTAATTGGTGGCCGCAGCCGGAGCTGAGGCCGTGGTCGTGTCGCTACTGCCTGTTGGCTGGCTGTGGGTGCAGGCCATGCTGGCTAGCAAGAGCGCCAACGGGAACCTCTTCAGAAGCCGGGATCGGGTAATTTTAACCATGTATGTGATTATTAAGGGGTTTAGATGTGTGTCGATGTGACACAATGTAGGTAAATTTTCTGTCTTTTTGCATTTCAGCCTGTTATATTTGTCTGAACAGACGCAAAAATCAACCAAGCGTGAAAGAAAAAGAAGGAACGATGTTGCATGAAGAGGAGGCGATTTTCCAGCCGGGCCTTTCGGTGGACTGTGTGATCTTCGGGTTTCATGACAACCAGCTGAAAGTGTTGCTGCTGAAGATGAAGGCGGCTGACAAGTGGGCGCTGCCAGGAGGCTTTGTGTATAAGGAGGAGGATGTGGAGGATGCTGCCGTGCGGGTGCTGCAGTCGCGCACCGGCCTCCGCAATATTTTTCTGCAGCAGTTCCATACCTTCGGCGACCCTGCCCGCTCCAACCGGAAACTGAACCGGGCCCTGCTGCGCTCGGTGGGGGTGCAGGCCGACGATTCCCATTGGTTTTTGCAGCGCTTCATCACGGTGGGGTATTATGCCCTGGTGGATTTCTCGGGTGCCGTGCCGCAACCTGACGCCACCTCGGAGGCCTGTGCCTGGTGGGATTTTCAGGAAATGCCAGCCCTGGTGATGGACCACCAGCACATCTTGCAGAAAGCCCTGGAGACACTCCGCAAGCAGCTCAACGACCAGCCCATCGGGTATAACCTGCTCCCCGAAAAATTCACGATGCCCGAACTGCAGCGCCTCTACGAAACCATACTGGGCAAGCAACTGGACCGCCGCAACTTCCAGCGCAAGATGCTGGGCTATGGCATCCTGAACCGCCTGGAAGAACGCAAGCAAGGCGTGGCGCACAAAGCACCGTACTACTATTCGTTTGATAAGGAGAAGTATGCAGTTGCTTTGGAGAATGGTTTGCAGCAGGGGTGGTAGGGGTTATAGCTTTTTGTCAGCGCTTAAACAGGGAGTGAAGTTTTGTTATCTTGCACAGGACTTTCGCAAAGCTGCCCTTGTTGCGTCTTTTGACCAACAAGTTGCTGGTGAGAACACACAACAACGGCAGGCTGCAGACTGCTTTCGCTCTGTGTTTCGATTAGATGCGAAAGTCCTGTTGCATATACTACAAGCATTGAAATCACATGAAAAAATTACTCATCATCACTGTCCTATCGTTAATAGCGCTGGCCGCTTTTATATACTTCGGGGCTTTCAACGACAGCCCATCCAACAACCAACCGGTGGAAGCAATGCAGGCCCCGGCACAAGCTGCATCCAACGACCTGCCCGCTATGCCGCTTTCGCTGATGGACGGCTCTCGGGTAATGACCAAGAATCTGCAGGGCAAAACCATCCTGGTGCTGTACCAGCCAGACTGCGACCACTGCCAGCGCGAAGCCACCCAGATACAGGAAAACCTGCAGGCTTTCGAAGGCTATACCCTGTATTTTATCTCGGACGCGGACTTTGCATTGCAGCAGCAGTTTGCCGACACCTATAAGCTGGCTGGCCAGGAGAACGTGTATTTCGCCACGGCCACTGTCAACGATATCCTCGACCAGATTGGCCCGATCCAGACACCCTCGCTCTTTGTGTACTCAGCAGAGGGGCGCCTTGTGAAGTCGTTTATCGGAGAAACCCCGATCGAGCAGATTCTGCAGGTGCTCTAGTTTTCTCGATACTGGTATTTCGAACGATGAGAGAAACCTGGCAATGACCGAACTCCGCAATGCCGGGTCCAACCACCCCCAACCCCTCCTTGTCCAAGGAGGGGAGTCTGCTTATCAAAGTGATTGTTACCTTCTTCGTGAGGGACTAGTGCTTCCCCAAATTAATTATTAGACACATAATTATCTATGTTTACTTTCTGGTACTGTTCAGCTAGCTTTACTCTGGCGGTGTTGACCGTAAAGCTCCAATGTATTTTAGCAGCTTTTCTGTTACGTTTCTCACACCATATCAGCACCTCTCTTTCCAGTTCCTCTATGCTGCCAATCCTCCTGTTGAGGCATTCTCTTGCCAGCACCGAGAACTCTATCTCGGCCATATTAAGCCAACTCCCATGCTTTGGCGTAAAGTGGAAGTTGAACTTGCGGGCCAGTTCTCTGGCATCGGCTGCAGGCAGGTTCTCGTAGAAGGAGCCGTGGCTGTGGGTGTTGAGGTTGTCCTGCACCAGCTCTATATGCCCTGCATGCCCATAATGCTCCCTTGCCAGCCACTCCATGAACTGCGCATAATCCTCTTTCGTGCGCCGCCTTCTTACCTGCACGTATCGCTGGCCTGTGTCTATGTCGTAAGCCAGCAAAACAACAGCCGTGCCATTACGCTTGTACTCATTATCCTGCTTCTCTAGCTTGCCTTCCTTCATCGGCAACGGCGCCACTACTTCCCCCAGTAGCTGACAAGGCCTCTCATCAAAACATACTCTGGCCCTGCCTTCGACAGCTTCCTGCCCGTACAAGTCCAGCACATCCTCCATGTTGGCCAGGTAACGGCTGTCTATCTTGCCGATGCACCACTGCTTTTTGAGCCAGGGCTTGAGCTTGCTTTTTTTAGGATCAGGCGCACCGACTCATCGTGCACCTGATAACCCAATTCCACTATCTCCTCGTTAATCAGCGAGACGGTCCAGCGGGCGTGGCCGTCTGGCGCCTGGCTGCAGGCAATGCGGGTCACGGCCGCTTCCACCTCCGGTGTCACCTTGCGGGGCTGGCCCGGGCGAGGCTTCTCCTCCAGTGCCCCAAGCCTGTCCTTCAGAAAGCGGCCATGCACGTTGTAGACCGTGGCCAGGCTCAAGCCTACCGCTTCTGCTATTGCTCTAGGCTGCTTGCCCTTGTCAAGATGGAGCAGAATCTGCGCTCGCTTTACTTTTCGTGCAGCATGCTTGCCCTTGTTTATGAGCTTTTCCAACGTGGCTTTCTCTGCTGCGCTTAACTCTACTTTATCTAATTGCTTTCCCATATTGCCTCTTGCTTTTCAGTAAAAGGCTTTTAAAACACTTTTAGTTCTATAAATTAATTTGGTAGAGCACTAGCTCTCTAGGAAAGAGAGCGTAGAAATTGATTTTATTACACTTGCGAAAACTCCCCGCCTTGGACAAGGAGGGGGCAGGGGGTGGTTGGATTTTTACTCATACAAATCATCCAGATCTGCTTTCGACAGGTCGATGAACAGCTGACTCATTTTGTCGGTTACGGCCTCGAAGAACCGTGCGCCTTTCTCGGCGGTGGCCTTCTTGGGGTTTCCCACGCCTGTGTCTTCTGTTACCTGCGTCCATTTGCGCTCTGCCCAGGCCCAGCCCTCGCGGTAAGCCTTTATCTTCGGTTTCTTGTCGTGACCATCGCCGGTTTCTTCCAGTGGCGTCACTAGGTCGGGGCGCAGGTGCAGGATCAGGCTGGTTTCCATTTCATCGGCATGGTCGCCGGGGTTCTCAAAAAACTCACTTTTGTTCATCGCCTGAAACCAGTTGCAGCTCGACAGGAACATGTTCGGGTATTTCAGTCCCAACTCCCGGAGCATGGTTTTAAAGTCGTTGCCGCCGTGGCTGTTCAGGATCAGAAGCTTTTGGATACCCTGCCGGTTCAGCACCTCAATCACATCGTTCAGCACGGCTGCCTGCGTGCTGGGGCTCATGTTTATGTCCAGCAGAATATCGGTTTGCCCGGTGTTCACGCCAAAGGGTATGGTGGGCAGGATGATGACTTTTGTCCCGGCCTCCCAGGCCTTTCGGGCGGCCTCGGCGGCAATATGATCCGCCTCGATGATGTCGGTGGCGTATGGGAGGTGATAATTGTGGGCCTCCGTGGCCCCCCAGGGCAAAACGGCCACCTCGAAGGTATGCTGCTGTATCTCTCTCCAGTTTGTCTCTGCCAGGATGTATGGTCTCATCATGTGTCGTTTAGGTTTTAGGTATGATGCTGTTGTAAAGCTGTTTCCGATAGTAAATCAGCCGTTTATAGCATACGGCGAGCTTTCCCGAAGATAAGTATAAGATCGCGAAAAGGGAGGGGTTGCCCGTGTTTTTTGCCGGAGGTATGGGGAGCATGCCTCACCGGAAGAAAGTCTCTTTGCCCGGCTTAACTTTATCACTAACAAATATTTGGAAACTATGGAAGGATAAAAGGATTTAGCTATCTTGATATAAAATTGTCTTACCTACACTACATACTTCCGAGCCTATGAAATTGCTACTGTTCCTGCTGCTGTGCGCCACGACAAGTTTTGCCCAGGATATACCGGCCCGCTGGGACGAACTGACGGCCAGCGACTGGCCGAAGGCGCTGGAGAAATCGAACCGCACCTGTATACTCCCCATCGGCATCCTGGAAAAGCACGGGATGCAAGCCCCCATCGGATCCGACCTGATCCATGTGCGGGAGTGGTCGGCGCGCGCCACCAAAAACGAGTATGCGGTGGTGTTCCCGGATTATTTTTACGGGCAGATAAACGAGGCGCGCCACCAGCCGGGCACTTTCTCGTTGCCAAGCCGGCTGGTATGGGAGCTGCTGGACGCCACGGTGGAGGAGATCGCCAGGAATGGCTTCAACAAGATCGTGATTGTAAACGGGCACGGCGGCAACCCCCAGCTGCTCCGCTATTTTGTGCAGTCGCAGTTGGAGAAGCGCCGCGACTATGCCGTGTATTTCTTCGACCCGGCCCAGGACCAGGCCTTTATGGAAAAGGCAAGCAAGGTGCGCAAAACCGACCCTGCCGGCGACATGCACGGCGGCGAGAACGAAACCTCCTCGCTGCTATACCTGCGCCCCGAGCTCGTGAAGCAGGAGCGGGCCACGCAGGAGTCGGGCCAGAACCAGAAGCGCCTGGGCGAGCTGCCCAACCTGTATACCGGTATCTGGTGGTATGCCAGCTTCCCGAACCACTATGCCGGTGAGGCCGAAAAAGCCTCGAAGGAGCTGGGGAAATTAATAACCGACAACAAAGTGGAGGCGTTGACCAAGGCGCTGAAAGCCGTGAAAGCCGATACCAAAACGCTGCAACTCCAGAAAGAATACTTTGATAAGGTGGATAAAGTCGGAGGGAAGTAGGGGCATTTAGTCGGATTATAAATCCTCCTTTATTTGAAGGCACGGATTGCAAATCCGCGCCAGGTAGCGCCAGCAAGCGGGAACGTGTAATTCCCCTCCTCGGAGGGGCAGGGGTGGGTAAATCATATAAGCTGAATTGCTCACCAAGCTAGCATCAAACTAACTCAGTCAAGAAAAAGCATCAGGTATAAAGCATAAATATGACGGTATGAATAAACTCTTTACGGCAAGCACAGGCACGGCGGATGGCCTGCTGCAGCAATCGACACGGCAGCGCTACCTCTCCTTGGATGTGCTGCGGGGGATGACCATCGCGCTGATGATCGTGGTGAACACTCCCGGTAGTTGGCAAAACATTTATGCCCCGTTCCGGCATGCGGCCTGGCACGGCTTCACGCTCACCGATTTGGTATTCCCGACCTTTCTGTTTGTGGTGGGCAATGCCATGAGTTTCAGTATGCGCAAGTTTGAGCAACAGCCCGACAGCGCATTCCTGCGGAAAGTGCTTACCCGGGCCGCCCTTATCTTCCTGGTCGGGCTGCTGCTAAACACCTTCCCCTTCGTGACGCGCAATGAAGCCAACGAACTGGTGCCGATCGATTTCTCCAGCATCCGGATTATGGGCGTGCTGCAACGCATTGCGCTTTGCTATTTATTCGCGTCGCTGGTGGTGCATTACCTCAAGGTGAAAGGAGCCATTCTTTTCAGCGGCATCGCCCTGTTTGGGTATTGGGCAATCTTATACTTCTTCGGTAACCAGCCGGACCCTTACAGCCTGGAGGGCAACGCGGCCCTGAAGTTTGATTTGCTGGTGCTGCCGGCTAAAAATTTATACCAGGGCTTCGGGCTGCCCTTCGACCCGGAGGGCTTGCTGAGCACTTTGCCAGCGGTTGTGAACGTGATTGGCGGTTTTCTGGCGGGTTTATACATACAGCGGCAGGGAAACAACCGGGGCACCGTGCTGAAACTGGCCGTGGCGGGCGCAGTTTTTGCCGCCGCCGCACTGGTATGGGACCTCTATTTTCCGATCAACAAGCCGATCTGGACGAGCTCTTATGTGCTGTATACCATCGGCCTCGATTTGGGTATACTGGCCGTATTGATGCTGGTGATTGAAGTGGCGGGGTATAAAGGCTGGACCTATTTCTTCGAGGTGTTTGGCCGCAACCCGCTCTTTATCTATGCCATGTCGGGGGTGCTGGTGCGCCTGATGAGCCTGACCCGCGTGGAGGGCCTGTCGCTGAACGGCTGGATGTATACCAACGCTTACCTGTCGTGGCTACAGCCCAACAATGCCTCGCTGCTTTTTGCCGTCTCGTACATGCTGCTGCTGTGGGCCATCGGCTACTGGATGGACAGGAAACGGGTATACATAAAGGTGTAATGGCAGCGCCTGTTTTGAGCTCCGCATTTAAAGAAACACGTGTATCCATGAAAATAAGAAAACTTGCCAAGGCGTTCCTGTTGGTCTGTGCGGCTATTTGCTGCATGCAAACGGCCTCGGCGCAGCAATCAAAAAATCAGCTTCCTGAACTGCTGTTGCGGATTGATGATATTGGTATGAACCACGCGACCAACATGGCCATTGAACAGTTGGCCAAAACAGGCATGCCTTTCTCCGCCTCGGTTATGTTTGCCTGCCCCTGGTACCAGGAAACCGTTGCCATACTCAAAAAATACCCGAACGCAGATGTAGGGGTGCACCTTACTTTAACCGCCGAGTGGAAATATTACCGCTGGGGGCCGGTTACGGGCCGGTCTGCTGTGCCAAGCCTGGTGGATAGCCTGGGGTACTTTTTCCCCACTGGTGATGCGCTGCGGCAAAACAACTATACCCTCGACGAGATAGAAAAGGAACTGACGGCACAAATAGAAAGGGCGCTGGCTTCCGGTATCAGAATATCATACATCGATCCGCATATGGGGATTGCGCTGTCTACCCCCGAGCTGAAGGCCTTGACTGAAAAGCTTGCCCGGAAATATAAATTAGGCATCTCTACCTTAAACAAGGACACCTACTTTGGAGAGGCATACTATGATATGTGGGGCATTCCTGTAGAATCAAAAAAGCAGGATTTTCTGGGTATCGTCAATCACCTGAGCCCGAAAACCCCAAACCTTGTGATTATACACGTGGCCCAGTCGAGCCCGGAAATGGACGTACTGGTAGACATGAACAGCAAGCTAATGAACACGGACGATGGCAAGCCCAAAGCTAGCCTGCACCGGCAAACAGAATTAGACATGCTCCTGTCTCCGGAGTTCCGCAAGCTGGTGGGCAGGAAGTTTACGCTGATAACCTACCGCGACGTAATTAAAGCTCGTGGACTAGACAAAATGAAAGCTTCTGCTGAAAAGTTTTAACAGGTTACAACAGGGCGGTGCGCACATCGATCGCCTGGAAAATAGTTTCACAATCCTTACCTGGCTTCGCCTGCTCTAAAATCGAGCCCCGGACAGCGTCAATCAAGCATCATGTCAAAAAAATGCCTTCTGTTATGTTTACTGGGGTTCCTTTGGTTACCGGCCCTGGCTCAAAAGAAGAACGAAGCCTACCAGTTGCCGATCCAAAAAACAATATTGCCGATCAAGGTAGACGGCATAATGGACGAAGAGGCCTGGCAAACGACAGCGGTGGCAAAGGATTTTTTCATGGTGCTGCCCATGGATACCAGTTTTGCCAGGTCCCGGACAGAGGTGAGGATGACCTATGACGATGAAAACCTATACCTGATTGCCCATTGCTACCATGCCGTGCCGGGGCCATACGTTGTGGAGTCGCTGCGCCGGGACTTTGAGTTTGGCAAGAACGACAATTTCCTGATTTTCATGGACCCGTTTGACGACCAGACGAACGGCTTTTCTTTTGGTGCCAACGCGGCCGGTGCGCAGTGGGACGGCACCATGTATGGCGGCGGCAGCGTGGACCTGAACTGGGACAATAAGTGGGTGTCGGTAGTGAAAAACGACCCGGAGAAATGGGTGTTCGAAATGGCCATTCCCTTCACAACCATTCGGTATAAGAAAGGCATCAGCCGCTGGGGCATCAACTTCAGTCGCCTGGACCTGAAGACCACAGAAAAATCGAGCTGGGCGCCTGTGCCCCGGCAGTTCCCGACAGCCTCGCTGGCCTACTCCGGCAACCTTGTCTGGGACCAGCCGCCGCCAACCACGGGGGCCAACGTCTCCGTGATTCCGTATGTGCTGGGCGGAGTTTCCAGGAACCATGAAAGGGGAGAGGCCTCCGCCTACCAGAAAAAAGTAGGCACCGACGTGAAGATCGGCATTACCTCGGCGCTTAACCTGGACCTGACCATCAACCCGGATTTCTCGCAGGTGGAAGTGGACCGGCAGGTCACCAACCTCGACCGCTTTGAGCTGTTCTTTCCGGAGCGACGGCAGTTTTTTCTGGAGAACGGCGACCTTTTCGGCAATTTTGGTAGCCCTACCATCCGGCCGTTTTTCTCGCGCCGTATTGGCCTTGGCGTGCCCATCCGGGCTGGTGCCCGCCTCAGCGGTAAGCTCAACCAGGACTGGCGCATCGGGGTTATGGACATGCAGACTGCCAGTGTGGAGGAGACGGGCTTGCCGGCCCAGAACTTTGCCATCGCGACCTTGCAACGCCGGGTGTTTGCGCGCTCCAGCATCGGCTTGCTTTTCGTGAACAAAGAGTCGCTGGACTATCATCCGGAGCGGGATACCTTAAAATCAGCCTACTCTCAGTATAACCGCAACATCGGGTTGGAGTATAACCTGGCCTCGTCCAACAACGCCTGGACCGGAAAGGCGTTTGTGCTCAAGTCCTTTTCGCCGGACAGATCGGGCAATGACCTGGCGCAGGCGGCCAACCTCGAGTACAAGAGCCGGCACTATTCCTTTCAGCTTCAGGAAGAGTATGTGGGGGATGATTTTACGGCCGAGGTCGGTTTTGTGCCCCGCCGAAACTACTTCAAAGTCAATCCGTCCGTCAGCCGTTTGTTCTTCCCGAGCGGCGGACCTGTGCTGAGCCATGGGCCCAAACTGAGCACCACTTATTTCTTTGATACCAACCTGAACCGGACCGATAACCTGAACCTGCTGTTTTATACCTTCAATTTCCGGTCGCAGAGCACGTTTACAGCCATCCTGATTGATGAGTATGTGCGCCTGTTGCAGCCCTTCGACCCAACAAACTCCGGGCGCGATACCCTTGCCCGCGGCACCAGGCACCACTGGAACGCCATACGGACAGACTTTTCATCGAAGCCGCAGAATACCTTTACCTATGGCTTTAGCACTCGCTTCGGGCAGTATTACGAGAACGGCTCCTGGATGAACCTGGCCGGGGAGGTTGGCTACCGCTTTCAGCCCTACGTCAACATCCAGGCAAACGCCAGCTACAACGACATTCGCCTGCCGGAGCGTTGGGGAGACACCAGGTTCTGGCTGGTGGGCTCCAGAGTGAATGTGACCCTGACGAACAAGCTGTTTTTCTCGAACTTTCTGCAGTATAACGAGCAGGCCAACAACCTCAACCTGAATGCCCGTTTCCAGTGGCGCTACCAGCCGGCCTCCGACCTGTTCATCGTGTATACCGACAATTACCTGCCCGCCCCTTTCTCGATCCGCAGCCGTGCCCTGGTCCTAAAGCTTACTTATTGGTGGAATCGGTAGCCGTAACTGAACACTGCCTCATCGCTTTTTGGCCGTTGCCTGCATGCCTCCGCAGCGGGGCGTTGGGTATGGATGGAAAGGGGGGAGCTATACATGAAGGTTGCAGCGTCGCGCTTTAAACATGCTCTGATGGGCACATGGGCATAAAATCCGACGTGCTAATATCCTGTGCTTCGCCAAATTAAAAATTAGAAATTCAGCATTAGAAAGGAGGTATAAAACCCGTTTCTATTCATACAAAAACAAACGCTGATTCTGGGAATTAAATTGGATATGTACTAGTCTCTGAACAGGTAGTTGACGCCGATATTCATCGAGCCGGACGTTATACTATAAAAGGTATAGGTGGAGAGGGTACCTGGTGCCACATACATGGCAGAGAGTTCATACCGCTTCCCAATCACAGCGCCCGCCCTGACAGCGTAAGTAGACCAGGAGCCAAGCAGATCCATGTACTCGTCATGTTTATAAACGGACGGGTTTTCGACGTTTGGATTTACATACCTTTTCTGGTACATGTTTTTGGAGTAGTTCGAAAAGTTAAGCGATGGCCCGATCCCGAGAAAGAGCTTGAAGTTATCTTTGTTGTAAAGGTTGTAGAGCAGCTGCGGCATGAGATAGGCCGTTTGCATGGTCACGTCGTAGGTCAGGTCATAGCGCGTGGAGCTAGAGATCTGCTCAGTTGCTTCCATGTGGTAGCTAGCGTTCTGTAAGCCAACCTCCAGCCGTAGCACCGTTTTCCTGACGTGCTTGTTTACGAACGCATCTACCCCAAACGTAACGTGCGGCGCATAAGAGGGCGCATTTTCCGACGATTCTGAAAAAGGAGGCCGGCCTTTTACTTCCATAACGCTTCTGCTCAGCGCAACCCCGGCAAAAAAGCTGGCGCCTACTTGCCAACGCTTGTCTTTTGCAAGTTCCGCGTTGCTCAGTCCGTTAAACTTGCCCAATATTTTCTCTAAGTCGACCTCCCTGTAATCAGCCGCTTCGATCTCGCGCTTCAGCTTGTCAGTGAGCAGGCCTTTCTTCTGTGCCAGGATCATCAGCTGTCCCTTGTAAAACTGCTGCGTCACAATCAGGTGGCTGTTTGTGTCTTTGTAGTAGCGCCTGTAAATCAGTTCCTGCGGCTGTGTCGTGCCTTTTTCCAGAATAAAATACCGCTGTTTGATGTGGTCTTTGTAGGCATACAGCGTTACAATCGCGTTGTCCAGGCGTTTTTTCAGGAATACCCTGTCGGTGAGCACAGTCGTGTCCGGGCGGCTATAGAGCAGGTTGTCCTTGTGCACCTCGTTCATGGTCAACGGCCCCTCATACCGCTGATACGCCTCGAAGCCGGTAACCTCGAAATAGCTGGCGTTGCTGGCAGAAAACTCCTGCGCCGCGCTGTTGCTGGCACTGGCGCTGAAGGAAAACGTCCTGGGGTTAATCTCCCACTCTTTGTAATCGATAAAGCCCTGCAGCGTGTCGCCCGCTGTGGTCACGACGAAGCCTTTTTTGTAATTAGACTGGGCAACTGCCAGGGAAGGAAGCAGGAGCAGAAAGAAAAGCCAGGGGAGGATATTTGTTTTCATAAGAGTATACTATATAGGTATGTATCGGCAAATATATATAGTCATCTTGAGTTTATGTGCTTTTTTACATACCATACTTGGTTTTTTATGTGAAGCGCACTTAGAGGTGGGTATGATGTGCGGGTGTAGTGGCTTACGGAGCCTGCACAGGGTATGGCCGAGGCGGTAGGGTATACCCTATGCAGCTGGCCTTGAGGGCATGCGGCATACCTGTTGCGTGCGTCGCATAGCAGCGAATGCTACCCTGAAAAGATTACTGGGCTGCGCCCTGGGCCACCAACTCCAGCCGCCCGACAATGGTGCCCGGGGCCAGGAGGGTGCCGGGCGACAGAACGGCATTTGCCCCGATCTTGCTGCGGTCGCCTACCAGGGCCCCGAATTTCTCGGTGCCGGTTTGCAGGGGAACACCGTTAGCCATTACCTGAATCTGCTTGTCGGGGCGCTCGTTGAAGTGGTTGGCGACGATAGCGCCCGCCTCGAAATTGACGTGGCTGCCGATCAGGCTGTCGCCGATGAAATTGAAGTGGGCCACGGCGCTGTGGTGCAGCAGAACGCTGCTCTTCACCTCGCAGCCTGTGCCGATTACGGTGCCCTTGCCCATGAAAACGCCGCCACGCAGGTACGCATGCGCCCCGATAAAGCAATCCTCTGAAACGATAACTGGCGCTTTCAGCACAACATGCCGCTCTACCGTAGCCGACCGGTGCACCGCCACGCCTTCCGTGATGGTATAGCTGTCGTCGAGGCCGCTGATTTTAGCTTCCAGAATGGCTTTCAGGTTTTGCGTCACTTCCCAGGGCAGGTCGTGCTGCTGGGCAGGGAACACGGCGGAGAAGCCTGCGATGAAGCTGTCGATGGAGGGGTGCATGGCTGGCTTATTTAGCTAAGTGCATGTTTGAAATTCATCTTCTGGGCGGCAAATTGTCCATAAAGGAACCTGAGTTACCCTATTATCGCCCCGTAGGGCTGCTATGCTGCTCAAAAAAGGCTTCGCCAGAATCCATTATGAACAATTTTCGCTGCCAATAACGAAATATATACAAGCTTTGGAGCAGGAGGTATACAAGGAGGAGGTATACAATATGCCTATCGGGGCCTAAGTCAGTTATTTACACGTGTACGTGATCAATGCTTTTTCCAATACCCTGCCGGTGAAATCCTTTCTCACCTGTTTTATAGGGAAGCCTTGCTCATTGTACTCATACGAGTAGGTGGATGAGTTTACCGAATAGGGATTGTTGATAATTGTGCTTCCTTTCGTGTCCTTCAACTCGTAGGTAACAATATTATGGCTACTCGCTATAGGCGAAGTATATACCTGTGGCAACGACGAGTATATACTCGCCTTGTCATCGTAAGTGATCTCAATGGAACCTGCTTCAACGCCCGAGCTGCTATACATCTGTATTTTGCTTACGTCTCCATTTTTGTACTCGTAGGTTTCGGATCCTACGGATGTGTTTCCTATAACGCCAAATACAAAGTGGTTCACTTTCCTAGCTACCAAGGACGCAGCTGTGTATTCATACAGAGCGTACCGGTATAGGTCGTGCTGAACGTTGTTTAAGACATAGTCAGTCGCTTTTATAAGCCTGCCCTTAGCATCATATTCATAGCTGATATAATATTTCGGGACGCCATCATAATCATAGTTTGCTTTCAGAATTTTACCCTTTGCGTCATACTCATAAGTGATGGTGATAGCGTATGGCGCTTGATTTGAGCCTTTGTTAAACTTTTCTATTCTCAATAATTTGTCATTGGCGTCATAGTAGTACTTACTGGATTGGCCCCTGTCCCCTGAGTTGATTTCAGTCAGGAGGCAAGCTGGCCTTACAGGTTCATCTGGTTTTATCGCATCAGGTTTTATAGTGTCTCCGCCACTCTTTTCACATGATGTGCATATAAATAGAAAGGCATAAAAGTATACCAGTCGCCATAGGGTAATTTTCATAACTTATGTTAGAAGGTTTATATCATAAAGATAGATGTATAACTTGTCTTACCCAAATTCACTTTTGTCTTCCTTTTAAGGCATAGGCTCTTAAATTTTAAGGTTGTAAAGCATCAGGTAAACATACCTAATCCATATGTTCAGGAAGGTGTTGAAAGTCTAATAGAGGAGGGCAAAAATAAATTTCCCTTAAAGTCTATAAAATCCATAGACTTTATATTTATTTGCATCAGCTAACACGGAAAACACTTTCGGCTCCGGGCGCTCCACTGCTTGTCGGTCGAGATGGCGTCTGGCGCAGGTGGCCCGCAGTAGGCTAAGAGCATGTTCAACGTTTGCTTCCAAAAACGAAATTTGAACATGCGCTGAAGGACAAAAATCACCTCCAACATTTAAACAGAAAAGAAGAATGAAGACTATCTACTGGTATGGCACAAGCCTTACACTCGCATTGGCTGCGCTGGCCTTGCTCTTTTTTACGGGTGTGCATCACCTACTGCTACACGCGGTTCCGCTGGCTGTGAGCGAGCACATTACCTCAGAGCTTTTCCTGTATATCCTGGCGGGCTTCGTGGCCCAGATGATTGACGGGGCGCTGGGAATGGCCTACGGCGTGAGCTCCACCACTTTCCTGATGGCGATGGGCGTGCCGGCGGCGGCGGCCAGTGCCAGCGTGCATACCTCCGAGATTTTCACCAGCGGGGTTTCCGGCCTAATGCACCTCAAGTTCGGGAACGTGAACCGGAAGCTGTTCCAGACGCTGCTGCTGCCCGGTGTGGTTGGCGCGATCCTGGGGGCGTACATCCTCTCCTCGATGGAGGAGTATGACTACATCATTAAGCCCATCGTGTCTGGGTATACCTTCGTGCTGGGCATCCTGATTCTGCGCAAGGCCTACGCGCTACGGAAAGAGGGCGTGGAAGTGAAAAACGTGGCGCCGCTGGCGATCTTCGGGGGCTTCATGGACTCGATAGGCGGCGGGGGCTGGGGCCCGATCGTGTCGTCTACGTTGATGGCGCGCGGCAACTCGCCCCGCTTCACCATCGGCTCGGTAAACCTGGCAGAGTTCTTCGTGGCGCTGGCCTCCTCGCTCACCTTCTTCACCATGATCGGGCTGATGCACTGGCAGGTAATTGTGGGGCTGATTATCGGAGGGGTGTTCGCCGCGCCGATCGGGGCATCGCTCACCAAGCGCCTCCCGGTAAAAACCATCATGCTCACGGTGGGCGTTTTGGTGATCCTCATCAGCTCCCGGACAATCGTGCTGGCGGTGCTGGCGCTACTGTAAAAGCAGTCTATCTGACGCACGGATCGCCCTGTATAACTCCGGTTGTACAGGGCGATGTGCGTTAGGGCTAGCGCTTCGCCAAATTAAAAATTAGAAATAAAGAATTAGGAATGATTCATAAAAGCCGTTTCTAGTCATCTAAAAACTAACGCTAATTCTGATAATTAAATTGGTCGAGTACTAGCCAAAAGGAATTGACTTCCCTCAGAAAAGAAGGGGCAGTTGAATCCGGCCACAGGAAATAGCAATTGGCTTGCTGTGTATTTTCACTCCAAGTATAAGGCAATGCTGTCATTTCAAACATGCTTGAGGCGAGAGCCGAAGAGAGCCGGTGTAACTGAGAAGGATCTAGATTTTGCTGCCCTGAAACTATGATTCAGATTTCTCCCGATAGTCGAAAGGACAGTTTTGCTGGGCTTTTTACAGGAATTGCTGGGGGATTGGCTGTGTCTGTAAGGATAAATCCATGCCAGGCACGGCGGTATACCGTCGTCTATTATAATACCAATAGCAATTGATCGGTACACATAGATCCTCATCATGGCGCAAGCGTCCGCTTGTGCCTCACAAACAATCCAATCTGCCGCACACCGTCCGATAATAGCAGCACAAGCGGACGCTTGCGCCAATGTTTGTAGACTCCAAATCCACGAAATAAAATGTACTCCATTACGCAAAGTCCATTCAATAATGGTATAAAAATAAAAGCGCCATACCCCAGTGTTTCTCGGCACTGGGGTATGGCGCTTTTGGTGTTAGCGCTCCGGCCTACTTCGTCAGTAGTCCGTCCAGGGTAAGGGCTGCGTAGTAGAGGCCTCCAATGGTAGGGCCTGCTGCATACTGTATGTAACGGTTGTTGAAAATGTTGGCTCCGCCGACCTTTGCGGTAGCATTGGCTGCAGGCACTTTTAAGGTCAGTTGGGCATCGATGGTATGGTAACTGGGCACCGTGCCGTTGGCCAATGGGCTTTGCCACGCAAACGCGTCCTGCCAGCGCCATACCACATTAAAGCCCAGGTTCGGCAGTACCTCGCGGTTAGCAAACGACAGGTTGGTCGCCCATTTCGGAGTGTTGAAACCTGTTACAAAGATGTCTTGCTCGTCGTTACTTATGATGTTATTGTAGCTCACATTGCCAGCCAGGGTGAATTTACTGGGGGTGTTATAAGTAAGGCCAAGCGAAGACCCGAAGTTGCGGTAGGTGTTCCGGGCATTGGTATATACCCTGTAGCGTGTCTGGCGGGCCCTGTTAGCTGCCAACATGTCCTGTATACTTGCGTCGGAACCTACCTGCCCCAACGTAGGCGCCGCTACCTCTACCTGCCCCAGAAATCCGGTATAGGCGTTGAGGTAGGCATCTGCGTCTATCACAAAGGAGTTGTCGAGCAGCACGCTTTTATACCCCACTTCCACCGACCGGATGTGCTCTGGGCTGGTTACTGCGAGGTTGGCGATCCGGAGTAATTCTTTTTGCTGTTGCGCTGCCTGCTCCCGGGGTATGCCAGTTGTTACATCGCGGTTTACCGCCGCATTAAATGCGTTTACGGAGGCCAGGGTATAGGAATTGTCAAGGTAGCCGAGGCCTTGATTGATATAAGCCAAGCCGCCAACGCGCCGCACATTGCCGTTGTTTACGTAAGACAGCGCCTCGAACAGCGACGGGAACCGGTAACCGCTCAGGAAAGAGGCCCTGAAGTGATGGCGCTCTGCCAGGGTATAAACCGCCGATAGCCTCGGGTTCAGCTTCGGGTCGAACTCAGGGTTATAGTCGAGGCGCAGCGAGCCGTACAGCTTCAGCCTGTCCTGCAGCAGCGATTTGGAAAGCTGCCCAAACGCCCCTACTTTTTTGTAGTACACGTTGTTGCCGCCGGGCAGCGTCCTTTCACTGATTGGCCGCGAGAAGTCCACGAAGTTGTTGCCGTCCGGAATCACCTCATACAACCGGGCGTCTGCTCCCAGCAACACATCCACAAAAGCTACTTTGTCTGACAAATCCCATTGGGCATCGGTATGGTACAGACGGCTCTGCTGCGTTAGCCAGGCACCCCCGGTAGGCGAAGCGCCGGGCACTACAGCGCCATGGTCCCAGTTATTAATGTGGGTGATGGTGTTTTTCAGTTCCTCGAAGGCCGCCGTGCCCGGTTGTGGCCGTCCCTGGTCTGCCGCCTGTCGCGCCAGTGCCATGGCTGTGGCCAGATCCGTGTCTTTGTCCAGCTCCGTTTGCAGGGCAGCCTTAAACTTTGCTCCCCATACCGCATTGGTGCCGCCGCCGCTTATGTCCAGGTTATCAGCAAGTGGTTTCACATTGTAGGAATCGCCGGTGTTCTCCAATGAGATATAAGACCGGACGGTATAATGCGTGCCTTTCAGCTCCAGCCGGTGGTTTTGCACCACCACATTGTCAAGCTGTATCTTATTTCCGCGCTGAAAAACGCCATCCATCTTACCCACGCGGTAGCCATACGACAGTTCGGTCTGCTCGTTCAGGCGATAGTGCAGCGCAGCATCAAACTTAAGGTTATCCACGGTTGGGCTCACCAGTTCGCGTTCCCAATAGCCTGTGCGCCTCACCACAAACGACTGGTTTCTGCCGCCATACTGCACGCCGCTGATGGTCACGGCATTGTTGATCTCGTCGCCATACCTGTTCCAGGCATCGTAAGCGGGGTTTGCATCCCCTGACAGTTCCGCGAAGGCTGGGTTAGCCGTGTTGAGGTTGTTTGGATTCTGGTCGGTGGCGGTGTTGGCGCGCCAGTCGGTGCCGTGCATGTAGCTGGCGTTTACTTTAAAGGCCCACGTGTCATTAAAAGCCCTGGCATACCGCACAGCGGTTTCTGTGAGCAGGCTTGGCCCATGGTCGATGCCATCCACATGGTTGAGGCCGGTTTTCTGGTACACGCTCAGGCCCTGGTGCGCGAAGGGGTTTCTGGTGATCAGGTTGGCCATCCCGTTGATGGCGTTCATGCCATACAGCGCTGAGGCGGCCCCGGGCGTAATCTCCACGCTGGCAATATCCAGTTCTGTGGGGCCAATGGCGTTGCCCAAAGGCACGCCCAGGGTGGCTGCCTGCATGTCTACGCCGTCCACTAGTTGCATGAAGCGGTAATTATTCGGAGAGTTGAACCCGCGGGTATTCGGCACTTTAAAGGTAAGGCTGGCCGTCGTCATCTGTACGCCCTTCACATTCTCCAGGGCATCGTAAAAGCCAGGCGCCGGCGACTCCCGGATGGCCCGGATATCAAGCTGCTCCACGGCTATCGGGGAGCGCAGTTGGCTATCAGACATGCGGGAGGCCGAGATCACCACCTCTTTTCCCAGCATGGTCTGGGTCACCAGGGCAATGTTTAGTTTGGAGCCCAGGTGCTGGACCACTATTTCCTGGGGCTGAAACCCAATGGAGGAGAACACGACCGTAAACGGGAAAGCGAGCTTGGTACGCACCGAAAACTCACCCGAAACCTCGGAAGCTGTGCCTGTGCCCGTGCCTTTTATATAAACACTCACGCCCGGCAAAGGCTCTTTCGTGTTTTGATCGATAACCTGACCGGATATTTCGATAAAGTTGGTTTCCTGGGCAACGGTAAACAAGGGAACCAGGAGGGCGATTATAAACAAGTATATAATTTTCATAAGAAATAGCAGCGATGAATTTGAAAAGGTAAGACGCAACTTATCGGAGGCTTTCTTTTGAGGCACGGGGTATTGCCGTGCTTGCAAAGCCAAGCTGTGAAGTTGCTAGCTAAAGCAAACCGCAGACGCATTCCCCGCCAGGTGAATACCTCATCCGTTTGAGTGTGATCGTCGATTATAAGACTGAAACTACTTCACTGAGCCAGTGAAAAAAAGAGGGGAGATGCCAGAAACGACTGACACAGAAGTTAACAACAACACGAAAAGCTGTGCTGCTGCATAAAGAATGCTAGATTGGCAATGCCTTGGATGGAATGGGGAATGTTCATGGCAAACATATAAAACTAAATCTCTACCAAATTGATAGACAAACAAAATTCATTTTGCCATCATTTCCTACAAACACGCTTGAAATATTTTGAAGTTTATGAATGAGAGGTAGTTAAGGAGAGACGATAATCAGCAGGAATACCCGATCTGTAACAGGCCATTACCTAATGAACAGGCTGTAAACGAGCGAATTCATGCTGCTATACTTCTCAGCGTAAAGCGCTTGCAGGAAGTGGGGTGGGATGAGAAAAGAATGGAAGCAGGGGTGATCACTCCCGCTCCTCTTCCACCAGCCCGCTAATGGTTTCGAGGTCGCTGAGGAAGGTATTGTCCAGGATTTCGGCGGTGGCGTCCCGCACTTTCTTCATCACGATGCGGATCTCACACGTCGCCTCGTCTATACACTCGTCGCATTTGCGGTAGTACAGGTGACTGACGCAGGGGATCGGGGCCAGCGGGCCGTCGATCATCCGGATAACGTTGCCCACGGAAACCTCGCCGGGGCTTTTGGACAGGTAATAGCCCCCGTTTTTCCCCCGGACGCTTTGCAGCACGCCGTTGGTTTTCAGGTCCACCAGAATGGCCTCCAGGAACTTGCGCGGGATACGCTCTTTCTCCGCGATGTCAGAAATAATGACCAATCCTTTGTCATGCTGTCTGGTAAGGTGGAGAAGTGCTTTGAGGGCGTATTTCGCTTTTTTGGAAAGCATGTGGCGTCTGGTTGGTTGGTGCGTCAAAGTTACGCCTTTAGAAGGCAAAGTGAAAAGATAAAGTTCCTTGCCGGGCCGCAGCGCGAAGGGAGTAACACGCTGGCCCCGGAGGTTGCCAAACCGCCAAACGAAAAATGCCCTGACCGTTTGGCCAGGGCATTTGTGTCTGTCTTTTTTGAAGGCGGAGAACTAATAACCGGCACAGTCGCTGGAGGGCACGTGCACGCCTCCCGCCTGCTGGTAGACGATGGTGGCCCCCAGGTGCGCCGTGTACACCAGAAAGCCGCTACCCGCCACCAAGAGCAGCACAACCACTATCCCTAGCAAACGCTGGAAGGCCCTGATCAGGTGCAGGCGCATGCCCAGTTCCAGCACCGCGGCGGCAGAAAAGAGGTAGGCCAGGGTAAAGGCAGCCTGCTCATGGCTTTTCAGCACAGTAGGGTCGCAGAGTTTCCTGGACACCACGCCATCGGCCATGTCGCCGGTATACACGCTCACCCAGGCCGCCACACTGCCCACATACAGCAGGTATGCGCCAGTCCGCTGCCAAAAGTCGGCCTGGGCGGGCTTCAGGGGCAGGCCGATCAGCTTGGCCAGCGTTGCCAGCAGCAGTACGGCTATGGGCAGGTGCACCGTGAGCGGGTGCCATACCTCTGTGCGCCAGAAGGCAGGTTCGCTCATGCTACTCCAGTATTCTTACCGCGATCGGGTCAAGGCGCTGGCCCACTTTTTCCACTTCTACCTCAACCTTGCCGCCTTCGTGCAGCTGGTCGAACGCCACGGTTTCGCCGTTGCGGGTCAGGGTGGTGGCATCCGTGAAGTAGAGCTCCAGCACTTTGTTGTCGGCCGTTTTCACGTAAATCTCGTTTTTGTCTGCCTCCACCTCATCGATGGTACCCTGATACGTGCCCGACTCCACCACATCGGTGCTTCCCTCGCAGGAATAAAGGAACGGGACCATGGCCAAAAGAAGCAGTGCGATAAACCTGATGTTTTTCATAGTGTTACTGTTTAAAATGAAATAAGAATTTTACCAAAGATATATAAAATGCGCAAAGTTCGGCAGGGCGCGGGCTCATACTCTTTAGGTGATTTTATACCTGACATGCCGGGCAGCAGCCCGAAATCCTGACGACTCCCATCGCACTTGCCTCGTCATTAACTGCTCCTTTAGGCAACAACGTATTTTTAAAACGGCCTTTAAGGGCTGTTTTCGCACTTTAGTTCCCCTTATTTAAAATTATTTTAAATAAGGCTTGCCTCTTTTCCTCGTGGCACTTAGCTTTGCCTAACTATTTATAATAAGTCTAAATAAAAACTATAGGACAATGAAAAGCACCTTTAGCTCCAATAAACTAAAGACATTTGCACTGGCAGTAGCTGCCTGCGTTACGTTTGCCTCCTGCACCGACGATAACGAGAACGACCCATCTTACACCGTTCCGGCCACCTACAACTTCGAGAACGTGAGCTATGCCGGGCAGACCACCCGCATGAGCATGCTGTCGGAACTGGATACCTATATCAAGACGGGCAATGCGGGCAATGTGCTGAGCGCCCAGACGATGAAAAACATGTATGCCAACGTGAACACGCCGTTTGCTGACGCCAGCCTGAACAGCTCCGACAAGCAGCTTCGGAACAAAACCATCGAAACGGCCCAGCTGCAGTTCGAGAATTACTTTGATGCCACGGCGGCAGCCAGCCTTTCGGCAGGCACACCGGCCCTGAACGGCAAAGCCGGCCTGCTGACAGTGGCCGACGGGTCTAAATCATACCTGGTGGATGCCAACGGCGTGGAGTATGGCCAGCTGATCCAGAAAGGCCTGATGGGCGCGGTGTTCTACTACCAGGCCGTAGACAATTACCTGACCGATGAGGAAATTGGCCCCACAGTAGACAACAAGAGCATCACCCCGGGCGAGGGCACTGCCATGGAGCACCACTGGGATGAGGCTTTCGGTTACTTCGGCGCCCCAACCGACTTCCCGACGAACCTGGAAAACCTGAAGTTCTGGGCGAACTACAGCAACCAGGTGAACGCCGCCCTGGGGAGCAACAAAACCATGATGGACGCCTTCCTGAAAGGCCGCGCCGCCATCTCGGCAAACGACACCAAAGCGAAAAACGAGGCTACCGCTACCCTGCGCACCGAGTGGGAGCGCATTGTGGCCGCCTCTGCCATACTAGAGCTGAAAGAAGCACGTGAGAATGTGGCAGATCAGGCCAAGAAAAGCCACTACCTCTCTGAGGCCAAGGGCTTCGTGATGGGGCTTAAGTTTAAGACCGGCCGTAAGCTGACGGACGCGCAGTACAGCGCCGTGATGGCTAAGATCGGTGACAACCTGTATGACACCACTGCCGACGACATTGCCGCCGCCATTGACCTGCTGAGCGCAGCCTACGACATGGACAGCATCAAAGCACAATTGTAAACCTGGTGCCTGACGCAAGCAGGGCAGCATACCTAAACTAAAAGCAGCAGCAGTGGCGATTGAGCTCCACGGCTGCTGCCTTTCTCATTCCTAACAACACACTATGCGCGTATTTAAAAGCTATACCGCCGCCGCACTCCTTTGCTTCTCCGTGCTGGCTGGCTGCACCTCCGACGACAAGGGCGACACGCCTCCAAGCACCGACTTCGACCGGCAGGCGATGCTGGTTAACTATTCCGAAAACCTGATTGTGCCCGGCTATGCGGCGCTGTCAACCAAAACCACCGCGCTGGAGGCATCCGTTGCAGCTTTTGCCGATGCCCCTTCCACTGGCACGCTGGCATCGGCCCGGGCCGCTTATCAGGAGGCCTATATGGCCTGGCAGCAGGTAGGCATGTATGGGTTTGGCCCCGCCGAGGAGCAGCTCTTGCGCAATAACATCAACATTTACCCAACCGCTACGGACGAAATAGAAGCCAATGTGGCGGCGGGAAGCTACGACCTGCAAGCAGCGGCCAACCTGGATGCAAAGGGCTTCCCGGCGTTGGATTACCTGCTGTATGGCGCCGGAACAGAGGCTGCCGTCGTGGACCAGTTCACGGCTGGCGCCCAGGCCGCCAACCGCAAAAAATACCTCCAGGACGTTGCTAGCCTGATACAGCAGCGCACCCAGGCGGTATACGAGGGCTGGACCAGCGGCAAGTACGCCGCCAAGTTCCAGGCATCGACCGGTACTGCCGTTGGCAGCGGAATCGGGAATCTGGTCAACCAGCTCAACGCTGATATCGACGTGACCAAGCGCGCCAAAGTGGGTATCCCGAGCGGGCGCTTCACGTCGGGCAGCGCCCTGCCGGAGAAGACGGAGGCCTATTACAGCCATACCTCCCTGGAGCTGCTGAAGCAGGCCATTCGTGCCGAGAAAGCGGCGTTTATGGGCCAGTCGGCCAGTGGGGCCAATGGCCAGGGGCTGGACGATTACCTCGACCATGTGAAGGCTCCTTACAACGGGGGCCTGCTCTCGGAGGCTATTGAGGCGCAGTTTGATGCCGCGCTTGCCGCAGCCGATGCCGTGCAGGGGCCGCTCTCCGATGCCGTGACCACGCAACCGGTCGCCGTCACCAAAGTGTATGATGCGCTGCAGAAGCTGATCGTGCTGACCAAAACAGACATGCCGTCGGCCCTGGGCGTTACCATCTCCTACACCGATAACGACGGCGATTAAAATTAGACACAAGTATTATTTAAGACACAAGTATCAGGACACAGGACACAAGATTTTTTCTTTTCTGATATATAAAAACCCACCCCTGCCCCTCTGATAAGGGGAGTTTTCTTTGGTATAATTCCCCTCCTCGGAGGGGCAGGGGTGGGTTTACACTCGCAAGACATATATAAAACTACTTCCCTCACAAAAAGCAGTACTCCGGATCATATATGCGCAACAAGCTCCAGTCTTACCTGACCGCACCTGTCTCTGCCGCGCCGCTGGCCGTGTTCCGCATTATTTTCGGCGGGATGATGGTTTTCAGTCTGCTGCGCTTTATAGCCAGAGGATGGGTAACCGAGCTGTATGTGCTGCCGAAAGTATACTTCCCGTACTACGGTTTTGCGTGGGTGCAGCCGCTGGGCGAGGCGGGCATGTATGGCCTGTTCACGGTGATGGTGCTGGCGGCGCTCGGCATTATGCTGGGGCTGTTGTATCGCCTCTCGGCCCTGCTGTTTTTCCTGAGCTTTACCTATGTCGAGCTGATCGACAAAACCAACTACCTGAACCACTACTACTTTGTGAGCGTGGTGGCGCTGCTGCTGGTGCTGGTGCCCGCGCACCGGCATTTTTCGCTGGATGTGATTCGGAAGCCGCGGCTTTGGGCAAGTCATGTGCCGCGCTGGGCCGTGCTTATTTTTCAGCTGCAGTTGGGGCTAGTATACTTCTACGCCGGACTGGCCAAACTCAATCCCGACTGGCTGCTGGAGGCCATGCCCCTGCGCGCCTGGCTGCCCGCCCATACCCACCTGCCGCTTATCGGCCCGCTGCTGGACAAAGCCTGGGTGGCCTATGTATTCTGCTGGTTCGGCGCTTTTTATGATCTCACCATACCCTTTTTCCTGAGCTGGCGCAAGAGCAGGTGGCTGGCGTATGGCACAGTCGTCGTGTTCCACGTGCTCACGGCGATGCTCTTCCAGATCGGCATGTTCCCCTATATTATGATTGTGAGCACGTTGATTTTCTTCTCCGCCAACTTCCATGAGCGCCTGCTGCAGTGGCTGCGGCACACGACAGGCAGCTATGCCCCTGCCACCCGGGCCTTTGCCCACGTAGCTGGCCAGCCGATGCTGCTGTATGTGCTGGCGGTATATTTTCTGCTGCAGGTGCTGGTGCCCTGGCGTTTCGCCCTGTACCCCGACAAGCTGTTCTGGACCGAGCAGGGCTACCGCTTCTCGTGGCGCGTGATGCTGATGGAGAAAGCCGGAACCGCCTTCTTTTACGTGCGCGACCCACGCACCGGGCAGGAGGTGGAGATCAACAACCGGGAGTACCTGACCGTGAACCAGGAAAAGATGATGGCTACCCAGCCCGACATACTGCTGCAGTATGCTCAGGTGCTCCAGCAGGACTTTGCGCAGCGCGGCATACCCGACGCCACCGTGCGGGCCGAAGTGTATGTGAGCATGAACGGCCGCGAAAGTCGGCTTTTTATTGATCCAACTGTTAACTTAGCGGCCGAAAAGGAAAGTTTCCTGCCTAAGCCCTGGATTTTGCCTTTTAAAACCACCTCCCACGCTCTAAAGGCTGTGGGGCAGAAATAATATATGCGTTTTATTCTGATTGTCTTCTTGTCGCTTACTGGCCTGCAACCCGTGCTGGCGCAAACCTTCTCCGTTTCGGGGCACGTGACCAATGCCCGCACCGGCAAGCCCGCGCCGCAGGCCGAGGTGATCCTGCTCAGTACCAGCGCCATTGCCAAAACCAGCGCACAGGGGGTATACCGTTTCCAGCAGCTCAGCCCAGGAACCTACAGCTTCACGGCGTATGCCGAAGGGCTGGGCAGCGTGACAAAGCAGGTGACGCTGACAGACGCCGACGTCACGCTTGACTTTGAGCTGAAGGCCTTTGAAGGCAGGCTGCGCGAGGTGAAGGTAAACGCAGAGCGGGAGAAAACCTTTGGCATCACGCGCCTGAACTCGGTGGAGGGGGCCGCCATCTACGAGGCCAAGAAAAGCGAGGTGGTGGTGCTTGACGACATCACGGCCAACAAAGCCACTAATAATAGCCGCCAGGTTTTTGCCAAAGTGGCGGGCCTGAACATCTGGGAGAGCGATGGCGCTGGCCTGCAACTGGGCATCGGGGGCCGCGGCCTCAGCCCAAACCGCACCTCTAACTTTAACACCCGCCAGAATGGGTATGATATCTCGGCCGATGCCCTGGGCTACCCGGAAAGCTATTATACCCCGCCCACAGAGGCCCTCGACCGGATTGAGGTGGTGCGCGGCGCGGCCTCGCTGCAGTACGGCACTCAGTTTGGGGGTATGATCAACTTCGTGATGAAAGAGGGGCCGGAGGACAAGCCGTTTGAGCTGACCACCCGCCAGACCGTGGGCTCCTGGGGCCTTTTCAATTCCTTTAACAGCATTGGCGGCACCAAAGGCAAGGTGCATTACTACGGTTTCTACCAATACAAGCGCGGCGATGGCTGGCGCGACAATTCCGGCTTTGATGCGCAGACTGCCTTTGCGTCGGTGCACTACAAGCCCAGCGAGAAGCTGGAGATCGGCTTCAACTATACCTATATGGATTACCTGGCGCAGCAGCCGGGCGGCCTGACAGACGTGGAATTTAACGCGGATGCCCGCCAGTCGAAACGCGACCGCAACTGGTTTAATGTGAACTGGAACCTGCTGGCCCTGACCCTGGACTACCGCATGGGCGAGCGCACCAAACTGAACATCCGCAACTTCGGGCTGCTGGCGCAGCGCGATGCCCTGGGGTATATGGGCAAGATCAGTCGCCCCGACGACCTGACGCAGCCGCGCACCCTGCTGCAGGACCAGTTTAACAACTTCGGAAACGAGACGCGCCTCATCCACCGCTACGACCTGGGCGACTCCTTCTCCACGCTGCTGGTAGGCACCCGCTATTACCGTGGCTTCACGGATCAGAAGCAGGGCGACGGTTCCATGGCCTCCGATGCCGACTTCAGGTTCTACTCAGAGACGGGCGCGCCCAATGCCTCCAGCTACGATTACCTGAGCCGCAACATCTCCGTGTTTGCCGAGAACATCTTCAACATCACCCCAAAGTTCAGCATCACGCCGGGCGTGCGTTACGAGTGGATCAACACCAACGCCGATGGCAGCTACCGCGATGTGATGGCCGACGAGGCGGGCAACATCATCCGGGATGAAGTGGTGCCCGAAATGCGCGAAAGCTCCCGCAATGTGTTCCTGCTGGGTATGGGCCTGAGCTATAAACCCAGCGAGCAGATGGAGGTATACGGTAACTTCTCGCAGAACTACCGCGCCATTAACTTCAACGACATGCGCGTGATCAACCCGAACCAGACCGTGGATCAGAACCTGAAAGACGAGTCTGGGTACAGCACCGACCTCGGTTTCCGGGGCAACATCAGCGGACTTTTGAACTACGATGCAAGTCTTTTTTACCTGGCGTACAAAGACCGCATCAACCTGTTTACTCCGGCTGGCACACTAGAGCGAATCCGGGCCAATGTAGGAGACTCGCGCAACTACGGGCTGGAAACCTTTGTGGAGGCTGACCTGCTAAAGCTATATTTTGGTGCAGACCATCCAACCAGTCTTTCAGCCTTCTCTAATATTACTTTTGTAAGCACAAAATACAGCAGTCCTATAACTGACATTGATGGCAAAGAGGTGGAACTGGCACCATCGGTTATCGCGAAAACCGGCCTATCCTTTAAGCGTAAAAATTTGAAATTGGCTTACCAGTACGCCTATACTGCAGCGCAATACACGGATGCCCCTAACTCTTTATTAGAGCCAACGGCTGTGGTAGGCAAAATTCCATCGTACTGGGTCATGGACCTGTCCGGAAGCTATACTTACAAGCGCTTCACCCTGGAGTCCGGCATCAGCAACCTAACCGACAACCGCTATTTCACGCGCCGCGCCACCGGGTATCCCGGCCCCGGCATCATTGCCTCGGATGCCCGCAACTACTATGTCACGCTGCAGTTTCAGCTGTAGCGGTGAGTCTTATCAAGGCTTGCACTGTGTCGTGTCTTGGCGAGAGGAATGTGTGCTGTGCTTTGAGTTCGGTCTTGTAGACGCCTCAATTCCAGGCATGTGTAGTCCTCTCTCCTGCAAGTCATCCCCCTGCCCCCTTCAAAGGGGGACGATCGGCACGAGTGATTCCTGCACGCGTAAATCCCAGAAATTATAAAGTGTAAGAGTCAACCACGAAGCATTTGGCGCAAAGCTATAGTAGCAGAAAAGTCCCCCTTTGAAGGGGGTAGGGGGATGAAAATGCATGTACTCGGCCCGAATAGTCTCGCCAGTTTCTGTAGTACCGGGGCAAACCACCCCTGCCCCTCCTTGTCCTTTTTCGAGGGCCCCTACCCCCAGGAGGGGAGTCTGCTATTGCAAAACGCTACTTACTGGTTTCATAGAATTGGTTATTTTGGATAGGGTATACATCTTCATTATCAGTCTGTATGCCTAAAGTCTTTTGGCTTTTTAGAATATCCTCGCTCGCGCATTATTCCCCTCTTGGAAGGGGCAGGGGTGGGTTCTTTTACTATCCGAAAACACTTTCATACATCATCCATCCATACCTTTATACCCCCTCCCGGTTTGGAGGAAGGCGAGGAATCGGTTAATTTAGAAGAGCAGGCAGCCTGTTTTTAGGTGAATGCCTGCCAGCAAGTTTATACAACCATAACCCAACAGCAGCAAGCATATGAACAACCCCATCTGGATCATGACCTCGGCTTTTGATCAGCTGAGCTTAGACGACGTTATCGCGAGGGCGCAGGAAACCGGCGTGCAGGGCCTGGATGTGTGCGTGTTCCGGAAGGACGGCACCCGCGATGACTTTGTGGCGACCCACCTCGATTATGAGAACTTCGGCCTGGAGGATGCAAAGAAGCTGCTCGATAAGTTTAACGGGGCGCGGCTGCGGCTGTCGCTGGGGGCGTTTGATAACCTGATTGGCGGCGACCCGGCACAGCGCGTGAAAAACCAGAACCACCTGCTCCGCCTCATCCGGATGGCGCACCTGCTCGGCGGCGATGCCAACGATGTGAAAGTCGGCACCTTTGTGGGGTATAACCACGAGCTGGGCAACCAGGAAAACGGCTTCCAGAAAAACCTGGAGGAGTATGCGCGCGTGTTTGCCCCCATCATCCGGTATGCCGAGGACCTGGGCGTGACGGTGCTCTATGAGAACTGCCCGATGGAAGGCTGGCGCCCCGCCGGCTATACCAGCACCTTCAACAACCTGACCGGCGTGCTTGCCGCCCGCAAACTGATGTATGAGCTGATTCCGAGCAAGGCCCACGGCGAGATCTACGACCCCTCGCACGACGTGTGGCAGCACGTGGACCCGAGCGAGGTGATTCGGCATACGGATATGGCCCGCCTACACCGCATCCATGTAAAGGCTACCCGCCGGGGCAACAGCGTGCACTGGGGCAATATGTACCCAAAGCAGCACGTGGACGCCGACCTGGCGAAACGCGCCGGCGTACCCATCCCGTCAAACGCGTGGGACCGCCACAACTACGAGGCCATGCTCCCCGGCTTCGGCGGCTCCGACAGCATGGACTGGCGAAATTTCGTGCAGACGCTGCAGCAACAGGGCTTCACTGGCCCTTTCGAGATCGAGAACGAAGCGGCACTGTCGAAGGGAACGGGCAATATGGGAGCTATTATGCAAGGCTTTAAAGCCACCACCCTCAACCTGGCCCCGATGCTCTGGCCACTCACGGAGCAGGGGTACCAGTATGATCAGAAAAATTACCGGGAGCTGCAGCAAACGGTAAGCAAAGACATACCGGTGAAGACGATGGCGGAACTAGGGTAGAGGCAGGTATGCCAGCTGATGGCCATACCCTGCTGGCGAAAGTATGTAGAGCCGGGCAGCTAGGGCCCGGCGTTTCCGTCTTCTTCCTCCGCCGTGTCTGGAGTGTCCTGTTCTTTGGGGGGCAAGCCTTTTACCGTGTAGTCTCTCCAGAAACTCTCTATTTCCTGGTAGGTGTCGGCATTGCTGGCGCTGCCGTTGTCGGCCTGGTATATTTCTGTGGGGGGAGGTTGCGGGAGATCGTTTTTTTCGGGCGTGTCGGTACTCTGGCTTGCATTAAAGGAAATAGTGGAGGCAGCCGCAATGAATATAACCGCCCGTTCGATGGCCGCAAGCACCTTCTTCACCGGAAACTTGTCGTTCAGCCTTCTCCACAAGGTATGGTTTTCGCGGTGATGCGTGTATACCTCATTCGGGAAAACGCTGAGGATACCCCGCGCATTGCCTGCGTAGCCGCACAGGGCCGTGGACAGGTGCTCCACCTTCGCCTTTACCTCCTTGCCTGTGCCGGCAGCGCTGCCTACTTTTCCTTCTTCAATCGCTTTCCGGGCATCAGACAAAAGCTGTTGGGGCGGCGGCGGGCCGGTATACCCGATCTTTTGCAGGATACTGGCATTTACGGGCAGCACCACGTTGTCAAAATCATAGGAGGCTTCTGCGGGCACTTCCGCCCGGTCCTTGTCCACCCACTCCCAAAAGCTGTCTTCCACCAGCAAGTGGTTCAGGCTTGAGCAGGCAAGCTCGGCGGCCTCCAGCAGCAGGTAATCCACGCCCTTAGTCCAGCCGTTCTCGTGGCGCTGTTTCAAAAGCCCGTTGATCGAGTTCAGATCTTTTATGTAGCTGTCGTATTTTAACATGGTGCTTCAAACAAACACAGCAACGCGTCTTTTCTTTCCGTTTCGCTGGCGGGTGTGCCAGGGCATGGCTGTATGATTTTCCTCCAATCAGTTTTCGGGCGCGGAAATGCGGGTGAGAGGGTATGGCAGCAGCTGTTCCTGACTTTCCATGCTTGCGCACGAAAAGTGACTGCCGGAAATACGCTTGGTTAGTATACGGAAATAAAATATGGTTTGTGTTGATTTTCAGAAGCTTATACCTAAAAAAGAAGAGGCTTTAGGTTCTGGATGAAGAAGCGTTTTCCGTTTCCGGCTATACCTACCCAAAAGAGCGAGTCAGCAAGGTCGCGTCTTCCTCGTAAAGCAGAAAACGGACACAGGGTATAAATTGGGATAAATACTTCTTAAAAAAATCAATAAAGAAATTTTAGTTTTTAAAAAGTTTGTTAACTTGTTCACACCCTTTAAAGAATAGCCCAATATTTTGATGGATCAGAAAGTAATGCCAGACAAGCAGGAGATATATAAGCGGAACGTGATCAAGCAACTGTACTTCGCCGGGGAGCTCTCCTGTGCCGACCTTAGCGTCCTCACCCAGAAAAGCGTGCCCCTCACGGCGCGGGTGCTGAACGAGCTGATCAGCGAGGGAGCTGTGGTCGAGAAAGGATACGCCACGTCCACGGGCGGCAGGAGGCCCCAGATGTATTCCCTGAAGCCAGACCTGCTATATGTGGTCTCGGTGGCGATGGACCAGCTGGTGACGCGCATCACGCTGCTGGACATGCACAACACCTACGTGGGCGAGGTGCAGCTGATTGAGCTGCCGCTGGCCAACAACCCGGATGCCTTGGCGCAGCTAACTCGCCATTTGCAGGAGTACATCCGGCAGACCGGGATTCCGAGGGAGAAGATCATCGGCGTGGGCATCGGAATGCCCGGCTTTGTGGATGTGACCAAAGGCGTGAACCACTCTTTCCTGAAAACGGACCAGGGCAGTATCGTCAGCTACATAGAGGCTGCCATCGAAATCCCGGTGCTGATCGACAACGACTCCAGCCTGGTGGCGCTGGCTGAGCAGAAGCTGGGGGCGGCCAAGGGCAGGCAGAATGTGATGGTGCTGAGCATTGGCTGGGGCATTGGCCTGGGTATGATCCTGAACGGTTCCTTGTTCAGGGGGCACAACGGCTTTGCCGGAGAGTTCAGCCATATCCCCCTCTTCTCGAACAACAAGCTGTGCAGCTGCGGCAAAAGTGGCTGCCTCGAAACGGAGACCTCCCTGCTTGTGGTGGCCGAAAAAGCCATCAAGGGCTTGAAAGAGGGTAAAGTGTCGATGCTGCAGGGGCTCACGCTGGACACTATGGAGCAAGTTTCCAACGCCATCATGGAGGCCGCGCTGAAGGGCGACAGGTTTGCCATCGAGCTGTTTTCAGAGACGGCCTATAACATTGGCCGGGGCGTGGCCACGCTCATTCACCTGCTGAACCCGGAGCTGATTGTGCTGAGCGGCCGCGGCTCGTTGGCCGGAAAGCTCTGGATGGCCCCCATACAGCAGGCGATCAACGAGCACTGTATTCCGAAGATCGCCGAAAACACCGCCATCGAAATCTCCTCCCTGGGCTATCAGGCAGAGATAATCGGCGGGGCGGCCCTCGTGATGGACCACTACGACACGCTGGATACCGTGAGCGAACGACCGGGGGGCAACCTCATGCTGGCATAGCAAGCGCATCCCATACCCCTAACAAAAAATCAATGTTTCACACTTTAACCTGCTTGATGCTCTGGGCCATACCCGCGTGGAGCCAGGAGGTAGACATGCCCCGCATCGACAGTATGGCGCGAGGCACAGGGGGTATAAAATAGGTAACAAATTAGCAAGCAGACATATATGAGTAGCAGACGAAAGTTTATGAAATTATCCGCTTTAAGCGCGACGTTGCTGGGCACGGGCTTCCACTTTGAGAAAGCGTTTGGCGGCTCGCTGGGCAGAGCGAAAAGCAACAAGCCTGTCGTGATTTCGACCTGGGACCACGGCATGCCCGCCAACGAGGCGGCCTGGAAGATCCTGTCTAAAAGCGGCAGTGCCCTGGACGCGGTGGAGGCGGGCGTGCGCGTGCCCGAAGGCGACCCCAAGGTGCGCACCGTAGGGTATGGCGGCTATCCTGACCGGGAAGGCCGCGTAACCCTCGACGCCTGCATCATGGACAAGGACAGCAACTGCGGTTCGGTGGCTTTTCTGCAGCACATCAAGCACCCGATCTCGGTGGCCCGCAAGGTGATGGAAGACACGCCGCACGTGATGCTGGTAGGAGAAGGCGCGCTGCAGTTTGCCCTGGCAAAGGGTTTTAAGAAGGAGAACCTCTTAACGCCCGCCTCTGAAAAAGACTGGAAAAACTGGCTCAAAGAGTCGAAGTACAAGCCGGTCATCAACATCGAGAACCACGACACCATCGGGATGCTGGCCCTCGACGCCAACGGCGACCTGGCCGGTGCCTGCACCACCAGCGGGGCTTCCTACAAAATGCACGGCCGCGTGGGCGATTCCCCCATCATTGGCGCGGGCCTGTTTGTGGACAACGAGATCGGCGCGGCCACGGCAACTGGCTTGGGCGAAGCCGTGATCCGGATGGTGGGCAGCCACCTGGTAGTGGAACTGATGCGGCAGGGCAACTCGCCGGAAGATGCCTGCCGCCTGGCAGTGGAGCGCATCATCGCCAAGCAAAAAGACGTGAAAGACCTGCAGGTGGGCTTTATCGCCCTGAACAAAAACGGGGAGTATGGCGGCTACTGCATTCACAAAGGCTTTAACTACGCCATACAGGATGCCTCCGGGAAAAAGCTGATCGATGGAAAGTACAAGCTCTAAGCAGGAACTGACGCTGGAGATCTGCATCGACTCCGTTGCCTCGGCCATGGCGGCACAGCAGGGAGGCGCTCACCGGGTAGAGCTGTGCGATTACCTGGCCGGTGGTGGCACCACGCCCAGCGCCGGTATGATCGAGGTTGTCCGGAAGCATCTATCCATCGGCCTGCACGTGCTGATACGCCCGCGCAGAGGCGATTTCCTGTACTCAGAGCAGGAGTTCGAGATCATGAAAAAGGACATTGCGGTATGCAAAGCGCTGGGCGCCGACGGCGTCGTGATCGGGATGCTGCACAAAGACGGCACAATAGACACCGCCCGCACGCAGGAGCTGATCGCGGCGGCCGGTACCATGAGCGTTACCTTTCACCGGGCCTTCGACCTGACACCCGACCCCTACCGGGCGCTGGATGATTTGCTGCAACTGCAGGTGCATCGCCTGCTCACGTCGGGCCAGCAGGAAACGGCGCTGCAGGGCGCATCCCTGATCCGGGAGCTGCACGAGCGGGCGTCCGGGAAGCTGATCGTGATGCCGGGAAGCGGGGTGAAGCCAGAGAACGTCCGGGAGATCGTGGACAGAACCGGCGTGAGCGAGGTGCATGCCTCCGTCCGGAAGCCGATAGAAAGTGATATGCTGTTCCGCAAAGATTATCCACCCATGTCCGGCAGCAGCAACGTGTCAGAGTTTGAGCAGTTGGTAGCCGATGCGGAGCAGGTAAAGGCGATGCGTAAAGTCTTTGAAGTATAGCCGAAGTATAAAAGCACTGCCAGCGCAGGTATGGCTCTTGCGGGCCAGTCGGGTTGCAAACCCGACAGTATGAAAGGACAGAGGTCTGAAGACTTGCGCCATAGTATCACCAAAGTACCAATAGGGATATATGCGAAGCAGTATGGCTTCAGCGCCGGGAGCATAGAAGCCAGCGCACATTTACATTTGATATGATAAAAAAGCACACGTTATTATTCTTCATCTTCTTTGTTCTCAGCGGCCATGTTGCCTCTGCGCAGGTCAGAAATGCCACGCCGCAGGACAGCACTAAAATGCAGTGGTTCGGCGACGCCAAGCTCGGGATCTTTATCCACTGGGGCATCTACGCAGTGAACGGGATTCCGGAGTCGTGGTCGTTTTTCAACAACTACATCAGCCACACGGATTATATGAAGCAGCTCGACGGGTTCACGGCGGCAAAGTACAAACCGGAAGAGTGGGCCAGGCTGATCAAAGCCTCCGGGGCGCGCTATGCCGTCATCACCACCAAGCACCACGACGGCGTGGCGCTCTGGGACAGCCGGATGGGCGGCATCAATACCAAAAGCCATACCCCCGCGCGGCAGGATGTGCTCACGCCGTTTGTAAAAGCGCTGCGGAAGGAAAACCTGAAAACCGGCCTCTACTTCTCGCTGCCCGACTGGAGCTACCCGGACTATGACGTGGCATCGCGCACGAAAAAACGCTATACCCTGGCACAAGAGCCGCGCCGCTGGGAGAAGTTCCGGACATACTATCAGGGCCAGCTCCGGGAGCTTTCCGAGCGCTACAACCCCGACCTGTACTGGTTCGACGGCGACTGGGAGCACAGCGCCGAAGAGTGGGAGTCGGGGCAGGTGCGGGACATGCTGGTGGGCTACAACAAAAACGTGATCATCAACTCCCGCCTGAGCCATTACGGCGACTACGCCACTCCCGAGCAGGGCGTGCCCGTGATCAGACCCCAGGACCCTTACTGGGAACTCTGCCTGACCATGAACGACTCCTGGGGGTACTCCCCCCACGACCGGCATTACAAAAGCCCCAACCAGATCATCCGCACGCTGGCCGACTGCATTGGCAACGGCGGCAACCTGCTGCTGGACATCGGCCCGAAGCCGGACGGCACGATACCAGAGGAGCAGGCGGCGATTTTAAAAGAGCTGGGCCGCTGGACGAAGAAACACGAGGAGGCGATTTTCGGCACGGTGGCCGGTATACCGGAAGGGCACTTCTACGGAAACACCACCCTGTCCAAAGACCGCAGGACTTTATACCTCTTCGTCACCAGTCAGGGAACGGAGTCGGTGCGGGTGCGGGGGCTGGCATCGCCGGTGAAAGGTATAAAAGTGGTGGGTAACCATACCGCGCTTCCGCATGAAAAGCAGGGCAATGCTATCTTTATCAACGTGCCCGCCAGGGAGTATGACCCGGAAGTGACCGTGCTGGCGCTAACCTTTGACGAGCCGCTGCGACTGACCTCGCCGGAGCCCGCCAAATTAACGCTGACTGCCCTCCAGAAAGCGGGTAGGAGCGATGCCGAGCAGGACAGCCGGAGGCTCCGGCTGCTGGCCGATAATGTACAGGCGGGGCACAACCCGTTTCAGCAGACCGCTCTGCAAGCCGACGGGGAAGGGGTGGCGCAACTGAAACTGAAGGATGCCGAAACAGCGCGCTGGGTACAGCAACACGCCGAAGCCCTTTACCATACCCAACCCGGGCTTCCGGCGGGCCACTACAACGGAGCCACCGCGTTGTCGGAGGACAGGCAGACGCTGTTCCTTTTTGTGGAAGGGAAGCCCTCGGGGCCGATTGCGATAAAAGGCCTGAAAAACAAGGTGCAGCGCATCCGGGTGGTGGGCAACGGCACCCTGCTGCCCCACCAGATTTTCAACAAGCAGTACTGGAGCGATATCCCCGGCATTGCCTACATCGATGTGCCCGCCGATCTGCTCGACCCGCACCTGACCGTGCTCGCGCTGCTGCTGGACGGTCCGGCAGAACTCTACCGCGAAGACATCAAACCCATAGAAAGCAACTAAACACTACGCCATACCCTATCTTTTGAAAACAACGAAATTATACCGGCAGCTCGTCCATACCGTTTCTCAGGCGTTAGGGTATAGCCTGGCTTTGGGCCTTGTGCTTATATCCCCAACTGCCCGGGCGCAGGCAACGAAACCGCAGGCTGTCAGGAGTGCCCAACAGGCCGATGTCCCTTTTAAGGGTCTGGAGCACCTTTTCACGGAGCCGAGGCATTATATCACCACCTTCGCGGCGCAGTCACCCACGATAGACGGGCACCTAAACGAGGAGGTATGGCAACGGGCAGTCTGGACGGAAATGTTCACCGACATTGAAGGGAGCAAAAAGCCGGAACCGACCTACCCGACGCGCGTGAAGATGACCTGGGACGATGAGTACCTCTACATCGCCGCCGAGCTGAAAGAGCCGCATGTATGGGCGAACCTCACCAACCACGACGAGGTGGTATACCACGACAACGACTTCGAGGTATTTCTGGATCCGGACAACGATACCCACCAGTATTTTGAAGTGGAGGTAAATGCCCGCAACACCGTTTTCGACCTGTTCCTGCCCAAGCCATACCGCAATGGCGGCGGCGCGCTGATTGCCTGGGACCTGCATGGGCTCAGGTCGGCGGTGCAGGTACAGGGCACGTTAAACGACCCCTCAGACACCGACCAGGGCTGGACGGTGGAGATGGCCATTCCGTTCCGCTCTGTTTCCATCGGCAACCATACCCTAAAGCCGGAAGACGGCATGCTGTGGCGTATCAACTTTTCGCGGGTGCAGTGGGACACGGAGGTGGTGGATGGCCGGTATGTGAAGCGCCGGAACGCCGCCGGAAAGCCGCTGCCAGAGCACAATTGGGTATGGACGGAGCAGGGCGTCATCAACATGCACTACCCGGAGCGGTGGGGCTATTTATACTTCAGCCGCCAGCAGGATGCCAGCGCGCCCGTTGCCTTCGCGTTGCCTTACGCCGAGAAACAGAAGCGCTATCTGTGGCTTGCCTACTACCGGCAGAAGGCCTATTTCGCGAAGCACGGGCAGTATAGCACCTCCCTGAAGGAACTGGGGATCCCGGACGCAAGCTTAGCCCTAGACGGCCAGCCCAATGCATTGAAACTGGAAGCCGGCAAGCTGCAGTTTACAGTCGCCATACAGGGGCCGGACGGCCGGGTATGGGGCATCAACCAAAATGGATTTGTACACACGTTAAAGCGCTTACCATGAACACACGGAGAGATTTCCTGAAAGCAGGAGCCCTGGCAGGGTTGGCAACGGCTATACCTGCCGCTTCTTTTGCCGCTACACCCGCTACGGAGGCTAAAAAGCAACCGCTCAGGCATTGGGTATGGATCAGGCCGAAAGCAACTGACAAGGAGGCGGAGCTTCGGCAGCAGTATCGGCGGTTTTACGAGGCCGGTATACGGGGCGTCTTCTTCGAGGCCGACAGCGAGAAGCATTTCAGGATAGCCAAGGAAAACAAGCTGGAGGCGCACCGCTGGATGTGGACCATGAACCGGGGAGAGCAGGAATTGCTGAAAGCCCACCCCGAATGGTATGCCCGCAACCGCAAAGGCGAGTCGTGTGCCGACAATCCGCCCTACGTGAACTATTACCGCTGGCTGTGCCCCTCGCGCGAGGAGGTGAAACACTACCTGGCCGCCGATGTGCGCCAGATCCTGAGCAAAGACTACATCGACGGCATCCACCTGGACTATGTGCGTTTCTGCGATGTGATTCTGCCCGTAAACCTCTGGGATAACTATAAAATTGAGCAGACCAAAGAACTGCCGGAGTATGATTACTGCTACTGCGAGGTATGCAGGGCAAAGTTCAAGGAATGGCGCGGGCAGGCGATAGGTGATATTGCCTACCCGGAGGCCAGCCTGTCGTGGCGCCTGTTCCGCTACAACGCGATAAACGGCATCGTGAATCACCTGGCCGAGGTAGCCAAAGAAAAAAAGAAGCCCATCACAGCAGCCGTATTCCCGACCCCCGAAGTGGCCCGCCGCATCGTGCGCCAGGACTGGACCAACTGGAACCTGGATGGGGTATGCCCGATGATCTACCACGGCTTTTACAAAGAAGACGTCCGCTGGATAGGCGACGCCGTGGCAGAGGGAGTCCATTTCCTGAGCGGCAAGTTTCCGCTCTATGCCGGTTTATACCTTCCCGACTTTAAAACCGACGCAGAACTGCAACAGGGGATGACGTATGCCCTGGCCAACGGTGCCAAAGGCATCTCCCTGTTCGGCGATGTAAGCGACAGCGTGCTGCTGGCGCTGGAAAGGGCGTCGGCTTCGGTAAAGGGCAGCTAGCCGGACTTTGCGCTTCGTCACCCGCAGAAACGGCAAACCCGCTGCAATTTAGTTTTACCTAAGCTGCAGCGGGTTTGCCGTGTTGTTGCGCCGTGCTTATTTCTTCTCCAGCTGGCGCTTGAGCTTTGTTTCCACGTTTTTCAGGAGCTCATACCAGTTGTCGCCTTCGTCCTGGGCAAACACATCGTTTCCGGGCACGCCCACGCGCATGTGCAGGCTCTTGGCCTTGGTGGCATGACTGGCTTCCTCCTTAAAATACACATCCACCGAGTCGATTTTCTTCATGTGGCGCTTCAGTTTGGTGATGGTCTCGCGCACCTGCTGCTGTATCGCATCCGAAATCTCGATGTCAACGGCTTGTATGTCTAGTTTGATTCCTTCAAAATTCTCTGTATAGTTCATGTTGTTTTCCTTTTTGATAAATGCAATCGCCAGCTGTTCCGCTGACGGGGTTCAGCATTTAAACGCAAGGAGCAGACTTTGGTTAGTGGCCAGCCCGCCAGCCAGTTTCCGCGAAGAGCCGCCATCTATACATTAATGGCTGGGTTGCCCGCGTTCCCATACCTCTTTAATGGGCTTGCCTGCGCTGCTGTGGCCGCTGTGCACCCATTTGCCATCCTCAACAGCATAATCGAACGCCAGGGTGGCCCCTACGCGGCTTGGGTCTCTGGAGAAAAAGTCAATGTGCTCCGTGTATTTCCCGTTTGTGGTGGTGTACGTGCCGCCGCCCGTGCCCGAAAACTGCTTTGTTTCCGTATTGAAGGCGATCCACTGGAAACGCCCCCCTGTCAGGATTTTAAGCGTTTTGCGTGGGCCGCGCTGCATGGGGTGCAGGGTGCCCTCCGCATCGGCCCGGGCCGTAATCTGCCAGGTGCCCGCCAAAGGCGAGGGGGATTTGTCGGGAGTAGCCACCAGTTCCCAGGTTTGTTGCCAGTTCGTTCCTTTTTGAGTGCCCGCCGTTTGCAGCTGCCCGGCCTGCAGGGTATAGGCTAGGGTTTGTGCAGTGCCGACTGCCGCCGAGTCGAAGGTGTTATACATGAAGTGCTGCGTTATCTTTCCGGCTGCGGCGGTATATGTGCCCCCATAAGTGCCGATGAACTGTGGCGCAGCGGTGCTAAAGTATGCCACCGAAAAGTAGCCGTCCTGCATTAACGCGATTGCGGTGGCACCTGCCGGGATGTCGGCGAAAGGGGTGGTGCCGGAGGCCAGCTTCCAGGCGCCAGCCAGTGTTTCCTGCTTTGTTTCTTCCGTAGCCTGCCCGTGAGGCTGCCAAAGGTGGAGCGCCATGGAACTCGTCAGCCACAGCAAAGCACCGAGAATTGATGTATGAATCATGTGCATAGCCATTTGTGTATAGGTATGGTTTTTAAACGAACGCCATGGTTTTGGGTTAATCGATATTCCTTCCCGCCCGCTTCACAGAGCTGTTTGCTGTCTGCAAGCTATACCCCAAACTGGCTCAGGTGGTGGTCCAGGTGTTTGTAAAACATGTTGTTCCACTCTTGGCTGCTCAGGCGGCCGAAGGAGTGCGATTCCTGCCAGTGCGTGTTGCCGCTGACTGACTTGTGCAACTGTGTTGGCGGCATATACCTCATCGCATGAATTTTATCCGGTTAAATCACAAGAAAAATTACATTAGTAAATTTACTTATATTAATATTTTGTAATATCTATGTATTCGGAACCCAGTGAACCAGTGAAAGTCTGGCGATTTGCAAAGCAGGGGTGCCTTTTATACACCGTGCAACCCGGTTCTATTCCGGGTGCAGGTATAAAATGAATCTTTTGGAAGCGAAATTTAAACAAACTCTGATGAAAACATTCTTTACAAAAAGCATTATTCTCCTCTTCTTCGCCTGTTGGTATAGTCAGTTGGGGTATGGCCAGTCGTGGCAGGCCCTAGGCCAGGTAGAGTCCAGTGAAGTGGATTATACCAACCTGGTGCTGGATACGAACGGAACCCCCTTCATCGCCTATGTGCGTGGTGCCACTGGCCAAAAGGTTACCGTCAGAAAGTTTGATGGGCTTGATTGGGTAACTGTCGGGTCGCCGGACGTTTCAGCCGGAGTGGCCATGTTTGTCAGCCTGACGCTGGACGCCAGCGGAGCGCCTTACGTGGCTTACACAGATGGGACAGAAGGGTATAAAATCACCGTCAGGAAATTCAACGGCAACAGTTGGGTAACCGTAGGGGTACCCGGTCTTTCGGCAGGGGCGGCTGTGCAGAGCAGTATAGCGGTGGATGCAAACGGTATACCCTATGTCGCTTACGCAGATGACGTAAACGGGCAAAAAGCCACGGTGATGAAGTATGATGGCAGCAGGTGGGTAGCGGTTGGGCAAGCTGGCCTTTCAGCCGGGAGGGCCAACTTTACCAGCCTGGCCTTGGATGCCAACGGCACCCCGTATGTTGCCTTCGCGGGACAAGGAAACCACGGGGACGAATACAAAGCCACCGTGATGAAGTATAACGGGATTGGTTGGGAGAGCGTCGGGCCAACTGGCTTTTCAGTGGGAGAGGCGCGCTTTACCGACCTCACCCTGGATGCGGGCGGAAATCCTGTTGTCGCTTTTGCGGATTATGGGCTGGGCGGCAAGGTTTCGGTGATGCGGTATAGCGGCAGTAGCTGGGTTACAGTAGGCGGGCCCGGTTTTTCGGCCGGGGTGGCTGCCTTCGTTTCTGTAGCGCCCGACGGCAACGGAAACCCCTTTGTAGCCTACCAGGACATGGCAAACGGAGGAAAAGCCACCGTGATGCGGTACACGGACAATAACTGGTTGAACGTTGGCACAGCTGGCTTTTCCGTGGAGGGCGCTACCTATACCAGCCTTGCCCTGAGCGCCAGCGGCACCCCGTTTATCGCCTTTGGGAATATGGGGGAGACGAATAAAGTGCATGTGATGAAGTTTGCAGCCGGGCAGCTTGCCATCACCGCGCAGCCGGTGGCATCCCCGGCGGCTGGCGGCGCGAATAAAAGCTTCACCGTGACCGCCTCTGGGGCCAACCTAACCTATCAGTGGCAGGAAAAGCGAAACAGCGACACGTTTACGGATGTAGCCGATGGCGGCGTATACAGCGGGGCCAACACGGCCAGCCTAACCCTTTCCAAAGCCCCTGTTTCCATGCAGGGCTACCAGTACCAGGTGCGCGTCAGCAACGGTGAAACGGTCACGTCAGCCCCCGTTGCCTTATCCGTTGAGGTGCCTGCCTTCGACAACACCCGCACCTGGCAACAGGCAAATGCAGCCGGGCCATCCGTGTTCAGGACGACTTTCGCGGCTATAACCCTCGATGCTCATGGCACTCCCTACGCCGCTTTCCGGGATGAAACCAACGGTGGCGAAAAAGCCACGGTCATGAAACTGGACGGCACCCAGTGGGTACCTGTCGGGGAAGCAGGGTTCTCCGCCGGACGGGTATATAGTATGAGCATAGCGCTGGATGCCAGCAACGTCCCGTTCGTGGCTTACATGGATGGGGTAAATGGCAACAAAGCCACCGTGATGAAGTTTAATGGCACTGCCTGGGAAACGGTAGGGAATGCGGGCTTTTCGGCGGGGGAAGCCTTTGCGCCTTCTTTGGCCCTGGATGCCAGCGGCACCCCCTTTGTGGCGTATACCGACCGTGCGAACGGAGACAAGACAGCCGTGAAAAAATACAGCCAAGGCCAATGGCAGGATGTGGGCGAGCCCGGGCTATCCGATGGGGGAGCGTGGCATCATTCCCTGGCCCTGGATGCTAGCGGTACACCCTTTGTTGTGTTCATGGATGGAAGGAACCGGGCCAAGGTCAGGAAATATACCGACGGCAACTGGGAAGACGTTGGAGTAACTGACTTTGTAGCAGGCGAGTTTGGAGTTTTTCACCTGGCCCTGGACGCAAACGGAACGCCCTATATGGCCTATGAGGATAGAGAAAACAGCAACAAAGGGATAGTGAAGCGCTACAACGGCAGCGATTGGGTAACGGTAGGGGGAGCCAGCTTTTCAGACGCGTGGGCCCAGTATGCCAGCCTGGCCCTGGATGCCGCTGGTATTCCATTCGTGGCCTTTTACGATGGGGCAAACAGTGGCAAAGCCACAGTCAGGAGATACAACGGAACAGGCTGGGAAAACGTCGGGACAGCTGGCTTTTCTGCCGGGGAGACCCAGTTCTTCAACCTGGCCCTGTCCGCCAACGGCACCCCGTTTGTATCCTTTCGGGATTATGCAAACCTAGGCTCGGCCACCGTGATGAAGTTTGCCGCCGCCGGGCTGGTAACCGCCATACCCCGGCAAGAGCAGGAAACACTGCGCGTGTACCCAAACCCAGCCAACAGCTACCTGACCATTCACGCGGAGAGTATCATCGATCAGATCAGCCTGATAAACAGCTTAGGGCAGACAGTGTTGACAGGGCGGGGCGGTGAAACACAGATCCAACTGAACCTGGAGACGCTTGCCGCTGGCATGTACATCGCCGTCATCACCGCTAATAACAAGGTATACAACCGACGGGTCGTGGTAACACGGTAAGGAGAGCAAGTCAGGCAGGCCTGAACAAAAAACCGTGATAGGTGTAGCCTGTCTGCCTGGTGCCATCCTCGACCTCAAGGTATACGTCGAGAGCGGTTTATACCCCCTTGTGCTATCCGCATGCGCTGGCACGAGGGGGTATAAACCCCGGCTTTCGGGGCTATACCCCGAACTGGCTCAGGTGATGATCCAGGTGTTTGTAAAACATGTTGTTCCACTCCTGGCTGCTCAGGCGGCCGAAGGAATGCGATTCCTTGTTTTGGAAGTGCGCCGCGCCCAGTTCCTGCGTCTTCTGGATGTACCGGATCAGGCGGCTTCTCTCCGCCTCAAAGTCTTTGTCTCCTCTGATGATAAACTCGGGTGCCGTGCGGCCGTTTCGCTTGTAGGGCTTCTCATTCACCACAAACTTTTTCACGAACAGGGTTAGCAGCAGCCGCTTCACCGGATTGGGCTTGGGGTGGTTCTGCTCATACACAAACTCATACGTAACGTTGCAATGCGCCAGCATCTGGTCCACGGTCATCTTCCCCCAAAGCCCTTTCGTGTCTGGGTGTAGCTGGTTGATGCGGCTAGTCAACTCCGCTGCGTCTGCCTGGGCGAATACGTTTTTCATGGCTGATGTGCTTTTTGGTGTATACCTTTGGCCTACAAGGTAGCCAAATTATACGGCGGTTGCCATCCTGTATGCTGGCATTCGCCGCTGAACCGTTTACCGGGGCAGAGGCTTTCCGGTGGACGCGAAGGCATACGGCCACAAAAGGTGCATGGCACTTCCTGTTCCGACGTATACGGAGCTTCGGGCCGCCTAATTTAACTGGCTATCTGCTTGTTTTACCGGCAAAACAATGAGAATTTGCCTGCATAACGCAACAGCAGCGGGGAAGAGGGGCCAGGGAGTCAGGGATTTGATTGAAAAAGATTGAAAGAATGAAGGTGTTAAAATTTGGAGGCAAGTCGTTGAGCAACGGCGCGCCGATTGAAAGTGCGATCAGCATCATAAAAAGAGAAGCCGCCACAGACGCCGTGGCGGTGGTTGTCTCGGCCAGAGGGCAGAGCACCAACCTGCTCCTGAGCCTCTACGCGGAGGCCGTGCAAGGCGAGAACTTCGACAGTGAATTTGAAGCGTTCGTTGCGTTGCAGCACATCCCCGGCCTGGGCGTGGACACGGATGCCTACCTGCAGGAACTGAAGGCGGTTCTTCAGGCGCTCCAACTGATCGGTATGGAAAATGACCGGGCCCGGGACAGGGTACTGGCCTTCGGCGAAGTGATCAGCGCCCAGACAGTGGCAGGGCTTTTAAAAAGAGAAGGCCTGGATGCCGTTTTCGTGGATGCCCGGCAGCTGATCGACGCCACGTGCCAGGGCAACGAACCCACCGTTGACTTCGCCAGCTCAGCCAAAAAAACGAAGGACTTCTTCCTGTCACTCAAGGCGCACCAGGTGCCGGTCATCACGGGGTTCATCGCCGCCGACCCGGAAGGCAAAACCATCACACTCGGCAGAAACGGGAGCAACTATACCGCCACCCTGATCGCCAGCTTCATCCAGGCATCGGAGGTGCAGAACTGGACGGATGTGGACGGGGTATACACCGCCAGCCCGAAGTATGTGAAAAACGCGCAGCGCATACCCTACCTGAGTTACCGCGAGGCCAACGAGCTGGCGAATTTCGGGGCCAACGTGCTGCACTCCAAAACCATCCTGCCCCTCATGGAAAGCGGCATTCCGCTCAAGGTTTTCAACAGTTTTGCCCCCAACCTGCAGGGCACCCTGATTGATAAGAAAGGCGCCGGGAAAGGAATCAAAGCCGTGTCTACCATCGAAGAGGTGTCGCTGGTGAGCCTGGAGGGGCGCGGGCTACTCGGAAAAGTGGGTATAGACGCCCGCATTTTCAGCGCCCTGAGCAGCCGGAGCATCAGCGTGCGGCTGATCTCGCAGGCATCCTCTGAACGCGGGATCGGTTTTGTGATCAACAAGGAAGATGCCGCCGTGGCCGAGGATGTGCTCACCTCAGAATTCAGGGAAGAACTGGCCAGCGGCGACATTTCCTGCATTCAGATAGAGAGCGACAAAGCGATCATCGCGATTGTGGGCCGGCATAACTACGCGCTCGAGAAAGCCATTTATGGCCTGCGGCGCAACAAAATCTGGATGTACCTGATCAGCAACAGCATCAACGGGGAGCATATCTCGCTAGTGGTAGACAATAAGTCGCTGAAAAAGGCCGTGAACGTGGTGCACAACCAGGTATTCGGGGCCATCAAAACGCTGCACCTGTTTGCCTTTGGCAAAGGCACCGTGGGCGGCAAACTGCTGGACCAGATCATCGAGACCGGGGACGAGGTGGAGAAGCGCCGCAACCTGAAGATCAACATTGTAGGCGTGGCCGACTCCGGGAAGATGATCTTTAACGAGGACGGTCTGGGCAATAGCTGGCGGCAGGAGTTGGCGGCAAGCACAGACGAGAGCGATTTCAACGCCATCATCGAGCGTTTGAAGGCCTCCGGGCTGGAGAACATCGTGATCGCCGACAACACTTCGTCGCAGGCCCTCACGGAGCTATACCCCGACATTGTGAACAGCGGGTTCGACATTGTGGCCTCGAACAAGAAGGCCAACTCCATCTCCTATGATTTCTACCAGAACCTCCGCAGTATCCTGAAGCGCAGAGGCAAGCTGTTTTACTACGAAACCAACGTAGGCGCAGGCCTCCCGCTCATCGACACCATCAAGCACCTGCACAACTCCGCAGATAAGATTAAGCGGATACGCGGGGTGTTCAGTGGCTCGCTGAGCTATATCTTCAATAACTACTCGGTGGCCGAGAAGCCCTTTTCAGCGGTGCTTTCCGAGGCCCGCGACAAAGGCCTGACAGAGCCAGACCCGCGCGAAGACCTGAGTGGCCTGGACGTGGCCCGCAAGCTCATCATCCTGGCCCGTGAAGTAGGGCTGCGGTCTGAGTTGGAAGATGTTGCCATCGAGAGCCTCGTGCCGGCATTTGCTGCCGATGCAGTAGACTATACTGCGTTCCTGTCCAAAAAAGAGGAGATAGACGCGTATTTTGAGCAGATCAAGCGTAGCCTTCAGCCTGATGAGGTGTTGCGCTATGTGGGCGATCTGGAAGTAGCCGAAAACAAGCTGACGGTGTCGCTGGTGAAGGCATCCAAAAACTCTCCCCTGGGCAGCATCAAAAACGCCGACTCCATCTTTGAGATCTTCACGGAAAGCTACGGCGCACAGCCCATCGTTATTCAGGGCGCAGGCGCAGGCGCCGAAGTGACGGCCAGGGGCGTATACTCCGACCTGCTGCGGATCGGGGGCCAGTATTGATTTCGCTGGCGCTGTAGAAATAAACCACCCCGCCTGCGGCACCCCTCCTTGAGAAAAGGAGGGGAATAAATTACGCTTGTAGCAATTTTTTCTTGGGGCAGGGGCCCTCTTGGAAGTGTAGGTAAATCAGGATGGGGGTTTATGCAGCTTTTGTAAATTACAACTTGGCTTACCAGTAGAGGCCGACCAACTAATCCACTGTTTCCTTTTCGTGTAGTGTACACTCCCCTCCTTTTTTCAAGGAGGGGTGCCGCAGGCGGGGTGGTTTTAAACAGGGCAGTTCATTGCAGCTTGCATTAGTACACTGCTATTTAGTAGCCGAAAGCTGACGAAGTGTTCAACTCACCTTATGCAGATAGCGGCAGTTTTATGGTGAATTCTGTGAATTCGCCCTCTTCTGACTCGACCGTGATTTCGCCTTTGTGCCCTTTGGTAATGATCTCGTAGCTCAGCGACAGCCCCAGCCCGATGCCCTGGCCCGTGGGTTTGGTGGTGAAAAAAGGCTGCATGATCTTCGAGCGGATGTTCTCGGGAATGCCGCAGCCGTTGTCGCGGACGCGCAGTTCTACGCAGTCGGGCTTTCTGGAGGTGGTTACCTGCACCAGGGGCTGGTAGCCTTCCTGGGCTGAGATGGTTTGTTTTTGCTGAACGGCATAAAACGCGTTGTTGAATAGGTTGAGCAGCACCCTGCCAATGTCCTGCGGCACCACATACAGCTTTGGGATTGCGCTGTCGAAGTGCGTTTCCAGCTTGGCATTGAAGCTTTTGTCTTTTGCCCGCAGGCCGTGGTAGCTGAGGTGCAGGTACTCGTCGGCCATGGCGTTTAGGTCGGTTGTTTCTTTTTGGCCGGTACTGCTCCGGGAGTGCTGCAGCATACCCTTTACAATGGCATCTGCCCGTTTGCCGTGGTGGTTTATCTTCTGCAGGTTGTGGGTCAGGTGCTGTATAATTTCCTCGGCGTTTTCTTTCTCAGTTTCCGGCAAACTGTGCAACGGGCCAGTTTGCAGTTCCTCTACCAGTTCCGAGCTTACCTCCGAGAAGTTATTGACGAAGTTCAGCGGATTCTGGATTTCGTGGGCGATGCCTGCGGTAAGCTCGCCGAGCGAGGCCAGCTTTTCCTGCTGGATCAGCTGTGCCTGAATCACTTTAAGTTCCTGCAGGGTTTCCTGCAAGGCGTCCTTTTGCTGCGTCAGTTCCGCGGTACGCTCCGCAACCAATACCTCCAGCTCGGCTTTTCGGTCGGTGACCAGCTTCAGTTCCTGCTGCTGCTTTTTGGAGTTTTCCCATCGGGCAAAAATCCAGATAAAGGAGCCCACAATGGCAAAATCAAAGAAACCGGACTTAGAGTTATAAAACGTAGGCACCAAAAAGGCGGCGATGCTGCTTAAAAGCCCTGCTGCCACCAAGGGGTAATTGGCCTGCATATAGGGGCGGAATTCATACAGGTCGGGCTGTTTGTCCAGGTATAGCAAAAGGCCAAGCAGGAGCATGCTTCCTATAAAGATGCTTTCTGCCCCATCGAAAAAACCGGAGACCACCAAAAACAAAATGGGGATAACCCACCTCGAAAAGGTTAGCAGGCTCTGCCATTTTATATACACAGGCACGTCTTTCAGCAGCTTCCGGAAACGCCGTATCAGCAAAAAGCCAGCAAGGAAAAAAAACAGATGCATGCCCGTGTCTTCTCAGTTCAGAATAAATCGGATGGCATCGCCGCACAGCAAGGTATACCCCTCAACTTTACCGTAGACATCCTGATGAAGTTACGGAATGTAATTTAAATTATATGGAATATGGTTATGGTTTCTTTGGGCAGGAGGGAAGGGTTTTCGGTAAACAGCGGTTTGTTATTTGAGTTTTATATACGAGAAGGGGAAGCTGTGAAGGGTTTTATACAGGATCGCATACATAAAAATGACTGGATGCATATTGCCAGTTACTGCTTCAGCAGCTTGTGCTTCAGGTGCTTATGAGACGCAATTAGTTTCCGAAGCGTTTGTAGGTGCTCCTCGCTTTCCATAGCGGCTTTTGGGACCAGATTCGCGGCTGAACTATTCTGAAACAGTATAAACCATTGTTTCGTTTCCTGCACCTTGTGGAAGGCCTTCCACGTCAGGTCAGACTCAAAGCTGCTGCCTTTCAGATGCACGCCTGTACCAGAGAAGGTATAGGTAATGGGTTCATGCACACTGCTAGTGGTCGCATAGCTTCTTTTGCTCTGGCTATAAACACCCCAGCAAATCAGCCCCACCATACCTGGCAAAATCAGCAAGGACATTCCCTGCTCAATTATATTTCCTTGCTCATACTCAGAGATGCCCGTTAAAACCGTCCCTAGCAAAGAGATCAGGAATGCAAAACCCAGAACCCCCACAAACACTTTCACTAAAGGTCTGCTAAAGAAATACCTAAAGTTGAACCTAATGAAATCCTGCTGCGTGAGCTGCGCGCTAACCTGTACCATGGGGTCAATTATATGTGCTAATATAGAAGATTTCCAATATTTTGATACATGAAACGGCACATTTATATAGCTAACCTTGTGCAAAAGAGAAAACTACTCGGCAATTCTGGTTGGCAGGAAGCAAAGGGCTGGCGGGGCTTGACCCGCTGCTTTTCCTCGTCCCAGCCATGTTCTTTCGGAGGAACTGCTATAGGGATGTCGGCTCATCGTATGGCTTCATGATCACTTAATATCCTATTTGCATAGATAAGAACGGGTCACAACGAGAGAGTCATATGAAACGTCGTTGACAAAGCTACCGTCGTAATCGATTTGAGAACTGGTTATTCGGGTCGGCATCCCCGCTCCGTTCAATTTGTAGGCGTAGTTAGTAACCGATCGAAAGTCTTCTTCAGAAGGTCTTGTCAGGGTAGCCCTTTTCACCAGGTTTTTGGAGGGAGTCCCTGCATCATAACTGAGACCGAAAACGCTGTTGTATTCTATAGGGAAAGCCGGTTTGTCCAGGTAATACTCATAAGCGAAGTGGTCAACAAAGTAACCATTTGTTCCATACTCAACTACCATATTGGTCAGGTTCCCGTTGGTGTACTCGTAGGTTTTAACGCTGGTTTCTGTCCTCCCCCGTTCCTCTTTGGTCCTGGTGGTCTTTACAATGTTCCCCTTGCTGTCATACTCATATGCGATCAGCACAGTAACGCCGCCGTTGGCACCTGTAGTCACTTTCTTCCACTTCTCTTGAGGATCATACTCCAGGACCATCTCCCATACAACCTCCGTACCCTTGAAAGTCTGCATTCTGCTGATCTTGCCAGCGGGGTTGCGCTCGTACTTATCGACAAGCTCTGGTTCATCCCCGTAAGCGTAAGTTACGGATGCAATCCGACCGTTGGCATCATATGCCACAGTAGCTGTTCGGTCATTGAGGCCGCTGAGGGAGCTTCTGTTCTCTCCGAGCAGCGTGCAGGGGGCAGCCGCTTCACCTGCAGCAGGGGTTGGGTCTCCCTTGTCTTCTTTTCCACAGGCGGTGGCAAAAAGCAGGAAGAGGGAGAAAGCTGCCGTAAGGCAGGATAAGCGGGACGGGGTAAGGGTTTTCATACTTAAGTTTGTTTTATATGCCCTAAATATATATAAAGAATTTTATATATGTTTAGGGGCAGAATAATATTTATTTCCCCTCCCTGCCATTCGTGAAGGATTAGCACAAATTCTGCTTTATACCCTGTATCCCGCGCTGGGCAACCTGACCCCGAGCGAGTGGCCGCCGGAAGGCAGAAGTGGACATATGGAAAACTCCTCCCGTGGCACAGAGCCTGCGCAGCAAATTTACCACATGACCACTTCATAGTGGTGGTAGTAAAGAGTGAGAAAAGTCTCAGTTGAACTGTCCGAAAAACGGGGTACTTACAATCTGGAACAGGGAGTCTAAGTGCTTGAATTGCTCTTCTATTGATAAAGTACTTTTACCTTATATATAAAGTTTGTGGAACCGCTCTGCGATCATGAAGAGGCATTTGGTGCAAATGACCGAGCTATATCTCACCCGTATCGAACAGGCTTGGTATATCATTTTCGTCACAAATGATATTATTTGCATGTTCATATATCTCATTAACTTCCTCGTCTTGCAAAAAAACTTCTCTTAAAATTACAATAGGGGAGGGCGCTTCGCTGACCTCTTCAAGTTCAACAAAACGTTTCTCTGTCACTCCGGTGATTTTGAAAATAGTGTTAGGCAGAAACAAAACCTCAGCCTCACCCGGTTTTCTCACTATCTTGGATATGTCTCTTCCTGCTGATGACGAAGAAGTGGCTATCCGATAAACCGTAGCAGCATTGTTAAAATCTCTCATGGATGAGGACAGGAAGTTAGGGAATTGTATAAACTCCCCGATACGTTTGTTGAACCAAACTGCTATGGCTTCAAAAGGAATCCCAGTATAAAGGTCTTGTGCGAGCACAATCTGTGAATTATGAGGTGGAAGGGTATTTAACTCATTTTTTATGGTTTCCACAGCGACTCCGTAGCGTTCGTTGCTTCCACCCTCACCTCGGAGGTAAGTATTTACTTCTCTAGCAAGTTGACCAGCATACTGATTGATGTAAGGGTGTGTGCTCATAGCAACTATAGGTTTTCAAGTAGTGTTTCTTGGCTGACATGGTAAATCGCCCTTTAGAAGGTATAATTATTCATTATTGCCTTACCATGCTTTCTGCTTGTGAAAATAATTTTACAAGAATTATAGAATTGCAAAATAGAACAATGTCTTGATATAGAAATAGTAAGGTGTGGTGAAAATGTGTGGTGAATAATAGTAAAAATGCCGCTAAGTAACTAAGTCTTAGCGGCATTTTATGTAAAGTGGTGGTCGCGAAGGGAGTCGAACCCCTAACCTTCTGATTCGTAGTCAGATGCTCTATCCAGTTGAGCTACGTGACCGTTTTTTCGTGTGATGATGGTGCAAAGTAAAGCCCTTTTTCCTTTATACGCAAGCCCTGAGGCAATATTTTGTTAACTTTTTCCGGCCGCTTTCTGCAGCGCGCGCTTCAGGGCACGGTCGAAGAGGAGGTAGAGGCCGCCTATCGAAATGATTATCAGCGCGATCACCAGCAGCTTGCCTCCCGTGCCGCTGTCCGGCGACTGCAGCACCGACAGCACATCCCGGGCCTGGGTGCCCACCCAGTAAAAGAAAAGCGTGCGCGGGAGCATGCCCACAATGCTGGCGATAAAGAATTTCCGCTTGTCTATCTGCAGCAGTGAGAGCACGAAGTTCATGAGGGCGAAGGGCAGCACCGGCGAAATGCGCGTCAGGATGATGAGTACCCAGCTCTCGTGGCGCAGCTCCTGCATCAGGATGCGGGCCTTCTCGAAGCGGTTTAGGAAGCTCATCATCTTGCCGTGGTCTATCAGCTGGGCCAGCGCATACCCCAGCAAGGCCGCGATGCCATACGATACCACAATGCCGGCAAAGCCGCCCCAGCCCAGATAAAAGCCGCTGACCAGCGCCACAAAAGTGGTCGGTGTCAGGGCGAAGGCCATCGTTACGGAGATGACTGCAAAGTAGAGCAGCATCTGCCCCCACGAGAGGTTCGCCAGCAGGTCCTGATACTGGTACAGCACCACCGCCAGGGTAGAGCTGACTACCACAGGCACCACCACCAAAAGCAGCATCGAGATAAAGGTTGAGGCATTTTCGCGCAAAAGTGCGCGCAGCACAGGAAGGACGTTCATGTAGGGGTATAAATTGTTTTTTTAATGATCACTCAACTTGAGCGGCAACAGGTATAGTATAAAATGGCTCACTCTCGATTCTGTTCACCTCAGAGCGTGTTGCTTTCTTTCAGATGTATACTTATGTATACTTAAAGATATATAACCGCCTTTGCTGTGTCTTCTGACCAGCAATCTGTTGGCAAAACGCGTTCGTCGTCAGGTATACGGGGCAGTCGCGCAACTTGGGTTAAGAGCGTGTTTAAAATTCATCTTTTGGGCTACAAAACGTCCATCAAGGGTTCTGACTTCACCTTTTTCGCTTTCAAAAATGAAATTTAAACTTGCTCTAATAGACGAAATACAAAAGACAAAAGATTTCAGGTACTTTGAAAGTGCATTCTGAAGGGGGAGGGCGGCAGTATAGCGGACGATGCCGTCTTCTGCCTTAATTTTTTTAACTTGCAGCATACCGATCATTCTAAAAAACCATACTGTATATATGAAATTCGGAACAAAAGCGATACACGCTGGCGTAGAGCCAGACCCAACCACAGGCGCGATCATGACGCCGATATACCAGACGTCCACCTACGTGCAGCGCTCACCCGGCGACCACAAGGGGTATGAATACTCCCGCACGCACAACCCCACCCGCACGCAGCTGCAGAATGCCCTGGCGGCGCTCGAGAACGGTACGCACGGGCTGTGCTTCTCGTCGGGTATGGCGGCCGTGGATGCGATTATCAAAATGCTAAAGCCCGGCGACGAGGTGATCTCCACCAATGACCTGTATGGCGGCAGCTACCGCATCTTCACGAAGGTGTTCCAGAACTACGGCATCAAGTTCCACTTCACCGATATGGGCGACCTGAAGAACATTGAGGCGCTGGTGAACGAGAACACCAAAATGCTGTGGGTAGAAACGCCGACAAACCCTTTGCTGAACATTATTGATATAAAAGGCTGCGCTGACATCGCCAAAAAGCACAACCTGCTGGTGGTGGCCGACAATACCTTTGCCACGCCATACCTGCAAACCCCGCTCGACCTGGGCGCCGACATCGTGATGCACTCCCTGACAAAGTACATGGGTGGCCACTCGGATGTGGTGATGGGCGCTGTGATTGTAAATGACGATGATCTGGCCCAGCAGCTGGCCTTTATCCAGAACTCCTGCGGTGCCACACCCGGCCCGCAAGACTGCTTTCTGGTGCTGCGCGGCCTGAAAACGCTGCACCTGCGCATGGAGCGCCATTGCCAGAACGGCCGCCAGGTGGCGGAGTTCCTCAAAAACCACCCGAAGATAGAGAAGGTATACTGGCCTGGCTTTGCAGAACACGCCAACCATGAAATCGCCAAAAAGCAGATGCGCGACTTCGGGGGTATGGTGTCGTTTGTGCTGAAAGGCGACAAAGTGGAGGATGCCGTGCGCGTACTCGAGAAGTTTGAGTTCTTCACCCTGGCCGAGTCGCTGGGCGGCGTGGAGTCGCTGTGCGGGCACCCGGCCAGCATGACGCACGCCAGCATTCCGCGCGAAGAGCGCCTGAAGGCAGGCCTGAGCGACTCGCTCATCCGCCTGAGCGTAGGCGTGGAGGACATCGAAGACCTGCTGGCTGACCTGGAGCAGGCTATTGGCTAATAGTAGACACAAGATTTCAGACATAGGATTTTAGACTTTCCGTTTTGTTAAAAGAAGCGCTTGCTGCAATGGCAAGCGCTTCTTTGTTTGTCTCCTGGGACTGCGCCGCTAACATACATGCGGTGCTATAGCATAGAAGTGAATATATAGGAGGCCGCATCCCTGCCATCTAAAAGCAGTATTTAGAAAAATGGAAGAACAGTATGTCTATTTCCGGGAGAAGCAGCGTTTCCGGCAGCCCTGGCTGTGGGTGGTGGTGCTTGGGGTAGCCGGCCTGTTCTGGGCCGGGTTTATTTCGCAGGTGCTGTTTGGGGCTGTATTTGGCAGCAGGCCGATTGCCGATGTGCAGCTTACGGTGGCCTTCGTGCTGGTGGGCATCGGCTTGCCCTGGTTCTTTTACAAAATGTCGCTGACCACGGAGGTGAGGCCGGGGGAGTTGCAGGTGCGATTCTGGCCGTTTCACCACAAGCCGGTAATCATTCCGTTGCATACCATCCGGAACTACATACATGTTACCTATAATCCCATACTGGAATACGGCGGCTGGGGGATGCGTTGGGGCCTGCAGGGCAAAGCCTACAATACATCCGGCACAAAGGGTGTGAAGCTGGAGTTCTATAACCAGCGGCCCCTGCTCATCGGCTCACAACGAGCAGAAGAGTTGTGGGAAGCGATCCGGCTTGCAAAGGAGGGGAATAGCTAATTGCTGATTGGTATTTGTTTGTTGTTGAATGGTATGATGCAATTTCCTTCTCAAGGGAAGGGCCGTTTCATGCTGAACTTGCCTTCGCTTGCGTCTCGCGCGTGTAAGGAATAAGTGGGCCTCTGGCCCAGTCGAGTCACAGACTCGACATCATTCTTAGACACCCCGAAAGCCTTCGGGGCGCAGTGAAGTACAGAAGAAAAAGTCCCCCTTGGAGGCTAATCTTGTAGGGAAAAAACAGGAAGCATTTAAAGCATCAAAATCCATTGTCATTCTGTAAAGAATCTTGGTGGAAGGGAGATTAAGCAATTGCGGCTTGCCCACAAGATCCTTTCAGGATGACAAAAAAGAAGTGGCATGGATGGTTTTAGGTGTTCGAAAGCTGCTAAATTTTCCCCTACAAGATTAACTTGGGGGTAGGGGCCCTCGACGAAGAAGGGGGCAGGGGGATGAAAGACAGGTAGAGACATTTTATCCAGTCTCTATACAAGTGAAGACTGCAAATTTAAATTGTTTTCGCATTGAGAACCTTTCCTGGCATTCAGCCTTATACCAATCTCAGCCTTATACCAATCAGCAATTAACAACTAGCAATCAACAATCAACCCCTAGCCATAAAAAAAGCCGATGACCTTCGCGGATCATCGGCTTTTTTACTATAAAATGTAGTCCGGATTAAGACTGGATGCCCAGGATCTTGTAAATCTCAGAGAAGTCCGGAGTCAGGATGATCTCGGTGCGGCGGTTCTTCGACTTCGCCTCAGCAGAGCGACCTGTGTCTACCGGCATGTAGTAAGAGCGTCCGGCAGGCGTGATTCTGTCCGGAGACAGGCCTTTTTCAGTCATCATGCGGGTGATCTCGGTGGCGCGCAGCACGCTCAGGTCCCAGTTGTCGGTCATGTACTTCATGCCGCCGGTTATGCTCACGTCGTCTGTGTGGCCTTCCACCATCACGCCAACCGACTGGTTTTTCTTCAGCACGTTGGCCAGTTGGTCAATCGCCTTTTTGCCGCCAGCGTTCACTTTTGTGCTACCGGTGGCAAACAAGAGCTTGTCCGACATCGAAACATACACTTTGCCGTCCTTCACGTTCACGCTCAGGTCGCCTTGGTTGAAGCCCTGTAAGGCTGCGTTCACCTCGTTTTTCAGGTTATCCAATACCTTTTGCTGCTCGTTCATGGCGCGCTCCATCTCGGCGAGCTTCTGCTCACGGTCTTTGAGGGAGGCAGAGAGTTCGTCTACTTTCTGCTTGGAGGCCTCCTGCTCGCGCTCAAGTGCTTCCTTGCTCGCTTTCAGGTCATCATACTTCTTAGAGGATACGCAGGAAGCCAGCAGGGTTGAGCACAGCAACAGCGAAAAGAGGGAGGCTTTGAAGAAATTTAATTTCATTGATTTAGGGATTTGTTGTTTGGTTTGAAATTATTAGTTGCGTTGCAAATATGGGAAATTAATATACTGTTGACTAAAAATATGGCCTCAAAATACTATATATAAATTAATCTTTGCTGTAAACGCGCCGCTGTTCTTAATATTTTGTTCAGCTTATATATTTTTTCAAAAATACTTTTGGATGCTGGCTGCCGCTCAGACTTGGGCAGCACCTAGGGTTATTTGGTGCAGGCGGGGCTGCAAAAACCAGATGCCGAGCGGCAGGAAAATGATTTGGAGATAAGCGCCCGCAAACTCGCCCCCCGTTACCACCCGCCCTTGCTCCACGCTCACCAGCGACCGCGCCACAAAGTATACCAGGTATAAAAAGCAACCCGTGGCCAGCAGATGCAGCGGAGCCAGCAGCAACAACATGCCAAACGGGAGGGTGCCCAACAGCACGCTCTCCCTCACAAGGCCGAGGGTATAAACCAGCAGGAGGGTATACAGCGCGAAGTATACAGCACCCAAATGGAAAAAGACGCTGCTGATGGTGATGTCGGGAGGTAGCCGCCGGTAGAGGTATAGCCCCAACCGCCACAGCCACAGCACATACACGAGCGAGGGCATGGCATCGAGCAGCAGCATGGCCACCACGCCGGGTTGTACCGACAGGGCGGCAAGCAGACTGAGCAGGCCGTAGCGCAGCGCGAACGGCACCACAAACAGCAGCAGGAAAGCCTGCCAGTGCTTCAGGCGGAGTAAAAAAGACATATTTGCCTGCTTTGGGTTAGTTTTAGTCAAGGAGGTCTTGTTGCTGCAGCCAGTCGAAAATCAGTTGATCTACCGGCGACACCTGGGGGCGGTCGGAGTAGGTGAGCCATACCACCTCGGCTATTTCGGCGCTTGCCTGTATCGTGCCGGTATAACTGCCCGCGTAACACTGCATTTTCACCTCCACCCCGGAGGCGTGGCCGTGCGCCTGCGCGGTAAAAATGCCCAGGAAACGGAGCGACTCGGGGTGCAGGCGCACCGTCAGCTCTTCCTCTATTTCGCGGAGTAGGGTTTGCTGGTCTGTTTCGCCGGCCTCGCGCTTGCCGCCCGGGATATAGTATGCGTCTTTGCCCTTGCTGCGGGTGCTCAGTATTTTCCTGTCCCGGAGCTCAATCCAGGCCAGCTTGTCGATTACGGTCATGGGGTATAAAATCAAAGCAGGTACAAGGTAATACGGAAATCCGATCTTCCTGTGCCCGTTGCCAATTTTCCGTCACTGGCGAAAGATGCCGCGGTGCTGCCATAGTGGGGCGATGTGCGACAGGGTAGTTTACTGATAAGGCACAAGCGGAGGCTTGCGCCATCGAGAGTTACTACTGTAGAAACCCATCGTCGAAACATGAAACCCAAGCTGGGAGCATCTGCCTCAGACGAACTCGCGCAGTATACCCGGGCTTTTGAGCTGATTGATGGTAGCGCCCGACCCGGAACTGGCTATTTACACTGACGCGTGGGCAGATGAGATCTGCTAAACCGCCATAGCTGCCAGGCGTGGGACTGCATCAGTCTGTTGCGCGAAGCAATCTAGGTGTGTTTTTGGTGTCCGCCCGTGCATTTGCCCTTTTGTTTCGTTACTTTAACAAAGCGAAACTTTCAACCAACTCACTTCTTCACATGAACAAGAAACTATATCTCTTCTGCCTGTGCCTGCTGGCCGGGTATATGGGCCTGGCCCAGTCGTCGAAGCCCGACTACAGCAAAATCACGCTGGTGATACACGGTGGCGCAGGCACGATTACCCGCGCCAACATGACGCCCGAGAAAGAGAAAGCCTACAAAGAAAAACTGAACGAGGCCCTGAAGACAGGGTATGCGGTGTTGGAAAAGGGCGGCAGCAGCCTGGATGCCGTGGAGGCCACCGTGCGCGTGATGGAAGACTCGCCGCTGTTTAACGCTGGCAAAGGGGCCGTGTTCACCAACGAGGGCAAGAACGAGTTGGACGCCGCTATCATGGACGGCAAGACGCTGAAAGCCGGTGCCATCGCCAGCGTAACCACCATCCGAAACCCGATCAGTACGGCCCGCGCCGTGATGGAGCAGTCGGAACACGTGATGATGATTGGCCCTGGTGCGGAGAAATTCGCGCAGGAGAAGGGGATGGAGATCGTGGACCCGGCCTATTTTTATACCGAGACGCGCTTCAACCAATTGCAGAAAATCAAGGATAACGAGAAAACCGAGCTGGACCACAACGGCGGCTCGGGCAGCACCGAGAACATCTTCATCGAGGGCAAAAAATTCGGGACGGTGGGCGCGGTGGCTCTGGACGCCTACGGAAACCTGGCTGCGGCCACCTCAACGGGCGGTATGACCAACAAGCGCTACGGCCGCGTGGGCGACGTGCCGATTATTGGCGCAGGTACCTACGCTGACAACACTACCTGTGCCGTGTCGGCCACTGGGCATGGCGAGTACTTTATCCGGTCGGTGGTGGCCCACGATATCGCCTCACTGATGGCCTACAAAGGGCTCCCGCTGAAAAAGGCTGCCGATGAGGTGGTGATGCACAAACTGGTGGAGCGTGGCGGTGAGGGCGGTGTGATCGCCGTGGACAGAAACGGGAACATCGCCATGCCCTTCAACTCAGCCGGGATGTACCGCGGCTATATAAAGAAAGGGAAATCGGAGGTGCTGATCTATAAAGACTAGGCAGTAACAAAACGCAGTCGGCCTTCCTGATTCGCTTCAGGAAGGCCGACTGCGTTTTATGGGTATGGTATGGTATGGTATGGTATGGTATGGTATGGTATGGTATGGTATGGTATGGTATGGTATGGTATGGTATGG